>JAAEPZ010001117.1 GCA_024231955.1 bacterium | reverse complement strand
GAGCGCTGGGCCGGAGCAACCCGGAATTGGACACCGGTCGGTGCCGTTCGACTCAATCCTGAAAGGAGACCGACCGAGAAAGCCGATCTGGGATAAGCAGATTGAAGCAGATTCAGGCGACAACTACCTTGACATCCACCGCACCAGCCTAAATAACCTGGGAGTTGTGGCCCGAACACGCCGGGACTTGGACCGCGCGTTCGACTACTATAGCCGAGCTCTGCAGATCCGTGAGCAACTCGCCCCCCATAGCATTGATGTTGCTGTTAGCCTTGGCAATCTAGGAATTGTGGCCAAAAATCGGGGGGATCTTGAGCGCGCCCACAGCTGCTTCCTTCAAGCTCTGCAGATCCTTCAGCGGCTTGCTCCTCAAAGCCTCAACGTCGCCGTTAACCTGAACAACCTCGGAAATATAGCCTGGGACAGTGGGGAGCTGGAGCGGGCCCACGGCTACCATCTCCAAGCTCTGCAGATTCAAGAGGTGGTCGCCCCTGAAAGCCTCGGCGTGGCCAACAGCCTGAACAATCTTGGATTGGTGGCCTGGAATCGGGGGGAGCTGGACCGCGCATTCGACTACTATCTTCGAGCGTTGCAGATCAGAGAGCGTCTGACCCCCAAAACCCTCGACGTGGCCGCTACTCTCAGCAACCTGGGAACTGTTGCTCAGGATCGGGGGGAGTTGGTGCGCGCCCAAAGATACCTCCTCGAAGCTCTTAGGCTCCAAGAGCAGCTGGCTCCTCAAAGCCTGGACATGGCAGTGAGCCTGACCAACCTCGCAAGTGTGGCTTGGGATCGAGGAGAGTTGGACCGAGCCGAGGGCTACAACCTCCAAGCTCTGCGGATCCACGAGGAACTCAACCCCAAAAGTATCAAAGTTGCCACTAACCTGCACAACGTGGGAACTGCGGCCGTGAAACGGGGTGAATTGAACCGCGGCCGCTATTACCTCCTCCGAGCTCTTCAAATACGCCAGCACCTCGCCCCCCAAAGCCTCGACGTGGCCAATAGCTGTCCTTGTCAAGCAGCTCCACCGGGTAAATTCCTGACACCCCGTGAGGGGTTCTGGGAGAGAGACATCCGTGGTTGTCCCACAGAGTGTGGGTGTTGGTCGCGGCGGATGCGGCGACATTCTGTGGCGATAGAGACAGG
>JAAEPZ010001116.1 GCA_024231955.1 bacterium | reverse complement strand
TGCCAACGCGTTCAAACATCGTTGCTGCATATTCCCGTTGGTAGGGCTCCAGTTCAAAAATGTGCCGCCCACTAGACCGCGAACATCCGTCCCGTCTCTGCGCTGCTGTTCAAATGTCCGGTCTAGTTCTTTCACCATTTCCGGCCAATTCGTGTACCGCGACTCTCCTCGGTCATGGGGGATCCACTGACCAATGGAACTGTCAGGATCCGGCCGAGCATTGACGAAATATTCACCGTCTGAGAGTCCCAGGGTGTCGCCTCGATACCGTCGAGCAGCAATCCAGAGAACATCCACCATGCGATGGGCCGACTGATCGATCTCTTCCAGACACATGACATACGGAGAGGTGTCTGAAGGCGATGGCTGAGCATTTCCGGCGGCCACTTGGGCGTCGTCCTTGGATTGGTCAGACAGAAACCGATCGGCATCTTTGTCATGACCGCCATCGAACGACCCCGACCCCGGCCGAGCTCTGCCCGACGCCTGTGCACCATCCGTAGCAGAGATTGCG
>JAAEPZ010001115.1 GCA_024231955.1 bacterium | reverse complement strand
TAACAAAACTCAGTCGGTTTCGGCGGCTAGGTCTCTTCGGTCACTTCCTTCTCCGAGTCCTGCGCTCCGTCACCATCACCCATGTTAATGTTGCCCTGGTCCGGCTCCTGCTCCGTCGCACTCATATCCATGCGGTTATCCATGGTCGAGTCGACAGGTGGCGGCGTGACTCCCTGCAATTGCACCGCGCCAGACAGAGCCGCTGGCTGCTGTCCGGCCATCGAGTCCGCCAAGTCATCCACTGCGACAGTCAGAGCTGCCAGTTGCTGCTGCTTTCGCTGTTGTTCTCTGTCCATGAACGTCTGGAGATTCTGGACACGAGCCTACTGTCGCAGCGGAATTCCGGCATTGCGCACATGGAGTTGGTCCGGTCGGATGCGCGGCACCAACGGTTCATCGCTTCTCCCGGTCGGTCGTGCCGGCTGCTGCAGCAACGGCATCGTCGTGCCCTCCAATTCGCCTTGGCGCAGATACCTGTCGGCACTGGCTCTGGCTTCGCTGTCGAGACGTTCCCTTTCAGCTGTGCCCATTGCCAGACTCTGTTTGCCGGTCTGGAACGCTCTCAGTGCTCCCATCGGCGCCGACGGCAAGAACACATGCGTCAGCGGCGGCTGCAGATCCTGCTGACTGATTTGATACTGGATGTGGATCTGACGCGCCACCTTGACCGGAGT
>JAAEPZ010001114.1 GCA_024231955.1 bacterium | reverse complement strand
ATATAGCGAGCGGGCGGAATGGGCGCAAAACAAGACAATGAGCTCTCTTTTGCCTGAGCTCCCAGCAGCGCAAACAGTAGCACTGTTATACAGAAATTTACATAGTCAACAAATGTGTATCGTATACTATACGAATACATCATTTCTTCCTCCCTCTCTTCTGAGGGAGGCGCGCGTCTGTTGACCGGCAGTCAGATTCGCGTCGGCCCTTGTCACGTTCCGGGTGGCTGGCGGCCCTTGGCTCCATCCCAACGTCCTGCGGTGGCGCATGTGTAATCGGGCTCAGCAGAACGTCTCCGGCCCCCATGGCGACATCGTCCTGAGTGTCCGCGATCCCAGGGACATCGGCGACCGCGTCCACGATTCTCGCGATGTCCTCGACCGTGTCTGCGATGGCGACCGCACCCGCGGCCCTCGCGATGTCCTCGACCGCCTCTGCGACTCTGGCGACATCTTCGCGCACATCAGCGATCCCGTCGACGTCTTTGGCCACATCGGCGACACCGGCGACATCCTCGGCGGCGTCCGCGGTCCCGGCGCCATCTTCTTCAGCGATCCCCGCCCCTCCCTGTGGCTGACTGAGCGATTGAAGCGCTAACTCAGTCAACTCCAGAGGGCTGGGCAGGTACCGCTTCAGGCGGCGGGCGTTCCATCTGCATTCGTCGATCAGATGATAAGCGTATCGCCCGAGCACTTGGACGACACGCAAGGGTCTCCCGAGCGGGCTGTGACCCTCAGGTGCTTGCGGGCGCTTCGTCGCCACCAGATCTCCAACCGCAAAGTGGCCGCGGCGGGAGACTGGGCGCGCTGCAAGCAATTTTGGCT
>JAAEPZ010001113.1 GCA_024231955.1 bacterium | reverse complement strand
GCTGTCTTCGTTGTGCGCCTCGTCCAGCTTGTTCAGCCACGCCTGGGGCAAATGGTCCCGGAGCGCGGCTGACGCAGCGAAGTCCAGAGCGGCCAGATCAAACTTATGATAGGCCTTCACCGCCATATCATAGAATCATGTCGAGAACTCCGAAAAATCGTCTTTCCAATGGGCGAACTTCATTCCCTTCAGCATGAGCATTGCGTTATTCGGGTTGATCATCTCCTGAAAACGCAAGTCGAATTTCTCCGCCAATTCGTCCCATTCGATGGTTTGGCAGCCGCGGCACGCGCCCGTTAGCTCTTCGTAAGCATCACGGGCCCTGTCATCCAGATGACTGGCCAATACTGCCACCCAATGCATTCGAGGGATTGCTGCACCCCTCATAGCAACCTCGAAATCATGGCGCCACTGCTTCCACTTTCGTGTAGTGGTGACGAACGGCCTGATATTCACTTTGCACATCGCCTGGGCTGTCTTGTCGTCAATCGCCGGCACTTCTGTCGCTGGCAAATCCGTGCGCTCCCGCGGTCCCATTTGTAGAAGGGACTGCAACAGGGCTTCATTCGTAGCCGAGGCAGCCGTCTGT
>JAAEPZ010001112.1 GCA_024231955.1 bacterium | reverse complement strand
TTTGCAGTTCCCGCACGATGCCGACGGCGGCCTCGTTGGAGCGGGCCGCGCCGACGATGGCCGCAAAGCCCGGCATACGGCCATCCACCAGCGGGATGCCCCAGGTACGCAATTGGATGTCGTCGATGGGACCATTCAGGTGTCCGTTCCCTTGCCAATCGGGGTACTCGGTCGAGCCGAGTGTCTCAAGCCCAGGATATGCCTGTGGCTCTTCGCCGTAGACAAAGCGAACGGCCTCGATGATCTCTGCGGCCAGCAGGGTTGCCTGTCCGCTGTCGAGGGTCTCGCCCAGGTATGGAACCCACAGATTGTCGTCTGGCAGTGGGTGTATGAGTTTTTTGGCGTGCGCCAACGGGAATTCCATATCTCCCAAGGTCTCGACCTTGTGGGCCAGCATGCCGTAAATCACCGGCAAAAAGTAGGCAGTGTTGGGGAACTGGACCGGGGTTGCGGCCCCTTTCTCTGCAATGGCCTTTTTGAGCAGTGCGTCTGCCTCGGCCACGATTGCGTTAGCGCCACGGATAGCGCGCGTTGCGATATATTTAGACATGTTCTCTCACCTCCTACTTTCCTGCCAGTCCGTAGACTGCTTCGATCCGCTCTTCGAACGGAAGCTCGAGCAGGAGCGGCATACGATGGTCACCGCTGCGGCCCCACTTGCTGGCGTCATACTCGACCAGGCCCAGCGCGGCCCGTTTCTTATCAATATGTTCCAACGAGCGACGAACGATCTCTTGCCATTCTTCGGCGAACTCGAGCTTGCCGCCCACCTTCTTTTCCCATACCTCGGTAATGATGTGGTTGACTTCGTCGCTGGCTCCCACCGGGTTCCCGACGCCGAACAACACGTAAGCGCCACTCGCCACGCAGTAGGTGCCGATGGCAATCGCCTTTTCGCACATGTACTCGGGGCAAATACCCACGGCCGGCAGGTCGTCTATGTCCTCGCCCAGCCCGCCCTCGGTCGCCATCTGGGTCAGCACGGTCAGGATACGGGCATTGTCCACACAGGAACCCAGGTGAATCACCGGCGGGATGCCGATAGTCTCACAGATTTCCTTCAACCCAGGGCCAGCGCTCTCCATCATCTCTGGCGATAGATAGCCAAACTTGGCAGAGGCGTGAGCCGCGCAGCCGGTCACGACCACCAGCACGTCGTTGGCGATCAATTCGCGGATGGTGTTGATGATGCCCTCATCCTGCGTCACGCGGGCGTTGTTGCAACCTACCACACCCGCCGCGCCACGGATCCGCCCCGCCATCACGGCGTCGTTCAAAGGCCGGAAGGAGCCACGGGAGACGCCGCCCAACATATAGTTGAGATACTCGTGAGAGAACCCGGCAACAACACCCGACTTGTGCTCAGGTATGTGGGTCTTACCTCGATTGACATAGTTGTCTATCGCCCGGCGCACGATCTCTTTGGCCGCGTCCAACGCCCGGTGCTCTTCAAACTCCATGTGCACCGCGCCGGGAACCTTGGCCTTGCGCGAGGTGGTGATCAACTCGGTGTGATAGTCCTGGGTCAGTTCGCCCAACGATTGCATGATGCATTGTACGTCCACGATCATCGCCTCGACCGCGCCGGTGAGTATTGCCAACTCTTGGTGCAAAAAGTTGCCCGCCGGGGGGACACCGTGGCGCATCAAGATCTCGTTCGAGGTGCAGCAGATACCGGCCAACTGGATTCCCTTGGCCCCTTTGCTCTTGGCGTACTCGATCAACTCGGGGTCCAGGGCGGCGACAACGATCATGTCAGAAAGCGTTGGCTCGTGGCCGTGCACCAGAATATTGACGTGATCGTCTTTGAGCACACCCAGGTTGGCCTCCGATTGTACCGGGTTCGGGGTGCCAAAGATGATGTCACTGATATCAGTTGCCAGCATTGAACCGCCCCAGCCATCGGCCAGGGAGGTGCGCAACGCGTGGTCCAGGATGTGCTCTGGCTCCAAGTCCACACCCTCGTGGGTGCGGTGCAGCGTCTCTACGACCTCTCGGTCCACGCCACGGGGCATGATGCCCAGGTCGCGCCAGATCTGCTGCCGCTTTTCTGTAGCTCTCGCGGTGTAAATGATCTCTCCCCGCTGCTGCCCGAACTGCTCCAGGGCCTTTGTTCCCACGTCACGAGCAATATCGTTGGTCTCACGCTCTTCGGTGGGGATTCCCAGGTGACCGGCGACCTCGTACAGTTTGTTCACGTCGCGCACCTCGTATCCCTGGGCCTCCTCATCGGCAATCGCGATCAACGTAAAGGCCAGGTCACGCCCGTGGTCCGAGTGAGCCGACGCGCCACCGGCCACCATACGGGCATAGTTGCGCGCCGCGATCGTACCCAGTGTCGCGCCACACACGCCGCGTGTCGTTTTGCCGACGATGCGGCACGGACCCATAGCGCAAATCTTGCAACATTTTCCATCCTCGCCGATAGGGCAAGGCTTGACTTCTACCGCGCGGCTAAAGGCTGTCGAAGCACCACAGGCCTCCGCCACCTCCAGCATCTCGCACGCGGCAGGATCGATGCTCGGAATAAGTGTTTTCTTCTTTTTCGCCATATCTCAAACCTCTCTAGTATCGTCGGAACTCGCCCGACATCTCCCGGTCTGCCTCGTTGGTCACCGTCAATCGAAAATCAGCTTCTTTCCACTGCGGATCTTTGCGATTTTCGGTCGGCTGGGTCAGAACAGGAAGCTCTCCCGCTCCTACCGGGTAGCCGGCATCAGCCAGCACCTTCTCAATAGCCGCCTGGTCCGTCTTGTCAGCATTATAGTTGACCAACACCTGCTTCCAAGCCGAACTGGCGTACACGTTCTCCACTCCCTCCACAGCGCCCAGCGCGTCCCGCACTTTTAGGACGTGATGGTCAGCCCAGAGGGTCGGTACATCAAGTACCACT
>JAAEPZ010001111.1 GCA_024231955.1 bacterium | reverse complement strand
CGGCGATCTCCTCCTCGACGAAGAGCGTCAGGAGATCGTGCCTGGCCGGGACGGCGCCGGCGAGGACGAGTTGGCGCTCCAGGAAGCCAGTGTCCGGATCGCATCACAACACCGTCGGGATGTAGGTGAAGGTGAAGACGTGGCTCCCGATCGTGCCATCGGGCTTGCACGCGGTCACGGTCGGTCAAACATAGGATCTGACGCTATGCGGCGCCAGTTCCTAGGAAGTGCTGAGCGAACTCGCCATGCCTATGGTAGAATGGGGTATTCACAAACCGATGGAGGGTCTACCGATGCTTCCTCACAACAACCACCCTATTCATCTCACAGCGAGCCGGTGCCAGGCGATCAACTCTAAGGAGCTCTCGTACCTCACGCAGCTGGCAAGCGCCACCCGGATTGGCCCCAGTCGGGAGCGCCATGACCGGCCATTTCCGGCGCTTGTCCGGATCTTTGGACCACAGGACCTCCTGCGGGTCCAGCGCGACTACACCGACAACCTGCGCCGAGCGAAGGAGGCTCTCTGCAGGAGGAAGGTTGGCGGTGCTGTGCCAAAACGTGTCGTTCGTTCCGTTGTATCTATGGTTCTTGCACTCGCTTGCGTCGGAGCTTTCGGAGCATGCACTCCGGCCCTAAGGTCACCGAATGACCCGCGCACGTTCCTGGGCTGTGATCCTTTGACTAGGGACATAATACGCCTGTTTAATAACTCAACATTTGAATATACATCCGGCACCGACATAGGTGATGCCTGCGAAGGCCGAGGAACATTCGAGGTGCTCGGCGATCGAATTTTTCGCGCCAGTAGCTTCAATCAACCCTGCCAAGCCGCCCTCCTGGTGGAGCAGTACGTTCCTTTCTCGGAGGGCATAATAATTGAGATCCTGGATACTTCAGGTAATCTTATAGCAGGAGTAAGTGTGACGGCATTTTTCACTGACGGCTCCATGGTTGTAAAAACAAATCACGACGGACGTGCGTACCTAAACAAAGACCGCCCACCTCTGGCAATTGATGCCGAATTGCAAGGATTTCAAGGTTGCAGATATCGACCAGTAACTCTGAATGCAAACCTGTTCAGGATCTATGTTGAGCCTGATATCTTCTGTGAATATGTCATTGATGAGTTTTGGTATATCTCCGGGGACCATCTGTATCGACTTGAAGACTACTTGGCCCCGCTCGATAATTTTCAGAAAGTATACGGGAAATATTCCGGAGAAATCTGCAATGAGAGGGTCGAGCTTCTCCTGGTGGAAGATGGTGAATTAGGGGTGCATCACCGGTGCATCGGTGACTGCATCTGTGTTCCAGACTTTCAGGGATCCTGGTATACCCAAGGCGAAGAAGTGATCGTTACTCCAGGAGCTCAAGGTAGTCCGGAAAACGGTCATTTTGCTTTCCAATGGCTGTGGTTCCAGAACCGCCTGTGGCCACTGCGAAATCCGTTG
>JAAEPZ010001110.1 GCA_024231955.1 bacterium | reverse complement strand
GCAGAGAAGAACCGTCAAGTGAAGGCCCGTTGCCGGGCGCTGAACGAGCTCGAGATCACGACGATTGAAGTCAGCGGCGGGAAAACCGATCTCCGAGTCGGTCTTTCCAGACATGCGCGATGGGAGGGTGGAAGCCAGGAGACTATCCCGGGGCAGCTCTTCTACCCCAACATACCGAGCGAGGAGGTCTTCACCACACCCGACAGGCGTCGCACGCAGGGGCGTCTCGCGGCCACCATGCCGTTCCGAACCGAGAGCGGCCTTTTGGTGAGGAACCTCGTGCTGCAATTCCGAGATGGCGGCGTGGTGGCTTTCGACGCCAAGGAGGGCAGGGAGGGGTTCGCCCGTTGGCTCGACACCGATGAGGGCGCCAGGTACCTCGGAGAGTTTGCTCTCGTCGGCCAGGACTCACCTATTGTCCAAAGTGGGAGGTTCTTCGATCTGAGAGTCTACGACGAAAACGCATCTTCGCACGTGGCACTCGGTCAGGCTTGGGAATTCGGCTTTGCGGGCGCCGAGTCCATGCCGCCGGGAGAGCTGGAAGAGATGGGTTTTAATCACTCGGCAATCCATACCGACATCATGTTCGGCTCGACGGAGGTCAACATCGTGGCAACCGAGAGCCGAGAAGGGGAGGTGATCATCATCGATCGCGGTAACTGGACCGAGCGTTTTTCTTCTGAAACGTCCGTTGCCCCGTGACGCCGCTCACCAAACCGGCATACAGGCCTAAGGGCGCGCTCAAAAATAACTTCCCATTCTCGGGTTCAGATTTGCGCCAGATTCGGTCGATCGTCGGGAGCAAAACCGCAGGACTAGCACTAGCAGGGCTACTTCGAGGATTTTGCGAGTGAGGATCGGCCGAAGATGGCGTGAAGATGGGCCCGAGAGTGGGGAGTTATTTTTGAGCGTGCCCTAAGTTGCGGCTCTTCGAAGATCCTCGATCAAGGGAAGAGGATCG
>JAAEPZ010001109.1 GCA_024231955.1 bacterium | reverse complement strand
GCCATCGTCGGCGCTTTGCCCGCGATCTGGTTTTTCTTCCTGAATCCGGATGCCTTTGTCTTCAACAACTTCACCTATCATTCATGGCGGTCCGATTCCCCGCCGCTGATGGATCATGTCGTATACCTGGCAAGGTTCTTCTTGAAAATGCTGCTGGCGAGATCCTACCTGGCGCTCATTTTCGTCTTGGGGCTGGTGGGGTTGTTGTTTTCCCGGGGGAGGCTCTCCGGCTTTCATGCCGTGTGCGCCTGGACGACGGCGGCCTGCATGTTGGGCTCGACGGTTCCCTATCCGCTCTACTTCCAATATTTCACCGCAGCCATGGCTCCTTTGCTCGTACCTCTGACGGCGGCGGGATTGTCAATCATCGGAAGGAGAAGGGCGGCCTTCTGCTGGGTGGTCCTGGGTTTTGCGCTGGCCGTCTCTTCGCTGGAGATCTTCAGTGAGGCCCACGGCGACGAGGGGGGTAGTGTTTGGGACCTGCAAGCCTATGGGGAGATTTCTCAGCACATACGAGCCCTTACGGAGCCCGAGGACGTGGTCCTTTCGTTCTGGCCCGGCTATGTATTCGAGAGCGGCCGGCGGTATTTTCCGGGATTGGAGAATCACTTCGGCCTCAGGATCGCATCCGGCCTGTCGCCGGAAGAGCATCGCCGATATCG
>JAAEPZ010001108.1 GCA_024231955.1 bacterium | reverse complement strand
CCCGGTGTCGATGTCCGAGTCGGCCCTGGCTTCTACCGGCGGCGGCCAGGCGCACAACAATATGCAGCCCTTTACCTACATCAACTTTATCATCGCCATGGAAGGGATTTTCCCCTCGCGGCCTTAGGCGGAAATTCCACTGAAAATCAATCTGGCAAGGGCGAATGGAGCTTCGCCCTTGCCATCCCCTACTCGACGAGGAGTTCTCAATGCCGTCCCAAAATCCATCTCCAGACCACGTTCTCAGCCTGCGTCCAATCACGCCGGAAGACGAGGACTTTCTCCGCCAACTCTATGCCAGCACGCGAGAGGACGAACTCGCACCCCTCGACTGGAACGAGGATCAAAAACAGGCCTTTCTCACGATGCAATTCGAGGCCCAGCACAAGTTTTACCTGGAACAATTCAGCCAGGCCGAGTTCAACGTCATTCTCTTGAACGGTGAGCCTGTCGGACGACTCTACACCGATCTCAGACCCGACGAGATACGCATCATAGACATCGCCCTGCTGACCGCGTATCGCAGGCAGGGCATCGGGTCGATCTATCTCAATGATGTCCTGGCCCAAGCCAGGGCCGCCGGGCTGGCGGTGCGCATCCACGTCGAACACTATAACCCGGCTATGAGCGTCTACAAACGACTTGGCTTTCAAAAGATCGGCGATAACGGCGTCTACTTTTTGATGGAGTGGCTGCCGGATTCACAATAATATCTGAGGAGCGTAAAATTGTTAAACCAACTGACCAGTGCGGATTTCACCCCCCACCTCAACCAAAAGTTTCACATTTACCCCGAATCGTCAGCCTCCCTGGAGGTTGAATTGATCGAGGTCAAGTTGCTTGGAGCCGACCCGCCGGATGGTGAGACGGCCGAACAGCGGCGGCACCTTGCACTCATTTCCCGTGCCGCAGACGAAACCTACCTGCCGCAGAAAATCTACCGCCTCGAAAACGCCGAGATGGGAACGCTCACCCTGTTCCTGGTGCCGATTGGCCCGGACAAGCAAGGAATGCGCTTTG
>JAAEPZ010001107.1 GCA_024231955.1 bacterium | reverse complement strand
AGCCGCTCCTGCACGAGGCGTTGGCGATTCAGCGCCGGGCTCTGGACCGAGAACACCCGGATCTCGCCTCCACCCTGGTTCAGCTGGGGCAGCTCTTGACCAGCGAAGGAGATCCAGAGGCTGCCGAAACGTTGCTGCGCGAGGGCCTCGGAATCCGGCGCAGGAAACTGCTCGGACACTGGCTTGTCGCCCATGCTGAGAGTGCTCTGGGCGAGTGCCTGACCGAGCTCGAACGCTATGCCGAAGCCGAGGCCCTGTTGCTGAGAAGCTACCCTCAAATCAAAGAGCGGCATGGGGAGCACGATCAAAAAACGCTCCAGGCCCTGGATCGGCTCATTGATCTTTACCGGGCCTGGAACAAACCGGACGGACTTGCCGAGTACGAGGCGAAGAAGTTGGCAAGCCTTCAGGCAAGGTGATCCAGGTTCAATCCGTCAGTTTACATGAAGCAGGTCATAGGGGTGCAGTCGGCGCAGTATTGGCGCTCGCCGTCGCACTCTATCTACTGGCCAGCCTCATTCACGATAGCAGCATCGGTAGCGCTGGAGCAGACCAGTGATTTGAGCCCGTCTGCGGGCGGCGTGATTTGAGCCCGTCTGCGGGCGGCGTGAGATAGCCTGGGCCAGGGCGGCCCCGGTGGTCTACGAACCCCAGGACGAGGCCACCCAACGAAATCCAAAGCCCCGGAGGGGCGGCATACGGCAAGGCGAGGACGTTCGGGAATAATGTCGTCCCTCCTGCTTGGAATTCGTT
>JAAEPZ010001106.1 GCA_024231955.1 bacterium | reverse complement strand
CTTCGCCCGGTGTATTCCCTGGGATCATGTGCAGAGTGTCACTGGCACGAACCTCTTGTTCCAGCATCTCGCATTCAGCGCGGGCCTGGTTCAGGCTTCGCTGAGTGTTCTCGGGTTGCCTCGGCGTGCCCATCGGTGCTGACGGCAGGAAAAGCCTCATCGGCATCGCCTGCAGATCCTCCTGACTGATCTGGTACATGATGGCTCGCTGTTGCTGAATTTTAGGTGACACCTTCATTGGTGATTGGGACGGCGGCGCTGGACGTTTCTGCGGCGGTCGGAACCCTCCATGGCTCGGCCCCGCTCTGTCAGCTCCCGGCTGCGGATGATCATCAAATCCGCCTTTGCCCGCCTTCTTGGCTGGGGTAGCGGCACTTGCTTGCCCCCCGCCGTCACCTGCGACGCTTCCCAGCAGGATTCCCCTGCCCACAGCGGTCGAGGCTGGGGTCAGCTTCTTTGCCAGGTCGCTGCTGTGGTGTTGGTCCCTCGGCTCGCCCTCGATTCCGGGGCTGAGGCGCGCGGCCCTCGCTCTTCTGCTAACGTCGGCGGCGGT
>JAAEPZ010001105.1 GCA_024231955.1 bacterium | reverse complement strand
CTCCCTTTCTGTTCCATCTGAATGGATGCCGACGGCTTGGAAGATGCGACTCCGCCCTTAGATCGCTCTCATGCAGAAGATAGCTTCTCGCTAACACAATCTGCGCCCACGGCTTTCCAGTGGCCAGTATAGCTCACTTCGACTCCGTTCGACCTTCTTCAGTCGACTCTGACCATCTGCTATCCCGTTCTTCTAGCCGTTCCGCAGCTCTGTTTCGCTCGTCTCTTCGATCGTCTCATCAGACTCTGATTACCATTCGTGTATTGATGAGATGACTACCGAGGAACCCCCATTCGACGAAATTTCGCCTGACGAAGCTGACTTAGAGGAACTCTGTATTCCATTGGAGGCTGAGGCCGACGATCTGCCATCAACCGTTGTTATTTCTGTTGCTATGTCGCCCATTCCATCTCCATCTCCATCTTTTTCGCCGCTTCTTTTTATTCCCTGCTCGACCACTGAACGAGCTGTTCAGATTGGCGAACATGATTTCTCCTGACCTAGTGGAGGCGTGACGTTGGTCGTGTGGGATCCTCGACTAACTGGAAGTTTCCCACCGGAAAGTCACACTTTGATCTTGCCACCTTGGTGGCGAAGTGAGGAGTGTGAGGGAACCTTTGGTTCTCCTGGTTCTGTCGTCTACCAGCGACTGCCTGAGTTTGCTCAGGATGGAGGTCGATTTCCTTTGGGACATCCTCAGAGTGACGACATGGAGGGGAAAACATTTGGGATCCGACTGTGCCCGAAACGCTCAGAGAGCATATGCGCCGGATTAACATTGTCCATCAGAGGCACATTGCCATTCTCACTGGAGAGGCCGATGCTGAACTGGCTGCTGCCGTTCGAGCTGCCACCGATGCCGCCGCTGATGCTGCCGCCGATGCCGCTGCCGATGCCGCCGCCGATGCCGCCACTGATGCCGCTGCACAGG
>JAAEPZ010001104.1 GCA_024231955.1 bacterium | reverse complement strand
TCTCCTCACCGGCGCGGCGTTTACCGACATCCCGCCCTCGGACGGAGTCTGGTTTTACCGCCTCACAACCACGGACATGGCCATGAACATCAGCGACCCTTCCGTGGAGGCTTCCGCCGCGGCCGACAGCGTCGAGCCCAGGGCGCTCTCCATCACTTATACTTGCAGTGGTCATCAGGAAAGCACAACGCGTTCTGGGCCAAGCTCCCCGCGCTCCGCACCAAGCGCCCCGCACCCCGCACCCCGCGCCCTTGACTCTGCGCCCCGCGCCCCGCTCTCCGCGCCCTGCGCTATAATGGCCCCCGGCCGCGTAGAAATTCTACTAAACGTAAGCGAACCACTCCAGTTCACCCCCTTCCTCACTATCACCCCGGAAGGCGGGATCCCCATGTCCGTGGAATTGACCAGGGAAAGCGACCTGGCATACACCGGCCATTTCACTCTTTCAGATGGCATTCCCGAGGGCTTGGCCTACGCCGTCTTCTCCGCCCGGGACCAGGTGGGCAACCGGGGAACCCTGATCGACGCCGGCGCCGTCATCCAGGTGGACGGCAAGGGACCCGAGGTGAGAAGCCTTGCCGTTTCTCCCGAGGCGCCCATCAAAAATTCCGAAACAGAGCCGGTCTCCGTAACCGTCACGTTGGGATTGAACGACACGATCAACCCCGGGGACGCGCCCCAACTTTCATATCTGTTGTCTAGTCCCGGCCGAACGCCCATGGACATCCAAACCATCACCCGGATCGCGACAGGCCCTGGAGACGCGGAAACCTGGCAGGCCACATTTATCCTGCCGACCGACGCCGGCCGGATCAACCCGGAAACCCTCTCCTTTACCTATGAGGGATCCGATGATTTAGGAAACAGCAGCGACAGCATCTTCGCGGGGAACGCCTTCCAGGTTTACCAGGGAGATCTCCCTCCCCTCCCCGCCCCCGACGACCTGAAAGCCGAAAAACTCTCCGAGGGCGCCATAAAACTCACGTGGAACGAGGTGGACGAGGCCGCGGGATACCAGCT
>JAAEPZ010001103.1 GCA_024231955.1 bacterium | reverse complement strand
CGCCGCTCTTCCCTCCACCCGAGCTGCCCCATAGGCTCTATCTGGGAGGGCGAGGCCCTTCTGGTGCCCGGGTAGGAGCCCTAACCGACTGAAAGCAGGAAACTTGAAATGCTGACGATAACGGAAGATAGAATGAGCCGGTGATTATTGTTAATGAAATCTAACTCGCTGAAACTGCGTGATTTATCAAATAAATAGGTTCAGTCCATTTTCATGTAATGATAAAGATTTTCAAAAACATGTAATGCTTTGAATTTGCGAGAGATACTAATCGTCTGGCACCAAAAAAGGGATGCAGGGATTCCGAAGCCAACACGCTCTATACCGCGTGACGCTCCTTTGCGCGCAGAAGCTCGCGCAGCGCCTGGTTGACCGCTTCGTCGTTGGGAAACGCCTTCGCTACTTCCGGCTCCAGAACGACCACGTTCGACTCCTCCGCCAGTCTCGCCGCATACTTGCCTCGCTCCAACGAGTCGAAGTCGGAGCGCCTGTACTCGGGCCGAAGCTCGTCGGGAGCTTGACTTCTAGCCTTCTTCATAGATCCTCCTCTCGCTTCTGGTCGCCCAGCGTGCACTGATGATTCGGATGACCTCGCCGTCCTCCTCATGAGATACCGCAAGTAAGTGACCCTCCCGCGACACACCGAAGGTAACGAAGCGGAACTCCCCGATCGAATGATCGGGATCGCGACCTGTCGCCGACAGTGTATCACGGAACACCGTTGATGCCTCTTCGAAGGAAACGCCATGCTTTCGTAGGTTGGCGGCTGCTTTCGTCGCGTCCCAGATGAATCGCACACCGACCACCTCAAGAGCATGGACAGCCGTAGGTGCCGATCCACAGCCGCCGAGCCGAGCCGCCGAGCAGGGCGTAGATCCGGTCGTCGGCCAGGCTGTGGGGATCGGCGGGGCGGTGATCCTCGTTATCGACCGCGCCCTTCTCGGTAGTGACGATCTTGAGGGTGGGAAGCGTCGTCGCGACGCGGCTTTGGGCCCGCGATCCGGCGGCCGGGAGGAGTGCAAGCAGCAGGGGGAGGACTCCTCCCCTCCGGCCTCGACGTGTCTCTTCTCCTGGGTGGGGCATCGACGTTCTCCTCGGCGCGGTGGTCCGGACAGGAGAAGTCTACTCGATCCGGCGGCCCGGCTCAAGGTCGGGAGTCAGCCTG
>JAAEPZ010001102.1 GCA_024231955.1 bacterium | reverse complement strand
CCCAGGGACCCTCTCCTGCTACTTTGTTCTTCAGGCGTCCGACTCGTCTCGCGTTCGAAGTCGTGCACACTTCTGACACTCAGGCAACCAAATCACATACTGTGGCTACGTTTAGGGAGGTGATCGACTCAGGGGTACAATCAAACACTGACAGTGCTCTAACTTCCCAACAGTCTATTTCTAGTGACAACACCAAGCCGGCGCTAATTCAGCACGATTGGAGCAGGGTGCGTCCGCTGTTCCGACCGGGGGAGCAGGTTCTCGTCAAGGCTGGACTGGTGCCGAAGGGGACATCACCCTATCGAGGGCCATATACCGTTGTCCGAGTGCTCGGATGATACACATTCGTCCTGAGCGATGGGCAGCACTGGAGTGCCCGTCGCATGAAGCACTGGATCCATGACCCGCTGTGGACGGCGATCGAACGGGAACCAGAAGCGGCGCCTCAAGCCGCACCAGAACCGCTGCCAATCCAGGAGGGACTGCTGGGACCGCGAAAGTCGAGCAGATCCACCGCTG
>JAAEPZ010001101.1 GCA_024231955.1 bacterium | reverse complement strand
TTGCCAAATTCCTCGAGAGTTAGTTCGGCGAGGTAATTAGGGAAGTAGGACTGGAGAACCTTGACACGAAGCACCATTAAAAGCGGGGAGCAGGTGTCAGGGCGCTCAGGCGAAGGCGAACGCGGGCGTGGATGCGGGCGTTGCAATGGGGCGCGGGACGAGGCGCGAACAGGCGGAAGGTTAGACAATGAAGGCGTCATCAAAGACGGTGCTTGCAGAATGGGACGAGGCGGATAAGTGGCAAATCCATGTCCAGGGATGAATTCCGGCGGCGGTGACGTAGGCGGCACGACTCGAGTGCTAACAATGGGAAGGCGGAACGGCGGAGTCCAGACGCTTTCATCAAGCCACATGGGATCAGACTGGTCAGCATCGACATAATCGTTGTCGTCGGGCGACAGTTCACCTTCCAGGACAGCCATTTCAGCAGCCTCAGCAGCTTCAGCCACTCGGGCAGCCTCAACCCTAGCGCGGGCATCTGCGGCGGCTTGAACAATGGCGCGATAGTCACGGTCAGCGCTTCCATCAAGAACGGCTATTCGCCTCCTACAAGTAAGTTCGAGTCAGCGGGTACGTGCTTGCAATGTCTCAGGAGCGCTCGGATCCCAGACAGGTCTTCCTTCAATGTCGTCGCTGTGCGGGTCTC
>JAAEPZ010001100.1 GCA_024231955.1 bacterium | reverse complement strand
GTGTACGCATCGGTCGCCGCCGTCAGGGTGGTTGTGTAACTCGATTTTGTAACGGTTCTGTAGCGTCGATCCACGGGGATATTGGAGTCATCGACAAGCAAGATTGGAACTGAGAACTTCGCTTGGCTGGCACCAACGGCCGAGAGGGACACGCTCGCATTCACGATATCGGGAATCGTCGTCATGCTTGTCTCCTATTTTTTGGGATTGTTTTTAGGGATTAGCTATCAAGCTGGAATTGGAAAATCGCCGTGGTAAAACTGAACGTCAGCGTTTCTCCGTCTTGTAACGTTTGTGACGAGCCGTAATCATACCAGCCGATCATCTCGTCGGATCCGGCGGTGTCGTTGTACATGACCGCATAGCGAAACGGACCGATAGTCCCGCCGCTTGCAGTCACAACGAGATTGTTGGCCATAAAAGAATACACACCGGCTGTCTGAGTTGACGTCTGGCCGGCGAGCGTTTCGCCGTTGTCGGTGTATCCGTTTTCCGCCGTGATTTCATTGGCGCTGATGTCGCCCCACACGGAGTTCGTCGCGACAGGCGCCGGCGTGTTTATCAGCGCGATCTTGATCGTGTCGGAGGCGAAGGTATGTGAGCCTTCCATCGCCTCGTCGAAAAAAGAGTTGAAAAAATTCAATGCCACCATTGTTGCGATCTCCTATTTGTTTGAATCTGCCGCGCAGATTGGATGTGTGAAATTACGAAGAGAACCGATAACAGCCCATGTCGTCTGTGACCCAGGAGCGGCCTAGAATATCGGCCGCCGGCATGCTGCCAGAATCGGCGGCGTCAACTGCGTCGGATGTTGTATCTAGTTGATAGGGGTCGTCACCCGAGCCCAAGAAATTGGGATCATCGTTGACATTGCCCGTGCCCGAGTAGCCCCCGTCAATATCGGAATATGTACAAGTAAATGTGCCGTCGGCTATAATCTCCGTGGGATCGTTGTTCCACAGGATCGTATTTTTCACATCGACCGTTGAACCGGTGTCACAATCGACGCACCCTCCGGACCCGTCCGAGCAGACATTCGCCGAGAAAGTACATTGAAGAATGTTCATAGTCCCCGTCGATTCTGCATAGAATGGGGACGAAGCATCCGAATTGCCGTGGGCAAGGCAAAGCGTCAAATTGATGGTCGAGCTGACATCGTTGTAGATGACCGTGCCGTGGACCCAGGCGTCATTATTATCGAACCGGCACCGTAAATATGTACCCGTCGAGGTCGAGCCCGTGATGTGACAACACCCACCGCTGGCCGCCGATGCATCGTTTGAATCGAACGAACAGTCAGTGAAATCTACCGGGCCGCCGGCAGAGTACACCGCACCGCCGCCACCTGACCCGCCCTGTGCTTCGTTGCCCGTGAAAACGCAATCGTTGAATTCAACGTCGTTTCCGGTGTATCGGATAGCAACCGCGCCGCCCGCTCCACTCGATGCATTGCTGTCAAATGTGCAGTCGTTGAAAGCAACTTCACACCCGTTTCGAAGGGTGACCGCACCGCCGTAGGTCGTTCCCGAGTTGTTGCTAAATGTGCAATCACTGAAAACCCAGCCCTCGTGAGCGCGGAGTAGAATCGCGCCGCCGTAGCCCGCCGATGCGTTATCGTCGAATGTGCAATTGGCAACCGTGCAATCGTCAACCGTGCCACTGTCGTGACTGATCGCGCCGCCCGGATTGGCCGCGCCGTCGGTGACCCAAAATCCGTCAATTTCCGCGTCGGTGACGAACGTCAGACAAGCGCCGGAGTCGCCCGCCGAAATCGTGGTAATATCGTTGTCCAGGTCGCGGGCTCCGACATCGTAGGACACCCCGGTCAGACTAGAGGCGAAGCCCCCTAGGACACGAACGCCCGCCTTGAGCAGGTAGGGGGTGTCCGTGTAGGCCGTCGCATTTTCCTTGACAAGAACCCACTCACCATCAGACGCCGCGCTGATCGCGGTGTCGATGTCGGTGTAAGCATCCGTCCAGCTCGACCCGTCGGCGCTACCCGTCGCCGAGAGGTCCACAAAGTGAACAGTCTGAGACGAGGCGATGGTCAACGTTGCCTCACCGTCTGCTACGGTATCACCGGTGTCGGCATCTACAATGTAGGCATGCAGCAGGTCGGCCAATCCAGTTGCAACCGTGTCGCCGATGTCGGCCAGGTATGCGCGGCCACACAACAGGGCAGCGGCGCCAGTGGTAACCGTATCACCGATGTCAGCGGCAAGTGTCCGCGCGTGCAATACATCGGCAGCACCCGAGACAACGGCGTCGCCGATGTCAGCAGATACAACGACGTCGTGCAACAGGTCAGCAGTCCCGGACACGACGAGCGCGCCCATTTCTGCATTGACTCGCAATCCCGTAAACAGGTCTGCCGAACCGGTAGAAACCAGCGCGCCGGTGTCGGCGTCGATTGTGAAACCATGCAACAGGTCAGCGGCCCCCGTTGCAACCGTGTCGCCGGTATCTGCAGACAGCGTGAAATCGTGCAATAGGTCGGCGGAACCCGATGCAACAAGCGCCGCCATGTCGGCCGCCCAGGTGATATTGCTGGACGCGTCAAGTACAGCTTCGCCAGATGCAACAAGCGCCGCCATATCGGCAACCAAGACACGATTGTGTAACAGGTCGGCCGAGCCCGTAGTGACCGTTGCGGCGGTGTCCGCCGACAGCGCGCGACCACAAAGCAAGTCGGCCAATCCAGTGCTGACCGTTGCCGCTGTGTCGGCAGATAGGGTTCTTCCGTACAGCAAGTCAGCGGCCGCAACCGATACAAGTGAGCCCGTGTCGCACGCCATAATGTAAGCGCGCAACAAGTCAGCCAGTCCAGTTAAGACCAGGGCGCCGGTGTCGGCGCTCAGGGTGATTCCCCCGGCTGTACCGATTGATAGTCCGGCGGATCCGTCGGCGACAATATCGGACACGTCACACGGGAAATAAACGTTGCGCAGCAACCCCTCGATCAGGGTCGTAAAGTCGATCGACTCCACAACCCCGTTGGTCTCGGTCAGTGTGATCTCAACAAGGTCCTCGAAGCGAAACGTGGCCCGGTGGTGGTGGTAGATATCCTGGCCGTCGAATTCGGTCAGGTCTTCAATGTTGACGGTGTTGATAAAAGAGCAACTCCGGGAGGAAAATATCTCCCGAATGACCGGGTTGGACCCGGCCGCAACGCCCATAGCGTCAAGTTCATAAAGTCCGTTTTCGCTGTTGTACAGATCGACCTGAGCAGTCACAACCCAGCGTTGCACCGCGCGGCGGTTTACCGTGTAGCCGGTCGAGTTCGAAAGGTCCCGAAGTCCGACTTCGCCGGGGACAGCCGACACTAGCCGATACGTGATGTACTGCTCGTGTTGCCGGGTCGCCGCATCGGGCCATCGATAATCGACAGCTGTGCGGATCCCGTACTGCTTGCCGGTGGCCAACAGCCAGGTGCGTAGAGTGGTATCTGGATTCATGCAATGGTCAAGCCGACCTCACCCGCGACTGTAAGCGATCCAGATTCCGCAGTGAGATACAGATTCCTTTTCAAATTCGTGATGTACGTAGTGAACTCGATATCATCGACAACGGCGTTCGTCTGGGTCAATGAGTGCTCCGGGTTTTCGTAGAACGCGCAGGTCAGCCGATGGAGGTATTCGATCTCGTCATCATCAAACGTCGATTCGTTCGACACTTCGAGCGGTGTGATAAATGCACACCCGTTGGCGCCGAAATATTCCCGAATCACCGGGCTACTCTGGGCCGCAATGCAGAACGCCCCGAGCTCGTACAGCCCGTTTTGGCTGTTGTACAAATCAATCTCGACCACCGTCTGATGCAATCGCCCGTATCGTCGGACTGCCGAATAACTGTCGGCGGTGCTCAAGTCGAAATCGCCGACTACGGCCGGCTTTGACCCCGCTACCCGATACGTGCAAAACATGATATCGGGACGGGTCTTCCAGTCGGATAGCCGATAATCGACGGCATGATTGATTCCGTATTGGTCGCCGCAAGCCAGTAGCCATGGGCGTATTACAGTGTCGGGGTTCATTTTATTCGATACGTGAAAGAGCGTTTCAGGCGGCCGGTGTCTACGCGGTCGCATGCTCGGCCGATGTCATCAGCTATCGATTGCCCCACGACGCCAAGGACAGAATTGTTCAAGCTGCTACCCTGGAGAAAAATGATTCCACCAGTCAAAGCACTTTGCTTCGCCGAAGCCCTGGCAAGGAATTTTGACGCTGCCATATAAATACGCGTTTGCCAGGATCTGTTTGACGACTCGGCCCATTCGACGAACATTGCCGGCCGGATATTATCCGTCCCGTCATTTTGATATTTTGCAACGTGCTGGACAGGGGTTTTAT
>JAAEPZ010001099.1 GCA_024231955.1 bacterium | reverse complement strand
AGTAGACCCGGCTGCAAAACTGCCCGATGTCGAGGCAGGCGTCACCGATCCCGACTTCGCCCCCTTCTTCGCCCTGGAACTCCCTGAGGCAGGCTCGGCCACTTTGGACTCCGCCCCCTGTTTCGCCCTGGGCGCCATTGGCACCCCCTTTTCCGCCAGCTCCTTCTGCACTCTCTCTCTCTCTCTCGCTTTTCCTTCTCCTTCTTCTTGGCGTCCCGCTCCGCCTTTGCATCATCATCTGACTGTTTCTGGTGCTTCGCTTGAATCTTTTCGACCCAAAGCGTCGCCTCTCTGTCTTTCCGATCGCGCTCCTCGTGTTCCTCGTCCGCTTTACTCGAGCTTCGGCTGCTCCGACTGCTCCGGGCGCTCTTGTGCTTGCTTCCGCTGCCGTCGCGGTCCTTCCCTCGACTGCCGCCGTGACCCGACATCACCGCTTCTCTAAAACTGTGCGATTGTACAGCTGCTTGGTTCCCGCTTCGAAGTTGATTGACCAAATCGAGCAACTGTGGTTTGACTGCAACAGTCAGCTCTTGTATGCAACACCGAGTCGGTTCCGAGCTTAGCGTCTGCACTGGTGCCCCACTAACTGAACTAGCACCCTCAGCTCCCTGTGGTGAGCATGAGCGTGTGCGCGAACTTATCCGCCCTTGGCTCCTGAACAACTCCTGTGCCTTGGCT
>JAAEPZ010001098.1 GCA_024231955.1 bacterium | reverse complement strand
CCTACTGACGAAAGACCCGGGAATCCAACCCGGCGCGATGAGGCGGAAGCAATGGCCGATCTGACCGGCGAAGAGAGAAGTGACCTGCCGAAGGGAGAAACCGATGTCTGAGAACGACGACCACCATAGCGAGTCCGGTTCACCATCAGCCGGCGGTCCATGTAGCGACGAGGATGCCCTGGCCTCCTGCGAAGCCGACGAGCTGTTCGAGTGCAAGATCCCTCTTGACCTGGTGTCGGGAATCTACGCCAAGATCGAGTTCCTTCGCGAGGGTCCCCTCCGAGAGGTGATCGAAGATCTGAACGACGCGGCAACGCTGACCGCCGAAAAGCTGGAGCGCCGTTTCAGGAAATTGCAGGAACAAGAAGCCCGGGGAATCCCCGCCGGAACAACTTCGGGGCCGTCGCCAATCTCGGGTTTGCTCCGATTTCGCTGGAACGGAGAATGGACCGAAGGGGGTACGCCGACCGCGGCAAGGGTCGGAAGCACCAGAAATGGCTGGGGATTAATGGGAATTCCGGCTAATGAAACTGATTTGGGTGCGGCTCTTTTGGAACGGCGACGGTGGGAGACCAGGGGCCGGGCACCCACAGCGAAGGCTGGAGCCGTTCTGACAGCGTG
>JAAEPZ010001097.1 GCA_024231955.1 bacterium | reverse complement strand
CGACGACAGGCTCGCCATCGACGAGAGCGCGGGCAGCATTGGGACCGGGCCAGCAGAGGCCCGCCCTTACGGGAGGTGGGATCAAGGCTTTCCGGCCGGGCTCCGGTCGGCCGTCCGACCTCATCTTCCTGGTCGTGCGGTACCGTCAGGAACCTCGAAGACAGGGCCTGCGTTGCTTCTCCTGCCGCTCCTCCGGCACGAGGATGATCTTCACAGATTTTGGGGGCCCAGTTGCGGGCCGAATAGGTGCGGGGGATTCGCAGGCGCGAGTGTTTACGGCCGTAAACACTCAGGAACCAGGTCACGGGGGATTCGCAGGCGTGAGTGTTTACGGCCGTAAACACTCCAGAACCAGGTCACGGTGCCTTTGTGCCTCTTCCATAGCGGCGCAACCGGTCGCTCGCGCCCTCGGACTGCGCTGGGAGTGCCGGCTTCCAGCCGGCTCGTGGGCGCAGCCCACGCATGGACGCTTCGCGTCTTCTGGGGGACTTCGTCCCCCGGGCCGGCTGGAAGCCGGCGCTCCCAGCACGATTTGCCCGCCGGGTCGGGCCGCTGCCGGTTGCGGCCCTTTATCGAGCGTTTGGTGATGTGGCGAGGGTCGCTGACCATATGTCTTCCTCCTGTGGGTTGTTGGCAGGAGTCCGGACACCTCTGTGCTGCTTGGTCAGGTCCGGTTCCACCGGACTGGGTCTGGGACTCGTCGAGCGGCGGCGGTCGTTAGTGGCGGTCGCCTCGCAGGACGAAGCGGCGAGGCTTGACATCGGGCAGCGATCCGGGGCACGGTGAGCCCATGGCCAAGACGGATTCCCTGATACCCATTGAGCGCATCGTCAGCCAGATCTACCTGATCCGCGGCGAGAAGGTGATGCTCGATTCCGACCTGGCCGTGCTTTACGGCGTTGAGACGAAGAGCCTCAACAAGGCTGTCACGCGCAATCGGCGTCGGTTCCCGGACGACTTCATGTTCCGGCTCACCAGAGAGGAGTGGGACGCTTTGAGGTTCCAGATTGGAACCTCAAACGAGGGCCGTGGGGGCCGCCGCTACCTACCCCGGGTCTTCACCGAGCAGGGCGTGGCCATGCTCTCCTCCGTCCTGCGCAGCGATCGCGCTGCCGATGTCAACGTGGCGATCATGCGCACCTTCGTGCGCCTGCGCCAGGCCATCGCCACCAACGAAGAGCTCGCCCGCAAGGTGGCCCAGCTCGGCAGGCCCTTCAATGGCAGCCGGTCGTTGTTGACCACCGGCACGGTGGTGGCGTCCCAGTCCTCGGGCGCCACAGGCGCGAGTGTTTACGGCCGTAAACACTCAGGAACCAGGTCACGGGATTCGCAGGCGCGAGTGTTTACGGCCGTAAACACTCAGGAACCAGGTCACGGTGCCCTTGTGCCTCTTCCATAGGGGCGCAACCGGTCGCTCGCGCTTGGAGCGCCGGCTTCCAGCCGGCTTGTGGGCGCCGCCCTCGCATCGACGCTTCGCGTCTTCAGGGGGACTTCGGCCCCCGGGCCGGCGGGAAGCCGGCGCTCCCAGCACGATCGAGGTCGTTCCAATTCGCAGAAATATGGCCCAACGCTATCGTTACTTCGTTGTTACCGCCATGGTTCCTGCTTATTCGTGCGCGGCTTCGACGGCGCCCCGACGCCCGAGGTGACGGCCGCACCGGTCACGAACCGTTGAAGCAGGCGGGAGATTAGCAGCCGCGAGTGTTTACGGCCGTAAACACTCAGGAGCCGGGTCACGGTGCCTTTGCGCCTCTTTTATGGCTGGAATACGTCTTATTACCGCCATACCAACCGTCCAACATCCTCTCCGTAGCCACCGCCACACCGCCAAACGACACGGCGAGAGAGCTCGTCGGGAGCCTCCCGGCACGCCACGGTCGCACGCGCACGGATAAGCAGTCATTATGGCGGTAACAAAGCAGTAACAATGGTGATGGCCATGAAGCTGGCCCAGTTTTCGTCCGGTGTTTCCACAGGCTGCGGGGAGCCACACAATCCGGCCTGCTTCTCCTGTGTCCTACTGAGACCGGTACCTCATCGTTTCCTTTTGCGGCCGTTGCCCAGAAATTGAATCAGCAGGAAGAGGATGAAGTCACGGACACTGCTTATAGCAATCCCACATATTGCAGTTTACAAGAGCATCGGCTGCACAAATACACTCCCAACAACACGGAGGGCCATAGCACCAACACGCGGCATCGCAGATCGTGCAAGTCCCACACGGAAAAAAGGTCGGCGTCTGCGTTCCGGCCTGAAAAGCAGTACGATAAGCAGGGATTGCAGGTTCTTCTGTTGTCTCCTCGGGTTCATTGGAAGCAGAACGATCTGCCCTCGGTGCGGCAAGGTTCTGAGCTTCTTCTGATTGAGCACCTTCTGCATTCTTCGCACTATCTGCGTGAAGATCTTGGACTCCCGCAGCTGCTGCCACCAAGAGAATCGACACGGTGACGAACAGCCACCTGGTTTTCATGATCATGACGTTCTTCCTCTTGCATAGGTTGCCAGATATCCGAGCGATCCCCCCTCGGCTGATTACCAACTCTCAATCTGTGATTTCAATGGCGACCGTCTTCCCGGCTTCGTAGCCTGACAAAGAAACGGTAACTCCACCGGCAACGGCGAGGGTAGGCACCAACGCTGCGTCCGGGTTCACGCCACGCAGGATCAGCTCCCCTCGATCGTCGGTCAGGTAGAATAGAATCGAGCCGGCGATTCCACCCGCCAACAAATCGTTCGGAGAGAGGCTGAGCTCACCATACTGAAGATCCACAGGGATTCCCGCCATGGGCAGTCCACCGCCGTCGGTGATACGAACCCGCAAGGGCGATATCGGACCACGATTTACCGTGATTTCCGGAATCGCCGAAATCTCCGAAACCTCAAGAACTGTAATCTCGGCGTCCCTGTGAAGCAAGATCATCCTTCCGGAATTCAAGCATCCGGGCCGGAAACGGGCAAAGCCTGAGCTATTTGTAACAGAATGACAAAGTAGATCGCGCGAACCATCTGCCCGAACGGGCAGCAGGAATGCACTCACCACAGGCTCGCCGTCCGGAAATTGAAAGCGGGCGTCTCCGGGTCGGTTTTCTTCCTTGGAAATCTCTACCACTACTTCTGCAGTTGTGCGAAGGCCGGGAACAATCCACACGGTATCCCGTTTCTCTTCGTATCCCTGGTGAGCAACAGCAATCGCAAGCGGGCCGTAGCCCAGGTTCCGAAAAAACGCCGTCCCGTTCGCGGCGGTGACGACCGTCTTGCCCTCCGCGCCCAAGGGTTGAGACCACGAAACCTCTCCATTCTCAAAAATAAGAGCTTTCTCTTCCGACTTGGTCCATACCCGAGCGCCAGCAATTGGGTCGAGCGTTTCAGCATCCACGACGGTCAGAGCCAGCCTGTTCGAGGAGCCCAGGTCCAGATCCAAGCGCCCTTCACCGCGGATTTCGGTATGAGCATTGAAGTTGCGGCAGAAGCCGCTTGAATCGCAAGCAGAAAGCGAATAGGCAGCCGGTAAGCCCGGAGGAAGATCCGAGGGGTCTCTTCCGGCTTCACGTTCATCGAAGCTTAGATTATAAGCCGTTGATTCAGAGGCGAAGTAATAGAGATGATAAAGAAAATCCTTATCCGTTTCTGAGCGCTGGGTTGGATAATGACGCCCGACGTACTCGATTTGCACTACGCCCTCCACCGGTTCTTCGTCAAGGAGAATATTCCCAAAGATGTGATATTCCAAAAGATTGAACCTCTCCCGAGGGACCTGTGGTTCCTGCCCCTCGGCAAGGTAGGGTCGATAGTATTGCCCGAGCCCCCTGCCGAGGCCCTCGATGATAAAGTTATCGATTTCTGCGATAAATTGATACTGCCCCCAGTCGAGTTTCTCGAAGACATGCGCTTGAAATCCTTCGCGAAGTGATATTGCCTTTTCCTCCAGCGGTGAGCATGCTTGGGCGAGGCTTCTTTCCGGGCCACAGTAATGCGGTACGATTCTGGCCACTTTATGCGGCCGCCGTGGCCGATAATCGATCTCGATCGCAAGATCGTTTCGGGGCAGGATCTCGATCTGTGAAAGCTCTTGCACGCTACCGCCGAGACTGTCGATAAATTCCCTGATAGATTGAAAGAATGGGTGCTCAACAACCAGCTGCCAATCGATCATGGCCGAAATGTCGGGAAAAAAGAGACTGACTCTGTTCTGCGCCCAAACGGTAGCTGCCGGTGCGACCGGCAGATGCGATGGGCGCATGCGAGGTGTCAGGTATACGGCAAAATCACCTCGGCTGTCCTCGTGCGCCTCGGGAAGGAGAAGATGTGCCATGAGGGCCTGGCGATCGTCTCGGGGTGGGGCAGGGAAAACGACTGCTTTCTTTTCCTCCGTTCTACAGGAATCCGGCAAGCCGATGGAAAACAGACGGTTGGCAACGATGGTATAAGCCAGATAGCCACCCGCCGGCACCTGGATCACTCGGCTCGACTCGGGATTGAGAGGATAGACCGCGCCATAAGACAATGAGACCATGTCGAGGCGCTGGATTGAGCTCCAGCTCCTCGATTCGTCCAGAAGGAGGGTACAGGCCGGCACCACCCACATATAGAAGGGATGTGGCTTACCGGTAGCCCGGCACTCTTCGTCTACGTTGACACTTCCCGCGGCGACACTGACAAATCCCGGCGCTTCGGCAATCCAGGTCCATTGACCCTGGGGTATGGTAACGGGCTCGTTTACCTTGGCCAGCAGACCGGGTTCGTGGGAACCCACCTTGTACAGCCGCACCGTGCCCGTTGGCAACGATTTCTCTCGATAGCCCTCGGGGTGACCCCAATATTGGAGGGGCACCAAGTGGAAGATTAGCTCTTTCGCAGGGGCGTCCGCTTCCGAAACGGGGGGAACGAGGAGAGTCAACAGGCTCAAAGCGCATGCCGACCTGCGCATGCAAACCACAAGCGACGACCGACCTCGGGTAAGGTGGCCAGTATTCAAGATGAGTCGAACCATCGGTATCTCCTAGTCCTAGTGCTGCGGCGGTGGTCGCTGCGGGATTCCGGGCAGACTTGGGAGGCTCTGACGCGTCGGCATGCACCTCGGCGGCGGCGAACTGTAGCACAGCGCAACGGACCGGTCAACGTCGGGAATCTGAGGCTTTCGGGACCGACGTGTACCGGGCCTCCTCGCTCCCAAGGCAGGCAATAGCCCGCTACGCAGGAGCAGGCGCGAGTGTTTACGGCCGTAAACACTCAGGAACCTCGGCGCTCGCCAGAATTGAGCCACTTCTGCTCTCCAAAACTGAGCCACCGACATTTTCTGTCAGCCAACCCTCTCGGCTCCCAGCCCGCAGGGTCGGAGGGGCTGTCAAGGCCGCGAAGCGCCGCAGGGAAGCCTTGATAGCCCCTCCGACCCTGCCAGAATCGGGAGTCGGGAGGGTTGGCGCGCGCCAAAACGGCGGCGAGGGTGGCTCAATTTTGCCGAGCAAAGGTGGCTCAATTCTGGATAGCACTGAAGTCACGGTGTCTTTGTGCCTCTTCCATAGGGGCGCAACCGTTCGCTCGCGCTTGGAGCGCCGGCTTCCAGCCGGCTCGTGGGCACAGCCCACGCATGGACGCTTCGCGTCTTCAGGGGACTTCGTCCCCCGGGCCGGCTGGAAGCCGGCGCTCCCAGCACGATCGCGGTCACTCCAATTTGCAGGG
The DNA here is from genome assembly GCA_024231955.1 of bacterium. Taxonomy (GTDB): domain Bacteria; phylum Krumholzibacteriota; class Krumholzibacteriia; order JACNKJ01; family JACNKJ01; genus JAAEPZ01. Next base: position 72 of record JAAEPZ010001097.1, on the reverse strand, counting down.
ATATGGCCCATCGGCATGATTGCTGCTTTGTTACCGCCATAATGGCTGTTTGTACGTGCGCGGGCAACCGGT
>JAAEPZ010001096.1 GCA_024231955.1 bacterium | reverse complement strand
GCCATCTTGTTTGGATTCTACTAACGAAATGCCACATCCGCAACTCCGGTTGGCTCCGCATGAATGCACCGTGCGGCAACCATCCCGAACGTCTGGAAGCCGACGCCCCGGAGCGGATCCGTCACCTGATCGGGAGAGTGCCGACGGCGAGCATGCTGCGCCTGCTGCCGGAGGCGCTGCAGCGCTACCTGAGCCTCTACGAGGAGCAGCTTGCCTCGCCGAGCGAGGGGACGCAGAAGCCGACGTGGCGAAAGCGGCTGACCGAGGAGGTGGCGTCGATCAAGGAGATGATCATGGACGGGGAGGTGCGGTAGATGTATAATTGAACCGGCCGCAGATAGGAATGATGTTGAGTCGCCGGGTCCTTCCGCCGGTGACGAGCCCCAGCCGGGGTTATCTGCGGTAGACAGCTGGGTGTTCTTTGACAGCTTGCGGGAAAGAGCTAAGGTGAGTTTGCGAGCAAGAATCATGCCAGTACGTCCCGCGCTAACCTCCGAGATGGCCGAAAAAGGGGGGAGGTTAGCGCGCTGGGAAGAGCCGGCTAAGTCCTTTGTTTGCAACACTTACGGGACAAATAGCGGTAATGGAGCGGCTACTAATGCGCGCAGAAGCTGGCTATTTTGGGGAGGTTAGCGCATCGCGTATGCTAAGTCCTTTGTTTGTGTGACTGACCGCGCATATGCGGCCATTCCGTGATCGGCTCAATCCGGCCACCCGATGATCGGCATAATCCGGCCACTTGGCCGGCCCGGGGTCTCGGCCTTCATGAACCCGGTACCCTCCCTCAAACACTGGCGAGGAG
>JAAEPZ010001095.1 GCA_024231955.1 bacterium | reverse complement strand
GAGCGCTCAACCCCCTCCCGCACCAACCCCAAGGAGGTTCCCCATGAGCAACGGATTCGAGTTTTTTGAAGGCACCCGACGCGAGAGCAACACCGCCCCGAGAATCACGGTCCGCCGCGGCGGCCTGATGGTCCTGACCAGCGCCGCGGTCAAGATGTTGGGCGACGGCGCCACGCACGTCCGGATCGGCTTCAACCCGAAGACGAAGGCCGTCGGCATCCGCAGCGCGCCGGAGGAAGGCAACGGCCGCTACCGGCTGCGCAGCCAGAAGAACAGCGCCTCCCGTCTCGTCGACGGCAAGCGGTTCTTCGCGCATCACGGCCTGAGCTTCGAGAAGGCCCGTAGCTTCGACGCCGAGGACTTCGGCGACGGTCTCATCGGCTTCCGTCTGCCCGAAGCGAAGAAGTGAACCGATCCTTCCCCCACCCACGATACCGGTACGAAAGGCGGCCCCCCCGGGCCGCCTTCGCATTTCTGGAGGACACCATGGCAAAGCTCAGCGCACACGGATCCGAGATCGTCCGACTCCACCGCTACGTCCCGAGCCCTGAGGATCCCGACTTCGCGGGCGAGGACGTCTACTTCTCCCTCCGGACCGACGGCTACGTCCTGGAGAAGCGGTCGCTTCACTGGAGGGACGGTGATTCGAACCGCGGCAGCTGGAAGCTGCACAGCAAGATAAAGGCGGCAACCGCCGCTGAACGCCGCGAGAGGATCCCCGTGATCTTCCCGAAGTTCATCCGCAATCTGATCGAGCAGGGCTTCACCCTGCGAAAGGGTCCCGCTTTCTTCGAGGTCCGCGATCAGCTGAGAGAAGACGACTGAGGCCAGCCGCTCCCTGCCCGCACGACGCGGCTTCCACTCAGGCCCGCTCCCAGTCCGATCCCCCCGGGCTGGTGAACCCGACCAAGAGCCAGTTTGCGAAACGGGGGGCGCCCCGCAGTGTTGCGGCGGCCCTGCGCCTTCAGGTTGGGCGGTACCCCCTCCATCGTCTTCCAGGCACTGAGGCGACCACGGCACCAAGTGAGCGCGCGGGTTTCCCTCTCCCCCGCATCTCCCGGGTGGCAGCAGCGGAGCTCGTGTGCACAAGGGAGCTCCTCCCGGTGCCCGCCAAACCCCTTGACCTTGGCTACAACAGGGACGAAGGGCGAAACGGGGGCGCCCCGCTCCCCGCCGCCCGGAATGCTGATTATCTTGAAGCCAGTGCCAAGGGGTTGCGAATGGGCGCCAGTTGCAGTACACTGTCGGGCTATGGGAAACAACTCGACATGGATCGATTGGCCCCTGGTTGGGGCTCATTGGCCGATCCCCGTGGGCGGGACTCAGCTAGTCAACGGGCGCCCCTGACCTCAATGCCGTTGATAGGCTGTCCAGGGTCGCTGGTACAAACAAGTGACAGAGAGGACCAAGACCGGAACCGACCTATGACGGAGAGACGTGCACCCAAGCCTGAAGGGCCTGCTCTCAAGTTCACTACACGAAAGGAGCAAGAAGCATGAAGAATATGATTCCCATTTTTCTTCTAGTGGCAGTCGCGTTCGCTACTGCCCCAGTTATCACAAACGCCGACGCGATTAATTATGGGGCGTTATTAGAGAAAGGGATTGCCCACTTTCAAAATGGACAGCCTTATAAGGCCATCGAGCAGTTCGAGAAGGCACGAGAGATGAAACCAGGTTTTCATGAGTCATGGGACTATCTTGGATTCTCTTATCCTGCCTTTGGAAACGCCAGAAAAGCCCTCAAGCGGTTTCAGAAGGCTGCAGTGTTTGTTGGGGTAGGGGCTGCGGCCGGAGCTGCGGCTGTCGCGCCTGGTGAAGGGCCTGTCGCCCCTACTGCGGATTCGGATGATTTCATTACCGGAGCGGAGGTCGTTGTGGTAGAGCCAGAGCCTGCCCTACAGCCTGTTTCCAAACCTGCGCCCGCGCCTGAACAAGCAGCGCAGCCAGATCAGGCTGGAGAATCGACAGGACAAGAGCCCATGCAGCTGACACCGCCGGTGCTTGTTGAGCAACCGCCAACACGAGAACCGATAGAAGAGGGGGCGCCTTTGCAGCTACCGCCGGAACCAATAGCGCAGCCGGCTGACGGGAGTGTTCTTTTTGTCGCGGACGGCAGGCTGTCTTTCAACGTTCCCTGGCTTCCTATTGACGACTTAATCGCAGAGTTCGAAGAATTAGCGAGACAGATTCCGTCTTACGATGATAAAGCACAACTGGCGGACGCGTACGCGACGATCATGGCCGGATACGAAAGAGCGAAACAAATAAAACAAATATCGAATTGGGGAACGAGAGTTCGTTTGTTTGACGCGATAAACATGGCCACTTCGGCATTGCAAAAACATATTCGGGCAGAAGGCTGGACAGCCGTCAATGAAGAAACCTCTTTGGTCAAGGCTGGGCGGGAAAAAATAGAAGAGGCTTACGATCATCCGGATATTCAAAAACTGGCCAGGGATCTTGAGATCAATGCCCCGATCGCCTTTGAAGTCTTCCTGACATTGGCTCATCTCTATTCATCCCCGCCGGGGAATATCGGGGAAATTCTTAATCAGGCCGGGGAATTCATCGAAGCCTTGGAAGGAGATCTTGCCGGCGCTCTCACATTTATCAAAGATAGTGACATTAATGACAAGCCTTCAGCTCGAGGACTTGCTCATTCTGTGGATATTATAAGGAAGCATCCTGAGATGAGCGCACAACACGGCCGGATTCCTTTTCTCACGGATCTGTTCTTCGGAAGGGAAGTTGTTCCTACGTTTGCCGATAATGATAATAAGGACGGACGCTTGGACGTTATCCTGGCCGGAAGCATTCACGGGAAAGCCCGGGAAATGTTAGAGCTGTTGGAGATTGCCTGGCAGACAAGCGAAATCGAGCTCGGTTCGGCCATCAATAACTTTTCTGATAAATTATCTACAATTATGCCGGGCATTGACGACTCCTATATGAAACTTCTGCCTGAGATCTTTGAGCTCATTAAACTAGAATGGATTTATTTTCTGCTGGAGTCCGAACGAGAGACCCTTGAACGTCAAGGCAAATTCAAAGATGCCTATATGGTTCATTTGGCTGAGCGGGTTATGGATACTAAGCTTGCCCTGCAGCAGGAGAAGATCTCTAAGATGTCCGGCCAGCCGGCCGGTCTTACCGGCCTGGTTTCTAAGTGGGACAAGCTCTCACCGGAGAATCTAAACAATATCCAGGATAAGGTGGCCATGGCCCTGACTACGTCCAGAATCATTGTAGTCCTAAACAAGCTGGGCATCAGGGCTAACGATAATCTGAAATATTACCTTAATGAGGTCCACCGGAGAAAACTGGGAAGGGAAGGATATTTGCTTGTCTTAAAAAACTATTTTAAGGCTGATGGAGATTACACGCGTGATGAGAAAACCGCTCACAAGGTATTCAAGAGGCTGCTTTAGGACAATTCGTTGAGGCAGAATTAGTATCCACAACTCATAAATCGTGCAATGCGTTTTTAAGGCAGGTGGGCAGCGGGCCGTGGAATCCTGGTGCGCGGGCGGAAATCGGCCGCGGTAACACCGCGGAGGTCTTGAATCACGCCTCGGGCGGCGCCAAATCGTCCTCAAAAATGCGATTATTTCGATCCTAGAAAACGTCATGGTAACCCATGGGAAACAGGAGGTGAAGACACACTTCAGGTAAGCGTTCATCGAACCCCACCTTCCTTTAGTCCCGAAGGATTGGCAAAATCGCCGTAGGATGTACCTATGGCGAAATCAAGGAATTGCAGCCGAGGTAAGCGTCGCTCGCAACCCGCCATTGGGGCCGCGGTACTTGTGAACCCGACCAAGGTCTGGTTTCACGAACCCGCAATGTTGCGGTGGAGCTCAGCGTGACGGGACGGGGCGATCCGCAACGTTGCGGCATCTGGCGGGCCGGCCCGGACGATCTCCCTCTCGGGCTGGTGGACCCGACCAAGGGGCGAAGGGCGAAACGGGGGCGACCCGCTCCCCGTGGCCCGGGGTCTCTCCCTCTGTACCGTCTTTAGTCAACAGTTGATTTGTCTCCGGTTGGGCACCATTCTTTGTGCTGTGGCTCTATCATTCCGCAACCTTGACAACGATTATCGATTATTTTACTCTTTTTTGGTTTTGCTACAGACCGCACAATTATCCATAGTACGACGGCAAGTACGGTGTATGAATTGATGAAGATAGCCAGAGTCTGGCTCTTGTTATAATCAAGTCCTAGGCTTAGGAATATCTCAAGAAATAGAGTTACTCGCCCTCTTTCCAGTTCCGCTGCATTGAAAAGCATGCACAGCAAATATAGGGCGACTGCGCCAATTTTGATTAATACCCAGATAATCTTCTTGCCCATCGTGCGATCCTCTCTTAATCTGGCTATTGCGGTTGGCTTCATTTGCATAAGTCCTTGAGACTGGGTCTCTGGTCAGCGACACTGAAGGAGCACTTCATCTTCTCCTCGTCTGCCAATAGATATCGATGCAGAGCCATTCCAGGCCTGGGCGGAAGGGATCCCCGGATCGCCTTGAGCCGCCGTCCCCGGCCTGTAGGGAGCGGTACACGACTCGCGGGTCGGTCGGTCGGTCGGCTCGGTCCATGGCCGTGTGGGCCTTGGGCGTTGGGCTCTGAAGCCCAAAGCAGCTCCAGCTCCCGATGCTCGGATCGTCTCAACGTCGCTTCCGGCGATCGGTTGGCAGCCATAACCATCGAAGAGTAGCGGGTTTCGCCGGCCGTGGCAAGTGCGGCTGCAAGCAAGGGCTGCAAGACTGTCACTGGGGCAGTCAGCAGAGCCGGTCGACTGCGCTGTCAGGCGACGGCGGGCTGCGCCCAGAACCGCATCGTCGCTCCCCGACCTCGATCTGTTGAATCCGGTCGCTGAGCCCCGCAATGTTGCGACCCACCTGCGACGAGGCGCCCCGCACCGGCTGTGGCCCTCGACCACCCGCCGCGGGTGACCACCGTACGGCCGTCTAAGTCGGCAGACGCGCCGGTACGCGTCCGGTCCCCATCTCGATCCGAAACATCCGAAACAATCCGCTCCTGGAGCGGCTTCAGAGGCTCTTCGCGATCCGAAACACTACCCCCCCGGTGTTTCGGATCCGGAATCGGCGCAAAGCGGCGATTCCATGGGGTTGTTTCGGTTGTTTCGGATCGGTTGGGGGAGGTACCGCGCGAATGCCTCCTCGAACTGGTCATGCTGGTCCTCCTTGCGAATCCGAAGGCTGGGGCGAGCGCGATACCGCCCCGGTTCGAGCGACGCCGTTGGTGAAACCGACCAGGGGGTCGCCGCCATGACGTTCGCTGCCACCGGGCTCACCGTGTGCGTCAGGTCAACCGTCCTCGGATCCCCCTCCCGGTCTGGCGGGCCGTCCGGCTGGTTCCCGATGGTGAACCAGGTACCGTTACTCGCGGTCTGAGTGTTTACGGCCGTAAACACTCGCGCTGGCGGCGACGCACCACAACGTCGCGGCGGCTACCGGCAAGATCCTCGGGACCACGGTGATTGTGGGGCGCTGGCGGGCTGCCCCCAGGGCCGCCCCATCCTCCCATGTTGGACATCCCGCCCCTCGATCCGGGTTCCTTCCACGGCCCTTCCAGGCGCTGTGGCACGGCGATCATCGGTGGCTCCACTACGGCGATCATTGACACTTCCGTCGCCAAGCCGGGAAACCGGAAGGTGCGAGGGCACTCAGGGCCGCCCGGAAGAGGCGCAGAAGGCACCGTAACACGCAGTCTGAGTGTTTACGGCCGTAAACACTCGCCGAAGCAGGCGGGCGGCGGGCGCACGTCCTCACCAGAATGTGCCTTCTAGGCGGCAGGCGGTAACGAGGCGCGAGTCCGCACCCGGAGGCGGTATCGAGGCGTGAGAATCGCCCCCGCTGAGGCGGTAACCAGGCGGCGTGAGGTTCGGGCACGACCTGGAAGGCCAATTCTACTAAGGGGCCGAGGCCCTCCGGCATCACCGGGGCGTCGCTAGACACCTGGACGCCCCCTTCCCGGCTTTGCCCACGGCGGCGTACAGGTTGGCGCCATGCAAGTGGGCGCGGCGCAGGCAGCCCAGCGCAGGAAGACGACGCTCAGGTCGGGCCCGAGCACGCCCGGGGCGGCCGGAGGACGAGCACGTCAGCGACTCACCTGACGCCTCGCGGCCCTGGTGTCGATCGACACCAGCCGAGCAAGCTACAGACACATAGGGGAAATAGGTTGACCGCTGAAGGATAATTGTGTATACTGTGCTCTGTGAACGGATAGGAGACGCCAATGGGTCATGTGCCCGGATATCCGACTCCGATTTCGAAACGCCGGCGCGGCGGATCCTCGGACCACCGGGGACCGACCAGAAGCTCGATCGCGGCGGAACCTCGGACCACCGGGGACCTACCAGACGACGAGACTGAGCTGGCTGAATCCCGGTTGCGGTCGACCGAGAAGACAGACAGGTAGATCGAATGCGTAACTGTGACTTACTACAACACCTCCCCACTTTCACACTCCGGCCGCTTTCGTGTGGGAGCAGGGAGCATCTTTGGAGACACGACATGATCGTGGCGCCAGAGCTGCTCTTTGCTGCCCTGGTCCACAAGGAGACCAGGGCCAGTGAACAGCAGCTCACCAGAAAGAAGTAGAGAGTACTTCCACCCAGATTTCGACGCTTGGGACGGCCTGTCGGTCGTTGGACGTTCGGTCCTGCAGAACGTTCTCCGGCTCGACGCCAGGAGGTTTATTCCTCTCGCCGGCGTCGCCGCCGTCTGCTACTGCTACCGTCTCTGGGATCGTCCCGACTGGCAGTCGCTGACAGCAACGCTCCTAAGCATCACGGTGATCACCGTGGTCGGGATCCTGAAAGACGACCATGCCAAGAGTCGCATCCAAACGGGAAAAGACCCGCCTGAACCTCGAGGTGACCCGCTCCGTCCGCGAGCGGCTGAACCGTCTCCTGGATCTCTGTGAGGCTGAGAGCCTGACGGAGGTGATCCGGCGCGCCCTGGCCACCTACGAGGCGCTGCTGGAGCAACAAGCGTCCGGTTCCGAGATCGTCATCCGCCCGAAGGACGGCGGCGGGAAAGAGCGCGTCCTGCTCGTTTCCTAATAGAGCACCCGGAGGGTCTCCGTCTCGCCTTCCAGGAAGCGTTTCCCAGGGAAGGCTCACCCTCACCCTCATGGGAAAAGGGGGGCGCACCCCGGCTCAAGAGATTTCAATCAGACAAAGCGATTCTTGCGGCCGGTGCTCATGCCGGGAAAGGGGGCGGGGCGCTTAGAATTCTGGCGACATCCCGACCCCGTCGGCGGTGCCTGGGCGGCGGCGCCGAGCACGCCAGGGACGGCACAGGTGACGACGAGCACGCCATCCTCGCCTCCGTCGTCGGCGCCCCCGTCGCGGTCCTCATCTTCGTCCGGGGGTAGCTCGGCCTGGCGGTCATCGCCGTCCTCGCCGACGGCCGGGTGGTGGCGCCGTCGCGGTGAGTCGCTCCGATTCCGTCCGCAGCGAGGGACGTGGCGGCGGTGCGCGGGTGTTTGAGGGATTCTGCCAGAACGGCAATGTTGCGGCGGCGGCCGGCGGTCTGCTTGTGAACCCGACCAAGGGCCAGGTTGCGCAATCGGGGGCCGGGCGCTTCCAGGGGGCGCCGCCAGCGGGCTGTCCCAGGGGCGCCTCGTTCTCCCCGGTTGGAGACACCCCGCCCCTTCGATCTGAATCCCTTACACGGCCCTTCCAGGCCCTGTGGCACGGCGGTGATACCCCGGTGCTGGTCAACCTGATCAACCGGCCCGCGTTGTTGCGGCGGCGACCGGCGAGACCCCGCGCTGTGGGGCAGTCTCGACGGGCCGGAGGCGGCGATCCGCAATGTCGCGGCGGAGCTCAGCGCGACGGGGGCGATCCGTAACGTTGCGGCACCTGGCGGATGCCGGTCCGGCCGGTCCCCGTCTCGTGCTGGTGAACCCGACCAAGGTGCGCAGGGCGAAAACGGGGCGACCCGCTCTGTGACTGACCGCGCATATGCGGCCATTCCGTGATCGGCTCAATCCGGCCACCCGATGATCGGCATAATCCGGCCACTTGGCCGGCCCGGGGTCTCGGCCTTCATGAACCCGGTACCCTCCCTCAAACACTGGCGAGGAGG
>JAAEPZ010001094.1 GCA_024231955.1 bacterium | reverse complement strand
GCCAAAGCCGGACGCTGGAGCGCAATCGGCACCAGCCCGACGAGGGTGGTGATGGCCGTCATCAGGATCGGACGCAGCCGCTCGCGGCCACCGCACAGCATGGCCGCGGCACGCTCCATCCCCCGGCGACGGTACTGGTTGATGTGCTCGATCATGACGATGCCGTTGTTGACCACCACGCCGATCAAGAGCAGCAGCCCTACGGCCGCGGGCTGGTCGAGACGACCTCGGCCGGCTGGTTGAGCGGGACGCCATAGCGGGCCGCGAGCTCGCGGTCGAGGTCGACGTAGAGCTCCATGCCGCCCGACTCGCTCGACGACCACGGGTCGACCAGCCCGGAGATCACTTCGATCCTGCGGTAGGCCTCAGGTTTTTATGGCGAGAGATGGCGGCGGGACGGTACCGACCAGCATCTTGCCGTCGAGGGCGCCACCGTTGTCCCGGGACCACATCCTCGCAAGAGTGTCTCGTAGTAACGGGTGGCCCGTCGGAACTTCTCCTGAGCACTCGGGCCGTCGAACCTGGCGCGCTCCGCGTTGCCCCCGGGAGGCCCAGAGGGCCGGACGCGGTTCCATGTGAAAAGCCGAGGCAAGAGACGCTCTCTGGGGCGAACTCGCTGCGTTCATGGCGGAGTACGCAGAGGCGGCGGAGCTCCTGCCATCCGGCAAGCACAGCCGTGTCCGGCGTTCCCGGGCGTGCCCACGGCAGCCCGCAAGGATTTGCGAAACATCAGGCACGCTATAGGGGGGGCGGGCGCGCGCCAGGGCCGCGGTGGGATCGCCCCGCTCGCCGAGCAATCGGTAGAAAAGCTCGCTCAGCTCGGCGCTGCCGCGCACCGGCAGGTTCGCCTGGGTGGCGACCACGCACGGGGGGGAGTACGGCCTTTCCGGTGAGAGCCTTACGCTTCATTCGCGCCTAAGTTTGCCAGTCTTGAGGCTTGACCTGATCTCCAACCTCATAGTAGCATCGGTGTCGTGGAGGAGCAGAAGATCCATGAAGTCTCAGAGCCAGAGGGTTGCGGTATTGAAAGCTCGCAACATTCGTCTTGGATAGCACCAGCACGCCGGCGATGGTGCACAAGACCGCTTGCGCACACTGGCTGCCATCGAACCAATGCCAGAGCACGGTACAGTCTCCGCTCCGCCGCATCACGTATGGACCCGCTTGCACATGTCCGGTACTCTCCATCGCGAAGAGAGCCAGTAGACGAGGAGGTTTAGGTGGCGTTCGCCGCTTGGCGCCAAAGGTCCTATCCTAGCCCGATGCTCGAGTTTGCGACACCACGCCGGATGATCGTCACCGCGATCGCAGTGGTTGTTAGCCTGAGTCTCGTGGTTCCTCGTGCGAACTCTGCCGAAGAGCAGACGAGCGCCAACTTCACCATCAAGCGCCTGGTGCCGAACCAGGGCAGCGGATTTCGCGTCGGTCTGACCTACCAGATCATCCGGGACACGATCAGCGATCAACCCGTCGGGACTACGAGCAGTTCCAGCTTGTCGTTGACCGGCAAACCCCTTGTCACTGCCCCTGCCGACAGCCCCTCATGCGGGATCTTTGTCAACGGAGTCGCCGAGCGGACCAACACCGAGTTGGTTGAGTTGGGCCTTGTCTGCGGGCACGCCACCGGCTGTACCGAAGTGGAGATCTCGAACAACGGCGTCGCTTGGGAAGGACCGTTTCCATTCTCCACCTCCAGATCCTGGACTCTTCCCTCGATTGAGGGCGATCGCACAGTGTTTGCTCGCTTCCGGAATGGGCTGGGCAATCTGTCGGGAGTCTGCCACGATTCGATCACCCTAGACACTAGAGCCCCGACTGTGGGCATCTCTCCCGCGGGCGGGACCTATATGGCCACCCAAGAGGTCGCACTCACCGCGAGCGAGCCGGGAACCGTCTTCTATACGACCGACGGTTCCGATCCCATTACCAGTCCCACTGCGCTCGAGTACACCCGCTCCATCAACGTAACCGACGACGGCACGATCCGGGCCTACGCCGTTGATGTTTCCGGCAACGTCGGATCAGTCGTCGAGGAGACGTATCAGATATGCTTGGGGAACAACCTGAGCATCTACGGATCCGTCACGGACGCCACGATCGACCTGGACTTGCCCTTGGCCGTGGTGACGCTCGACAGTGGCGACTCGGACGCAACGGATCTCGAGGGTTCGTACGCCATCAACGGGTTGGACCGCGGGTGGTACGCAATCCAGTCTGTAACCACGCCAACCCCCGGGTACGTCAGCTACCAGTCAGAGATCCTGCTTTGCGAGGGCTCGGTCAACCACGACATCGTCTTGACTCGAGCTGGGACCATCTACGGACTTGACAACAACTCCGGCTTCAGTTCCGAGGGAGTCAATACCTCGACCGGCAATTTTTCGTACAAGGTCATGGACCTCGCCCTGCCTGGCATAGGGCCTTCCTTCGTTTTCGAACGCACCTACAACTCGCAGGACGCCACAGACGGCCCGCTCGGCTACGGCTGGACCTGGGGATTCAACATCACTCTTTCCGAGTTTCCCGATAGCGAGCGAGTGCTTCGCTGGGGTGACGGAAAGACCGAGGTATGGAAACGGGATGGCGGCGGTGGCTGGACACCTATGTATGGAGTCTTTTCCACGCTAGTCGAGAATCCTGACAGCACCTTCACCCTTCGCACCAAGGACCTCCTCGAGTACAACTTCGACCTCTCCGATCGGTTGTCGACCATCGTCGACGAGTATGGCAACGCCATCACTTTCCACTACACGGGTGATGACTTGACCTCAGTCCTGGATACCGCGGGACGGACCATCGCCTTTTCCCACGACGCGTCGGGACGGATCACCAACATGCTCGATCCGATGGGCCAGTCAGTGAGCTTCATCTATGACGCGAATGGCGATCTGGTCACCGCCGTGAACATGGAGGGCAAGCCGACCACCTACACGTACGACGGCGCCCACCGGATGCTGACGCTTACTGACCCGAGGGGCAACGTCGCCATCACCAACATCTACGACGAGGGTCGGGGCACCGTCGTCATCCAGCGCGATGCTCTCGGCGATGAAACTCGGTATCTCTACGACGTTCCGAACAAGGTCACCACTGTCATTGATGCGGAAGGCAACATCTACGCGCATCACTTTGACGATCTTCTACGGCTGATTCAAGAGGACGACCCCCGCGGCTTCTCGTCCTTTCGAACCTATAACGAGCGAGGAAGTCTCGAGTCGGTCACCGACAACAACGGCAACGTCACGACCTTCACCTACGACGCCAATGGCAACGTCCTGACAAAGTCGGAGCCGCTAGGTCGGGTGAGTTCCGCGACCTATGATGCGGCCAACAATCCGGTCTCCAAGACCGATCCCAGAGGGCACCTTCAGCTCTTCGAATACGACCCGGTTAACAGCAATCTCTTGGCGAGCTACGCCTGTGGGGCGGTACCGGAAGCTGCTTGCACCAGTGATCCTACGGTGGCGGTGACCACTTATGGATACAACCCGGTCACAGGGCAGCTGCTTTCCGTGACCGAGGCCACCGGGACGCCTCTCGAACGCACAACCACCTACGAGTACGACGTCCAGGGCAACAGAACGGCTGTGACCAACGCGTTGGGCAAACGCAGCACCTTCACCTATGACTCGGTCGGCCGGAAGCTCACTGAAAGTCACCCTCTCGGCCGAGCAACGGCATACGAGTATGACGTCATGGATCGGCTGCTAGCCGTTATCGACGCCTTGGGCGGCGTGACCCTTTTCGGGTATGACGCAAATGGAAACAAGACGGACCACTGGGACGCTAACGGTAAACACACGACTTTTGTTTTTGATACGAAGAATCGGCTGATTGCAAAAATCGACGCTCTGGGCAACACTGTGACATATTGCTATGACGGCGCCGATCGACCGAAGAGCATCTCAAACGCACGTGGTGCAACTGTTTCCGTCGTTTATGATGCAGATAGCAACGTGATTCAGGAGGCTGACGCTCTAGGTAACGTATCTCGATACGAATACGACGGCAACAAGAACCGCACAGTTGCTATCAATGCAAAGGGTGCCCGCAAGGGACTTGTGTACAATGAGCTGGGCCTGCTCGTCGAGGTGGTTGATCCCCTTGGAGCCAACGAGACATACGAATACGACGCGAATGGCAATCAAACTCGCGCCACCAATGCCTTGGGCCAAAGCACCATTTCGGTCTATGACGCGTTCAATCGACTGCTAACAGTGACCGACCCCGAAGGGAACACCATTGCGAACTCTTACGACCTACTTGGGAGGCTCATTGCTGTCGAGGACGCCCGGGGACACAGAACTGTCTATGAATACGACCTATTAGATCGCATGGCCCGAGTCGTCGATGACGCGGGCGGCGTCGTTTCGTTGGCTTATGACGCACTTGGCAATCAGGTCTCTGTGACTGGTCCACGATTAGGCATCAGCGCGTTCGCGTACGACGTTCTCGGCCGTCTCGTGATTACGACCGACCCACTCAGTAACAATGTTGTGCGTGCCTACGACGCTGTGGGTAATCTCACTTCCATAATCGATTCCTTTGGTACGACAAGCTTCGCCTACGACAGTGTCGGTCGAGTAACTCAGGTCATCCAGCCCGACCTGACCACGATTCAGTACACCTACGACCAAGCTGGCAACCGCACCATTGTTTCGGACTCCACTGGAACGACGGTGACGAGCTACGACTTAGCCGATCAAGTTGTCAGTGTCACCGACCCCTTCGGAAACACGGTCCATTACACCTATGACCCCAACGGAAACCGCTCTTCGATTCGATATCCCGGGTTCCGTCTCGTCTCGTTTCTATTCGATGAGAAGGACCGCGTAAGGGAGGTGCGCGACTGGGCGGGAGTTACTACTTCATACGCCTATGACAGCGCTGGCAGACTGACCATCAAGACTCTTGGTAACGGAGCGACCGTTTTCTACGGATACGACGCTTCCGGGCGCCTAGTTTCCAAGACGGACCGACTCGCAAGTGGGCAGGTGCTTGCCAGTTATGCCTTGGGGCTAGACGGCAATGGAAACCGGACTGGCCTTAGCTTCACTCAACCACTGTTGCCTTCGATCGGGGCAGCCGACGTGAGCTTCAGCCACAACCAAGGTGATCAGGTCACAGGTAGTAACGGATGGTCCTATGCTTACGATTCAAGAGGCAACCGTGTCAGTGCGACAGACGGAATCTCCAATATCGAATACCAGTATGACTCTGCGGGCCTTCTGACTGGAGTAGTTGCCGAGGCGGGCGCTTGGGAGTTCCGGTACACGAGCACCGGACAACGAATCGCATCGGTCAGAGATGGAGTTTTTTCACGCCACCTGCTGGATCAGGTCGCCAACATGGCCTTGGTCATTGCCGACTTAGACGAGAACAACATCCTCCGCACATCCTATGTCTATGGAGATGGACTTCTCTACAGCGTAAATGAGGAGACCGGCGAGCGGCTCTTCCATCACTACGATCTGCTCGGCAATACCGTAGCGCTTACGGACCTACAGGGGCATTTAGAGGCTACCTACGCCTACCTCCCGTATGGGGGGCAGCAGGAGGGGGATAACACGCGTCATACGCGCTTCACGTTTGGTGGGCGCTACGGGGTTTCTCACGAAGGACTCGGTCTCTTCTATATGAGGTCTCGATACTACGATTCTGGGACGAGGTCTTTTCTCTCCATCGATCCGAAAGCCGCTTCGGTTGGCGACCATGCCCGCTTGAATCGCTACGCTTTTGCCCGGAGCAATCCAATTGTCAACGTTGACCCTGAAGGGACGGAGGATCGCGACGCAGTAGCAGCGCACGCGGAGTTCTTCATCGAGTTGGGAGTTGATCACGCACTTCAAAAGTTCTTTCCCTGGTTCAGGAAGGTCAGCCCCTGGCTCACAGTCGGCTTCGAGGTTTACGACGGTTATCATGCGTTTAACGAGGCGGCCAGCGCGGCGGAGACTCAGTGCTTCTGGTTTGAGCCCGGTTGCCATATCGGTAGCTATGCCGGCTCAGTCAAGCACGCAGCCGCGAACTTCTGGGACAGCGTAAAGACGACTCCCACGGGTCCGATCGTCGGTTCGAATCCGGTCTCGGATGCGAAGGAATACGTCCAGAACGCCTTTGTCGAAATGAGCATGTTTGGAGCGCCTGACGGTTCGGATGGTGGAGTCCTCGAACCCATGGCGACTCCTATCGACCCTTGGAGAAGGACGACTTATGCGGACGGTACTCCATACCCTTCAGCCGAGTACATCCAGTACAAGCGCCGGCTCAGAATCTTCAATGGGGACACCGATGCCCTTGCGCGCTGGACTGCGAGACAGTCCCTTCCGCCGCGGCGCACCCGGTACCTCGACGTCAGCGGCTACGCCAAAGCCCGGTTCCATGACGAGTATCGGAACATTCTGATGGACGGCTATCTAGACCAACGAACGCGGTCCTACGTCGAACACCGGATCGCTGCCGAAATCGCAATTCTCTCGCAGAGCCGGTACAAGTACACAGAAGGGAACGACTCGAAGAAGCGAAGAGCGAAGGAGCGGAGGGCTCACGACGTTACAAGGTCCATCGAGAGTCTCTACGGTAGCCTCCTCGCAACGCTGAGCAAACACAGAGCCCTAATCCTTGATCTCTCAAGTCTTCCAGCGGGTGCTGAAGGTGGCATAGCGCGAACGGGAGTGTACGCAGGAGGCGGTTGAAGCAATGCCACTGATTCGACCGTATCAAGCTAGCAAGAACGGTTATTCCGGGTTTTCCCGAGGGAAGAAACCGTTGACGGTGCAAGAGCACAAAGGAGTGGCGGCCTTCCGGTACCGAGTTCACACCAAGAACTCCGCTGTGCAACAGCTGCGCTTTAACCGTAGGTCGCAGGCAAGATGCGGGTCATCGTGCAGCGCCATCATAGCGGTAGCTGCGCTACTTCTAAGCTTTCCCTTAGACGCCGAGACGGCCTCTTTTACTTATGACTCCTTGAACAGGCTCACCTCTGCGACTATAGACGGTAGCCGCATTGAATACACGTATGACGCTGCGGGCAACATCACACGTGTTCTCACCCCATACGCCATCCGGGCCAGCGTAAGTGGGACAGGTACAGTCGCCGATGATCTCGGCAAGCTCGACTGCGGCGATGACTGCGAGGGCGTGTACGACCTGAACACCGTCGTCACGCTGACCGCGACTCCCGACGCCCAGGCCGTCTTCGACGGCTGGTCGGGACCCTGTACCGGGACGTCGACCTGCATCGTAACGGTCGACGAGGTCGAGAGCCTCGCGGCTGCTTTTATTCCCGCAGGTGCGGACCTCGCGGTCTCGAAGACGGACGGTCTCGCCGAAGCGGTCCCCGGAGAGTCGATCGAGTACACGATCACCGTCACCAACAATGGCCCTTCCGGGGTCGGCGACGCCCTCGTCGAAGACACCCTCACGGCGGACCTGACCTGCTCCTGGACCAGCTTGGCGACCGGCTCGGCGTCGGGCAGCGCCGGCTCAGGTTCGGGGAACATCTCGGAGACCATCGATCTCCCAGCCGGCGGCTCGATGACCTACACACTCGACTGCGACATCGATCCCGCGGCGACCGGAACGCTCTCGAACACGGCCAGCGTGTCGACTACAGTTCCAGACCCCGTCGCGGGAGACGAAAGCAAGCTCGACGAGACCAACCTCGCACCTGCAGCGGACCTGTCGTTGGTCAAGGACTCCTCGGCCGCGGCGGTGGGCATCGGCAGGGCGATCACCTACACGCTTCACGTCACCAACGGCGGGCCTTCGACGGCTTCGGCAGTTTCGGTCGTCGACGACCTTCCGGCGGGAGTGGCCTTCGTCTCCGCCTCAGAAACGGATTGGACGTGCGGAGAAGACGGGGGAACCGTAACCTGCGACCGGTCGAGTCTGGCTCCATCCGAAACGAGCGACATCGAGGTGGTCGTCACGGCGCCGTCTTCGCCGGGCTCGCTCCTGAACTCCGCCACGGTATCGGCCACGACCGCCGAGGCCGCGCTCGGTGACGAGTCGGACGACGCCACCGTCGAGGTCTTCGGGCCGCCGACCATCGTCTCGGTCGGCTCTGTGGCTTCGACCGAAATGGGCGAGATCACCCCTGGCGTTCGAACGGCGGCTTCGCTGACCCAGTTGATCCTCGAGGTAAGCCACGAGCTCGAGGACCCGGCGGGAGACGGCGACTCGAACGACGTGACGAACCCGGCTGCGTATCGACTCTACCGTGCTCAGCCCGATGGCACCTTCACTGCCGCGACGTGCAGCGACTCCTCCGATGTCTCCATCGGCGCGGTCACCTACGGCGTGGCTGGTCCCCGAACGATCGCGGTGCCCTTCGACCAGGGACTGGACCTCGAGGCAGGCCTCTATCGGCTCCTGCTGTGCTCGAGCGGACCCGCCGCGATCCAGGACGTCTACGGCAATCCTCTCGACGGGGACGGGGACGGCACAGGAGGCGACGCCTTCGAGATCGACTTCGAGGTCCGCGTCACCAACCTCCTCGCCAACCCGAACTTCGACGAGGATCTCGGCGAATGGGACGTCGTATCCCAGAGCGCAGGCGATGTCGTCCACGATGCCGCCAGCGACGCCTCGGACGCGCCGACCTCCGGATCCGCCCATCTCAAGAACCTCACCGGAAGCGGATCCGTTCTCGAGATCTCGCAGTGCGTCGTCGTCACCGCAGGTGAGTCCTACCTCCTCGGCGGACAGGTGAAGACCAACGGCCTCGGTCCCACGTTCCCCGAGGTCCGTGCTCTCGTCGAGACGTTCGACGGTGCGGACTGCACGGGGAGCTCCTTGGGCGTGCAGGACGCGAGCGGGGTCGCAGGAAAGAGCTCGGGCTTCTGGGTCGACGGCTGGAACCAGCTCGTCACAGCACCTGCCCCTGCCGCTTCGGCCCGGCTCACGTTGCGGGTCTCGGGCGACGAACTCGACGCCGCCGCGTGGCTCGACGACACGCAGCTCTACTTCTACGGATTGGTGGTCTTCGTCGACGGATTCGAGACAGGGGATTTGAGCGAGTGGGATGGCTAGCTGGAGCACGCTGATGAGGCGAGACACGACATCACATCACCCATCCTGGAGGCGGGTAGATTAACAAGACCGATCGAGAGGTGGACCTTGACCAGATCGCTGCGACTGTTCGCTAATCTCCTTTTCCTCGCACTGGTTCTTTCCGGGCCACTCTTCGCTGTGCCCGGGACCTTCAGCTATCAGGGCGAGCTCAGTGACGAGAACGGAGTTCCGATCGACGCGACCGTCAGCATGACGTTTCGCATCTACAACGTTGCCACAGATGGGACTCACCTTTGGGAAGAGACGCAAAGCGTTACCGTTACCAACGGAGTCTTCAATGTTGTGCTGGGTTCTTTGGTCCCGCTCGATTCCACAGTTTTCGGTAACGACAGCCTGTTCTTGGCGGTTCAAGTTGGAGCCGACGACGAGATGACGCCCAGGCAGAGGATCAGCTCTTCGGCCTTCGCTCATCGCGCAGAAACCCTCACCGACCCGATTCACGTTCCCGTTGGCGCAATTGTGGCTTGGAACAAGTCCATGCCTGGAACTCCCGCTCTCGATTCCCACTGGGTCGAATGCAATGGCCAGGTGATTTCTGATCCGGAATCGCCTTACGATGGTCTGACCGTCCCAGACTTGAACGGTGTGGAAGGCCCCCAACGTTTTCTGAGGGGAAGCGAGACTTCTGGCGTCGAAGGGGGCACTGAGGATCATAGCCATGCGATGGATCGGCAGGCCTGGACGGGCAGTGGTGGCCAGCTTCTTTGGCATCGAACGAACTCTCAGACGGGGAGAACGAACAATTTGCCAAGCTACTTTGAGGTTGTATGGATCATGAGGATTAAATAGGCGCAGGCTGAACCTAGAAGCGCTCAGCGCTAGTTCTAGTTTTTTGCTTTGACTCCTATCGAGCTTGGCAGGTTTGAGCTAGCGGCTCCGCCAGATCTCCCCGGCGCTTGACCGGTTCTTCCAGCATGCGGCTCTGGGCCGCCTTTGCCGGGCTAACCCGCAGGACAACGGCTTAACAGCCCGTGGCAAAAGTGACGCCGGCCGAAAACGGGTCTTTTCCACCAGCTCTGCGTCGCGAAATCCTCGAAATAT
>JAAEPZ010001093.1 GCA_024231955.1 bacterium | reverse complement strand
CGCCGCTGGGAGCGCCGCTGGGAGCGCCGGCATCCTGCCGGCTCCGCGTCCCGCAGGGACGTCCGCCGAAGGCGCGAACAAATCCGTCTGACCCGCGTGAACGTCCCTCTTCTTCTCGGGCTTCTTGAGCTTCTTCTTCTTGTCCGCCACGAGCCCCAGCGCCCGCTCCTCCGCCGCCCGCTCGGCGTTGAGGACGAAAAGCCGATCGATCACCTCGTCCTCGAACGCCTCCAAGCGGCGACGCTCGCCCACCGTGACCGGCGACGCGTACGGGGGCACGTCGACGTCCCAGCCGTAGGCTTCGAGGACGGCACGGTCCATCTCCTCGTGCAGGCGGCGCAGCTCGACGATCGGGGGATCGGTGCAGGTGGGGTCCTTCAAGTGGTTGTAGGTCTTCGTCAGGCCCTGCTGGGTTTCTACCATGTAGGCGGCGCGGGCTTCGTAGAGGCGGTGGCCGATGTCCTCCAGGGTGGGGATTTCTGTTCGAGGGTCGGGTTGAGGGAAAGGGAACGTCTCGAAACATTCGCCAGCGATATAGCGCAGCGTACCACCAAGAGAGGATGACAGGAGGATTGTCCAAATTGCATGAATTCGCGCCTGCAAACATGTGAACGCACTGTAACCGGGAATAAGGAAGACGTTGGCCGCATGTGAGAATATTCGATCCACCGGCTGGAATGTGAATATTACGTGCCTTGAAACCTGGGAATTCAGAAGGCATCTTGGCAGTGCCGAAATCGCTTGATATAAGATTGGCCTGTGCGCCTGGAATCTCCACCAATACTTCTTTAGAACTCTGGCACTGGAGTTGTCGGATCTCAATCTGTCGCGATCCGGTTTGACTCTCGTACGGACCACCTCCAAGAGTTCTTGCCATCTTGATGCTTCCCCCAGGGACATATCGTGAAAACTAATGACGTACCTATGGTATGATTGTTTCGGATCGTTGTTAATCTCCTCTCCTCCAATTAGCGGGAAGATACGTTCTCGATTTGTAGCATTCTGCTTTATTAGATCCTGGCGTTCTGCCGGGGTCAGGATAAACCCCTTGCCGCTTAGTACTGATCCCTGTGAGTATAGCCCAGAATTATGAACAAGGCTCTTGGGATGTACTTGTTTAGCGTCATACCTTTACTGTTCGGCGCGGTGGGGTTGGATAGATTAGTGGCTTCTCCAGTCCCGCTCGTCTGATGCAAGATACTAAGGGGAACAAAATGCCCGTGCCCCTCGGGATACCGCTGCAGTTGG
>JAAEPZ010001092.1 GCA_024231955.1 bacterium | reverse complement strand
GCAGTCAGCTCCGGACTAGGCGAGGGCATCTCGACGGATTCAGTGAGCCCGGCCGGTGTATCTTCCCAGAATCGCTTCATGGGCAGCGAGAGCGGATTGAACAAATCCAAGGTCGGCTCTCCGACTCGAGCGGCTTCGCGAACATCATCCAACTCCATTTGATGAACGTCCTCTTCCCAGTCCTCTGACTGAGCACTTCGCGTGGCCAGCGACTTCCGTTTGGCGACAGGTCTGGAAACATCACCTTCGAATACAGACTTTCGCATTATACCTGTGGTCCCGTCGCGCATGTCGATTCAGATGAAGCCACGTGGCCAAGGATTGCCATGTTCGTCAACCATCTGGCATTCAGAGCCAGAATAATCATGGTCCATGTCGGCATCGTCACTGTAGTCGTCTGGCGAATCAACACCATGCAGACTGCCGCCTCCCTTCCCGTACTTCTTTTTGGCCTGTTTTTTCTCTTGCTTTTTCTTTTGGAAAGCAAGGCGAGTGATCTGGATTGACAGCGGTGTCTGCTCGAACGACGCTTCCGCCAGTCGGGGCTTGTCGATGAGAAGCAATTCGCGCGGCTCCGGGATGAGAATTTCCCGCAATTCGGCTTCTTGGTCGGCCACTTCATCATCTTCTGCGATCACTTCTCCGACTGTTGGCGACTCTACCTCCATCTGTTCCATTTCCCCGTCCTTGTTCTGGACGTAGATCATCTCTTCGAAGTGTTCAGGGATGCGCGCGCTGATCCATTTAGGAACAGAAGGGCCAGGTACGAAGAGGATATCGGCTGGGCCCGGGCGCTGCTCAGCGACGAGTG
>JAAEPZ010001091.1 GCA_024231955.1 bacterium | reverse complement strand
TGATATTCCTGCGCCCGCGCCGCTTCGGCAAAAGCCTGTGGCTGTCGGTGCTGGAAAATTATTACGACCTCGCCAGGGCGGATAACTTTGAAAAAGTGTTCGGGCATCTGGCCATCGGCAAAAACCCGACGCCGAGGCGGAGCCGCTATTTTATTCTCAGGTGGGATTTTTCCTCCGTCAGCCCCCAAGGCGATGCGGAAACTGTCAGACAAAATCTCCATACGCATGTCAATGTGCGGATAAAGAATTTTTGTCTGTACTATAAGCATCACCTTTCCGCTGCCGTCGATATCCATCCGCACAACGCCGCGGCTTCATTTGAATCCCTCCTGGCGGTCACCCAGGATGCAGGCCGGCCGCTATACCTGCTGGTGGACGAATACGACAATTTCGCCAATGAAGTGATGATGAGCCGGCAGCACGGCGCGCGCGACAGATATGAAGCCCTGCTGTACGGCGAAGGCGCGCTCAAGTCGCTGTTCAAGACAGTCAAAGCCGCCGCGGACATGGGGCT
The DNA here is from genome assembly GCA_024231955.1 of bacterium. Taxonomy (GTDB): domain Bacteria; phylum Krumholzibacteriota; class Krumholzibacteriia; order JACNKJ01; family JACNKJ01; genus JAAEPZ01. The sequence goes on along the minus strand of JAAEPZ010001091.1, from coordinate 85 downwards.
GGAGCGGGTGTTCATCACCGGGGTGTCGCCCGTGGCCATGAGCGATGTGAGCAGCGCGTACAATGTGTCCGAGAATATCAGTGAC
>JAAEPZ010001090.1 GCA_024231955.1 bacterium | reverse complement strand
TTCGTGTTCTTGTTGAGCGAGTCGACAGCCCTTGATCCCTCTGGCTTCACAGCAGGTCCTCGATTTCTCCTTCGAATGACAGTCGACTTCAGAACCGGCGCATCTCCTGTATCGATCGCGGTCCCTGTCCATCGCTGTCGGCGGTTGCTGTCGAGCTTCAGTTCGCGAGCCGACCATCTTCGTCCATCGGAGCAGATGCACGAGTATCGTCCCAGCGTCCTCTCGACCCTCAATGGCTCCCGGTAGTGCGACTGCCCTTTCTGAGTCTGCGGCTTGCGCGGTGTGACGAGGGCGCCGATTGGGTAAAAGGGCGTGAGTAGCTGGACTCCCTTGATCGGTCGAACTTTCGTTTTACTGAGCTGGTCATTACCCGCTAAGAGCGGTAGATTTTGCTCGTGGTTTAGAGCAGATCCAGAGCTCAGGTTTTCTTGCTTCCAATTGCAATTTGTCCTGGATTCCACTGTCGCTTCAAACAGACCTGGGGTGGCCTTGTGCCCCGTATGAGGTCTCAGACTCGTGGAACTATCCGACAGGACTTCCACCTGGTGAGAAACTGGTCCACGTCTGTCACTACAGTCCCATGCGCCCTTGGCGTGACTGTCTCGGTGCTTTCGGTCAGTGCACCTGACGCCTGGACGAACTTTCAGAATGAGCGGTGGCGTCAGGGGTAGTCCAGGACTGATCACGGAGCATGTACCCTCTGGTTTAGGGACAGCTCTCCCCTGAATAGTCAGGCCCAGGCCATCGA
>JAAEPZ010001089.1 GCA_024231955.1 bacterium | reverse complement strand
CGGGTCCTGCGAAGGGTGCTGATCTGAGACGTTCAGGCAGCCAACTGACGCCACTCCGCTAAGGCGGCAGAACGATTCTGTTTGAAGATATTGCGGGAGTTGAGGTGGCGGTCGCGGTTGAAGTGGTTGTGGATTGAGGCGTGGGCGGCGGCAAACTTTTGGAGAGTTTTTATGCCCCTGAACCTCGCTGGCCTGCCCCAGGAAGCGGTACCAGTCTCTAAGTTAGAATCCGGCGCTGACTCACCAGCGTCTGAACTGGCTGAAGCGGAGCGTAAGCCAGGATAGAGGCTGGCGGCAAGATTGTTTCTGGAGCTGGTGGGCGATAGCCGAGAGAAGAGTGCGGCCTGACGGCATTGTAGTGCTTACGCCAGCGCTCAACGAGGATCTGGGCTTCGCGTAGTGTGTAGAAGATCTCACCGTTAAGCAGCTCATCTCGGAGCTTGCCATTAAAGCTCTCATTGTATCCATTCTCCCATGGTGAACCGGGCGTGATGAAGAGCGTCTTGACGCCCATGCGGCCGAGCCAATCCCTGACCGCATGGGCCGTAAACTCAGCTCCATTGTCCGAGCGGATGTGATCGGGCGGCCCACGCTCAGCGAACAGCCGCGTCAAGCAATGAAGCACGTCATCGGACCGCAAACGCCGTTCGACTTCGATTGCCAGGCTCTCGCGCGTGAACTCGTCGATGACGGTGAGCATGCGAAAGGCCCTGCCATCGTGCGTGCGATCCTGAACGAAGTCATACGACCAGACGTGGCCCGGATACTCAGGACGAAGTCGGACGCATGACCCATCGTTGAGCCACAGGCGGCTCCGTTTAGGTTGTTTTGCTGGGACTTTCAGCCCTTCCCGCCGCCAGATCCGGTAGACCCGCTTGTAACTGACGTGCCAGCCTTCGGCTTTCAGCATCGCGCGAATACGACGATAGCCATAGCGTCCGTATTTTGTTGCCAGTCGGATGACGCTCTCGGTCAACGCTGCTTCGTCATTGCGGATCTTGTGCTTCCGGCGCTGTGTGGACCGCGCCTGGCCAATGACCTGACAAGCGCGGCGCTCAGAGACGCCAGGCTGGCATTGAACGTGATCCACACATTGCCGACGGCGGGAAGGGCTTAGTATTTTCCCTCAGCAGCCTCTTTGAGGATCAGCTTCTCCAGCGTCAGATCGGAAACGGCTTTGCGAAGTCGACCATTCTCGCGTTCCAGTCCTTTAAGCCGCTTCGCTTGATCGAGCTTCAAGCCGCCGTACGCGCGCCGCCACCGATAGTAGCTCTGCTCCGAGATGCTCAATGAGCGGCAGATGGCTCCAGCCTTCTCGCCTTGCGCAAGCCGAACCTCAAACTCGCGAAGCATCCCGATGATCCGATCAGGTGTATATATCTTCCGGGCCATATCGTCCTCCATTCAGAGTTCCGAAATAGCCGGATTCGCTCAATCAACATGGACCCGTCTTAGCAGCCTGTTGACGAAGTCTGCGCCGGCTGAGTCGATGTGAATACGTAGCTTCACATGAGGTTCCTACAATGTCGATGAAACGAGAGGGCGGGGTTCAGGGAGAGCTGATGGTAACGTGGTCGGAGCTGCCGCGTTCGCCGGGGCACGTTT
>JAAEPZ010001088.1 GCA_024231955.1 bacterium | reverse complement strand
TTGTATAAATCGACAGAGCGAAGCGACTCATTCCTTCAATATAAAATATACAATATTCAATCGCCGACATTGGCAACCAACAAACAGAAATCGGCGATATAAACTCAACTAACTAGCAAAACGAAGCCTCCTCCCGGTACGATGCCGCCGGCGGCCTGCTCCGCGACGGCGCGCCAGCGTCCTCGCCCTACGGCTCACTACGCTTACTGGCTTGACTTGTCTGGCTCACCAAGCTGACCTGGAAGGCGGACAAGCCGAAAACCGAGATTCTGGAACCGGTCGTCGGGGGCGCCCCTGCGGCGGTAGGCCGCCCGGCAGGACTCGGCGCCGTCGCCCCACGCGCCGCCGCGTACGACCCGGTACGCGCCCTTTTTGCAAACAGGATCTTTCAATCCATCGACATATGTATCCGTTTCAAATCCATAATCACTACTATCCATGCACCATTCTAAAACATTGCCCGCCATATCGAAAGCGTCATAAGGGCTTTTATCTTTTGGAAAGCATCCAACCGGGCTGGTTCCTCCGATGCCGGTTTCATCATAATTTGCCTTTTTGGGATCAATCTCATTGTTTCCCCAGGGATACCTCCGCTCGTCCGTTCCCCTCGCGGCCTTTTCCCACTGGGCTTCCGTCGGCAGCGTCACGAAAAAGTCATCGTCTTTCAACTTCTCCGAAAGCCATTCGCAATATGCCAGGGCGTCATCCCATGAAACGACAACAGCCGGATGGTTGTCCCACCGGTTGTATTCATCCCAATCTTCATACTGCTCGCGCCCTACATCCTTCGCAAATGCCTTGTACTGGGCAGCGGTCACGGGATACTTCGAGATGGCGTAAGGAGACAAATCCACTTCATGACGTTCGCTCCCTTCTCCCATGAAAAACTTGCCCGCCGGGATCTCCACGAAACCCATGCTCCCATCGTCGGGCAGATACCAGTTCTCGGGATCGAAACGAGGGTCCCCCAGTTGGTCCAAGACATTCCCGGCCTCCGCCCGCTCCACGGCGTTCAGCGCCCCATCCGCCGTCATGGCCGTCACGAGCCATTGCCTCACCCGGTCCAGGATCGCCCTGCCGTCCTCCTCCCGCTTCACGCCGGCCAGTCCGATCTCGAGCAGAGCCTCCCCCGCGATGACCGCGCTTTTGAAGGCCGCGGCGTCCGGGGCTTCCATCTCCATTACGCTCCGAACGCAAAGCTTGCCCACCGATGAGATGGCGTTGCCGAGTTGGGTCCGGGCCGCGTTCCCCGCGGCAAGCACGTACACGATGCGCCACGGATCCGGGTTCTCCCTGACCAGACGGGCCGCCTCCCGCGGATAATCCTTGAGGCCGGTCAGATGACAGGCCGCCATAAATTCCTGGAAGGTGCGGTGAGGAAACGTATAGGCGTCCGTCTTGTGGCGTATCAGGAGACCGGACCGCTCACGTACATATCGGATAAACGCCTCGGCCCGGTTCCAGTCGTCCCCCAGGTAGGGCTTCAACTGCTTGAGAAGCGTCTCCTCGGCTATATCGGCCGCGCCCGACGTCCCGCCCTGGCCGGCGTGGGCCCGGAAGGCGACATGGTACAGACCGGCGACCAGGTCGCTCATTTTGAGTTGGGGCATGTCAAGCGTGGCCATCAGCCCTTTCCCGCCCTGGCTGATATCGCCCTTCCAGCGGCGAAAGAGTAGGTCCACGGTCCACTGGTACAGCTCCACCCGGTCCTCGGGTAACTGCCCGTGGGAGGTGTGCAGCAACGCCATGACGGTCATGATCAAGGGGCGTTCGGCAAGCCCCTTGAGATCGGAGTTCTTGATGGCGCTTTTGA
>JAAEPZ010001087.1 GCA_024231955.1 bacterium | reverse complement strand
CGGCCGGAACTCGCAGTTATCGGGGTTCCCGCAGATGGCGGGATACTCCCAGTCGATGTCGATGCCGTCAAAGACACCAACAGCGGATCCCGGCCCTCCCGTGTTGGAGCCAGCGTCGAAGGGAATGTTACCCTCGATGAAGGCGTCGACGCACGAGGCGACAAAAGCCTCGCGATTTTCTGGCAGTGCCGCATCGGAGAATCCCCCGGACCAGGTCCACCCGCCGAGCGAGATCAGTACCTTGATGTTGGGGTACTGCTGCTTGAACTTTTTGAGCTGATTCCAGTTTCCTTTCAGCGATTGATTCCACTGATCGCCGACGCCGTCGACGCTCTCGGCAGCGCCAACGCTGCGTTGGTAATCGGCCCAGGCATCGCCTACTCCTAGCTGGGTCACGCCGACCAGGCATTGGTTGTCCTTGACGTTGCTAAAGGCATAGTTGATGTGGGTCAGCTTTTCTGCCGAGCCGCTGGTGACGATGTTCTTGACAAAGTACTGACGGGCATAGATACCCCATTGAGCAAAGTAACCGATGGTTCTCTGGTCGCTCGTGGGGACCTGGATCGATGGTTCGGCGAACGTCGGCACTGCGGCCAACAGCAGACCGACGATCAGAACCAACAAGATGAATAATCCCACGTATCTCTTGAACATTTTTGTCTCCTTTTTGCTTCTCCCTATATGCTTCCCGGTGAGTTAACCCGCTCTCTGGAGTCATAGTTTACATTGCACATCACCTCCTACGTCGGTTTTGATCGCTATGGTGAGAAGAACGAGATACGAACGGCTGTCGAATGCTTTTCCAGTTTGTAATAGCTGTCCTGGTCCGGCTACGATGTCGTGATCGGGAGAAAGTCGAGGTTGGCGACGATGTCGCTGGTCTGGTTTGCTCGTTCTTGTGTTCGTCCAGGTAAGTTTATACTTGTTTCGCATAGTTTGTCAAGTCTTGCAGTCTCTATATCTTTTGCTCTTCTATGTCGAAAACAGGCTTGGAAAGTTCACTTTACTTGCAAAGTTTGTACCGCACAGTTTCTTACGTCGATTTCAATGGCTGTGGCGAGGGAGCAAGATCCGAACCGCTGCTCAGATCGTTGCCTGGGGGGGGCGAGGGGGGCTGCCCCGCCCCCCTTTCAGACGGCCCGTGTCAATGGTGATAGTCCATCGACGATCAGGCCTGTGATTATTCGATCAACACGTCGTCGATCGCCGCCTCTACCAGGCTGCCGGAGCCACCGTCGGCGGCCTCGACCAGCAGATAAACGGTCTGCCCGGCAAAGGCGTCCAGGTTGACGCTGGCCGTCTGCCACGCGCCGCCCTTGATGCTCGCGCTGCCCCGCACGTCCAGTACCGTCTGGGTCGTGTTCCCCACTACCTTGACCGTCAAGTAGTCGTCGCTGGTGGCGTTGGAATAGTGGGCCAGATAGTAGCTGAACGACAGCGTCAGCCCACTCTGGCTCGGCAGGGGAATGTCCGGCGAGCGGAAACGGGTGTCGCCGCCGTCGATGTCGTAACTGCCCACGCTGCTGCCAGCCGACGCGCCGGTCACCAGGTCATAGCTGCCGCTGGCGGCATCGCCCAACTGATAGTCCACACCGCTGTAGGAGGTGCTTTCGGGGTTGGCGCGCTCGAACTGGCCCGTAGTGGCCGTGCCACCAGCGGAGGTCCAGCCCTTGTCGGTCTCGAAATCGTCCTCAAACACCGGTCCCGCCGGCGTCGTGGCCGAGTCCTCGTTCGACCAGCCGGAAGTCAGGCTGCCCTTGGTGGCCCGCGCGCGATAGTCGTAGGTGGTGCCGGGGGCGAGGCCGGTGTCAGTGTAGGCGGTCACGTTCGCGCCCAGCGTGGCGACCGTGGCAAAGGAACCGCTGCCGGTCTTGCGCTGAACCTCGAATCCATCCTCGTCGGTGGCATTGTCAGTCCAGGTCAGGTTGATGCTGGTCTGAGAAGCCGCCGTGGCTACGAGATTACTCGGGTCCGCCGGTGGCGTGGGTGATAGTGTAGTGGCCGAGTCCTCGTTCGACCAGCCGGAAACCAGGCTGCCCTTGGTCGCCCGCACGCGATAGTCGTAGGTGGTGTTCGCGGTCAAGCCCGTGTCGCTGTAGGCGGTCACGTTCGCGCCCACCGTGGCGATAGTGGCAAAGGACCCACTGCCGGTCTTGCGCTGAATCTCGAACCCACCCTCGCCGGTCGAGTTGTCGGTCCAGGTCAGGTCGATCTGGCTTTCCGAGACGGCTGTAGCCACGAGGTTGCTGGGTGCAATTGGGGGGTCCTGGTCGACGATACCGGTGATGACGACGTCGTCGATGGCGGCCTCGACCAGGCTGCCGGAACCGGCATCGGCGGCTTCCACCAACAGGTACACCGTCTGTCCGGCAAAGACATTCAGGCTGACCTCGGCATTCTGCCAGGCAGCGCCCTTGATGCTCCCGGCCCCCAATACCTGCAGCACGGTTTCCGTCGTCGATCCGACGACCTTGACCGTCAGGTAATCATCGCTGCTGGCGTTGGAATAGTGGGCCAGGTAATAGTTAAAGGAGAGGGTGATCTCGCCGCTGCCGGGCAGGGTGACGTCGGGCGAGCGGAAGCGGGTGTCGCCGCCATCAATGTCGTAATCGCCCACGCCGGAGCCTGCCAAAGCGCCGGTGACCAGGTCGTAGGTGGGGCTGGCGGCGTCGATCTGATAGTCCACGCTGCTGTAGGAAGTGGGCTGAGGATCGCCACGCTCCCACGCGCCCGTAGTGGCAGTGCCGCCAGCGGAGATCCAACCTTTGTCCGTTGAAAAGTCATCCTCGAACACGACCTCCATTCCAACAGTGGCGCAGTCTTCGTTGGAGTAGGCCGAATAGTCACTGCCCTTGTAGGCCCGTACCCGATAGCAGTAACTGCCGGGCGTCAGACTGGTGTCGCTGTAGCCCGCCGAGCAGGATACGGTGGCGATCTCGGCGTAGGTTCCCGATCCAGCCTTTTGCTCAACCTTGCAACCATCCTCGTCACTGGCGTTATCGGTCCAGGTCAGGTCGATCTGATCCGGCGAGATGTCTGTAGCGACCAGGTTGCTTGGCGCCGGGATCACGGACCCTGCGGGGAGCGCCAGGTGCGCGATCGTTCCCAACGAGGCCTTGGCATAATTAGTAAAATACGGCATGTTGAGCGTTGACAGTTTGTCGTTCGAGGTATGGTAATAGGGGGTGAAATCGTTGTCATCCTCAATTGCCAGGATGGCAGAGTAGCCCCTGTTCCAGAAGGATGCGTGATCACTCCTCGTCTCGCCATCGGTATCGATGATGGGCGTCAGGCTGCTGCTCAGGCCGTAGGCATCGACGACGTCGACGAATAGATCGGCGAGGGCGCGATCTCCGGGATAGCCAGAGCTGCCGGTGGTGCGCGTGTGGATGCGCAACGTCGGACCGCCGGAGCCATCGTACCCGATCATGTCCATATTGTACACCGCGACGATGTTATCTCCATCGTTGTATACCTTGTTGGCATAAGCGGCGCTGCCCAGCAAGCCCTGTTCTTCACCTGTGACCAACAAGAAACGGATCGTGCGCTCAAAATCGTATTGGCTGAGGATATCGGCAGCGATCATTACCCCGGCAGAACCACTGGCATTATCATCTGCGCCAGGCGCCGAACCACTTGACGGCATATCATCCAGGTGGGCTACGACGATCACGATCTCGTCCGGACTGGTCGCGCCGGGTTTGACAGCAACAATATTGCGGCCCGAATAGCTGGACGTCCAATTGTGGTAGCTCACCGATAGCCCCAGGTCTTCAAAGTGCTCGTAGGCAAACTGAGTAGCTTTTTGAATCGGCGTACCAGAAGATGTATTGCGCGTACTGATGGTATAGTTTGAGCCGCCGATGGATACTGCCCACTCTCCGCTCAGATCGCCGACATAGTCGTACAATGTGTTCTGCTGTACTTGACCTATGATCGCCGTTACAGTTGGATCGGGATCAATGGCTAACGCTTCTACTGCTAACGTCCTTGGTGATCCCAGGACCATCGCGTCGCCCAGCCAGTTGATATCGAGTCCAGACGTCGCCAGCGTGTCTGCCTGATCTATTGAAGCGCGAACGATGACGTGTTGTCCATCGTCGTATAAAACATCAAACGAGCGAGCCGCCTCGCGCCGCGCGTCGGGCCGAGTTTCCAGACTGATGGCGTATGAGGCATCGCGGGCATCCTTGTCCAGGATCACGTAACTCACACCCGCTCGCTCTAGCGCCAAAGGTGAGGCGATGACCAGCGCATAATCAGTACCAGTTGCGTCTTGCAAATGCGCGTACACCGGCAAGCCCAGATTGTCCACCATGCCGTCTACTTGCACACGTGCCAGGACTGGTATCTCGGGGTGTTGCGCCCCTGCAAGAGATAATCCCATACTGCCCAGAACCAAGAGCAGGACCAGGCACCCTATCAAACCGCGAACAGTATTTCTTTTCGCGATATTCATTTTTCGGCATGGTATAGATTAGATTGACAGATTGCCCACAGGCCGTTTATGTGCCACAATTGGTTTTCTGAAGACCAAGGCACAAGGAGACGACCTATGGGCGCAAGACGAAATGATATCACGAGTAATCAACGAGCACAAAT
>JAAEPZ010001086.1 GCA_024231955.1 bacterium | reverse complement strand
GGCGAGCGCCCGAGCTCGTCGGCGAACTCCCAGAGCTCGTGGACCATGCGGGCGGCGCCGTGGACGATCTCCTCGCTCGTGCCGGCACTCCTGGCCCGGCGCAGCTGCGCCATCTCGGCCGCTTCCAGCAACACGACCTGGGGGCTCCGGAAGGGCTCGACGTCGGCGTCGGGTACCGGCTCATGCCCGGGGCGAAGGTCGAGCAGGGTGGAGACGGCGGCGGCGCGTAGGTCCGCCAACGTGGTGTCCGGGTTCCTGGACAGGAAGGTGCCGAGGGCCGACAGGATCTCGGTGCCGAGGGTCAGAGCAGCGCCGATTGCCGCTTGCCCGTGCTCGGCAAGGGGTTCGAGAGCTCTGAGGCCGTAGATGAGCTTGAGCTCGCTGCCGACGGGCAGCCGAGCCCACAGTCCGTGGAGCTGGTTGGACTCGGGGTCCGGCGTGTCGAGGTCCCGAAGGGGTGTGGAGAGGAGACTGGTGCCTTGCTCTTCCTTAATAGCCATCTTCACACCAGTGTCCGTGTCCTCATCTTCAGGCCCGGAGGGCTCTGCCCCAACTTCAGCTACTGTAGCTATGCTCCCGTTCACGTCTTCCCCCTTCATCTGTATTCGGCCTTAGTGGCCTGCACTTCGGCAGGGATAGCCAATCTTGCCAGAAAATCTCAAAAATCAAGGGAATATTGTTAGTCCTTACGTCTTTATTCCTTGTAAATCCTCTAGGACTCGCACGATTAGAGGCGTTCCTCGTGCAGCAATGGATCGGTGAAGTTATGGGTCAAGGTCAAGCCACCGCATCGGTTCAAGCGACCGCCTGCTCCCAATCCAGAGCTTCATCGGCGTCGGCTGATCACGGTTCAGTGTCCTCGGGTGCATGTCGCGTGCCCGCGTGGGCGCGGATCAAGCACTGGCGTACAGGCGCATCCGTATGCCAAATTGGCATCAAAATGGGCCAAATTCCTGGCATTTAGCCCAGAAGCCTTGTAAATTTGTCCGTATCAGGGATAACCTTGGCCAAGGTGGACTCGCGCCAGCGTTGTGGCGGGCGCGTTTTCTCCGCCGGAAAGGAGACTCGGTATGTCACATAGGAATCTCGTATCCGTGTCGCTGGTCCTTGCGGCGACCCTCGCTTTTCCGCCAGCTCATGCAGCTCCGGTTAGCCGCGATATGGCTGCTGGGTTCGCTGTCCACAGCGGCGTCCCAGCCCAGGGATACAGCGGAACCGGCCGCGGCCCACAGGATGGCCAGTTGGGTCCCCTCGTATATCGACTCGCTTGCCAGATGGGGCCGATGGTCGAACCATTCAACGTCCAGATGGGTCCTATGGTCGATCCTCTCAGTGGCCGTATGGGCGGCCCAATGGTCGACCCTCTTGGGGGCCAGATGACACGCGGTCGACATATCAAATGTTCGTCGTGGAATTCAATACACCCTGCGTTTTTCAACACGTTCATGGCCGGGCAGCCTGGCGATCAATTATGAGCACTGGCCTGAACGAAAGTGCATGTAAGTCACCTGCTGATACCGCAAGTGTTTCTTGATAGTGCGGATCTTCACTCCACTACACCTGGAGCAATGAAATAGGATAGAGAGAGATGTTGCCCCCTTCAAACATTTTCGCTCTGGCTGAAGCGATTAACAGGGTCCTGCCTCAACGCTTCCATCATGGCGCGTGCTTTCTTGAGGGCCTCGTGGCAAACAGAACTCCCACCGGTAGCATTTTTCAGTAAAGCATGTTCCCGATGAATTCAAGCCTCTTCGGCCAATCGTGATGCCGTAGATGCCGCCAAGTCGAGGAGCGAGGTCCCCGAGGTCCTCGCGACTCAGACCGGTTGCCTCGACGGTGTCGCTGGTTCATCTCGTACGATTCGAGGTCGTAGCGCGCGATTCCGGCGTCTGCGTCTCCGAGGGGCCGGGGCACCCGCGCTGATCGGCCGAGGGGCATTCGACCTGCACGGAGGGCCGGTTCGGGCCCGTTGCTGGCAGGCATGAGCGGCCACCGAGGTCCGCCCATCGACGGCTAACCGGCCCGCCGACAGACCCGGCGGGTTAAGCTCGACCAGGGGGGTGTGGACCCAGTGCCCTGGCTGGGTCCCATCGC
>JAAEPZ010001085.1 GCA_024231955.1 bacterium | reverse complement strand
CTCTTTGTCTGCTGTCATCGGATCCTTTGATTCAGCCGTTGACTGCCGACCGCGCTACACAAAGCGAAGAATGTGATTTCTTCCGACTTTCCGAATGGGCAACTTTGGTTGTCTGGGATCCTCGTTTACCTGGTACTTTCCCGCCGGATAGTAACACTTCTATCTTGCCGCCTTGGTGGCGTGGCGAGGAGTGCCATGGTACCTTTGGGTATCCCGCCTTCACCGGACTAGTGAAGCCCGTTTCGTTCGCTGGCAGATTTGCCCTAGGAGACCCGCGCAGTGACGATATGGAAGGAAGACCTGTATGGGATCCAAGTGCTCCTGAAATGCCACGAGCACGTGCTCGCCGACTCGAACTTACTCATAGGAGGCGAATAGCCGTCCTTGACGGAAGTGCTGACCGTGACTATCACGCCATTGTTCAAGCCGCCGCCGATGCCCGCACTAGGGTTGAAGCCGCTCGAGTAGCTGAAGCTGCTGAGGCCGCTGAAATGGCCCTCCTTTTGGAAGGTGAACTGTCGCCAGACGACAATGACTACGTCGACGCT
>JAAEPZ010001084.1 GCA_024231955.1 bacterium | reverse complement strand
GGGGACCCGGTACCACTTCAGCAGCTTCCAACGACGATGGACGAAGTCATGCCACCAACGGCGGCAACCGCCTTCAAAGACGGGTTCTTCAAGCAACCGCTACCGCCAGTGAATCAATTCTATATCGATCGACCGGCGCCCGAACCTCTGACTAAACTGATGCCACGACAGTCGAGAGGCGTGTCGCCGGCTGGTTCTGCTGCGTCCTCAGTGCAAGCGGGAGAAACCGCTGCCGACGTCGCTAAGAGAGTGAGAACCGAGAGCCTCAGTCCCGGAATCGAGAGCGAGCCATGGGATCAGCATGAGAGCAGAGACCCGATGAAGAAAATGACCCTGGCCTCAAGGGCTGTGGGCAGAGGAATCTTGCCAGCAAGCTCCGAGGGTGACGGCAACTGGCCGAGAACGATCGCCATGCCCCCGGTCAAAAAGATGGGCAGAGGCAGATTCGATGCGCATCTGCGGCCGGGAGCCGGTGGGGCAGGGCTGAGCCCCGGGGGGCTCCAGCCGCCGCAGAAGCGCCCGGTGCCGACGGCCGAACCGCTGATGGGGGGGTCACCCACAGT
>JAAEPZ010001083.1 GCA_024231955.1 bacterium | reverse complement strand
GCTGTGGGTGCCCGGCCCCTGGTCTCCCACCGTCGCCGTTCCAAAAGAGCCGCACCCATTGGATTCCCCCCGGGCGACCGGCCGGCCATTGCATGCGCTTCTTTGCTCCGGAGTCGAAACTGGCCTAGATAATTACTTTACGCCTCCTTAGCTCCTCAGACGTTAGACGTTCTGCGGCCGGCAAGGAGAATCTCTGATAACTATCGTTAGGGTTCTTTGAGGAGAAGTGATGATTGGATCTGCAGTGACGATTCTGGCCAACTTGGCAGGTATCCATAGCTGGTTCACGGGTATCCGCACAGGTCAAGTCCACGAGCACTTGCTCAAGGAAGCCAAAAGAACACGGCACTCAGTCGAGCGGCTTACAGAGCATATCTTAGCGATTGAATCAATCGTCGAAGTAAAAGATATAACAAAAAGTGAACAACCGCAGTTACACGACAAGAGACAAGTCTGCGAACTGCTGGACCCTGTTCAGAGAGGTCTTGGCGAAGACATACTCACAACAGCAGTGATTCTGACTCCTGAAAAATTGCAAAAGGCAGTCGCAAAAGACCCATGGGAGGTGCTCATGGAAATACGACCTGCGGCAAGGGCAAAGCAGCCAGTCAACCCTGACATGGTCCCGATCATTTTTAGTGAAGAGAACAATATCTATATTGGTTGGCAGACGCGGGGAGCGTTTCCTATGCTCTTCGATTGCGAATACGTCCCGGACAGGGACCTGTATCTACCTTACGAGAGGAGTAGTCAACCTTCATCACCGATTAGATCCCGGGAATTATCTCCGGAGATTCCCTCAGAAGAGGAGGAGGAAGAGCAGCGGAGGCAAGCAGAAGCTGCGGCCCGACGCCAGGCTGAGGAACAAGAGAAGCGGAGGCAAGCCGGAGCTGCGGTTCGATGTCCTCGTTTGTACGGATTAGGGCCAATGCCTCGGCACGTCCGCGAAAAGATAAAGGAAAACATCCGAAAATCGGACCCGAATTCAACCTATCCGTGCCCGAGTTGCAACGTTAGCGTCAAGGTGAAGAACTTGATACAGCATGTCGAAAGGAAACATTATAATCAAAGAGGGAAAAAAGGCAACAAAAAAGACGGGGACTTACTGGAATGGATAAAGGGATCGATTACAAGGTTCCTTCGCCGCTAGACGGAGCTGTAATTGAGACCAGATGAGATTCATAGTAGCAAATAGTGAACCGCAATATCAGGGATTGCAGAGCATTAGACAAAAACAGGAAAAGACGCAAATGAAGAAGCCGCAGAACAAATCGCTCGAGACGGACCCGCGCAGCCGTCAACACGGAATTCGCACTCCGGCGGGCAGTGGCTCCGAGCCACATCGAGCACTTGGGTGGCGCGGGCCGCTCAGCTCAAACGTTCTGCGGCCTGAGATGGCTCCCGCCGAAGGCCTGGCAAGGCGCCGGTAGGACGGGTCGCCTCCGGCCCTGAGCCCTGCGAAGCTCAGGAGGGCCGCCGGCGCTTCCGGCTTCCGGCTAGGCCGGCTGGTGGCCGACATCGAGG
>JAAEPZ010001082.1 GCA_024231955.1 bacterium | reverse complement strand
TCGAGCCAGATCGCCGGCCTTGGCGACGGTAAAAAGCCATGTCCCTGCCTCTGGTTGACGCCCCAGCGTCCATATCGTAGGCTGTGATTGGCTGTAATGGCAGGCACAAAGGCTCTGGACGAAGTTTTTGCGGAGCACAAGTATCTGGAGTAGACAAAACCAACCCAAGTTGGTTCATAGCGCTCAGGGTCCCAATCCTCGTCTCTACGAACGTCGATCTCAAGGTTATCTCCGCAGAGAGTGAACTTCTCTCGGCGCAAGCTGAGAGCACTTGACAGGTGGTCCTCCAGCAACGGCATGGACAGCTCGCTCTCAAGGTAAATCTTACAGTAAAACTCCTTCATACTCATTCGCTCGCAAGATTCACGGAACTGCGATCGCTGGACCGATATCGAAAGGCCCACCCCGGAGAACCACCGAGATATCTACAACCATTCCGAGCAAGGGCTGTAGTTTCTTCCGTAGAGCAAGAAGGCCGGCTATTCCCGGCTGTGTCTTACCGGTGCTTATAGCGCGCAAGCAACGTAACCCGGCTGATGGGCGCACTGAGCGCGCACGAAGGCCCCGCATGAAGTAATATTTGGAGTGCATCACAATCGGTTAGACGCTCACAAGTCTGTCCCCAATCGTGAGCTGTTGACCGTCGGTAAACGGCTGCATCGAAATCGCACGGTGGCCTTGGGTCCACGCTGTGGGAGGAACGAACCCAACTCCTTTTACCCTCCACAAGGCACCTGTTGTCTCGGACCGTAGATGCATGCCAACCTCCAGGCTTCCCCGCATCAAGTGAACAACTGCCACGGTTCGCCCATCGGTAGGTCGCGCTCCCAAAATACGAATCATTACAGATCTCCGTTTTTCCATCACTGACCCATCCAGAATACCAAAGCTTCCCCGATTCTTGACAGCTCATATTCAGACCACCCGAGAACCTGTCCAGTCCGGAGAAGCCTTAGCTGGGCTTGGACTTCAAGTCGAGGTATCTGACTTGTGACATCACCAAAGGCGAGACGGCGATGCTGCCCGAAGTGAATTAGTTCCTCGACGACGGCCGTACGAGAAGGGTTCGGCCCGAAAGCAATTATGCCAGGTCGACCGGCCTCCGGAATATAAAGAGCCTCGCCTCCAAGGGCACGAGCAAGCCGTCCGCCTTCTTCGCCAGTTATAAACGTCACTCCCTGGCGTTCGAGATTGGTCCGAACCCTCGAAAGTCTGATTGGGTCGAACGCTACCTCGCCACCCTTCAAAGCGCGGAGGGCTCCTCTCCGCGCAAATAAAGCGATATCATCAGTTTCAAGAATAAGGCCACGATAAGCTATGCCCAACTGGCGCGAAATACTACTGAGACCCTCAATTGCCCCACATAGTGCTAACGCAAGGTCCAGCCCGGCCACCGAAACCTCGACAAAACCTGCAGTGTCTGCTGCTATGTAGCTGTGCAACTGCACTATTGGGTGAGAACTACCGCCGCTTGGCCCCAGGACACGATTCATCAAGGCGGTGACGTCATTTTGCCTAAACCCCAAGCCATAAAGAACTATTCCGAGCTGTTCGCGCTCCGCTTCGCTGCCGGGTTCCCACGGCCGAAGGTACTCAAGAAGAGCCACCTTGAGCTTGCTCAAGGCGATCTCTTCACGCAGCGCCCAAATCCGCTTGCTTAGAAGAAATCTGCTGCCTGATTTTGGATCGTATTCACCTTCCGAGAAACCGCGACGTGTTCCTGATTTCCTCTTCTCGCAGAATTCCTTCTTTCCAGCCATACAGAGAGCGCTGCTCCTGCGATCGAGGCCAAGAGGGTCAGAAAAACTGAAGGGCGAGTAGCCGGCGAACTGATACATAGACGGCCCATCGACGTACCCCAACGGATCCGCCGTAATGAACCGTCCCAGCTCCGGATCGAAGTACCGGTTACGGAAGTAGTAGAGACCAGTCTCCGAATCGAAGGGTCGCCCATGGAAGGTGAAGCGATTCACCAGGCTGTTGAGAGCTACGCTGCGGGGATCCGGACGGGAATAGAGCTCCGTGTTGTCCGTTCCCTCCTCGACGCTGACCGCCGTCTCGAACGGTTCCTCCAACCCTTTACCCGCAAGGTCGAAAGGCGTCCCCCCATCAATCCGCAACGTGTGCTCGCCCGTCGGCAACGGCACTTCCGAACGGACCGTGTAAGTGTCGTCCTTGAGCGTCCAGCTGATTACACCATCGTCGACCAGGAAAGCCGACCCGGCCAGCGCCATGTCTGGCTC
>JAAEPZ010001081.1 GCA_024231955.1 bacterium | reverse complement strand
TTTTCTGGCGGCTCTCCTTGTCATAGGTGTATGTGGCGACTTGGCCCACCTCGTTTTTGGAGGTGAGCATGGCGCCCACGCCGTCGTAGGTGAAGTATTGCGCGGAACCGTCCGCGAAGCCGGTGGTTTCCTTGAGATTTCTGGCGTTGTAGCTGTGCCCCGTGCGGTTGTTCTCCGCGTCGGTCACGGCGATCAGGTTGCTCACGGGGTCATACTCATTGGCGACCAGCCGGACGCCCCCTTTTTCCGTGAGGGTCAAACGGTTGAAGCTGTCGTAAAAATTATTCGAGACAAATCCGCGTTTATCCGTAACTTTCGTGACATTGCCCACGTTGTCGTAGGCGGTGGCAATCTCCTGGCCCAACGGGTCGATCACAAGCACCACCCGGTTGAGGGCGTCGTATTTATATTCGGTAGTCAACTTCCGGCGGTTTTTCTCTTTATACAGCATGCCCGTTGGATAATACTCCTTCTCCAGGATTTTGCCGTCGGGGTCCGTGATGCTCTTGACGAGGTTGTGATTGTTGTAAGTGTAGGTGGTGACATTCCCGTTGAAATCCCGCTCCTCGAGGGGGTTACCCATTTTATCATAGGCAACAATCCGTTTTGTGCGGGCCTCTTCGGCCCCCTCGGCCTCGGTGACCGTTAGAACGCGGTCGGCGGCGTCGTAAGTTGTTCGGGATCGGGCCGAATTGGCGAAAGTGAC
The DNA here is from genome assembly GCA_024231955.1 of bacterium. Lineage (GTDB taxonomy): Bacteria > Krumholzibacteriota > Krumholzibacteriia > JACNKJ01 > JACNKJ01 > JAAEPZ01. Next base: position 379 of record JAAEPZ010001081.1, on the reverse strand, counting down.
GGTTTCCGTGTTGCCGTTGGCGTCGTAGGTGTAGCTGGTCGAGGCCCCCTCGGCGTCGGTGTAGGAAATCAGGAGGCCGCGGGCGTCGTAGGACCAGTGACGGATATGGCCGTTTCCGTCTTTTTCGAATACCTTGGCGCCGGCGCCGTCCAGGTGCGATTCGGTGGCGAATCCATCCGGATCCGTTGTTTTCCAGGCGCGGTTCCATTGATCGTATTCGACCCGGGCGACGCCTCCGTTGGCGTTTTCCACCGCGATGATGTTGCCCGCGGGGTCGAACGTATTGTGGGCCACGTGGATCTCGCCGCTTTCCGTGGAGTGATTCGCGTCCGTCCGCCGGTCCTGCCCATCGTATTCGTACCTTGCATAATTCCCGTTT
>JAAEPZ010001080.1 GCA_024231955.1 bacterium | reverse complement strand
GACTGAGAATTCCACCAGGTAATACATCGTCCCCGGTACGAGATCAGACCCATCGTGTTCGGCGTGTCCTTCGATGACTGTCACCTGGGCATCGCCCACGCGCACCGGTTGGCCTGGTTGGGATATTGTCCCGACGGGTGGTTGGACCGGCTCTGTTTCGGAGACATAGTCCGCTACGGCGACCTGCCAGCCGCCATCTTGCTTTTCCAGGATCAATGTCAGGCGCGGGCGTATCTGCTCGAAAATGAGCGTTGCATTCGCCTCTGTTTCACTCCGCTCGGCAAAGCGGAAGAAAAGTACCACGCCATTGGAGCGATGCATTTTGATCTCGTCCCCCGGCCTCAAACCGAGCAGCAGTGTTTCGTTCTCTGGCGTCGGTTCCAGTCCTAGCACATAGTTGACCACCGTTCCACATATCCAGGCGGCTGTTCCTGGATAACCGGTTGGATAGGTCCACCCTTCCTCCCCCGCCACGATTGCTACGACGGGAAACGCTTCGCCGCCCACTGAGAGAGAAATGGGGAGAGACGCGGCCACCGCTACGTCGCCACTGCTGATGATCGTCTCGCAGGATTGCGGGGGGGGAGGCAGAGGTGTCGGAGCAGAGACCGAGACGGTAGGAATGGCAAG
>JAAEPZ010001079.1 GCA_024231955.1 bacterium | reverse complement strand
TGATGGGTCCCGACGGCAACGGCAACGGGGGGCAGCAGCAGGGCATCACCCCGGGTCCCCTCGGGTACCTGCTGACCCTGCTGCTGGCGGAGAAGGCCGATCTCGGTCTTGGCACCGCGCCGGAAGGCGGTCTCGTCGAGTTGGAGCGGTATCGCGATCAGCTGATGGCGACCATCGAGCAGGGCTGGTCGGGCGCCTTGGCGGCCCCGTTCGGCGATGACGAGGAGGCATTGGATGAGGCGGTGAGTGGGGAAGCCGACGGGTGATAGGTGTCTTTGTCTTAGTCTCTCCACCGCGAGACAGGGGGTCAATTCCTGACGCTCTCCGGCCCGGCAGGGCCGGGGGGTTCTCTCCGGCCCCGGCAGGGCCGGGGGTTCTCTTCGGCCCGGGGACCAGCGCATTCCAGAACGCTTGAGCCGAACACGTGCTTGCAGCTGGCCTCGACGACCCGGTGGAGGTGCAGAGCTTCTCCCGGTCGAGACCTACTCGGTGTCCCACCAGGCCCAGGCGCGCTCGTGCCTTGACTCCGACTGCCCTCTCTGCTATAGGTTCGAGAACAGCGAAGGTCTTGGGACCGGGGGGATGCAACCAAGTCTATCCTTGGAGTATAACAGCCGCCGGGGCAATACTCTTCTCGGAATGGGATGGCGTCTAGCAGGACTGTCAAATATCACTCGCTGTGGAGCACAGTCTTGATCCAGACGAATTCATTGATGGTGTGGATTTTGATGACAATGACAAATTCTGTCTAGGCGGAGAACGTTTGGTGGCGATTGTTGGGGTGTATGGAGCCGACAACACGCCCAAACCGGAGGCTCGCGTCGTCTCAAGGCATCGCCGAGGTCGCCTTCGGCGTCT
>JAAEPZ010001078.1 GCA_024231955.1 bacterium | reverse complement strand
TGGTCATCCTTCGCTGTGGTCCTTGCCCGACGATCCTCGGCGGTTCCTGCTCAGTAACCGGCGGCTCCAGTGGAACTTCGGCAGATGGATCGATCCAGCGTTTCATCTGTCTGGCGCTCCACTTCTGCCCGTCGCTCAGTTCGAACGTGTACCGGCCCAGGACCCGGACGACCTTCAGCGGTCCACGGTATGGCGATCGTCCCTTTGGCACTGGTCCCGCTCGCACCAGAACCATCTCCCCCGGACGGAAGAGCGGACGTAGCCGGTTCCAACGACGATCCTCTTCTTGCCAGTCTACCTCTGAAGTAGGGGTCGCTAGCAATTTGCAAGAGGTGGGGCCCTTTACCTCAGAGGTTGCCGGCGTGCTGCAAGAATGTTCATCCTGTAACATAGAAAAGAGATCATTGCACAGGACTAAGTTTTTGTTCACCCCTTCCAGCCTCTTTTCTTCCAGTTCCTTCGACTGAGACTGGGGGCCAGCATGTTCGAACGCCATGCGCGTTTTTCGCC
>JAAEPZ010001077.1 GCA_024231955.1 bacterium | reverse complement strand
GGTTCCAGTCGGCAGGGGGTAGATCGGCGGTTCGTTCTCCTGGTCGCTGTCGCCGGCCTGGTAGTAGTTGTTGCCAAGGCTTTCGAAGTAGGTGATGGCATCAAAGGTGTTGCGTGCGGCGTCGCTCGCGGCATCGCTGCAGCCGTCTTCCTGGTCGCATTCCTCGGCGATCAGAAAGGCCCGCAGGTAGGGGCCGGCAGCCAGAAGCTCGATGATCCGCTCATGCTCGGGATCATCTTCATCCTCAGGGTCAGGCAGGTAGCTGGGCCATTGGCAACGTCGACACTGCCCGGACTCAGAGGCTATCTCGTCGTCGTCACCCTGACGCCGGTAGTCCCGACCAGCCCGTGGGTCAGCGCTGAGTACGATGATCTCCTCAGATTCGTACAGGTTGAAACCGACTGCTAGCTGGCCGCCTTCGCCGTACAGCGGATCGCCATCCCCGGTTGGGGCGGACTGGGGTTCGTCGGCACCTAAGCCGATTCGCCTCAGCGTCACCACTGCCTCAGTGTCGGGCCAGCCTGGCCCTCCGGGCATGGCCACGGACTGAGCGATGCCCATGCGCCCCAGGAAACGCTCATCAGGAAGGGAACGCAGACTCTGTACCTTGACGGTTAGTGCAGGTCCCAAAGAGCCGGGCAGCGCAGCTCGGATTTTGAAGACCCCTGTCGCCCTCTGGTCGTTCTCTTCGCTCTGGTCTCGCTCCTGCTCGGCCGACCACTCCAACGGCATCCCCAGCGGCTCGAGGTGGCCCGTTATCCGCTGAGTCGCACTGGCCCGCGCCGCGTCGTCGTCGTCACCATCTCCGTCCCCGTCACCATCACCATCGCCATCTCCGTCCCCGTCACCATCGCCATCTCCGTCCCCGTCACCATCACCATCACCATCACCATCACCATCACCATCGCCGTCGCCGCCTGTTTCGTCGAGGTCTGGCTCGGGGAGGTAGAGTCCGCTGAACTGGAAGACTGGGGCGGCAAAAGGTACGGCTGTTGCACCGTTGTCTCGATGCCAGGTGTGGAGAAGCCCGGTGCCGTGCTGATCTATGCCCAGGTGGGTTGCGGTCCAGGGTACGTCCTTTATCGTCTGAAGCAAGCGCGGCTCTATTGCCGGGCACTCTTGGCCGGCATCGCCGGGGACTCCCGGAGGCTGGCACAGGATTTTCCAGGCTCCGTTGACACTGGAAATGTCCCAGATGTCGATGATGTTCTCGTCCTTCTCGTTGAAGCCCCCGGCAAACAACAGGTTCCGGGTGGGATCGACCTGCAGGCGAAAGATTCGATGAAGAAGCTTGATATTCTGGGTTTCGGGATCGCGC
>JAAEPZ010001076.1 GCA_024231955.1 bacterium | reverse complement strand
CTTCCTTTCTTGCAGGAACCAGCACTGAGGACGCCGACGCAGCCACAGCGCATAGTGGATCGAATGCATACCGAGCCGGTGAATGTGCTCATTCAGAAATCAGCCCGGGCAGAACAAGTGCCACAAGTGATGTATCAGCGAGGAGGACGAAGTGAATGAGGAGGACGAGGTGGATGAGGAGGACAGTTTCAGGGAGATGGAGGCTGGGCCGGAAGGTCGTTTTGCGGACGTCCGTTGACCTTCGCTAAGCTGACATTCCCAAGTCAACTCGCACGCACCGTGACCGAATGGGCATCGATGCCAGCACCTACGATACAGAAGCCGAAAGAATTTGCAGAAACGCTGGAAGCCACCAGATGAGCGCAGCGCCAGAGCCGAGGAGGATTCGCCACGCCGAGTGGACCAGGGTTCCACCCATCAGCATCCGCGTTTCCGGAGATCAGACCATGGGATGATCCTAACTACAAACGTTCAGATCCGAGAGAGAAGCCGAAAAAGACGATGAAGAAACCGCCGGGTGTCATAACGCTGCCAGTGCTGAAGGAGCTGCCGACTGACTTCATTCCAATGGGCGAGAGACCCATCG
>JAAEPZ010001075.1 GCA_024231955.1 bacterium | reverse complement strand
GGAGATCGCCTACAGCGGTGATCCTGACGCCACCCAGGCCCAGGAGCTATGCAAACGGGGCGCCAAGTTCACAAGCTACGGTGCACTGGAGAAAAGCGTTGAGGTTCTTGACGAGAGCGACCAGACAAACGTCCAGGTTCGGGTAACCAGGCACGAGTACGACCCTGGGGGGCGCCTCGAGAGGGTATGGAGCGGGCCGGCCGTGCAGACAGGAGGCCTTGGCAGCCAGGTTTCGGCTTACAACGTCGATCTACCCAGGTCGCGACGCGAGGTCGAGCTGATCTACGGTCCTGAGGGCCAGGTAGACAGCCGGAAGTTTGGCGGCATGTGGGGATCTGGGCCCTCCTACGAGGAGCACTACATCTACGCCGAAGGCAGTCAGGGAGCCATTGCCCCCTGGCCCTCACAGATCACCCTATTCGAGACCGTGCCTGAGTCTGGAATGGTCGAGACGGTGACCACCGCGTTTACCCGCGACTTCCTTGGCCGGCCAATATCGATCGTGAGCAGCGATGGAAGTCTGGTCAGCAACAGCTATGACCGCGGCGCCGGCCTGATCTCGACCACCACCGGAGCCGGCACCACCACCCGCTACGCCTTTGACGCAGTGCAGCGACTCCTACGCCTGATCAGGCCGGGCAACCGGGGTACGACGACCAACGGCTACGACATTGACGGCAGCCTGCTCACCCGCCAAACCGTTGTCGGAGGTTCCGAGGTCTTGTGGCAGACCAGCTATGGTCACGACACTGCTGGTCGGCTCACCGGCGTTACTCATGACGACGGTAGCACCGAGAGCTTCATCTACAATCCTGACAGCACGGTAGCCACCCGGACGACCAGAGAGGGCATCTCGGTAACCTACACCTACGCCCCGACCAACCGCTTGCTCAGTGCTGTGCCGAGCATAGAAAACCCTTCCCCGGAAACCCTGATCGATCCGGACGGTGGCGACCACTACACTTACGACGCAGCTGGCCGGCTCCTGACCCTTGAGCGTCACTTCGTTGGCGGAGGGCCGGACCCCACGACCAGAGTCAGTTACGATCGAGGCGACGGTATCGGGTTCGACCTGGCAGGACGGCCCTATCAGGAAGCAGTGGGCGAGCGCAACCCGATGACCTGGACCTACGACCCCTGGAATCGTTCAACCAGCGTGACCATGCCGGGTGGCTTGTGGAACACGACCGGTCCAGCGTCAGGGTTCCAACGTTCCTTTGACAGCCTGAGCCGACTCACCAGGATCGAGGCCACAGCTGGAGATACCCTTGTACCTGACATGGGAGCCACTTGGCTCTGGGGTGGAGCCAGCCGCTTATTCGGCATCACCAGCCTGGGCCAGGCCAAGTCGGCGACCAGGTTCAGCTACTACGGGCAACCCGGGTCCGGTTCGACTGGCACAACCACCTGGAAGCTGGCTACTCTGACTTTTGG
>JAAEPZ010001074.1 GCA_024231955.1 bacterium | reverse complement strand
CTGCGCGACAGCCGGTGGCGCCCTGCGCTGCGATCCGGGCGAAGTTTGCATCGATCTCTTAATTGACGGTGAACCGAGGTCGGTCACGACCAGCTATGGCAGCTACAATGTGGAAACCGGCCAGATCTGTTTCTACGCCGACAGCGCCGGTCAGTACGATATTCAAATTATAGCCGAAGGCCCCTGCAACGTCGATACCTGCAACAGCACTTACTACGTTGACCTGTCCGGACCGCCGACTGTGGTTTGTCCGCCGGACACCAACGTGTTCCTCTGCGGCCCGGATACTATCGCTCTGCCGATCGATATGGGCGGCACCGGTATGAACTATCAGTATTTCGTCACTGAGCCTGCCTACCTCGCTTTCGAGGGAGGGGAGAGCTTCGTGATGGTCCCGATCCTGGAGTCCGGCTCCCAGACGATTCAGATCAGAGTCGTTAATCCTCCCTGCGAGCCGGACAGCTGCTCGTTCACGGTGACGGCCGGATTCAACAGCCCGCCGGAAGTTACTTTCGAAGGCGATAGCCTGGCCCTCTGTGAGCTGGAAGAAATCTGCATCCCGTTCAGCGTGTATGATGTTGACGCTAATCTGGATGATATCACAAGCTCGCTTGGCGTGGTCGTTCGTGACAGTGAGAGCGGTGAGAAAATTGCTTCGACAAACCTGATTGATAATAGTG
>JAAEPZ010001073.1 GCA_024231955.1 bacterium | reverse complement strand
CAGTGCTTTCAATTGGCCTTTCGATCAGTAACTGCATCAGAAGGCGACAGTAATCCCCCCTACCCCACCAGCTTCAAATACGGGATGGCGTTGGCGATGAGTTCGCCAGGGCCGTCCTTCTCGAAACGGAAATAACCCGCCGCGGCGATCATGGCTGCGTTGTCCGTACAAAGAGATGTCGAAGGATAGAACAACCGTTTCTTTTTGTGCATCAGTTGTTCCTTGAGGCGGGCGCGAAGGCGGCTGTTGGCGGCCACGCCGCCGGAGATAGTAACATCGCGGATGTTCTTCTCTTCAGCCAGCGCGAGAGTCTTTTTCACCAGTACGGCGACCACTGCTTCCTGAAACGAAGCCGCTATGTCCGCTTTGTGCTTCTCAAACTCATCCGGGGCAAGCTTATCCAAATATATCGCAACGGCCGTTTTCAAACCGGAATACGAAAACTGGTACTCCTGCTTCATGACGGCGCGGGGGAATCTGAAGTATTTCGGATCGCCGTCTTTCGCCAGTTCATCTAGAGCCGCGCCGCCGGGATACCCCAGCCCCATAATCTTGGCGACCTTGTCAAAAGCCTCCCCGGCAGCATCGTCCTTGGTCTGGCCGAGGATCTCATACTCGCCGAACGACTTCACCTCCACCAGCATGGTATGACCGCCGGAGACAATGAGCGTGATATGGTGAGGGGCCAGATCGGGGTGTTCGAGAATGTTAGCCGTGAGGTGCCCTTCGAGATGGTTCACCGGTACAAATGGAAGTTTCCGGCTGTAGGCGATCCCCTTGGCGAAAGTCAGTCCGACCAGAAGCGGCCCGACCAAACCGGGGCCCATCGTG
>JAAEPZ010001072.1 GCA_024231955.1 bacterium | reverse complement strand
TTCTCTGATCCACGGATTGGTCAAGCTTGGCGGATGTTTGTGCTGAAGACAGCCTACAATCCTATGAATCCGGACAACATGCAAATGCAAGTGGTCGACACTGAGGCGAAAATGAATCGAATGATCGATCAGATCAGGAATCTGGCCAGGGGCCCGAATGGATTCCAACTCCCGCCTCAGTCTTTTGAAGATGGATCGAGTTCACAGAAAGCTAAAAAGAAGCAGAAGAAGCCGGAGCAGAGTGACAGAGCAGCGGCGATAGATACTTCAGGATCAGACCAAACGCCTGCTCCATCAGCTGGACGAGGAATTAGTCGAGTGCGAGTGTCGCCGCCGCGAGTGACTATCCAGAGATGAGCGATCTCGATGGAATCGCCTCGCGTTCCAATTGTCTATCGTTTGGGTCCAATGCCGTCGCCGCCGCTTCAACAACGTCTCGGTCCGAAGCCTGCACCGTCGGGTCTCAGTCAGCCAGCTGCTGTCTCAACTGCATCGCCAAGAATTCGTCTAGTGCCGTCTTCGGCTCAGACCCATTCTGTTTGCGAGATCAGTTCGAGCAGTGGCTCAGAGTCAGTGCAAGAAGTTCGGTCGACGGCTCGCTCTGATGTCATTACTACTACTGTTGGCGGTGTTCAACAGCAGACAAGAAGAGATTCGGTGCAGAGACAGGTGCACGTTTCACGCGGGATCAGAGCGCAGCAATTCGCGAGAGGAATGGCGCCGCATCCTCAGCAGCGCCCCCGAGGAACTGGAACGGGCCAACAGCGCGGGTTCTTTATGGGTCATGGATTTGCGACTCTCCCGTTCGCTCCCCGCCCGATGCAACAGGCGAGTCATCAACAGGAGATGAGTCGTTCGCAGGAAGCT
>JAAEPZ010001071.1 GCA_024231955.1 bacterium | reverse complement strand
CGGGTCGCGGTAGGAACGGCCCTTTCGGGCCGCCCCCCGCACAGATCCGTACGTGAGGAATTACCTCATACGGCTCCTATCTTAGGTAGTGACTGTAAGGCGCTTTGTCGGATAAGGATGCTGTATTCGGACCGAAGGAATCCAGCGGCTTACCAAACGCCGTCGAAAACGCTTCCAGGTCCATCGCTTGCGCCCTCGCTGGCTGCGGCGTCGTAAGACGTGGAGCCAGTAACGCGTCACGCGGTCTCGAAACGCATTCAAACAGTCCTGGTTGCCGGGAACGGCATGGTAGTTGTACCATCCTTGCACTACCGAGCGAAGCCACCTCCCTACCGCTGATACATCATGATGCATCCGTCGGCGGAGTTCTTCCTTGATCTCTTGCAGCTTCGCTCGTTTCCGTTTCGCCACGCTCTGTCGTCGAAGTTCGAACCAGCCACGCTTGTCCTCGCTGCACATATGCGTGAAGCCGAGGAAGTCGAACGTCTCTGGCCGGCCTTTGCCATGGCGGCGACCGCGTTGGGCCGCAAAACGGCCAAACTCGATCAGGCGTGTCTTATCGGGGTGAAGTTCCAAGCGGAACTTCTCGAGCCGCTTCCGCAGTTCTTTTAGGAACCGCTCCGCCTCTCCCCGATGCTGAAATCCCACGGCGAAATCATCCGCATACCGGACGATAATCATATCTCCGGTAGCGTGCTGCTTCCGCCATTGATCGACCCAAAGGTCCAGGACATAATGCAAGAACACGTTTGCAAGTAGCGGTGAGATTACCGATCCTTGCGGTGTTCCCACGGTCGTCTTGGACCACTCACCGTCCTCCGATACTCCTGCCCTGAGCCATTTGCGGATCAGGCGCAGAATGCGGCGGTCGGCGATACGGTGCTCGATGAACTTTTCCAGCCATGCGTGGTCAATGGCATCGAAGAAACCACGTATGTCGGCGTCGAGCACATAGTTCACCTTTTTCTTCACGATTCCCACGTACAGCGCGTCCAATGCGTTGTGGCATCCACGCCCCGGACGGAACCCGTAGCTGAACCCGAGGAAATCCTCCTCGTAGATCTGCTCCAGTATGAGCCGCACGGCCTGTTGGACAATTTTGTCCTCCACAGCCGTGATGCCCAGCGGCCGTTGCCGACCATCCGGTTTCGGAATCCACGTGCGTTTCGTCGGCTGCGCTCGGTAGGCACCGCGATGGAGTCGCTCGTGTAGATCGGCTATCCGATCGTCGAGTCCCTCCGCGTATTCCCTCCAGGTCACCCCGTCGACTCCCGGGCTTGCCTTGCGTTTGAGCGTGTAAAAGCTCCTTCTCAGCAGACCCGCGTTAACGTGGTGCATAAGGGCGGTGAACCGCACTTCCTTATCTCGTCTTGCTACCTCTCGTACGCGGTCCAGGCCGGTCGACCCGCTTTCCCGACACTGCGTTCGGCGCGTGGCCGCCTGTTCCGCGTTCCCTTTGATCGATTCCCTTCCCTCCACGGACTCCGCTGCCCGCTTGTGCTGGTTTAGGTCGGCGTTTGTGTTCACTGTTTGCTCGCCCTTTCGTTTGCGAGTGTCACAATATCCCGGCCCTGCCCGCCCATCGGCTTTGTTCGCCCGCTTCGCAGGTACTATGAAATCGTCCGACTCCCCGGCAACGTGCATGTCGGGTGTACGGCGTTTGCCTTTTCCCGACCGTCCCCCGCCGCCATCCGACGAGGGAGTTGCCTGGGTCTCCCGGTTCTCGCGCATGAAGTTTCCACGCATGCACGGGGTCTTCGACTCCGCGGCGTCAAAGAGCGGCTTGCGTTTATCGTCGCCCTTCATGTTGCCTTCCCCTTGTCAGAATAGGGTCGGCACGCCGAACGCTTTTGTTTCGGAGCTGGATACCCGGCCTACGTGTACCCCTGTCTAACGCTTCAGCCGCGGTGTCACCACCGCCGCCGCATAGCTCGGGGCCGGGATGGTTCGCTAGACCTTTCCCGTACGACTCTTTCATTCGCAACTCCATGCCGGTTTATCCCGGCGCTTTCTCTGACCCCATTTCTTTTTCTTTCTGCTGCTTCCACCATTTTTGAATTGCTTCTCGTGCCTCGGGTGAACCGCAATTGTAGCCTTCTAGGCGGAAGCGTTGCAGAATTGCCTCTTTTGATGGGGCTAGGGAGAACTTCCGCGGCGTTTGCTGGTGGCGTTTTAGCAGTATGGCGGCGGCGGTGGCACCCAGTTGTGGGCCTTTGGGCCTAGCCTCGCTCAGCGGATCCGTGCGCGGGATCAAGCCGGCCAGCCAATCGTCCACTTCCGCCCAGGGGTCGCGCTGCGCGATTGCCAAGGCGGCCAGCCACTGCAAATGGTAAGGATTCTGCGAGGTGGGTGGAAGGAAGCTGCCCTTGTCGATGGCCTCTATCAGTTTCGGCATGGCTTCTTTGGTGCCCTCGAGCGCCAGCAATCCGCAAATGACCCCATGTCGGCTGCCGCGAACGGGGACACGCAGTCCGCTCGCACCCGCAAACTGCTCGTCATCGATCTGGCAGAAGTAGTTACCGGCAAAACGTGAGACCTCGGCCCGAGAAAGTGTGGCAAGGATGACGATCTCGCGATCGGTGAGTTTGCGTTTCTCGAGCAACACCTTGTCGAGCGTCCGCCGGCTGATCTCCGCCAAGCGCGTCGCATCGCTGCCCTGCCCGGTAGATTGTTCGTATGCCATTCGCCGCTGTGGCGTGGGCAGATTGACCAGATGGAAGAAGGCACCGGGCAGGCTTGGGTGCGGGTGCGGTATGGCCACGCCGACCGGATGGTCACCCGGTGAAAGATTGCTGCCGCTTACACAATGGGCCGTCTTGTTATCGATGCGGTCGAAGTGGCTGGGGCGCGGAGCGCCCTCGGCAAGGCTGGGTACGCCGATCAGCAGATACTGCTGACTCCGGCAGCGACGGTTTTGCCAGTATTCGGCGACCATGGCCGGCCGCGCATAATCGAGTACCGACTGCAATCGTTTCTTTGCGGCCAAGCCAGGATTATCCTTGAGTCGCTCCTCGATAATAAGCATGACTCGCGGAACGTGCTCGTCGCGACAGAGCAACCATCGCAAACGACGATCTGTTCCTTCGCGAATCGCATACGAGTCGTCTTCCAACTGTTCCACCAGTCGCCGAATCTCGGCGGTCGAGACTTCCGCGTCGGGCTCGGGCTGGCCCGGTGGCAACTGCCCACACCAACGCTTCAGGTGCAAGCGAACCTCCAACGATATGTCAGTACGCAAAAGCGTACGGTGAAACTCGGCCGAAAGTTCCTTCAAGAACTCTTCGCTCAATCCCTTGCGAGAAACCAGTTCATCGAGCTTTGCCGCCGCCCCTTGCCGTATCTCGAAAGAATCATCATCGAGCAACTTCAGCAGCGGCGCAACCCGGGTGCCGATCTTCGCGCCCTCGGCCGGCTTGGAAGCCTCGCCATCGTCGGCCTCGCCGACAGCCCAGACCGCGCAAAGCAGCAGGCAGATAATGAAGAACGTGCG
>JAAEPZ010001070.1 GCA_024231955.1 bacterium | reverse complement strand
TTTGCCCAGCGACCGCGAAGCATCCGTACGCCGTAACCCGTTGTTTCAGAGGTACTTACGGCCAGCCAGATGGATGATGGCCCGCGTGATATGCCGCGTAACGCGCGGTGTTTGGGGGTCGTTAACACTCCGATTACTATGATATGCGGCCTGATCGGAGCAGGAGTATGGAGGCAAACTTGAAGAATCTCACAGTATCGATCCTTCTTGTCCTGGTAACGGGTCCCGCCTTGATAGCGTGTGGGCGCGGAAGAGACTGGCAGGGGGAGCACAATGAGACCTCTGTCTCGAATCTGATGGGGTTGGCCGACTCGGCCTCAATGGAGAAGTATGTTCTTGACCATAAGGGAGAAAGTATTACGATCTCTGGTGTTGTAAAGGAAGTCCAAGCAGGTGGCTACGGAAGCGATTGGTTCTTCTACATGAGGCCATCTGGCCTCGACATCGAGGAAGAACTGGAAATTCAAGTTGACCTTGACCGTGAGCTGTTGATCAAGAGCACGTACCTCAACGAGGATGGTGGCGTGGCTCTGTGTGAGTACTCCGATGGCCGTGCGATTGCGATTAGGGCAGGGGAGGCCATCACGGTGACTGGCTTGATCTGGGATTTCGACGGAGACTGGTTTGGCAGGAAGCTGCTGTGGATTGCCGGCGCCGTCGTTAACAGGTGAAATTGGGGGTAGTGGGGGTAGTATGCGATTTTCAAGGGCTCAACGGCGCGATGAGCTGTTGTGGAGTTCCTATGGCGCGGGTCACCTCAAGGCTTATGGCAAGCCGATAGCCGGCAAGAGAATTAGCGTCAGCTATCAAGCTCCTTTCCAAGGAACAGAACAAGCAGCCAGGGTTCTAAAACGTGGCCTCGAAGATCTTGGTGCGACTGTCGTAGCTGGGGTCGCCAGTCCCGACATTTTTGTGGAAATAGCACGTCGAGGGGATCGGCGAGGCGCGTTTCGATTTCCCAACGCAAACGAGGGAGTCGTCCACGAAAAAGAAATCCATCCCGATTGTCTGATCTCATCAATAGTGGAGGCCTTGTCTGATTATTTTTTCGAGCTGAATCCCGCCATACCGATACGACCGATGTTGTTGATCCTAATCCTAACGTAGCTCTTGATGATCGTATGCTGTCGGCAACCTCATTCACCCGTCGTCTGATTCGTGATGTAATGAAGCATGCGTTTATTTTTGGAATAGCCAGCCTCTGCCTTTCTGGGGTTATTGGTCCGGCTACTGGGATTCTCTCAGGCGTAGTCTTTGGCAAGAGCTACGAAGATGCTGAGATACTTGCGGCCGTTGTAATGGTAGCCATAACGACACTCGGAACTCTGGTTGGTGCAATTTTTGGCGGAAACCTTGCGGCCAGTGATCGGCGTTGGATACGGAGGGCTCAGCAACAACTCAAATCCCAGGGGTTCTATCATGGACCGCCTGACGGCTTGTTGAACGATGATACGAAGCAAGCACTGATCGAGTTCCAAGAATTAGAAGGATTAACTAAGAGCGGGCGATTCGATGACGCGACGATGTCGCGACTCGGTCTTTAGTGGAAGAACATCTAACCATGGGCTAAAGGAGAAGAGAGGCATGCCACAAATTTGGAAACGAACGGCCGCATATCAAAGCGAATGCAGGGGACGCCACAGCCGTATCTACCGTCCGTGGCGAGCGCACGGTTGGCAGCTCCGTCGGGCGTCAATAGCTGGCTGGAGGGGCGCCCCTGATCCGCAGGTCGTTCGCCGAACGTCAACAGCTGGTTGAATGGGCGCCCGTGATTCGCGTGCCGTTCGACGGAAAGCCGCGGAGTGACGCGTGGCATAGACACATAGGGAGCCACCACTTGAGAGGAGAAAGGTTCGTCGGTCGGCCAAGAGAGGAGCTGTGGACCTTTCAGGCTGGACCCTTCGCATTACGCGATGACTTGCTGAAGCTGGACAGAGTATACAGCTTCGACGTTCCAGAAGCAGTAATACTCTACTGCACTCGCGGTCTGGAGGCACTCGCAACTGAAGCTGTGCATCAGCTCGAACTAGAGCCAAGCGGCAACGCCTTCTCAAATCTCGAGTTGCTCAGACAGACAGAGGTTCTCTCTCCGATCGCTGCGGCCTGGGCGCACACGTTGAGGCGTCTAGGAAACGATGCTAGGCATATCAGACGCATCTGTACCAGTGAAGATGCCCGGCTAGCATGCCTGATGCTCGAGCGCTGGATTCATTGGTTCTTTTGCGAATTCCCTGGTGGTCTGCAGCTGCGTTGCATCACGACTGACGAATGTCCCCTGTTACTGGTCGATGATCACCTGCACGACTTGTTTAGCAGCTTCAACAATCGAGATTTCGATCCCACGAGCCTCGTTGTCTCACTCGAAAGGACCGAGGACCTAGCGAAGGTTCGCTGTCCGGCGCTGTACTCGCTCTTGGCTGAGATGTTGCTTGATCGTCGCGCTCACGATCTGGCCGAATCGCTTCTGGTGGGCGCTACGTCACGCTTCCCTGCAGATGTACGCCTTCTGCAGCTTCTTGCTCTGCTTCACAGCCATCGCGGAGAACTGGAGCACGCACTTAAGGTTCTCGAGCCGCTTCACGCCAATTCTGGGGATGACCCTGAGACTGTCAGCGTCATGGCCGGCGTTCGAAAGCGACAGTGGTGGTCCGACCCAAGCAATCTCCAGTCGCTTTCCAAATCGCATCGGCTCTATCGTCGAGCATGGGATAGATCGCGTCACACGAACGTGTATCTCGGAACCAACGCCGCTACTACAGCCCTCTGGCTGGGGCGACACTCGGACTCCCGTGAGATCGCGACCGACGTTTGCCGGCGCATCGACGAGCAGGATGCTACCTTGGCACGGATCCTACCTGGCTGGGATCCGCTTTCGAGATATTGGCGTTCGATTTCTCATTCCGAGGCGCAGGTATTGCTTGGTGATCACGCGAAGGCGCGCGACCACTATCTCGCGACTTTCGACCGACACCGTGAGCGGAAGCAGAACATCGAAGGAACGAAGCGGCAACTCGGCCTCATTCTAACCAACTTGATCGGCTCTTCAGACGTTACGGGCTTCCTGAGTGGTGGGTGGAGCACACCCAGTTCCGCTCGGCATTGCGATGGAAGCGGAACCGCCGAACCAGCCGCTGCACCCGACGGCAAAGGCCGCCGCGGGTGATCGGCAAAGCGTTATCTGGCCCGGGGAGCACCTCGCCTACAAGCCGGCCGCCGTTTACGCTCATTACTCAACCTAGGGACTGGATTGGAGTTTATTGATGCCCAAGCGTAGGATCTGCTACTATTGCGGGCGGCCAGCGACATCCAAAGAACACGTCCCGCCCCGATGTCTCTTCCCAGAGGAGAAGGATACCGGCGGTGTAGACTTCCGCGTGAACTTGTTCACGGTACCTGCCTGTGATAGGCATAATTCGGAAAAGGCGCGGGACGACGAATTTCTGCTGGCGAATCTGGCACCAATAGTTGGCAATAATAAGCTTGCTCTCCATCACACTTACACGAAACTGGCGCGGGCAATTGAACACACAGGGGGAGAGCTTCAAAGCATCGCGGTAAAAGAACCGCGAGCCTTTTTCGCGGTAGACGAAGATGGCAAAACGTACCCAGTCATTGGTGGCAAGCCGGACATGCCAAGGTTGACCGATTGCTTTAACAAAATCGCTCGCGGCATCTATTTCCTTGAAAAAGGTGAGCCATTTGATGGTGAGTGCAAATTCATTCCGGGCTACATCAGCTTCTTTCATCAAGTTGAGGAATCTGACAAGGCTGAGAGAGAGGGCCCCAGAGACGTCGAGCTCTCCAAGACCGTTGGCAGATCTATGCTAAAGAGAGAGTTGGAAGAAATTCCCGTGCGCGGCTCTAATCCAGAAGTTTTTACATACCAGTTTGGTAACGTCGATCAATTTGGCTTAATTCCACTTCTGATGACTTTTTACGAATCTGCTGAAGTGATGGGTGCCTACCAGCCGAGTGGGATCGCCCTTCCTTTCAGATCGCTTGATGACCTTTTCAAGCAAGCAAAGGTCACGATTACGCTTGAGTTGAAGGAGCGTGATGACTAATGCAGAGATCGAATCGTACAAGGCCAGATAACCAGCCAATTGAGCGGACGGCTTTGCCGCCGCTCATCGGCATGCCGTTGTGCAGCCCGAGCAGTTGGGAGAAGAGGATTGAAAAGCGACGAAGGAGCATCTAAACCCCAACGGGGTTGTATGACAAAGCCCAGGGTAAGCGCGCAGCGCGCCACCCTGGGTCACGAGACGCCACCATCCCCAACCCCAACGGGGTTGTATACCTCCGGAGACTCTCATGCCCCAATCACTTGCTCAGGTCTACCTCCATCTCGCTTGGTCTACGAAGAACAGAGTTCCGTTCTTGAAAGACGAAGCCCTGCGCACGGAGATGCACTCCTATCTTGCAGGCGCCTGCAAGAACATGGACTCTCCACCTCTCAGGTTGGAGGCGTTGAAGATCATATCCACGTGGCTTGCCGACTCTCCCGAAAATCTCGATGTCAGATCTGGTCAGGGGACTGAAGAAGGAATCATCGAAGTGGATCAAGGCTCGGGACTCGTCTCTCAGGGACTTTTACCGGCAAGGAAGACTTCAAAGAGGAATTCCGCCGACTGTTGAAGAAATACAATGTGAAACATGATGAGAAATACGTCTGGGACTGAACAGGTGGACCGACGGGGAGCATGTATTAAACCCCGTTGGGGTTTGGAATCTGCTGACGCC
>JAAEPZ010001069.1 GCA_024231955.1 bacterium | reverse complement strand
TTTGCCCAGCGACCGCGAAGCATCCGTACGCCGTAACCCGTTGTTTCAGAGGTACTTACGGCCAGCCAGATGGATGATGGCCCGCGTGATATGCCGCGTAACGCGCGGTGTTTGGGGGTCGTTAACACTCCGATTACTATGTTCTGCGGCCTGAGGCGAGTCAATGCTAAGGGATCCTCAAAGTGCCAATCCTGAGCAAGCACTCATGTAGCGCATGACAAGAGAGTGGTGACCTGAGCCATGGCTGAACCAGACACAAAGGTGATCGGTTACTTCGCCTACATGTCGGCAACCGAAGTCGCATGCGATGGAGACGCCTGCATCGTTGCCGGCTCTCAGGCGGCCATTCGGAGGTACCTGTCTATTTCAAACCCGAAGAATGTGGATAGGTATACTGTCAAGAAGACAAGATTCGGCGAGATCATGAAAGGCATGTCTTTAGGTGCCGCGTATGCCTTCGACAGGGAATCCTACAACCGCTTCTACCCCCTTGCATTGGAAGTAGGGATACCCGCCTCCCCGGCCGACTTCGCCGGTACAACTCCAGACGAGATCAAATTCATGACGGTAAGGCGGACCTGACGCGTGTAGAGAATCATTCCAGACGGCACCCTGGCACCCTGGTCAGGTCGTGCTAGGGAGAAGAACGGTGAGCTGAAGAAGGAGAGCGGATGAAATTCCTCAGAATCGTGGTCCCGACTCTTACGTTGTTTATGTTTGTGGCCAGTTGCGGCTCGGAGGCGGTAAGGAGTGCGCACGATTACGTTCGTGCCAAAGAGTACGACAGGGCTCGGAGAGTGCTCGAGCTTGAGCTCCGGGAGAACCCTAAAAGCAATGAGGCCTATCTCCTCCTCGGTGAGATCAATCTCCTCGTCGGCCAAGCAGAGAATGGGGAGAAGGCTTTCAAGAAAGCCCTACTCTTGAAGGAGAAAAGCCGACGAAGAGTCGCGGAGATCTACTTCGAATCAGCCCAGCGGCTTCTCGAAGACAAATTCTCACGGCCTCTTAAGGACGAGTCTTCTCTTGCCCCTCGCGAGCTCCTTGTGCTTCTGTATCTGGAACAGAGCGTCCATTACGACCCTGCCCTGGGGCAGGAGGTCTCTCAATGGGCTCTTGAAACGGGTTACAGCCATCTTGAGAAGAGACGGTTCGACACGGCTTTCCAGTTCGCTATGACGGCTGGCGAAGCTCATCCAGATCAGCTCAAGACGGCCGCGGCCCTGCTCAGAGACACCGCCCTGCAGGCCCCCCTGCCGGAAGATGGGAGTGCAGCTCGTCAGGTACGTGAGCATTTGGAAAAGGCTGTGCAATGGAATCCGGACCTCGCTGGTGACGAGGACTTCGTCTTGCTACGGGTTCGAGTCGCGCCCGGAGCCACGGATCTGGCCTGGGTGAAGAAGAACAAGCCCATCCTCGATGCCAAACGTGCCAAGTTCCGGGAGGATGAGGCCAGAACCAAAATGCCCAGCAAGGATATATTCGATCTCTCGAAGGAAATCACACAGAGGGCCGTAAACTACTTGAACGAGACTGGCCACGTGGTCGGCTCCGAGCTCAACGAGGATCAGCGCTTCATCGTCGACGCCAAGGTCGACGAAGACATCTTTCTCGCCCGCGTAGACATCGACACCGCTGGCCTTTACGACCAAGCTCTCGACATCTACCGCGCCTCCCTTCACTTCGACCCGGGAAACGAGAAGCTTCAGGCTGGGATCGCCGAGGCCAAGGAGATGCGCTTCATGTCCGAGGATCGATTCGCCGCGGCCAAGAACGGGATGACCACAGCCGAGGTGGACGGGGCTCTCGGCCCGGTCTGCATCGATCACATCAAGACCTACGGGGCCCGCCCTAGCCCCCAAGGGGCTATGGGTCCGGGTTCAGTCGATCTCGTACTGATTTACTTCGACGAAAGGTTCCGCGAAGGCGTCACCGTCTGGTTCTACCGCCGGGACGACGGCGGCGCAGCAGCGGTGTTCTTTCGGGAAAAGGACGGAAAGATGAGAGTTTTCGGGACCGATTACAATGCCATTGACTTCAGCGCTTTCGAGAAATAGCCCGGGCTACCATGGGTCGCCCTCCGGGCTGAAGAGGGGAAAGAGATAAATCGAAGACTCGGAGGAAGAGCCGCAGAACAAAGCGCATTCAGAGGGACGCCACAGCCGTATCTATCGTCCGAGGTGGGCGTATGGTTGGCAGCTTCGGCGAGCGTCAACAGCTGGTTGAAGGGGCGCCCCTGATGCGCATGCCGTTATACGTCACCCGCAAAGCCGGGGGGTCGGTTTCGGTACAGGATTCAGTTCCAGTTAAATATTTAGTTTGTGAAAGATTTCCTGCAAATTGCTGATGGCGACGGCACCGAGCACTGCCTGATTGTATCATGCAGCCAGATTCGGACAAACCCATCAAACCACAAGGGCTTTTGTATTGAGTTGGTGCAAGGGGAGCGGCGCCGGGCCGGTTTGCGGCCACTAATAGGGCGTCTCGGAAATTACACAACTGTTGTCGAAGAGCCTCAGGCGGATGGCGCGGTCCCGTGCCATCTCAGGCCCGGCCACCGCGCGAACTTCCGAGGGGTGGCAAGCCTGCGAGGCCCGGGGCAGGCTTGGGGGAGTTCACCAGGGCGACGATGGTGGCTTGAACTCCCACCACCCCTTGCGCCCAGCACACCTTGCCCTTGCTCTTTGCCCGGGCAAACAAGGGCAAACTGAGATACGCTTCAAGACCACGGCACCTGAATGA
>JAAEPZ010001068.1 GCA_024231955.1 bacterium | reverse complement strand
GCCCTGGGACTCGACGTGCTGTCTGGTCCGCGACTCACCTATAGTACCATGGCGGGCGGTTTGCTCGGAGTTCTGCATTCCGTTCGACTCATCCATGCC
This sequence comes from bacterium, assembly GCA_024231955.1. Classification (GTDB taxonomy): domain Bacteria; phylum Krumholzibacteriota; class Krumholzibacteriia; order JACNKJ01; family JACNKJ01; genus JAAEPZ01. The sequence continues at coordinate 590 of JAAEPZ010001068.1, read as the reverse complement.
GATCTCGGAGCCTTCGAGCTGGAAGTCGGTTTCAGCACTGCAGAGATTCCGCGCAACGTGCTCGGGCGGGACTTCTTCGATCTCGTCCAGATCGGGTTTCGGGAACATCACCTTAACTTTTTCGTCACCTCTTCCCCCTGACCTGCCACTCGTTGGGCAACCAGCTCCACCGACACCGCCGCCGCCCACCCGCCAGGGCACGGAGACGAAATCGGGGACGGTGCAACGGGGTGAGATCCCGGTGGTCGAGATTGCGGGGAGATGGCAAGCCGCGGCACCGCCGAAGCCTCAGGCTCTGGACGATCCGCGTGCTCGCGGCCAGCCTCCTGAGGTTTCGGAGTTGGACGAGCTCCGCGTCGGTCCCGGCCAAGGTCAACGCGGAGCCGGATGACTGAGCAGGGCTCGGTCCCAGACCGAGCGCGCCCTCGATCCGCCTCTGGGAGAAAGAGATTTTACTGAATCTCAACGACTACTCGTAGAATCGGTATTCGCCCTTCCGTAAACCAGCCTGCGATCTGATCATCTGTAAATCTCCATTGGGCGGTTGGCCTCTTCGTGTTCGAGGATCCAGGAAGCGCCGCATATTTGTC
>JAAEPZ010001067.1 GCA_024231955.1 bacterium | reverse complement strand
GGTTCCCCAAGCCACAGCTCCTACATTTTCCCTTGGTAGCCTGGCCACTTCCTTGCCCCTTTTCCGTCCCCTTTTGAAAACCGGCGGTACCACTGCGTTTAGAACGCCCACGTGACTGCGAAACGACAGAAACTCCCCCGAAGGGCTTACTGGACCCAGACGCAGCTGAAAAGACTTGCTGGTCCCTGAAGACGGCCTCATCCGAGTCCAAGATCTTGACAAAAGTGTCCAGGTTCGGCTCCGCTTCAGGTTCGTGTAGCAGCATGCGTTCTCTTGCCTTAGTAGACCGACAGCCCACCAGAATTTGCTGCGCGATGGCGCGGTTTAGGTAGGTCGCCGGAAAACGACACTCCAGCGCTAGTTCACGCAACGCGGCCAAAAAGTCGGCAGCCGACTCGTTGGGGCCTTGGCGGCGACTCGCAAAGTCTAAACAGGCGCGAGAAATGCTGGGAGAATGGTAGAAACGTTGCCTGGTAGCAGCCTGGAAGGCTGCGTGTGTCGGCGGCGGCATCTCATCCATCCTCGCGACGATTGGGTCACTTCCAAACTGGCGGAGCCCTTCCAATCCAAGAAGACCGAAGAGGAGCGCATTCTTCGTCTTGTCATTCAGGGCTTCCCCACGTTCCGCCTCGACGAGCGTCAAGTACGAGTTGAAAGCGGCCATCCACATCGCGAACGGTACCGGTGGGTCGCCGGCGTGTGGCAGGAACGGTGCAGGCTGCGGCACCTGCAGTCGTCCCATTGGCGCCATGCTGTCAATGATTCAGGGGGGTAAGGGCCGAAGTTAGTTAAAAACAAAACAAACTGGGAGCGGCTAGCTATAATACAGCATCGCCACTGGGGAATTCG
>JAAEPZ010001066.1 GCA_024231955.1 bacterium | reverse complement strand
GTCTCGAGTACGTGAACCTCGATATGAGCGGCTCGGTACTCGACGGCAACCAGACTGACAACTCCTATGCTGGAGGCGGCCTCACAACGAACTACGGCGGCAACGTTACCATCTCCGATTCCCTCGTTGCCAATAATACGGCGGGGGCCGGCGCCGGATTGGCCATCGGCAGTTCCGTCGACGCTGTCCTGACCAACGTGACCATCTCTGGCAACGATACCAGCGGGAGCGCCGGCAGCGGCAGCGGTGCCGGGATCTACTCCTACGCTCCCAATGGTGGAAGCATCCATTTCATCAACTGCACGATCACCGACAATACCGCCCTACAGGGAGGCGCTTTTTTCAGGAACAGCTCGAGCACAAATAGCATACGCCTCGACAACACGATCATCGCCGGCAACTCGGCCGCGAATCGATATCCCGACATCTTCTGCTCCCTCGACTCCAGCTACGACTCATCCAACAACCTCATCGGCGACGGTACCAACCTCACCGGCATCGTCAATGGCGTCAACGGCAACCAGGTTGGCACTTCCGGCACGCCTATCGACCCACTCCTCGGCGCCCTCGCCGACAACGGCGGGGTCACCTGGACCCACGATCTGTTACCGGGAAGCCCCGCTATCGACGCGGGCGACAACTCGCTCAATACGGCCGACTACGACGGCCGCGGCACCGGCTTTGACCGTATCGTCGGAGCAGCAATCGACATCGGAGCGCTCGAGGTCAACCAGATTGTCGTCGACAATCTGATTGACGAAGACGATGGAATCCACACGAGCGGCGATCTCTCGCTTCGCGAAGCGATTGGCCTGGCAAACACCCGGCCGGGTCACGACGTAATCACCTTCGCGTCCAGCCCGTCCGCCCAGACAATCACGTTGGGGAGCCAGATTGTGATTAGTTCGGACGTGACCATCACCGGCCTC
>JAAEPZ010001065.1 GCA_024231955.1 bacterium | reverse complement strand
GATCCGGACAAGGTTCGCCGCATCCTCGCCGACGGTGCCGTCCGCGCCCGAAAGAAGGCCCGTGAAGTTCTCGATCGAGCTCAACGGGCGTGTGGGCTGACGTGATCGCTCAAGTGGGGCGGGCTTCCAGCCTGCCAAATGGCAAGGCAGGCAAGAGAGCTTGTGAATTTTTCGACTCGACAAGATTGTATCAGCTAGCTACAACTTGGGCATGTCCCGTTCACGAAAACTCGACGCCACCGCCAACAAACGGCAAGGGACCCTGTTCCCGCTGCCGCCGGAGACCGCGATGCCTCAGCCGACGGAAGAGGAACCCTCGGTGGGAAAACCTCGGACACGACAGCCACAGCGGGACCAAATTGCATTTCGAGCCTGCTGCTGGAACGATCTATTGCCTGACGATCATCAGGCCCGCATTGTTTGGGAGTATGTCGAAAGCCTCGATCTTTCGGTGCTGTACGGCAAGATCAAGGCGGTTGAACGGCATGTGGGGCGGTCGCCGACCGATCCACGGATTCTGTTCGCCCTGTGGTTGTATGCAACACTTCGAGGCATCGGTAGCGCCCGCGAGTTGACACGTCGCTGCGATTCTGAATTGGGCGAGTTGCCATTTCAATGGATCTGCGGCGGCGTCTCAGTGAACCATCACACGCTGAGCGACTTTCGCACGGCCCACGTCGACTTGCTCGACCAGACGCTGACCAACAGCGTCGCGGTATTGATGAACGAAGGTCTGGTGACACTCGATCGCGTCGCGCAAGACGGAATGCGAGTTCGGGCCAATGCGGGAGCCTCTTCTTTCCGTCGTCGATCCACACTGGAAGAACATCTGGCCGAGGCAAAGGAGCAAATCGAGTCGCTCAAAAAGGAACTCGACGGCGACCCGACGGTCGCCAGTCGTCGTCAAAAAGCGGCCCGACAGCGAGCGGCGCGTGAGCGGGCCGAGCGAATCGCGAAGGCGCTTGAGCAGATGCCCGAAGTCGAGTCGAAGAAGAAAAGCAGCGAAAAAGCAAAGGCCCGGGTCAGCACGACGGATCCCGAGGCTCGTGTGACCAAGATGCCCGACGGCGGTTTTCGCCCGGCTTACAACGTGCAGTTTGCGACCGATACCCAGACGCAGGTCATCACGGGCGTCGATGCCGTGAACTCGGTCGACCAAGGCCAGTTGGCGCCGATGGTTGAGCAGCACGAGGAGCGTTACCAAAAACGGCCGAACGCGATGTTGGTGGACGGTGGCTTCACGAAGAAGGACGACATCACGAAAGTTAGCCAGCCGAATGGCAGTACCACGGTCTACGCCCCGGTGATGGAACCGCACAAAGGAGACGTCGATCCGCACTCGCGTCGTCCAGGTGACAGTGAGGCCGTGGCCGTGTGGCGAGAACGGATGGCAACCGACGAGGCGAAAGAAATCTACAAGGAGCGTGCTTCCACGGCGGAATGCGTCAACGCGATCGCGCGAAACCGAGGGATGCAGCAATTTCGCGTGCGTGGCCGTCCGAAGGTCAGAGCGGTGCTACTGTGGTACGTGCTGGCGCACAACCTGATGCGAGCGGTCGCATTGCGCGCCGCGCAAGAGGCAGAGCCGGCATAATCGATCAAAGGAGGTGGTCTATTGAACCTGGGGGCTTTGAGTGCATTGAAGTCTCCTTGAAATCAGACCCATAGCGAATCACGCGGCGTGAAGGCCGTTCGAAAACGCCCCTCACCCCGCGCAGTGACCGGTATAGTCACTCGACAGCCAAAGCAATTAATTCACAGGCTCAGATGCCTGCCCCACTTGGCACCCGACTGCGAAATCGACACGGCCGACACCAACAGCGCCACGATCACCGGCACGGTCAGTTGCAGCCCGATGCTCGCGGCGACCATGACCGAGATGCCGGGCAGGGCGTACAGCAAGATCAACAGCCAGATCAGCCGCTGCCGGTGTGGCGACGTGATGTGGCCGGTGGCAATCTGCTTGGCCAGCAGGAACATCGGCAACAACAGCACCGTCAGGTCGTAGGTGAACAGGTGTGGGCTAAGCAGCACTGTGACGAGGATCAACGCCGAGAATTGTAGCTCCCATCGCGGCGAATCGAAGGACAGTTTGCCTCGCAGGATCCGGGCAAGCAGCCAGATGGCACCGGCCGCCGCGGCCAGCGTTGCGGTGCGGACCGCCCACACCGGTAGACCGAGCGGCAGCAAGGTGAAGAAACCGTACAGGCAATGTGATTTGTG
>JAAEPZ010001064.1 GCA_024231955.1 bacterium | reverse complement strand
GGCCCCTCGACGGCGACGGCGATGGTGCCGCGGCCTGCGACGCGGGCGCCTACGAGTTCAATCCCCGCGCGGTGGACATCCCCGCGGTGAATCCTGTGGGCCTGGTAGTCTTCGTGGTCCTCATCACCTTCATCGGACTGGTCAAGATTGCCCGTAGAACGCGGAGAGCCGAATGACGATGAGAGCAATCTGGTTGATGATGGCCTTGCCGGCGTTGTTCGTGCCTTGCGTTCTGGCTCCGGCTCTTGATGCTGCCACGTTCACGGTCACCAAGGAAACCGACGACAACGGCCCTTGCTATGTCGTCGACTGTGCCCTGCGGGAAGCAATTATCGCCAGCAACGAAACCCCGGGACTTGATACTATTCTTATCCCAGGCGGAAGGTACGTGCTTTCAATACCTGGCGGCGACGAACTGTACTCGGTGACAGGCGATCTTAACATCTTGGGGGATATAGAGATAATCGGCGATCTTCAGTTTCCCGTTGTGCTTGACGGTGCGGGAATGGATAGGGTGCTGGCATTCTACGCTGGCAATTCAAAAATATCCAACGTTACGATTATGGGAGGCTCGCATTCCGGCCCCGGTGCGGGCTTACTTATTATTGACAGTAGCCTGACCATAAACAATTCGCTTGTTAGCGGAAACCAGGCTATGTCCTACGATGGTGGTGGAATCTCCGTCTGGGACGGGAGCTTGGTATTGATCAACTCGACAGTAAGCAATAATTACGCATCAAGGGTAGGTGGCGGCATCGAAAGGACTGCTGCCGCGGGCGTATCAAACGTGACACTGATCAACTCCACAGTGAGCGGGAACTACGCAAGCCAGGGTGGAGGTATTTTTAGCGATGGCCGCGGCGATCTTACCCTGATCAACTCGACTGTTGCCGGCAATACGGCCGCCTTGAGCACAACGGGGATTGTCATCTACTGGTCCGACGGCCCGATTATGACCAACAGTATCGTCGTGGACCGGTGCGGTTACTACTACGGTTCGGCGCCGAGATCAAAGGGTGGAAACATCGTAACCCCGGACTCCTACTGCTATCTGGACCACCCGACGGACCAACAGGTTGAGCTCGAGGACCTCCTGCTAGGGCCTTTGACCTACAACGGTGGACCCACGATGACCCATGCCCTGCTCCCCGGAAGCCCCGCCATCGACGCCGGGGTCGTGTACGATTGCCCAAAAACGGATCAGCGAGGGCGTCCGCGGCCCATAGACGGCGACGGCGATGGTGCCGCGGCCTGCGACGCGGGCGGCAACGGGCGCTCCCCCCGGGCGGGGGCCGGGCCCGCGGGGAGCCCTGAGGGCCTGGCCGTCCGCGCCGTCCCCACCGCCCCCCGCGGCGCGGGCAGGTTTGCCCTGCAGGCGCCGG
>JAAEPZ010001063.1 GCA_024231955.1 bacterium | reverse complement strand
TGACTATATGCATGCCCGGTTTTGCTCGCCTTTGACGTTCAGGTTTCTAAGCACAGACGTAAACGCGAGCGCGAACCCCAGGGCGCCGCAGAGTTGGAATAAATATGCTTATGTGCTGAATAATCCGTTGCGGTTCATCGATCCGCTTGGGCGAATGACAACGGTTACCATTAGCGAGGACGGCTCCACCATAGATATCATCTCCTACGTCGAGTTCTTCGGTCCCGATGCGACACAAGAGGCCGTTGACTATATCGTGGACGCTATCGAGACGGGCTGGAGCGGCACCTACTCCACGGAAGGTGGTGATGAGATCACAGTGAACATGAACATTGTTGCGGAGGTGGCCGCTGAAGGAGGAGTTTTTGCATCTCAGAACTATGACCAGATAGAGCTCAACAACACTGTGGACAATTCTCAAATTACGAGTGAAGGTAAATTGTTCATTGGCGGCGTCGCCACCAAGATAACGAACACTCTAAAGGGCGGTATCACAAGAGGAGAAATGAGACCAGCAGAAATGCTCCCGAGCTGGGGGAACTTCCTGTTCGGCGGCCCAAAATACCCAGGGACGCCTGTTCACGAATGGGGTCATTCACTAGGTTTCGTCTTTCATCGGGGCTGGTTGGATAACTCGTCTTCGACCGATGCCATGGATACGGCGCAGCAACAACCGTCAGCATACGAGCTCAAGAAATATCAAATAAACTGGTTTCTCAGGGTCGGCACTGGCATGTAAGGGAGCAGGCGGATCAACATGAGGAATCCCAAGAAATCTAAAGACGCTCAACACTCGCGGCTATTGGTCCGGTCCAGAAAAATGAGCTGCGCCACTATCACATTAAGCTGTCGGTCTGGGGTATGGATCGGCTCCAACACTATACGAGGCGTCGTGTTCGGCGTTGGTCGATGGTGCGGCAACAAGGCGCCGAAAATGAATCTCCTTGCCCGCGACCTCACAAGTTACCGGCAGAGTGGTGTCATCGATAAAAATGCCGACCAACAGAGCGAAAAAAGGCGAGCTGCAGTTCGAGCCGCGTCTTGGTAGGTAACGCTGGAGGATGTATTGTGCTTGATGATGATTTAATGGTTTGTCGTGGGGCAATTAGAGGGCTCTTGATGTTCACGCTGGTAGCAGCTTTGGTGCTGGTCGTCGCCTGTGGAGGATCCGGTTTCGTCCCAGAAACCCATCGCGTTATTTTCTCCGAAGAGAATAGTCAACGCCTCGCCGACGCCGAGCCTAGATTCTTTCCTCCTTCTGGTCCTTATTGGACGCCGGTTCCAACGGACATCGAGCAGGCTAACAACCGGACTCTTGATTTCCTTGCAACTCAGCCCGGGCGGAGGGCGCGCAGACTCCGTCGCGACCTACGGACGTACTACGCCCAATACGTCGGCGGCACGGAAAGTGGAACTCGGATCCTCTACGTGAACGGGTTCTGCGATACGAATCAGCACGATAACTGGCGAACTGAGTTCGTCACGGCGATGGATGGGGGGATCTGCTACTTCTATGCCAAGTACGAACTCAAGACAGGCCGACTCGTACATTTCTCCGTTCACTTTCCCGACTACTGGAAGGCGTTGGACGTCTTGAATGCTACATGGAGGGGAAGGGATAGGCTTGGCTATTAGGCGCTACCGCCAAAGCTACGGGACCCTTCCTGAAGCCAGCCTTCCGAACCGGGGAGATCGGAAACTAAAAAAATATCAAATTGAATGGTTTCAGAGGGTTGCCACGGGAATGTAGCATGGAGTCGAAATGACATGAAAGAGCAAAGTGGATTGAGTAAGGCCGCAGGGAAGCGACACAGGTTCGGGCGCCAGCTTTTTCTGTTCTTGGCATTTCTTTCGGGAGCGATATGCATGCATGTCGCTGGTGTGATCTCACGCAAGGCCGAACTGATGGGTCATCCTTATAAGATCGTTAGACTGATCGAGCTCGCCAGCGCCACTCGTCGGAGCTTGGGATTCTATCCTATGCGCCCGTGCAAGAGCAAGGTTCAGCGGGCGACCGGTTGCGCCCATTGGCGCCGGCGATGAGCAGGGTGTTCCGGACGTAAATAGCACCAGTCCATGCTCTAATTCGGCATTTCATCGGTTTATCATTGCATTCTATGGCCTGAATGGACACTCCATGGGCTGCAACGTTCGGGGCACGGAAAACGAAGTTTTTGAGCGCCGCTGGGAGCGCCGGCATCTTGCCGGCCGGGGGCAAGGGGACTTCGTCCCCCGGGCCGGCTGGAAGCCGGCGCTCCCATCACGAGGTCCGGCACCAGCGGTGGGTAGCACCGCCGGGGTTGACGCGCGCCCGATGGGCCATCACGCCGAAGCGACGGGCAGGTTGTCGGCTGCCACCACCGCCGACAGATCCTCTTTTTTGTTCTCGATGGGATTCTTCCCGAGCTGGTTGCCCGTGATCGCCACCGTCTCCGCTCCGTTTTCGACGGTGATGGATCGACCGACCTCATGTGCCGGGAAGGAGTTGCCGTGAACCGTCGCCCGACCCT
>JAAEPZ010001062.1 GCA_024231955.1 bacterium | reverse complement strand
CAGCCACTTTATATGTTTGCCGCTAAGATGCACCCCACGCGTGTGGCAGAGTTGCCGAGTACTCCGCAAGAACTTATCAAGGATAAGGACAGAAAGCGATTGGTTGAGCCGGGAGTCCCGCAGGAAAGAGAGGTGGTGGAAGATCCAATGGCAGCTGCGGCGTTTTTCGTGCCGGTGGAGCCTGATCAGCAGGAAGTGGTGCGAATTCCGGCCAAATCTCGGCACCAACCTTCGCAAGTGGTCAGTGTGCAGTCGGTGAAGATTTTGGCAGCGGCTCAGGCACCGGTGTTCGCAACAAGCCAGAAGACACCGGCGCCCGACCGGAAACATACGAAGGTCGATCTTATCAAGAATCCGCATAAGAAGCTGAAGTCGAACGTCTGGGTACAGCATGTTCAGAAGCTGTGGGGCGACCCGACTGCTCACCAAGGAAAACGAGGTGAATCGATTGCTGGCGCATCATCGGGACCACTTCCTCCGGATCCCTATGATTTCGATGGCCAAGTAGGCAAGAAAGCGCGCAGGGAGTGGTCGGAGCAGTTCTCGACGAGCAGAGAATCATCCGAAATCTACGAGCGTGTTCCCAGTCTCGTGGTCAGAGCCCAGACGCAGCAGGAGATGGATGCGCAGGCTGCTATCCAAGAGTCGGTCAGTGGATGGTTGTGGGGGCAGCCCAGAGAT
>JAAEPZ010001061.1 GCA_024231955.1 bacterium | reverse complement strand
GAGGCCGTGGCCGCCGGACATCACTCGGTGACCTGGAACGGGCGCGACAGCGCCGGTCAGTCGGTCGCCAGTGGAGTCTACTTCTACAGTATCGACGCCGGTCCTCTGCAGAAGACCAGCAAGATGCTGCTTCTGAAGTAGCAAGTAGAGCGGAAAGCGGACCCCGGGCTTCCGGGGTCCGCATTGACTCGCAGCCGGATAGATCGGGATCTCCGGGTGCTTAAATGGGTCGATCAGCAATCAGTATTACAGCAAGGCGCCTGAGGTAAATCACCAAGGCTGTATTTCGTACACTGAAGGGGTGCGGATCTGTTCCCCACCCCAGCTCATTCACTTTGTTCCTTGGAGGAATGAATCATGAAACAAGTGTGTGCAATAGTGTTCGTCTTGCTGTTGATATGTGGAACAGCAAGCGCTGAACGCAATTTCGGAACCTGGAGCACAAGCGGCCCGGGTACGAATATGCTGAACGGCCCCTGGCTGGAGACATACGGCTCCGGCGGACCGGGATCTCCCGGAACCCTGGCCACAGGCGGAGTCCTGATGGCCATCGCGGATGATTGCGTGCCATGGGTAACCGGCCAGTTCGGCCAGTGGCGAGTCGGGTCCTTCGTTTGCGACGGACTCTCGGGCGGCACGGGGACATCCGGCGACCCCTACCTCACGTACTATTCGGGCGGCGACATGGATCTGCGGACCGGGGAGAGCACCCTCTGGGGAGACGGTCTGCATATCGACGGAT
>JAAEPZ010001060.1 GCA_024231955.1 bacterium | reverse complement strand
GGCCGGACAAATTTTCGATGCCCAAACGGCTATTGCCGCGGGTGCAAACGCCATCACGGATGATGTTGATTTTTATGCTGATCTGCGAGAACAGGTTCGTAATTTTCAGGGTCCGGACTCTGAGGTGGCGGGGTTCGTTCAAGATCTCATTGATGCGCATAATCTGCTGAAATCACAGCAGAGGGTATCCATTGAGTCTCCGGTGTCTGTTGATGCGACAGACGGCAATCAGATTGATATGCAGCCGCTGATGGATACGCTTATCCGGCATGTGAATGAGACAGATTATTCAGGCATAAAGGCTGCGACTATATCGGAAAATCTAAATGTCGTTTTGGCCGGCGCGCTTGAACGGGCCGGGGAGATGATTCCCGCTGATGCGTTCGACGCCATGGTGGAAACCGTAACCGAAATGACAGCCGCTTCACTGCGAAGTGCGGAAGTCGCTCCTGTCTCCGCGGATTTCGGTTTTTTTGCAATGCTGAGAGACTACGCTAAATCGGTCTCGGATGATGCCGAACAGCAGATGACGGCAGCGAAGTTCAGTGAAGAAGAGATGGCCGCCGCACGCGAAAAAACCGCGCAGGAACTGCAGGCGTATATAGACAGCATGATGACTGCCCGCACGGCATTTAACGCGGCCGGATTGAATGTGAGCGCGTTGACGGCTGAGTTTGCGGAGATGGCCGGCGGCGCGGCGCAATTGGCGGAAAAAGCCTCGCTTTTTTCTGAAAAATTCGCTTCGACAGAGGATAAAGGCGCGGCTGCAACAGCGGAGTCGCTTCATAATCTCAACACGGCGATCTGGGAATTGGGGCTGAATATTCCCGAAACCCGCGATGGTTTTGCCCAATTAACCCGGGAACTGGATCTGCATGATGCCGCACAGGCCGCCGTGTTCGACACGATGTTGATGTCTGCCGGAGTGTTTGATACGTTTTATACCTCAATTGAGGCGCTGTCGACCGTTGCGTTATCCCCTGTACAACGTCAGGAGTTGGAAACGGATGACGCCATTTCCGCTGTATCGCGGATATTTGACGGCATAGGACGGGCTGTCCCGGCTTCTCGGGCGGAATTCGCCCTGCTGGCGGACAGCATCGATCTCTCCACACAATCCGGTCGAGCCATGGCC
>JAAEPZ010001059.1 GCA_024231955.1 bacterium | reverse complement strand
CCAGCTGTAACGGACGCAATCATGACAATATTGATCCGGAGGTACAGGGCATTCCCAGGTGATGTCGCAATGAATCCCCCCGGAGCAAGTCAACCTCTCACTTAAGATATAAAAATGGTCCAACCTGTCAAGTTAATTTCCGCGTGATGCTCTGCTGCCGGCAGGGGAGGGACGCCAAGATACCTCCCCGGGCACTACGGGCACGGCGGCAGGGGGGTAAGGGTCAGGAGAGGCTAGGGCTACTCGCACCCCACTTCCAGCGGGCCGAGAGTCAGGAACAAGTGGTCGATGAAGCGCGAAATGTCCGTAATGTCCACCTGGCAATCCCCGGTGACGTCGGCCACAAAGGCCGGGTAGATGGGGGAGAGTGATAAGAACTGGTTGTCGATCAGGATTGAAAGGTCCGTTATGTCAGCCACGTGACTGTGATCCATATCGCCCAGTGTCCAGGTCCAGAAATTGCCCGGCTCGGATACCGTGCACAGGTCGGTGTGGTCACAAGCAGACACGCGCCACCAGTAGCGTGTGCCAAACGTCAGCGAGTCGGCCAGTTCGTAGTTCGTTGCCCAGATTGAGTCTACATCGTTCTTGTACGTGAAGTTCGAATCGACCGCTATCTCAAGCACGTAATGGAACAGTGTATCAAACGGGTCCGGGTCGCTCGATTCCGACCAGGTGAAAGTCGGCAGCATATCCCAAACCGGAAGACCGGAAGTGTCTGGTGGCAAGATAGTTACGGGGGCTGTGGGTGGCTGGTCAGTACCGTTCACATAGAATACGGCCAGGTCCGACCACTCCGAGTACTCGTATCCGTCATAACTCCGCGTCCGCCACCAGAATGGTTCGTTGTCGGTGAGCGTAACACCAGTGTTCCAGCCGGTTGAGTCTGTAGTTTCCGGCACTCCTTGAGTGTCCTTGACAATCCATTGCATAGCAATGTCCATATAGAGTTCGAAATCGTAGGAGAGCGAGTCAGCCTCTGGGTCGGAGGCGTTTGTAAGCCAAAGTTCGGGGATCGATCCCGAGACCCCACCGTCTTCGGGTGAGAGGACTGCAGGCACATCGGGCGCAGTGTTCATACTAAACGAGGTTTCAAACCAAGGGGACCACTCGATACCATCGTAAGACCTAAATCTGGTGAAGTAAGTATCACCATCGACTAATGGATTGCCTGCATATATTGCATAGGTATCGGATGTCACCTGTGAGGGGGGACTCCACAGTTCGGCAAGGGTCCAGTCATCATCTGATCCTACCTCGATCTCGAACTCAGTCTGGACGTACTCCAGGGTATCTCGATAACTCCAGAAAAATACGGGCCAGTGTCCTACGACATTATCAAGCGAAGTCTCTCCGTCGATTCCGAAAATGTCAAGGCTTAGACAGAAGGGAGGACCAGACCAACGTGCAACATCGTGAGCTGTAACTCCTCCTGCAGATGCGAAATTACCCGCAGCGATCAATTCACAGTCATACACTGTTAGGGCATAAACGGCGCTACCAATGACGCCTGAGCCGAGTGGATACCAGGCCGTGCCATCCCACCGAGCGATGTGGCTTGCAGAAACGCCTCCAGCAGCTGTGAAATACCCACCAGCAATTAGCTCGTCTCCATATACCGTAAGGGCTCTGACAGTGGTATTCATCCCCACCCCAAGAGGATGCCATGTGGAGCCATCCCAGCGGGCGATGTTGTTAACCACCACGCCACTTGCACCTTCGAAGCTCCCGCCGGCTATTAAGTTGTCGTCATACACAGCTAAAGCATAGACGGTTCCGCCAATACCAGCTCCGAGCTGTTGCCATGTCGCACCATCCCAGCTGGCGATGCTTGAGGCTTCAACTCCCCCCGCATGCGTAAACCAGCCCCCGGCTATCAATTTACCGTCATAAACTGTAAGTGCATACACTCCGTCATTAAGTTCACCAACGGTGTGCCAAGAAGAGCCATCCCAACGAGCTATGTTGGGTGCCGCAACTCCACCGGCGGAATTGAAGCGGCCCGCCGCAACAAGATCACCCTCGTATACGGCTAGGCAGTAGACAGAATTGTCGGTACCCGAACCCAGCGGATGCCAACCAATGCCGTCCCAAGCGGCCACGCGCGAGGCGGCCTCTTCGCCTGCCTCTTCAAAGTGTCCGCCTGCGACAAGTTCGCCGCCGTACTCGATTACCGCTTGGATGTACTCCCCAGTCCCCACACCAAGCTGCTGCCAATTCGCTCCGTCCCAGAGAGCAACATTGTTTGCACCCATTCCGCCTGCCGACGAGAATCCCCCCCCTATGGCAAGCTTGTCATCGTACACCGAAACCCCCAGGACTTTTCCGTCCGTGCCTGTTTCCGGCTCGGACAGGGCATGCCAGTATTGATCGTCTGGATCGTCGGCCATCGCCATGATCGGCCCCAGAAGCAACGCAAGAAGAAAAAAGCAGTATCGCATAGGTCCCCCGGAAGTAACTGTTACCACCTCAATCTAACAAAATGGGCCAACTAGTCAAGTTATTTAGCCCCGCGCTTCGGTCCGGATACCTCCCCAAATCAAGGCCCCACCGGCCCCAAGAAACCGCTTGCCAACGCCACCAAT
>JAAEPZ010001058.1 GCA_024231955.1 bacterium | reverse complement strand
GCGGCCCCCCGGACGCTGGCAGGAGGACGATCCTCGATCGCTTCCGCCGCCACTCCTGAAGAAAATCGAAATTCACTGCAAGATTGGCGCACCAGTTTACGTCTTATAGAGGGTGAGAGCGTTGTCGCCGCTGGTGGGCGGGGCGGCGCAACAATATTTCAGGATATGTATCTTACTGAAAGTGCGAGAGTTATAAATATAATTCTTCAGCGATGCCATGGGCATATTTGGAATGGTTATCAGGCCGCTTAAGTGGCTGAAGTTACTTGATTTGTTATGCGTCCGGCACCATATAGGCGGGCTGACCAAACGGGTGGCACTTTGAAGGGAGCGCAGCGCCGGCGAGCCTGAGCAAGCGAACGGCTTAGTCGTGATGTAGAAGGTCAACGACCTTGATCCCTCTGATTGGCGGGTATCCCTGATCCGGCGCGTTCGTGGCGCCAGGCACTCGCTTGAGCCGCATGTTTAGCTCGTACACCAGCAGCGCCTCACGGAACGCCCCGAGACTCGCCGCAACATTACTGTAGGGAAGTCTGCGAGCAATCGGCTTTCCGTCCGCCCCTCGGGCTACGACCGGATCTGGAAGCAGTTCGGGAAGGACGTCGAGAATCCGTTGGCTGCTGTTTGGGCGCTCGCTCGCTCGCGTGCGGAGAGACGCGAACACGGCGGAATGGCCGTAGCAGTAGCCGTTGTCATGGGGCTGGTCATTCCTCAGGCATCTCCCACCCGCCGGCACGTATACGTTTGTGATCGAAGCGAAGAGTGGATGACGCCGCACGATGCCGTTGGCTTCGATCAAGAACTCCCACGCAGCCGGATTGTGGTTTATATTTATGAGCACGTCAAGTTCACCTCGCGTCGCCATGCTCCGGACTAGGAACTGCACCTCATCGCTGATGAGGTCAACGCACGTGATCACGACGAGGTTCCCATAGTCAGTTTGCAGAGCCAGTATCTCAGGCCCCGGCCTCATTCCTTCATTTGCGAGCGGAGAGACTTCGAAACGCGACGGGCGCACCTTGTACCCAAACTCGGTCCATCCCGGACCAACAACGACGAGGCGGCTGTAGCGGTCCGCATCGTAAAACGAGCCTGCTACGACAATCATCCGCTCGGCTTGTGAAGTGGTGGAAACCTCCTCAAGGAAGTCCGCGCGGCTGGGATCTGGAAGCGTAAGCGCAAGCTCAGGGAGGACCAGTACGTCTATCTGCTCGGCAACTGCCGTCCTGAGACACGCCCGAAGATCGCGGGCCAGCTTGGTAGGGTCCGCAGCGGCCCAAACACCGCGAGAAGTCGGCATTGGGCCGGCCGCGACCTGAATCTGGCACTGGCCGAAGCGCACGAAGTGTTGGACGGCCGAACCAGATCGATGATCGACAACTCTTAGGCGTGGCAGACTGGTAGGATCTCGAGTAGATACTGAGGCAATTGGTTCTGACTGCGCGTACGACGCTTCAGGCGTGGCGAACGTCGCTTTCGGCGTGACAGATGTCGACGCGCAACGAAGAGCGAGCAACATTGCGAGGACGCTCGCTGCGAGCCTGGCGCAGGCGAGAACATGGGATCTACCCATTGGTCCTTCCTTTCGATGACCGGGATCGCCGCCGCACAACGGATTGCGGCTCACGGGCGCCCCTTCAACCAGTTGTTGACGACCGGCGAAATCACAAAACATACGCCAGCCACGGACGGTAAATACGCCTGTGGCGTCCCGTGCAGCCGCTTTGTTATGCGCAATTCTTCAGCTGATCTCACGATCTCTTCTCGTATTGAGGTGTTAGTTCGGATGCGGGGATCAAGCAGTGTGGATTTGGCATGTGCTGATCCCTACTCTAGGATTACTTCGACGCCATCGGGGCGTTCAAACTGCTCATGTGTAACGCGCTTTGCGGAGCGTTGCCGTTCAGCCACGCGCGACAGAAGATGCCGAATATCTTTCTCTCTCCCCGAGTCAGCAGCTGTCAGCAGGGCCAGCGCTTCCTCTCCGAATTTTCCAATCCGGACAATCATCCGCCGGTCACCAATGACAAATTCCTTGGAGCTTCTCTCCCTTTCCCGGCCTAGCCTCTTCGCTACATCTACATACTCGACTGCTAGAGCCTCTCGCGCCTCCTGACTCTCAGTACTCCGGGCAGCCAATGAGAGAGCGTGTGCTGTTTCCTCCATGCCGAATGCTTGACAGAGAGTATAGTAGTGCTGCACTACCAAGCTGCATGCCGCTGGTGTCGATAGGGCAACGGTGTCGGTACTACTATTCCAAGCTCTGACGACCAGACACCGATTTTTTGGTCTCTTCGCCGATGGAAACAGGCGCGTACCTACCACAACTCGTCTCTCAGGTTCAAAGAACGTATCATTGTACGAGAATTCAGCATTCTGAGCCTGACGCCGCCAGGAGGGCTTCAGCAAAATATGACCACCAATTGCATCTCTTGTTCCTTTGCTTTCAAAGAACGCGATCGTCACATCGTGGCTGCCCGGTTGTTCGCGAGCTGCCACATAGTCAGGCAGTAATCGCGATGTCGGAGGATCCGGTCGCTTGACATCACATGATAGTCTAGATAAAGTTTCAGTCCAGCCCGAGGCTGCAGTCTCTCTAGTTGCGGAGGAGAAGGCGCTGACTGGTGCCCAGAACTGGTATCCGAAATCCTCCATTACCTCTCGGCAGAAGGCAATTCCGACAATCCATGAGGTGACTATTTTCCACTGCCGATCGAAATTCGCCACTTTCCTTCTGATGCACCAAGAGGGTGGGGAGCCGGTGTCGCTTTTTAACAGTTCACTCAAGATGTTTACAAATCCCGGCTCTGCTTCTTTTGGGACACCCGGGATCCAGTCTGTGGCAATATGGGATGCCAGTTTCTGCATTGAGACTGGCTTCAGTATATGGTCGTTACTGGCAACATCGTAGAATCTGTAATTCATCTCCTGCCCTCCTAGAAGTGACTAGGCTGCGCAAGGCTTAGCGCGATGGTTTGCGCATAACGACCTCCCGCTCAGGGGCGCCCCTGAACCGCCTCTTGAGGCTATCGAAGTCGCCATCTCTACAGCCACCTCGAACGGTTGATACGACGTCGGCGTCCCCTGCAGCGGGCTTGATATGCGGCCGTTTTCCGAGTTCCCGATCTGGTTCTTCTTCTCCCTTCCGGAGCCCTTCGGGCTCCAGGGATCATGGTCTTCGATCTCCGGAAATCCCGGCCTTCGCCTACCTACATGGAATTGATATGCAGCCTCTTTCATTCGCGTCACCGGCGTCCCTAGGTGCTCCGCAACCCAGTCACTTCATTTGGAAAAATCCTGACCTTGATTCGTTTGTATGTAATACTCGAAAGTAAGTTCGTCGATCGAGTCAGACCTAGTTCTGTCTTTAACATCTACAACCTTAATGATCGCGTAGTACCCATGCCGATTCT
>JAAEPZ010001057.1 GCA_024231955.1 bacterium | reverse complement strand
TGAAGCAATTCTATATCGATCGACTGGCAGCCACACCGCTGACGAAACCGATGCCGCGACCATTGAGGGGCGTGTCGCCGGCTGGGTCTGCTGGGTCCTCAGTGCAAGCGGGAGAAACCGCTGCCGACATCACTAGGAGAAAGAGAACTGAGAGCCGCAGTCCCGGAATCGAGGGCGAGTCACGGGATCAACATGAGAGTAGAGACCTGACGAAGAAAGTGACCCCGGCCTTGATGGCTGCGGGCAAAGGAATCTCGCCGGGAAGCTTCGCGGGTGACAATTGGCCGAGGCTCATTGCCACTCCCCCGGTCAGAAAGACGGGCAGAGGCAGATTCGATGCGCATCCGCAGCCAGGAGCCGACAGGGCAGGGCCGAGCCGCAGAGGGTTCCGGCCACCGCAGAAGCGTCCAGCGCCGCCGTCCCAATCGCCGATGAAGGTGTCACCCAAATTCCAGTGACAGCGAATCATCCAGTACCAGATCAGTCAGGAGGATCTGCAACCGATGCCGACGCGGCTCTTCCTGCCATCAGCACCGATGGG
>JAAEPZ010001056.1 GCA_024231955.1 bacterium | reverse complement strand
TTTAAATTATTTTTAATATCATGGACAATCGTCGCTGTTTTTCCGTTGACGGTGGCAAAATCCGTGTTTAGGTCCGGAATGCCGTCTTCATCCGTGTCCACGTACGTCCGGCTGCTGGTCGTAATCTTCTCCAAACCGGCCGGCGTCTTGATCGTTGCGCCTGCCAACCTCTTGTAATGATAGAATTTATCGTAATCGTACTCGAAGGTCAGTTCCTCGCCGCAAGGGAGGATTTTTTCAGAGGCAAAGCCGTCCGCCTCTTCTGAAAACAGGATTTCGGCGCCCGTGGGGCCGGTGATGATGGAGGAGGAGGCGCAGGTGGAATCCGTTAAATCCTGATAGGAGGTGACGTTGCCCTCGCCGGTTTCTGTCCAGGAGAGGACGGTTCCGTCCGGTTCCATGGATTTGGAATAGGTCCAGTGTCCGCCCTCCTCGTCGAGGACGTCCGTGATCCGGCCATCGGTGTTGAACACGTGGGTGAATCGATTCCCGTTGGGCTCGATTTCGACCTCCATGAGGCCGTCTGACGTATAATCGAACTGGTAAAAACTCTCGTCGGCGTAGGTGACGCGTGTCAGGCGATTGTCGGCGTCCACCGTAAGTGTGGTGGCAAAGCCGTCCGGTGAGATGATAGCGGTGGGAACGCCGCCGGCGTCGCGCTGGATTGTGGCTTCATCGCCGAAGCGGTCGGTGATGGTAAGGAGGCGGTCTTCCGAATCGTATCCGAAGGTCAGGAGCGTCGCGCCGGTGGCGAGATCGATGGTTCGCTCGTGGCGGCCGGCGCTGGTGAAGATGTGGCCGAGGCCGTTGCTCTCCGTGAACAGAATGTCGTCCTCGCCCATAAAGCCGGCGGGGTTTGTTTTGAAGGTGACCTTGCGGATGCGGTGGTTGCCGAAATCGGAGACGTAAAGGTTGCCCGCTGGATCGACGGTGACGGAGAAGGGATTCAAGAGTTGCGCG
>JAAEPZ010001055.1 GCA_024231955.1 bacterium | reverse complement strand
TCCTGACGGCACCTATGACCTCTTCGACTACTACCCAGACGACACCCTTCAGTGGCACCTTAACCGCGACGGTGTAGAAATTACCTTCTCCTATGATGACGCAAACAGGCTACTCAGCGCGGTGCCAGCGCCAGGTGGTGCTGAGCCTCTCGAAGAAACTCTGGTACCTCTTGACCTCGGCACGTTCTACGAATACGACGAAGCATCGCGTCTCAAGCGGGCCAGTATTGGCCCAAACGGCCAGGGCCCGGGCACTGTTGAGTACCGGGAGTACGACCTTGTCGGTCGTCCGGCAGAGGAGATCGTGGGAAACCGCGACGCCCTGGTCAGGACCTTTGATGTCTGGGGTCGAACCGCCCGACTCGACCTCCCTGCCCAGGTGTCCTGGGGTCCGGGAGATCCTTTCAGTATTCACCGCACTTTCGACGGCCTGGATCGCCTGACAGAAATCGGTGCCGGTCCGTCCGGATACCCGGACCTCCCAGATCCTCTTGACAAGATCGGCGCGACCTGGAAATGGGGTGGCAGGGATCGTCTGTACCGGGTTCAGAACAACGGTCCGCAAGCCTTCACGAGGCGCTTCAACTACATCGG
>JAAEPZ010001054.1 GCA_024231955.1 bacterium | reverse complement strand
GGCTGAGCCGGCGCTCTTGGCCATTCCAGAATCGGTCGATCTCTCGGTGTGGTCGCCTGAACTTGCTGTAAACCTCCCGGCTGCAATCCGGTACTCGTTGGCACTGCTTGCCCCCTCGCCGGGCCCATCAGAGGAGCAAGACCACGTCCGAATGGAGTGACCATGTCAGCCTGTGCCAACGAACTATCCGCTGCTCTAGCCGCTGTCTGATCTTCTCTTGATCCTGGCGCCTGCGTCGCATGTCTGGCGAAAACACCTTGGAAAACCTGGTCATTTGGAACCGGTGTTGGTGGTAAGTGCTTAGAACTCGGTGCCTGAGGCGGCAAAACCGTTCGATTTCCACGCCCGCGTCCAACACCACCCATAGCCGGTCCCTGTCCCCGTACTTGAACAATCGGTTGCATCTGTGTCTGTTGCTGAGTCGCCTGTCGGTATTCCTGATGATATCTCCACGACTCATCAGGTCTCTGACTCGCCAGCCGTTCATCCGGATCGTAAGTGCGGTCTGTGAGACTCGGGGTCGGCGACTGTCTCTGAGTCATGTCTTGGATCTTCTCTTGACTGCTTCGGGCCGCTGCCTGTCCGGAGATTGAGCTTGGCCAAATGG
>JAAEPZ010001053.1 GCA_024231955.1 bacterium | reverse complement strand
CAGCAACACGAGCACAAAAGCCGCGCCACGCAGAAGAAGACGACGCCGAGGAAGGGAACTGAGAGCAGGGAGGCGAGTAAAGGGAGTAGCGCTGACGAGCCAAGAAAGCAGGCCACTGCACCGACTAAAAAGAAGGGCAGAGGCGGATTCGACGCTCACCCAGCGCCCACCAAAGCTGGACCAAGCCACGGAGGCTTCCAGCCACCCTCGACGCCACAGGCGGGCCACAAACGCACTGTGGTGTCATCGTCTCGATCGCCGAAGAAGACGCCAACCAAAATAGCATGTCAGATACAGGTTCAGTACCAGCTCACTCAGCAGGACTTACAGCCGACGCCGGCGCGCGTTTTCTTGCCATCGGCGCCAATGGGCGCACCGAGAGCGTTCCAAACCAGCACAAAGAGTCTGGCCTTGGGCGCAGCCGAACGGGAGCACCTCGACAGCGAAGCCAGAGCCGGTACCAAATGGTACACACAGCAAGGTGAAATTGCGGGTACAGTGCGAGCGGTGCTGCAGCAGCCAGCACAGCTGACCAGGAGAACAGACGAGCCGATGGTGCCGCGTATTCGGCCGGATCAACTCCACGTGCGCAATGCTGGAGTTCACCTATGGGAACAAGCCCGCGTCCAGAATCTTGAATTCTTCAGAGACAGGGAGCAAGAAAGAAGACAGCAATGACCCGCAGACGCTCTGAACGTCGCTGTGGACGAATTGGCGGATTCGATGGCTGGGCAGCAGCCAGTGCTGTTGCCTGGCATGGTGCAGCTGCAGGACCCGACACTGCCGCTCGCTGCTGATCCGATCGAGGATGCTCAGATGGACATGGGTGCGACGGAGGCGGATCAGAACCAAGACAACGTTTTGATGGGCGATGGCAGCAGAGCGCAAGCAAACGACTCGGAGACCGGGAAGGCCGAGTAGACCTAGCCGCCGAAGCCGTTTGGTTTTGTTACATTT
>JAAEPZ010001052.1 GCA_024231955.1 bacterium | reverse complement strand
TCCGGGTGCGCCCCATAGCGGACAAACCCTTGGCGCTCATAAAACGCGATGGCTCTGTGATTTCTCTGGGCTACAGAAAGTTCGAGTTGCTCGACCCCTGCTCCTTTTGCCTCTTCGACAACTCCCGCCATGAGTGCTTGGGCAGCGCCCGAGCCATGAAAATTTTCCATGACGAAGAAGGGGCCGATTTCGCCACGATGACGAATTCGGATGGGCTGAAACTGGCGATATCCGCAAAAACCTGCGAGCAGCTCGCCTTCAAAAATTCCCCTCGTCCCGCCTGCGTCCAAAATTGTTTGGCATCTTTCCATCGTCAGATCATCGACTTCGGCGGGCGTCATCAGGAAGCCGGTCGGAAAGTTCTTCACGCCATTAACGAAGATCTCTCTCCATCCCTGTGCGTCGGCCGCCGTAAGGGAGCGATACGTGAACATTGCAAATCCTTCGATGACAGCCGGTTGGGCCATTGTTCCAGCCTTGCGGGAAGGACGTAAAGGCAATGTTGCCGCTATTTGGGCCGCGCCACGTCCGTCTCCAGCAGCATCCGTATATAGCGGGTGTAGGGGATGCCGCGGGCTTTTGCCTTGGCCTTCACCGCGTCCAGAAGGGAGGCGGGCAGGCGCATGTTCAGCGAGGCGGCCTTTGGCTCGATCTCGAAGCGCATGGGCGTGAAACCCGACAGGTCGTACTCGGACAGGTCCGCGGTCTCGACGAAGTCTTCCGCCTCGGCATCGCTGGTCAGGGGCGGCAGGGGCTTAGGATGGGCGTTCATAATGCGCGATCTCCTTCTGGTGCATGTAGCGGGCGCTGATCGGCCGCAGCTTCGTCTGGCCGTCGATCTCGCGGAGCTGGAACACCACGAAGACATGGCGCCCTGCTGCCGTGGTCCCGATGGCGCGCATCCGCGCCTCCTCGGGAAACGGATCGGCCAGGACCGCCGGCGTCCGGGCAAAGACCTCCTCGATCTCGGCTTGGGACAGGCCATGCTTGCCGCATTTGGGCCAGTTGCCCGTGTCCCAATCGAAGCCTGCGATCTTCATGCGTCGTATCTACATCTGTCTACACAAACGTAATGTAGAGCGATCCAGCAATGTTGAAAAGGGGATCGCATTGTCCCCGATGCTAGCCCGTTCGAGGCCTCGAAAAATGGTCCTGGAGGGACGGGTCAAAACACAGCGCGGAAGCCAAAATGCAATTTTGGTTAACATCGGCCATATCCTGCAACTGCAACACCCCTCCCCGAACCCTTGTCATCGCCGAGAAGCACCTCCGCGGGCCGGAAGGGCGTCGGCGTTCCTGGGACGCGATTGCTATGCTTCGGTGACGCCGCTTCCGACCCATCCCTTCGGCATCGTTTGCCGTCATGACCAGCTCAGGTCTTAGCTTGCCTTCAACGTCGCCGTTCTTCGCCCTTAGGCGGGTTCAAGCCAGCACAAGCAGGGCGAACGAGCGGCGACGTATTCATTCCACATTTCCCGCCATGTTCGGCCCTCTTTTGCGTGCAAACGCTGAGGCGTGTGCCGAGAGGTGGGAGTGTAAAAAATTACGTTTGCATTTCTTGCCAAACTTACACCTTCGCTTTGCTCTCATTGGGGCGCAGCAGCGAGCATGCGCGCAGTCGCCTGCCCTGCCGGGGGCCAACTCCGTTGCGCCCCCCTGGGGCATTTCCGTGGGACGCTTGGCTGGCGGGGCCTCTCCGGCGTCTTTGTGCCCGTGTGGGACACTGGACGGCTAGGCGGCCCGGCTAACGCCGAGCCTTGGTGTCAGGACGCATGACCGTTCGGGATGGGCCCCAAGAAACGCCATTGGCTTACTGACGGCTCGCCAATATGACGTTGGGGGCATTGAAAAGGCACGATGATGGGCGTCAACACGAAGGTTCTTAACCCCGCAACCCAAGACCATTCTTTTGGAACGGTTCCCGTGCTGACGCTTGCGCGCAAGAACCAAAGCCCCATCATAACGCTGGCCGCCCCCATCAACTTGAAGGAGGGAAAGCACTTCGGCCCCAACGCGGGTTTTGGTGTTCAGCACATATGGGCGGAGCACAACGTTGAAATCGTAGCCGCAGGATTTGCGGGGGTGGCCGATGTCCCCGCGTATGTCCAGAGAATCCTCAACATGCCGACTCTGCTCTACTTTGAAGACCGGCCTGGCCCAAAGACCAGAGTCAATGCCGTCCGCATTGTGACGGGCACGGTGATATTGGAGTATGTGCAAACGAAGGTCGGCAACATCCTGACCCCATACTGGAGCGTGGTGACTGCCTACTCTGACACGAGGACGAAGGGAGTTGTCGTTGGGAGTATGTAATAGAAAAGCCGCCCTAAGGCGGCTTTCGTATGTGCGTCGCGTTAGCAGCTCTCCCTTAGCTTCCCCCCGGAGGGTTAGGGTCAGGATACACCTTCCGGTGTCACGCGAAACAGACCCCGAGGCTGGTCTGCCATCCACATGAGCGAGCCGATGACCTCGTAGACTCACTCAAAATGCTCTTTATGACGCACAAGACCAACATAGTTCGCGAACTTGGTTCAGTCAACATTCAGTTGAATAGCGTTCGGTCAACTATTTGAGTGCAGTGAAACACAATAGTGTTCAGGCGATTGCGGTGGAACCGTACTGTTTTCCCTAAAAAGCCATTGTTTCTTGAATCTTAACACTGTCCTAGCCGCGAACTTACCCACGCCCGACCAGCCGCCTGTCAGATGGCTGGTCGGGCGTGGATAGTTCTGCTTCGTGATTTCAAAGGAACCAAAGCGTTTCTGCTCATCCCCGTCATAGCGCAACCCGCAGAGGGCTGCCGATCCGCAGTACGGGTTACTCACGGCAACCCGGCGCGGGTTGTTTTGAGTGGTGGTGGGGTGCATCCTGCAACCCAAGCCGGGTTGTCCGGCAGGCCGAAGGGGAAAGCATGACAGGCAAGGGCAGAGACAACCGACCAACGCTGACCTTGAAGGGCGCAGGGTTCACGCCCGAATTCCGGTCGCTGCTGAACAAGGCCGCGAAGAAGGCCGGGAAGACTCAAGCGGAATTCGCCGCCGAAGTTCTTGCCGCCGCCGCCCGCCGCACACTTTCTGAGAGCAACCCACATGACAACCCGCCGCCCGCGACGGTGCAGCAGCTCGAAGACATGCGCACGGCGGTCCAGGCGGCGGACCTCAAGGCGGAAGAAACCCGGAAGACGGTTCAGGACCTCGCCCAGAAAGTCCAGCAGCTTGCCGAAGCCTCGGCCCGGCGTGGCATCTGGCAACGGATCAGCGGACGATAAGGCCGGGCGCGGTCAGACCTTTCCGACCTTGCAGCAAAAATCGGCAAACAGCTTTTCGATGTTGCCCGCATCCCGCGCGATGCCGCGATCCGACAGGAAGCGCCGGAAATCCGCCGCGATCTTCTGATTGTCGGCATTGCATCCCGCCGCTTTCTTGATGTTCAGCCAGCGGGGTGAATAGGCGATGCCGCCGGTCGCGGGAAAGGCGGTTGGGCCCGTCTCGGACGTGCCGTCGCGCCGGGCCTTGCGCCCGACCTTGGACGCGGCCAGCTCGCGCTTGGCCTCGCGCGGATCGTCCTTTTCCTGCCAGCCGATTGTCACACTTGCCACGGTGCGGCCAATCTTGTTCGGGCGGGCGGTCAGGGTCAGGCGGGAAAGCTGATTGATTTCCTCGACAGCGGGAAGGATTGCGCGGCGGTTCAGGTCTGCGAAGCGGTCGAGCTTACCCTCTGAAACGCCCAGAAGCGCCCGAAGCTCGGGAACGGTAAAGGTCTTTTCCCTGACGAATTCCAGCCCGGCCAAGCTGGCGACGTGCTGGAACAGCAGAACGGAATACTTGCTGCCCAGGTGAAAGACGGTCTGGCGGTCGAGGATCGCCCAATGGTTCGATTCCTCGGCCATGCGCCGGAAGGTCCGGGCGAAATACCAGCTCACCAGAATGTCGTCGCTCACCTCATGGCGGTATTTTATCACGGCCTCATCGAGAAAGCCGCCAATCGTGACCTCCATAGCCTCGGAATCATCGAAGGTCAGAACCGCCGCGCGCAGTTCCTCGAATAGCGGCGTCAAGCTGGCGCGGTCGTGGTTCTTCATGCCCTCGATCCGGCGAATTTCGGAAAGCCGGATATCGTGCTGGACTTCCTCAGCCATGCGCCCGCCCGCCGTGGCGATCATTAGATGCATGAGTTTCAGGGCCTGAAGGCTTGGCGCATTCCGCATATAGACCCCGCGCGCCACCTCGGCAGGCAGGACCGTCTTGGCCTGATCGAAAGCCCGATCAGCGGCAACTTGGATTGTCTTTCCCATAGGTGACAAATTATCGCGACATTTTGTCACCGGTCAACGCGCAATTTCGGCCCGATTTGTCACCGTTGCGGCCCGATTTGTCACCGTTGCGGCCCAATTTGTCACCGATAACCACTCACGCCTTTGTTAAGATGATATTTTTTTCGGTACGAACAAGAAGAACTTAAGAACAAGAAAGGCGCGGAGCGCCTTGCGATTTTCAGGCTGTAGAAGCCGGGCACCTTGCGAAGTGATCTGACCACAACTTTTCCGGTGGCCGGAAAACCGAGCATCGCCGGAAAGGCCGATTTCCGGGCCTCTGG
This sequence comes from bacterium, assembly GCA_024231955.1. Classification (GTDB taxonomy): domain Bacteria; phylum Krumholzibacteriota; class Krumholzibacteriia; order JACNKJ01; family JACNKJ01; genus JAAEPZ01. The sequence goes on along the minus strand of JAAEPZ010001052.1, from coordinate 1,149 downwards.
CGGGCTTTGTCGCGTCTCGGCGGATCCCCATAGCGGGCGGGCCGAAAAGGCGCCTTGCACGCGACCATGCGGCGGCTGGCGGCATGATCTGGCGATGATGCCCAGAAACCCGGAAAATGAAACGGCCAACCGGACAGGCCTGCAATCTTTCAGGGCGGCCAAAGATTGGGGCGTACATGGCAGGAAATATAAAATGTAAACATTTTTTCGTCGCCGCCTTGTCTCTGTTGGCTGGAACGGCTCTGCAGGCGAAGAACAGCGACGTTGGCGGTTGTGAGCCTTTCGGCTGCGACCCCGCTCCGAAGGTGGCCCCGGAGATGGCCGGAGATGGCCGGAGATGGCAGGAAATAGGGGCTGATTGTTCAGTATCCCGCCGCCCGAACGGACAACCCCGGCGCGATCTCTCGCGCCGGGGTTTTCTGCCGCATAAAACCGAATATCGACGGGGACGCTGCCGAGGGTTGAACCGGGGGGCAGCTTGTGGAGGGACGAAGTGGACATTCCCAGGTTACACTCGTCCCGGATTTCTCGACCTGGAGACGGCATGAATTTCAAGGTGACACAGGACTGGCAGGCCACTTACGCAGATCCAATACGCCTGAAGGCCGGAGAGGTGCTTTCTCTCACGGGCCGTCAGAACAACTGGGATGGTCACATCTGGCTCTGGGCCAGATCGGCAGGGGGCTTAGAAGGCTGGATACCGGATACCATCGTCAGCAAAACAAACGCCGGCTGCGTCGCAATCGAAGATTATACCGCTGCCGAACTTACCTGCCAGGCAGGCCAAGTCGTCAGGGGCGAGAAGGAAACACATGGCTGGGTGTTTTGCCGATTGCAGGATGGTTCGGCCGGTTGGATTCCACGGAGAAATCTCGAAGCGAATGGTGGGTAAGCGGGACGAAACGGACCCTCAGCTTCGTTTCAAGATGTTCGCTGCATGAACCTCTGCCCAGTCACGGAGGCAGCGTTGCAGGGTGGGAAACCGATTACGAGGGAAAGGGAGGCCGCAGGTTGAGCCGGGCCTAACTTCAGAGCAGCCGACGGTAGAGAAATCCGCTTCCGTCAGCCTCCTCATCCCGAACGGCGTCCGGGTGCGCCCCATAGCGGACAAACCCTTGGCGCTCATAAAACGCGATGGCTCTGTGATTT
>JAAEPZ010001051.1 GCA_024231955.1 bacterium | reverse complement strand
TCGGCCCTGCTCCTACTCCAAGGCCTCATCACTCGGTTCGCCCACATGGCGTTCTCCCTTCTCCGCCCCTGATTCCGGGGCGGTGAGGGGTCCCGTCACTGGGTAGACATATGTCTAGAACGGAGGGGCGGCATACGGCAGCTCGAAGCCGGCGCTCCCAGCACGATCGAGCTGCCGGCACGGTCTACTCGCTGTTGTTCTCTTCTCTTGACACCACTTCAGAGAGCCTGGTATAAAGTCGCCCAGGCTTCCTGCCGCCGCCCCGTGCTGTAGGTGCCCGGGTTCTCTGGGAAGGTGAGGATTCAGCTCAGGGGCGCGGGCCGACGCAGCGTATTGAGCCAGATTGCGAGACAATCCCATGAAAGACCAGAATACCATCAGCGCAAGCTACGTCAAACTGGCACTTGCTATTGATCAACACGCGCCGGGCTATGTCGACGCCTACCATGGCCCGAAGGAATGGAAAATCGAGATCGATCAATCAGACCCTCAACCTCTGAGCCAACTGGCGCAAACCGCCGATCAACTGCTCGCAGATGCCGTCGGTTGTACAGGATTTGACGAACAGAGACGCAACTTCCTGATCAAGCAGATTGCAGCGATGCGCTCCCTGCTTGATATCCTGCAAGGGAGCAGGGTTTCCGTCTATGAAGAAGGCGGATTGCTCTACGATATCGTTCCGCAGTGGACCGACGAAAACGAGCTCGGTGAAGCTCACCGAGCATTAGATGAATTGCTCCCCCCCGGCAAGACAATATACGAGCGAGCCCAGAAGAATAAAGAGGAAGCCAGGCTCTCCTTCGACGCGCTTGAGCGGCTCATCCATCTTGCGGCAGCCGAGTTTCGCAAAAGAACGACAGAAAAGCTCCCGCTTCCCGAGAACGATTCCTTTGAGTTTACCTTCGTCAAAAACAAGCCTTGGCCGGCCTACAGCCGGTATCTCGGAGGCTATTCTTCGCGAATTGAAATCAATACCGACGCCCCCTTCTACGTCAGCCCCGCCGTCCATTTTGTACTGCATGAGCTCTACCCTGGTCATCACACTGAAATAAGCATCAAGGAAAAGGTGCTCTACTCGGAACAAGGCAGAGAAGAGCACTGCATCTTGCTGCTCAATACTCCGTCGATCACTGTATCAGAAGGCATTGCTGAGCGGGCGCGCAGGGTGCTCATGCCGGACGAAGAATGGATCGAGTGGCATTCTGAAGTTATTTATCCGACGGTGAAGCTTGACCACCTAGATGCGAACCGGCGATATCTTATCGGAAAAGCCAGCCAGCGATTGGACGGAGCCTATGGGAATGCCGCCTTCTTGATGCATGACCAAGGCAAGAGCGACGCGGAGGTCGCAGAATACGTAAAGAGGTTTGGCCTTTTGTCGGAGAAGGACGCAGAAGGGTGCGTAAAATTTCTCAGAGCCCCGCGGTTTCGCACCTATTACTTCACATATCTCTGTGGAGGAATGCTGCTGGATGAATTGTACGAACGAGATGAGCGGCGGGTGGATTGGCTCTGCAGATTGCTGACTGAGCCGGTTACCCCCGGCCAGATAAGGGACTGGATAAAGGGCAAAGATTCGACATGACCTACGCCGACTAATGGTAGGATTTGATCGAAAGCCGAGTCTTCACATCGCCGTCGCCTTCGAACGCGGTGGCCGCGAGACCCGAGAGAAAAAACGTGTAACCCCGAAGCTTGAACGAGGCTTCGAAACCCAGGCC
>JAAEPZ010001050.1 GCA_024231955.1 bacterium | reverse complement strand
TGGCACCGGAGACCACGGTTTTTCGCTTTGAGAAAGTGCCCGCCGAAGAGCTCGAGGTGATCCTGAGAATACCGCCCTGGGGATTCCACGAGAGCGCTGATCTGAGGGACGGCCTGGACCAGGCGATCTTCTTCCAACGGGAGCCAATCTATGTGGAGGGAACCGTTTATCGCGGCGACGAGCCGCACCCCGCCGTAGTGAAGTTCCGAGTCTACGGGGCGGAAGATATCTTGGAGATCCAGACGAATGACTCGGGGCGTTACGAGGCGGTACTATTTAACCCGGTTTACTATCTCGTTTATGTCGCGCTCAAGGATGTCAAGGGACCGCCCTACATCGATTTTCTCGACGTACCGATCACCGAGAGTACAACCCTGGACTTCCGTATACCGGCGGGCATCTATCGGGTAAGCGTACGTGACGCGAATACCGACCTCGGGATTGCTGCTGCGGATGTGTCCGCATCCAATTCATTTTCGAGCAACATCAACCCATCCACGCATGAATCAGGCCGCAAAAAAAAGAATTGTCAGCGGGCGATAGCGGACCAGGACGGCGTCGCGGACCTGCAGCCGCTGCGGCCGGGCAAGCTCGTGCTCAAGGTGTCGGCCGAGGG
>JAAEPZ010001049.1 GCA_024231955.1 bacterium | reverse complement strand
TGAACAGGTTCCTAACCTTCCAGGGAGCGACGCTGATGCGAATCGTACGATTCCTTCATCGGTATCTGGTCCGGCAGACAATGCCGGTCGCCGCTGTAGGCTACTATGACCGACTGATAGAAAGCGTGGCTGGGATCTACCTTCAACCATTTTGCGAGGAAGTAATACGCAGCGCATGTAGAAGTTGTGCGCGTTAGGCGCCTGTTAGGGTTGCGCTCTGCGCGCGATGATGGCAGACTGTTCGTCGGCAATGTCGCCGTCGGAAAGGAAGCCGTCATGGAGGTATCGCTTTGTGGGCGGAAGGATCTTTCGATCCTTCGGGAGCGGGTTCGAAAGGAATCGAACGCCAAGCAGCGGGACCGCTATCGCGCGGTCGTGTTGGCCTTGGAGGGGCGTAGCGAGCCGGAGATTCGGCTTCGTCTCGGTCGCAGTCGGGGCTTCATTCAGCGTTGGGTCTATGCCTATCGGGACCAAGGGATCAACGGACTGAAGGCGAAGAAGCCTCACGGTCAGCCGCCCAAGCTTCCGCGTAACCGCGAAGCGGAACTCAAGGCGTTGCTGGGCCAACCCGGTGCACCACGACGAGGACGGGACGTGGCGGCACTTCTGCAGGAACACTTTGGTGTGACCTACTCGGTTCGTGGTGCGTTGGTGCTGCTGCACCGTTTGGGGTACGGGCCGTTGAAGCCGCGGCCGGTGAACCCGAAGAAAGACCCCTCAGCTGAAGCGCAATGGCTGCAGGCCTCCCCCTTTTTGTCCAATCCGTCCAGGCACAATACCCCGACAAGTCCGTCGAAGTGTGGTTCCAGGACGAAAGCCGCTTCGGACAGAAAGGATGCTTGAGTCGGGTCTGGGCTCTGCGGGGCAGCCGACCGGTGATGCCGCTGCAGAACCAGTATGAATGGGTTTATCTCTACGGCGCCGTGAATCCCGAAACCGGCGAATCGTGC
>JAAEPZ010001048.1 GCA_024231955.1 bacterium | reverse complement strand
GTGGAAAGCGACGTTAGGCTGCAAGAGCGGTACGGGCTTGCCGGTCGCAGCCAGCTGTTGGCCGAAGGCCGGCTGTTGTTGCTGGCCAAAGAGCTGCTGCGGCTGAGCGTAGTAGCTTCTGGCGGCGCCAGCGCCGCCCCCGCGCCCTCGAAAGCGCGGCTGGCCCCTGGTCTTGGCCGCGTCGGACTTGTCCTTGTCCAGGCCCTCGCGCGCCTTCTTCACTTTCCCAGACAGGGCCGGGTCGGCGGCGAGCGGGTTCTGGACTACTTTGCCCACCGCCTCCCAGCCGAATTCTTCCGCCAGCTTTATGTGGTTGATCGATCGCTGCAGGTGTTTGGCGATGTCATTGTAGTCGGACACCTGCGCGGCGTTGGTGCATCCGCTGAGATGCCTCTTGCGGAACTGGCTCATCTTTCGCGCAGTCTCCGCCACGTCCCTGAAAACGACTCTGTTGAATGAGCCGCCCTGCCACTCGATCTGGGCTTCGCTGGGGCAGTTGATTCCCAGGAACTGGAGGGGCTTCTTTGTTGCCTGCTGAGCCCCTCTCTTTCTGGCGGGCGCTTGGTCGTTCTCCGCATCGTCGGAGTCGGCGAGTTCCCCTTCTTCCGTGCTGTACTCGGGCGGCTCCAGCACAGGCGACAGCGCAGGGATTGGCTTGACCGAGTTGACAGCTGCGCTAGTGCTGAGCGCCGTCCCCGTATCTGGCACTGTTGATCGGTCGGGGCCTAGGCTGACTGGCGCCTGACTGCCGGCCGCCTGCTGCGCGGGCGCTGGGCAAAAGGCACCGGCATTGGGGTTGAGTGACGAGGCGTGCTGCGCGGCCGCCAATGCGACGCCCGGACCCGAGAGCTGCGGCAGGCCGAGCACTGGATTCAGCTGGGGCCCCAGCAGAGACTGCTGCCACGGCAATGCGTTCTGACTGCCGAACATGGGCTGCCCCGCGTAGCCGCTCGACGGGCCTTGCATCGACTGACTGGGCTGGGCTGAAATGGTAAACACGTCATTAGCACACAGCGTCTCTCTGTTCGGCACCTGTGGCTGAAAACACGGCACTGGCCTGACTTGAGAATACAGTCTATACTGCGGCCCTGCACAATACGCACCAGCACTCTGAACACTACTCTCCATGCTATGAAAGCAGTCTAAATTTGCATTACTGAGAACCAAACTGTCACTGCGACCACCGCCCCTCTGGGCAAAAACACCAAAAACTTCCGAGGCCTGGGCAACTGTGCCCCTAGAGATACACTGACCCCACTGGCAGACCGGTACTAGATTCACTTTCTGACCTGACAAGTGTTGCTGAGTCGGAGCGAACGGGATACCGTTTCCCATTTGCATCGCAGCCTGCTGCTGAAGCAACAACTGCTGCTGCTGAGCAATCGCTTGCTGCTGAGCCGCGAACTGCTGCTGGGCAGCCATCTGCTGCTGTGCCGCCATTTGCTGCTGGGCGGCGAACTGTTGATGTGCGAACGTCTGCTGCGGGTCTGTCGCCGCGTTCGCGACCGCATCGGCCATCAGCGACGATCGGTGGACGAGCATCTGTGCAGCCGGTTGATGCTGCGCGATCGGGAGAGCGGTCGCCGGAAGAAGTCCATTTCCGGCGGGGTCCGGCACCAGGAAGAGCGGTGCAGACGTCCTGTCGTTAGGGTCCATGGTAGATCAGTTGACGATGAAAGACTAGCAATCTGGAGCGGACAGGACGAAAGGCTGCTAAAAATGACTGGTAGAAAACTGGGCTGCCTAGAGCGTAGCTGAGAGGTTATAGAAAAACAGCTCTGACAGCCCAGCGAGCGACCGACTTATCGAAGACACGGCTTGCAGCCTAACTGGTTTGCCTGGGCTGCCTGGCGAGCTGGCGGCCTAGGCTCCGCCCCCATAGTGCCGTGCCTCTGCCTGCATAGCCAATCAGGTCTCGGCTAGGGGCCCGTCGGCCGTAACTACAGTAGTAATGAATATTATTTCCTCTACAAGTACCGGAAATAACATGAATTACTACTTCCGTTCCTAAGCCTAAGGGCTTGAGACCTTAGGCTTATGCATGCAGTTGCAATGGAGGAGGCGGCGTGC
>JAAEPZ010001047.1 GCA_024231955.1 bacterium | reverse complement strand
GTTGCGCCCACTCGAAATCCGGCCAGACAGCGTAGAAGGAGTTGTTGCGTTGCATTCGCTGGATCACTTCCCATTTCCCAAACGGGACCAGGGCCGAAAGAGTCCTGTGTTCGAGACCTGTCGGACAGTGGAACCGGTAGAACCATGTAGATTTATCGGATGGGATGTCGATTTGCGGTATGAATGGGTGGTATTTCCGTCCGGGACACCCTGCTCATTATTCGGCGCTCCCAGCACGATCGAGGACGTTCCAACGCGCTACGCTTTGCCCACGAGCCGGCTGGAAGCCGGCGCTCCCAGCGCGATCGAGGTCGGTCCAAGGAGCGTACCGAACACCCCAAGCGGGCACCGGCACGTGGAAGCTCTCCGAGGGCGCGGGCGACCGGTTGCGCCCGTTGCCGACCACGTCGGGGTCATCGGGGACGTGGACCTGCCGGCGGGTCTCAAGGACCCGCGCCCGTTGTTGCGGAAGACCTCTGAACCGTTTACGTTTTCGGCACGTCTGTGCCCGCTTGGGGGCCGGCGCTCCTGCCAAGTCGCTCCAGGCTTGTCACCCAGCGATCAAAGTGTGGACACCGCTGTCTGATTGCGTTGAGACCTATCCGGCCCGCGATCATCGGGCCATGAAGGCGTTTTTTGTACCCTGGTACGAGCTGGTTGATGCGGGCCGAAGGGTGAGTTATCGGATCATCGTTGATTTCTTCCGGTGAGATGACGGAATCCAACATAGTCGTCAGGTGAGTAGCGATTTGTTGGTCTTGGAAAGTAGCAGCGAAATGTCTGGGCGAGGTCAGAAGCAGCGCTTCAAACTCATGCAACGAAAGATAGGGCAGGAAGCGTTGGCTGCGAATGTCGGCCCGCATCTCGCGCTCAAGGTGTTTAACCCGCTCGTAGCAAGATTCTTCTCCGGTCAACGTTCCACGGCCGGGAAAGTCGGCCGGGAGGCCATAATAATCGATCATGGTGGTGACGGCGGCAGCGCTTCGGTCCGCAAGAAGCCGTTGAATATCACGTTTGATCTGTTGATACTTGGCTACGCCGCCCTTGAACTTACGACCCGATTTCAACCGTTTGGTGGTTGCGATGATCGCTGTAACGTGGACGCCGGACGCCTGGAGATGGCCCCACAATACATCGCGGACAAAGGTCTCCTCGGTCTGCCCTTCGACCAGGACGTGGACCCGTTTCAAGGAGCAGGCCTCCCACCGATGACGTTCTTCTCCCACAGCTCACCCAAGGCGTAGTCCTCGAGCCAGGAGGAGACGTCCTCGGCATTGAGATTGCGGAAAAGCGATTCACCGCCGGTGCGGTCAACCACGATGACGTCCTCCGGAGACAGCTGATTGACCAGCGTCACCGACTGAGTCGAGACCACCACCTGCGACCGCGAAGCGGCCGCTCGGAGAAGCTCGGTCAAGACGGCTATT
>JAAEPZ010001046.1 GCA_024231955.1 bacterium | reverse complement strand
CTACGACACTTTCGGGATCAAACTGATCCAGCGCCGTGGTGAATGGGACTTCATCCCAAACTCGGACCGGGGACTGCTGCGAAACCAGATTCAGTCCGTTGATCTGCAGGAGGCAGCAGGGGTTACTACCCATCCTTCGCTGGCCAGATACAGAGGAGACCCGAAGGCCCAGACAACGCCGATGAAGATGCGATTGGACTACGAGCTGACCAACTTGATCAACTTGGGGGCAGACGAGCACGCAGCCACATTGGCACTGGATGCCAACATGAAGCACGACAGTGGTGCGGGGACAGATGCCAGGCTCATCTCTATCTACAATGCGTTGCCACCAGACCTGCCGGGAACAGCAGAAGCGGCAACGATTGGGCTCCAAGAGTACCAGACCAGCCAGCCGACCAGGGCAACGGCGGGATGAAGAGCTGGAGATGCTGTGCACGAGTGGAGAACGAACTTTGGCGCGCAGAACAACGACGTCGTCCGGATTGCCAGTCGGTACCTGAACCTGTCCAGCGCGGTGACCAATCTGAAGGAGTCAGGGCACGCGGCGCGCCAGTCTATGTGGATCATTCATTCGCTGGCGTACCCGCTGTACCTAATGACTCAGAGTGAATT
>JAAEPZ010001045.1 GCA_024231955.1 bacterium | reverse complement strand
TGAAGCGGTTCTACATCGATCAGGCGGGGGCTGGCCCACAGGCGAGACCGATGCTGGGGCAGTCGAGAGGTGTGTCGCCGGCTGGATCTGGCCAATTGTCAGTGCAAGCGGGGGAGACCGCAGCGGACATTACCAGGAGAGCGAAGAGAGCTGAGAGCCTCAGTCCGGGAATCGGAGGTGAACAGCGGGGTCAGCATGAGAGCAGGGATCTGGCAAAGAAGCAGACCCCGGCCTCGACGGCTGCAGACAAGGGAATCCCGACGGGAAGTGTCACCGGTGATGGCTGGGGGGAGCCCGACGCTGCTACCCCAGTCAAGAAAGTGGGCAAAGGCGGATTCGATGCTCATCCGCAGGCGGACGCTGACAGAGTGGGGCCGAGCCGTGGCGGGTTCCGACCGCCGCAGACACGTCCGGCGCCGCTGTCCCAATCACCGATGAAAGTGTCGCCCAAAGTGCAGAGACAGAGGGCCGTCATGTACCAGCTCAGTCAGGGTGACCTGCAGGCGATGCCAACGCAACTCTTCCTGCCATCAGCACCGATGGGCGCGCCGAGGC
>JAAEPZ010001044.1 GCA_024231955.1 bacterium | reverse complement strand
GAAAGGGGCAGAAGTTCGGTTTGTCAAACTAACTGCACAATTGGTGTAGCTACCGCCCGTTCGTGTAAACGCATTCCCTTGGATTGTCAGAGAGGACGCACCAACAGAGATGTAGCCAGTCACCGTACCGTTTGTCACTGAACCTGAACTACCATCTCGAAAGACCAGGGAGTTCGTATCCCATGTGGCTCCATTCGATACCAAGTGCCCACCAGATCGCACGTACAGTGAGTTTCCGGTGATTTCAACCCCAGATGAAACAGTAAGGGTCACTCCATCATTCACATAGCTCGTGCAGGTGATGTTCACCGGGCTGTCAGCTATCGTCCAGGTTGTGTTGGAGTTGATATCACCGCACACGTCGAGTGCATTCGCATGAGTCCAAGGAATCATGTTCAACACGCATAGTGCAAGGAGGGCAAGTTGAAATCGGCGGACAACACTCAAAAGATCTTTCAATTGACAACCTTCCTGCTGAATCCCTGAACTACCAACCTTGTGATATCAAAAATCCGCAGACTGTCGGATCATACCATAATGTACCAATAATGTCTATTTTGTTACAATTCGACCTATCTGATACCATCTGTGAGTCCACACACTCTTGAGTTATGTCCAACACATAGCGTACTGTGTACACTATGCGAGCACAGGATCTGAAAGACTGGAGAAGTAGTTTCCGCCCCGATGGTCGCACCAAGCGGTTCGATGACTTTGCAGGTGAATGGCTGAAAGCGAAAGCATCCGTCTGGAGCCCGAACACATATGCTCTCTACTCGAACTCGGTAAGGAGGTATCTGCTTCACCCGGAAATTGGACTCATACACTATCGTCTGAGTGCTATCGATCTGGGTATTGCCGAACGCTTCAAGGCCAATCTGATCAAGACCTACCCTGACCTATCACCCCGCACGATCAATCTCGCTCTGACTGCTCTGGGAGCCATCCTGAAGCATGCAGTTCGGCATGGTTATCGTTCGGAGAACCCGGTGCAGTATCTGTACAAGCTCCCCGAAAGACGCCGTGAGGTCGATCCCCTGACGCCTGTGGAGATCGAGAAACTTTTGGCTAAGTCAGAGACGATCGACGCGACCCTGCACATCATCGTTACGATGGCGATTTATACAGGGATGAGACTCGGTGAACTGCTGGCTCTCCGCTGGCAGGATGCCGATCTGGATGGCGACTCGTTCCGCGTCCAGGGAACGAACTCACATCAGAAACATCGTGACATGTTCAAGGAGTCAGGGGCTTTCAGCGATCCGAAGACGGAAAGCTCAAGGCGAACGGTGAGAATGAGTCCGAATGCTGCACAGGTCCTTCGTCAACATCGATTGAGAACCGGCAACCCACAGGGAAGAGCTCTGATCTTCGCCAACCAGAATGGTCAGTAAGCACCGCATGAGCCACCCCTCAAAGAAAAAGCCTCTCCGCAAGTCGTTGCGAAAAGGCTATTTCATGGGTGGGCGATACTGGGATCGAACCAGTGACCTCATGCGTGTGAAGAGCTTTCCGAGGGGGCCTCCGTGTGTTCGGTGGCCTATTTTCAACGACTTACGGGCGCAGGGAGAGCATGAAAAGCAGGGGAAACGGGGAAAGTGGTCAGTGAAATGGTCAGTAGCCATAACGACCTTTCCAATCCCTAATTCTTGGCAGCTCGCTCATTGTCCCAGGACATGTACCTTTGAGCTCATGAATCCGCAAGAAGAGATTGTAGCTCCTTCACACACCAATTCACCCAGTCCCATTTCGAGCATGCGTTCACAACCTTGCACCCGAAGTCATTCGCATCATAGTTAACAGCTTCTTTTGCAATTCCACTTTCGGCCAAATCTATAGCGGCATGCAAACTCGGGGGAGGAGGATCTGATTTGCATGACAGCCGTGCTCCAGAGTCGCGAAAGGAGCATGCCTGATCTAGATCAGTTGTATAGATATGCGCGGAGCCTACAATATGGGTATAGCTCCCAGGCAGGACCCCAAGTGCTGTCGCCAAGAGATCTTGCAGAAACATGAGCAATTGCACATCAGTCAAGAAGCCATTCCACAGATCATTTGATCGCATCGTCGCAGTCAAATGCAAGGACCCATCCCGAATCAGGAATTGAACGGTAAGCGTGATTGGATCAGGCATATGCTTCTTGGCAAGCTGATAGACGGGCAATACTGCCTGTCTACTGTTTGGATCAGACCTCAAAGTCTTAAGGACTTGCCAAAGCCCAGATATAATACCTTCAGAATTGAGATCTCCATACTTGAATGCGGCAGAGGCATCGGAACCAGGTGAACTTGACTCGAATGTCGAAAGTATCTGAGGAGACATCTCCCCAGAAAGAATCATCAGCTGTCGCAAGAGCACTGTACCGAAGTTGATGCTCGTGTGCGGTAGCATTCGGCCAGAAGTCCGATCAACTTCTATCGTAAGATTCCTACATTCCAGAGTATTAATGCCGCGCACCCTTGCATCGCGGCCATTGCTCAACATTACAGCTAGTGCATTCTGATAAGCATCGATCAACATGTCAGCCTGTACTAAAATGGCCATCTACACCCCCTCCAGATACTATGTTTTACCAATTGCTAAAGCCCGCAATACTCAGCCCAGCGATCAGCACCGCTGTAGTACAAAAACCGCTCTCGATGCATCTTCCACTTGACGCTCTTGCTCACTTTCTGATGGGTTGCCTCAAAACATGACGCACCTTTAATGCCGCCGCCCCTACCCTCCTGAACCTAATCCGAATCACCACTGCATACTGTGAAAGGTCACTCGCTAGCAATCTCCTATACTCGCTTCCGGCCTTCCATACTCGAGCCCAACGCCCGGACCGGAGAAGTTGCCAAATCAGCTGCAAGAACGTGGCTGGCAGTACAAGGACAGCTACATGCTCAGCATCCCTAAAATCCCGATGTACGGCATCAGGTGCGTAGTCGAGCATCCAAACGTTCGTGCCACTAACAGCACACTCAACGTCTGCCCTACTAGTACCATAGTAATGTCCAGAATGTTTTGATGTGACGAGTAACGCGCCAGCCTCCTGCATTCCCTGCAGTTCAGTTAAAGACACGTTTTCCTTCTCGCACTCTCCAGGCCTCAATGGTCTTGTTGTGAAGGTCCTGATCGTCTTGTAGCCATACTCCGATGCCAAAATGGACATGATAGTTGACTTGCCTGCGCCATACGGTCCACAAATGAGTACGAGCATCTTCCCCCATATGGCTCTAGCCCTGAATCTCGTGTCCGAACTTCTCCCTCTTGGTCCTGTAAAGGCTCATTACCTTTTCAGAAGGCTCCGGAACTGTAAGGGGTACTGCAGTCACACTGATTCCTAGCGATTCAAGGGGACCGATCTTATCTGGGCTGTTTGTTAGGAGGCGAATTTTCGTCATACCAAGCCCCAGCAGATACTCACCAACACTAGAAAAATCTCGACCCTCAGGATCTACACCGATCGCTACACGTGAATCGAATGTGTCAACGCCCTGAACTTCCAGGGCAGTAGCTTGCACCTTTGCAGCCAAGCCAGCACCCCTCCCATCTAGCCGAAGGTATAGAAAGATGCCATGACCTTCTGCTGCAATTCGATTAAGGGCCATTTCGAGCTGATCTGCGCAGTCACACAGATCGCTATCAAACACTTCTGCGAACACGCACTCAGAGTGTATTCTCACCAATGGCTTTTCTTGGTGAATAGGGTCGCCTATGAACACAACCAGGTCACCGTCTACTGCATCCGTAAAGGATGCAGACTCCACAGTCATATCGCCCCAAGTTCGCGACCTAATACTCGCTCGACTTCCAAGCCGCCCAGCAAGGTAGTCCTTCTTAGGCATTACCATTGCCCCCTCTCAATGCAGCGCTGAAGCCACATCGTACCGTCAATCTCTTGGATAAGCTCCTGCCGAAGATCCTCATGCCCGCTACTGTCCATCGTATTAATCCGCGTACGGGGATGGGCCTTAATCCTGCCTATTGCAGGATGAACTGAGTCATCCTGGGATATCGTTGCAAATAATGTTGCCTTCTTATCATCCAGTATTTCTTCAATCAACTCTTCAAAACCATTCACAGTCAACTGCATCCAACCAATCTCATCGATGAAGAGAGCTTTGCCCGCATTGTGAGCTATTCGAATCTCTTCCATGACTTGTTCCCAAACCGACTCATCTACCTGGTAGTCACTACCTTGCTTAATCGCGAAGACCTTATCGTTTAGCGAGCTGGAAGTAGAAACCGAAAAGCCTGTCCGAACGTCATTGTCCATTATCGCTTTAGTAACCACATAGTAGGTTGAGTCTCCTGGAGACTGATCGCGATATTGCCTTGGGATATGACCCTCGACAAGCCCCTGAACCAAGGATGTTTTCCCTGATCTAGGAGCACCCGTGATTAACAATGCCTTCGATGCGCAGTAGTAATACTGATTCCATGCGCCTACGTAATGCTCATAAACTTGAGGGGACTTTGCAGCCATGATGTAAAGATCCATCTTTTCCGAATATGTCACACGAAAGCCCGCATGACGAACAACAAGAGCTCTAAGGCTAGGATCTTGAGCCTTGTGGTCTTTGATAACCATGGTCTCGGATATCGGATAGGGGATGTACCTAACTTCTAGATTCCTTCCACTAGCGCCAGCTCTTTGCATTACACCTCTGGCATGATCGGCGAACGACGATGCCCTACGATTAATTCCATCAGGATCAAGGTCATGATTACGATAGCCCATACGGCTCAATGTGATTGGAGTCGGTGAGGTTACAATAGCTCGAACTGCACCACCATTCTTCAAGAATTGAACAATTCTATTCTGAGAGTCTTCGGACAGAAGTCGCCCGGTCTCTTGAAGCAACTCAAGCGATTCCACAGCGTTTGCAACCAACTCTGTATCTTGTTTAAAGCCAACGTAAAGCCGATCTGCTTCAGGTTGTAAATAATCCTCTGCAAAACTCGCTACCTGCCCTTTGACCGCCCTGAATTCACTCTTTAGTTCTCTAAGTCCGACGGTCAGGGCATTTGCACGGTCAGAAAGCACATTTCTGCGCCGCCGGTCTCGGACAACGCCAATTGCCAGGATTGTAAGGGTAACCAGCACAAGCGAAGCTAACTTATTCGGGTCGATCGTACCGAAGGTCCCGATCATTGCACCGATTACGGCTATTACAAATGCTATCCCAGGATCAACATTACTAGCCAGCCATTTCCACAACTTATTATACCATCTCACTTTCGCCCCCTCCAAGCCCGCTTTAGGTCGTTTTTAACGACAGCTCACCTCAAGTTGGTCCGATAACAATCATTGTCAAAGTCTATCACATGCCTCATCCCAACCCAATGCACTAATTCTAGATATTCACATAGCTTCCAAAGAATGAACCATCCTGGCCCTCTGGAGACTTCGCAACTTGACTACCTTCTTAATTTCTGGGCAGTTTTATAGGTAAAGATTTCGGCATCTACCCAACGATTCAAACAGGACTCTAAAGTCAATGGCAATACACGAGCCCATTTATGGCTGATCGTGGTTATCTCCAAATAGGTATAGAATCGCGGAGGGACACGGAGGAACGCGCTGAATACACGTCACCACTTTCGGGGATTTCACCAAAGTTCCATTTGCTAGCTCAATCATGTTGACAACATCATCATAACCAATCTAACATTCCATTAGGATTCAGACCGTCTAGCGAAGTTGGACGACCTAGCGAACGTTAATCGGAACCCTGGAAGGGGCCCCGGAGGGGCAAATCCGGTAGCGAGACGGGAAGTATGGAAACATGCATATTGAATCCTGTTTCATCTGGAGAAGCTGTCTAGCTAGATCTGTTGATATTAGCGTACGCTAGTTGGAACCCCGATGGGGACCCTGGAAGGGCAAGCCCGACAGCGAGACAAAGAACATGGAAACATGCTCAAAGAACCTTCTTCATATGGAAAACCCGTCTAGCGAAGTTGGATGACTTAGCGAACGTTAATCGGAACCCCGGTGGGGGCCCCGGAGGGGCAAATCCGGTAGCGAGATGGAGGGCAAAAAAGAATGCTCGCCATACTCTCTATTCTACCGGAGGTGTCCGAATGGGCAAACGGAACTCCCAAAAAACAAAAGTCTCTGACAGAACCCAACATTCTAACAATCCAGAATCAAAGCGACTGTGCAATCCTTCAGGGATTCCTGTTGTCCGCCTAGCTCGCCAAGTCAGGCATAATCAGGGTCTTTCGCAGGATCAAATGGCCTTCATGACAGGTATCAATCCAGCCACGATCTCAAGATGGGAACGTGGCTTTCTCCGTTTACAGTGGCACCAAGCAGCTGCAGTCCAGTTAGCATTGGGAATGTCGTTTGAGCAACTGGATAGACCTGATACCGATGCAAATGAGAAATGCTCAACGGTCAAAAGGCGAACAACCCATTCTGCTCGCCCGGAACTCCTTGATTCCGCTCGGCCCAGAACTCTGGGAAATTGTCTGAAGCAGAACCAGTGTAATCGCATGGAAGAAAGTCAGGAAGAGGGATGATCAATACCGCCATGGAATCTTCAGAGTGCAAGGAAGGTGGCCTGAATGGCAGCCAGTGCAAGGCATACAGGCGTGATGGCCACCGATGTCAAGCCAGAGCTCGGCGCGGGACTGATCTGTGCAGTTTTCATGATCCCACTAGAAAGCAGGTAATTGCAGAGGGCAGGAAGAAGGGCTCGACCACTGCCGTCATCAACCGCATATGTGGCCTCGATCGATTACCACTCCGAACAAGCAATGACCTCCTCAACGCAATAGAAGATGCCTTGGCAATTGTGCGTCAAGGAGGTGTGACAGCAGATCGTCTAGCTCTCCTACAGCTTCAGGCAGTCCGGGAAGCTCGTGAACTCATGAAAATGACAAATCCTACTCAGCGAGACGATCCAGGCGCACATCGTATAGCTGTCCTGGATTTTCTTCAGAGTATTAGAGAGAAAAAGGCTGCAGAGGCCTCTTCCGGGATTCCGCAGGAGTGAATATGGAAAAGAGAAACAGAGAATTAGAAGTCGAAATCGCACTTAAAGGATTCATGACTGCATTTCTTGAACTTCAGAGTGAAAGAACATGCAATCCCTCTGATCCGGATCAGCTGCTCTCTCCTAAAAATGCTGCTCTAATGCTCGGGATATCTGTGAGCCAGGTTCGAATCCTTGCCCAAGAAGGTCTTATCCCCCACCTAGTACTCCCATCTATTGGTAATGGAGAACGTAGTCAGATACGCTTCCGACGAAGTACTCTCCTGGAGTGGGTAGCAGCTCACGAGCAAAGGGACAGTCGATGACAATCTCAAACCTCAGAGAGTACAATCGTATTCCAGAACATCTTTGGAATGATGCTCGATTTAACCGCATCTCACGAAATGCCCAGCTTCTGTTTTGCCATTTAGCCACAGGGCCTTACAAACACCCACGCTCTACAGGGTATATTCCTAGAGTATCTGATGCTCAGATCGTTGATGTACTCATTTCAGATGGCTCCCTATGGACTACTGAAGAAGTTCAAACTGCTCGCATGGAACTTGAGGAAGCTAACCTGATTCTATACGACTCCAATAGCAGATCCTATTTCATTAAGGAATGCTATTTTGAGGCCACCTCTATCAAATGGTGGAAGGGACGCATGAAACAGCTTGTCAATTCACCCGCTTCAGCCATTAGAACTCATCTTGTTAACTTGTCGATAGCCGAGGCAAAACAACCAAGGGGAAGTGAAAGGGGAAAACCCAAACCGACATGGGCTGAAAGTGAGAGTGAATTCTTACTTCAGGCTACTACACTGATGAAAGAAGATATGGGTATCAATACGAGTATCAATACGGGTATCGAACCAGATTCAGGTTCAAGTTCAGAGTTACCTACATCTTCAGGATTATCTGCAAGAACCCAGGCACCTGTCAGCAATCTTGGGGCTGCGTCGCCTTCGAATGCGAAAGATTTCACTCCTATTGGTGATATTGTAAAAAGGTTGAATCTTGGAGAAGCCAAAGCAGTTAGAGATAAGCCAACAACCTAGATCATTCTGCCTCTTGGTAATTTCAGGGGGTGTGCAAGCTTGACCTCATGCCTGGGTAGCATCTTAGCTATCACAACCTAGATCAAATACACCGTTTCCAAGGGAGACTGACCAAGCCCTGACCAAATTTCAGCGGGGAGCAATCTAGGTGGTGGTAAAGAACTGAGGTTCCGGATCTGAAATCTCCATTACTACACGACGGAGCTCCTCTATTTCGTTGAGCTCCTCCGTGGTCACATCCAATGAAGTCAGGATTGTGACCTTCGCGGGTTCCCCCTGCTCCTTGTCTGTTTGTAGAACTTCCTGGAGCTTTGAAAAGATCAGCTTAAAGCGAGATTCATTACACATTCTTGTCCTTACGCATACTCATCGACAATGGCCTGCTTAGATTGTAGCTCAATTTGACGCCTTGCGCCTGAAAGGTCAATCTCTACTCCGCATTTTGGGCACTGAAACCGATTATTGGCTGGAAATGCATGTAAGCCTGGCTGGAGAGGGCTCTTCTTCAGATTCACCTGAAGCTTCGAGGTTGCATTGCAGTTGTTGCACTGGACATCGAGGAATACTGTGTTAGCCTGCTGCACATCCTGGGGCGGTGGTGGAACTGATTGTCCAACAAAGCGATAGATCTGTGAATCCGGAGTTTCAATGACCTTGTATACGTTTGATCCGAATGTCATCTGGAGCAAAGTATGATAGCGTCTGATCGCCTCTGCGAGTGCTAGTTCCTTCGAGTAGTCCTTGATTATAAGGCGCATTGTCTCGAGATCCTGGATCTTGATTGAGCGACCGTGCGTAAGCCACATTCGGTGATTACAGAGCGTTCCGGCAATTTCCTCTGCTCGCTTCTGCCTTTCTTCGTCTGAGACCTTTGCGCCAGTGCTTGAGTGAGTGTCCCAGTTCTTGAACTTGTATCGAACGAGCCAGTCGGTCACGAGCTTCTTAGCAAAGTTGAGTGCATTTTCCGCACTCTGGATCTCACCGGGAGAGAGCGTCTGAAGCATTGGGATGTAAGCCCGATTAAGGTTGCCCGTGGCTTTAACCTCTTTCTTAATCTTTTCCATGCCCTCGATTAATGCATCTGCTGAGAATACTTTGCCCTGCCAACCGATTTGCGCGTCAATTGGACCAAGCGCTGAGGCCGGCTCCATTAGGATTTCATCGCCAGCCATCGCGATGATTGTACCTGCACTCTTGGCCCAGCCCGGGACGATTATAGCGACTTCTTCATACCGATCACGCAAGAGCCGGACAATGTCCTCTGCGACCTCACCAGATCCCCCACCAGTCTCTAAGATTAAGTCAAGCTTCTTCCCTGACAGGTTCTGCACTTGATCATTAATGGGCAGAAGATCGTCGTATGCTATCATTAGCTTCGCTGCAGGTACACCCGCCTTATCAAGATCAGATGCATAGACGAGCACATCCCGATTGCCCCGAAGAGCTGCTATTTGTCGCAGTTGTGCCTTTCGTTCAGCGTTCAGTTCAGGACCGTTCAAATTGCGGTCGAGGTACTCAGTATAGTAGCCCATGGAATCCTCTCTCACTCGGTAAGGGCCTTGAACACACCATCTTCAGGAGTGCTGTAGAACTCGATGTTGATTTTCGTCCAGATGTCATCTGGTAGATCGTTCAACCCCCGTCGTGCTGATACGGGCATTAAAAGCGTTGCCGCCTGTTTATCCACAGCCAGTTCAGCGATTTCAATCGGATGTGGAAGTAATTCCATTGACCCACCCAGGTTCATTGGCCCGACAATAATAGTTCCTCCACGTGTGCTCCGTTCAAGTAAGCTGCCAACAAGAGACACAAGCATAGGGAGACCTAGCTCAGCACCAGACTTGTCGGCGTCATAAGGTCGCAGCTGCACTGAGAACTCATGCCCACGTGGATCACGGTCGCCTACTAGCATCTTTGCTCGTGTATAGAGATTCTGCTCCCCCACTTTCACACTCTCACGGAAGGCCGGCGGCTGTGGGTGGTTCAAGATTTTTACACCGCTGCCAGGTCCAACAGTCACCTCGATGCGATACAGGCCTGCTCCAGTTTCACCGCTGCCAGGTCCAACGGCCCAGACCTGCCCTGGAGGAAGGGGATCGCCTTCAATAGCTTCATCGCTGTGCAGTTCTGGCGTGGCGACGAACTGCTCGATGCCCTCGACTCCCATTGTGAAGGAGAAGTGAGTATTCCGGAACTCACTTTTAAGGCATCGCTTCTGTTGCTCCTTCACGCGCCGGCGGGATTCCAAAGCCAGACGAACGATCCACTCGAGATCTTCATCCGAAACCGGCATATCAGGATCTGGGAATAGCAGTTTGGTTAGTCCAGAAACCGACTTGTTCACTGCTTCGATATCTCGGCCACTTAAAGCTCCACCCAGGAATACGCGGTTCTGCAGTACTGATACCCTGCTGGTTTGTCGAATCCGACTCCAGCATTCGCTGAGAAAATCACTTACAAGGCCAAAGTGATCGGTCAGATGTTCGTTCGGGTTCAATTTTGGGAAGTCCCAGCCCGGTGCATAGGCATGGATGCGATCATGGAAGGCTGTATCGTCACGCATCTCCTTTGGAAGAGGACTCAACAAATGGCCAATTCTCTGCTGCTGCTCCACATCCACATCGAAATTGCCGACCATGACAATGCCGCCCTCAGCCCGGATACTCTCCTTGCCGCGACTGAACTCACCAGACGCCATGTAGCCCTTCATGATGTTCACACCATCCTTCTGATCGAAGGATACACCAGACACTTCGTCGAAGCAGACAACGTCATATTGGCACACAAGGCCGCGCTGACCGTTCGCCATGTTCACGAACATCTTGGCGACAGTGGCCTTGCCACCCGAGATCAGGTGTGAGTATGGGGATAGCTGTTGAAAGATGTGGCTTTTCCCAGTGCCACGCGGGCCAAGTTCAACCAAGTTGTAGTTCCGTTCCACAAAGGAGGCCATTCGCAGCAGAGCAACGCGCTGGGCTTTCTCATCAAGATTCTCTGGCTCGAGGCCCGTCGACCGGATCAAGAAGTGCCGCCATTCCTCAGCGGTGAACGCTTCCCGCCCCTTGGCCAAGATGTTCAGCACGTCCGGCTTGGACATCTGAATCGGCCGGAGCATTGCGATACGGAAAGGCCGGCCGTTCTTCTCTTGTGCGATCAGAGCGTCGTACTCGAGAGTGACCTCGGCATAGAAACCGTCGGTTAGCATCCGCTCGTTTTCCTTCACCGTCGTGTCGGAGACCTGGACGTCTTTCAACGCGAGACTGGGCAATTCGGCCACGTAGCAGTCGTTCTTCGCGTCTAACTTCGCTCGGACAATGTCAATCAGTCTGACCGAGCCGTCCTCGCGGGCCTTGGACTTGAACAGTTCCTCGTCACCCGTACGCACGGTGCGTCCCTGCAACTGCTTTTCAACGATCTCCAGGCCTTCCTGAATCTCCTGTGGATCTGTGCTGGCGCAGTAGCGGCCCAGCAGGAACTCGACCACGTAAGTCGGCACGGGGTATTGCCGGGAATATTGACGCACTAGATCCTTGCGGACGAGATAGCCCGGGAAAGCGTCTGCGGCGATACGATCGAGATGGTCCATTTCAACTTTTTGGTCTGTCATGAGTCTTCTCCTACCCGTGTGGGCTTCTTCGTCAAGATACACCTGTCGGGATCGAGCAAGACCAGCACTAACTGGTCGCTCTCGTGTTCGTCGCCGTCCATGACTAGGCTGGTGGAACCATCTTCATCTAGTTGCTTCTCCACCTTGATAACCGACTTGCCATTGGGTCGCTCAAATCTAAGATCAGCTGTGATATTCTCACCAGACACTGTTGCCTCGATCAGGCAGCGCATCCCCCGCCAGGTGATGGACTGAATAGAGGCCGCGACAGCAGGGTCACCGGTGCGCTCAACGAGAAGGTCGGGGATCAGACATTCCTGCAGGCTCAGGCCACCATGGGCATACTCGTCGCTCTTGTTGAAGCAGGCGATTCCTGGGGCTGTGGCGAACGATTCGGCTGGGTTCCAGTGCCAGGGCGATCGCATTACATCTGGGGTGGCTGCCCCTGAAATGACAGCGCAACGAGCCCAGCGACTTGCTGTCAAGTGTTTCGGGAGGTCAACCTTTGGCAAACCACCTGGCAGCAGTAGCCAGCCGTGGTCTGTAACGATCCGTACGCTTTTCCAGCCGGCATTTAGGAGTGTCAGAACTCTTTCGGCTAGTCGGTCCAACTCGTCTGGGATCTGTCTTGCCATTTTGATCTTGAGTTTGTGACCCAGTTCGTCGATCTCTCCGGTCTCCGTCCATCCGTACGCAGGGTGAGAGGCCGGGAAGGCCAATGTACCATTGCCAAGAATCTGGTAGCCCTCGCCCTCCATGGTTTCGCGCAGGATCATTGCGCCTGCTTCCTTGCCGGAGGACTTCATGTTCGGATAGAAGTTCTCGCCCAGAACGTCGCCGACGATATCTCCGGCCACCGGGGTCACGGCGGGCTTAGACGTCGCCGTCACGGTGGGAGCTGCAGCCCACCGATGATTCAAGGTGACCCGGCAGCCCAGGCCCTCGAGGCGTTCGCTCAACCGCCGGCCCAGATCGAACCGCAGTCCATCGGCGAAGAGCAGGCAGCCGTCTTCGCCGGCCTTCACCAAAGCCTGGTCTCCGGCGCAGGGAAGGGGTTTGTTGCCCACGGCTTTCTGGAAGGCCGTAGCTGAGTCCATAAGCCAGGGTCGCAAGAGGTGGGCTACCACCTCGCGGATGAGATCTTCGTCCGCTGAGGGGGCCGCTGAGAGGGCTTCCCAGGCCCCAGCGTCGGCCATCCAACCCCGCTCCATGTAGACCACGGCAGCTTCGTCCGGAGTCGTGCCTCCGATGGCCTTCCCAGCAGCCTTGGCAATACGGCTCAGGGATTCGAGGACAGCTGCCATGGGAGAGAGACCTAGACCGGCCCACACCCAGGATCGGCGCTTGCTGTGCTGGGCCTCAAGTTCAGAAATCGCGCTGCAAGCGTCGGTGTGCCCCAACGTCTGGATTTCCGCCAGCTTTTCCTGGACAGTTACCTCATCCTCGTCATTCAGGTCGGGCCAACGGTGACGATCGAATTGTAATGAGCCGCTAGGTCGGCAACGACGCAGGAGGCCGACGATGTCGCCGAAGGCACCCGGGGATTCCTCAAACCTGGACCAGACCTCAGCCCACTTTCCGGCGCCAACTCCCAGAAATTCACCTGCCGTGGTGACATCCTCGGTCTCGGGATCGAAGTTCAACTGCTCACGGCACTGATTGCAGATGGCCCCCCATCCGTTCTGATCAACACGGGCTTTAGCACCTTCGGAATCTCCCATCCAGCGCAGCAGGTCCCGAATCACATCGGTGGTAAGCATTTTGTCAAAATCATCTGCTTCAAGATGCCGATCTCTCAATTGAGCGACGGGGGTAAGAGCAACCTCGGTCAGGGCGCGGAGAAGGGCATCAGTCGTGGCGTTGTCTTTGGCAATGGCGAGGTTCAGAGCCTTGTTGGATGTCAGGAAGGTAGTAACGCCCCAGTCGTTGCCGTTGTGCTGGAGCCAGAGGGTGCCCCGGAACATTAGTTCAACGAGAGGCTGCAATTCCGGGCGACAATCTTCGCCGGCGCGAAGGTCTTGTCGTGATACCTTAGGCAAGTACACGATGGGCGCTCGGTCGGTGGGCAGAGCAGGATCCTTGAGAATTCTGTCTACCAAACAGCGAATCCAGATTGCAGGGCCGGTGCGGCGATCCAAATCGAACTCGCCTAAAACCAGCAGCTCTTCGACTTGAGTCTGCATGGCCGTGACTACAGGTAGCCACTCTCCGCGAGGGTCGGTCCAAATGATGGCGCATGGACGTGCCTGGCCCTCCCTCGCGATGTCCCTGGAGCGGATGTTTTCGAGCAGGCTATCCTGCACGGTGTTCGGCATTACTTCTTCCTCTCATCGTATCGTTCACGTGCCGCCTGCTTATCGGAAATCGAGTAGTGCAAGTCGTTCCAACGGTTGCCGTCGAATTCGTTGCCACCCGCGAAATCCACTGCTCCATCTTCACAACCCCAGAACCAGGGGAAGTCCGCCTTTGGACGCAGACTCTGTGGCTCCGTACCCCTATCGGCCTTGGGGCCCCACTTAATGTTCGGCTTCCAGCGCAGGAGGCCGGCGCCTTTCTTGCCACCCTTACTTAGCTCAGCATTCATGAAAGGCCGGGCGTTCAGTCGCATGCCGTCGTTGATGTCCGGATCCCAGCTAATGGCCTGCTCATGTATCGGCTTCCAGCGCACGAAAAGGTCAAAGGGTGGCTCGCCTTCGAGAATCTTCACGAGCTGGCCCTGCAGATCCTGAGCCGCGGCGAGGCGGGCATCGGTGCCTTCCTTGCCTTCGGCCTGAGCCGCCTTCTGCCGGTCGATCCAGTCGCCCAGATACGAGTAAGTGACAGCTTCTAGGGTCCGCCGGCCTTCACCATTGGGGCCCGTGATTTTGTGGCCGTTTACTAGGCAATGGAAGCCTTCCTTGTTGCCGTCCCAGATGTGCCAGACGAAGGGACGGTGGAGGAAGAGCTTGCAGTGCTCCTCGAAGAACTTGTCACGTAACCAGACCTCGAGTGAGGCGGACGGTTTTTTACCATCGCCGGCGACGGTGAGTAGTTCTCGTTCCTTGGCGGCCGACCAACTAGGGCCGAAAACAGCAGCGAGCAGCTCTCGAAGGCGCTCGGCAGCGGAGCGTTCACCCCGGGTGGCCGATAGGCAGACAATTCCATCTTCGTCGGCGAACTTTTTTAGTGCATCGCAGCGGGCCACCCACTCGCGTGCTTCATCGGCTAGGCGCATCTCAGGGTCAAGTTCGGGAGGCCAACGGTAACCGAGCAGACGACCAACGGCGACCTGGAGGACGGTGGCGGGTTCTGCCTTTGCCGGATAGCCGTGGAAGAGCCACTGGGTGGGGTCGCTGGACTGGGGATCCGGTATCCCACTAGGATAATTCTGAGCTGCGATTGCCTGCCACCGGCCGAGATGGAAAGGTACTTTGGCGAGAGTTGCGCTGGTGACGCTAAGTTTCTGATCTAGCTTTCGGACTTCCGAGCTAAATTCGTCAGAAGAGCAATAGCACCAGATTGCCGCCAGATGTGCAGTCTTAAAAGGAACTAGGCTAGCACAATTGTTGTCAAAACTGCTTCCAAGATAGAATGCACATGGAAGTGACCCCATCTGCTTAACAGTTACACCTATTTTCCCCCAGGCCCCCTGGCCGTCTTTTCTTGCACCGGGCAAATCTTCTATTGGACCTGAACCGTTGTTCCAGAAGAGCAACTCACTGCACCCTCCAAATTCCTGGTTTTTACTGACTGTGCTTTGCTGTTTCAGCCACTCTGGAGTAGGCTCGTGAAATTCCCAAAAGAACCGAATCATCCTGGGACTATCGCCGCTCGTAAGGCCATGGTAAGAGTACGCATAGTCGCAAAGCAGCTCGCTCTTTGTACCCTGAACGAAGGTAAGGCGAGAGTCGGGGTTCTCGAGATGCTTTTCTTGGTAGATTAATAGCACCTCGCCGTTTGCTTGCTCGGCGCTCCGGCCAGCAACAGGGCAGCCACAAAGAAGGAGAGCCTTGTCGGTGGGGGTTACGGCGGATGAAGCATCAATGCAGGCTATCGAAGTATCGTTCCTAGGACTTGCTCCAGTGATAATTGGAAGGGCTACGTTTACGACCTCTCCACTAATGGTCTCGAAAGCCCCAGGACCTAAGCGCGCGGCCAAATTCCACGTCTTTCGCTTAAGTAACTTCTCCCTAAATTTCTTGTAGCTGGTCAAGAAGAGCCAATTCTGTGGCGTGACCGCAGCAATAGAGCCAGTACAGCCTAGCCAACCCAGTGTTCGATCCACAAATACGGTCGCAAGGTCTGCTTTGCTCCCCATATAGTGTTCGCAGGCAAACTCCTTGAGGACATCGCTCTGATTGCCGCTCTTTAGATATGGCACATTTGTTATCGCCAGCGTGTATTCGCCTGAAAGCAACTCGGCCGCCCGCGCCATCCCCTGTGCCGCCACGACACGTTCGATTTCTTCAACGTCATTCAGCTCGCTCGCCAACGCCTGCTCCAATAGCGGTTGCAACTCGGCAAAGCCAGCATCAAACAAGTCGCCCTTTAGCGCCTTCGGATCAATCAAGGATCCTAGCTCTGGAGCTAGTTTGAAGAGATCGTGGAGCCTATTCATGCCAGCACGGAGGCGATCGTTGTCGCCGGCAAGCTTCGCCCACTCGGCTTTGGTTGAGCCTACCGCAAGACCAGAGCAAGCAATATGCAATGCCGGCAGCTCGATGGGTGCACCTGCCAGTTTCCATGAAGCCATGGCTAGGTTGAAGGCGGCGATTTGTGTGCATCGCGGGTCGAGTTCCAGACCGTGGAGGTTTTCGTCTAAAACACCATGGATGGCGTTCTCGAGATTGAGCCCTTCTTCATCCATTCGCAGCCGCACCATTAGCTCGAAACCTTCGGTGAGGAAGTGTCCACTACCGCAGCACGGGTCAAGGAGCTTGATGTCTTTGGCAGTCGTCGGCCAGCTGTCGAAGGTACCAGCGGCGGGTCGCCATGGACCAGTGCGGTCGTCCTCTTCGTCGTCCTCCTTTGTTTCTCTCACAAAGCGCAAATATTCGAAGTGGTAGCTGCCCTCCGACCGAAGACGAACGGCCTGTCTGAGTTCATCTTCGTCCTGGACTGACTCAGCGAGGCCGGGATTTGCGGCCAACACCTTGCCGGCGTGCCAAGCGCCGATGGTGTTATGGTAGAGGAAGAGCACCATGTAATGCTCGGTGAAGAGCTGCGTGACAGCCGGTAATTCGTCGGCCCCAATTTTGTTACCCGCCGCGTTGACTGCATCCTTCTTCTCAATCTGCCAAAACTGATAGGTCCAGCCAAGGCTATCTTCAGCGGTGAAAACGGCAACAGGCAGGCTGTCGAGAAGCTTGTCGAGTGCCTGGCGAGATTCAGGAGCAAGTGCAACCTCAAGCACCGGGTCGCCGCTGCGGAAGATCTGAGGCAGGGAATTCTGGGCGAACCGTGCGGCCATCGAACGCGGGTCCTCGCCGGCGTCACGGGCAAGCTCTTCGCATTCCTCCATCGAAATGGCTACGCCAGAACTAGGTTCAATTAGAAGTTGGTTCTCTGTAAGGAACCGGGCGAAGAGCATCCTGTGCCAGTATTCGTAGGCAACCTCATGTACGAGGTGATCGATGGACTGAATGCCCCTGACCTTGTCGCGAACATCACCCAACTGACGGCCACGGGCGCGAAGACGGTTGCGGAGGGTCCGGTCCTCAGTCGACATTGATGCGTGTGGCTCATGACGGTCAACTGCCAGCATTTCCAAGGCGTTCTTGGCCCCAGCTTCAGCCGCCTTGCGGGCCTTGACGATAACTTTCTCCAGTAGCTTTCTCTGATCGGATGACAGCGGGGCCATATACGCTCTCCTAGTTGATGATCACCGGACCCTTGGCGACGGCAGCCATGAGTTTTTCTTCCTGCTCCTTGACCCAGGCACTGACTTCATCCGCGCTGGCAAGCGTGCACCTGCGGACGGTAACTGGTGTCGTCGTTTTGCTAGGATCTTGGCGCTTGGCCGCCTCCAACAAGGCGTTGGGCACACGCGCGGGTACGGCATCGATCTCGGCGCGCATGGCATTGAGAGATTGGTTTTCAAGTGTGCGGCACAGGTCCTCGTTAGTCGCTACGCTCAGAGGGGCCGGTTTGGCGATGCCAACTTTCCTCGCCACTTCGGTGCGGACGGCACCATTAAGCTCGCTCCAGTTGGCGTCTGATTCGAGATCTTTAAGTGCCCGGTCTACGGACTTGGTGAGTAGATCATGGACACGGGTCGCTTCCGCTCTGAGGCTTTCGCCGAGCTTGGCGTTGAGGGGCATGACCAGGTCATCGTTGGCCAGCAAAGACCGATCGGCTTTGATGGCGTTCAGTTCCGGTCCTACCTCGTCGACAATGGGAAGATCTGCGGCAAGTTCACGCAGCCTAACCGCCAGCTGCCAGATGGGCATCCGGGCTTCTGAACGCCCGGCGAGTGTTTTCCAGCCTTTTACGGTCGTTTTGAGATCATCTTGCTTGTCGAGCATGGCCTGCAACTGCTCGTTGCCGGTATATCCCTTGAGTTCGTCGACCAGTGCCAAGTCTGGCGTAGCCGGTAGGGGGGGCTCGCCGCCGGCTGACTTAGCCAGCTGTTCAAGTTCATTCAAGAACAACGGGGCCTTTTGCTCTTCTTCCCCGGTCTTGCATTTGATGTCGGCGAGATATTGATAGAGCCCCCGGATGGCGATCTTCTGGGTGGCGCTGAGCCGAACCGCCTGAGGACGGAATTCGGCGGCTTTGATACCGGCTTGATCGAGCTGGCCCGGGTGGATTGGCTGACCGTTTTTTGTTGCGCGCAAATGATCTGATCTGTGGAGAGCAATAAGGGCCGCGTCGATGGCGTCCTGAGGCCACCCGAATTTCCCACCTTTCAGTTCCTTCTGAACCTCTGAACCTTTGGCTCCAGTGCCGACAACGTTCAGGACTTCCTTGGCGACCGGGTGCTCTTCAGTGGGCCGCTCCCAGCCAACGACCTTGAAGGGTTCATCCGATCCGTCCTTGGCGCGTTTGACGGCCGCCTCCCAGGCTTTGCTGTCAGCGTCGTCGAAGCGGGGGAACAGGCGCACCAGCGACTGTTCCGCTCCCTCGTCGACCTTGTCCCGCAGACTCTCGCCGAAAACCTCCGTACCGCCTCCCTGATATACTTTAGCCGCCCGGATGATCTCGCGGACGATGGTGTCGCGGCTCTGCTCTGCGGCCTTCTGGCGGCTCTCCATGGACGCCCGGGCTTCCTTGCCCTCGGGGCTGCCAGGTGTGCCGTTCTGCTCCAGCACCTTGCGGGCTGCCTCCACATCCACGATGCGGGCCTTCAGGTCGTCGGCGCTCTTCTTCGGCAGGTGGACATGGAGTGTTGGGTCTTCCGCCCCCATCTGCCGGGCCTGGGATTCGGCTTCCTTCTGGGATGTCTGCCATCCGTCCCGCAGCCAGACGGCAACGTGCTGGCCGCCGGGGGCGGGAGCATCGTCACCGAAATGAAGGGCCAGTGTGCGCTTTACCTTGGACTTGCCCTGGAAAATCTTGATCTGGTCCACGATCTTGCGGACCTCCTGACCGAACAGGTTTTCCCGTACCCGGGCGATTTCAATCTCGTCTGGGCGGACCGTTTGTTGTTTCTCGCGGAAGGATCGATCCCACTCGGCCCCTTCTGTAGTCTGAAGCCGGTATTCGTCTCCGACCTTCATGACCACCGTGTCCGCGACAAGCTCGTCGAGGAGTTTCTCGACGTTTTTTCTGAACGGGCCGCTGTTCTGGGTGAGGTCATTGATCTCCAGGTCGGCCAAGGTGGAGGCGTCAGCCCGGACACCCAGGTTGACTCCATCCTCACGAGGAAGCTTACCAATCAGGAAGATCAGGCCACACAGGGACTGCTTCAGTGCACCGTCAGCGGTGTCATCATTCAGCCGCTGGATGCGCGTGCTGATTTCGTTCAGAAGGACACCCTTGTTTACCAAATCGGGTGCCAGGACGTGGAACAGATCGCTGCTCGGGATGACCGTACCCAACTCCGTGGCGGCGACCTTCTGCAGGGAGTCGTGAATGATCCGCAATTGGGAGCGGAGTTGGCTGTTGGCCCCCTCGGCATCCACCGTGCGGAAGCACTCCTCCCAGAAACGGCGACGAGTGGGCAGCAATGGGTAGTCAGCAACGCGGTGCTTCCGGTCCTCCGCCTGCGGCCCGATCTTTGTGCCCTTCAGGTGACGGTCAGTCTCGCCGGCGTGATCCTCCAGCAACTTCTCGACCTTGGTATTCGCACTCGCCTTTTTCAACAAAAGAACCTTGCGGGTTACGGCTTCAACGTCGGCGTCCGACAGCTGGGACGTGATAGTAAAACGATCCCGTAGTCTCTGGAGGTTCGGCGTACTCGTCAGGGCTGACTGGCCCGATGCCACCAGCATGACCCGGCTGTCCAGCTGGGTCTGGATGGCTTCAGCCGTCTCGGTGATCATCACGGCGCGGTCCGAGGCATCGCTGATGTACTGCTGAACCTCGTCCAGCACGAGGATCGTCAGGGGCAAATCGTCGTCTTCAGACAGCGCTTTCCTGGCCGCCTCGATGAACTGGGGCGTCGTGATGTCTGAGCCGGACTGGGGGTATTGCTGGATAAGGATCTTCCGAGCTATCGCCTCGTTCTCGGCAAACCCCGGACTGGCTTTCAGAATGGCTTTCGCTATGAACGGGCTGACATAGAGGTTGTTCAGTTCCTTCAGCCAGCTGCGGCCGGCAGCCTCGACGTCTGCTCGAACGGCCTCCAGCAAGCCTTCGTCGCGCAGCCAGAAGCAGAATCGAGCCTGGGCATACTGATCGGGCCATCCAGTGGCTTGCAGGATGATCGACAGGATCGTGCGGCGTACGTGGTCACCGCTGCCGGCGGGCAGGGTGCCAGCGGCGGCGATCGGAGTCTTGCCTGACCGAGTTGCTTCGGTGTCCAATTCCTTCAATTGGGCTTCGATGTCTGCCGGCAACCCGCGCACCAGGTTGCGGGCTGTGCTCCCGTCGGCGAACTGGGTGTTCACCCACAAGTGGCCGAGCATCTTCAGCAGGTGGGATTTACCGCTGCCGAAGAATCCGCTGACCCAAGCCGCGCTCTGCCTGGGCCGGTCGAGATTCGTCAGGTAGTTGCTCAGGATTCGCTGGATCGCGTCGCCGTACTGGCCGTCGCAGACGAAGGTTTCCAATTCAGCCCGCAGTTCCGTGTTGGCCCGCTCATCCATCAGGCCGGTGATCCGAGCCTGTCCGTTGTTGGCCAAACCGCTATTCCGAGGGTCCCGATCGAGAATCTCGTGGATCTTCATTCTGCGCTCCCTGTTCCGTGCAGCGTGATGCTGTTTGCCAAGTAGTTCCAGCCATCCCGAGCGTCCAGGAGGCGATAATTGTTTCCGTCTTTGGTTCCCGGAAAGAAGACGATGAACCGGCCTTTGATGGACGATTCCACGGCGCGGATCATCTCCGAAACCCGGACGAATCCATACAACGAGGCCAGCCCTATGAAGGCCACGACGGTGTCCTCGTCGGCGGCCTCCAGCTCCTCCGACAGGCGTTTTTCCACCTGGGGCTTGAAATCGCCCTCGAGGTTCATCTCGAGCAGTGAAGGATCTTCGAAGTAGGCATCCCGGTAGTCGTCGCGGGCCATCCATTCGGAGAACCACGTCGTGCAGTCGACGAGCTTCCAGCTGTGGCCTGTCCGCTGAGTCGCCTGAGCGAACTCGTCGATGCGGGCCCTCAGCTTGCGCTCGTCTTCCTTTTCATAGACGACAAGCATCACCCGCTGAGCCCCGGCAACTGTCCGCTGCCAGGGCGCGCCGATGTGGCGTTCGTACTTCTTCGCGAGGTCTTCGATTTTGCCCATGTTTGGGATTACTCCATAGTTGAATCAGATAACCGCCCGGCCTCGATCTCGGCGACTCCACCACCAATCCGCGCGTCGACCAGCCCGAGCTGCTTCGCCTGCAGAACGTAGTCGATCAGTCCTCCGCCAGTCGTATCGAGCATGCGGGCCCACCTACTGGACAGCAGTTGCTCGCCTGCCAGATCTTCTAGAGAGCCTAGCCATAAGGCGTAGGCAGTAGAGCCGGCTGTTGGCTGTACACGCTGCCGGATCTTTCGGACTCGGCCTTCCAGGTGACCTGACTGTGACCACGAGCTGCCGGCGTTACGAGCGACCTTGTCCAGGATCGAGTCGTTCAAGCGCGGGCCGACGGCCTCGCGGATGGCATCCAGGAAACTGGAGCGCATCAGTTCTGCGTTCAGGGGCAGGTCGATCACTGTGCGGGCCGTTGCCCGGAGGAGAGGGTCACGGCACAGCGCACACAGTAGTGCGATCAGGGGCCGGCCAGCTTCGTCCAGAGGCCACACGCGGCGCAGGACACGGAAAAGCGGGAGCCTCGGGTCGAGCCCGTACAGTTCGCCGAGACGCTGGTTGGTCAGGCGTCGGGTGGCTGTCGTCTGTTTGCCGAGGACGTTCTCCTCGATGATGGCGGAGGCGTAGTCGGCACGTTCGGCCTCAAGTGGTAAATCATCCAGTAGGTCGGATAGCTCGCTCAGCATCATGGTCCGGCTGGTATGCGTACCCTTGTCGCCGAAGCGGAAGCCGGCCTTGATTAAGTCATCCCTAGGCTTGAGATCATTTATCAGGTTGTTCATGATTGTTTTATATCATACTCCTTGGCGTTTGTCAAGAGGGGGTTGATTTCCGCCGGCAAACTTGCCGGCGGACAGGCCCGAGTCACAGAATGTCTTGGCTGTCCCCCATTATACTTGACTTGGAAGCCCTTATGCGTACAATGTACGTCATGAATTCAGAGTCATTGAAAAATTGGCGGTCGAAATATGGCTTCAACCAACGCGAGTTAGCCGATCATCTTCAGCTATCAAGGCACTGTATTCAATCTTGGGAACTGGGTCGCAGGCCCATCCCACATATGCTCACCCTCGCTCTTAAAGAGCTCGAACGTCAACTTGCAGACCCAAACAAAGGAGGTGAATGAATGGCCAAAGTAGCCAAACGCGAAGGCCGCTGGGTGGCGGACTATTACGACGCCCAGGGTAAACGCCATCGCGAGTATCGCAGAACCAAGCGCGAAGCCGAGCGCTTGCTGGCCGAGCGTGTTGGGCAAATCCAGAAGGGCAGTTTCCGCCCCGATGGCCGAACCAAACAGTTCGGTGACTTTGCCGGTGAATGGCTGAAAGCAAAAGCATCCGGCTGGAGCCCGAACACATATGCTCTCTACTCAAATTCAGTAAGGAGGTATCTACTTCACCCAGAGATTGGACTTATGCGCTATCGTCTGAGTGCCATCGATCTGGGTATCGCTGAACGCTTCAAGGCCAACCTGATCAAGACCTACCCTGACCTATCACCCCGCACGATCAATCTCGCCCTGACTGCTCTGGGAGCCATCCTGAAGCATGCAGTACGTCATGGTTATCGTTCCGAGAATCCGGTGCAGTATCTGGACAAGCTCCCTGAACGACGCCGTGAGGTCGATCCCCTGACGCCTGTGGAGATCGAGAAACTTCTGGCTAAGGCAGAGACGATCGATGCGACACTGCACATCATCGTTACGATGGCGATCTACACGGGGATGAGACTCGGTGAACTGCTGGCTCTTCGCTGGCAGGATGCCGACCTCGATGGAGACTCGCTCCGCGTTCAAGGGACGAACTCCCATCAGAAGCATCGTGACTTGTTCAAGGAGTCAGGGGCTTTCAGCGATCCAAAGACGGAAAGCTCCAGGCGAACGGTGAGAATGAGTCCGAATGCTGCACAGGTTCTTCGTCAACATCGGTTGAGAACAGGCAACCCGCAGGGCAGGGCTCTGATCTTCGCCAACCAGGAAGGTCAGCCCATCGATCCGAGCAACTTCAGGAGCCGCTTCTGGAATCGCCTGACTCGCGAGACGAAGCTCCGCGATGGATTCCGTTTCCACGATCTGCGCCACACCTACGCCAGTCAGATGCTGGCCAACGGTGCACCAGTGGAATTCGTTCAACATCAGCTCGGTCACAGCTCCTACCAGACCACGTTGAACATCTACCGCCACTGGATTCCCGATCGGGACAACCTCCACGCCGTGACAATTGACACGGCCCTCCAAGCGACTGGTCAGTGAATGGTCAGTAAGCACCGCATAAGCGTCCCCTCAAAGAAAAAGCCTCTCCGCAAGTCGTTGCGAAAAGGCTATTTCATGGGTGGGCGATACTGGGATCGAACCAGTGACCTCATGCGTGTGAAGCATGCGCTCTCCCACCTGAGCTAACCGCCCATGAAGGTCAGGTGGACCCTAGGAGATTCGAACTCCTGACCTCTGCATTGCGAACGCAGCGCTCTACCAACTGAGCTAAGGGCCCAGAGCGGGAGATAATCTAGCCGAAAGCCCCCTCTTTGGCAAGGGCAGTGTCGGAAAACATCATCCCGGCCGACAGGATATGTCGACTGGGACGAAAGCTCTCAATATTCGGACGCAAATAAACGGGGGGAATTACTGAGAGAGCCAACGGACCGCGCGTTGTCTATTCGGTTTCCTTTCGGGTTGCAGAAAACACACGGTCCGTCGGCTCGTCACCAATCAGAGCACTTCGATATTCTTACCGGCTACCTTCTCACTCTTCGCAATCTCGACCGTAAGCAGGCCATCCCTGTACTCGGCCGTGATCCCTTCGGTGTCGGCCTCCTTGGGCAGACGGAAGCGGCGCAGGAACTTGCCCTGCAGACGCTCGACGCGCCGCGCGGCGACCTCATCATTCTGCTCGACCTTACGCTCACCGCCGACAATCAGCGCCTGATCCTCGACTTTGATCTCGATCTCACCCTTGTCCACTCCGGGCAGATCGATTGTCAGGTGGTAGGCCTTGGCCGACTCGCCGATATCGGCGCGCGGTGTCCAGGAGCTCTCCTCATCCGTGCATTCGCACTGCGCGTGACCGTTCGCGAAGATGCCGCTGAAGAGGCGGTCGAAATCGCTGAAATTGCGGGAGCTGGCGGGGGTCCATTTGATCATGTTCATGTCACTTCTCCTTGAGAGTGTTTACCTGTCATTGAATCCGTATTTCTAAAGACTTTCATATCCTTCATGCTGACACGGTGACTACTGCAACTGCCTTGCCAAAATCGGCCGCAACAGAAAGACTGATGTAAGCACATTATACATCCCAAGTTACCAACCTCCATAACAACATGAGACCCGTTTTCGATCTGCCACCCACTGCCACCATGGCACAACCCTGCGCCACATAAATACGTCATCATGGCAGTCTGCGCTGCCACAACCGAATCATGTAGAAACCAGTCACAGGGATTATTCCCGTCAGATCCATGAATCTGACATGGGGTGCTTGTCCCGCACGGCTATCCTGATTAAAGTGGCCGTGTCACTTCAGAGGAGGAGCTCATGCCCAGAAAACAGCCCGGTCTGTCCCGGCGCGGGATCGCAGTTCCCGCCAGTCCGATCCGACGTCTGGTCCCCTACGCCAACAAGGCCAAGGCGGAGGGCGCGGAGATCTATCACCTCAATATCGGCCAACCCGATATCGAGACACCCAAGGAGATGATCGACGCTTATCGCTCCTTCCACGACAAGGTGCTGGCCTACGGCCCCAGCGACGGCCTGCCCGTTTTCCGGGAGGCCATCGCCGATTACTGGCGCGAATGGGATGTGAAGATCGCTCCCGATGAGGTCATCGTCACCACAGGCGGCAGCGAGGCGATTCTCTTTGCCCTCCTGGCCACCTGTGACCCTGGTGACGAGGTACTCGTCCCCGAGCCCTTCTACACCAACTATCTCGGCTTCTCGACGGCGGCCTCGGTCAAGGTGGTGCCCGTCCCCGCCAGCGTGGAGAACGGTTTCCGTCTGCCCGCCAAGGGGGAGTTCACGAAGAGAATCACGGCGCGCACCCGGGGCATCATGTTCAGCAACCCCGGCAATCCGACAGGTGTGGTCTACTCTGCCGCCGAGGTCGGCGTGCTGGGCGACCTGGCCCGCGAGCATGGCCTCTACCTTTACGCCGACGAGGTGTACCGCGAATTCGTCTACGACGGCGCCCGTTTCGAGAGCGTCTTCCACCTGAAGGATCTGGACGAGCAGGTGATCGTTCTCGACAGCGTCAGCAAGCGGTTCAGCGCCTGCGGCGCGCGCGTGGGTTGCCTGGTGACGCGCAACCGCGAACTCCTGGATTCCTGCCTCCGCTTCGGTCAGGCGCGGTTGTGTCCGCCGACCGTCGATCAACTGGCCGCCGCTGCCGCCTACAAGGCGCCGAAGAGCTATCTCACCGAGGTGCTGGAGGAGTACGGCAAGCGGCGCGATGTGCTCCACGATTGCCTGAGCGAGATTCCGGGCGTGACCGCCTTCAAGCCCGCCGGTGCGTTCTACACCGTGGCCAAGCTGCCCGTGGCCGATGCCGAGAAGTTCGCCATCTGGCTGCTCACCGATTTCCGGCTGGAGGGCAAAACCGTCATGGTCGCCCCCACTGCCGGGTTCTACGCCACAGAGGGATCGGGGCTGGACGAAGTGCGCATCGCCTACGTCCTCAACTCCACTCACCTCAAGGACGCCATCAGGATCCTGGCCGCCGGCCTTGCCGCCTACCCGGGTTAGCGCAGTCTCGCATCCACGATAAGGCGGGCCGGTCAATGACCGGCCCGCCTTTTTTTAGGACCTCACCTCCGGCCGCCACGGCATCTCACTTCATCAAGGGGCGGTCGCCGCCTTTCTGTTTGCGACGGCAGAGATCATCCTCGCCTGCAACTGCTCGGTGTTCATGAAGTCGGGTATCCCCGGATCCTTCAGCAGAATCATATCGATGGGATGCAGCTGCCTATAGATGCGGAGGAATTCATTCTGCAACTCCTCATTAGTGGGCGGCGCGGCCCGGAATGCCTTGTCCTTGCGAATCTTCTTGAAGATGCGATTCAGCGACATCCTGCCGTTCATCTGCGCGATCATCCTGGAGGTGTATTCCCCCAAGGCCAGATCCACCGCCCCTTCACCGCCGTTGCGAATATTGATGTTCATGCCCGTCGAGACATTGCCCATCAACCGCCTTATCTGGTCGGGCAAACCGAAGTCGTAGTTCGACTGCAGCAACGGCGCGAGCTCCCGGTCCACCGGATCGGCAACGGAGTCGCTAATTTGCGACACGTAGAACATGTGCTTGGAGTGGCTGCCCCAGAGGAGCTCCGCCAACGCCTCCTGCTCCGGATAGGGGAGCTGCCGCAAGCGCTCCCGCACGCCGGGATCCTTGATCATCGTCCCGGCCGAATAGTGGGCGCGGTGATCGACGAAACCCGCCAGGGTCATTCCGCACGCTGAGCAGAGCTCATAAAGCTGAGGAACGGTATAGGCGCGATCCTGCGAGTGAAGCAGCAGATCGTAGATCCCGATATCCGAATCCAGATCCTTGAACCTGATCCTCTCCTGCCCCTGCCTGAACAGGTTGCCCGCCGGCAGATCCTTCAGAATCGCCTTGGCGAGATCGACACGGGTCTGCATCGAATCGGTCTCATTGCCGATCCGGCGCAGGAGATCCTGCAACTGGTAGACACCAATGCGGCCGTATTGACCATAGACCATCAGGCCGATCGACCCCGCCGGAAGCAGGCAGCTCCTGAGCATCCGCAGCCCCGTTTTCGGCTCCGCCAGGTGGTGCAGCACCCCGCAGCAGTTGATATAGTCAAACAGGCCTACACCCAGGTCGGTCAGATCCAGCAGGGATGCATTCAGCCATTTGATGTTGGTCAATCCCCGCACCCGGGCTCTGGCTTTGGCGACCTCCAGCGAGGTGGAGCTGAGATCCACGTAGACGATCTCGGCATCCGTCTCCCGCAGCTGCTCCGCCAGATAGATCGCGGCGTCTCCGGTGCCGCCGCCGGCAATCAGCGCCCGAAACCCTTTCGAGAAACTCTCCCGTCCCCGAAAGCAGAAATGGTTGATCTTCGATAACTGATCAAGGACCGGCATCCTCAAGGCTTGCTCTTCAGCCTGGGGATCACGTGGCGGGTAGGGGTAGGCTTCGTACTGATCCGTCAGGGCGGTCTGTTGGACGGCATCCGGCATGAGACTCCTCTGGAGTCAATTGTCATGCTCCCGGTTGCAATCGATCCCACATCTTCACAAGGTGGCTACTGACACCCTTTCACTCCCGACGACTGCAGACATCCTGGCATGCAATTGCTCGGTGTTGGGGAAATCGGGAATTCCGGGATCCTTCAGCAGGATCAGGTCGAGGGGATGCAGCAGCCTATAGATGCGGAGGAATTCACCGGTTAGTTCTTCGTTCGTTGGCGGCGCGGCGCGGAACTGTTTCTCCTTGCGTATCTTCCTGAAGATGCGGTTCAGCGATATCCTGCCGTTCATGTGTCTGATGATCCCGGCCGTGAAGCGACCCACGGAGATATCCACGGAGCCCTCATCTCCATTCTGGATATTGAACTGCATGCCGGGTTTCAGCGTGGGCATCAGCTGCCGGATCTTGTCGCCCAGACTGACATCCGAGGTCGCCTGCAGCAACGGCGCCAGCTCCAGGTTGTCTGGGGCGGCGACGGAATCCTCGGCTGTCGATACGTAAAACGAGTGCTTGTAGTGGCGACTCCAGAGGATCTCCGCGAGAGCCTCCCGCTCCTCGGGGGGCATGGTCTGCATCCGCTCCAGAAGGGAGCTCTCCTGAATCAACAGCTCCGGCATATACAGCGCACGGCGACGGGCGAACCCCGAATGGGTCAGGTTACAGGCTGCGCACAGTTCGTAAATCTGGGGTACGGTATACGCGCGATCCTGAGAATGGAGCAACAGATCATAGAGTCCTGAATCGGTATCCATCTCGTCGAACTCGAGATGGTGCTCCTGGAAGAGCCTGAACATGTTGGTCGTCGGCAGATTGTTCAGCAGGGTTCTCGTCACCTCAACCCGGGTCCGTACCGAATCGGTCGGATCGCAGAACCGCCGCGTCAGATCCTGCATCTGATAGATCCCAAGACGTCCATACAGGGCGTAGACCATCAGACCCATCCCCCCACCCGGGCGCAGGACGCCGGCGAGCGCCGCCAGCCCCCGCTCGGGAGACTCGAGATGATGCAACACGCCGGAGCAGTTGATGTAATCGAAGTAGCCCAGATTCAGGTCGGGAAGATCGAGGAGTGAACCGTTTACCCAGCGGATATCCCCTAGCCCCCGAACCTCCGCCCGTTCGCGGGCCAGATTCAGGGAAGCGGCACTGAGATCCAGGGCCACCACCTCCGCGTTCAACCCCCGCAGCTGCTCGGCTAGATAGACAACACTGTCCCCCGTGCCGCAACCGGCGACGAGGACACGGAATCCGTTTCTGAATGATTCCTGCCCGTTGAAGCAGAAGTGGTTGATTTTCTCCAGATGATCGAGGTTCGTGGAGAGCAGGCGCTCCCGCTCCTCCGCAGGCTCCCGGGGGGGGTAGGGCAGCTGCTCATATTGATCTTTAACCTCATGTAAGTAATTGCCCTGCAATGACATTACGGACCGCCCCTCAGTATTGACACCCGATCCCCAAGAGATTCGTCGAAATGATCTCCCGGGAACTTCATCCGTGTTTGTTGCGCCTACGCAACAAACATTCCACAACCGGATATCAACGGAAACGAGGAGGAGCAACCGGGCCCATTCCGGTCACGACCGGGGAAAATCGGAAACGCCCCCGGCGGAGTATCTGCAAGCGGTCATTATGTGGTACTATTTGTGGAGTAGGTTTTCCAGCCCCAGCCAGGAGAGTAGTCCATGCAGGTCAGAACCGGACTCGGTCACAGCCTTTCCCGCTTCTCGCTTTTCTCTGTCATCCTGCTCCTGATGACCGTCTCGGGATTGCCCCCGGTCGCAGCTCTCGCGGCGGAGCGCGGCATCGTGATCGAGGATTTCGAATCGGGCAGCGTCACGCTCGACAGTTACCCCGACCAGGATCAGGACCCGGACTCCTGGTCGCTGATCACGAACAACACGCATGAGGGCGACTACGCCCTGCGCATCAACGGCAACAGCTGGAAAACCATGGGGATCGCACCCTACACGATCACCGGGGAGACCGTCTGGCAGGTCGCGGTCTACGTGGACAACATCGGCGAGATGCAGGGCTTCGGCATCGGCGACGGCGTCAACGAACTCATCTACACCATGGCCGGCGACGATCTGCCGGAGGGGCCCGAGTGGTGGACCGTCTACCAGGGGGCCTACGGCACGGGACACTGGCGCGTCTACCTGCTCCCCATCGGCGAGGACTGGTTCGCCACCCACGCCTACCTGCCGAACATCGACAAGCTGATCTTCGTCAACGATTGCGACAGCGGCAACGGCACCACGATCTTCGACACTATCATTGACGTCACCACCGATCTCCCGGTGCCCCCGGAGATCACCGTGTCGCGGAACATCCGCTCCATGGATAAGATCGCGACGGATCGCTACCGCGCCGAGGTGCAGTTCTACGCAGATGTCGTGGATCCGGACTCCGAGACCCACACCTTCCACTGGGATTTCGGCGACGATCAGACCAGCAGCGAGCAGAATCCCACGCACGACTTCATCGTCGAGGCCAACTACCCCTACACGGTCTCCTGCGTGGTGCACGACCCGGACAACCAGGCCGACAGCGACACGCTGCAGGTGAGCGTCGAGACAGGCGTGGACAACAGTCCGCTCATCGTCAACTTCGTGGGCGACATCATGACCGGCCGCGGCTACGAGAACCACGGCGGGATCATCGACACCTACGGCATCGACGCCCTCTACACCCCCACCAAAGGGATCTTCGGCGACGCCGCCGACCTCTCCATGGCCAACCTGGAGGTCTCCTATACCGATGGCGGCACGCCGCACCCCACCAAGAGCGTGGTGTTCCGGGCCAGGCCCGAGAACTTCATCGGCGTGGTCAACGCAGGCATCGATCTTGTCACGCTGGGCAACAACCACATAATCGACTACGGTGAGGTGGGCATGCTCCAGACCATCGCACTCTGCGATCAGTATGGCATCGGACACGACGGCGCGGGCATCAACGACTACTTCGCCATGCTCCCCTCCTACCGGACCGAACGGGGCGTGCGGCTGGCCTTCCTCGGTTTCAGCAACCGTACGGGTCGCCGCTGGAATTCGCAGCCCTTCCTCGACGCCGGCGCCAGCAAGTGCGGATTCGCCTACAACCTGCCCAAGAATCTGGAATCGGCCATCGGCGACACGCGCAGCCAGGCCGACATCGTCATCGTGCAGACCCACACCGGCAACGAATACATGACCTCTCCTCCGGACGAGGATGAACCGGGCGGCGCCAAGATCATCGCGGGTGGGGTCCACAAGCATCTCACCATCGAGCATGTCGCCGACAACGGCGACGTCCTGCCGGAGAACGAGGACTTCCTCTTCAGGCACGAACCCCTCCCCACCGAGCGGGCGCTGCGGCGACTGGCCCTGGATCTGGGCGCGGATGTCCTGATCAACCACCATCCCCACGTTGTGCAGGGCTTTGAATCCTACAACGGCAAGCTCATCGCCCACAGCATGGGCAACTTCATCTTCGAACTGCCCTACATCGAGACGATGTCGACGATGGTTCTCTCGTTGGAGATCGACAAGACGGGCATCACCGGCTACACCTTCAAGCCCGCCTGGATCGACGACTACATCACCCAGCCGGCCACCGGGCAGTTCGGCCGCGAACTCATCGACCGTCTGGCCGACTACTCGCGCCCCATGGGCGCGGTCGTGGCCTACGATGCCGACAACAACCTCGGCCGCATCCACCTGAGCTACGACGATGCCCAGGCCAGCACCGAGCAGTACGACCTCACGGTCCCCTGCCGTCAGGAGGGCGACTATCAACTGAGCAAGCCCATCCCGGTCACCGGGCCGGGCAACCTGTCGCGCATCATCGCCGTCAACGGCGAGAACCTGGGCGACTACGAGATCAGCTTCGGGCGGGAGGTCCTGTGGCACGGCACCTTCGAGGATGAGGGCGCCACGCTCTGGGACGACAACACCAGCGACGAGTGGCTCGACGACACCGTGTCCTACAAGGGCGAGCGCTCGCTGGCGCTGCGTCGCTCCTCCAGCGCCGGCACCTTCGTCGGTACCGATCAGGAGCGGCACCCGCCCTGCGTGCCCACGAAGCGGCACAGCTTCTCCGGCTGGCTCAAGGCGGACAACACCAACGGCGCGAACATGCTGGCGCGGTTCTACTCCTCCCGCTCCGCCTCCTCCTATATCACCAGCACCCAGCTGGGTCCGGCGTTCGAGGGGACCAGCGACTGGTTCCACCAGTGGGCCGAACTGGAGACGCCGGAGGAGGCCACCTACTTCGAGGTGCGCTGCACGATGGATCCGCCGGACAGCGGCGAGGGGATGTCCTGGTTCGACGAAATCAAGTTCATCGAGTGGGATGAGTGGCAGACCGGCGCCCCGGATCTGGCCGTGGCGAGCCCCAACAACTATCGCTTCATCCAGATCCGCAGCAACGATCCGGCCGTCGCGGAGATCACCGTCTCCTACGAGGAGACCGCCTATGTGCATCTCCTGACCCAGGTGCCGGGCCAGACCGTCGAGGTGCCTAGCGGACGGATCTCTCAGAACTTCCCGAATCCGTTCAACCCCAGCACGAATATCGAACTGACCGCGCCCGCGGGCAATCCGGTCAAAGTGAGCCTGGAGATCTATGACGTCAAAGGCCGCCTGGTGAACACGCTGTTCAACGGCACGCTGCAGGGCAACGAGCGGCGCACATTCATCTGGGACGGCACCGACGCCGATGGCGAACGACAGGCCAGCGGCGTCTACTTCAGCCGCGCCCGTTTCGCCAGCCGCACCGAGAGCCGCAAGATGATCATGCTGAAATAGCGTCGCCGACGGCGTCGCAGTTTGCTTACGCAAGGAACGGGTGGCGCCGCGCGCCACCCGTTCCCCATTGGCAAAGGCTTGCGGAATTCGATAGAGGGGGCTCGGGGCGAATCAGATCGTGACCGTTTTCCACTTGCCGCCGCGGAAGCGAATCGCCAGCACCGTGCTGAGTACGGTGAAGTGGATCACGCCCCCCAGCCAGCCGCCGACAATGCCCCAGCCCAAACCATAGGCGAAGAGCAGCGCCAGGGGGATGTAGATCCCATAGGCGCTGAGCGCAATCAGGATCATCGGAAAGCGGGTGTCGCCCGCGCCGTGCAGCGAGTTGGTGAAGGCCATCTGCAGCGCATCGCCGATCTGGAAAACGGCCAGCAGCGGAATGATGCTCATCCCCGCCGCCACGACCTCCGGATCCTTGTTGAAGGCCAGGAATATATGTTTCCGCCCGACCAGGAATATGACGGCGATGAAGAGCGAGTAGACGAGGTTCATCCGCACCGTCACCCAGGCGCATCTCTCGGCCAGCGCCTGCTTGCCGGCGCCGATGTACTGCCCGACCATGGTCGAAGCCGCCTTGGCGATGCCGTTGGCGGGCATGAACGAGAAGCTGAGCAACTGAATGCCGATCTGACTGGCGGCCAGTTGGTTGGTGCCCAGACGCCCCATGGCCGCCATGAAGATCGAGAAGCTGCCCATGTCGAGGAAGAACTGTCCGCCTATGGGTGCGCCGACCCTGATCAACCGCTTCATCGCATCCGGTTTGAAGGGATGTTCGGTGCGGGTGTGGTACACCCGATCAATCACCGGGCGCACGAACAGGATGAATCCCATCAACGCCGCGGACAGATCGGCGATGGCGGTGGCCGCACCGGCCCCCATGGCGGTGAGTCGCGGGAAGGGTCCCACGCCGAAGATCAACACGACATCGAAGACCACGTTGACGGCGTTGGAGAACAGGGCGATCTTCATCGGGGTCTTCATGTCGCCGATGCCGCGGAAGAAGCTGTGAAAGACGAAGGTCGCCAGCAGGAAGAACGAGCCGAGCAGACGCGCCCGCGTGTAGCGGAGACACTCGAATATCACCTCCGGGTCCGGCTTGGCCAGATCCAGGATCCAGTGCATCTTCCAGATGAAGAGAGACAGGAGGGCAGCCGCACCCAGGGAGAGGTAGAGACCCTGCCAGGCGAATATCGAACATTCCCGCAGACGTCCGCCCCCCTTGGCCTGGGCGACAAACGTGCTCACACCCTGCACGATGCCGACGAAGAAGGTGTAGAGCGTCCAGATGAGCACGCCGCCGAAACCGGCGGCGGCCAGCTCCACCTTGCCCACACGGCCGAGCATCATCGTATCGACGGTCCACATGATCGTGGCGGACATCATGCCGATCACCGTCGGATAGGCCAGCTTCCAGGCTTCACCCACCGAGCCGGCCTGCTTGCCGGGCACAATGATACTCTCTTCGAAATGTGGATCACGCGGTTCGTCTGACATCTGTTCTCCGAACGGGACGGCGGGAGGGATTTGCCGGTCGAGCATCAAGCTATAGTTCGTCGCTCGGACAGATTCAAGACCGGAGTTGAACGACCATCAAACTCAACTGGAACGAATGGACACCCTTGCTGAACCATACCCACTTTATTACGATATGCCTATGATACGTCTCACTCGCAATATCGGGCTACTCGCCCTTATCCTGCTCGTGGCTCTTGGAACCCTATTCACCTCGTTCCACAGTCACGAGCTGACCATATGTTGCGATGACGCTGACGCGGATCCGTGCGAAACCTCCCACGACGATTGTGAACTCTGCCAGTTCGAGCGTACCTATCTGGCCGTCGAAGCGCCGGCCGCCCCGGAGCTCGCCGGCATCACCCACGTCGAGCGGCTCGTCCGGGATGCGTCCTCCGCTCCGTCGCTGGCCGCCATCGACTTCAGCTTCAGCCGCGCGCCCCCCTTAACCGCATAGACCGAATCGTTTCCACCAGAATCGACATACAACGCGACGCGGGTCTCCGACGATCGGATCCCCGGCACTCGCGGATGGCTGATGCGCACGTTTGCGCGCGTCGTGGAAAGGGGATCGCCTATGCGCAGAATCCTGGATATCGCTTTGCTTTTGTCGTTGCTGATCGCGTTGACGAGTCTGTCCTCCTGCGGGGACGACGATAAAATACTGGGCACGAATACGGGTGAAGAGGAGGACATGAACGTCTGGCTCTGGGCCGTTGGAGCCGACGACAGCCTGCGGGTCTACGACGCCGACAGCGGCGCTCTGCACGGCACCTGGTTCGCCGACGGGCATCCCCTGATGCGGCAGGCCAAAGCCGGCCCGGACGGCGAACCCACCGTCTGGCTGGGCAGCAACGGCGGAGCCTACGGCTTCACCCAGGGCTTCCACGCCCACGGGGACCACGCCGACATGAATGTACCCGAACGGATCGACCCGATCGTCACGGGCAGCAACAACGTCCACCAGGGCGTCCACCCCCACGGCGAGTACGTGATCTGGGCCAACGACGGCGACGCCACCTTCACCGTCGTCGACACGGAGACCGAAGCGGTTCGCACTCTGCACAACGGCAGCGGCCATTCGGCTGCTCTGCTGACCGACGAACACCTGATCGCGACGCAGATGGATCCCGGCTGGGCGCGGATCATCGACTTCGACGCCGATACGATCATCGCCGAGATCCCGATCGCCACCGGTGCCCACGGCGATGCGCTCCTCCATG
Source organism: bacterium (assembly GCA_024231955.1). Lineage (GTDB taxonomy): Bacteria > Krumholzibacteriota > Krumholzibacteriia > JACNKJ01 > JACNKJ01 > JAAEPZ01. The sequence goes on along the minus strand of JAAEPZ010001044.1, from coordinate 100,287 downwards.
GTCACCACCGCGACGGGGACATCGCCTTCATCGCCACGAACGACCACATCGAGGTCCTCGACATCGAGGATGCGACGCTGGAGGTCTCGATCGCCTACCCCGGCACCGGGCGGGTCAACTTCCTCTACCACGCGGGCGACAACACCGTGGCCTTCGGTCCGCGCAAGCTGGAGAGCGGCGATGCCGACAACATCCTGCTGCTCGACATGGAGAACCGGACAGCCGAGACGGTGACACTGAGCGGTTCGACGCTGGCCTGGAACAACGGTGGCGGCAACTACGCCCTGTCGAGCGACGGGAAGATGGTCGCGGTGACCGACCTGCAAACCGCGAAAGCCTGGCTCGTCTGCATCGACGGCGAAAACGCGAGTTGCTATGGCTCGGTCCTCGACCTGGACGCGCCGGCGGCGAACATGGCCTGCGCGGTCAACCACGCCGGCGATCATCTCTGGCTGCTCGACAAATCCGACGGCCGCGTCTACTGCTACCATCCCGACGAGGGCGAACTCCACAACGACTGGCAGGCGCACACGGCCTCCGAGTACATCTTCGTCACCGACACGGCGCTTGACGTCATCAAGGATTACTGATCCGAAAGGGGAACGGAATGCACACAGCGATACGCCTGGCTCTCCTGCTCGCGCTCAGCCCGGGAATCGTCCTGGGACAGAGCTCCGGTTCGGGCCGGGGCGCCTGGATGAATCCCGACATCGGCTTCGCCTTCGATCTGAAGACCGATCTGCACGACGCCGAGCGGGACGAGGCCGGAGAGAAGATCTGGACCACGCGGGGCTTCAACATCTCGACCGCCGAACTCTCCCTCGGCGCGGAAATCGATCCCTACGGGCGGATCGACTTCAACGCCCAGTTCAGCGAGGAGGGCGCGGAGATTCACGAGCTGTACTTCGCGATCCACAGTCTGCCCGGAAATCTCAAGCTGCGGGGCGGACACTATCTGGCGACCTTCGGCCGGTGGAGCACCTTCCACAGCCACGCCATGCCCTTCGCCAGCGAGCCGCGGATTCTGCGGGAATACATCGGCGGGCATCTGGCCCCCACCGGCGTCGAACTCTCCTGGCTGGCGCCGCTCTCCCGCTACGTCGAGCTCACCGGAGGCGTCTACAACGCCATCGTCGGGCACAGCCACGACACGGATCCCGTTTCGTCGACCGCAGCCTGGGGACCGGACAATCCGCCGCCCGGCTGCCACTTCCACGGCGACGATCTTCACTGCCCCGATAATCCGGAACTCGAAGCGGAGTACCTGGCGCAGGTCGAAGATCCCGATGCGCCGATCGCGCCCGGCGTCAACAAGCGGCTGGAGGATCTCGCCCTCCTCGGGCGGCTTCAGTCCTCGCTCGAACTGGGATTGAGCTGGAGCGTCGACTTCGGCGCGAGCGTCGTCCACCAGGCCAATCACGCGTATTCGCAGCGCTTCCCCGGCGAGACCTACGCCAAGACCGTCTACGGCGGCAACGTGACCGTCTTCTGGAATCCTCCAGAGAAGAACCTCTACACCGGCCTCGATTTCGGAATCGAGTTCCTGGGCAACCGCCAGGCGTTCGAGGTCGAGGAGGGCGGCGTCTGGTCCCGCGAGACGCTCACGCGCGACGGCCTGTTCGGTCACGCGCGGTATCGCCTGAACCGAACCTGGCAGCTGGGTGCCTTCGGCGAGCGGTTCGAACCGCTCCGGTACGGCGACGATCCCCGTCTCCGCTACGGCGCGTTCCTCACGTTCAACATCAGTCACTATCAGTTCGTGCGGCTCGAAGTGTCCCGCTACGAGTTGAACCCCAACAGCGATCCCGTGCACCGCCTCGTCCTGCAGTACGACGGCGTAATCGGCTACCACACCCATGGGAGGCAGAGATGAGACTGAGCGACACCCTTTTCGATATTCGCGCACGCATCGCGCTGCTGCTGCTTGTCTTCGCGACCGCCACCGCCGTTGCGGACGAACTCCGGGTCGTGGCCTCCATCCCCGACCTCGGCGTCATCGCCGAAAGGATCGGCGGCGATCTGATCGAGGTCAGGACGCTGGCCTCCGGCCGCGAAGACTTCCACGGCGTACCGGCACGGCCGAGCTTCATCCCGCTTCTCAACCGCGCTGACCTGCTGCTGACGCTGGGACTTGATGCGGAGCACAGCTGGCTGCCGCCGCTGGCCGCCGAGGCCCGCAACGAGAAGGTCATGGAGGATCACCGCGCCTGGGTGGAGGTCTACGACGGGATCGAGATCCTGGACGTGCCGACGGTCATCAGCCGCAGCGAAGGGGAGCAGCACGCGGAGGGCAACCCCCACTTCAACGTCGGTCCCCACTGCTGGCCGACCATGGCCGAGAACGTGGCCTACGCCCTGATGGGAGCGGCCCCGGAGCTGGAAACCGATATCGATGCCGCGCTGACCGAATACCTGGCCGAAATCGAGACCGTCGTCGCCGAACTGAAGTCACGGGGCGCGCCGCTACAGGGGATCCCCGTGATCAGCTACCACGCCGACGTCTCCTACCTGGCGCGGTTTTACGGACTGCGGGTGGTCGGCACCCTCGAACCGAAACCGGGCATCGAACCCACGGCCCGACATCTGGCGCGATTGGCTCGCGCCTCTCGGAGCGAGGGCGTGCGGCTGATCATCTATCACCAGGCCCAGAGCGCGAAGCTGCCGAAGGAGTTCGCGAAACGGACCGGCGCCACGTCCGTTCGTTTCGCCAACATGGTCGGCGCCCGGGAGGAGATCGACACGTGCAGCGGCCTGCACGAATACAACCTCCAGGCCCTGCTCGCGGCCTTGAACGAAAGCGGAGAGGCGGACGATCGATGACGACGACGCACCTGCTCAAGGTCGAAGAGGGATGCTGGGGATATCACTTAAACGGTGATCTGTTCGCGCCCGCGCGACCGGTCGACTTCGAGATCGCGGCCGGAGAGATCCTGCTGCTCACGGGGGACAACGGCTGCGGCAAGACCACCATTCTCCGCGGGCTGCTGGGCCTCGTGCGCCGCAAGAGCGGACGGATCGCCTGGGGCGTCGAACGGGACGACCTCGGCTACGTGCCGCAGGAGTCGGTGATCGACCGCTCCGTGCCGGCGACGGCGCTGGACATCGTCCGTTCCGGCGATCCCACGCGGTGGAGCCGAGGCCGGGACGCCGCGCTCGAGGCGTTGGGAAGAGTCGATCTCGCTGAGCGGGCCGATACCCCCTTCGCCAGCCTGTCGGGGGGACAGCGGCAGCGCGCGCTTGTGGCGCGCGCGTTGATCGGTGCGCCGCGGCTGCTGCTCATGGACGAACCCACGATCAACGTCGACGCCCCCTCCGCGCGGCGGATCGGCGATCTTCTGCGCGAGTTGTCCCGCTCGCGCGGGTTGGGCATGGTCATCACGTGCCACGTGAAGACCTGGATCGACGCGGACCGCGAGGTTCCGGTGCGGGCGGAGGTGACGGCATGAGCGATCTCCTCGCGATCCTCGCATTCTCCTGGATGCCCCTGGCTGGCGCGCTGGCGCTCGGTCTAACCGCACCCCCGCTCGGAGCGGTGCTATCGCTGCGCGACGAGATCCTGCTCGGCCTGGCGCTGCCCCCCGTCGGCACGGCGGCCGTGGTGGCCGCCGTCTTCTGCGGCGTGCCGGCGGAGAACACCTTCGCCCTCTACCTCTGCGCCGTGTCGGCGATCCTGATCGTCAGCCTGTTGCTGCCGCGGCGACAGGGCCAACGCGCTTCGGGCAGGTGGCGCGCGGCCCTGCTGGCGGCGATCTTCTGCGCCGGACAGGCGGCCACCATCCTGATGAGCGCCACCTCGACGCGGGTCGAGGCTCACGTACGGCACATGCTGCGCGGCGAACTGCTGGCCATCGGCGGAGCCGAGTTGACCGCTTTTCTCGTTCTGACGCTGGTCCTGCTCGGATTCGGCTTCATCTTCCGCGGGATGATCTACGCTCTGGCGCTGGACGAGGAGGGGCTGGCGATCAAGGTCGGCGCAGGCGGGGTCGGCACCTTGCTGACCTTCCGTGCGCTGGCGGCGGTTCTGATCGCCGCGGGCGTGATCTGGATCGGACCTCTGCTGACGCTGGGCCTCCTGGCCATCCCCACCATGCTCCGGGAGCGGCGGGTCCAGGGCCTGGGCGCGCACTTCAGGGCGGTGATGTTGATCGGGGTTCTGTCCGTTCTGCTGGGCTTCCTCGGCTCGATCGCCCTGGACCTGCCGCCGACGCCGATGGTCATCGCCCTGTTGTTCATCGTCGGAGGTCTTTCGCTCGCGATTAGGCGGCTATCCGCCGCCTGATGCAGTGATTCGCTCGGCCGGGTCAATGCAACCTCTTGCGCACGAGTGCCCCTTTCCGCTAGGATGGGGACGCTTTCGCAACGCCGAAGCTCAGATATCGATCACAATCCATACAGTTTTCCCGAGGTGCACCTATGTCCGAAGTCCGTGAAGTTGTAATCGTCTCCGCCGCCCGTACCCCGGTTGGGTCTTTCCTGGGCTCCCTCTCCACCGTGCCCGCGACGAAGCTGGGCGCCATCGCCATCAAGGCCGCCGTTGAGCGTGCCGGGATCAAGGGTGAGGTTGTCGATGAGTGTATCATGGGTTGCGTGCTGCCCGCCGGTCAGGGACAGGCCCCCGCAAGGCAAGCCTGCCTCGGTGCCGGACTGCCCGACAGCGTCGAGTGCATGACCATCAACAAGGTCTGTGGCTCCGGTCTGAAGAGCGTGATGCTCGCCGCACAGGCCATCGCCGTGGGCGATGCCGACATTGTCGTCGCCGGCGGCATGGAGAACATGAGCCTGGCCCCCCACTACGTGCTCGGCAGCCGCAACGGCGTCAAGATGGGTGACTGGAAACTCAAGGACGGCATGGTCTTCGACGGCCTCTGGGATCCATACAACAATTGGCACATGGGCAGCGCCGCCGAGCTTTGCGCTCGTGAAAAGGGGATCGGTCGCGAGGAGCAGGACGCTTTCGCCATCGAGAGCTACAAGCGCGCCCAGGCCTCGATCGAAGGCGGCCTCTTTGACGCGGAGATCGCGCCCGTGGAGATCCCCCAGCGCAGAGGCGAACCCGTAGTCGTCGCCAGGGACGAGGAGGCCGGTCGCGTGAAATTCGACCGCATCCCCAGCCTGCGCCCCGCGTTCGACAAGGAGGGTACCGTCACCGCCGCCAACGCCAGCAGCATCAACGATGGCGCCGCCGCCTTTGTCGTCATGGCGGGCGAAAAGGCCGTCGAACTGGGTCTGACCCCGATGGTGCGGATCGTCGCCCAGGCCAGCGCGGCCCAGGCGCCCGAGTGGTTCACCACCGCGCCCGCCAAGGCCTGCGAAAAGGCGATGACCAGGGCCGGGCTGAAAGCCGATGAAATCGACCTGTTCGAGGTCAACGAGGCGTTCGCGGTCGTGGCGCTGATCAACAACAAGCTGCTCGGTCTGGATCCGGCCAAGGTCAACAAACGGGGCGGCTCCGTCGCCATCGGCCACCCCATCGGCGGCAGCGGCGCCCGTATACTGACGACGCTCCTCTACACCATGAAGGATGAGGGCGCCAAACGCGGGTTGGCCAGCCTCTGTATCGGCGGCGGCGAGGGCGCCACGCTGATCGTGGAGGCGATTTAACCGGCCGGAATCAAACCGTACTCGCCCTTTTTCGCCATAGTTGCTACTTTGTGCCGGCTCCTCTCGAACGGGGGGTCGGCATTCTTCCGGGAGGTATCGTGTGAAGGCCGTTGAGATGAACGATGGTGAAATACTCCTGCGCAGAGGCCTGTTGAGCGAGGCCCGCCTGCTGGTCGACGCCGTGCAGTGCAGCTATCCCGAAATGGAGCGCTACCTGCCCTGGGCATCGGTCGGCTACGATCTCGAAGCGGCCCGAGAATTCCTCTCCTTCGCCCGGGAGGAGGAGCGCACCGCGCGCGGACTCCACCTGTCGGTGTTTCACCTCGCATCGGGCGAATTGATCGGCGGGGTGGGTCTGATGATGCGCAGTCATGCCGGCCACGCGGAGCTCGGTTACTGGTTGCGCACGGATTTTTCCGGCCGCGGTTACACCACCGATGCCTCGGCCCTGTTGCTGGACTACGGTTTCAGCCGTCTGGGTCTGCGGCGGGTGTTCCTGACTTGCGATGTGGCGAATAAGGGCAGTCGCCGGGTTGCCGAGAAGCTCGGCATGCGGCGGGAGGGGCGTCTGCGGGAGTACCTGGTACATGAGGATCGTCCCCGCGATCACTGGCACTACGCGATCCTGGCGCACGAATTCAAGCGCTAGCGACTCGTCACCTGACTCCGAATATCACCCATTATGTCCCCCAGGGACATCTCCATGTTGACAGACCTCACAACCGGTATTACGCTTTCGTAAACTTAGGAGGTCTCATGGACTGGCATGAATTGCAGAAACACAAGGTTGACCAGTTGAGGCAAATGGCGAAAAGCTCCGGAATAAAAGGCACCAGCGGTATGAGCAAGGAGCACCTGGTCGGCCTGGTGGCGAAAGAGAGAGGGATCGCCAAACCCCATATGGTTATCGATGAATCTCTGAAGAGCGGATTCAAGAGTCAAATCCGCCATTTGAAGATCCAGAAACAGGCAGCCATGATCGCTGGAGACAGTCTCAATCTCAAAAAATCCCGCCGAGAAATTCATCGACTCAAACGTAAAATCCGCAAAGCAGGGCACCTGACACGGTAGGGTCTCTGGACCCAGTCAGCAGCAGTTATCGGGAACATTCAATTAATCCCCGGCTCATCGAGCCGGGGATTTCGTCAAGTTAGAGGTTATTGATTCCACATGTGAACGAATTACCACTTTCATCATAGACGGCCTTCTCCTTGCGATGGAGGTCTCGCAAGTATTACACTTCCTATATGAGACGAGGCGGATACTCAACTCTGCCCCCATATTCATCATCAAGTAAAATGGGATGGTTGCCATGCATCGATGCTCAATTACCCTTATTTCTCTCCTGCTATTTCTGTTGTCTCCCATTTCTGCCGACGCCCTGCCCGTTCCTGTTGAACAAATACCTGTTCAGCACGAATCCGGCGGGGATCGAACCGCCAGAGGTGACACACTCTTCTTCTTCGCCGCTCTGGGAGAGGGATCCTACGGCTCCCCGGGCACTACCGAAAGGGGCTTCTCCTTCGACAGCTCCGAAGGGGGCGATCGGGCCGGTTGGTTGACGGACGGCGGCCCCTACACCATGCTGCGGGACAATTATTTCCTCCCCGGCCCCAACGAGACCAACATGTGGACGTTTTTCGATTCCGAGACGCCGGAGGAGGATTATCCGTGGGGCGTGTTCCCGTATGGACCACCCTACCAGACACTATTCACCTTCTCGCCGGGACTGGAGCGGGACCAATACGGCGCACCCATGGGTATTGCGCCCAACACCGGCAAGGTGTTCCTGCGCTATGATATCTACAAGGATATGCCGATGAATGCCCTCATATTCTATTATCATCAGATCTCCGCGCGGGCAACCGACAACAGTTTCGGCCCCTTCATCGACGAGAGTTTTGTTTTCTATGGTGAATCCGGCTGGGAAACCATGGAGATAGATATCACGGAGACGGCATTCAGTTACATGGGTGGAGAGTCGGGCCTGCTCGGTGGGGTGCGGGTGAGGATCAACGTGTCCGACATGTGTGCTTTGTGGTGCAACATATATGGTGACGGCTTTCCCCACACAATGGGTGCATTGATCGACAATGTTGAGGTGTTCTACGTAGCGGACGCGACAGACATCGCCGAGGCGCAGACCCCGGCCGGACCGATCCCCGTGACTGTTCACCCCAACCCGTTCAATCCGAACACTCAGCTGGGATTCGATCTCCAGGAGCCGGGCCACGTGTCCCTTGAGGTCTACGATCTGTCCGGGCGCTGCGTCAAAACGCTGATCGACAAAGTCGTGCCCGCCGGGCATCATGACGTCACCTGGCAAGGCGTTGACGACAACGGTGAGGCGCTTCCCAGCGGAGTTTACCTTGTCAGGCTGAGCACCGCCGGCGGTGTCGCCAACGCGAAGGCGATTCTCCTGAAATAGAGGTTCCCGTTCGCGCTCTGTGATTGGAGTGAAAAGCCCCGGCTCTATCTAGAGTCGGGGCTTCCGTTATCTCGACCTATCTATTCACAATCCAGGTTGTAGGCCTGACCGAACATGATATTGTCCGCCAGGGTCACCTGACCGTCGCCATTATAATCGATCCGCCAACCATCGTTGCCGGGATCGCCGTAGATGCTTCCGAAGTAGGCCAGGTCGGAGCTGTCGACCGAGCGATCCGGTTCATCCGGATCACCCTTGGATCCGCGGTGATCAGCACTTACGATGCGGGGAAAACCGCGCAGATAGATCCGATCGCCGCCCCCCAACGAGATGAATATCGAACAGAGCGGTTCATCGGGATCGCCTTTGACCTCCGTGGCGCGGCAGGTACCGCCGAACCTGAGAGGTATCGAAACTGAGCCCGTCAGTCCGGTTGTCCGGCTCAGGTCATTCTCATTGCACACGACAACATTGCTCGCGGGATCGAATTCGAGCTCGACGAGAACGTTGGGGACGCCGTCGCCATTGTCGTCGTTCACCTGCACGGTCAACCAGCTCAATGCCGAACCGCAGGTCGGTACTCCATACAGACAGGGATCAGTCATCTGGTCGGTCGGCGAAACTACGGATTGGCTGACCGAGGGCGCCCCTGCCGTGGCCCCCGTCGCCAATATCATGATCAGCAAAAACATCGGCGAAATTCGCATCATCATCTCCTTCCGGAATCTCCCACCAATTGGATTCTACCCCCTGACATTCAGGTTCGGCAGCCTCTGCGCGGCTGCGCCGCGAATAATCAATACAAATATGGAGGGGCATTTCTAACAGAGGAAGGTTGGGGACACCCCCGCCCGGATCGGGCGGGGGCGTTCACGATGAGGTTCTCTACGCCTCCAGGGCGCGCACCTTGTCGACCAGGTACTTGAGCGAGAAGTCCTCGCCACTGATGCGTCTGTAGAGTTCGGGATAGGGATAGCGACCCGCAGGGCGCATCACCTCTTCGCCGAGGAATTTGCCGAAGCCGGCCGGGTCGGCCATGATGCCGTCCACCTTGTTGCCTGAGGTGAAGACGCTCTTGAGCATCTCGTAGGTGAGGTCGCCCAGCAGGTAGTTGTGCAGATAGATCGGGTGGGTCGTGTAGTGGATGACCATCCCCCACACGGGCTCGGCGGCGTAGGGCTCCTCGTCGAACAGCTCGCGACCGATCCGCCACCAGAGCTCGTGGATATCATCGATGTTGTCGATCTCCGTACGATACAGAGCCTGGTCGAAGAGGATGCGGTGCCCCGCGCGCAACGCGTTGACGTCATTCCAGCGTTTCAGCCTGGCGAAGTTCGCGGCAGCCTGCTCCTCCTCACCCGGGAAGAACGGCGCGTAAAATTCCGGACAGGTCTGGAGGCTGCCGAACAGGTTGGCGATCCCCTCGGAAATGATGCCGCTGATCCCCCTGTTCAGGATGATCTCGGCGGGATCCACGTTGAAGGAGTGCATGCCGTGGCCCGTCTCGTGCAGCAGAACATCGAACTCGAAGAAACGGTTGCGGACATTGGCGAGAATCCGCGAATCCACCGCATACTCGATCGGGAAGTTGTAGCCCCACTCCGACTTGTTGGCGCGCGGGAAGACATCGTATGTGATGTTGTACTTCGCGACGTCGTAGCCGAAACGATTGAACAGCTCGGCGATGGGTTCGAGGAAGTTGGACATGTCCACGGACTTGTTCTTCTCGGGTGAGATCCGTCCGCCGAGAAAACGCTCGTCCCACGGCTGCAGGTCGGGCTGATCGAGATACTCGGTCGCGAACCCGGCCCGCACCTTCTTCATGATCGGCTGCACCTCGCGGATCTGCTCCGTCCAACCGTCGAACATGGCGGGATCGAGCTCCTGCTCCTTGAGCGACAACTCGACGAAGTCGGCGGCTCCGTATTTGTCCGCATACTCCTTGCGCATGTTGATCAGGTCGATGAAACCCGCGTCGACCAGCGGTCGATTGACCATCCTCTGCGCCAGGTAGGCCGCGCGCCGCTTCTCCCTGTCCTCCTCAACCGCCAGAATCTGGAATATCTCGGGAGAGGTGACGGGACGGCCGTCGATCTCGCTGCGGGTCTTGTTGAGGACATCACCGAGCTGATTGGTCTTCTCGTTGATCCTGACGTTCAGTTTATTGAGTTCGTCCGAGAGGTGATAGGGGCGGAAGTCCCGCTCCATGATCGCAACCCGCCGTTTATCCGTCGATTCCAGATCGGCGGTCATCAACTCCTTGATGACTTCGTAGCTCTCCTTGCTCTCCAGCGCTTTCTGAACCGCCAGCTCCGCCTCGTCCACGCCGAAGTCGTATCCGGTTGTGTACTGCGTCCAGCCCAGACGCCCCACACTGACCTCCAGCTCCTGAATATTCTTTGCGATCTCATGCAGTCTATTCATCGACGCTCCCTCTCTAGGCCCTGTAGATAAAAACCCCGCCGGTAGCCGGCGGGGTTGTAACTCTAAACGTTTTCGTCTGAATACCGCAAGCTAGTTGGCGACAATATTCACCAGTTTACCGGGCACGTAGATCACCTTGCGGACGGTCTTGCCCTCCAGGAAGGGCTGCAGCTTGCCGCCGGCCAGCGCCTGCTCCTTGACCTTTTCCGCGTCGGCGTCGACCGGCACGTCGAAACGATCGCGCAACTTGCCGTTGACCTGCACCACGACGGTCACCATATCCTCCTCCAGCCAGGATGTATCCGCCACGGGCCAGCGTGTGTAACTCAGACTCTCCGCATGACCCAGGGCCTGCCAGATCTCCTCGCAGAAGTGGGGCGCGAAGGGGGCAAGCAGCAGCAGGAACGCCTCCAGCGCGCTCTGGGCCCGCACATCGCGCTTGCTCATCTCATTGACGAAGATCATCATCTGACTGATCGCCGTATTGAAACGCTGATCGACCATCATCTCGCTCACCTCGTGGATGCAGCGGTGCATGATCCGCAAGGTCTCATCGTCCGGCTGCACATCCTGTACGGCAGGCAGCAGGTTGTTCTCCTCGTCGAAGAACAGTCGCCAGGCACGTGCGAGGAAGCGGTGAATCCCCTCGATCCCCTTCATGTTCCAGGGCTTGTCCCGATCGAGCGGGCCGAGGAACATCAGGAACAGCCGCAGACTGTCCGCGCCGAAGTCGCGCACGACATCATCGGGATTGACCACGTTGCCGCGGCTCTTGCTCATCTTCTCGCCGTCCTCACCCAGGATCATGCCGATGTTGCGATACCTGGCGAACGGCTCGTTGGTCGAAACCAGCCCCAGGTCGAAGAAAACCTTGTGCCAGAAGCGCGCGTAGAGCAGGTGCAGAACGGCGTGCTCGAGCCCGCCGATGTAGAAATCGACCGGCAGCCAGTACTTCTCCTTCTCGGCATCCCAGGCAGCGACATCGTTGTCCGGGTCGATGAAGCGGAGGTAGTACCAGCAACTGCCCGCCCACTGCGGCATCGTATTGCTCTCGCGTTTCGCCCTCTGTCCGCTCACGGGGTCATCAACCTCGATCCACTCGGGGATCGTCGTCAGGGGGCTATCACCCGTACCGGACGGTTTGTAGCTCTCCACCTCGGGCAGCAGCAGCGGCAGTTCATCCTCGCCGAGAGCCCGGACGGTGCCATCCTCCAGATGCAGCAGCGGGAACGGTTCGCCCCAGTACCGCTGACGGCTGAAGAGCCAGTCGCGCAGCTTGTACTGCACCTTGGCCTCACCCAGCCCCCTCTCGCTCAGCCAGCCGGAGATCTTCGCGATGGAATCGACGACATTCAAACCGTCGAGCAGGCCGGAGTTGATCAGTTCGCCATCCCCCGACCAGGCCTCCCGTTCGATGTCGCCGCCGGAGATCACCTGGATGATCGGCAGATCGAACTCCCTGGCGAACTCCCAGTCCCGCTGATCGTGAGCCGGCACGGCCATGATCGCACCCGTGCCGTAGCCCATCATGACGTAGTCGGCAACCCAGATGGGGATCCGCTCATCGTTGACGGGATTGATCGCAAACGCCCCGGTGAAACACCCGGTTTTCTCCTTGGCGATGCCGCGATCACGATCGCTCTTGCGGGCGGCCGCCCGGCAATACTCCGCCACCGCTTCACGCTGGGCAGCCGTGGCGATCCTGCTCACCGAGGGATGCTCCGGACTCAGCACCATGTAGGTCGCGCCGAACAGAGTGTCGGGACGGGTCGTGAACACACGCAGTTTCTCGTCATGGCCGTCGATGATGAAATCGACCTCGGCGCCCTCGCTGCGGCCGATCCAGTTGCGCTGCAGCTCCTTGACATGCTCCGGCCAGTCGAGATCCTCAAGGTCGGCCAGCAGGCGCTCGGCATAGTTGGTTATTCGGAGCATCCACTGACGCATCGGTTTGCGGATGACCGGATGCCCGCCCACCTCGCTCAGGCCATCTATGACCTCCTCATTGGCCAGCACCGTACCCAGTTCCGGGCACCAGTTCACGGCCGCCTCGGCCTCATAGGCCAACCCCTTCTCGTAGATCTTCGTGAACAGCCACTGGGTCCAGCGGTAGTATCCCGGATCGGTGGTGGCGATCTCCCGCTCCCAGTCGTAGCTGAAGCCGAACATCTGCAACTGACGCCGGAAGTTGTTGATGTTCTTCTCCGTCGTCGTCCGCGGATGGGTGCCGGTCTTGACGGCGTAATTCTCGGCGGGCAGGCCGAAAGAGTCCCACCCCATCGGGTGGAGCACGTTGAATCCCTTCATCCGGTAATAGCGGGAGATGATATCCGTGGCGGTATAGCCCTCCGGATGCCCGACATGCAGACCGTCGCCCGAAGGGTAGGGAAACATGTCCAGGACATAGCGTTTGGGCTTGTCGCCGGCATCCTCGGCCCGGAAAGTCTTGTTGACCCGCCAGTACTCTTGCCACTTGGCCTCGATTTGCAGATGATCGTATGGCATGGGAACACCTTCATTGTGGTTCAGCTCGGGTTCACGATAAGTGAACGTATATAACGCAGATCTGTGAATGTGGCAAGGGCTCCCACCCATGGGAGACGGTCGGCCGGCAAATATGGTCAGGCCATCTGCCCCGACAACTCGCCCCGTCCCGCAGTATGGATCGGACAGGGATGCAAACAGCCGGCCTCAGAAGAGTCCGGCTGAAATCACAATCCCGGTACGCTATGCGATACGCAATCGGTCAGGGGGTCGGTTTGATGACAATCATCGTGACGTCATCCTCCCAGGGTTCGGAACCTCCGAATGCGCGCACCTTCTCCATAGTGAGCTCCACGGTCTCGGCGGCGGAGAGCGTATAGCACTCACGGAAGATATTGATCAGCCGCTCATCGCCGAAGTGCTCCTCATGCTTGTTCATCCGCTCCACCAGACCATCACTGAAGATCATCATCTGACGCCCCGGTTCCAGAACGGTGAAGCCCCGCTTGTACTCCGTATCCGCCATCGGACCCAGAATCATGCCCCCGGTGTCCAGCCGCTCTATCTTGCCCCGCGGGCCGAGTACGATCGGCTCGCAGTGCCCGGCGTTGACGTAGATCAGATTGCCGTCGCACTCCAGCTCCGCGTAGAACAGACTCACGAACCGGGTCGTAAGACGGCTGGCGTGAATGACCCTGTTCAGCCGACGCATCACGGCCGTCACCTTGAACTCCTTCTCCACACCCATCCGCAAGCCGGTCACGACATCCCGCGCCTGGAGCGCCGCCGGCAACCCGTGCCCACTGGCGTCGCCCACGGCGATGCCGAGAGCGTCCGCCCCCAACGGGATGAAATCGTGGATGTCGCCGCCGACCTCCGTTGACTCGGCGGCGAAGCTGCCTGCGGCGATATCAAAACCCTCGAAACTTGGCGGGTGCGTGGGCAACAGGCTGAGCTGGATGGCCTCGGCCTCGCTGATCTCCGCCTCCATGGCGGCCTGCCGCAGCCGCAGTCCCAGGCTGTGCTGAATCGTACTCAGCGCAAACACGAGGCTGTCCTCGATACCCTCGGTGTCCTTATCCAGGCCGAAGGAGATCAGGTAGCGCCCGTTGTCCAGCGAGAAGGCGGCAAAATTGCGGACGTTCAGACTCGATTCCAGCTCCGGATCATAACCGGGGAAGTCGTCATGGATGGCTACGACGCGATTCTCCAGAATAGCGGTAACGGGCTTGTAACTCGCCGGAATCGAGACTCCGTCGAGGTTGCGCCCCAGCGTCTCGGTGCTGTACCGGCAGATATACACATCATCGGAGCGGGTGTAGAGACGTCCGCTGATCGTACCCAGCGTGTCGCTGAATTCAGCGATGATGTTGTCGACCATCCGCGCCAGCGTCTGGTGCGGATGCCGCTCATTCTGGATAGCATCCAGGAGTTTCTCCAACTTGCGATAATAGGTCTTGTTGTTGAACATCTATCAGGTCCTGCTTTCGATCGACTCCAGCACCTCGACATCTTCCGGGAAACGACCCTCAGCCTTTTTCGAGAAGATCAACTCGCCGTTGAGCTCCACCTCGAAAACGCCGCCTCCCGAGGCGATGAGCCTGGGCGTGATCCCGAAACGATCCTGGATTGCGGCTGCAAGACTTGCAGCCTGGGGTTGGTAATTTCAAGCTGCGCAGTATTCGATACTCAGATGCTGTTGGTCACTCACAAATAATCCTTTCGCTGGAGCGATGTTTCAGGGCGCTGTCAATGACCGGGCACCTGATCCGTGCGGATAGCGGCCGCACGCAAACGGAGACTGTTCGTGACGACAAAGATGCTGCTCGCCGCCATCGCCCCGGCCGCCATCATCGGGTTCATAATACCTAGAGCCGCCAGGGGGATGGCCAGTGAATTATAGAAGAAGGCCCAGAAAAGATTCTGGCGGATGGTGCGCATCGTACAGCGGGAGAGCCTGATGGCGCTGACCATCCGCGACAGGTTCCCCTGCACCAGGGTAATCGGCGCCGTGGCGATCGCCACATCGCTGCCGCTCGCCAGAGCGATCCCCGTATCGGCTGCAGCCAGAGCAGGAGCGTCATTCACACCATCGCCCATCATCCCCACCACCTTGCCGGCGGCCATGAATTCCCGGATCTTCTGCGCTTTCTCCTGTGGGCGCATATCCGCGAAGTAGGAATCGATTCCGGCCTGTGTGGCTGCCCGTCTTACGGCTTCAGGGCGGTCGCCCGACAGGAGCACCGGCTCTATACACATGATCTTGAGACGATCAACAAGAGCCTGGACTTCCGGCCGCAGTTCGTCCTCGAAACCGAACAGCCCCTCCAGACGCCCCTCGACCGCCACCAGCACCGGACTCAGCCCCCCCTCCTCCATCTCGGTAATCGCAGTTGCGGCATCATCCAGTGATACCCCTTCGCTCTCCAGGTACCACGCGGCACCGATCACGATCGCCCGTCCCGACACCTCGGCGCGTATCCCGCCGCCAGGACGACTCAGGACACCCAGCGCGAAAGATTCACTCTCACTCCTGGCCAGGCAGTACTCGCGCAGGGCCGTCGCCAGGGGATGGGTCACCGTCGCCTCGGCGGCGGCAACGTAACGGAACAGCTTGTCCGAAGGTTCGGTGCCGAACGAGACAAACCCCGCCACAGCGGGTTTGCCACGGGTCAGGGTTCCGGTCTTGTCGATCGCCAGACAGGTCAGGGCCTGTAGTTGCTCCAGGCTTTCAGCGTCGCGAAACAGAATACCGTGCTTGGCCGCCAGACCGGTGCCCACCAGAATCGCGGTCGGGGTAGCCAGGCCCAGCGCGCAGGGGCAGGCGATAACCAGCACGGCCACGGCCCGCAAGAGGATCACAGACAGTTCCAGGTCAGGGGCAATCAGGAGATGGATCAAAATGGTCAGGAGTGAGATGCAGAGAACGATAGGCACGAAGATGGAGACGACCTTGTCGGACAGCCGCTGTACGGGAGCCTTGGAGGCCTGGGCATCATTCACCAGGCGGATGATACTCGCCAGTACTGTCTGTTCGCCGACCGCCGTGACCCGTGCCTCCAGGAATCCGTCCTGCAAAATTGTTGCGCCGGTAAGCTCATTGCCGACCACCACGCGCACCAGCTTGCTCTCGCCGGTCAACATGGACTCATCCACGGCGCCCTCACCCTGAATAACGACACTGTCGGCGGGCACGGAGGCGCCGGAGCGGATGCGAACCCGGTCGCCGGGGTTAAGACCGGTCACCGGCACTTCGGATTCATGACCGTCGTCATCGACCAGAATCGCATGCTTGGGCAACAGGCTGGATAGTTCACGCAATGCGTCGGCGGCATGCAGCTTGGCCCGGTTTTCAAGACTGCGTCCCAGCAGGATCAAGGTAATGATCATACCGGCGCTCTCAAAGTAGAGATGACCTCCGCCAAACAGGCTGTAGAGACTCGTCCCCCAGGCGGCAACGGTCCCCAGGGCGATGAGCGATTCCATCGCCACAGCTCTGTGACGCAACAACAGCCACGCCTTGCTGAAGAAACGACGACCGGGGAGAGCCATGATGGTCGTAGCCAGCGCAAATTGGATGACATCAAAGATCAGACCTCGCCCCAGCAACTTGGAGACACAGATGAGAGCAAGGCAGAGGATGGAGGAGATCAGAAGATCTCGTTTGAGATGGACAATTTCAGGGTCGGATTCGAGAGGATTGCGGCCAATATCCTCATCAAGGACAGGTTCGGTGTCGTAACCGGCATTGCGGACCGCCTCCAGCAGACCCAGCATGGGTAAATGCCCCCGGCCCTGAATGCGTGCCTCTCCGGTGGCGAGATTAACGCCTACCAGCTCCACCCCCGGCACCTCGGCGAGCACTTTCTCCACCCTGGCCGAGCAGGAGGCGCAGTTCATTCCCCAGATATGCAATCTTACTTCCGCCAAATCCACCTGACAATTCTTGGGAAAACTTGCTTGTTTATGTAATCTATTGTAGAATCGTCATCGAACAACATTTGCTATTCATTCTAGGAGAGGAGCCCCCATGCGACGAACCTACATCTTAGCCGTATTTGCGATGCTCTGCCTGTCCTTTGCCAACACTGTAATTGCAGATGAGATTGAATCAGAGCAAAACGCACAGATTGCCGTCGATGCCATCACAGGCAACGAGGCAAACTTCGAAGACAAGAACCTAGCCGAGCCGGAGAAGATTGACAAGGATCTTCAGACTCTTTTGGGCCAGGAGCTACGGATCGCTGTCGGAGATCTTCAGGATCGAATGGATAGCGAGGAGGGCAGCTGGAGCAACATCAAAGTCCTGTGGCGGTAACCGATTTCGCCTCTCCATCGCGCTCGGAATTACGAAATAGTAATATTCGGATGATTATTCCCGAAAGTAGGCATTAAAACAGAAGTTTTTCTTGCCTGTATCCGGCAACTCCCCTTACTGTTTGTCCACTTTGCGACACTATATATTGTGTGTCGCGCATTTCTGACTAACCAGATATCAACAATATGCATCCAATTCAGGAGGAGCTATGGGACGCAGCGTGGCAGTCGTATGTCCAAAAGGCGGGGTCGGTAAAACTACCGTAGCGGTGAACTTGGCCGCGGCCTTAGCCGACAAAGGCTTCCAGTGCCTTCTCATCGGTGTCGATCCGCAATGTGGAATCGTCAGCAGCTTCGGTCGAGGACATTACGATCTCGACTTCGGCCTGTTCGACTTTTTCGACTCTCAGGGAACGCCGGACTCGGCGATTCAGGAGAGCGGAATCGCCAACCTGGACTTCATCTCGAGCAACATCTGGTCACGTGAGGAAGAGTTGGAACTGGTCAACCATGCCAAGGCGAATCCTGAGTGTTTGCGCAATGCCATCGAGTCATACAAGCAACGCTATGATTTCATCTTCATCGACTGCCCGCCCAATCTCGGCCCCCTCACATTCTCTGCTCTGATCGCAGCCGACTCTTATATGGTGCCTCTCCAGGCCGAAGAGTTGGCATACAGAGCTCTCCCTCGCCTTTTCGACAGCCTGGCCGAGACCGCAGCCAAGGGGATCAGGACTCCCGAATTCCTCGGGATTCTGCTCAATCAGGTATCGACGCGCACCCGACTGTGCGCCAGCGTCATCAGACGTGTGAGAGAGGAACACAGCGATCAGGTCTTTCAGACCATGATACCGCGCACCGTGCGCTTGGCCGAGGTGGCCTATCGAGGACGCCCTGTAAGCAGTTTCAATCCCAGCGGTCGAGCCGCTCGGTGTTTTGAGGAGCTCGCCGATGAGATCCTGCACCCGATCATTGAGGCCGGAGATCCGACCACGCTGGGGGGCAACGAGGAGATCGAAGCCGGGGAGAACCGGGAGCAAGAGGTCATGACCGATGAGCCGGCTGCGCCCGTCGAAAACGTCATGAGCAAGGAGCGGGAGGAGATGGTTTCGGCCATCAACACCAACTCCTTTGATGAATGGTCCACGGACAAACCCAAATCATCGGTTGAGACCAGCCCGTACGGAGAGAATTCGTATGAGATGGGTAGTGGTGTGATCGACGGAGAACAGGTTGTCTCCCTGGACGACCTGGACGAGGGTGGCCATTCCACAGCCGCCCGGAGCTGTCCTAATCTCGACGATTATGATGATGCCAGCGAGGATGGCTGCATCCACTGACGATTCACACAGGTTCTGATTCTTCTTGAGGGTGGGGATATCCCCACCCTTTTCCGGCTCCATATCTGACGGAACATTCATGACTCCAACAGCCGGAATTGCACACAGGTGGCCATTTCAGGGTCTGTTGAGTCCAGAATTTCGATTTCTCTGAATTCCGGTTTTCTCTCTTTTTGAATTCATCCGACATAGAGAAGGATTCGCTGATATTCCCGTATCCTTATCTATCTACTAGAGTTGCGAGTTTCTACAGATTTCGGTAATCGAGTCGAACAGCTTGACAGAACCAGCCCGGAATCGTATTCTGTAGGTCGAACAGTCAAACGGGCCGCTATGTCTGAAGAGCTTTGCGGCCCCCCCTTCAGGAAAATATAAGACTCACCGAAGTCGGCTTCCTGTACCCACAAAGGTGGTCCCAATGAGCCGAATACTGGAAAAACCCCGTACCGTTGTCTCACCCGAGCACTGCAAGGGTTGCGGTCTCTGTGTCATGGCCTGTCCCAAGGATTGCCTGATGCAACTCGCGACCTTCAACAGCAAGGGTTATCACCCCTCGAGCTACAAAGGCGAGGGATGTACCGGTTGCGGAATGTGTTTCTACTCCTGCCCTGAACCGGCTGCAATTACAGTCTATAAAAAGGGCGCAGAATACCCAGACGATTAGGGGAGGAGCCTAATGGCGAAAGAATTCATCAAGGGCAACGACGCGATCGTCAAGGCGGCACTGCTGGCCGGCTGCCAGTCCTTTTACGGTTACCCGATCACACCGGCCAGCGAGGTCGCTCACGCGGCGGCGAAGTACTTCCCCCGTGTTGGTCGCACCTTCCTGCAGGCCGAGAGCGAAATCGCCGCGATCCAGATGGTCTACGGCGCCGCAGCCGCCGGCCAGCGGTCGATGACGGCCTCCTCCAGCCCGGGCATCAGTCTGAAGATGGAGGGGATCAGTTACCTGGCGGGAGCCGAGTTGCCCTGCGTTATCGTCGACATCATGCGCGGCGGCCCCGGCCTGGGCAACATCTCGCCCGAGCAGTCCGATTACAATCAGGTCATCAAGGGTGGCGGACACGGCAACTACCGGTTGATCGTCCTGGCCCCCAACGGAGCCCAGGAGATGTGCGACCTGACCTTCAAGGCCTTCGATCTGGCCGACAAATATCGGAATCCGGCGATGCTGCTGGCCGATGGTTTCGTCGGGCAGATGATGGAGCCCGTTGCCTTCCCCGCTCCCATCGAGGAGCTCCCCGCCAAGGAATGGGCGTTGCGGGCAACTGCCGAGTCGAAGGACAATCTGGTCAACTCGATCTACCTCGACAACGATGAGTTGGAGCAACGCAACTACGATCTCACCGCCAAGCATGATGAGATCGAAGCCAACGAGGTCATGTACGAGGAGTACCTGACCGAGGACGCCGACATGATTCTGGTTGGTTACGGCATCATCAGCCGCATCCTCCGCACAGTGGTCGATCTGGCCCGCGCCGATGGCCTCAAGGTCGGTCTGGTTCGCCCGATCACCCTCTGGCCGTTCCCGAAGAAAATCTTCGCCGAGCTCAGCGGGCGGATCAACTCCTTCTTCGTCGTAGAGATGAGCGAGGGTCAGATGATCGACGACGTGAAACTGGCGTCCGGTTGCTCGCGTCCGACACACTTCTATAATCGCATGGGCGGCAACGTGCCGACCGTGGATGAAATCCTGGCGGCGGTGCGAGAAAAGTACACCGCAACCGCGGTTTAAGGGAGGAACCCATGGCTAAACTCATTCTGCAGAAACCCAAGGGTTTCTACGATTCCTTCTACAGGAAGCCCGGCGACAAGGAGAACACCCACTACTGTCCCGGTTGCGGCCACGGCATCATCCACAAGTTGATCGCCGAGGCTATCGAGGATTTCGGCATCGGCGACCGCACCATCATGGTGAGCCCCGTAGGCTGCTCGGTCTTCGTTTACTACTACTTCAACACGGGCAACATCCAGGTGGCCCATGGTCGCGCACCGGCCGTGGCGACGGGGATCAAGCGCGCCAACCCGAACTCCATCGTCATCAGCTATCAGGGCGACGGAGATCTGGCGGCCATCGGCGGCAACAACATCCTGCAGGCGGCCAACCGCGGCGAGCACATCACCGTGTTCTTCGTCAACAACGCCATCTACGGGATGACCGGCGGCCAGTTGGCTCCGACAACCCTGCCCGGCATGAAGACCTCCACCACCCCATACGGTCGCGATATCCAGAATGAGGGCCCGCCCATGAAAGTGGTCGAGCTGCTCTCAAGCCTGGATGGCCCGACCTACCTGGAGCGGACGGCGGTCATGAGCAACGCGAGCATCGCCAAGACGCGCAAAGCCATCCGCAAGGCTCTGCAATGTCAGATCGATGGCCTCGGCTTCTCGATGGTCGAGATGCTCAGCGCCTGCAACTCCGGTTGGAAAGTCGACCCGAAGGAGCAGTACAAGTGGATGGAGGAGATGATGCTCCCCACCTTCCCCCTTGGTGTGGTGAAGGATGTCCGCGAAGAGCGCGAGGGCTGGTTCCGCGAGACCAGGACGATGACGGATGAAGCGATCAAGCAGGAGCTGGACCTGACCATGCCCGAGCCCACCATCTTCCCGTCCGAGTTGAAGAAGGGGAGCTACCATAATCCTTCGATCAAGCTGGCCGGTTTCGGTGGACAGGGTATCCTCTCGGCGGGCGCCATGCTGGCCAACGCCGGGATGGAGCAGGCGCTGGAGACCAGTTGGATCCCTTCGTACGGTCCCGAGATGCGTGGCGGTACGGCCTACTGTTTCGTCAACCTGAGCAACAAGCCCATCGGCAGTCCGACGGTGACCAATCCCGACGTGCTGATGGCCTTCAACCGGCCGAGTCTCGAGAAATTCGAAGCCGAGGTCAAGCCGGGCGGCCTGCTCATGTACGACTCGACGATCATCGATATCGAGCCGACGCGTAAGGACATCGAGGTGCTGCCGGTGCCGGCGACCCAGATCGCCGAGGACCTGGGCAATACCAGGATGGCCAACACGGTCATGGTCGGTGCCTACATCGCGCAGACCGGGATCATGGCGCCCGCGGCCATCGACCAGACTCTGCCGCTGGCCCTGAAGCGGAAGACCATGGTCGACGCCAACAAAAAGGCGCTGGCGGCCGGCGTGGATTACGTCATGAGCCGCTAGAGGCGAATAGACGGCGAATTGAAGCCCCCGCCATCCGGCGGGGGCTTTTTTTAACCCCGATGACCAACAAACATCCTCCACATCACAGTGGAACTCATTGCAGCAGGATCACCTTGATCGCATCTGTAGAACTCGGTACACGCAGCTCCACAAAGTAGACACCGGATGCTGATCTTGCGCCATCATCGGTTTTGCCGTCCCAGACGACACTGTGAACGCCTGAGTCCCGGGGCTCACGGAGAAGCACACGCACCAGCCTGCCCGCGACATCCCTCACAAACAGCTGAACCTCACATGGCTCCGCGAGTGAAAATTCAATCCGGGTTTGAGGGTTGAACGGATTGGGATAGACACCTGACAATCGGGTTACTTGAGGTACGGCGGGTATGATCACCGTCGAGTACCTGAAGTGGATCCAATCGGTATCAGCTGCATCTATGCGACCATAGAGATTGTAGGCGATTTCTCCACCGTCCCGAATCACGGCTGAGCGATCAATCGACTCGAAATGTCCATTACCGAGAGAGCTGATCGGAACCTCCCATTCATGATCGTTCATTCTGCCGATCAACCTCTGAAGCGCGGGCGCGTCACTGTCCCGGTATAACCAGTCCAGCTTCACGACCCCGCTTAAATAGGTGAGATCGAAGTCGGACAACATGACCGGAACATCGTCGGCACTCCACCAGATACGGTAAGGGGTCTTCCAGGAGTCCTGATACTCGGGAAGCTCAATCGCAAAGCGGATCTCATCTCCGGGTTCACCCTCTTCACCAATCGTTAAGCTCCATTCATTGCGATTGGGATCATTCCTGGTGGATACGATAGGTGTGGTCTGATGCTCGCCAGCGGAATTCACCCAATGGAACACACCCTCATTCTGAGGTAGATCATCGAGGAACACGGTGATCGGCCAGCTGTGAGTCGCCAGGAACCAATCGGTATCCGTCGCTTCGCCCGCATCGGGTGTCACCAGGGCGATGTACTCACGATCCTCATACAACTCGTAGGCAAAGAGTGAGTTTTCCGGTTCGTCCAGCCCCCACATCAGCGCATCCTGGACACCAAGAATCGCATTGTCGGAGGTGGGCAGCATGTCGATCAAAACCCAGTGATGCAACACATCCTGCACATTGCGGACACGGTACTCCGCAGGGATGTGGATCCATTGCCGATCCGTCTGGATCATTCCATCCATGGACCCGCAGGGACCCAACCCCCATGGCATGCCCGCTTGCCCGACAATCTGGGCAAACTCGTAGTCAGCGCCGGCTTGCATCGGGAGAACGTTCAACCCGTTGATTTGATCACCGATTGATCCGTTCGCATCGACATCCCTGTTGTGGAAAAGATTATCCATCAGGTCGGGATGATTCTCGGAACCGCTCCACAAGAAGACACCGTCATCAGAACTGTTCGGATATCCCGGTGAGGGGGGGCTGGTGCAGTATTCTATGCTGTAATGGTAGGCCAGATCCCGTGCTGCCTCGGAACGGACATCTATCTCAAGGCCGTACTCCAGCACCTCATCAATTCCATCCGGGAACTCCCCCTTGACCGATCCCAGGTTGGGGGAATCCACCGTCAGCACTTTGGCGACCTTGCCCACGGCCTCACGCTCCGCGCAGTAGCGGGATACTATCCCCCCCATACTGTGTCCGACCAAAACGACTTTTTCGACACCATTGGCGGTGGTCACCGCATCGATGGCCTGACTCAATCCGTAAGCCTGCTTAACGATTCCTGCCTGATTGCTTTGATTGGATACGATGTAGATCTGGGATCCCAAACCGTGATACACCTCATGAGTTGATCCGAATTGACCGCGACTGACATCGATAGTGAAGAGATTGACCTCCTCGACAATCATATATTCTGAACCGATGTGAACGACGTCATCGACCTTGAATATCTGGGCGCTGCTCACGAAAAGGTTATTTTCGGAGAACAGTATCGACTCCATCAGATAGCACTTGCTGTCATTGGGTGTCCCCGAGCGCCCACCGCCCGGTCCATCCCTGTCTACATCGAAGTTGACGAGATAGTAATCGCCCGTCGTCAACGTGCCGCCGCCAAACAACCGCACATCCGTCCCTTTGGGATCATAGAGTTGGCTGTGATTGGGATTGTAGTCGCAGGTAATATGCAGTATCTGGCCGTAGTCCAATTCAAGATCATCCTCCAATATGCTCAGTACACTGTCGTGATAATGATCATCACGTCCCATGTACCAATCGAGATATGACCCCGCAATGCCGTGCACAAACAGAATTGGGTAGGGTATTCTCCCGGCCACCGATTGGGCCGCATCGATGGAAAACATACTTGAATCGGACAGAGTGGTATTCCCCTTCGTATCGCGAGAGTAGACTCGCCAATACCAGTTGCCGAAATCCAATGGGCTGATGAATGTCGAGTAGTGCGCCTGGGTCAGCCATCCGGAATCCAAAACGATATTCTGGAAATTCGAGTGGCGGGATGCGACGAGACGATAGGGTCTTTCGCCCATGCCCGCACAGCCGTCTTCACTATCTCCCCAAGAGAAGTAGATGTGCCCGGACTCAACGTCCTCGCCATGACTCGGCTGAATCAAACTCACGGGGGACGGTCCGTAGTGATCCTCCAGGCGCAGGAGCTCGCTCTCCTTTTCGTGGGATTCGCCACAGTTGTCGGAGAACTCGACCGTGAACTTGTACTCAGGATCAAACCACCAGTCCTCAATCCACTCGGTTGCCCATTGCCCGATATAGCATCCATCATCGATGCGTTGAAGTACGGTCGTCGACCGTGCGCCGATGGGATCGACTTCGTTGATGTCCGCACTGATCTGGTCGGGAGCGTTCAGGAATCCGGTTCCCTTCACCACCAGATACACAGGCGTACAGTCGTCGAGATCGGTGACTTGAGAAGCATCGCAATCGCTGGTTAGTGTCCAATACGCAGATTCTATCGAGGTCCCCTCACCGACAATCAACTGGCGGGGGACTGCTGTCCTTTCATTGCCTTCACGATCCCGCACAATGACACTCCAGTACCAGCTACCCGTATCATCGTCGCCGAAATCCTCCTGGCAACTGGTCGAGCCGGTCCAGCCGCAGAGTGTTTGCGGATTTGCCAGGTTGGAGAATCGAGAACGGACCAGTTTGTACGGCTGATCATGCAGACCGGAACAGGCATCTGCGCCACCCATCCAGGAGAAGTCCACGTCACCGATACAAACAGTCGTCCCCGCAGCCGGACCGACGAGTTCCGCCGCTTCGCTCGGAATTTCACCGTCCTCCATGCCAATCGGCTCACTTCTTTCGCTGAGGTCATTATCGCAATCATCCTGGAATTCGACACTGAATTGATACTCCGGATCAAAGACCTCATCGTCCTCCCAGACCGGTTCCCAACTGCCGAGATAACAGGTATCATTCTGGCGAGTCAGAACCGCCCCATAGCGAGCTCCCGGGAGATCATCCTCCCAGATGTGCGCCGAGATCTGACTTGGGCATTCAGCGAATCCCGCACCACGGACGATCAGGTACAAAGTTTGGCAATCCGATGCAGAGGCTGCCTCCGACCCATTGCAATCATTCGCCAGGCTCCAACGCGCATCGTTGACGGACGCCGGTGTAATGACGTCGAAATACCTGGTGCCATTGATCGTGGAATTGCCGGCGGCATCCCGTATCTCAACCCCCCAATACCAGCGACCGGAGTCATCCTCATCAAAGTTGCGGGAGCAGTTGCGGTCGTCGGTCCAGCCGCAAACCGTCGTGGAGTTGCTGAGATTGGAATTGCGGGAGATCTTCAGTTTGTAGGGATTCTCATGAAGCCCGGAGCAGTTATCGGATCCGCTGCTCCAGGAAAAAGTGACGTTGCCGGTACAGACATCCGCTCCATTACCGGGTGAATTGAGATTTGGTCCGGAGGGAGCCTGATTGTCCACCAACTCCACGGTGGGGCTCGTATCGCTGTCGTCGTTGCCGCAGTTGTCGGTTATCGTCACTGAGAACTTGAACTCGGGATTGCCGAACCAGTCATCCTCCCAAATCGGATTCCAGGTTCCCAGGTAACAGGTCGAACCCTGCCGCTGCATGGGCACCGAATATCTTTCCGACCCCTCCCTGAACAGAGATTCCGTGACCGTGGCTGTGATCGTGGATGGGCAATCCGCGAAATTGGAGCCCCGGACGACAAGGTAGGCGGTTTCGCAGTTGTAGTAGTACGATTCTTCCGATGCCGAGCAGTTGTACGAATCGCCCCAGTACAGATCAGAGATATTGGGATCCGTGGAATCGATATACAGAGTACGCCAGGATGTCCAGCTCGAGTAATTTCCGCAGTCATCCTTGCTTCTCGCACGCCAGTAGTGCGTCCCATCATCGAGATATGAAAAGACCTCCGAGGGGCTGGTCGAACTTTCGATACCCTCGCCCTGGACCTCGAAATCATAGTCGACATCCCAATCCGAATCCGTATCACTCTCGGCGGTGCAGGATAATGTCGGCGTATGATCACTAGTGCACGCATTGGAGACGGGCGTAGTCAGGGTGGGACGGGAAGGGGCTCTGCAATCCTCCAGGTACAAAGTGGAGTAGGCATCGCAGATCCAGCCGCACCAACAATGAGCGACAATCTCCCAGACGCAATCGGATTCATGGTCCCCCACAATCCCCTCTCTGAAAGAGAACTGACGTTGGCCGTACCAACCGCCCCAGGCTGCAACCGTACACTGGATATAGTCATCCCAGATCTCATCGTTGTTCACGGGATCATCTTCGTAGACCTCGACATGCGTCCACTCGCCATACCCCTCGGTTTCCCAAACGGTGACACTCATCGTAAACGGCATGCAGTAGGGATTCGATGAAGACGAGGAGTTGCCTGCCCACCAGATGCTTGCGTCATCCGAACACCAATCATCATTTCGATCGGAAGTAAAGAGGTGAACGACGACGTCATCCACGGTCGCATCGCCGGCGATCACGATGTATATCGGATCAGCGGGAAAGGTTATGGGGATACGCTGAATGCCCACCTCCACTTGACCGGCGGCGCCCGCCACCAGGAAAGTGGAGAAATCGTTACTGACGATCAGAACGTCCTCCCGTCCCCACTGTCCCGACACTTCGACGGCCAGATCCTTTACTACTTCACCATTCGCAAAGATCTCATCGCCAAGACAAGCGATTACGCGGGGGCCATGATCTTGGCCGGGTGGAACAGTCAGCGTTCCGCTGAAGTGATTGCCCTCCTCATGCTTGACCTGGATCTCCGTCTGTTCGTCGCCAATCATCGTTTTTGCCGCCAACAGGCGACTGCGGGCGTCTCGCGCAAAGGAGGTCAAATCAATCCGCTCGAGTATTCTCAGTTGAACATTGAGGCTGTTCAACAGAGCCAAACCTCCATCGCCCAGGCTGATGAGAACAGGTTCCCCCGTTTTCACCAGCTCAAGGCTGGGAAAGTAGCTCAGCACTGCACCATCATCCTCCGGCAAAGCGAGCACCTCCACTCGGTGTCGAATGGATATATCGACTGTCATCGCACTGGGGTCCGGCTGCAGTTGGTCCCGCTCAATCTCCGTGGGCGCAGAACTGCAGATCGTGGGAACAAGGATCAAACAGAGCATAAACAAAACTGACATCCGAGCGTTCTCGCGTATCATTTGCACCCTCCTTAAGAGATGACGCGAATTATAAGTGACCCGAGATGCGGAATCAACGATTTTACAGGTTACATGGCAGCCCCCTAGATGACCGCCCTAAGGCATTATTTATATTACGCAGCTTTGCTTATTCATACCACGCCTTTATACTCAGGTGAATTAGAACTCTTACATCGTCAATGAATCTCCCCATCCCAAAACCAGGGACCGCCAAGATGACGAAACCCCTGTCCCTGCACATGCTTCTCCTGCGGTGCAGGGACAATACTGCGCGAAACTTCGATCTCTGTGTGCGCGACTGCCCGACTGTCCGACTACAATTGATCCCCCTCGCCGGCTGCACCATCCGCTCAAGGTAAGCTCAGTCGATGTTGCTCCAGGGCTTCATCCCCTCATTCTCTCTCCGCAAATTATCGATTATTGCCTCTGTGCTGACCTCATCGATCCCGAACCAGTCCTCGACCCTGGATTCCGAGATCTCCGAGCGTCTCACCATCTCTTGAACGAAGCGGTCGGTATAGAGCTCGTAGAGGATATATTCGCCGGGCTCCTGCACCAGCGGCCCCAGAAAAATGTAGCCGTCGAAGTTGTCCTCATAGCTTCCCGTATCGGCGTGGTAATTCGACTCAAACAGCGCATCAAAAGGCTCGGCGCCAAAGGGACTGCCCTTGAGATCGAAGGCGACCGGTCTGTTGCCCGACCTGGAGAAGATGTCGTCATACAGGCCGCCCCTCAGACGACCATGGATGACGCCATCATTGCCGATGATGGGAATATGGGTGAACAGCGAAAAGACGGCGTCATTGGGGAACTCCCTGCTGAGCAACGCCCCTGCGGTTTGTCCGGGCTCCTCCCGTGGATCGCCGGAGCCGAATCCAGGCGCTTCCGATTTATAGGCGTGCCCGAGGCCGACAATGAACAGGTTGTTGCGATCGCGGGGCGACGATTCGATCGTCCCCTTGATGATCCCGGCCATGTGGGCATTCCTGTCCCCCACCCGTTCGAAATGGTCGGCGTATTCTGCGCTGCTCCTCAGTTCGCCGAAGGGTCTGGGGATATCGACGGCAACGACTCTGATTTTATCCTGAGGGGCAAGGTCGTGATTGAGCCGCCACAGCTCCAGGATGAACTCATACATCCCCCTGTCGAACCAACCGTTCACCTGAATCTCGCGGAATACGTCCAGAATCAATTCCGGCTCGAGTGTCGAGCCGGCGAAAAAGCGATCGAGCGTGCTCTGCTTATGGGCCGATATCTCCAGGAAAACGGTACCGACGGTGGAATGGAAGTCGGAGTCCTTGATGACCTCCTCACACAATTTCCAGGAGATGGCCCGCCTGTGCACCTCACCGTAGATCACCACGAGATGGTCGGCCAGTTGATCCAGGATGTAGCGCTTGGGCCGTTGACCATGCCCTCTCAGATAACGGGAGAACGATCGCGTATCTCCGGAGACGGTTTTCAGCACATCGATTCTCCGCACGTAGCCCAGAAACATATCGGCCTTGCCTGCGAAGCGCTCGCGGGATCCGTCCACACCGTTCCCCAGGTCCTCCCCGGCATTGACCCAGCTGCCGCCCTCCAGACTCAGATATCTGATCAGACAATACGGTTCGACGTAGTCGCTGATTACACATGCGACCGAATCCCTGTAGGTGATCACCTCTCTGATGTTCGTATCCAGCAGCTCCCCCCCGTACTCCGGATCGATATCGATGTCCGGGGAGTCGGAACGGGGCAGGTAACCCTTGATCCTGTGCGAACTGGCCCCGCGGAACAGGCCCTCCCTGCCATTGATCCTGAGATAGTTGAAGGTGATGTACGATTTCAAGGGTGTGGACAGATCATACCTGTCCGGAAAGTCCCGGACGTTTTTATCGACGGTATGTGTCATGAAGTCATTAGGCAATCCCTCTGCCCGGGCGGTGTTCAGTAAGAGAAGCACCATAACCGTGAACAGAATCGTCCGGACCCCTTTGCTCCCAAGACTACCCGAACCGCTGAATGAATCCAATCGCCTGCAATCTGGGTTTGCCATTTTCTCTCCTCGTTAATGTGATTTGCCGATCCGGTATCTGCAGGACGATGCCAACCGGATATCTCCTGCCGGTGTGTCGAGGAGAATCGGTTTCAAGCAGACCCATGAGGGCAATGCCGAAAACCGCACCCGCAGGGGGTGTACTCCAACCGGAGGGGGAGACTGTTGACGATCATCTGCAGGATTGAACGCAAAACAACCGCATGACTCACTTCTGCAAGTGAACCGGCGGTTTTCGGGAAAGATTGCGTGGTGATGAAGCCATCGACTAGTAGGGTGGGCGCGAAAGTGTCATCCCCGATCTCTACCTCAGTTATTCCGTGAAGTTCCAGCTGTATCATCCGACAATCGCATCTGGTATGATTCCATTATTGCATTCCAAGCGGACAACCCGGCATTTGCAGCGATGCCGACATCGTAAAGGATATGACCATGTCAGGAAGGCATATCCTCATTGCGGCCCTTCTCCTCGTATTGTCATTGCCCGTCGCGGCGGCCAACACATTCATTGAGGACTTCACCACTCAGGACTACATGGATGCAGCCGCCACGACCCTCGACTGGGATACCGCCGCAGGGGAACTCAGGCTGTATCCGTTCGAACGCTCCCTGGTGGGCGCTCTGGCCACACCGGGCAATCCGATCAAACTTGCCGTCGCCGGCAATCTCGCGTATTTGGCCTGCAACGCCGGGGGGGTTGCGATCGTCGACATCACCGACCCCGAGAACCCGCTTCAGGTATTTGTTTTTTCGCCGGGAGCTATGACCCGCGCGGTCGCCCTGGCGGGCAGGCTCCTCTACGTCGCTGCAGACGCCAAAATCTACGTTTACGACGTCGGCAATCCGACCAGTCCGGTAATGGTTGGCGACGTGAATCTCCCAGGCTTATGCTTCGCGCTTTGCGTCGATGGAGATCGCCTCTATTCGGCGAACGACAACGGCGGCATCTCGGTGATCGACATTACCGATCCCGCCACCCCGTCACTCCTCGGCACCTTGGCCATGAGCGGCAATACCCGCGACCTGGCGATTGCAGGCAATCTGCTGTATGTAGCCTGTCATAATTCCGGAATCGCTATCGTTGATGTCGCAGACCCGGCGGCACCCGTACAGATCGGTGGGCGACCCACGACCAGCGCCCGCAGTCTCGCCCTGCACGGCGAATATCTCTTCGTGGCCGATTACTCCGCCGGTGTGCAGGTCATTGATATCGGCAACCCCGTCAATCCCGTCATCGTCGGTTCCGTATCTCCGACCAGCGTGACCATGGACGTCCATGCCCTCGGCAATCACCTGTTCATCGCTGACTATACCGCAGGGTTGATCATTGCCGACATCACCGATCCGGAAGCGCCAACGGTTCTGGAGCGGATCGACGCCACCGCCACCTGCGCACTGCTCGCCGTCGGCAACCATGTCTATGCCGCCGACTACATCGCCGGATTCGAGGTCTATGAGTTTGCCGGAACACGCATCCCGCTTCAGATCGGTTCGGCCCTCACCGGATCCGCCTGCACCAATGTGGAGGTCGAGGGCGACCATGCCCTCCTGGGCGTCAACGGTTTGTTCTCGATTTACGACATCTCCGATATCGGTTCGCCATCTCTGGTCGGTACCTATCCCGGATTCGACACGCAGGCCGTCGCGGTTTCCGGCAACACCGCCTGTATCGCCGCCGCCGACAGCCTTTACATCCTCGATGTCACGGACCTTGTCCACCCCTCGCGCCTGGGTGCCCATGTCGGCGCGGGCGTCGGCGCAGATATCGAGGTGGAGGGGACACTGGCCTTCATCACGAATGACGATCTGCTCATCTACGATATCAGCGATCCCACTGCACCGACCCATCTCGGCACTTTCGCCTCCGCATCCGGCTCGGATACCGAGGTCGTGGGTGACAGGGCTTATGTAGGCGCATCCACGAAAGTGCACATTCTCGACATCAGCGACCCCGCCAACCCGGTCCAGATTGAGGACTGCTACTTCGGGAGCTATCACTGCACATCGGTGGAGGTCGCCGATGGCCTGGTGTTCGCGGGCGTCAACACCAGAGGGCTGTACATCTTCGACGCTGAGACCGGCAACAACCTTAGTCAGGTGGAGAGCTATCCCCCGAACGACATTGCCGTCGCCGGCAATCGGATATTCAGCTGCACCGATGACATTGAGGTTATAGATATCACCGATCCCGCAAATCCAATCCGACAGGGCACTGCGAACAGCAGCCTGCGCGGTCAGGACCTCTGCCTGATCGGCGATGCCCTGATCTGCACCAGCGACTTCATGGCCGAGGGTTTCGAGGTCTACAGCCTGCTGCAAGGCGACTTCGACAGCGAGAACAGGAGCGCTCAATCCTCAATCATCTGCAACAGCGCGAATATCATCGCCGCCCTGCGTCTTTCGACCCAGCAGGATGACCACATCAATTGGGAGGTCAGCACAACCAACGGCTATATCTGGCTGCCGGTCGAGAATCAGGACCGGTGGCTGTTCGCCGAGGGTTGGGGGTATTCCCTGAAATGGCGCTCGGAACACATCGTCGGCGAGACCGGGATCAATCCGGCTTGCCGCAGATTGGATATCAAGTGGCTGCTCGCCTCCGGCGAGATCGAGACGATTGCGGATATCCCCAACGATCAGGGCGGACAGGTGCGCTTGAGTTGGCTGCGCAGCGGATTCGACATGCAGGGCTCCACCACGCCGATCACGGGCTACGAGATCTACCGCAGAATCGATGACCGCGGCAGGAGGGCGACGGGTGGCGAGCGTTGGCCCGACGGAGAGTGGGACTTCATCGCGACCGTCCCCGCACACGGAGAGGAGACCTACTCGGTGGTGGCGCCGACACTGGCCGATTCCACCATCGACGATGGCCTGATCGAATCGCTCTTCTTCATCCGCTCCACCACCACCGATCCGTACACCTTCTACGATTCCGCCGTTATCGCCGGTTACTCGGTGGACAACCTCGCACCGGCCGTGCCTGTGAACTTCCGCCGGGAGACACCCACACTGCTTGTCTGGGAGGAGGCCGACGAGGAGGACTTCGGTTTCTTCACCATCTACGGCTCGCAGGTGGATCATCTGGACGGGAGCGAGGAGATCATCGGGTACAGTACGGGGATCGACATGGAGATCACGGGCCACGCATTACCATACTTCCATCTCACGGCCAGCGACCTCTCCGGCAACGAAAGCGGGGCCGCAACCGTGGCCGGCGCCACGACCGCACCGGAGAACCTGCCCATGCGGTATGCCCTGCATCAGTGCCTGCCCAATCCGTTCAATCCGACGACGCTGATCAGTTTCGACCTGCCCGTCGCCAGCCGCGTGAGTCTGACCGTATACGATGCGGCGGGACGCCTCGTGTTGCATCTCATCGACGATGAGCTCCTGCCTGCGGGCAGCCAGAATTCGATCTGGCACGGCAGGAACAGGCAGGGTGCGGAGATGAGTTCGGGTCTCTATTTTTGCACGCTGGAGACAGGGGGCTTTTCGCAAACCCGGAAGATGACACTGGTGCGCTGACCTCTCGCGGTCAGTCCATGAACGCCTGCCGGAGACACGGCCGGACTGCACGCGTGTACGACCCTGAAAACGTCGAGGAGATCCGCGAACTCCGTACCGGCCGTCACGGCTGATGTGGAGGGTGGTGGGGGTATGGCCGATTGCCGGATCTGCATACCGCAGGGATCGACCCGTCACACACCGGATTCCGCCGCACGGGGCGAGCGGCGTCGATCCATCCTGTCGAGGTAGGATACCTGCGGTTATGATGCAGGTGGTCGGATGGAGATCGGCCCCCTAAGCACACTTTGCCGCAGAAATTGAGGCAAGCCGGGAAAGTGGTTGCCCTATATGCATTTATCGCTACATGATTGCGGTTTTGACTTGCAGCTCCCATCGTCGCCGGGTAGCCTGATGGCAATCCTGAAAACGTGTGAAAGGAGTCGCGATGCTGCCCGGAGAATTCCCGACCAATCTGATTTTTGGAGTCATCCTGCTGGCCTCCCTGGCCTTTTTCGGCTGGAGCGTACGTCGCCTGATTCAGGTGATCAAACTCGGTAAGCCCGAGGATCGTTTTGATCGCCGGGGTGAACGGACCGCCAACATCTTCAAGTATTTCTTCGGGCAGTTCAGTGTCCTGAAAGAGCCTTCGGGCCTGGGGCATTTCGCCATCTTCTGGGGCTTCATATTCCTCAGCCTGGGTACGCTGGAGACATTCATCCGCGGCTTCGTCGCCGGTTTCTCCTACGAATGGATCTGTGGCCAGACCTGCTACGCTCTCTTCGGCCTGCTGCTGGACACCTTCGGCGTGCTGGTGATCATAGCCATCATCGTTGCCCTGATCCGTCGCTTCATCGTCAAGCCGAAACGTCTGCAGAGCGATGACCCCGCCTGCGCCAAAGACGCATTGCTGATCCTATGCTGGATCTTCGCACTGGTGATCTTCCAGTGGCTGGCCCGGGGTGTCGAGGGGACACTGGCCATTCACGAACACCACACCGGCATGCCGCCGCTGCTCAAGCTGATGGCGGGCTTCCATATCCCCGCCTCCCTCGCCTGGTCGCCGATCGCCATGCTGTTCGCTTCGTTATTCACGAAATGTACGCCCGCATGTCTGAGCTCCATGATTTCGGCGTTCTGGTGGATCCATACGCTGTTGATCCTTGGTTTCCTGATCTACATCCCCTACAGCAAGCATCTGCATCTGCTGATGGCTCTGCCCAACTTCTACTTCAAGCGGATGCCCGATCAGCCGAACGCGCACCTGGTGCCGATCGACTTCACGGACGAGACCGCCACCAAGTTCGGCAAGGATGAGATCGCCGACTACACCTGGAAACAGATCCTCGACCATCTCGCCTGCACCGAATGCGGCCGCTGCCAGAACGAGTGTCCGGCCTTCAACACCGACAAACCGCTTACCCCGTCCGGCCTGATGCACCATGTCAAGGAGCATATCCTGGTCAAGAACAAGGCGCTCATCGACGGCAAGGGTGAGCTCAAGGAGGGTGCGCCCGAAGCCGCAGGCAAGACATTGATCGGCGATGTCCTTGATCCCGAAGCTATCTGGGCCTGCACCACCTGCGGCGCCTGCGAAAACGCATGTCCCGTTTTCAACGAACATATTACCGAGATCGTCGATCTGCGCCGGAGCCTGGTGATGATGCAGTCGGCCATCGCACCCGAAGTGCAGTTGGCCTTCCGCAACATGGAGACCAACAGCAACCCGTGGCAGATCCCCTACACCGACCGCGCCAACTGGGCCGAGGGTCTGAACGTGCCGACCTTCGCCGAAAAGCCGGATGCGGAATACCTGTTCTTCGTCGGCTGCTCCGGCAGCTTCGATGACAGAACCATGAAGATCAGCCAGGCCATCGCCCGGTTGCTGACCAAGGCGGGCGTGAGTTTCGCCATCCTGGGTCAGGAGGAGAAGTGCTGCGGCGATTCGGCGCGCCGACTCGGCAACGAGTACCTGGGCGCGATGCAGGTGCAGGCAAACGTGGACACCTTCAACGCCAAGGGGGTCAAGAGGGTGATCACGGCCTGTCCCCACTGCTTCAACACGATCAAGAACGAGTATCCCGACTTCGGCGGCGAGTACGAGGTGATTCACCACAGCGAGTTCCTGGCCGAGCTGCTGCGGAGCGGCAAACTCAAGCCGAACAAGTCCATCGCCGGCAAGCTGACCTATCACGACAGTTGCTACCTGGGGCGCCACAACGACATCTACGACGCCCCGCGCGACGTTCTGAGCGCCGCGGCCGACGACATCGTCGAGATGGACCGGAAGCTGGAGAAGGGCTTCTGCTGCGGCGCGGGCGGCGGCAGGATGTGGATGGAGGAGACCATCGGCTCGCGCATCAACGAGGTGCGGGCGCGCGAGGCCATCGACACGGGCGCAGACAAGATCTGCGTGGCCTGCCCCTTCTGTCTGACGATGATGGAGGATGGGATCAAGGCGCACGACAAGGTCGAGTCCGTGGCGGCTCTGGATATCGCCGAGATACTGGACGAGGCCTGCGAGTAGGTCGACTGCTCGGATTGCCTGGTAGCCTGCAGATGATGATCCCCTCGGCTCGCGTAACGACGCCGGCCCGGGAGAACATCCTCTGCAGGCTTTTCATATCCGCAAGTCGGCACATCTAACCGTTTGACACCTTCCCTGAAATCGTATTTGATGAGCACCATACAGCAACCGGAGGGTGCTTGATGGCCGAACGACAGATCGGGAATTACATCATACTCAAACAGATAGGCGTCGGCGGCATGGCCAAGGTCTATCTGGCCACCCACAAGGACGTCCCCAATCTCAAGGTAGTCCTGAAGGTACTGTCGAATTCTCAGCACGCCGACCGCTTCATGCAGGAGGCGGACAAACTCGCCCTCCTCGACGGCAATCCGAACATCTGTCAGATCCGGCATTTCTTCGAACACGAGGATGAACTCGTGATCGCCATGGAGCATATCGACGGGCTGTCGCTCGAGGAGATGATCGAGAGGGAGGGGAGCTTCTCCATCCCCGAAGTCCTCAAGATAATTACCGATCTGCTTGCCGGTCTGGCTCCGGCCCATTCGCGGCAAATCTACCACCGCGACCTCAAGCCGGGTAACATCATGTTCGACAAGGGTGGCGTCCTGAAGATCATCGATTTCGGTATCGCGAAAGGCAAAGCGGATCCCCAGATGACGATTGTAGGGACCGCGACCGGAACTCCCGAATACATGGCCCCGGAGCAGTTCACGGGGGGGGAGGATCTTGATTATTCGAAGTGCGATATCTACGCCGTGGGCACGCTGCTCTACAGATTGATCGCAGGAGAGCTCCCCTTCAAGGGGGACAACGAGTTCGTCCTGCGCGATGCCAAGATGTTCGATGAGCCGCCGGTTCCCTCCAGCTTGAGAGAGGACATATCCCGAGAGTTCGACGACATCATCCTGAAAGCCATCGCCAAGGATCCCGAAGCGCGGTTCTCGTCCATTGATGAGATGCGCACGGAGCTCTTGAGGAGATCCACAGGGCAGGATGACGTCGGCGGTGGCCCCGCGCCGGAGACGATGGCCGCTGTCGTGCCCGAACCGATTGCCCCTGATCCCCCCACCTCCAAGAAGCAGCCGGAAATCCCCCGGACCTCGAGAGCGGTCGCCGGCGGAGACGGCCGCAACGGCAAAAGAGGTTTCGGCAAGATTGCCGGAACAGTCATCGGTGTTGCGTTCGTATCTGCTGTGGCGATATTCGGTCTCAGGGTTCTGTTCGGCGGAGTGGATGCCCCTCCGGGAGGGGACCGATCGGACACCATACTTGAGCCAGGAGCGACCATGGCGGATACGACGGTGTCCGAGGATATCGTTCCGTCCGGGGACGGAGCGGATCCGATCTCACCGCCCCCGCCTGACGCCGAACCAGGCAGGGCGGAATCGACGACCGGAGCCGAGCGGCCAGCCGTGAGAGAAGAGCCCGTTGCGCGCGTCGTTGAGCCGGGGATCCTGCTGGTTTCATCCAGACCGGGCTTCGCCGCCGTCTTCATCAACGGGGAGCGCCAGAGCGAACTGACCCCGTTCAGTTTTGAACGCCCCCCGGGGCAATACACGGTCCGCATAGTCAAGGTTGTGAATGGCCAGGAACGGGTCCATACTGAAACGGTCACGGTCACCAGCGACAAGACGACAAAAGTATCGCACAATTTTGAGCAGTAGTTTAGGATTCGGCGATTAGCTCCACTTCAAAATCGGGAGGCGCCTCATGAAGCGGTTATTCCTTTTTACGATCCTATTGTCTCTTCTGATCATCTCACCTCTCTCTCTCCAGACATCCCGTCCAGCGTCGGCATCGGAAAGCGTCATTGCCGAAAAGCTGGCGGAGGCGGTTGATGTCTATTTCGACGGAGAATTCGAGACGGGATTGGCGATCACGAACGAACTCCTGTCCCGGCGGGATCTGACCCCAAACGACAACATCGCGATCCTCGAGATCAAAAGCATCATCACCTACGCCAAGGGGCAGAGGTACAAGAGGGAGGCATTCGGCTACCTTCAGGACATCTCGCATATCGGCCATTGTCTCGTCGATCTGCCCAGGGAGATGTGGCCGAGCGAATTGAGATCCAAATGGTATGAACTCTGTCAGGCCAAAGAGCTCCTTGTCTGCCCGAGCGATCAGGATCCCGAAATTCAGACGATTGCGATCATGGAGTTCGACAACTTCTCGATTGGCAAATACAAAGAGGAACTGGGCGATCTGAGCAAGGCTCTCGCCGACTTCTTCGAGTACGACTTCTCCCGCTTCACCGACCTCAAGCTGGTCGAGCGCGACAAGATCGACCATCTGCTCAAAGAGGTCAAGCTGTCCGAGGAGGGGAGGATCGATCAGGCTACGGGGGTCAGAGTCGGCAAGATGCTCGGAGCCCAGCTCATGGTGTTCGGAAGCATAGCGCAGATCGGACGCAAAGATGCGAGGATGGTCGTGCGGGTGGTGAATGTCGAGACCTCGGAGATCATCACCTCGGCCGACATGGAGGGGAGACCGGCTTTCGTCGAGATGGAGAAGAAGCTCGTCAAAGCCATTGCGGAAAAGCTCGATCTGGTCATCACGGATCAGATGGAAACCGCAATCCAGGAGTCGGCCACTACCGATATGGATGCCGCCAAGCTCTACTCCCTCGGGCTGAAATACATGGATGAATACCAGTATGAAAAGGCCTACGACCACTTCCGGCAAGCATACGACAAGGACAACAGTTTCATCGAGGCGAAGAGGAAGATGGAGATATACAAGCCTCTCGTCGGATGAGCCGGATCTGCAATCAACGGAGATGAGGGTGTCCTGAAATCGCGGAGGATGGGCGTATTCCGACCCCTTACCCGGATACGTCCGTTCCGTCCGTTCCGCCCGGTCCGCCCAGTCCGATTGATAAGGAGAACATGATGTTACGATCGATGCCGGCGACCCTACTGATCCTGGCCCTGCTGTTTTGCGGCTGCGCCCAGAGTCTATACCAGCAGGGTCGCACCGCCGCCGAGCAGGGTGATAATGATGCCGCCATCGACCTGCTTTACCAAGCCGTCGAGGAGCGTCCCGACGATTACCGCGCCTGGCGTGAGATCGGCCTGGTCTGGTTCAGGGCCGGATCGTACGACAAAGCCGAAGAGGTCTTCGCCGCCTCCAACAGGATCCGTCCGAATGCGCTCGCCAATCTTTACCTCGGCTTGATTTTCGAAGACTCCGGCGAGCTCGACAAGGCGATACGGGTCTACAGCGCGGCAGCCAGGCTCCAGGGCAGCGGCAAGACGAAGGATATGATCGAGGGCAGGTTGAGGGTCCTCATCGACCGGCAACTGACCAATGAAGCGCGGCAGGCCGTCCTCCAGGAGGAGTCTCTCGACGTCGGTTCCCTCCCACCAAACAGCATTGCGGTTATCAACTTCGACGGTTCGAACCTTCAGTCGGACCTGCAACCCATGGCTCTCGGACTGGCCGAGTTCGTCGCTATGGATCTGGCCAAGGTCGCCGAGTTGAAGGTATTGGAGAGGATCAAAATCAACGTGATCCTCGACGAACTCCAGATCAGCGAATCGAACTACGCCAACACCGCTGTCGGACCGAGGGTGGGCAGATTGCTCGGCAGCAGCAGGATCGTCCTCGGTTCGGTAAACAGCACCGGGGCCGATGGATTCAGGATCGACGGCAAGCTGGTCAAGACCACCGACGGCAGCGTCAGCGGCACCCGGTCGTGGACGGGTAGTCTCGATGAGTTCTTCCATGTAGAGAAGCAATTCGTCTTCGGCATCCTGGACACGCTCGGCGTCGAGATCAGCAAGGAGGAGAGGGACGCCATCGAGGAGGTCCCCACGGAATCCTTTCTCGCCTTCATGTCCTACAGCAAGGGGCTCTTTTATGAAAGACGCGGCCTGCACAGCGATGCGGCCAGGTTGTTCAGGAGCGCGGGAGATGTCGACCCCGGCTTCATCCAGGCCACGAACCTTGCCGGCGTAATGACCAACGCCTCCTCCACCTCGACCGGGTTCGAGGCGAATGTAACCACCTCTTTCAGGAGTGAGGATGCCCAGACCGGCTACGGCACCGTTCAATCGGCCAATCTCCTCAACGGCAACTTCATCACGGACACGGATCTCTACTGGACACACGGATCGTTGCCCGGGGCTCCCCCCGGTGGAGGGTCGATATGGCCCGGCTACGGGTCGATAATCATAAGGGGGAATTTCGATGCGTATTAGAACCATCCTGTCGATTATCCTCGCCGCCGCCTTCATCTCGTCCACGACGGTCCACGCTCAGATAATCTACGGACAGCCGGGCAGGGTTGGACTCCAATTCTACCAAAGCTCATGGAACCTGGGTGGCCAGGACGGTTCGGATCAGAGCATCACCCAGAGGACCTTCAATCTCTCCGGCTTCATCCCCCTGAGGGAGAACATCGAGGCTAGGTGCCAGATCCTCTCCGGCTTCAACACCCTCGAATATGGAGACGAGGAGGACGACCTTTCCGGTCTCGGCGATCTGAGGATCCAGATCTCACGGTCAATCTCGCAAGACAGGCACCTCCTCTCCGCTGGGATCAACCTGCCGCTGGGCAGCAAGGAGTTTGACGCCGAAGATGACGGACGGATCGTGGAGTTCCTCTCACACGATTTCCTCACCCTGCCCATGCGAAGATTCGGAGCGGGGTTGGGATTCAACATCCAGGTCGGGACCGCAACCGAGCTGGATCGGTTCAAGTGCGGCATCAGCGCCGTATACGATCACCTCGGCGCCTATACACCCTATGAAGATGCCGGCGACTACAACCCCGGCGACGCCCTCTCCGTCAACGCCACAGTCGGCACGACGTCCGGGAAGAGGCACTACACCGGCGATTTCGGCTTCTCGCTCTTCGGCACCGACACCCTCGAAGAGGACGACATCTATAAGCAGGCTCCCCAGTTCAGCACTCGCCTCATGGCGGTCAATCAGGGCGCGAAATACTGTACTACGCTGGGCGCCAGGCTGGTGATGCGCGGACGCAACAAGCGCTACAGTTTGACGAATGGTGAGATCGACAGTCAGCTCAAGAAGTACGGAAACGAGATCGGCGGGTTCGCCCGCCTGACCTTCACGGCCCGGGATGTCTGGAATATCGGAGCCATGGCGGGAATCAAGAAGATCATGGCCAATGAAGAGGAGCTCGATGCCGCGACGGTCTTGAATCTGGGTCTGGATTTCACCAGATCGATCAATGACCGGCAGACATTCGATGCGGGGATGATCTATTACACGGGAACCGCCGACGGCGGCGAACTCGACCTGAGCGGCTTCCAGTTGTCCTGCGGCATCAGCCGCTCGTACTAGGAGGAGTTAGTGATGATAATCCAGGGTAGATATCGCGGTTTGACTGTCATCCTGCTCCTGCTGACCCTTCTTGCGGCATGTTCGGAGAAGATCACCTCCTCCGGGGATCAGGGGATGGAACTGCATGTCCGGAGTTATGTCGGCGCATCGCTGGACATCACGCAGGCGTCATCATTTATCCTGACCGTTTCGGGAGCGGGGATATCAACCCCTCTCACGACGGTTCTCCTACAGGATGCGGGGCTCCTCGTCGGCAGCGTCACGGTGCCGGCCGGGCCGAACAGGCTCTTCATCATCGAGGCCTTCGATGACGCAAGCGTATTGATCTACTCCGGCAGAACCACCGTCGACGTGAGGGGCGGCGACGAGATTGAGCTGAACATTGACATGATGCCGGAAGTGCCGATGATCAAGCTGTCCCCCGTCCATAGTGAAACTTTGCAGGGAGATCGCCTGGCGATGAAGATCCGGGGATTCAACCTCCCCGACATCAGCCGGATAAGCACAATCCTCGCGAGTCAGCGTCTGATCGGAGGCGGCTACATCCAGTACGACGACGTGGTCATAAATCCGGCTTTCGGCGATCTCGCCTATCTGGAGTCCTGGGCGGATGAGGGGGGCGCGGTCCATCTCGATCTGGGGAGCAGGGATCCGGAGAGCTTCGGCCTTACGGACGGGAACGGTTTCGTCGAGATCGCAACGGTCTACTACAGGACGCACATCTACGAAGTCAGCCCCTTTGAGACGGTCACCTTTTTCCCCACAATCACCCTCATGGAGGACAGGGACGGGGTTGCGATCCCGGATCCCATGGCGCTCATTTATGCCGAAAACTCGGTAGCCATTCTCCACGATTACTGGTCCCGCCTGATCGCATCATACGGTATGTCGGCGTCATCGACCGGGAACCCCGTCCCTGTTCAGGACGGCACACAGAACGGACATGACGGGATCGCGACCGGCACGACCGTAATAGGCAACTACTACCGGCAATTCAATGGAGAGGGCGATTATATCACCGTCCCCGACGCCGATCTCCTGGATCTTCGGGAGGGGATCACTCTCTCGATGAGGATCCAGGTCGACTCATTGGATCTGGCGCAGCATCCCAGGATGTCCATCATATGCAAAAGAGATCCCGAAGGCGCCATCAACTATGAGCTCCTGATGCGACACGTATCCTCACCCGATCATTTTGCGGAATTTGAATTCAGATACGGCGACGCCACGCCCCATATCTACAGAGCGGTGATTCCGAACTTTGTGCTGCAGGGTTGGACCCAGGCAGTGTTCTCATTCGAATTCGGCGATCCCGGATCCATAATCCTGACCGGAGGTTATGGCGGCCCCACGAATTACGAGGGCGAGTGGGTCGTCGGCGACGGGTCCGACTTGCCGCCAATCACCAATGGTGATCTCCTCATCGGCAGAGATAATGCGGAGGTGCCCTCGTTCTTCATGGGGGCTATTGACGAGTTGAGAATCATCGATCATGTGTTTACTACGGAGCTGATAGAATACTATCTTACCGGCGAGTAAAATCCCTGGAGCCGCACCATGATGCCGACGCCAGGGATTGGACCCGAACATTTGATTCTGACTGAGGGCGCGATTATTCGCTCTGGAGGATTACCGTCTCCCCGATGGTGGCGGCGTATTCCAGCGTCGTGTCGAGTGCTCCCTGCTCACCTTTGATGAACAGGCCGGCGATGAAGAGCCAGGAGATCAGCTTCCTGCTTCCGCCCTCGTTTTCGATCACACCCGCCAGTTTAACCATCTCGCCATTGGCGGCCGAGTAGCCCCCCTTGGGGGCAAGATCGATGAAAACGACCTTGATCATCCCGGGTTTGCCCTGTCGTGACGCGGCCACCGCCTCCACCACCTTGGCATTGCCTGCGGCTCCCGCCTCGATGATCGTCTTGCCGCCGATCTTGATATCCTCGGAGAGGTATATCGAGATGGTGACTCCCGCCTGCAGTTTCCCGGAATCGACCACTATCTCGGGGTCGAATCTCACCTTCATCTCGGTACCCTCGGGCAGTACCACCTTGGCGGCGAACGATACCGTGGGCATCATGAAGAATATGAGAGCCGCGAGCCCTGCAATAACGATTGTTTTCATCTCTGATCCTTTCCGAGGTTACTTCCGCAATTCCTGGGGACGGCATAGCCGTCTCCTGTCCGGACCCATGCCGCCCTACCTAATCAAGATCAGGCAAACGCTCCTTCAACCCACCCTTGAAGCTGAGTACTACAGTTTTACCGATGTTGGGGAAAGTGATGCTCCCCTCCGCCGCGAAGAGTCCATACCTGTCCTGGAAGACAATTCTGTCGCTCGGTTTCTTGCCCCAGTTGCATTCATGTCTCAACTCGTCGATGGCGATATGGACATCGTCACCGGGCTTCCACTTCAGCTTAATCTCGTCGCCTTCGAGCAGCTGAGTCTCGTTCGACCAGGAGGGATTGCCCCCCGAACCGACCACCTCGATATGCAGATGCCCCATATCGGGCACGGTTTGCAGAACACAGGTGTATGTCCGCCGTTTGTCCCACTTTCCGGCCTCCGCCAGGAAGTCGTCTATCGCAGAGATCTGGGCCGAGTTCGTACTCGCGGAGAGTTTGTCCCTGACCGCCTTGAGCTTGCCTGGGACCTCCCCCAGCACATATGCCGGATCGGACGACCCGTTCACCTTGTCCTTGATCTGATTGTATTCGTCCAGATTCGAACGGGTGGCGCGCACGGTGGGAGCCGGGCCGGGAGCGGGCGAATCGAGAACGCCAAGAAGAGCGGACCCCAACCTCTTCTCCGACTCGCTGTAGTTCTGGGCATTCTCCAGATTGAAGTTCACCTGGTAATTGATCTTCTCCAAAACGGCCGTATCCGCCGGGTTCACCACGAACTGCGTGAACAGATCCCAGTAATAGAACACTCTGTCGGAACGCATATACAGCACCGATGTCTTCTCCCCCACATGCATCTTCTCCAGGTTGCCGACAAGCCTCCTGTGGGTATCGTTGAGGATCAGGCTGTCGAGCCCCTGGTCATACATGGGTTGAAGCTGCGGGTTTGTGATAACGTCCGCAAACCCATTGATGATGCTGTCCAGTCTGGTCACAGCCGGCCCAAGGCTGAATTCACTGTACACGTCCTTCATCCTCGATGACGAAAGATAATATTCGGGGAACAGTTTCTTGACCAGCATCCGGTTGCCGTAG
The DNA here is from genome assembly GCA_024231955.1 of bacterium. Lineage (GTDB taxonomy): Bacteria > Krumholzibacteriota > Krumholzibacteriia > JACNKJ01 > JACNKJ01 > JAAEPZ01. The sequence continues at coordinate 56,265 of JAAEPZ010001044.1, read as the reverse complement.
CGGTTGTAGGCGCGGATGATATCGTGGCGTTGCGTATCGGAGGTATTCAGGATATTGCCGTCTACAGAGCTCAGAACGCTGTTTTCGACCCGATAGGCAGAGCGCAGGAGACCGCCGAAGTGATAAAGATAGGGCAACGAAAACAGAAGCATCCAGATGATCGACACCACGGAGACATACCCTGCGATCCTCCGCATCACGTTCAGCCTCTGGCTTCTCACTATTGATTGGAGAATCCAGTAGAAGGGTCTGGTCACTCCGCACGGATTGACCTTCTCGGGTGGAGCATAAAGCGACCGGCCGATATCCACGCCGATCTTTTCCGGCCTGTTGCCCGTGCTCGACACGAAGAATATCTGGAAATCGAGTGTCCTGCCCACAACGACCCTGATGAACTCGCGCAGCTTCACCAGGACATTCCTGACCGAGGTGGCCCACTCCTTGTTGTCGGCAAGGCTCTCGGAATCCAGCACTTTCTCGAGGAATTTCTCATAATCCTCGGCGATTATCTGTTCGTCCTCGGGTTGGACCAGCACAGCCTGATTATCGCTGCCGTATCCGGGCAGCACATCGGACTTCGTGATAACCAGTCCGATCGGAATCGGCAGGCGCGATTTGAGCGGAACGATTCTCTCCAGGATATTGATGAAGGTCGAGGCTCTCGCCTGAACTTCAGGATCGGCACTGAGGATTTTCGGGTCGAAGAAGAAGAGCAGCCCATCCGCATCGACCATGAAATCCCTGATCTTCTCCGCTTCATCCGAATGCTCGGAGATCGCCGCCGCCCGACCGCTGTAATCGTAGGAGACTACCGGAATCTTCGTATTGTCATCGAGAATCGATGTGAACTGAAGGATGATATCCTTGACGGTCGGGTCGGGAAATTTCTTGGGGACGGGTTTGGCGGCAATCGTGCCGGTGCCGGAACTGTCGCAATCGACACCCTTGATGGCCATGTCGTTCCTGAAGAACTCACTGGCTGTCGCGTTATCCCTTACCGAGATGTGAAAATCGTTGGTCGATTTGCTCTGAGTGTAAAGGGAGGTAAAGAAGACAGTTTTCCCGGAGTTCTCATGTCCGAACACACCAACCCTAATGCCATCCGGCCACTTGACGGCGGGAGCTGCAGCTCCGCCCTTGGACCTCTTTACTTTCTTCGATCCCTTCTTGGCGAACTTGAATATCTTGGCGAAACCCATTTTTCTCCCGCTGCTCTATCGGCCCGTAGCATCCATGGTGTTGTCGATCCGCTGCTCAAACTCCGTCAATTTGCTGTCCGAATAACTCAGCCACCTCATCGGCACGATGAAGGCCAACAGGATGAACATCACTATGATCAGTCCATAGAACACAAACCCCGCATACCGCTGGGTAAGAGCCAACCTCACATAGTTGAAGCTGGAGAAGAACCCCTTGAACTTGCCCCACGCCTCCTTGAGGAACTCCTGCAAGCGGTCCATGAACGATTCCTCTATGAGGTAATTCCACTCTCTCAGATAGCTTGTCGGTATGGGACCTTCATGCTTGAGCTTTTCGAAAACACCCGTGTTCCTCATGTGGTGCTCCAGCGAATCCCTGTCTTCGACGATCCCATCGCCCAACTCGACCCTTCTCAGATGCAGGGTCAGGAGTTTCTGATGGACGGGCATCCCCTTGAACTCCTCAAAGTTCACATCGGCAATCGAGGCGCTGCTGAATGTCCTGATGAAGCGCCCGATCTCCTTGAGGAAGAAGTGGTTCAGCTTGATATTATTGTTGAGACTGCCCTCTCGCGTCAGGAGCGGCATCAGGAAGTTCTCGAAATAGGCGGCATCACGCTTGATGTTCCTGAACTCCCGGCAGTACATGTACGCCCTGTTCGACTGGCCATCGGTATCGGCCACCGATTCGAAGAGGGATATGATGATCTGCAAAGTCAACTGACGGAGGTCCGAACTGTTCAGGGGGCGTTGCTTGATCCTCTCGAGGAAAACCCTGTCGACCTCGACCGCCTCATCCCTCTGCTCCCGCAAAGCCTGGAAAACGGCGCAGATTCCGGTGTATGTCTGAAAGAACGCCTCCATCTCGAAGGTGGAGTAATCGCTTTCGTAATCCTTCAGATATTTGAAGAGATCCTCAATATATGTCGTTATGTTCTGTTCCATGTCCCTTGCTCTCCATCACACGACGTACAGGATTAGATCCGATTTGCTCAAGTTCGCCAACTTCTGCGGATCCGGAATGCCCCGGAAGATGAATGTCATCTGCCTGACCGATGTCGCCTTGAGCATATCCATGGGATGCAGGACGACCTTGTTGCTGTAACTGGTGATATCGACCTCGACAGGGTCCGTCTCGCCAAGGCCGCGCGCCTCATTGACGCCGAGGCGCACCTGCATCGAACGCCACTGACTGTCCGAGAAGAGATTCTTGTCTATCAGCGTCACCGTATCGTTCACGGGACCGGATTCGGCCAGCTCCATCACCAGGTAGTTCAACTCACCGATCTCCTCCAGTCGGCTCCCGACCAGATCGCAATTCTTATAGGTCTTGCCCTGGAAGGTGATCGTCTCGGTGGCGACGGCCTGATCACTGAGCTGGTCGAGACGTGTCTGCGACAGGAAGGCCATCAGCGCCCTCATCACTCCGAGGATGCCGTCCACCATCCGTATCTGCCCGGCAATGTCCCTGTGATCGTAGTCGGAGAGGAGGAATGCGTCGATCGACGACAGGTAAGCTCCTATATCGGTTCCACCCTCCTTCAGAAAGAACTTCTCGTTGAGATAGTCCTTCAGCGCCGGCTGCAGATTGAGCAGAGACGAAGCGACGCGGAACAGTTTCCTGAAGTGGATCATGAATGCGCACGGATGCGAACTGTTGCGACCGACAGCGAGATCGTCAAGATGCGAAGCAATGTGGAAAACGAGGAGGTGCATCGTCTCCCTGAAGGCGCTCTGGAGCTTGGTGGACGCCCCCTCGAGCCCCTGATCGGAAGATGCCGCCAGGTATGCGTTTATCGAAAGTTTGAGGAGATTCTCCACCCTGTTCCTGTAATCAATCGCAATCGCATACAGACGATCATCGGCGTTGATGCTGACACAGGGGGGGAGGTAGTCGTTGGCCGGAGCGACCTCGCTCCCGTTGACGGCCAACAGGCCGATCTGGATATACATCGACTCGGGGAGATTCGGGGCCTGACCGAGGAAGAGGCGGTATGCGGGAATCTCATATGGTATCCGCGGCACCTCCTCCGCTGGATCGGGCGATCCGACCTGAGTCCTCTCCTTCGGAGCTACGCCGAGGTATACGGGAACCCTCGTTTCGTTGACATCGGTCTCCGCCTTGAGAACAAGCCCCTCACTCGTCACTTCGCTGTATTCCACGGCCATGCCGCAGGGGAGCAGGGCCTGGCAACGACTGACCTCAACCTTCAGCGTGTTGCCGCTGAGCGTTGCGTTCATCTTCAGCGGAGGTTGGGCGGCATCCTTCTTCACGAGTCCGTAATCATCACTCGCACTCTTCGCATGCCACCGGACCAGCTCCTCGAAGTACCTGTCCTGATCTCTCAGGTGGCTCATCGAGAGCAGCATCCCATTCTGCCAATTCATTGATTGGAGTTTGAAATCGTCTATCATCCTACCTCGCCTTTTTGCCCTGAAAATCAGTCAGGACTCTATTGTTTCGCAGCTTACCTTGTCAAGATATACATCCCGCACCGGATCAGATGTAAGTTGAGTATCCCAAATGACCTAGCGCGCTTGATGCCCGCCCCCGCCTCACACTTTCGCCTGCCAGAATCCCCTCCGTCTGACCGTCGCCGTCCCCCTCCCTGTCGACCTCGATCGTTATCCTGTAATCGAGATCGCCAGGCATACAGAAGTCGAGAAATCCCTCGACCCGGCTCAGGGTTTTGCCGCCGGGCAGCAGTTCGCTCACCCTGTCCCGGGGGACTCCGACGAACGACACCTCGTAGGTCGAATCAAATTCCTCAAACGTGCTGCCGACAATCGTCTCGCAACCGAGGCGGCCCGTTCTCGAACCCAGGCTGTACCTGATCTCCGCAGGGATCCCGGTCTTCGCCTTCACGTTCCCCTTCATACGGATCCTGAACCCGGTCAACCTCTCCAGCACGGCGGCAACCGCGACGGGGTTGCCGCCCCAACTGTTGAGCGTCGGCAGTAACGCCGCCAGGAATTTCAGGTCGCCGACGCTCCTCTCTCCGGCGCCGGGATCGTACTCGAAGAGCGCCATGAACCGTCTGAGATGGTCCTCGTCATTGACCCCGAAACTGTTCCTCAAGGAGTGCATCCTCAATGCGGCCTCATACCGAATCACGGCCGCATCGAATGGAGCCATCAGATTGCGGGCTCTCTCCTCCCAGGTGCTGTCGGTGTCCCGTAACCCCTGCAGGCCATAGAAGAACTGATAGGGCATGAAGTCGATGGCCGACTCGCACCCCACATCGAGGGTTATCTCCGTCCCGCCCGTTATCTCCGCTCCCGCTTCAGGCGCCTGCGATCTGATCTCTCCGCGGTAGTTCTCATGGATGCCGACAGCCCTGATGTCGATATTTTCAGGCGGGATCCCCATACTCTCGAGGAGATTCAATGCCGTCAGATAGTGATACCTGTATCTCCGGCTTGTCAGGTCGGGCATCTTCATGTCGATACGTGACGTCATTCCTTGATCATCTCCAGCTGGAACTGGCTGTTTATCGACGTGCGGTCCTTCAAAAAGGAGGCAAGACGCGTTTTCAGCAATTCGATCTCATCGTCCGAGTAGAACCGTTTGCCATCTACCGTTACCTTGACGACGACGCATTTCCTCACGCCGGCAGTGGTGCGCATAACGCCTTTCTCGCACGCCGCCCGAACTATCCTCTCGTCGAATGTCCTCACCCAGCTCCCCACCTGATCGAACGACATGGCGCGGTCGCGTCCGCGCAGACGTGAGGAGATCTCGGTGATCACCTGCTGCTCGGTTTTAGCCGGGATGGCGCCGCTGACCGGCATGACATTCTTCAGCGCCCTGATCCCCGGATGATTTTCGTAGAGTTCGGTAATCTTTCCGGCCGAGATGCCGTTCGCTGCCGTCCCCGCCGTTATGGAGTAATTGACGGTTATCGAGTCGGGGGGCAGTTCGATCCCACCCGAGAAATCCAGCCAGAGCGTCAGCCGGTCATCCTGCTCGATCAGATTGTAGAACCTGTCCTCTTCCGCAGAGAGAGCTTCATGTCGAGCCACATAGCCCTTTCCGCCCGAATCGGTTACCGAAATGATCTCCATCACGCAATCGGGATCGTCGGGGATCTCGATCTCAATGAGCCTGTTGCCGCCGGTATGCTTGAACAGCGTCTTTTCGAACCTGTTGACCGCGATGAAGCAGTCGAGATCGATTCTCACCGGCGACTGCAGGACGGCCCTGTCCCCGCCCGTGGGCAGCACGATCTTCACCCAGAACAGATCGCCGCTGTTCTCGGGCAGGGTTACACCGGCGTCAGCAGCCATCCCGGCAAAGCCGCTGTCCGGCTCGCCCCTTCTCCAGGGGGTGACAAAGCCCTCCGGGATGACGACCAGATTATTCTCCAGGGAGTTGAACAGGTTGCCGCTCCGCCTGAAGCCGCCCCAGTCGAGCGTGTCCGATCCGCTTGTGAACATATCGTCGAGATCCCCCGAGAGTCCGGGGCAGAAACTACCCTCCCCGTAAAACGACCCGTCGATGCCCGGAGACCAGCGCGCCCACCTGAGCTGTTTGAGAGCCTCATCGCTCCCCCTGAGGAAGAGCGTCGCTCCGGCAAAGTCATCGACCTGTCCATCGTGCTCCAGCGCCAGATAGAGAGCTGTCTCACCCTCCTGGTATGCCGCCGGCTGCATCCTCGTCGAAACCTGCGTGCCGCCGCTCTGCAGGGGCGACAGATCGCGGATATTGCCCCCTGCGACGAAATAGAGGCTCTTCACTTTGGCTCCGAGAATCTTCTCTCTCCTGAGGGTTGAAAAGAAGAATGTCTTCCCGGCATCGCGCTCCTCCTTGTAGAAGAACTTCGTCTGGAGATCTACATGAACCAGCGGGTCGGAGGGGTCGGCCTGGATAACGGTGAAAGCCGGTACGGGCCACCTCATGCTTTCGGGGCAGAGCGACCTCATCAGCGCGTTCGACGCTTTTGTCCACGTATCCACTATCCTGCCGTCGATCATGGAGAGCTGACTTGAATACAGCTTCAGCATGATCCGCAGTATGGGGTCCATCCTGTCGGGGGATTCGGGGATATCGGCATTCCAGGCACGAAGCTCCCTGTGCATGCCCTGAAATATCTCTGCGGCTGTCTTCGATTTCTCGTTATTCATATCAACCGACGTTGAAGGTCTCCTCGAACCTCTTCTCGTCTTTATCCTCCCGGTAGTTTCCGATCACCTTCACAGACACACCCAATGGGTGGTTCGGCCCGGTATCGACCCTGATCAGCGATACCGAGACGTTGGACAGTCTCGGTTCATACTTGTTGATGGCGTTGCGGACGCTTCCCTGCACATCGGACCTGTTGACCATGAACAGATCGGAATACTCCCTATCCCACAGGTCGCACCCGAACTCCATGTCGAATGGCAGAGTACCCTTGCGCGTACTCAGGATGATCCCTATGGAATTGTAGATGGAATCGTAGAGATCCGATTTCTTCAGAAATCCCCTGCGCAGTGCGAATGGCAACGATAGATACTCCATCATCATCCCTAGTTAAGATTGATTATGCCGCCCTGGACATTTACCTGGGCGTTGCCTTTGATATCGTGATTTGCCGAGGCCTCGGAAGTGATGTTGGCGTCGGCCTTGTTTTTGATGTTGACCCCCTCGATCGAAACATCTCCGGCGGCCTTCAAGGTGATCCCCCCATCCATGTCGACGTTCAGGTTGACGCCTTTGAGAGAGATGTCGCCCTTGCTGGTGATGGAGATCGACGGACCCGACATATCGAGCACGATCTGATTCTCGCCGTCCTTCTGGGAGATCGTTATCTGCTCCGCCCCCTCCTCATCGTTGAAGACGATCTTGTTGCCGCTGCGGGTCTGGAACATCTTGATGTTGTTGTCGCTGGAGACGGCCTCCTGCAGCGGAGCATTCTCCTTGTTGTACAGGCAACCCAGCACGACCGGGTAATTGGTGTCGCCGTGTTCGTAACCGATCAACACCTCGTCCTCCAACTCCGGCAGCATATACCATCCCCGATCCGCCCCGGCATGGGGCACCATCATCCTGACCCATGCCGTCTGTTCAGAATCCAGCCAGGGATAGCTGACCTTTATCCTGCCGAGCGCCTCCGGATCGTCCAGATCGACGACTCTTGCCACATGCATTCCGGGTTTCGCCTTTTTGGTCGCCAAAACCGTCTCGATGCTGTTCGCGTCCCCACTTTGGGCACTGTCCGACTGCGTACCGTCCGCTCCGAACTCCCTCTTCGCCACAACGCGTCCCGGGTAGGCGATATCCAGGGGAGTACAGATGAACGTGTTGTGGTACTTGCCGCTCTCGTCGAACAGATGACGCACGCCGATCACCCAATACTGGCCGTCCAGCTTGTCCATTCCGTTCACCTGGACACAGCTTCCGACCGCGACCTCGGGCACGATGGACTGTCCGTTGCACCTGATCATCCCCCCCATCGCCTTGCGGCGCTCATTCTTGAGCACCTTGTCGAGAGACTGCGCGTCCTCGACGACCTTCGGCGCGGCCGAAAAGCCCGATACTCCGAATATCCTCTTCGAGGCATCGGGGGAGTTCTTGGATATGTCCGACAGGACCGCCTCCTGCGCAATCGACTGGCTGTCCTGCTTATAGATTTTCTTCTGCTCGTAATTGTAGACATCCGACTTGAACTCCGTCGGAGCGGTCCCCAGCCCCACCTTCAGGGCACCGAGATCTTCCCGCCACTTGAGGTCCACGGTGTTGCCGCCGGTGGCGGGAGCCATATTGAAATCGCGGCCGGAGTACCAGGCGAACATTCCGGAGCCTGTGGCCAGGCGCATGACGTAATCGAAATCCGATTCGCGGTACTGGGAAGCGAACTTGTACTTGCCGCCCGTCGATTCGATGGTGCCGACTGTGATCGGATAGTTCCCCACGAGACCGCTGACGATGTCGCTGGCGCTCTTCTCGTGGTAGTGAGCATTCTTCACGGCCCCGTCCATGGCGATCGTCGGTGAGGCCGCATGAATCCTGACCATATTGAGACCGTCGATGCTGTTCTCCAGCTGCACGTCGGTAATGACGCCGATAAACTCGAGAGCTCGCGATTCGGCGACAACGCCTCCACGGGGCTTGATGTTCAGTGTGATGTTGCTACCGAGGAATCTCGCGTAATCGCCGGGATCTTCGAAATCATTCTCCGCCCCCCTCGTGCCGACCTGCTGGATCTTCAGGGCCAACTGGTGGTGGGAATCGATGAACTGGTCGAGTCGCACACTCGATATGTTGAACTTGATCTCCCGGTTATCCACCCTGATCAGACATTCGGCAGGAGTTTCCAATAGGGTCATATCCCACTCCCCGGTATAAGTAACTCAGTCCCGGTCCAGTGATACCCGGACCAGGACCTCATTACCCGACTTTCGGTCAATGATGCTGTTTCTCAGGCGGCCAGGTCGCCTTGCTCTACTCCTCCCAGAGATTGTCGATCTCTGCGTCGCCGATCGTCAGTTTCTGGCAGGAGATCGAAAACTCCTCCCAGATCTGCTCGTCGGGATTGTCCTTGATGTGAGGCACATTCTCTTTGTAGGAGGTGATGAAACCGTTTTCCCAGGTGAGTTCCTTCATCGTGGCGTCATCGGGATTCCTGAATGTGACCTTGCCCTTCTTCCAGTTCGGCTTTGAGGAGTCCATCGCCCAGCGGGCGATATCGCACTTCTCATCCGATTCTCTTCTGATGGTGATTACCCCGGCATGCGCACGGTCCGAGGGACGACCTGTTTCATCCTTGGCCGTATAGAGAACGTAGTTCACGGAATACACATTCTTGAATACTACACCATCAACCTCTAGTACTGGTCTTCTAGCCATTGTCTACGACTCCTTCCAACCGGCTTCGCAGCGCGGTTTCCGTTTAGCATCCCTAAGGTTTAAGCATCCTTCACTTGTGTCTGCTCATCATCGTTCCAGGCCGCGAACTCGATATTGAAAGTCCTTGCCGGATATTTCGGATTGAGTGCAACCTTGATGTCGACCTCCTGCCGTTTACGCATCTCCTCATCGGCAAAGATCTCGACCTTGAAGTCCTCCAGGATATTGTCGCCACCTGAAATCGCCTTCATGAATTTGTCGATATCCCGCCTCAGAGTGTCGATGAACTTCTGATCTATCACCGAGAACGTCTGCTTGTTCAGGTAATTGCGGAGCGTTTTGTAGACGTAGTCATAGGTCCGCCGGATCGAATAGATGTTGAACGTCTCTTTGGTGGACATGGTCGAAGAGCCCATTGCGACAACGGCACCCTCGAAATTGACCATCGTATTGACGCCCTTCTCGTTGATCTTGCTGGCGTCGGGCTGATTCGCCCTGAACTTGATGTACTTCGATTCGGCGATCTTGCCGTACTTGAATCCGGCCGACGGCTGCTGCATGCCGGATGTCGAATCGACCTGGTACATCTTGCCCGCGATAAGCGAGGAGGGCGGAATCCACATATCGCCGTCCTCATACTGATTGGCTTCGCGGGCCATGACGTAGTTGGCGAAAATCGATATGTACTGCTTGTAGTCGTCTATCCCCGCGAGGCTGGCGTAGGCGGGATCCTCCAGCATATCCATCACCTCTTCGAATTTCTCGAAATCGGGAAGGTCGGAGATGACATGAAGTTTGTTCGGCAAACCGATCTGGCGCGCCACCGAGTCGATGTTCTCGACCGAACCGAGCCAACCGGGGATGACCGCCATCGAGAAACAGTCCTTGATCGACCACTCGCGGTAAAGATCCGAGATCGCCTTGCCCAGCTCCTCGAACTTCTCCTTGTCGTCCGGATCCATCAGTTCATCGGCGCTGACGTTGGCGAACCAGGCGTTGACCTTTTCATCGGGCTCCTGCTGCGCGTTGGCGAAGAACTTGTCGATGGCGCGGTATGTGGCCTCGATCTCCTTGCCGGAGCGCATGACGCCCTTCATGTTCTTGTCGAGGTTGGCCTCGAGTTTCGTCATCTTCTCGTTGATGACCTGACGCATCGCACCGGGATCGTCGCCCCCCGCGAGCGCTTCGACCCAAAGCTTCAGCCTTTCGGCGAGGAGTTTCCTCTGCTTGGCGAAATCCTTCTTGGTCAGGAATTCCTTCCTTTGGAAGTCCTTTTTCGGATCGAGCCACTCCACCCCCCTGACGAGGTCTCCATCGGCTGTCTTGAAAGAGGGGAGCATTTTCGCCAGATCTTCGAACTTTCCGAACTTTTCGCTCAGCAGTTCGGCAAACTCGGCATCCGACAGGCTCTCTCCGGAGCCGGCCGTCTTCGCCTCAGCTGCTTCCTGATGCTGGGGCTGCATTCCCTTTTCTTCGTCGCCCATTCGTATCTCCTCGTCATTAATCGGTGGTTAACAGATCGATATAGTACTGTGCCGCTTTGAGAAGAGCTTCCTTCTTGTCCTGGTCGGCAAGGGTCTTCTTGAGGGCATTGTTCTTCTTGAGCTGTTTATCGAGATCGGCGAGGATCTCCTTGCTGTAGTACGTCGTCGACAGATGGTCGTTGTTCTCGATCAGGTTCTTCGGGGTGAAATCCTTCATCGCCTTGATCTTGAAATCGGCATTGACCGGCGCACCTTCCATCGATTCCATCTCGCATTCGAACGAGGGACGGAACTTCTCGAAGACTTCCTTGAGATTATTGCAGCGCACCGGATCAGGTCCGGCGTCTTCATCGGTATTCAGCTTGGCGACATAGAGAAGTTTGTTCGATGGTAGGAGCTCTACCGGGATCGAATCGTCCTTCTTGATCCGCTCGGTCGCCCCGAGTATGAATTTCGCCATCAAATTCTCCTTGTTGAATGATTCCTTCAGTCACTTGCGACTACGGTGAGCGAGTACTCATCATCCCGCAAGTCAATCCGGACCTCGTCGCCCGGTTTGACGGAGCCGGTGATGATCTCTACCGACAGTTTGTTGATGATCTGCTTTTCGATTATCCTCTGAATCGGCCTCGCGCCCAGTTCGACGGTGTACCCCTCCCGCGCCAGCTTCGCTTGAGCTTCATCGGATAGGGTTGCCGTAATGTTCTGGTCCTCCAGGAGGATGCAGAGTTGTTTGAACTCCAGCCCCGCGATCCCCTCCACCTGCTCCTGCGTGAAGGGGTGGAAGACGATGATCTCGTTGAGCCGATTGAGCAGTTCCGGCCTGAACTTGCTGAATAGGAATTCGCGGATCTCGTCCATGTCCGGTTCCCGCCCCTCACGATCGGCCTCGAGAATCTTGTCCGCGGCATAGTTGGAGGTCAGCACGACAATCGTGTTGGAGAAATCGACCGTCCGCCCCTGGCCGTCGGTCAACCTGCCGTCGTCAAGAAGTTGAAGCAGAATGTTGAAGACGTCCGGATGCGCTTTTTCGACCTCATCGAACAGCACGATGGAAAACGGCTTCTTGCGCACGGCCTCGGTGAGCAGGCCGCCGGCCTCGTACCCGACATAGCCGGGAGGGGCCCCTATCATCTTGGCCACGGAATGGGTCTCCATGAACTCCGACATGTCCATCCGGATGATGGCATTCTTGTCGTCGAAGAGGAACTCGGCCAGGAGCTTGGGCAGGAATGTCTTGCCGGTGCCCGTGGGGCCGAGGAACAGGAACGACCCGACCGGTCGGTTGGGCAGCTTCAATCCGGCCCGCGACTTACGTATCGAGTTGCAGACGGCCTTGATCGCGTTCTTCTGTCCGATGATCTTCTCGGAGAGGAAATCCTCCATGTTGATCAGACGGTCCTTCTCGGCCGTCATCATCTTTGAGACGGGAATGCCGGTTCTGCGCGCTATCACAGCACCGATATCGCTTTCATGAATCACAGGCTCGAGCTTCTCGACCACCGTCTTCAAGTCCAGAAAGAGAGCTCTCTTATCCTGCAGGACGGACCCGACATTCTCGGATTTGATCCTCGCGAACGGCAGGCTCGCCTTGACCTCACTATCGAGTCTGTGTCCCCAGTACTTCTGCAGAGTATCGACATCCTTGACGAGCGAATCGAAGGCCTCGGCCAGCCCCTCCCCCTTTTGATCCCCCGCCAGCTTCTCGACCTCGTCGAAGAGCGGTTCGGCCGTCTCGATTTTCTCACCGGCCAGCTCCCTCTTCACGGAAAATTCCGAGGCGGCTTCGTCGATGATATCGAGAGCGATATCGGGGAGGTTTCTCTCCGAAAGATAGCGCTGAGCCAGTTTGACGGAAGCCACCCGCGCCTCTTCGGTGAACGTGACGGCATGGTGTTCGGCATATTTGCCCGCCACCCCGTTCACGATCTCGATCGCCTCTTCGTACAGGGGTTGACCGACCGCGACCTTCTCGAAGCGACGGACCAGAGCCTTGTCCTTCTCCAGATACCTGGTGTACTCCTCCTCGGTCGTCGCGCCGATGAGGCGTAATTGCCCTCTGGCCAGAGCGGGTTTGATGAGATTCGCCGCATCCATCCCGCCACCCGAACCGGAACCGCAAATGGTATGTATTTCGTCTATGAAGAGGATGACCTTGCCTGCGCTCTTGATGACCTCGCTGATCAGAGCCTTGAAACGCTCCTCAAACTCGCCTTTGTACTTGGCCCCGGCGATCAGGGCACCCATGTCGACCTCGAGCACTTTGGCATCCTGCAGGGATTTCGGCACCCTCTTGTCGACGATCGCCTGGGCGAACCCCTCGACGATGGCCGACTTGCCCACCCCCGCTCCGCCGACGAGGATCGGCGAGTTCTTCCTCCGCCTGAGCAGGACCTGAACGGTCTGCTGGAGTTCGTCCTCCCTGCCGATCATCGGATCAAAATCGCCTGCGGCCGCCTGATTGGTCATGTCGGTCGTATACTTGAGACTCCCCGCCACCTTCCCGGCCGACGCGGCGCCGGAGGCTCCATCCGCATCTGCGCCGCTCTTGTCCGCAGGCGCCGTTATCTCCTCCACAGCCTTGATCTCGGCGATAGCGCGGTAGATATCCTCTTTCGTGAACTCGACCTTGTCCCGGACATAGCCGGAAAGCGGCGAACGGGGATCGAAAATGGCGATCAGGATATGTTCGGGTTCGACAAGGGCGTCGTACAGTTTCCCCTTCTCATCGAGGGCGTTATTGAGAACAGTCTGGACAGAGGGGGCGACGGGTGCTTTTTCACGTCCCGTCGACTTGGCCGGCTGATCCTTCAGGTAAATATCGACGATGGATTCAACGAACGAGACGGGTTTGCCGAGCTGGTTGAGGATCGATTCGACCTCGGTCGACTCACACCTCACGATAGCCATGAGCAGGTGCTCCACATCTATCTCGGCATGCTTGAAGGCCGCCGCTATCTCCTGAGCACTCTTTATCACCGACCTGGAATCATATGAATAGCTGGATATCTCCATAAGCGCCCGTTAAGAGGGACCCTCCTTGGAAAGGGGTGTCGATCCGGATCAACCTGCCAGCATGGGCAGGTAACTTTAAATTTTGGCTACACCACTTCTCAGCGACCTTAGACTTCACTATATGGCTAGTCAAGGGTTATTATCACCCCCCATCATGGCCTATCTCCGTTTGATTCCGGCTGTTAACTTGATATTCGTCACCTGCTCAAACCGCTATTCACCCGGGCCCGTCGAGGGGAATCCCTCTATCCAGAGAAATGGCGGCCTCTCGTTCCGCCATTGGACACCGAACGTATCCACACAGAACTTTTCGATCACTTCATAATCCGCATCGCTGCTCACCGCGTTGTCATACAAGAATGACAATTCGGGATAATTATAGCTTAGCGCCTCGACCAGAAAGACCCGCAGCGATCTTCTCGAGACGTTGGGATTTTCGATGACGAGATCAGTCCTCATCTCCCCGGCTATGGCCGCAAGAGCAGCCGGCGTACCGATGTACCCCAGGTGTCTGGCCAGTTGCCCCCTCCCCCTCGGATCGGTCTCAATCGCAAATCGCTCAATGAGCTCCCTCTCGATCTCCACGTCCCCCAATGCCGCCGCCGCGATCCGGGTCTCGATCTCCTTCGCCCACCCGGGATTCTCCATCAACAGGGCGACCGTCTCGACCGCCTCCGCGGGCTTGGCCTTCGCAATCACCAGCAGAAGGGTCGCGTCCGGATAGAGCTTCAGATTGTCCGCGAGCTGCTTGCCCCGGAACTTCAGCGCGACCGCAGGCACGTTCCGCAAGAGGTAACCGATAGCGATATCCCTCGTTGAGGTCTGCCGGGAGAGCGCTTCACCGGTCAGCAGCGCCACCACGGATCTGTCGCGTATCAGATCGCCGCCCAGTGCGTACAGCGGATCCACCCGCCTCCCCAGATCAGCCAGCAGATGACACGTCTGCTCGCGAACATGCTCCTCCTCACGGGTGAGGGCTCTGCCCAGTTCCTGGAGAACCGCCGCATCGGGACCGCCATCGGTCACATACTTTCCGGCGTCGCCGGCGAACTCGCCGCCCTCTCTGAACCGTCCTATCTCCTCCCGTATCCCTGTCATCTTTCCGTCCTCCTTTCCCGATCCGCAACCGATGATGCCGACGGCCGGCACGGTAATCACCGCAGCAATGACACAGAGCGCGGTGAAGCATCTTTTGATCATCTCGTGCATCCCATTCGATCGCGGAATCATCAGGTTCTGCTTATCGTATCCCACTGGTTTTCGTCCCCTCCCGGAGGGTCGTAATGCCTCGGCAACTCCTTGAAACGTATCCGCGTGTCCGTACTGCCGGTATGGTAATTCATCACACATTCAAGTTTCTCTACGTCCTTGAGCTCAAGGAGCTCATGTCCGAACTCGTGGCCGATGACCTTGTTGACGTGCTCCTCGGTATCGGTGTCCTCCTGGACCCAGGCCGGATTGCCGCTCAACCCGGCGAGCGGCCACCAGATCCCCTCCGTGACCGGATGCGTTTTGGTCAGCGGAGCGGCGAGGGTGATGACTCTGGTCGTCGTGTCGGTGGCGGTGATGGTTATCGTTTCATAATTGCCGGGACCGCCGAACCGGTAGTCCCGCGGAGTGAGGTAGGCCATCGTCCCGGCGCTGAGATGCGACCCCATGGTTATCGTCGTCGCATCCTCGGCAGCCTCCGCACCCAGATTGAATAGCCAGGACAGCTTCTTCACGACCACTATCTTCTTGCCTGTGCCGGTTAGAGCCTCTTTGACCAACCTCTCGGCGGCCGAGGTTCTGCCGGCCTCGAGAACCAGAGCGCCGGCGCCACCGGGATCGAAATTGACGTCAAGCGCCCCGCCGTCACCGCTGTAATCCGTCAGACTGATCGTGGCGACGGCCTGCTTGTAGAATCCTCTGAGAGCCGTCTGGGTGGTGGTGACGCTGAAGTTCGGCCTGCTCAGCCTCGTTGGAGCGGACGTACTGTCCCACACCTTGGCGACCTTGGCGCTATATGATCTCTCCGCATAGACGTTGACCGCCAGGCTGGCGCATATCGGACCATCATCGGTATTGGCCCTGGCGTGTATCAGCGTATCCGCCTTGTTCTTCGCTTTGCCGTCGATATACAGAGTGAAAGTCGCGGGCGGAACTCCGTCGAGGACAGCCTCGGCGGTCGTGTCGTCATCGGTCGTGAACCGGATATTCCCCGGACTCGCGCCCCCCGCGACGGTGACCCGAACCCTGGTCCTCGTATTCTTCTTCACCGCGATATGGGGAGTCTCCCCCTCCGGCGTGGCGTCGTCCATATCGGCGCCCATGCCGTCGAAGGCGTACCCCTGGATGTCGGACGCCGAAAACGTGACCGTAAAGACGGTGACCCTGGTCACCACCGCCGGCATCTGTTCGCCCCCTTCCGGAGTGAACCGAAGCTCGATCGCCTCGTCCATGGCTCTTGCGCTCACGTCGTCCCCCGCCGTAACCGTAACGGTATCGGTCGTCTCGTCGGTGAGAGTTATCTTCGCGCTCGTGGTGGTCCAGGCCCAGTCCCCATCGGCGTCGTCATCGTGCACGGCTCTCATCCGGATCGGTTCACCTGCGGGGATAATCGACAGGGGACGCGCGGTTCCGTCCTCCCCCCTTATCCTGTATGGAGGGGGCGCGGTGAATTCGGCCGTCCCCCCGCTCGGCGCCGGGGCGACATTGCCCTCCGCCCCGGGGATGTAGATCCTGTCGCCGGGGAGGAGTCTGTCGGGACCACTGCGGGTATCACGCAGCTCTCCGTTATGATCGTCGTCCCATATCGCCTGCCAGCCGCCCTCCACCCTGTAGGTGCGGGCAAGCGCCGAAAGCGTATCTCCGCTTCTTACGGTGTATTCGAAACCGGGCACCCCTATACCCCCTGTTACCTGACTACCTGGTCCGCTACGCGGTCCGCCTCCCGCTCGAGATTATCCTCGGGCGGATCGACCTGACGCATATCGGGAAATTCGATTTTGACGTGTCCGGGCGGGATCCCCTGCTCGATCGCCCGACCTTCGGCGTCGAGGCTCCCGTCCCTTGTCGATCCGTCGGGCAGATGCACTACATAACGTTCGTCCGCCTTGGGAACGCCTCCGGCATCCCGCAGAGCGATCTCGATGTGATCCTTGAAGGTCAGGAGTCCGGATTCCCGCTCCCGACCGATCTTGAACCCCTTGATGTCGATGACGAAGAAGTACTCAGGAGGGTTGTAGCTCCCGCCATACCTCTCCACCTCCTCGCTCGTCGGCAATTCGTCCACGTCCTCGTGATACTCGTACTCCCACTCGATCTCGAGCTTCATGTCCTTGATCTCGGCGGGGATCTCCACGATCTTGTCGTGCGCGCCGTCATCGTCATACTCCAGTATCGTCACGAGAGCTTCGGTTCCGGGCTCGACCTTTTCGACATCGGCGGTCAGTTTGAGGAGATCGCCCCTGCGCGCCTCCTGGGCGCTCCAGGCCATGTTGGTGACCACCGGCGCGGGATAGACGGGGATTTTGCTGGACTCCCCATCGATATTGTTCGCGGAGAGTTTCACGGTGAAAGAGATCTCGTCGCCCGGCTCGATATCCTCGGGGATGTCGAGACCGCCGACGAACTTGTTCGCATTGATGACGCTCTTCACCTTGCCGAGGTTCTTGCCCTGCCCGCTCTTGCCCGACACCTCGATCTTCGCCCCATTGCCGACAAAGACCGTCCCGATCTCGAACTTCGCCCGCGCGCCCGAAAATGCCGAACCCTGTGCCCAGTCGGCATAGATCAGGGCCGAGTCCAGCTTGATCTCCTCCCGGGCATCGATCGGTTTCTTGAATTCGGATTCAGGCATCGCCCGTATCTCCCCATATTCGGGTCACATCAATCCGTCCGTACTTCATAGGTTCCCGGCAGCAGTTTCTCCACCACCGTCTTGACCTGCCGGCCCAGCATCTTGTAGGACATTTTGGAAAACTCGATCTCGAAACCATACCCCTGGTTTTCACGGAGAACGAAGATATGCCTTCTGAACAGCTTCAGTCCGTTGACCGGAATCCAGCGGTAGACAAAGTCGTACGACGGATAGCATCCGGCTATCGTCGTCTCCTCATCCTTGAGGATCTCCACCCCCTGCAAAGTCTCCACGATCGGTTGCGTTCTGAGTCGTGCGAACTCACCGATCTCGGTTTGCTGCAGGTTGCGATCGATGACCAGCATCAATTGATGATCCCTCTCATCAATCCGCGGTCCTCTGAAATAGTAGACGGTCTGGTCCTCCCAACCCGCCGGGAGATCGAACCGGAAGCCATTATCCTTGACGGTCATTGCAGATACTCCTCCTGCGATTTGCCGGTCACGAACCCTACCGGATCCTGAGAAGCGCCCTGTCGGTCAGCAGAAACAGCGAACCATCGCCGGCTCCGACAGGGGGCAATACGATTGAGCCCTCGAAGCCGATATCATATGTGTTCCGGCCCTCTTTGTCCAAACCCACGAGACGCTCCCCCGCCGCTGCCGCAACGGACCCGTCACCGAATACCGTGCCCGCGGAGAAAGTCGCCCCCTCCACCTCGAATGCCCACCTCTCCTCTCCGGCCTTGATGGCGCTGATCTTCGGGCCGGCAATTATGTAAACGGTGCCGTCGCCGCCGATCAGAGGCGGTTGGTAGTCGGAGAGCGATTCGGTCCCGGCGTCGCCATGCCATCGCCAGAGTTCATCGCCCTGCGGACCGAAGGCGGAGATCGCCGGCCCGCTCTTGTCCCTGCCGGAGAGATAGACCGTTCCATCCGGACCGGCGCTGGCGAGCGACCTCTCCTCCAGAGGGAATTGCCTTCTGGCGATCTCCTCGCCGGAGATCGCGTCGATGAAGTAGATCATGTCGGCAAACAGGACGACCCTCTCCATCTCCGGAATGTAGAGAGGCGGCAGGATCTGGGTGGCCTCTGTAGTCCAGCTCCACTTCGCCAGGCGATCCCGATAGGTGGTCCTGTGAACCTGCGCCGATTTGGCAAGCTCCTCGGGTCCGCCATCGAACTGGATCACATACAGGAAATCCGATCTGCCGGTCCAGAGCAGCAAGATCCGGAAATCCTCATCGATCGCACCGGGGAGATAGACATTCTTCAGAACGGGATCGCCGGAGGGGTTCACCGAGGAGAGACGGTGATGTTCATCACGGAAACAGATCGAGGAGCCGGTGATGCCGATCGGCGACAGTGTGAATTTCTCCCGATCCCAGAGATGATCGCCGCCGGACGAATAGAGTGAGAATCTCTCCGGATACTCCAGGACGACATTGCCTCCGAAGAGAAACATCCCGCGCGGCAAATCGCCATTGGCCCGGAGATCCCTTGTCCACAGTATCTCACCCGCGCAGCTTGCAGGAACTTCCTGAAATGAACTTCGCCGGCAGTCGGCAAAGTAGGTCGTATAGGATGATTCCATTTTGATATCTCCTTCACCGGCATCGATTACGCCCGTATCCGGTCCATCGCCCGGACCTGCCCGGCACCCTGCCGTCAGCATCAGAATCACAAAACACGAAAGGACGATTCTGTTCATCTACACACCGTTCATCACTGTTGGGATCGGCGCCTGATCATGAACCGGATTCATCATCATCGCCTTTACAGATCCTCTATCGTAAACGTCTCGTTGCACCTCGTCGCATGTCCTATCCAATCCTTGATCGGACTGAGATTCGCTATCGTCAGGTCGGCGTCCCCGGCGAACTGACCGAAGAGGTGCCTGATGATCTTCTTGTTTGCGACATTGTTGTCGGCGCCGATTATCGACTTGTCGACCGCGTCGGGATTGAAGCCGTCGTTGCCGTTCTTCTTCACCTGCAGCTTGAAATGTGTCCCGGCCGGTGCGGGGTCGACATGATTGTAGTGGGGCAGGAAGTACATGAACACCTTGTCGAAATCATGGTCTTCAGCGTCACACTTCAGGTAGTATTTGTCCTTGAGCATCAGCTTCAGGTCGGAGTCGAGGGCCTGGGCCCACTGGATCATCTCCTGACCGGACCAGTTCTCCGTATCATTCAGGAATCTGAGTCGGATATTGGTCCTGACCGTCATGATCCCGTCGAACTTTTCCCCCGCCTTCAGAGTGTTGGCGAATTCGCCGCCGCCCAGCTTGTAGACGGTCAGTTTACCCGTGGCCCCGGCAGCATAGGTGACGTCAGCATCGAATCTCGGCACATAGATATTCTTGTAATTGGCGTCCGTCAGTTCGAATTCAAGATCGTCGAACCCGTCCCCCCTGAGGGCAAGTTTGAATTTGGTGGCGTTCAGCATGGTGTTCAGCGGCTGCCCGACAGCACCTGCGTCGTTCACCCAGTTCGCATAAAGCCAGAACTGGTGCATCCTGGTCCCGCGATTCTTGTTCATCAGGCTATGGGGGTTAGCCGAATAGGGCACCCCTTCGTAATACTGCGCCGGCTCATATCTGGGGAAGCCCTTACCGTAGGCCGAGGAGAGCAGGTACTCGTCATCCAGTCCGCAGGCATGCATGAACTCATGCGCACCCGTCAGGTTGTTGTAGGTATGCCCATCGTAATCGATGATATTGTTGAACTCGGGGAAACGGGTGGGTTCATCCGCATACCCGCTGGCTCTCAGTTCGGAGGTCGTCCGCCCCATATTGCTTTGACCATTATCATCCTTGAGATCCGCCGTACAGATATGCTCTCCACCCCGTTTGATTATCCTGGAACCTGATTTATAATCCTGCTTCGCCTCGAAAAGGGGGAAGATCTTTATGATGACGTCTTTAGGGCCCGTATGCTTTTCAAGCTGATATTCCTTGAGGTTTATCCGCTCCATCGCGTTCTGCATACCCTTCTCGATGTAGTTCCTCTTGTCCGCTTTCTTGCCTCCCAGTTCCGAATTGACCTCAAACCTGCAGTTCCAGTAGAGGATCAGCCCGCTGTATGTCTTGTTGTTTTTGAAGCCCCAGTCGTGATGATAGTGAAGTCGGTAATTGCCGGCCCCTTTCGCGGCATAGCCGCTGGCGATATCGGCGTCGCTCCACCCGCTGGCAGCCTTCCTCCCGCTGCAGACGGCGTCATGCTTCATCGCCGCACGGGCGCCGAGAACATGGCCATCGTCGAAATCGAAATCGGGATACGTTTCGGTGCGCCGTTCATGGATGTCGTAGAAATCGCTGCAGAAGACGACCACTCGGCATGAGGGGTGGGGATCGTCATTCTCGTCGTGCCAGTAGTCGTGAATGAGATTCGATTCGAATCCGTCGCCGACGTCGCTGAAGAACGGCTCCTTAGGCATCGGCTTGTGGACCTTGATCTTATAATCATTGGCCCTGTCGGGATAGAGCAGGAGGACACGGGAGTGTTTCGAAAGATCTATGGCGCTGTTGTCCTCTATCTTGTCCCTGACGTTCTGGTTTGATGCCGCATCATTCGTCAGCACGATATCATCGAGGGAAAAGATCAGCGGCTTGGCGGCAGTCATCTTTTTCGAGCCGTAAGGTTTGAATCCCTTCCTCTTCATCATCTTCTGGTAGCGGTCCCCCACGGAATATTTCTCGAATCGGGTCCAGTAATTCAGCGAACACCACTCGCGCGGGAGGTCATAGTACTTCTGTCTGTCGGCCGCGGAGAGCGCCGCCATCTCCGCGTCTGTCTTGACGACAAGCTTCGGCTTGCCGTCCGCATTCTCAGTGAAGACCCAGGTTCTCTTCGTCGCCTCCGCCGGATCGACGGCTTTGAACCGGAAGGTCAGGTTCTTGCGCGGAGAAGCGCCCTGAATATCCCGGGGGATCTTGACGGAATAAACGCCGTCCTTGTGATCGATCACCGCATCGACATCGACTTTCGCATTTGTCACAGCATCCTGGTGGGAAACGGTGATCTCCAGCCCCGCCGGCACAGGGGTTATCGCATCGAGCACTCTGTCGTAGTAGACGAATTTCAGGTGATAGATATCAAGGTCGAGATTGCGATGATCGAAGTAGGTGGTCTTCATGTGGTACTTGTAGAATATCGGACACTCTGCGGCGACGTGCGCGGCTGAGGTGGACGCCGGGCAGATTATCCTCATCTTCCTCGACACTTTTTTCCCGGGGACACTCTTCACATTGAAGAACAGGGTCTCCACACCGCGTCCGGGCTCCGGCTCGTAGTTCGACTTTTTATGATCATTGAGGTCTTTGAGCGGTACCGATTCGCCGCAGGCGATATAGGGCTTGTCGTTGTCGCAGAACTTCAGGATCTGTTCCCGCTTGGTCTGGAGCGCAGGTTTCGTTTTCAGCTCGAGAGTCCGCGCCAGAGCGTTTTCGTAGAGGACAAAGACGGCCCTCCACATCTCCTCCGGCCAGCGGTTGGCCGCATCCTCCTTGATCTTCTTGATAACGACCGAGAGTTTCAGCGATTCGACTTTTCTCAACTTCGCGTAGACATTGAATCCGACAACGAAATTGCGTGTCGCTCTTTCGGCCCGATCATTCCAGGAGTTGTCGATAGCGCCTGGATCGATTACACCTATCCGCCCCTGAGTCTTACCGAAATACAGCGCCTTGTTGAGATGGATGTATTTCAGGAGGAGCTTGTAGTCCTCCACACCGTGTTTTTCGAATACCGCCGAAGCCCAGGCCCTCTTTCTGCCCGCCAGAAGCGAATAGAGGACTTTGGCCCTCAGACTGGACAGGGTGAAACGCTCGGGGATCCCCCCCTCATCGTCGCTGCCGTCGGCATGTCCGGTGATGACGATGCGCAGACGATTGTCACCTTCACAGTGATTGAAGATGCTGGCCACGGATTTGATGCCCAGAGCGGCCAGAGCCGCCGCACCGACCTTGTCGGCCGCGGTTGAATCCGGAAGCCTGACCGGCATGAAGAGTGCGCTGTTCTTGTTGAAATAGTAATGGTCGAGTCTGATGATATCGACATCACTTCGGGACCACGAAAAGTAGTTCTTCCTGTTGGTCGATATCTTGTTCCTGCTCATAGCGGTGATGGACCCCTATTTCCCACTCTGGCGGATATCATATTCCACGTTCACGCTACCGGGGGGAACGTTCTCTATTTTGGCGTACCCGTTGTCGTCGAGATTGCCGCTCCGGATGGACCCATCGGGGAGATAGACCCTGTACCCGGCTTTGGCTATCGGCTTATCCTCATCGTCATTCAGTTCCAGCTCGAGCCAGTCCTTGTACCTCAGAAGCCCCGACCGCTGCCTGATGCCGGCGGTCTCGACGACGAAGTAGTAGTAGGGACAGGAGTAGTTGCTCCCCTCCTTGTACTCCTGCGCGTCGAAGAGATTATCGTCGATCCTGAGTTCCCATTCGTGCTCTATCTTGTCCGAATCGACTTTCGTCTCGATCGTCTCGAAGGGGTGATCGGCGAAATTGGCGTCCTTGATGAAGATCTGCAGCGTGGCCCTCTCGCCGGCTGCGACTCCGACCGTCTCCGCCTCCATCTTCACCTTATCGCCGACGGCCGCATCCCGTACGGACCAGGCCGCCTTGATTATCTCGCTGATGATTATCTCGTGATCGCCATCCGGAACTCCACCCCGCTCGATCTTGCCCGTAAGAACGTCCTCCGCAGTCGCGCCGTCGGGCGTTTTAATCGTCACTTTGGAGCCGGTGACCGGCTTGCCGCCCTTGTCGACCACATCGACGTCAAGGTAGTGCCCCTCCTTCACCACCGCGGCCTGAGCCTGGGTCGTGACATTCGCGCCCCCACTCTTGCCGCCGCCGCCACCGCCGCCACCGCCATTGCCGATCATGACCGTCGGGCTGCCGATGATAATCTTGGACATGTTGGCGGGGGGCTTCTGGAAGGGGCCACCCTGCGGAATATGCGGGGGCGTGTTGGTCGCCGTGCTGTTGACTGTCGCCGCAGGCATCCCCATTATCTTGACCGACGACGACAAGCCGTTGTCGATGATGCCCATGAAGGGATGGGGAAGAGGTGTCGGGACCGGTCCCCCGGGAGAGGGGATCATGACGATATGGACATCGACGCCGACAATCTGGTCACCCTGTTTGGCGGCGGGCATCTTGTTGATCATCACCGTGCCGGCGGCAACGACCGTCCCGGTTGGCGTATCGGCGGGATCGGCGCAATTGTTCGCCGTATCGCCTAATCTGGCTGCAGGATTACCCATGTCCTCTCCATTGTGAACATGAATGAGGTCGGAAGATGGTCCTCTCGAACCATCTTTGCAGGGGCCAGCTTCCGACTGTCTTCACGAAAGCGGAGTATAGAACCACAATATGGGACTCGTCAATCAGGATGAGGGGATATGCGGTCAAGCGTATGGCATCCCCATCACCCCCGCGTCGCGACGATAATCACCGAGATATTGTCGGACGATCCGTTTTCGTAGGCCCAGTTCACGAGAGATTCGGCGGTTTCGTCATACGAGCCGCCCTCCCCCATGATCCTCAATATCTCGGGCCCCGTGTCGCCGATCTTGTCGAGGATCAGGCCATCGGAGCAGAGGATCAGTCTGTCGTTGCTCCTCAGCGTATATCGACGCCCCTCGCCCGGATAGATATCCGCTTCGTCCTCCCCGCCCGAAAGGGATTTCGTCAGGGCGTGACTGATATTCTGGAGAAGACCGCTGTCCCTCTCCTCCTCCGAGAATTTGTCACGATACTCCTGCCCCATCGAGTTGTCCCTCGTCAGCTGCTCTATCCACCCTCCGGAGACCAGGTAGGTTCGACTGTCCCCGATATTGCCGATGACATAATCGCCCTGGAAGCCGATGGCGACTGTTAGTGTCGTACCCATTTTACTGAGCTCCACTTTCTCGGCCGACTTCAGTTTGATCCGCTCCTGCGAACTGGCGATGATCTTCAGGATGGTCCGCTCAAGCAGCTCCTTTTCAGGGGCGGAGGAGAACAGTGCGAATTTCTCCCTGCAGACATCGATCACGATCCTGCTGGCCACCTCGCCACCACCATAGCCGCCCATACCATCGGCGACCGCCGCGATGAAACAGCCGTTCTGGTGCATATAGAAGATGCTGTCCTGGTTGCTCTTCCTTCTGCCCGTTATCGTTTTAGAACCGAACTGAATATCCAAATCGCCGTCCTTTTCCGTTGCCCGTCAAGGCGGACAATCAAAGCCTGCTGCTTACCCAGTCCTTCATCGTTTCCGCGTGAACCCCGAGAATCTTCAGGTAGATCGCTGCGGCATTCGTATCTCCCCCGCCGAAGATCCTCCGCCTCTTCTGGTAGACCCTAGCGCGCTGGCAGAGGTTGTCCATCCGCATTGAGGGACAGAACAGTACCGCCCTGGCCATATTACTTTCGTACCCGTTGAAGTCGTCCACCTCAAGCATATTCCCGGCTTGCTCAAGATACCAGTCATATATTTTCTGCCCACCCTCATGAACAAAGGTGTGTCCCGGATCGATCTTGCGGATCTCCGTCAACTCCTCCGTCGCCCTCTGGATCCTGTCGGCGGCGATCATCTTCTCGAAGTCGCGAATGTGGTTCCTGACCTTTCGCATGTCGCTCCTGGAGAGCTCCAGCGGAGTCAGCGACGAAGGGGGTATTATCCCCGCAACCTCGTCGGCCGAGAATAGAGATCTCACTCCAAAGTCGTAATCGTCCGGGAACATGTTCCCCTTGATGACCGCCGCCACGATGATGATCACGATAATCCAGGCGATTGTCCTCATCGAAGGGAGCATCCGGGATCTGCCCTTCGAGCGTTTCCGTTTCGCGGATGCAGGGGGGGCTTGCTCCGCCGGAGGCGGTTCATCTCCACCGACGCCGGTGATCGTCGTGGCGGGTGGCGGTGTCTTCACCTCAGCTTCCCCGGTTGTCGTCTCCGCTATTGCGGCCACAGGCTCCGGCTCCGGGTTGGGCGCCTCATGCCCTTTTGCGGACGCCTCCGAGTGATCGGACCGCTCGGTTCTTTCGTCCGCTCCACGCTTTGCCGCGGCTTTGCCCCTCTTCCAGGGCATCAGGCGGGATCTCCCGGGAACAGACTCATCCAATTCAGCGGAATCGGCTTTCCTCTTTGCGGAGGACTCCTCGACACCAGTGGAATCGGTCGAGAATATCTCCCCGGCACTGGCCGGCCTGTCGGCGGGATTTTGCTCCATGCACCAGAGGATCCTTCCGTCCAGATCTGCGCTGACGACCTCATTGACCTCCCGCGGAGGCGAGGGGCTGCCCATCGCAATCTGATGCAGTACGGAGAAAGTGCTTTCCCCCGTGAACGGCAATTTCCCGGTCGCCATCTCATAGAGAACCACGCCGAAGGAGTAGATGTCGCTCGCGGACTCGACCTTCTCCCCCCGCGCCTGTTCGGGGCTCATATATGCCGGCGTACCCAAAAGGGTACCGTCCTGAGTAAGATTGACGGTCAGGTCCGATGCCTTCGCGATGTCGAAGTCCATCAGAACCACTCTCCCCCCCTCGGTGAGGAAGATGTTCGAACTTTTGATATCCCTGTGGATAACTCCCTTGTCATGGGCATAATCGAGCGCCGAGGCCAGAGGGCGCATTATGGCGTCTATCCTCTCCTCGGAAAATCCCCCCTCCCGCTTGATCTCTTCATCCAGCCCGACACCCTCAAGGCATTCCATAATGATGTAGTAATTGCCCTCTTCGCTCCCGACATCATAGACCGGGATGATATTTTCATGCTTGAGTAGAGCTGCACTCCGAGCGCCGTTCATGAACCTTTTGAGGAATTCCTCATCGTGGGTGAACTGAGGATAGAGAACCTTGATCGCCACGTGACTGTGCAGGAGTTTGTGCTTCGCCCTGTAGACGATGGCCATCCCCCCACGACCGATCTCTTCAAGGATTTCGTATTTCTCAAGTTCAATCATAGATGCCCATTCCGATGGTTACGACATTGCCTGATCCCGGCGATACTAACTGAGATGCGTCGTTCCAGGCAATACGGAAACCGCTTCATCTCCCGGCCGACGTTTTCGGACATCATACCCGGAACCGAGCCGGGGCGGCGGCCATGATCGTGAGGGGAGGTCGTCCCGGCGAACGCGCGTCGGGAGCCGATGCCGAAATCAGCCATTGACGGAGCCGCGCCCGCTCACCATCTTCTCCGGAGACCCATGCGAAATGAGCCCCCCGTTGCCCGATATCATCCTGGTTGTCCTGATCATCTTTCTGGCCGCTTTCGTCCGCTCCACGTTCGGCTTCGGCGATGCCCTCGTCGCCATGCCGCTGCTGGCCCTGGTCGTGGAGCTGCCGTTCGCCACACCTCTGGTCGGCATGCTCGGCACCTCGATCGCCATGGTCCTGCTGATCAAGCACTGGCGCAAAGTGCAGTTCGCCGGCACCTGGCGTTTGGTGGTCGCCTCCATCGCCGGTATCCCGATCGGTCTTTATCTTCTCAAGGGCTCCTTCGACACCCCCCTGAAACTGATCCTGGGCGGAGGGATAATCATTTTCGCCGCCTACAATCTCCTCAAGCCACGCCTGCTCGCGATACGCAACGACAACTGGGCCTGGCTCTTCGGTTTCGTCGCCGGCATTCTGGGAGGCGCGTTCAACACCAACGGTCCGCCGGTCGTCATCTACTCCTCGTTGCGACGCTGGAATCCCGCCACCTTCCGGGCGACGATGCAAGGCTACTTCCTGCCGGTCAACGTGACGATCCTCGTCGGACACATCATGGCGGGGCTGTGGACGCGCCCCGTCCTCAAGACATACGCCATCTGCGCGCCGCTGATCGCCCTCTCCATCTGGGCCGGCGACAGGCTCAGCCGCCATATCCCCCCGGGCCGTTTCGACAAACTGATCCACTCGCTGCTGCTGCTGTCCGGATGTACTCTGGTGATCCAGACGCTGATCAGACTCTACGCCTGACCGGACGCAAAAAAGCCGGCGGGACTCCCCGCCGGCTCTACTCCATTCACATCCGATACGGACTAACGCACGAACCAGTAGTCGCGCGGGTAGATGCGGGGGATGCGCTGCGGCGTTTCGACCGAAGCGATGTAATCCTCCAGCAGCGTGAACTGCTCCTCCGGACCGATCACCATGAAGTTGCCATCCTTGCTGTCGGCGAGCGAAGGGCCGTAACCGATCAGCACTTGACCGTAGGAGTGCGGCATCCGGACTTTCAACTGCTCGAGCAGGTCGTCCCGTTTACGCATCTCCAGCACCTTCTCACGGTAGGCGCGCACGCGTTCCGGCCCGATGCCATCGGTCAGGTCGTTCGCCATCGCTTCACCGCGATTGCCGTAGGGACCGCCGGAACGGGCGCTGAAGGCGCCGGCAATGGCGTATTCCAGCAGCGAATCGTCCACCTCGGCATCCTGCAGAACGCCGACGACGAAGCGCATGGTCTGCGCGATATCCGGACAGCGTTCGGCGTAGTAGCTGGTGGAGCCGGTACTGGTGTTGTAGCCGTAGCCGTTGCTGTAGGCCAACCCCGCCGCCCAGGTGCGCATGAAGAGACCATGACTGCCGCCGCCGCTGTAGAGCTTGCCGGCGAGGGCGTCGAGCACGGAGTCGTCGGTCGCTTCGTAGATCCCCTTGTTCCTGGCCCGGAACACCAGCACCCCATTGCGGGTGGCGTTGTTGATCAGGCCATAGTAGT
Organism: bacterium; assembly: GCA_024231955.1. Classification (GTDB taxonomy): domain Bacteria; phylum Krumholzibacteriota; class Krumholzibacteriia; order JACNKJ01; family JACNKJ01; genus JAAEPZ01. The sequence continues at coordinate 28,190 of JAAEPZ010001044.1, read as the reverse complement.
GGGGCCGTTGGGTCAGGGATTCCCGCGCCCGCATCCGGTCATAGACATGCTCGGCGGAAGCATAGGTCATCCGCTTCACCGGATCGGTGGAGAGCACCGTGACCAGATCGCGGATCCCCGGCATGGCAATCGCCCGGTCGTTCGTGCTCGAGATCAGGAAGGCTCGCGCGATGCTGGTGTTGCGGATCAACTCCAGGCATTCCCGCATCGCGGCCAGAGTCGTGGCCGGCGGCGTCAGGAGATCCGCCTTGATCTGCCCGCACAGATAGCTCCAGTCCGCAGCCAGATCACCATCGGGACATTCGGGCAGACACAGACGCAACGCGCTGACAACCTGCGCGCCGAGATCACCACAGGCCTCGGCGACCTGCGTCTCGTCGAGGAGGGCCGTCAGGCCTGCGCGATCCAAGCCGCTACCGGCCGCGGCCAGATCGTTCAGCAGAGCGACCAGCGCAGTCGATTCGGCCGCCGAACCGGGTTCGCTCAGCAACCAGCCCAGACGCTGATAGTAGTGCCCCTGCGTCAGGAAGGATCCGGCCGCCAGAATAAGCGGTTGATCCTGATGTCGCCAGGCGGCGGCGGGATCCTGCACCCAGTACTCGGGCCGACCGGACATCCGCCGGCGGATACCGGCCAGATTCTGACTGATGATATCCCGCATGCAGGTGAGGTTGTCCTCATTGATCAACGGAGCGGTGAGCGAAGCTTTCATCCACGACAGCATCGCCGCCAGCTCCTCCTCGCCGGCGGCCGTGCCGCGGAGAACCAACTCGACACGATCGGCATCGGAGTTCGTTGAGAAGTAGGAGGCGTAACGTGTAACCTCGCTGCCGACCCGCTCATTCATGGCGATGTAGTCGATGACCTCGCCATCCTTCTCGACACCTATTGCCGTGAGCAGCGTGGGCAAGAACGGAACGATGTGCAGATACTTCTCGGGCAGCACATCCAGACGGAGGGCCAGGCCCAACGTCGTCGAGTTCATGTTGTCGAAAGTCGAGGCGACAAGATCGACGCCATGCTCAAGGTCCAATACCTCGTACTCGAGCTGATCGTCATTGGTCATGGGCGGCGAGTCGATGAATCCGGGGATCTCGTCCCCCGCCGCCAGGGCATTCAGCTCGGCAGTCGTGGCATCGAACTCCGCCTTGTAGGCCGCCATGGCCTCCTGATCATCCTGCTTGCCGTACTTGGCCTTGAAATCCGCCAGATAACCGGCAAGACGAGCATCCTTGGCCTCGGTCATGGAGGTCATCAGTTCAGGGCTGGGGTACACCGCGACGGCAACCGGCAACACGCTGGCGAGCCGCCACTTGTCGATCCTGGTGCGCCAGATGTTCTTATCGGTATCCAGCAACGCTTTGAGACGCTCGGCGTACTCCGCCAGCACCAGAGAGCGTCTGAAACCCTCGCCCTGTTCGATCTGTCCGAGCAGGTTCTGCCAGTAGCCCGCGGATCCCCTGCGGAAGCCGAACATGGGCGGCGTGTTGAGAGCCTCCTGCATCTGCTTGCTGTGTGCCGTGATGGCGCTCGTCGCCCGCCTGTTGAAGTCCTTCATCTCTTCGCTGCCGTCGGGCAGGTTTCTGAACGCTTCGAACTCGGCGACCAGCAGATCCCGCACGGCGACGACCTGCTCTTCAGTGACATGTTCGCTGAGCACACCGGAGAAATCGAAGAACAGCGGGTTGCCCTGCTTGTCATCCTGGTATCCGTTGACGCCAGTGATGCCGATATTGATCCGACGTGTCTCCGAGTTGATGAATGCGTCATAGAGCTGACTGCCCGGACCGGACGAGAAGGTCTCCATGAAGATCTCCATGGTGATCAACTCCATGAAATCCAGCTTGAGCGTCGCGGGCCAGCCAAAGGAGAAGCTGCCGCGCTGATCGTGGCTTTCGCTCTGGAAGGGCACCAGCTTGATCGCGCCGGCGGGATACGCGGGCGCAGGCTCGGGGAGGCTCACGGCATACATGCCCTCGTTCTCGGTGCTGTCCTCACCCTCCCAGCAACGGTCCAGAATCGCATTGAGCCGCGTGAGGAAATCGCCGATGGGCATCTCCTTGGGCAGCGAGGCGATCAGCCCCATGTTCGCGGGACGGTAGTAATCCTTGTGGAAAGTCCACATGTCCTTGGGGACCATCGCACGCATGGCGTCGGGAAAGCCTCCGGCCGAATTGGCCTCGGGGTGATCCGCCCCGTAGAGCATCTCCAGCAGCGTGAACCAGCTGGGATAGCCCGCCCCCTCGAAAGCGCTCACCATCTCCGTATACACCGTCCCCTTCTCCTCCAGGAACAGGGAGCCGTCGGTGGGATTCTCGGTCGCGCCGATGTGGCACACCTCGCGGCGGATCTCCTCGTCGGTGAAGTTGGGATTGAGCAGCGCGTTGATCCGGGCCTCCAGCGTCGTGTAGAAGGCCTCCTCACCCGCCAGAGTATTGAAGTGATAGACGGTGTTGAGCTGAGCTGTCCAGGCGGAGCTGTCGCCCAGGGTCATGTCTTCGAGGTTGGCCACCAGACGCCCTTCGCGCCCCTTGCCCAGGAGCAGGTGCTCACAGGCATGGGCCTCGCCCATATCGCTCCAGGGGATGCTCTTGACCCACATGAAGCCCTGGGGCACCGACTGGATCTGCAGCATATCGACAAGGAAACCGTTCTTCTCGTTGACGAGTCGCGCGCCCATCACATTGCCGGCGCTATCCTCATAGAGATTACGCAGGACGAAACCGTTCAGCTTCTGCCCCTCCGCAAGATTGTCGTAATCGATCTCATCCACGCCGCAACTGGGCAGGACAAAAAGCAGCGCCAGCAAAGCGCTCACCAACAGGATTTTTCTCATACCAACCACCATGGGTTCGGGTCACAAGACTGGGGGGTTATTTCCTGCATGATAGAGGAAACGGCAGGTGAACAAAAGGGTGGAATGCTAATCCAACTCCCCTAATTTGCCCTGACGATGTTCGGCGAGAGAGGCCTCCGCATCGGCGAGCAATCGCCCGAGGCGACGATCACGCAGCGAATAGAATACCCGCGTCCCCGCTTTGCGGCGCATGAGCAGCCCCTCGTTGGCCAGTTGTCCGAGTTGTCTGGAGACGTGAGCCTGCTTGAGTCCGGTGGCGGCCACGATTTCGAGCACGCTGAGCTCTCCGGATTGCAGACTGTCTATGATCTTGAGGCGGACGGGTTCGGCGAGAAGGCGGAAATAGCCGGCCAGGGCCTGAAGAGCTGTATCCGACCGGCTGCTGTCGGGCATGGACCATCCTTGCATCGGCAAAAGGGGAGGGAAATCCCCTCCCCCGTTTCTCTCACAAAACTCCTGCATTCAGGACGCTGGCGCATCCTGCCCCCTATATATTACTGCTTAGCCATATTGTCAACTAGTAATATTTAAAAACCGACGATTCTTCGTTGAGCAAAGAGCCCTATTTGGATATGGAATCTTCGGATCTCAGGTGGTCGACTCCTGCACCTCACCAACCCGGGATATCTGTTCGCTCAACCCGATCGCCTCAATGAAGGAGCGATCCAGGGTATTGCTGACCATCTCGGTCGCCTCGCTGCTGGCTGCTAGTAGGGCATCGGCGATATGGACCGTCGCCAATGCTTCGGGTTCGATGAGCCCCGCCCCGCCGGGCTCATGATGGAAGGCCACGGATTCGATGATCGGATCGGGCAGCCCCCAGATCGACAGCAGGTGAGCCCCCAGTTCGCAGTGCCCGGTATCCATTACGGCCAGTTCGGCTTGCCGGAATGGTAGACCCGACAGCCGACTCATGTCGAGAATCTGCTTGAGTTCATCCCGCATGTAGGTGAGTTCGACCAGCTTGCCGACATCGTGCAGCATACCGGCGAGGAGAGCATCCTCCCGCACGCGTACGGGCAGTCCCAGATCCCTTGAGATAGAGCGCGCCAGAGATCCGACGCGGATGGAGTGGTTGCTCAAGCTCTCGGCCGTCATCGCCCCCATCCCCTTCACGGCGAAGCTGTTGAAGATGCCGGCGCTGATGACGATGGACTGCACCGTCTCGAGGCCAAGCAAGGTGACGGCATGCAGGACATCGGTTACGCGTGTGGGCAACCCGAAGAAAGCGGAGTTGAGAATCTGAAGCAACTTGGCCGTTAGCCCGACATCCCGGGCGATAATCCTGGCGACATTGCCGGAGGAGGCATCCGGATCCTGAATCGCCGCGATCAATTCGAGATAGATATCCGTCGGGGTAGGCAGAGAGCGGATATTCGCCACCTGCTTGTGCAGCTTCTCATCCTTGAGCAGTGTGCGCAATTTCAGGGAGCGGATGATGGTCGAGTTGATCTCCTCCGCCGTGCTGGGGCGCATCAGACACCGGTTGGCGAAGCCAAGCGAGTGCTTCACCATGTCGTTGTCGGCGGCGCCCGCCAAGGCTATATGGATAGTTTCCGGATGGAGAGCGCCAATCTCCTTGAACAGATCGGCCTCACACTTTTGAGGTTGGCGAATATCGGTGACGATGACGTCGAACTGCCCTTCGGTCATGATCGTCGACAGCGCCTCCTCGCCACCGCTCACGTAGGTCTGATCCCAATCTCCAAACCTGGAATCCATCATGCTGCGCAGGCTGCTGTCGACATCCGGCTCTTCATCCACGAACATGATCTTGAGTTTACTCATCGGTTCTCTCCTGCGAACATTCGCCAACCACGGATCCTCCGTCGCCTTCGACTCCGACGGAGGACAATCTACGCCGGGACAATTGCCTCGGAGACAGCAAGAACCGGAGCATTTGCTGCGGAAACCTCAAGCCACCAAAGCACCGATCGGGGTGGGATCACCCATTACGGGAAGTATCGACTCCCAAAGCCCACATCTTGACCCATCGCTGCAAAGCGGCCGATTGCGGTGTTTATCGCTCGATTCCGTCAGGTCCGACTGTCAAAACGGCCGTCTCTACACTATCGGTAATGACAGGTAACTCCTGATAGCAGATATCCCTTCGGTAGCCGACCGGCCATGCCGAAACCAACTGACAGGCGGATGGTTCTTCCCCCGAATCTCAATCATCAATGCGGGAGTGTGCATGCTCAAAAAACTGGTCGGCATCAACTGGGGGCAAACCCTACCCCTTGCACTGAGGCATCTGGGAATGTGGATGACGGGCGTTCTGGCCACCGGTCTGATGAGCGGGCTGGTCTGGTTTACGAGCGGCGGCGCCCCCCCCACATTCGGCCTGGTCTTGTTCGCCCTCAGTCTTCTGACGTTGATTGCGGCCGCCGCTTCCTGGATTCAAGCCGGACGCGATCTCAAAAAGGAGGATGAGATTGCGAAGTTCAAACTGGGCGCAGAGCGATTCACGCACCTGGCAGGGATGATGACGAGCGGCGTGTTCGAACTCGATTCGAAATCCAGACTGGTTTACGTCAACGAACAGGCCGCGGAGATCACCGGTTACGCGCGCGACGACCTGGCCACCGGTTTTGATGGCGTCAACCTCTTCAATTATGAAAACGAGGAGCACTTCCGGAAGAGTTTCTCCAATCTCATGTCCGAGGGGATGTCGTGCAACTCCGAGTTCACAGGCATGCGAGCCAACTGCGGTGAGTATCCGCTGCACCTGCAGATGAAGCCGATCCGGGATGGCAAACGAATCACCGGTGCCCGCGGGACATTCACCGACATCTCGGATCAGAAGGAATCGGAGAAGCTGTTGATGGACTCCTTCGCGGAGACGGTCAATCTTCTGGAATCGATTCCGTCAATCCTGATCGGCATCGACAAGAAGCGGATGATCACGAAATGGAACAAGGCGGCCGAGCGTGCGTTCGGCATGATCTCCTGGGATGTCACCGACTCGCCTCTCAACGAGTCGGGCATCAAATGGGAATGGAATCTCATCAACAATATGATCGATGACGCCGTTCGCGGGGACAAGATCCTGACCCACACAGGGCTCCCCTACATCCGGATCAATGGGAACCAGGGGCTGATGGAGTTGACGGTCACCCCCCTGAAGGACAACCTGGGCAACCAGGCGGGGGCGATTATCCTCTGCGTCGATATTACCGAGAAGGATCAGATGGAGCATGCCCTGGCCGAAGCCCATCAGTTGGATGCGATCGGTTCGCTCGTGCAGGGGATCGCCAGGGAGATCAACATCCCGACATTGATTGTCGGGGAGAACATCGAACACATCAATCGCATATTTACGGATGTGGGATCGCTGCTGGCGACATATACCGATCTGGAGAGAAATTGCGGACGCGGCAAGACGGCCCAGGCCGCTCTCAAGGCCGTGCGCAACCACCGGGAGGAGCTGGATTTTTCGCTCGGGGGCGATGAGGTCAAGAAGGCCGTGGAGCAGTCATTGGCGGGGATGAAACAGATCACCGACATGGTGGATTGCCTGATCGGGTTCTCCAGGGAGCAAGAGGCGGGCTGGTCACTCGTCGATCTCAACCTGAACATCAGAAACAGCGTCGGACTCACCAGGGGCGAATGGAAACACGTTGCGGAGCTCACCTGCAATCTCGATCCGGAGCTGAAACCGATATACTGCAACCCCGGAGAGATCAGCAATATCTTTCTCAACATGATCACCAATGCCATCAGGGCCATCAAGAGTGTCGCGGGGGGCAAGCTCGGCGACAAGGGGGAGATCATCATCGCCACGAGCTGCCACCCCGACGGGATCGGTATCGAGATCAGGGATACGGGTCAGGGGATGGATCAGGATACCCTGGAGCAGATCTTCGATCCACATTTCACGACTCATGAGGGCATTCGGAGAACCGGCCAAAATCTGTCCGCCTCGAAGGAGATCATAGAGATCAAGCATCGGGGGCGGCTGCTGGTGGAATCGACTCCCGGGACCGGGACGACCTTCACGATCCTGTTGCCGGTCGGAGAGAAAACTCCAAGTCCTGCCGAGGAGCGGTCTCCGGCTGCCGCGGTTGTCGCCAATCGGGAGATTGATAGGGAGACAGGTAAGGAGCTGCCCACCTTCTGACCAGTCGCTGCTCGACCTGCTTCACAGGCTTGAGCGTGTCCGGGCTTGCCGTTTGCTCCCGCCCCGGTTAATCTCGACCGTGCGACTATCGACGGTTTCGTCGAGGCTATGCCAGTGCGGAAAGGATGCACCCATGCAGATACCGATCGGCAACAGCCTTCTCTCTTTGATATCCGGCGATATCACGACGCTGAACGTCGATGGCATCGTCAACGCCGCCAACTCCGGTCTCGCCGGCGGTGGCGGAGTCGATGGCGCAATTCATAGAGCGGGCGGTCCCTCGATACTGGAGGAGTGTCGTGCAATCGTGAATAGTCATGGCCGCCTGCCTACCGGAGAGGCGGTGGCCACAACCGCCGGCAAGCTCATGGCCAGCCATCTGATTCACACGGTCGGCCCGATCTGGCGAGGTGGCGACAACAATGAGCCGGCACTTCTCGCCAATTGTTATCGCAACAGTCTGCTCATCGCCTCCCGCGAGGGTCTGACAAGCCTGGCATTCCCGGCGATCAGTTGCGGCGTCTATGGCTACCCCTTCGCCGACGCCTGTCGAATCTCGTTCTCCGCAGTAAGAGACTTCGCCGAACAGGAGGATAACGCCCCGCGCGAGATCTACTTCATCTACTACTCCCCCGATCAGTGCGCCGAGGCGATCGCACTGCTGCCCCGCTAGCACAACGGCCCCCGCCACCGGGCGAGAGCCGTCTCTTCTTGCAATCGATTGATCCGCTTACAGGGCTTCGGGAGGATCCACCACCTCGACTTCAAGCTCTTCAGCCTGAATCGGCGACGATGGCGCGTCGGTGGCTGCCTTTTTGGCATTCAACTCCTTGACCCCTTCCGCGATCCGGAAGAGCACTAGAACCAGTTCCAGCGCAACGCGTACCAGAAGCACAAACATGGCGAAGATGATCGGCGAGATCAGCACGGTGATGACGCCCCAGAAAGTGCTGTCCCACCAGACCCCCTGAATCACTTTGACCGTCCACCAGCCGGAGGTCACCAGACCGATGATGAAGAGGATTTTCACGACCTTGATTGTGATAAACTCCGAAAAGGAAAAATCGAAAAGCGTACCCAGTATTCCCTTATCCGTATTCATGCTCGCCCCCTGCTTGATCGTTTGTTATGACATCGCCGATCCGCTCGGCGCTTCTCCCTAACGCCAGTGGGTCGGTTTCGTTTCAGATACTGAACTCCACCGGTTTTCCGTTCGTCAGATACCCAGCCAGGTTTCCGTTACGGCCCGCGCCCGACCGACATTCTCCTCTTCAGTATAGACCGCGAAGACGGTGTGGCTGGACTCCTTCTCCGCCAACACCCTCGCCAGCGCCGACATCGCATACAGGTCGGACCGTTCGCCGCTCTTCCGGAGCACAGGCAACTCGATCTTCTGCAATCGCGGCTCGCTGAAAGTGAGGACGTCAATGGGCATATCCACAATCAGCTCGCCGGGGCCGAAACCGCATCGCTCGGTGAGCAGCCCCTCGATCTCCTGCCGACTCATGCGCCCGATTTGATTCGTCATCGTTTGCCGCAGACCATCCTCACCTCGGCTGGAGATACTGAAGGCGGTCTTGTAGAGCTGGCGGAAGATGATCTTCTCGATCAGAGCCGCACTCACGCCGCCCGTACGGCGGATACAGCTGAGGAGATCGGCATCGATCATCTCGTACCAGCCGTCAATACTGCTCACGGCCAGCTCCATCGCCCTGAGCAGCATCGTCTCCGCGATCCGTCCCGTCTTATGGGCGTAGACCGCCGAGTACATGTGATCCCGCGCCACGAGCATCTCCTCGATGGCGTCCAGCCCCTTCTCCATGAGGTGGATACATCCGAGCAGGTGATCGGGCTTCAGGGTGTGCAGTATCCGGTAGAGGTCGATCTGCCCATGGCTGATGCCCGTGAAGTAGCTGTCCCGCAGCAGATAATCGAGTTGATCCGAATCGATCGAACCATGAATGATGAGCTGCAGAATCGGATCGGGGTGACGACCGACGATGAGATCCCCGACCTCTTCCGGATCGACACCATAACGACGCAGAACTTCGGGAATCCAACCGGCGCGGGCAAAACTGAAGCGGGCATCGCCGGTTATCAGATTGCGCGTCAATTCCATGTGATCTTCGGCAAGCAGAGATTCCAGCGCGTGACTGAATGGGGTATGACCGATGTCGTGCAACAGACCGGCGGCCTGCACCAGCCATTGCTGTTCGACGGGCAGATTGAAAATACGCGCCATCTCGCCGGCGACGCGGCTCACCCCGATCGCGTGACTGGACCTCGTGTGGACACCACCCGGATAGCTGAGAAAACTCAGACCCAATTGACGTATCCACTGCAAACGCTGCATCTCGGGCAATTCCAGCAACGAACTCTGGAGATCGTTGAGTTCAATAAAGCCGTGAATAGGATCGTTGATAAACATGGCGTCCCGGAGACCTTCCTGGGCGTCCTCAGGGCCTCCGCATGGCGGATCGCCCTGGCGGGCTGTTGAAGAACTGAATCCGGCTGCGCGGGATGGTCCACGCAACCGGATGGAGTTTTTTCGATCGAGCGAGAGACCTGAGCGACGCAGACCGCAAATCGACAGCCGCTGCCGGCGGTGCTTGCGGTTCCCGATCCTCCGTCGCAGGCGATATCCAGCATCACCTGTCTCTCTCATCCCGCCCGCTCGTGCGCTCTACGCCCAAGTCGCGGGACGCCGCCGCCCAGCCCAGTTCTTCAATAACCTGCTAGGCGTCGTAATAAAGAGAAATCTCGTACGGGTGCGGCCTGTTCCGCACATCATTGTATTCCTTCAACAGTTTGCTCTCAATCCAGTGATCAATCAAGTCCTGACTGAACACATCCCCCTCAAGCAGGAAGGCGTGATCCCGTTTCAGGGCCTGCGCGGCTTCGTTCAGGCTGGTCGGCAGACTGCCGATCCGCCCTTTTTCCTCTTCGGGCAGGGCGAAGACATTCACGTCATAGGGGCCAAAGCCCAAGGTGGTGGGATCGATCTTCTTGCGGATTCCATCCAGACCGGCCATCAGCTGAGCCGCCATGGCCAGGTAGATGTTGCATGTCGCATCCGGGGGACGGAACTCGATCCGCTTGGTCTCCTCGGTGTCGGCATAGGCCGGGATACGGACGGCCGCACTGCGATTGGCCAGGCCGAAGATCGTCTTGACCGGGGCTTCGAACCCGGGCACCAGACGCTTGTAGCTGTTCGTGCTGGGGTTGGTGAGGGCCAGCAGGGCGGGCGAATGGAGGAGCAATCCGCCGATGTAATGAAGAGCGGTTTCACTCAGGCCGGCATATCCCTGTTCATCCCAGAAGAGGTTCTTGCCCCCCTTCAGCAGACGCTGATGAAAGTGCATGCCGCTGCCGGCTTCGTTGTAGAGCGGCTTGGGCATGAAGGTGACCGTTTTATTGTGGGCTACAGCCGTGTTCTTGATGATGTACTTGATGCGCATCGAGTTGTCCGCCGCCTTGCAGAGCGACTCGTCGTGAATCTCGATCTCGCTCTGGCCGGGACCGCCGACCTCATGGTGATCGTAGCGCACCCTGATCCCCGCTGCCTCGATCTGACCGACCATCTCCGCACGCAGATTAAACAGCTGATCGAGGGGCGGGATCGCGTGGTAGCCCCCCTGCCGGGGGATCTTGTGCCCCAGGTTCTGCTGATTCTTTTCGATGTCCGTGAAGCTGTAGCTGTTCCAGTCGGCCTCGCAGCTGTCGATCTGATACTTGGCCATGTTGATGTCATTGATGTAGGTAACCGCATCGAAGATGTAGAACTCGAACTCCGGTCCCCAGAGGCTGTCGTCGGCGATCTCCTCATCCCGCATGAACTTTTCCGCAGACGCGATGATGGCGCGGGGATCCTTCGCGAAGGGGATCCGCGTGTTGGGCTCGGCGGGCTGGGCGATTAAAGAGAGAGTCACCTTCTCCCAGCAATTGTCGAGGCTGGCGGTGGCGGCCACGGGCAGCAGCACCATGTCGCCGGCCTCCAGCTTCTTGAAGCCGGGAACGCTGGAGCCGTCGAAAGCGATACCCCGTTTGAAGGTGTGTTCGCCGAAACTGCTCGCAGGCAAACTGATGTGGTGCCAGGCGCCGTAGAGATCAACGAACTTGAGATCGATGACGGCGACCTTTTCACGCTCCACCATGGCAAGGACTTCCGGGATAGTCATATCTGGCATTCTGCAACCTCACTCGACACACCGGACAACTATCATGAGACTGTCCGATGGATGGCACTGAAAAACAAAGACATTGTAATGCGATACGTCTGGACGTATCTGGATGAATATCACAACTCCCTCTCCGGGGGGCAAGGGCTCGCGGGCAAAAGCACCCCTTCAGTCGGTTAACTTTGATTGCTGATTCCTCACCGTCTGGCCTATATTGTTGCGGACAGGCAATACACTCCCAAAGGAGGGGACTGCGGTAATGAAAACAATTCCCAATCTGGAAATGCATGCCCTGGAGCTGATCCGTCTCGCGTCGACCCGATTGCCGGCGGATATAGTTCTGGCGCTGGAGCAGGGCCGCGCAGCCGAGCTCGCAGGTTCCGCCGCCCGCGCCACCCTGGACACGGTGCTGGAGAACATCACCATGGCGGCGGAGGCGTCCACCCCCATCTGCCAGGACACGGGGACGCCGGTTTTCTATATCAGCCATCCCTGGGACTACCCCCTCGCGCCGTTGCGGGAGGCGATCAGGTGCGCAGTACGACGCGCGACGGAGTTGAATTACCTGAGACCCAATGCGGTCGACAGCATCACCGGCGCCAACAGCGGCGACAACATCGGCATTCATTTCCCCACATTCTACTGCGAGCAATGGGATCGTGAGGACGAGTTGCGGATCGAGCTGATGCTCAAGGGGGGCGGCAGCGAGAACAAGTCGATCCAGTACAGCCTGCCCAATGCGGCGCTCAAGGCGGGGCGCGACATCGACGGCGTCCGCAAGGTCATCCTCGACGCCGTCGTGCAGGCTCAGGGGCAGGGCTGCGGTCCGGCAGTGCTCGGGATCTGCATCGGCAACGATCGGGGGTCCAGTTACGCCATCGCCAAGAAGCAGCTTTTGCGCCCCCTGACCGACAGGAATCCCGATCCGGTTCTCCAGGAACTGGAGGAGGAGATTACCGTTAAGGCCAATGATCTGGGGATCGGCCCCATGGGCTTCGGCGGCAGGACGACGGTCCTGGGCACGAAAATCGCCGCGGCGCACCGGGTGCCGGCCAGTTTCTTCGTCTCAATCGTTTACATGTGCTGGGCCTCAAGGCACAAGCGCCTGACCTTCAAAGCGGGAGAGGTGAGCTATGACTGATCTGAGCACACCCATCAGCGAACAGGATATACGCAAGCTCAACGTCGGTGACGTTGTCTCCCTGAGCGGCATTGTGGTCACAGCCCGCGACGCCGCGCACAAGTACATGGTCGAAACCTGGCTGGACGGCGAACCCTCCGGTGAGGATGCGGATCTGCTGGCCACCCTCAAACCGGTGCTCGACGGCGGAGTGATCTACCATTGCGGACCCGTCGTGCGGCAGGATGAAGCGGGCAAGTGGCATTTCGTCGCCGCCGGGCCGACGACATCGATTCGCGAGGAGCCCTACGAACACCGTGTGATCGGATCTCTGGGCGTGCGAGCGGTTATCGGGAAGGGTGGTATGGCCGACAAAACCCTGGCCGCCTGCGCCGAGCACGGAGCGGTGTACCTGCACGCCGTCGGCGGCGCGGCAACCCTCATTGCCCAGCGGGTACTGGAGGTGGAGGATGTCTACAAGACCGAATTCGGCCTGCCGGAGGCCTTCTGGCGGATCCGGATCCAGGATTTCCAGTGCGTCGTCACCATGGACAGCCACGGCAACAGTCTGCACAAGAAAATCCTCGCGGAGAGCCGCGAACGCTACAACGGCATAGTTGGTCTCTGACGGTCTATCGAACACCGGGGGGAGGGCGGACAGCCCTCCCTTTTCCCACCCGCAGCGATTTCAAGACGACGAAATGTTACTTGGCCGAATCCGCCGTGCTGGCCTATATTGCGCACTGGCAGGAAAGGTGACGGAGATGATTTACGACAATATCTTGCAGGTGGTCGGTTCGACGCCGGTAGTGAAACTCCAGCGCATCGGCGCCGACCTGGACGTCGAGTTCTATGGAAAATGCGATTTTCTCAATCCCGGCGGTTCTCTGAAGGACCGTGTGGCCGTGCGGATGATCGAGCAGATGGAGAAGGACGGCCGCCTGCAGCCCGGGGCGACGATAATCGAACCCACCAGCGGCAACACGGGCATCGGCATGGCCATGGCCTCAGCCGTCAAGGGCTACAAGATGGTCGTGACCATGTGCGACAAGATCAGCATGGAGAAGGAGTGGATCATTCGCGCACTAGGCGGCGATGTCCACCGCACACCGACCGATGCGCCGCACACTTCACCCGAGAGCCAACTCGGCAAGGCGCAGGCACTGACCGCCGAGATCGACGGCGCCGTGATGCCCGACCAGTACAGCAATCCCGACAATCCCGACGCCCATTACCACGGCACCGGCGCTGAGATCTGGGATGATTTCGGCGAGGATCTGGACGCGGTCGTGATCGGAGTCGGCACCGGCGGTACGATCATGGGGATCTCCAACTATCTCAAGGAGCGCAATCCCGATATCCAGGTGATCGGCGTCGAGCCGCACGGCTCCCTGCTCGGACAGATCTGCGAACCGCACCCCTATACGGTCGAGGGGATCGGCTACGACTGGATCCCCGACATCTTCAAATCGGAAGCCGTGGACCGCTTCCTCGCCGTCCACGACCAGGCCACCTACGACATGGCCCGTCGCCTGATCCGTGAGGAGGGCCTGCTTGTCGGCGGCAGCTCCGGCGCGATCGTGGTCGGCATGCTCGAGGTCGCGAAAGATCTCAAACCCGGTGCGAAGGTCTGCGGCATCCTGGCCGACGGCATCCGCAACTATCTCGGCAAATTCGTCAGCGATGACTGGATGCTGGAGAACGGTTTCGAGGTTTAACGCCGTCACAACGGAAAACGCCAGCAGGATCGGCCGGTATCGCCGGGGACAGGCCCCTCGCCGTCCGCGCGACCTTCAGTGGTCTCTATAAAGCGGCCTCAGCCACGATCACGTTCCCTGGTCACCCCACCACATGTGAGTGCAATCGATACCGGCATCATGTCCCCTACCTCGTGGCTCTGCCCGAACAGATCCGTCGCAGATCGTCGATCTTATGAGATGGCAAGGGGATGTGCGCCCTTTGGACTGGGATCATCGTCAAAACACTCCGAACGTCTGATTGAACGTCCGGAGTGCTTCAGGTTGTTGTTCGGTTGTGAGCCGTTCCGAAGCTAGCGGAAGGAGATGCCGGCCATGAAGAGCGGCAGGTTCTCCCCCTCTTCGGTTTCACGGTCGTAGAGCCAGGTCAGGCCGCCGCCTGCGAAGATCTTCATGCCGCTGTAGAACTCATGGCCGATGATCAGGCGACACTGGGCGGCCTCGCGATCGTTGTCGGCCGTCTTGAACAGCGACTCGTTGTCGATATGGAGCACACCCAGATCCAGATCGACGTAGAAATCGTCCCGGGGAAAGTGATGGCCGAAGTGCCAGGCGAACAGCAGCGATTCGTCTATCTCCTGCTCCAGGTTGTTGTAGCCGATCGAGAGCATCGAGTACCAGTCGTTCGTCTCGAACTTGGCGCCGGCGTTGATCGCCGCCAGATTGCTGCCGTAAACGACCACATCGATGTCCTCATCGTAGCGGCTGCGGAGGATCATACCGATCGGAATCCCCGCCTGCTCCTCGGCCCTGTTGTAGACGCCGATCTGGACACCGGTATTCTCTCCGGCGACGTTGGCAACACCCACCTGGAGGCCACCCATCTCGCCTCCGGTCACGTTGGCGAAACCGGCAATCTGGATACCCTCGAAACCTTCGCCCACAACGTTGGCGAAGCCGCTGATCTGCACGCCCTTCAATCTTGTGCCGACGACACTGGCGAAGCCGCCGATCTGCATACCCGTGAGATCGGTGCCGACGACATTGGCGAAGCCACCGAACTGCATGCCCGTGAGATCGGTGCCGACGACATTGGCGAAGCCGCCGATCTGCATGCCCGTGAGATCACTGCCGACGACATTGGCGAAGCCGGAATTCTGAATACCGTGGAAATCATCCCCCACGACATTGGCGAAGCCGCTGAACTGGCCGCCGTGCCCATTGTCGCCGATAATTCCGGCGATGCCGCTGAACTGGAATCCATTGAGGTCATCGCCGATGACTCCGGCGATGCCGCTGAACTGCAGCCCATCCAGGCCATCATGCACCTCGGAGGCCAGACCGGCGAGATCCAGCCCCTGCACGCGACCGACCTTGCCGCGGAGCAACGACAGATTGAAGTTGACGCTGACATCCTCATCCTGATTCAGGCTGAAGGGGTACCAAATCGAAACATTGACCGGCATATCGGCTGTTGCGTACGCCGTGCCGCAGGCAAGGCTGAGCAGCGCCAACAGAAGCAGGATTCTTTTCATTGAGCACCTCATTTGGGGATGATGCGGACCGGCGATCGGGATCTTCTCAACATCCGGCCAGCGCATCACGCAAAACACTAAGAGTATAGTCGATGTCATCCCTCTCGAGACCGAAATGGGTTACGATCCGCATCCGGGTGCCGCGGTCCGCAAGGAAGTGAACACCTCGCGCCCGACAGGCCTCGACCAGCCCTGCACCATCCAGAATTGTATTGGAAACATCGAAGAAAACAATGTTGGTTCGCACCAGGTCGAGATTTGTTTCAAGACCATCGATCGCCGCGATCCCCTCCGCCAAACGGCGGGCCAGCACGTGGTCGTCGGCAAGACGGTCGACCATGTTGTCGAGAGCGTAAAGCCCCGCAGCGGCCAGGACACCGGCCTGCCTCATGCCGCCACCCAGTTGTTTACGCATTCGTAATGCTCTGGCGATGAACTCGTGCGTGCCGCACACCAGGGAGCCGACAGGGGCGCCCAAGCCCTTGGAGAGGCAGAAGGAGAGTGAATCGAACCCCCGCGCCAACCTCTTCACGCTCACGCCGAGCGCCGTAGCCGCATTGAACAGCCTGGCGCCATCCAGGTGAGTCGTGAGCTCCAGCCGCCCGGCAAGCTCCAGAACCCCGTCGAGATACTCTACGGTCAGCGGGCTGCCGTTGCACCGGTTGTGGGTGTTCTCCAGGCAGAGCAACCGGCTGCGGGGAAAGTGGCAGTTGTCGGTGCGCTGTACATCCTCGATCCGGGCGGGATCGATGGTGCCATCGTCGGCATTGGGCAGCGCCCAGGGGTGCAGTCCTCCGACGGCGGCGCTGCTGCCCGCCTCGTAGATGAAGATATGGCTCCGGTCACCCAGATAGATCTCGTCACCCCGCTCGCAGTGGCTGAGAAGCGAGACCAGATTGGCCATGCTCCCGCTGGGGACGAACAGCGCGGCCTCCTTGCCCAGCAGGTCGGCGGAGAGCTCCTGCAGCCTGTTGACCGTGGGATCCTCGCCGAAGACATCGTCACCCAATTCCGCGCGGGCCATCGCCTCGCGCATCCCTGCGTCGGGCAGGGTGAACGTATCGCTCCTCAATTCGACAACTCGCTCGCTCATGGTACCTCCAGCCTAGGGGGACAGAGCGACATTGTAACCCAGGCGGGGGGGAATGGAAAGTCTCACTGGTCACACTTCAGGTATTCGATTAAAGTGACCTCACAAGATTTTACAGTCTCCAAGGAGAACTCATGCCCAGTTTCATCGCTTTCCTGATCGCCGGAGCCCTCTGGGCGACGCCAGGCGGACCGCCACCCGAATTGCCGCCTGAGATGATAACCAGGGTGGTGCCGGAGCCGATTGCGGAATCCGTGATCGCCCCCACCTGCATGGTGGCCAGCGCCCATCCTCTCGCCAGCCGCGCAGGTGCGGCGATCATGCAGAGCGGCGGCAATGCGGTGGATGCGGCCCTGGCGGTTCAGGCCATGCTCTCGCTCGTGGAGCCGGAGAGCAGCGGCCCCGGCGGCGGCTGCTTCATCCTCTATCACGACCTGGCGAGCGACAGCCTCTACGCCCTTGACGGGCGCGAAGAGCTGCCCCGGTCGGCAGACGTCGATATGTTCAGGGACGCAGAGGGTAATCTGCTGCCCGAGGTCCTCTCCGGCGGGCTGTCGGTTGGTGTTCCGGGCACGGTGGCGGCCTGGAGCCGCATCCATGCCCGTTTCGGGAAACTGCCGCTATCCCAGGTGCTCGCGCCGGCCATCGCTGCGGCGGAGGCGGGCTTCCCCGTACCGGCGGACATGGCGCGGGGCATCCGCAGCCAGCGCAGTCGCCTGGAGCGTTTCGCCCCCAGCCGGGCTCTCTATTTCCATGAGAACGGTGACCCGTATGATGAGGGGGAGCTCTTCCGCAACCCGGACCTGGCACGCACGCTGCGGCTCTGGGCGGCCGACCCTACCGGCGGGTTCTTCTACCGAGGCCCCCTGGCCGAAGCGCTGCTCGAGCAGGTGAGGGATAACCCCTTCCGGGCGGGGTCGATGGTCGGAGCCGACCTGGAGGACTACCGGGCCGTTTTCCGGCAACCCATCAGCGGACACTACCGCGGGCGGACTATCGGCGCCTTCCCCCCCCCGACCTCGGGCGGCATCACACTGCTGGAGATTCTGGGACTCATGGAGACCCGCCCCCGGATCAAGGGTGCATTGACGGACGATGCCGTTCTCCTTATGCACCTTGATCGTCTGGCCCGCGCCTCCCGCATTGCATTTGCCGACCGGGGCGCCTGGCTCGGCGATCCCGATTTCAGTCCGGAGATCCCGATGCGCGATCTTCTCAAACCCGAATTCATCAAGGCGCGCGCCGCTGCCGCCTTCGATCCGAATGCCGATCTGACCCCGGCCGCCACCGAGGGGCCATTGACGGGCAGCCATACCACCCACTTCTCCGTGGTCGACGCAGAGGGCAACATGCTCTCCTGCACCAGCACCATCGAATATATTTTCGGCTGCGGCATGGTTGTGCCGGGCTACGGCTTCCCCCTCAACAACGAGCTGACCGACTTCAACCTGTTCCCCTCGGATCCGCCGATCGCCAATGACGCCGTGCCCGGTCTCCGTGAGCGCAGCAACAGCCTGGAGGCGGATCCCGGCCGGGGCGGCAAGCGACCGCGCAGCAGCATGTGCCCGATCATCGTCTACGATACGCAGGGCAAGCCGGAGATCGCAGTGGGCTCGCCGGGCGGATCGAGAATCATCGGCACCGTAACCTCCGTATTACTCTGCCTGCTCGATTTCGAAATGGGTCTGCAGGAGGCTCTCAACTTCCCACGGCTCCACTGCCGCAACCGTCCACTTGAGATCGAGACTTTCGGCTGGAACCGGGAGGCGCTTGCCGAGGCGCTCGAAACCCTGGGCTGGGAGATTGCGCCGTTAGGTCGTTTTCCTTTATTGCAGGGCGATGTCAACGCCGTCCGCATCCTGCCGGACGGTCGGAGAGAGGGCGCTGCTGATCCACGTCACGACGGGGGGGCGTTTGGCGGCTGACACCGCTGCCGGTTTCCGGCGGCCAGAGGAGGATCAAATGAGAAAGCATATCTTGCTGCCGCTGGTATTAATCGTGGTGGCGCTCACCGGTTGCCTGCAGATGGAGAGCGAGACCATCTTCGACAAGAACGGCAACGGCACGATGGCCTGCACCATAACCATGAAGCCCGAGGTGGCCGAGGCGATGAAAGAGATGCAGGGGCTGGATTCGGACTTCGCCGATGAGGACATGACGATGGTCCTGGATCGGGAAAAGCTGGAGGAGTTCTGTAAGGGGCAGAGTGTCCATCTGAAGAGGTACAAGGCCATCGACGAGGAGGATCGGGTCGGCACCAGCTTCACCATCGCCTTCAAGGACATCACTCAACTGGAGGGGATGTTCGGCGGCGGCGCCGCGGGCATCTTCAAACTCTCCGACGGCAACTACCTGATGAAAAGTATCGCGGTCGAAGAGGATGAGGACGGCGAAAGTGATGAGGAGATGAGCGGCGGCATGGATCTCGGCGGGATCTCCGACTCCGAGGCGTTCGACCCCGAGATGATGGCCAAGCAGATGGAGATCATGAGCGTCATGATGACGGCTGCTATGGATCTGAACGTCAAAATGCGGATCACCTTCCCCGGCGATATCGTCAGCCACAACGCCCACAGCGTTGAGGGGCGCACCTGCATCTGGGAGATCAACAGTTCGAACATGATGATGGCCGACGATATGGAGCCGGAGGTCGTCTTCTCGGGCAAAGGTTTGAATATCGACGCGCCGGCATACGATTAGCCCTCCGGTTACCCGTCTTCGTCAAGACCGGCTCCTCGGGGAGTCGGTCTTTTTTCATTCGACCGCCAGGGGGACGAAGCCGAAAGCGGCGACATCCACCAGCCCGAGATCCGTGAGTTTGAGATGGGGAATCACCGGCAGCGCCATGAAGCTCAAGGTCATGAAGGGTTCCGGGAGTCCGCAGCCGAGCGTGCGCGCCGCGGCCACCAGATCGTCGTGTCGAGACGCCGTCTCCTCGATTGGCGACGGACTCATCAGCCCCGCCACCGGCAGAGGCAGAGCCGCCAGTACCCGCTCATCTTCTACCACCAGCTTGCCGCCCCCCATCTCGATGATCGAGCGCAGGGCAAAAGCCAGGGACTTATCGTCGGCGCCGACGAGGATCACGTTGTGCGAATCGTGTGCGACCGTCGTCGCCAGCGCCCCCTTGCGCAGTCCGAATCCCCGGATGAATCCCAGACCGACATGTCCGGTGCCGTGATGGCGCTCCACCACGGCGAGCTTGAGGATGTCCCGCTCGCAATCGGAGATCAACTCCCCGCCGTCGCGTGCGGGGGGCAGCTCCTCCGACGTCGTCAGCAACTGATCGGGCCGTACCCCGATCACCCGGATCAATTCACCTCCTGGATCCGGCAGCGCAAATGGCCGCTGCGGCAGGTTCGCCACCCGCAGGCGGGCTGGCGGCGGGGAAACGGTCTCGGGTTCCCGCAGCAGCCGCCCCCCCTCCGCCACCAGATCGCCACCGTGCCAGACATGACTGACCCGCAGATCGTCGAAGGAATCGAAAACGACGATGTCGGCACGACGTCCCGGCAGCAGCGCGCCCCGATCGTGCAGACCGAAGTAGCGGGCGGCATTCAAGGTGGCCATGCGCAAAGCGATCATCGGCGGCACCCCCGCCCGAACAGCGCGCCTGATCAGGTGATCGACATGCCCCGTGGCCAGGAGGTCGGCCGGGGTCTTGTCATCGGTGCACAGCAGCCAGTGTGCGCTGTTCTCCGGCGTCAAGGCCGACATCAGTGTTTCGAGATTGCGGGCGGAGGAGCCCTCCCGCGCCATGACATACATCCCCTGGGCAAGCCGGGCGCGAGCGTCGTCGGCGGTCACGCATTCATGATCACTGCCGATCCCCGCAGCGGCATAGGCCTGCAGATCACGTCCTTTCAAGCCGGGAGCATGGCCATCGACGGGACGCCCCTCTGCCGCCGTCAACCTGGCCAGCACTTCGGAATCGCGAAACACCACGCCGGGGTAGTTCATCATCTCGGCCAGACCGAGTACGCGCGGCTCCTTGAGCAACTCTTCGATCTCGGCCACCGAGAGACTTGCGCCCGAACTTTCCAGATGGGTCGCTGGAACGCAGGAGGGGGCCATCATGAAGACAGATAGCGGAAGTTGCTCGCAAGCTCGCAACAGATAGCGGACACCGTCGACACCCAACACGTTGGCGATCTCGTGAGGATCGGCGAAGAGTGTACCCGTACCGCGGGGAGTTGCGACTTTCGCAAACTGATCGGGAGTCACCATGGCGCTCTCAAGATGGATATGCGCGTCCATGAACGCCGGAGCGATGAAAGCCCCATCGAGATCGAACACTTCTGCAGTTTCGAAACTCTCGCCCAGTCCGGCGACGACACCATCGACGACAGCCACCTGGAGTGTTTCCACCATACCGGAGAAGACGTTCAGCAATCGCCCCCCCTTGAGAACGAAATCGGCGGCCTCATCGCCCCGCGCGACCGCGATACGCTTTTGCAGCCCGATCATGCTTTCCCCTTTCCTTGCACCCTCACTGTTATTAGTATCCTCTGGTTCCATCTACAGGCTAGCGCGAGCCGCAGGCAATAACCAAGTACGAAAGTAGTGGTCTCCATGAGTTCCCACCAACAGACCGAGTTCGAGCAGCAGATACCGGTGATCATCGGCGGCAGTCATCCCGTGCCGCTCCTCGACGGTAGTATGGCGGTCGGCATCTACTTTGACAATGCCGCCAGCACCAAACCCTTTAAAGTCGTCAGCGACTTCATCAAGGATATCGAGCCCTACTACTCGAATATCCATCGGGGTACCGGCTACGATTCCATCTACTGCACGCACATGTACGAGGAGGCGCGCAAGATCATCCTCGACTTTGTGGGCGGCGACCCTGAAGAGCAGATCGTCATTCCGGTGCGGAACACGACCGAGGGGTTGAACCTGCTGGCGATGACGATGGAGCTCGATCCGAACAAGGATGTGGTCATCACCTCGATGCTCGAGCACCACAGCAATGATCTCCCCTGGCGCGACAAGGCGATCGTGGAATATATCCCCGCCGATGTTGAGGGGACACTCGACCTGGAACATCTGGAGAAACGGCTCGCGCATCACAAGGGCGCGGTCAAGGTCGTCTCCTGCACCGGCGCCAGCAACGTTATCGGCACGGTGACCCCCATCCACGAGATCGCGGCCCTGGCGCACAAGTATGACGCGCGGATCGTCGTGGATGCCGCTCAACTCCTGCCCCATCGTGCGGTGGACATGAAGCCCAAGACGGATCCGGGGCACCTCGACTATCTCGTTTTCTCCGCGCACAAGATGAACTCCCCTTACGGCGAGGGGGCGGTGATCGGCGACTTCAGTCACTTCCAGGAGGCGGCCCCCTATCTGCAGGGCGGCGGCACCGTCTATTCCGTCGGACTGGACCACGTGATCTGGGCCGATCCGCCGGACAAGCAGGAGGCGGGTACTCCGAATATCTTCGGCATGCTGGCGCAGGCCAGAGCGCTGCAGGTAATGCGGGAGTTCGGCATGGAGAACATCGTCAAACATGAGATGGAACTGACCCGACGTTTCCTGACGGGGCTCAAGGAGATCCCCCGCATCGGAGTATTCGGAATAGCCGATCCGGACAAACTGGACAACCGCCTCGGCGCCGTCACCTTTACGGTCGCCGGGATGCATCATGCCCACGTGGCTGCGATCCTCAGTTATGAAGGGGGGATCTGCGTGCGCAACGGCTGCTTCTGTGCACATCCGTTGATCAAGAGCCTGCTCAATATCACGAAGGAGCAGGAGGAGGAGTTCGAAGCAGCGATCAAGGTGGGCGACCGCACCGGCGTGCCCGGAGCCGTGCGCGCCAGCTTCGGCCTCCACAATCGCGCCTGGGAGGTCGATCATCTGCTGCACATGTTGCGGATAATTGCCGACGAGAGGTGGCAGGGGAACTATATCCAGGACAGGATGACCGGCGAATTCCTACCCGAAGGCTTCAATTTCTCGTTCGGGAATCTGCCTAGTTTCTAGGCATCCGACTATTTTTTTGAGCAAGGACCGGTCAACACCGGTCCTTTTTTTTTGCACGACCTGTTACGGCCGCCGAGACATGGCAACAGACCTTTTTGTCAACATGTGACAATTACACCTCATACGGGATACTGTCACATATCTGCGACGCCCTATCTCCTTCCCCTGCAACCTGTTACGCCACATGTCAGGACATTATAGAGTTGAAATCGGCTAAGCGCCTTCTATATAATCATCACGCTTTCGTGAAAGATATAAACGATAAATCAGTACCTGCTTGAGTTTTAATAACGAGCATCATTCACCAGTCCGGCACCCATAAGCCTGACCATGAACGCGCCTTACCTCAGATGGGAGACACGATGAGACGTTCATTACTCATATTATCACTATTACTCCTGATACCGGTCCTGGCATTCGCCAATACTATCGGTTCCGGAACCATGGAATTCGAGGGGATCCTGACTGACGCCGGAGGTGGTGTCTTCACCGGCACAATCCCGGCGACCGCAGGTTCCTGGTATGTACCGGGAGGTGGTGGCGCAGGTATATCCACCGCAGGTGGCTTCGATGTCTACGCCCGTCAAGGCGCGACAGCTTATTACGATGATATCGCCCAGGGTACGATCGGCGCCGATCACGACGCCTACAGTTCCGGCGGTGGTTGGGGCGCCTGGTATGATCCCGATGTCCCCGACTGGAACAATTACGAGCTGGTCCTGACCGGAACGAACTGGTACCTCCGCTTCATCGGCACCGCCGGCGGTACGCCCATGTCCGGAGTTATGGATTGGTCGGATCTCTATGCGTCCGAAAACGAGACCGGTGCCTACGTGAACTACACCGGCACCGACCCCGATGCCAATGACGGCGGCGCCGCCGCGCTGCTGGGTTGCACCGGCGAACCTCAGTGTGGGGCCGGCTATTGGGATATGGACTGGACCTGGGGCAGCGAGGCCATCCCTCTCGAACTGGCGGGCTTCGACGTCGAGGTCACACTCGTCGGCGGCAGCACCTATCACGTCACCATGACCCCGGCCGATCCGGACGAGGTCTGGGTCGACGATGACTACACCTCCGCCACACCCGGCTGGAACGCCACCCATTTCGCCGTCATCCAGGACGCCGTTGACGGCGTCATCAGCGGCGGCACGGTCAACGTCGCCGCGGGCACCTATCGTGAACAGCTCACGATTGCCCGGAACCTGACGCTCACCGGCGCCGGGATGGATCAAACCTATATCGAGGCTGTCGATTCCGGCTCCGCCGTCCCTACGACGGTGACCAGCTGGGAGAGCTCTGTTGTGGATATCAATCCCTGTATTCTGGCGATTGGCGTCAGTTCGATCGATATCGGCGAGCTGACCGTCGATGGCCGTCAGGTCGGCGGAGAAAGGTTCTACGGCATCTACCTGCAGAACTCGAGCGGCAGTGTGCACCACTGTCGCATCACAGATATCCTCGATGCGGCGTCACCCGGCGCACAACGGGTGGCAAGCCTGGTCGCCGGGCACGATGACCTCGGCGGCAGCTACAGTGTCGAGTTCTCCGACAACACCATTCCGGAATTCCAGAAAGGCGGCATCCTGATCATGGGTCCGGGACTGGACTGCTTGATCAACGACAACTCCGTCGTCAACGCCCCCAGCGAATTCAATGCGGGCAATGGTATCCAGGTCTCCTATGGCGCCACCGGCGAACTGAACGGCAATACCGTTCAGGGGATCGGTTACACCGGTGAGGATTGGAGCGCAACCGGCATCCTGCTCTTCGAAGCCGGCAGTGTCGCCATCAACGGAGGCGAAGTCTTCAACTGCCAGACCGGCATCAGCTACTCCGGCTGGGGTTGGCGCTATCTGCCCCCCACGACTCCTCAGATCACGATCGACGGTGTCCATGGTCACGACAACGACTGGAACGCCAGCTTCCATGTGGCGGATGACGGAGTCAATCTGGATGTCGATATCGAGAATTGCATATTCGAGGACAATCTGGTCGGCACCGATTTCTGGGCCAGCGGCGCCTATGGCAGCTACTACGACGGCTGGGCCAACGCCACGCTGAACGTCAACATTCTCGACAACATCATGGTCAACAACCAGTACGGTCTGTACGGAAACAACGGTTGCCTCGAGGTCAATACTGCGGTGAACCTCGACGCGCACGGCAACGACCTCGAGGGTTGTGTCGAATACGGCGTACTGAACACGTTCGCCAACGATGAATTCGACGCTACGGACAACTGGTGGGGAGACGCCACAGGTCCCAACCTGATCACGCCTCCGCCCGCACCCCGGGGACCCCGTCCCGTCGTGCAGCCATACGGGATCGACACGGCCGCGCAGCCGGCGGTCCCCGGAGAGGAAACCGGGATGGCGATCAATGGCGATCGCGGTTTCGGCGTGAACGTGTCGCCCTACGTCAATTTCTTCCCGTGGCAGGGGACGGCGGCGATTGATCTGCTGCCGGCCACAAGCGGTCCGATCAATTGCAGTCAGGTTTCGACGCTGGCTTTCCACTATACGCCCGACCTTCTGACTCCAGCTCTGCGGGGTTATGAGATCACAGTGGGTTGCAGTATGGCCGAACTGGACTTCGATGAAACCGACATCACAGACAGCGGTGTCCTGAGCTCTCTGGGCACAAGTCACTTCTTCCGGGTCATTGACAATCTGGATGGCACCTACACCATCTCCGATGCCATTCTCGGCACCACACCCGGCCTGGATTACGCGGCCGACCTGTTCTCCATCGACATCCACGGCCTGGCAACCGGCACCGGCACGGTGGAGATTCTCCATTGCAAACTCCGCGATCTGGACAACGGCGACATCTTCGCCACGCTGGCCACAGCGGATATTGAGGTGGATTGCACCGCGCCCTCCATCCCGACCATGACGGCTGAACCTGTTTACACGCAGGGTACGGACAACACCGTCTACTGGTCCGATGAGGGCGGCACGGGCGCCGTCGAGTATCTGGTGCAGCGGGCGCAGGACCCGGGGTTCTCCCTGGACATCGAGGACAGCACCTGGTTCAGCGGCCTGAACCACACGTTCTCCACGTTGACCGACAATCAGATCTACTATTACCGCGTGATGTCCCGGGATGCCCTCGCCAACGCCTCCGGTTGGTCCGCGGCGGTATTCTCGACGCAGGATGACACCGCGCCGGTATCCGCAGTCGATCCTCTGGCCGCCTACCAGAACACGTTGACCTTCAACGTGCCCTATACGGCGAGCGACGTCACGAGCGGCATCGGCGGTGTCGAGTTGTTCTACGACATCAACGCCAGCGGCAGTTGGGCTTCGTTCGGAATCTTCACGTCGAGTCCGATCAGCTTCACGGCTGCCGGTGAGGGTACCTACACGTTCTACACTGTCGCCACCGACAACGTGGGCAATATCGAAGCCGCCCCGGCAAGCGCGGATGCGACGACCATCGTCGACATCACCGATCCCGCGGGCACCTTCGTCATCAACAACGGCGACGTCTACACGAACAGCATCAATGTCATGCTCTATTCAAGCGTGACCGACGGCAATCCGCCCGTGCAGATGCGCTTCAGCGAGGACAACGTCAGTTTCTCCCCGTGGACCGCCTACTCGGCGATAACGGCGTTCATCCTCACCGTCTCGGCGGATGGACCCTACACCGTGTACGCGCAGTTCATGGATGCGGCCGAGAATGTTCTCGCCCTGCAGGACGACATCATCTACGACTCGCAGGCGCCTGGTATCGTTGCCGACATGGCCGCGGAGACGGGGCATGAGAAGGTGGCGGTGACCTGGACGGATCCCCCGGATGCCGACCTCGGCTTCCTGGTGATCTACCGCGGCGTCTGGCACGACGGCACGGGCGTCTCGGCCTATCCCGAGTACGATGACCTCGGGGGCATCACCGTCCCCACCCGCCCCGCCACTCGCGCCGCAGCCGAAGCAAGCAGCGAGTGGACGGGTGTCGGCGTCGTTCCCGCCGGGACCGAGATCTTCGAGGATGCCTTCGCGCCCCGCGGACGCTATTACTATGAGATCTTCGCCATTGATCTGGCGCTCAACTATGGCGGTCCGTCCGCTACCAATGCCGATGCGCTCAACTACTGGCTCGGCGATGTCAGCGACGGTACGTTCGGTATCTACGACGGGCTGGTCGATGCGGCCGACATCACCGGTCTTGGTGCGGCATTCGGCACCTCCGACGGCGAGTCCGGTTACGAGCCCGAAACCGATGTCGGTCCGACAAGCGACATGTCCGTTCTGGGCATCCCGCAGACCGACAACGTGATCGACCTGGAAGACCTGATGATGTTCGCCATCAACTACAGCCAGGTCGCCCCGGCCCCCGCTCCGCGGACGGGTGACGAGATCGCGGCTCTCAGCTGGATCAGAATCGATGATCGGAACTGGGCGCTGGCGCTGCAGGCTCCCTGTGCGGATCTCAAGGGTATCCAGGTGCGGCTCGAATTGCCCGCCGGCATCGTCGGCGAGCTCACAGCGGGCAACCTCATGACGAGCCAGGCGGTGCCCTTCTTCCTGGCCAACATCGACCGTAATGGTCTGGATATAAATCTCGCCCTCATGGGGCGCGGTGCAACGATTCAGGGTGACGGAAGACTCCTCCAGGTCACCCTGACGGAAACTGTTGATCTCGACATTCCCAGCGTTACGCTTCGGAATTCCAACAACGAAGATGTCGATTTCGCTTTCGAGATGACGACAGTTCCCGACCTGCCCACCATCTATCAGATGGCGCAGAACTTCCCGAATCCCTTCAACCCGACGACAAGCATCAGCTTCAGTCTGCCGCAAGCACAGAGTGTGAAGCTGTTCGTCTTCGGCGTTGATGGTCGTCTTGTCCGGACACTGGTGAACGGGTCAGTGGCGGCCGGGCACCATTCCGTAGTTTGGGACGGACGGGACGAAACGGGTGAGCAGGTATCCTCCGGTGTTTATTTCTATCGCATCGATGCCGGTCCTCTACAGAAGACCAGCAAGATGCTGATGCTGAAGTAACGCCGTTCGGTTGCAGCCCCCGGATACTTCCGGGGGCTGTTTAGTCTTTTTAGGATGGGGTAAAAGGTGAACCCCTGCACTTGCAACTCCATACCCACACCAGGCCCTTCGGCCCGGAGTACAAGATGACTTTGCTACACAGGGAATAATCATCATAAAGAGCCGACAAACGGTCTTTTGCTCCCTGACTGATCCCAGTTCCTGGAAGGAAACAACCATGAGAAAGCTGCTCGTACTAATGTTCGCGTTGCTGATAGTCTGTGGTCCGGCAAATGCCGACCGCTACTACGGGACGTGGTCTTCCGATGATGCAAACATGAATAACGGTCCCTGGCTGGAGACCTACGGCTCCGGCGGCCCGGGATCTCCCGGGACCCTGGCCACAGGCGGGGTCCTGATGGCCATCGCGGATGATTGCGTGCCATGGGTAACCGGCCAGTTCGGCCAGTGGCGAATCGGGTCCTTCGTTTGCGACGGACTCTCGGGCGGCACGGGGACATCCGGCGACCCCTACCTCACGTACTATTCGGGCGGCGACATGGATCTGCGGACCGGGGAGAGCACCCTCTGGGGAGACGGTCTGCATATCGACGGAT
>JAAEPZ010001043.1 GCA_024231955.1 bacterium | reverse complement strand
CCTTCGACTGTTCTCATTTATTCCATTAGTGCATCGCCTGATGCCTCGTCCAAATCTCCTCTTTGTCCGCCGTCATCGAATTCCTTGATTCAGCCATTGACCGCCAACCGTGCTACTCAGAGCGACGAACGTGATGTCCGCCGACTTGCTGAATGGGCAACTCTGGTTGTCTGGGATCCTCGCTTGCCTGGTACTTTCCCGCCGGATAGTAACACTTCTATCTTGCCGCCTTGGTGGCGTGGCGAGGAGTGCCATGGTACCTTTGGGTATCCTGCCTTCACCAGACTATCGAAGCCCATCTCGTTTGCTGGCAGATTTGCCCAGGGAGACCCTCGCAGTGACGACATGGAGGGAAGACCTGTTTGGGATCCAAGCATTCCTGAGACGTTGCGAGAACGTGCCCACCGACTCGATCTTACTCGTAGGAGGCGACTAACCATTCTTGATGGAAGTGCTGACCACGACTATTGCACCATTGTTCAAGCCGCCGCAGATGTCCACGCTAGGCTTGAGGCCGCCCAAGTAGCTGAAGCTGCTGAGGCCGCCGAAATGGCTCTTCTTCAGGAAGGTGAACTGTCGCCCGACGACAATGACTATGTCGACGCTAATCAGCCCGACCCCATGTGGCTAGATGAAAGCGTCTGGACACCGCCATTTCGCCTTCCCATCACTAGCACTCGAATCATGCCGCCTACATCACCGCCGCTGGAATTCATTCCTGGACACAGATTTGCCACTTATCCGCCTCGTCCCATTCCGCAAGCGTCTTCTTTGATGCCTCCATTGTCTAACCTTCCGCCTGTGCGCGCCTTGTCTCGCGCTCCCTAGCAGTGGTATGGCCCTCTTTG
>JAAEPZ010001042.1 GCA_024231955.1 bacterium | reverse complement strand
GTCGGTGGAAGAGCAGTTCCCCGAAGGCGACCCCACGACGCCGTTCGAGGGTTTCCAGCGGTTCGGGCTTAAGATCATGCAGGTCGACGGTACCGATATCAAAGATTCGATCGCCAAAATCGCCGAGGCGGAGGCCTACACCCGTGCCGGGAACGGACCGGTTCTTCTGAACGTCAAGGTTACTCGCGAGGGCTCCCATTCCGGCTCCGATGACCAGTCTTTCTATATGGACCCGGTTGAGCAGGACTGGCACACGTACAACGACTGTATCCTGAAAACCTCGAATGCCTTCATGGAAGAAGGGATCGTCACTCCGAAAGAGATCGGTGAGATGTGGGACGAACTGGATACGGAAATAACCGCCGAGTCGCAGAGAGCCGTCGCGGAGTTTGAGCCCAAGACGACCGAGCAGATTGCCAATCTCGTCTACACTTACGATTTCGAAGAGTGCCAGAAGACCTGGAAGAAATTCCGCGATGCCTGCCCGGTCGACCGTGCCGCCAAGTACAAGGAGTTCCACGAAAAGGGGTATTTCAATACGCCGGAGCTACCTGAGAATGTCGGCCCGATGACCATGCGCTTTGCCATCAATTACACCCTGTTTGATCTCTTCATGCTTTCCGAAGACGTCCTGATGTTCGGCGAGGATGTCGCTGATTTCTCCGGTCACATGGCCGAGGATATCGACAAACAGGCCAAGTTGAAGGGCAAGGGGGGCGTGTTCCTGGTATCGAAGAACCTTCAGCGCGAATTCGGTAACCATCGCAGTTTCAATTCGCCGCTGGACGAGGCCGGGATTCTCGGCCGCGCCGCCGGACATGTGCTGCAGGGACGTCGGCCAATTCCCGAAATCCAGTTCCTTGATTATATGTCACCCGCCTACCAGGTACTTAAGGATCGTATCTGCACCACCTATCAGCGTTCGGGCGGGCTGTTCAAGATGCCGATGGTTATCCGCACGACCTACGGCGGCTACAAACAGGGGGCGGGCGCTTTCTGGCACTCCGAGGGTAACCTCGGGACCTGGATGAACATCCCCAGCCTGTTGATCGCGGTGCCTTCCAACGCTCGCGATGCCGCCGGCCTTCTCAAGACCGCCTGGGCTTCTGATGACCCGGTGCTGTTCTGTGAATCCGTGGCGCTGTATAACCGCCGCGACTGGGAAGGTGTCCCGATGGAGGCCGAGGTGCCGGATATCGACGAGTTGATTCCGTTCGGCGTGGCCAAGACCTACTATGAAGAGCACGATGATCTGGCGATGATCACCTACGGCGCGACTTTCCAG
>JAAEPZ010001041.1 GCA_024231955.1 bacterium | reverse complement strand
GCGTTGGCATCGCCTGCAGATCCTCCTGACTGATCTGGTACATGACGGATCGCTGTCTCTGAATTTTGGGCGACACCTTCATCGGCGATTGGGACGGCGGCGCCGGACGTTTCTGCGGCGGTCGGAACCCTCCGTGGCTCAGCCCCGCCCTGTCAGCTTCTGGCTGCGGATGATCATCAAATCCACCTTTGCCCGCCTTCTTGACCGGGGTAGCAGCACCTGCTTGCCCCCAACCATCACCTGCGACACTTCCCGTCGGGATTCCCTTATCCCCAGTCATCGAGGCCGGGGTCTGCTTCTTTGCCAGGTCCCTGCTCTCATGTTGATCCTGCGACTCGCCTCCGATTCCAGGGCTGAGGCTCTCAGTTCTCGCTCTTCTGCTAACATCAGCAGCGGTGTCCCCTGCTTGCACTGAGGATCTGGCAGACCCAGCCGGCGACATGTCTCTTGACTGTCCCAGCATCGGTTTCGCCGGTGGGGCGGCCCCCGCTTGATCGATGTAGAACCGCTTCGCTGGCAG
>JAAEPZ010001040.1 GCA_024231955.1 bacterium | reverse complement strand
GTTGTACTGGCTGTTGCAGCACGGCCCGCTCTTCGCGTTCAGTGCGGGCCTGGTTCAGCCTTCGCTGAGTGTTCTCGGTGGGCGTCGGCGCGCCCATCAGAGCTGACGGCAGGAAGAGCCTTGTCGGCATCGGTTGCAGATCCGCCTGACTGATCTGGGACATGACGGCTCGCTGTCGCTGAATCTTGGGTGACACCTTCATCGGCGATTGGGACGGCAGCGCCGGACGCTTCTGCGGTGGCCGGAACCCCCCTTGGCTCGGCCCCGCCCTGTTGGCTCCCGGCTGCGGATGCGCGTCGAATCCACCTTTGCCCGACTTTCTGACCGGGGGAGTGGCGGATGCTCGCACCCAATCGTCACCTTCGCAGCTTCTCGGCGAGATTCCCCTGCCCACAGCCATCGAGGCCGGGGTCTGCTTCTTTGTCAGGTCCCTGCTTGCATGTTGATCCCAGGACTCGCCCTCGATCCCTGGACTGAGGCTCTCAGTCCTCATTCGCCTAGTGACGTCGGCAGCAGTGTCCCCTGCTTGCACTGAGGACCTGGCAGACCCAGCCGGCGACACGTCTCTCGACTGT
>JAAEPZ010001039.1 GCA_024231955.1 bacterium | reverse complement strand
GCGGAAGATCTTGCGGAATCCGCCCAAGAGTTCGCCGTCCACGAACCCCTCCACGTCCACGATGGGGTCGCCGTCTGCGGGCAGGTCGTTCGGAGGCGTGACGGTCAGGGTGACCGTCTGCACCTCGCCCGGTCCTACGTTGGGCAGAACGTCCTCTGACAGATCGAGTCCCCAATCGGGGAAGTGTGGGATCAAGCCCAGGGTGATGGTGATAGGCTCGGTAAAGGGGTTGCCCACGGGGAAGGGCCGCGAGTGCGGAATGTTCGGCTCTAGCGGCTCGCCCACGTCCAGATTGAGTCTGCTCCAGAAAGCTTTCTCGTGGCCGGGGATAAAGATCTCGACCTGGATGCACCACAAGCCCTCGCGCGGCGGTATCCACATGATGCCGGGGATGACCATGCCGTGGGGTGGTACGTCTACCACGATGGGTTCATGGACCGGCTCGAAGGGCAACCCGATGCCAAAGGGCGCGACGCTAAAGACGACCTCGATGGTTTCCCACTCGTCGGTGGGGTTGCGGATCTCTGCGGCCAACTCTGTCGGCTCAAAGGCGCGCGGCGGGTAGGGGTGGACGAGGATCTCTTTTTCGGCATAGATGGGGTCCTCGGGACGGTGGATGGGAACCGGCGGGCGAAAGACCTTGCGGAATCCGCCGATCAGTTCGCCGTTGGCGAATGCCTCCACGTCCACGATGGGGGTGCCATCGGGAGGCAGCGGCTCGTCCGCCGGTGGCTGTACCGTCAGCAGGACCTCTTCGACGTGGCCTGGCGGCATATTGGGCAGGATGTCTGTATCTAGTCTGATCACCCAATCGGGCAGGTAAGGGACCAACCCCAGGGTGATGGTCATGGGTTCCTGGAAGGGGTTGCCGATGGACACCCAGCGTTCGTGAGGCACACCCGGTTCCAGCGGCTCGTCTACGTCGATGTTACGTTGGCTGCGTTGAGGATCGTAGCCATCCATGAACATCTCGACTTGTAGACAGACGTGACCGCTGACGGGCGGGACCCAATGGACGCACTCGTTGACGATGCTGTAAGGCGGCAAATGCACCTTCCGCAAGCCG
>JAAEPZ010001038.1 GCA_024231955.1 bacterium | reverse complement strand
CCGAGCGATCTTCTACTCCTTTTGCGGAGCGGCTGGGAGCGAGGGATTTCCTATCGGGTACGGCTTACGCCGTCGCTTCTTGACGCCGCTGGCCGCGGCTATCTCGGCTCTGAGAACATCGAGTGGAACGTTCCGCATGGGCCCCCTGACGACGCTGAACCGTTGGTGGTCTTCGAGCAGCGGTTTCCCATGAACTACGAAGGCTACCTCGCCGCGGGCGACACGGTGGGCTGGCGATTCCCCGGTGGCCAAACAAACCTGTTTGAAGGGCTATGGACCGATCCGGTCGCGGGCATTGCCTATGCTCGGGCGCGGTGGTACGACGCGCGGAATGCCTCGTGGTTGAGTGAGGATCCGATCGGCGACGTGGATTCGCCGAATCTCTATTCCTTTGTGGGCTGGAAGCCCAATATGGAAACCGATCCGCTGGGACTGATGGGCCCCGGCGAGAGGTTCCTGTCACAGGAAGAGATTGAGCGACAAATCGCCAATTACAGGCGTGCAGAGAAGATTCGGCAGTTGAGGAATAGAATCGCGGAGCTGCAATCCCAGATCGAATGGCTCAAGTTCGACGTTGCGGTGCGCGAATACCTGCTCGATATCCCGGAGCAAAATCGGCGGGACAAGCTCTGGTATTTCTTCGCCGAGGCCGGCGCATCATTCGATGAGAATATGTATCTTAGCAGGCATTTCCTCGGCCCGGCGGGCACCTG
>JAAEPZ010001037.1 GCA_024231955.1 bacterium | reverse complement strand
CTGGCGACGCCCGTGCGCTTTCTCTCAGCGCGGACCGAAATTTCCCACTTGTGTCCCATTTCCCCCTGCTTCCAGCACCACCCTTTTCCCCATTTTGTCGTCCTCAAGCGCGCGATATGGCCACTGCGCAAACTGAAGCATCGCCGCCAGGACCGATCTGGGATCATGGCGCCAGTCAACTGGAGGAGCCGATCTGGGATCATGCCGCCCCGGTCAGGGATCGCCCCGCCGGTCTACAGGAACTGGTCAGGGATCGCCCCGCCAGTCGACTGGAGGATCCGGTCAGGGATCGCCCCGCCGGAGGGATCGCACCCGAAGTCCCGCCCGCCTCCGCGCTCATCAAGTGCCCTCATCAGCCGCTCCCACGCGAAGAGAAGATGAGGCGCCGAGCCGATGCGGACGCGTGGACGAAACGCGACATGATCCACGGCCATGGGAAGCACGCGGCGACCAGCTCCTGCGCCTACGAATGGGCCCCGAAAATGGACGCGAACACGTCAGGAACAGTGGCCGGTAGTCTCTCTCGTTTTAATAGGAAACAGTGTTCTAGGCAGTGTAACCTAAGCCTAGTCTCAGTGCTAGCATTTGCTGTCGTTTTTTACTGTTCACT
>JAAEPZ010001036.1 GCA_024231955.1 bacterium | reverse complement strand
TGCCGGAGCCTCCAGCCTTATCCTTCCCATTGGCCGACTCCTTATCCTGGCCAGATTCTGGCATGGCGCCCTGATCCATGCGTTCCACGTTGGCGTCTTCTTTCTTCTCGGCTTCCTTTTCTTCGATGTCATCTTCCTTTCGCTGGGAAGCTAGCGCCTTCTTTCGGAGCGTCTCAGTAGTCTCGGAGCCAGTTGGCACAGTAACGAAGGTATGTGAGCTAGCTTCGCTGCTGGCGACGGTACGCTGCCCGTCGGCTTGAATAAATGCGTGCGTTCGGCACTCAGCGGCTGTGGGTCGGGGACGCTGCTGCAAAGAGGCGTCATCACTCCAGAAATCGGTGTGACGATTCCAGCCAATTGCACGCCTGGCAGTCTGGCGAGCATAGGCCGGCGGAGTCGTATCGGATTGCGGATTGACCAGATATGGGATGGGCGTGCCATTGCCTGCCTGTTCAGTTGAGGCAAACGTGGCCGCATCCTCTTTCAACTCGTGTCTTCCTCGCTCGATCTCTCGGCAAGATTCACGTCGTGTCCGTTCGGTCGGACGATGCCCCAGCACCGTAGGCATGGGCGGGGTCATCACGACTCGGGTGGGTGGTGGTCGGCCAAGCTGCAGCCCTCCGGCTCGGCGCCGATCCTCCGCACGACCCGACGGCGATCGTCCCTGCTCCATGGCCTGCCATTTAGCAGTGCCTCCAGTGGGC
>JAAEPZ010001035.1 GCA_024231955.1 bacterium | reverse complement strand
GTCGGCTACCAGTCGGCCTTGCCGGAAGCCGGAAGCGCCGGAAGCCCTCCTGAGCTTCGCAGGGCTCTCGGCCGGAGGCGACCCGGCCTACCGGCGCCTTGCCAGGCATTCGGCGGGAGCCATCTCAGGCCGCAGAACGGCTCGCTACTCACCGGCGCCCCTCAGCCAGCTCTTGGTGTGCTCGGAGGCAGCGACCCTTGAACGGGCGAGGCCAATTCATAGTGCCTCGGCGTCCGGTGTAGTAGCCTTGATATGCGGCCGTTCGTCCATCTCCGGATTGCGGCATGACCTTGATCCTGAGCCCCGAAGAGATTATATCGAAGGTCACAGGGCATTTCTCAGCCCCTCGAGCAGGATGCTCTGCGTACCTCACCAACCTAGACCTTCCTCATTATGTCAGCCGCCTTCTCTGGCAGTTCGCTTTCCATTTCGTTCGCTTGATCGTATTGACAATCTAGCTCCTTGATCCCGTCAGCGTCTTTTTCCAAAATCTTGGTGGCTGTCTCGGAGATGTCGTTATCAAGCTTGTAAACATCTAGCACCAATGGCCTCATTTTGTCGTACACACTCTTATTTAATGCCGCAAGAACGACGAGAGCACCCGTGAGCTCTGGGAACAGGGTATGCATTTCCTTATCATATTTCTCTATGTCGGAGGCTGTTATGCGGCTAGGCCTGTATCTTACCTTCCATGTTAGCCAAGCTGCCGAATGTGCGGCTGCGCCGAGCATCCTTGTCAGCTTCGCGACGGCTAGGCGAATCTCTCTCTTATACTCCAATCGCGCTTTGATTATGTCGGCAACATATACGGCGAGGATGGCAGCGAGGGCACCAATTAACGCTGAACTGATCTCCGGTGTCATATTTCTGACTCCTTGATTCTTGGTCTTCGAGAAATTCTCGAGACCGCATATCGGACAAGGCTCAGAGGCCGACAGGCGGCTGGACGGCCAGCACATCCGCGTCGGGCTCTACCGCCAGCTCGGGGGTTCGATCGAGGGGGATGCGGTCTGCGGGTTCGATGCGCTTGCCGGCCTGCTTGCGGCGGGCATGGTCCACCAACAGGCGACGCATGGCCCGAGCGGCGAAGGTGAAGAAGTGGGACCGGTTACGAAGGCATCGTCCGCACCCTGTCAAGCAATGTCGATCTCTTCCAGAGCTTCCTGCATACGGCTGAGGGGACAGGATGCGGCTGTAGGGAAGAGGATGCGGCTGTGGGGAACGGGCGCAACCGGTCGCCCGCGCACGAATAAG
This sequence comes from bacterium, assembly GCA_024231955.1. GTDB lineage: Bacteria > Krumholzibacteriota > Krumholzibacteriia > JACNKJ01 > JACNKJ01 > JAAEPZ01. Next base: position 191 of record JAAEPZ010001035.1, on the reverse strand, counting down.
CAGGAATAATGGCGGTAACAACAAAGTAATGATGACGTTGGGCCATATTTCTGCGAATCGGAACGACCTCGATCGTGCTGGGAGCGCCGGCTTCCAGCCGGCCCGGGGGACGAAGTCCCCCTTCAGACGCGAAGCGTCCCTGCGTGGGCTTTGCCCACGAGCCGGCTGGAAGCCGGCGCTCCCAGCGCGAT
>JAAEPZ010001034.1 GCA_024231955.1 bacterium | reverse complement strand
GCCGATCTTTGGAGACCCGTTCCCGGCGGCGTTTTCGCGTTTAGGGTTGGGAGCCTGGTAGCGGATCAGTTCCTCCGGGGGCTGGTTGGGCAGCCGGGCGTTGAGGTGGCCATGGTACTTTCTGAAATCTACAGCACCCTCAGCATCGCGGTGGCTAGCCTTATCGGCAGGGAGGAAGCGGTGGCGAAGTTTCCGGGGAACTACCCGAACCGTGGACCAGGGCAAGCGTGCCGGAGGACTACCGGGGGATCCGGGCTGCGGAACCGGGGACTAGGGCAGGCCATCGGCTACGGTCGAGGAGCTGCGGTCTGCAACCTCGGAGGATCGCGGACGCGGATCAGGCGTCCGGGTAGGGCGAGCAGCTACGGCGGTATACGAAGGAGTCCCAGGACCATAGCAGGGGTCCTGTCGTGGAGAATCTCCTCCGGTCTCGGAGACCGTACCCTTGAGCCCTCTTACCCGCGGAATACGTCCGAGACGACCGTTCGCGACCTCGTTCACGACCATACTCTTCTTCGAGCCTCCGCGGCCTCGTTCCCGACCTTACTCTCCTTCGAGTCTCCGGAGGTGTTGCGGCCGGCGAGAGGGTGTGCTACACTACCAGCCTTGATTCCAGAAACGACCGGAGGCCGACTAGCAACCCCCCTGGATTGAATGAGCCTCGAATAGAACCGCCAAGACCCATGCCAACAGCCCACTCTATGATCCGTCTCTCAAGAACCTGCTGGCTATCCTCGCTGGCCGGCAGCCCACTCGCACTGCTTCGCCAGAAGTACGAGGCTACTCCCTCTGGCCCGGGCCAAAGTCGTTCAGCGGATGAGCTCGTAAGGGCCTGCGTCATCCTTCAGTACTCGCCCACACCCCTTTGGGTCATAGCCTAATAGACCAACTGATTGCCGCTTGAGCGACAAGCCTTAGTATCTTCGAAACCATATTGAGATAATGCTGCAGTATCGCAGGGATCTAGATCGTCGGTCCCGAGTCTTGTTGGCCGGCGACTACAGCTCACTCCCCTGCATAGAAGGCGCCGTGGAGAGCGGCTTTTGGGCCGCAAGTCGACTCTTAGGAACCGATTAGGAAGCCCGGGTGCAACCGGCAGTACAAAATATCGATCGAGCCGTTCGAAAAGGGTTTGACTATCCTGGCTGCCAAGAGAATAAGCTCGACGATTTGCAGACTTCAACCCGTCCACAGCCATCGTGCTGCTGTGTCCCCGTTGTAATGGTCACCGAGGGGAATTTTCTTAATCTCTGATTCTTGTCAACGCCCCAGATGCAGAATGTTCGGGTGGTATTGATTCCACTTCAATGCGAGATCATCTTTAGTGATATGCGTATAGCGCTGCTTGGTACTGATCGCTGCATGCCCAAGAAACTCCTGCACCACACGAATGTCGGCACCGGTTCGCAACCGCAGGCTCGCGACGGTATGCTGTAGCATGTGAGGCTTTACGCGATGAGAGATACCTGCATCACGAGCCAAACGGCCGACGAGAATCCCGACCCCTTGAGCAGACAGCGGACCCGAGAAGGTATTGAGGAACAACGCTTCATGATCCGTGAAAACGTTGCAACGATGCATGGAATAGGTATTGACGGTATGGTATGAGACCTTGTCGGGTAGCAGCGCAATACGCTGCCGCGACCCCTTCCCATTGATGGTGAAGGCCCGCTCCTCGGACCGGAAATCCGCCAGCTCCAGGGAGACCAGCTCGCCGACCCGAATGCCGGTCGCGAACAGCACCTCCACGATCGCGAGGTTGCGCAGCGCCCGGAACGTCGCATCGACGCGGGTCGAGAGCTCCCGCGGATTGGGTCCCAGCTCGCGCTTCGCCTGGAGCAGCAGGCGCTTCGCCTCGGCCATGGTCAGGACCTGCGTCAGGACTCACCCGGCGCTCAGGTCCTTGGCAGACGATCCTGCATCCTGTATGATCCGATCATCATGACCACGCGTAGCCGACGTCACCAGGCGCTTTGGAGCGGTCCGGCCGATCCGCTCCGAGGCCCGGGCAACCCTCCATTTGTCCCCCTCTGGGGGAACCCCTTCTGCCAGCAGCCCGCCGCAAGCATCAGGCTTCTCCTGCTCAGCGCCCTGCTCCTGGCGGGATCCGTGGGGGCCGACAGTCCCACCGTCCCTTGCGCCTCGACGGAGGACGACACCGCCCTCTTCTCCCTGGTCTACACCGGCAACCACGACGTCACCCGCCCGCGCGGCGCCCGGTCGGTCGAAGAGCTCTCCGGTCTCGCCTGGCAGTCAGACAGCGGCGTGCCGTCGGGATTCTGGATGTGGCT
>JAAEPZ010001033.1 GCA_024231955.1 bacterium | reverse complement strand
GTTCTGTCGTGCGCACATTGTCGCAATTCCTGAGAGTAGGCGGCCGCACGATTCTGCTCACGTCGTTCCTTGGCGGCTTTCTCAGCTTGACGGTGCTCTTTCTCTTCGTCTGCCGCCACCGCTCGATAATGGGCCGGGGATTTAGTGGACAGAAATTTTTCGTGGGCTCTGGCCAACTCCTCAGTCATTGGACCAGCTGGTGTCGCCGGTTGCGGAAGGGTATGGATCTGGTCGATGTTGTAGGGGATGTAACCGCCCATGCCATCATCGAACGAGATTTGCTGCCCTTTTGGCCATGGGTTCCCTTCATCATCTAACATTCCACATTCTGACCCAGTCCAGTCAGAACTGTGCAACTCTTCCTCCCCGCCCAGGTCGTCAACGTCAATGCCCGCGTTCTCAGCCCATCGAATTTTGGCTTCACGTCGATCCGCCATCATCCGATCCCTCTTGTTTGCCTTCCGCGTTCTCTTGTCTTCGTATGCGAGGGTCTTCGCCAAAATCTCCGGCAGTGTTGGCTCGAAGGTCGCCTCTCGCAATCGCGGTTTGGGAATCAGATTCAATTGTCGGGTAGGCGGAACCAGAATCTCCCGCAAAACCGAATCGCTCGGGGGGTCATCCTCAGCGATAATTTCTCTGACGGTGGGC
>JAAEPZ010001032.1 GCA_024231955.1 bacterium | reverse complement strand
GACCGAGAAGTTCCGGGGCTTGCGGTAATGATCCAGGATCACTTCCTGGTAGATCTCGCGCAGATCCATCAGCCGAATATCTCCAGTACCGTGCCGACGGCGTCGACCAGCCGGTCGACCTCGTGGCGGGTGTTGTAGAAGGCGAACGAAGCGCGCGCGGTGGCCGGCACCCCGAAACGCTCCATCACCGGTTGCGCGCAGTGATGGCCCGCCCGCACCGCGACGCCCTCCTGGTCGAATCGGTGCGACCCGCAGCTTCGCCCCGGTCTGCTCGCAGACGAGCTGCCAGGGGACGACGTTCGAATGATGCTCCATGGCGGAGATCAGCACCTCGTCGCCCTCGCGCAACCGCGGCCGCGCGAAGCTCTGCGCCACCAGGTTGATGCCCTCGGTGGTGCCGCGCACGAAGACGACCTCGTCACGAAGCGCTGCCCCGAGCAGCCGCCGGCCCTTCTCGCGCGCCCCTTCGTAAGCGTCGGTGGCGCGCTGCGAGAGGGTGTGGACCCCGCGATGGACGTTGGAATAGTCGAAGGTGTAGGCCGCGGTGACGGCGTCGAGCATCACCCGCGGCTTCTGGGCCGAGACGGCGCTGTCGATGTAGACCAGGGGCTTGCCGTGGATCGTCTGCCCGAGGGCCGGAAAGTCCCGGCGCACGTGCTCGACGTCGAGCCCCCCGGATTGGCCGGACCCGGCCGCGGCCGGCGCCGACAATGACCGGTGGCGTTGCGTCGGGAAGCGCGGCGTTGCGGATGCGGACGACGGGCGAGGCGGTGGGGCCGTTGCCTCCGGCGTCGGCGGAGCACCCGGAGCTCGTGCTCGGTGTTTGGCGCCAGGTCGGTGAGGGTGACGCTGTGGTCGATGGCGTCGGCGCCTAAGCGCTGGCGGTCGAGCCGGCCGTCGCCCACCACCGCGGCGTACTGGACGATGGGCGTATCATGCTCATGGGTGGTCCACTGCAAGGTCGCCGTCGTGGTCGTCACGGTGATCACCCGACCGGCGGCGTGACGTCGGTAGGCGCAGCAAAAGGGTCGGCGGAAGTGGATGGCACCTTTCTCCTTCCATGCCATACTTTCATTCACAGAAAAATCCAGGCACCTCACTCACTGCTTCTTCCAAGATCCTTGCGTTATGTTCAAAAAGTTCAAATCCGCGCTTATATTCAAAGGCAGTTTCCCGCCACTTCAACTGAGGATGCGATGAGCATTCTAATAGACTACCCTTGACCGAACGAAGGACAACCGACTGTCCGAGAAGATGTACCCGGCCTGGAAATCTCTCCGCTGCCATTCTTATTGCGGGTAGGCGTGTGACAATGTTGGCCAGGACAACTCTCAATGGCCGGCCAATCTTCTCCTGAACCTCGCTGAGGATATCAAGCCGGCGCCTGACTGTATTGATATCATTTGCTCCCCCTCGATCAAAACCCGTGGCGACGAGATCCTGAGATGGGTTCAGCTCGAAGTGTCGCACGAGCCACTCTAGGTGAAGTGGCGAATCCTCAAGATAGGAAAAGAACACGCCCGGAATTTCACGCTCTAGAAGGCTTTGCAGGAAGTTTCGAATAGCCGCCCTGTTATCAAGCCAAACCTTGTGCTCAACATGGCGATACGCCGAAAAATTTGAACAAATGACGGCCAAGAAACCCAATCCCCGCAAACTATCAAAGAAGGGCTCATTGACCGAGTTAACGAAGCGAATAATCCAGTCATCCCTACCGGATATCACGAGAATTTTTTGCGCCATATTACTGACGAAAGGGCCACCGCCGCCAGGTGCCCGTTATGCTCATCATAATCAACGGTCATCCCCTCATAGAGACGATCTAGCATCCCGAGATTTGGCCTCGCAAGTCTAAAGGAAAACTGCCTGGCTGCTTCCGGATCGTGATCCTCGATCTCTGGGCTCATAAGTAGCGGCGACAGACTCTCTTTTGAGAGCATGCCATCAGAGCTGCGCCTTTCTTCTTGGGGATCCCTCGAGTTCTTTGCCATTTCACTACTCTCCGTTTTCGCTATTGAGTAAACAAACTGCTCCAGTATCTGGAATTGACCAACTGAATTCAATTCCGGGTGATATCCTTACTTGCGCCGTAGCCTGTCGGACTGCCCATCCATACCAGGGCATCGGCCCATCCAAGATCTACCGAGAGACGATCCGCTACACCTCTATCGTGGAATGCCGCGGGATTGCTTCCCACCAGTGCCCAGGAGAGGGGCTCTTTCTGCGCTCGCGGCAACCGAGGCTGAAACTGGTTTGGGGTATGCCGCTCCCGAAGGCATGCCGCTCCAGAGCTATGGCCGGTGGGCCCCTCGCGGCCATCGGGGGTCGTTTCACCGGGACGAAGAGGGCTGGAGTGATGCACCGCAGCACTGGCAGCATCCTCTTGCCGGGAGACCGAGCTCGGGGGGCCGGGAGAAGATAGCGTTGTCCGGTGGCCAAACCGCCCGAGCACCTCGAAGGTCCAGATCCTCGTGCGTACCAGAGAGCAGTGGTTTCTCGAGCACGAACATCAACCTGAAAGAGCGGGTTGCGGCTCAGATCGCGCTCAGGCTGCAATCCCAAACGCCCCACCACCACGGACCAGGAGAATTCCAGGGGTCAAATCCCGAGATCTGCTTGCTCTGGGGGGCCGATTCTGCAAAATCCGGGGGATGACCGAAAAAGAAGCCAGTCCTCAGG
>JAAEPZ010001031.1 GCA_024231955.1 bacterium | reverse complement strand
TCGTCGACACCGCAGCGTGTTTGTGGCCCGCCTGTGGCATCACCGGCGGCTGGAAGCCCCCATGGCTTGATCCCGCTGCTTCCGCTGCTGCGCCGAATCTGCCTCGACCCTTTTTGACCGGAGTCGTAGCCTGCAATCTCGGCCAGTCTTCCTCATCTTTCTGGCTCGCGTCTCTGCTGTCAGCTTTCTCCTTCGGAGCCGTCTTCTTTCTGCCACGACTTTCATGTTCGCCCCACATTCGGTCCTCAGCTTCTGGACTGGGACTCTCTTCTCGCAGTCTGTGAGCGATCTCGGCAGCACCTTCTCCTGCCTGCACCAACGAAGCGGCCGGCGACGGAGATCGCGACACCTGCGCCTTCGGTTTGATCAGCGGCTTAGGCACCAGTCGGTCAATTCCGAGCAGCTTCGGTGGAAGCAGTCTCTTGAAGAACCCGCCTGGGAACTGGACAACCGTTGACAGAGGCACAACATTGTCCATCGTAGTCGGGAGTTGCTGCACCGGCACTGGATCTCCCATTTCACTTCCCACAACACTGCAGTAGGTGTTGATCTGGTCCAGCGTCATGGTCACGCCCCTTCGGCCAGTGGACAGTTCCATTCACTGCATGCCGCATTCCCTGAACTGCAGCATCTGCCTCCCCACTTTGGTCAGATCCACGTCGCCTCCCACGCCGATGATGTACTGCCCCAATTCAAGTCTGGGCATTCCCAGCTTGAAATGTCTGTTGATCATGGCGTCCACATC
>JAAEPZ010001030.1 GCA_024231955.1 bacterium | reverse complement strand
GTAGCCGTCAGAACGGTGGCATCCGTCACTGCGACCGCACCAAAGGCGGTCCAGTCCGCCCCGCCATTGACCGTGTACTGCCATATTCCGTTGCTGGTGTCCAGCCCGATCACGGCAATGCCTTCCACCGCCCCATTATCCACATCGGTGATCCGGTTTCCGCCGGCACTGGCGATAACGTCTGAGATCAAGTCGCCCACGTTGGTGACGTCGTCCTGCTGGATCCTCGTCAGATCCATATTGCCTGAGTTATCCAGGACCGGGGCATCGTTAACATCGGTAACCGTGAGGGTGGCCGTCTCCACATCTGTGCTGAAAGTAGTCGTGCCGCCATTGGTTGTCGTCGAAACCTTCGTCCCCACCGTCTCACTGGTCTGATCCCAGGCCCGATACGTGATCGAGGCCGTGGTGCCGTTCATGGCGTCCGGCTCAAACCGCAGCATATCCTCCGGCCGCAACAATAAGGCCGAATTGTCTGAAACCGATCCTACCCCCGACCACGAGGCCCCTCCATTGGTGGAATATTGCCAGGTCCCGTTGCCGCTGGTGAGATCCGTGATTGCAATGCCTTCTGATGCCCCACTGTTTACGTCCGTAATGGGATCGCCGCCGGCACTGGCGACAATGTCTGACACAAGCTCTCCGGCGTTGTTCGTTTCATCCTCGGTAATGGTGGTAAATGTAGATGTCCCGCTGTTGTCCAGCACCGGCGCATCGTTGACATAAATGCCGGCTGTTTCGGTGGCGGTGCTGAAAGCCGTGATGCCCCCATTGGTGGTGGTGTCCACTCCGGCATCCCCATTGGCGCTCCCGTCGGCCGTATCCCAGGCGCAGAAGGTTATGTCGGCGGTACCCCAGTAATTTGCGTTCGGCACAAACCGTATCCGCGTATCCGCGGTAGCCGTCAGAACGGTGGCATCCGTCACTGCGACCGCACCAAAGGCGGTCCAGTCCGCCCCGCCATTGACCGTGTACTGCCATATTCCGTTGCTGGTGTCCAGCCCGATCACGGCAATGCCTTCCACCGCCCCATTATCC
>JAAEPZ010001029.1 GCA_024231955.1 bacterium | reverse complement strand
CACAGGCGCGGATCAGGCGCATATTGAAGCGGCCCTTGCCGATTATCAGACCCGCCTGCAGACATATCTCGACGGCATGGATCCGGACACGGCGCTGTCAGATGCCAGAACGGTCATTCCCTCCGCCCGAAGGACTCTGGCCGGGAGCCACCCTTATCATCTGGTCGCAAAGGCCGGCGATTTTGCACGGATGCCGGCGTATTTCCGCCACAGCATCACCATAAAGATATACCATTCGCTCTCCGCGCGGCATCTGGACAGCCCCGCCTTAACTCACACCCTCGGCCTGCCGGAACTAAACAGCCGGCGCCTCGGCCTCAGCTATGAACCCGAAAGCGAAGCCGATGCCGCGGCCCTGGAAAAATTCCGCGTAGCGGGCGCGACCTCGATACCCCTATACCTGATACGAGTTAAGCCCGTACTCAAGCTCGACGGCGCCGTATTGACTGAAGGTTCCGGCATCGGCATGGGCCAGCCTCAATATTATACACTGAAACTCAAAGACCCGCGCAACATTTATGCGGTAAAAGGCATCGTCACCGCCGGGGATGAAGCGGTGTTCGGCATCAACGGCAACGGAATCGCCCCGGAGGTGATACAGAAGCGTCTGGATGTCACGGACTCGAACACGGCGGAGGAAAATTTGCACCAGACCGCCCTGCACTTCTGGATGGAACACGATGCCCTCGATGCCATTGCCGCCCGCGCTTATGGCGTATATAAACAGCGCATGCCCTCGGCGGGCGTGTTCTCCGCGCAGGTAACCGCGCATTATTTTATGGGAATCGCCCGTTCCGGCTATTATCGCAACCGCGTGCTTGATGTCAAACACAACGTGCAGGTCGTGCGGGCGCCGGACGAGCGGACCCGTTTCGACTTCATGAGCCATATCGGCATGCAAGGCTCTTATCTGGAAGGCTCGGTGCTGGACCGGCTGTTCAGAAGAGCCATGCATCCCGCGATTTCCACCGCCCAGGTTCTGATGGAGGCCAACGCGCGCGGCATTCCGATTTATACCGTTACGCAGGCCAATATCAGCAGCGTGCTGCCGCAATTGAGCGTGAGCGCCGAAGTGAAGGCCGATATCGCCCATGCGGTCCATTCCGGCAAACTGGCTGTCACGCCCGGACGCGAACTGACACTCGGCAACTGGACGGGAACCGGGTACATCCTTCAGGATGCAGTCACCGGCGCCGGCGCATATCTCATTGACGGCGGATTTAACGGGGGCTCCTGGGAAGGCTGCATGATTGAGGTCAAACCGCAGGTCCAGTTCAGATTGAGCTGGTTCAGAAACGGCGTCCTCCTTCTCGCCCATACGGCTTTTGAGGAAGCCCAGGAGGCGCTGGCGAAGCTTCCGCCCGGGCCGGAAACAGACGCTGCCTGGGATCTGGCGGTGAAAATCTATATCTCCACATTAAACATGTTCGAGCTTGAACCCTCGAT
>JAAEPZ010001028.1 GCA_024231955.1 bacterium | reverse complement strand
TGAGGGAATGAACAACAAGATCCGCCTTTTGAGCCATCGGGCTTTTGGGTTCCACTCCGCCGAGTCGCTAATCGCGACGATCTATCTATGCTGCTCGGGAATATCCCTTCCAGAGCTACAGCTGGTTTAGGAGAGGCGAAAAACAGATAGTGGTATGCTCTCCTCTATCTGAGGTGTATCTAGCCCAACCATCAAAACGCTGGCAAGATCGGTTGCAGTATCACGATTTGCGACATATGCCCTGCTGCCGTCAGGTGTCAGCTTAATGGCTCCGATCGATTCAAGCTCGGGAATCAGGGGACTCGGCGGCACAACCGTGCCCGCCGGAACATCGACCACCAATATACCTCGTGATGGGCCACAAGGAACGCCAAAGTGGGCCTGCATATCATCAGAGCTAATATCGACACCAGCCGTTCCATGACCTAGATCCACAATATGCACGACCACATCAGTCACGGCGTAGAGTATGCTGTAACCTCCACTGGTTGGGCAGTTGAAGCCAGCATCGGACGTTACTGCAAAGTGCCCATTTGAGGTGAATGCAATATCAGAGGAAAGCTGCCCCGCTGTGACACTCTTGATGAAGATATTGTTAGTCGTATCGATGATATCAATCTCGTCAGAGAAGGCCCCGCCAGGCTTTTTTCTTTTCAACACATAGGCCTTCTGTCCCTCTGGATGAACCTTGATGCTAGTAGGTTCGCTAATGATGGATATCGTTTGGAGTTCAATCCTTGAATTCGCCAGGCTCGGTGGATCAAGAACTATTATTGAGTTTGTGTCAGTTTGAACCACAAAAAGTTTCGAGCCGTCCGGAGCGAAATCGATGCCCTTGAGTTGCCCACCGATGAATATTTCGTCAGATATTGTGTTTGTGATTAGGTCAATAACTGTGATGGTACCAGAGGTCGTAGTCGCCCAGACCGAAGAGCCATTCGGGTGAGCCACGACAGCTATCGGAGAAGATCCTAGGAATACTGTGTATGTCTCGGCGTCATTTATGTCGATAATGACGATTTCATCGGTTGGTGGATTTGCTGCGAACATTCTGGGGCTGTACGCAGATGCGGCATTGGGGGCGCCAAAGACCAAAATCCAACTCAGTTGTCCGGTGGCCATTAGTAATCGAGTGATTGCGGTCTTCTTCATGGGAATCTCCTTGATTGTGTTTGGCTGTTAACCTAGGTGTCCTCTTCAAGTCGAAGGCAAGCCGTCACTGATCTTCTCCCTGCAAATACAGAACGCGTTGCCGCCGGCCGCCGCTGCCTCAAAAGTGCCAACCGTTTGGCCAAAGGTGGGGAAGTGGAAAACGATCGGCGGAGGGAAAGCATCGGTCCCACACTTTTGTTCAGGATCCTCCCAAGTACATGCTCGCGGGCTCGAGTCAGATCGTCAGTCATTCACTGAGTCGGATCGGGCTGTGGCTGGCTCCATTCCGATTCTATAAGCTCTTTCCAGGCATTTGGTATCCTGTTACTATACTCTTCTATAAATGGCCGCAAACGAGTAACATATCGCGGTATAGTATCACCATAGGATCGATCAATCACATCCGGATCGACAAGTCCTTGATTTCGAGCAATTACGATTCTTTCCATCGTGTTCAAAATCGTGGTCAGAGAGTATTTATACTGCTCGAATTCATCCGGCGTTGGTGTGTCATCCTCGAAAAGATATCGCAACCCTGGAGAGGGGTGTCTTTGCTGGTGTGCGTCTATCTGTTCAATAATGGAGTTATTTCCGTCAACAAAAAACCGCACCCACTGTTGAACTTCTCCAGGGGAGGTTTCGGTCCAATGTACGAAATTATTAAACCTGCTTCGGTTTGTTGGATCGAAGGCCTTATCCCAATGAGTCCAAAGCTCTATTGCGGCCAGTTGCCGACCAGAGGACCCGGAGCTTAAAGAAAGAAGGGAAAAGGAAAGCGATATAATTGCGGCAAGTATTGCTACTAGCGCGGTACCTACGGCAATCTTTGCGGTAGGCACAATGGTCGACAGAGAGTCGCGATCTAAGCCTGCTCGACTATCTCCCGGCGCAGGAATCCGATAATCACCGCTTTCCGAGGGATTCCATTCTTGCTCTTTCTCTTTGTTCATTTTTCGCTTCCCTTTCTGTTTGCGACAAGAATAGCTGATTCAAGTCGCAATCATTGATGCTCGATGACCCCGGGCGCACCGCGCGCCGGAGGTCTTGGTGGATGGATTAATTCATGAAACACGAAACATCTCCTTAGGTGCACATCGGGCGCATCGTTGGAATCCTTTCTCGCTTCTCTCCTGCTTTACGTTCCCCTTCCTTCATGCCCGGCTAAGTGCTCCTTATGCTTCTTTTCTTGCTCTTGGCAGAACACCTTAAGGAACGAAGTGAATTCCTTTGTTACTTGAGTTGTTTTAAATCCACTGTAGTTATCAAGTATTGCACTGGCTTGCGCATAGGATTTGGAGGAGAGAAGGACGGGGAGCCGCCAGCAGATAAGGTCAACTTGGAACTTGTCTCTATAATTATCAAGAAGCCATAGCACGAGTGGCGGATAGTGCTTTCCGGCGGCGACACCTTCTATTGCTCGCTCCTCAAGATAGCATTGCAGCACAAGGAGTCCGGGAATGGTCGATCTTGGGCCGAGGTGTTCTCCGTATATTTTATAAGTTTCGTCCCAAAATATCTTTCTTATTGTTTCGCGGAAATCTGCGCCGTCGCCGTTGTTTGCATAATATTTCATTAGAGTATCGAGGCATTCCGAATGTTGCCCGCGCTCATAGGCGGCAAGGGCGCGCACCTTGAGGTACTTGTGGGATGTGACTGCTTTTTCGATTTCGGTTAACCGTTGCTGAGAAGCTTTCGCTCTATAGTGCTGATAAATGGCAAAGGCGGCGGAAGCAAGGGTCGCCGCGGCGAGGACGACTGTTAGAAGATGCTGCAGTAGAATAGGGACCATGAATAACCTCCTTATCTTTATCTTTAGTGGCCGGTAAGGGTGCTGATTCCATGTGGGAGGCCTTGGTGGCTTGCTTGGTTGCCGATTGATGCTCTGTGCGTGGCCCCGGCAACCACCACTCTGGCCACATTATAGTTATTCCGTGGTTACATGCTGAAATATTTTGACCTTTTCTCGGGCTTTTGATTGGCGGAACTTCATCGAGGTTCAATTTCCGAGACGTCCGTACAGTTAGGTCGCAATTGGAGTTTATCGTCGTTTGCCGTTGTGTTCGCCTTACTTTTGTAGTCCAACGAACTCGGCCACAATAATGCACTCCAATCACTACTTCGCCTTCTCCCTGCAAATCCCGACACTGAAGGGTTGACATCGGCAGGGTGAGGGGCCAAACCTGTCCAGTCTCTCTCCGCTTGTGCCATGCTTTCGGGCTAGCGAGCAGTTGAAGGAAAGGAGCGCTGAGTATGTACATCGGAGCCTCAAGCCCTTTCACCAGCGCGATACAGTGCGGAAGACGGTACGGGATAGATGCTATGAGGGTCCCAGGAGGCACGCCGTCGAGCGTAAGCAGCATTTGGTTTCCGGCCCACAGAGGCAGCGTGTTTGACACGGAGTTGTCTTCAGCGTACTCCCTCGCGGGGTTCCAACCAAAGCCCCCGCACGGCGGGAAGAGAAAATCCCTTAATAAGGGGTCCCTGATAGGAGCCTGGGGTGAGTCTGCGGACCCCAGGCTATCCCATGTCGATTTCCGAGCCAGATCCTGGTGGTTGGAGGGTCCGAAGCTTCGCTGGAGGGCCTTGACCTCAGTCCTCCAAGGGAGGGTAGACCGAAGGCTCAGCAGCCGTGGTAGGTCAGGAGTTCTGGAACCTGCTACGGCCACCTGCGTAACGCCGTTAGGACGGTACCTCTGGCGTGCGCTCAAGTGCCTGTATGCAATCATCTTGCCCCGCAGCATCGGACCGCCGATGAGGGTCTGATGAAACCAGACAGCGGCTTTCCGGCGCCTCTTCCTACATCACCGTCCGGGTTCACCGGATCTCGCTCAATTGCCACCTGATCGCGGGTATTGACCTTCGCAAGACGGCCAGCGGACTCCACTCCGCGTAGTCGGGGCAGCCGAACGCGCCAATCGGCTTGACTGCTTCCAGTTCGCAGCATGAGGGAGAGTATCCCAGGTAAACCTCCTCGTGTCAAGCCCACGGTGGAGGCTATTGGCATCCTGATGATGGTCCCAGGCTGCTCTTTCGCGGTCACGAAACGCTCCCGAAGGGACGACCACAGGAATGGGCTCGGTAGCACGGGACACTGCCCGGGCCGAGCGGCGATATCACCGCCGTGGATGGGCTCCAAGCCCGCTCCCGGTGGGTCCAAGGTGACCAAGCCAGGCGTGAACGGGGCGTAACGGAGTTCAACTTTGAGGGTCTCGGACGTCCACCAACCGGGGTACCCTACATTCAGGAGGTACCCATGGCGAATCGGAGGTTCGAGATGTACCAGTACCGACAGGTCCTCGTCAGGATCCGGTAGGGCGGCAGGGCGACTCCAAATCGGGAGATCGCCAGCAGCCGCCTGATGGGGGTAAGAAGGCCAGCGCACTTCGCAGTCTGGCCTTCTATGTGCCTCCCGTTAGGTCAGAAGGAGGGAGGGGAAAAGCATGGGTCCCACCCTTTTGTTCAGAGTGGGGACATCACCGAGCTTCTACGAGCTGCGCGCCGCGGCCCAGCGGCTCGAGCAGGCGCGTCGCAGCGTCGAGCTGGCGGCGAGGAGCCACGACATCATCCAGGATCGCTATCGTGAAGGACTGACCATCCTCCCCGAGCTGCTCGACGGCGAGACCGCGCTGACCCGCGCCCGCCTGCGCGAGGTCGCGGCCCGGCGCGACGTGCTGGTGGCACGCGCCACCCTGGACCTGGCAACGGGAAACCTATGAGGAGGCAATGACCATGAGCTACCAAAAGAGGAACCAGTTTCAATGTGTCGCCACAGTCGTCGTGCTCCTTCTGGCCGGAGCCCTGGTGGGCTGCGGCGACGAGACCACCGAATCGGGTCAGGCGGCGCCGGCGCCGGTGGCGGTGGAGATCGCGGTGGCCGAGAACCAGCCGGCCCCCATCCTGACCCAGGCATCGGGATCGGTGGAGCCGATTCGCCGGGTGCTGCCGGGCACCAAGATCCTCGGACGCATCGAGGAGGTGGCGGTGCGCGAAGGCGATCGGGTGGCGAAGAACCAGCTCCTGGCACGGCTTGA
>JAAEPZ010001027.1 GCA_024231955.1 bacterium | reverse complement strand
TTGCGCTCGCGCGTCCAAGATTCGCTCCGCCTCCTTCACAGCCCGTGGCGGGTACGCTCCTTCACCACTCGACGTGATCAATGCCAACGTGTCTCAGCAGCATGGCCGAGCTAGGGATGGGCTTAGCTTGCGCCAAGACCCCGCCCACTTCACTCAGGTCCTGCAGCTGCTGTCTTTGGATCCCCTCTAGATCCCGTAATCAGCGCGCTCCAAAATGGTGGTCAGCAGCTCCTTCTCGAAGTACAGGACCGGGACTCCATCTCGCGGCACGGGCTTCGCTTCATGCAGTAGCTCGTCCGTTTCCTCCCCAGCCAGGATGTACACTTCCAGGGTTGGTTCCCTGTCAGTCCGGTTCATCTCTCTCTCGTATGCCACGATATAGATCACGGCGCGCCCAGCAATCGTGTTGGTCAGGTCTGCTTTTCCCATCTCTAGCTCGCATGGAGTAAGCACGGATTCTTCGCCGTCCGGCCCTCCCTCCGCCAGATACTGAAACAAAACTGGATACTGTTCCTTTACCGTTCGC
>JAAEPZ010001026.1 GCA_024231955.1 bacterium | reverse complement strand
CTGACCGCGCGGTGCGCCTCTGGGACATCGCCACGGCAGCGGAGCTCAGACGCTTCGAAGGACATTCAAGAGGGGTCGAAGCCGTCGCCTTCAGCCCCGACGGCAAGACCCTGGCGGCGGGATCTTATGACTACACGGTGCGCCTCTGGGACGTCGCCACGGCAGCGGAGCTCAGCCGCTTCGAAGGACATTCAGCCGTGGTCCGAGCCGTCGCCTTCAGCCCCGACGGCAAGACCCTGGCGTCGGGATCTCATGACGGGACCGTCCGGTTGTGGTCGCAAGGCAAGGGTACCGACTATCCTGCCTCTCAGGTATTCTTGAGTGGTCAACGAGGTACATGGATTGGTTGCCGCGCCGACGGAAAATGCCTACGCCACGACGACGGCACGCTGCTCATACGCAAGAACGATGGAGGACGCCTCGAGCCCCTGGCTCCCCCGCCGGCCGCTACCCCGGAGCTCGAGCTGGTTCCGGTGCCTACGACGCTCGAAACCACGGACGGTAGCGCTACACCTTTCACATTAAAGGTTCGCAATAACGGCACCGGCAGAGCATTCTGGATCAACGTCCGGCGTGCAGCCCGATCCGAAAGCGATCCTTTGGTGTTTCACCCTCCTCCCACTCAGGTTGTTCTTGATTCAGGGGACGAGGCTGAGCTCGCCTGCCGAGTCTCCACACACTCCGCCTACGAAAGTCCCAGAGGTCAGAGCGTTTTCCTCGGCCTTGAGGTCACCAGCGCCCACAGTGAACCGCTTGTGGTCGAACCGATCTTGATTCATGGCAAGACCCCGACGTTGGATTGGGATGAAGCGCGCTGGTGGCAGGATGGGGAACAATTCACCCTTGTGATCTCACTCACCAACACAGGTGAGCAGGATCTCTCATCGGCCGATTTCTGGCCTGTTCTCTCCAATTCCGAAACACCGCTTGGAACCTATCGCCGGATCACCCTCGCGGGCGAAAAGGTGACGATGTCCTTCTCTGTTTCCGAAACCTTCGAGAGGATCAAGGACAGCCGCGTCACTCTGGCGGTCCGCAAGCTTCAGCATCCGATCCATGAGTGGATTTTCGCCGACAAAACCGTGCTCCCGCCGCGCACGCAGTAGCCGCTATACCTCTCCCTCACGTTGCTCCTGCTCGGTACGGTATTCGGCGTCGCCGTCCTACAACACTATCGTCATCCCCTCGTCACCCAGCTCTCGGATTCTCCCAAAGCGCTCCGCTCCCTCGGCGGTGGAAGGTGGTGCACGGGGTACGGGTACGGATAACGAAGGCTGGAGCCGTTCCATCAGCGTGATCGTAGCCCGGAGGGCGGCATGAGATAGCCTGGGGTGAGTCTGCGTCGGGATAGAGCTGCGGCGCGCGCACCTCACGGCCACGTTTCCGCAGGCCCCCCTTTTCATCCCGGACGGTCGGATTTCCCGAGTCTTATGTTGTCGACAACATAAGACTCGTTATGTTG
>JAAEPZ010001025.1 GCA_024231955.1 bacterium | reverse complement strand
TAGCTTCCCAGCCGCGGAATAGCTTCCGAGCGGCGGCATAGCTTCCGAGCGGCGGAATAGCTTCCGAGCGGCGGAATCGCTTCCGCGCGGCGGAATAGCCTCCGAGCTGCGTCATAGCTTCCGCGCGGCGGACTAGCTTCCGAGCACCGGAGTGGAGGCTTCAGCCGGTTCCGTGAATCATTTTGGATAGAACCCGGCTAAAGCGCAAAGATTGTCAGCAGATTGATGGGGGTCCAGAAAGAAACCAGGTTTTTCAGAAAAAACCTGGTTTCTGAGCTACGAGGAAAACGCCAATGTCCAGGAAAAAGACCGGCAATATTTTGATCGTTACAGTCACCAAAGTAGAAGCCCAGGCAGTCCTGGATGTATTTTCCCAGGCGGCGGGCGCGGGATGGACCCGGCAAGCGATTGGACAAAAGACTTATTATGATCTTGGTATCCACGGCGGCGCGCCGGTGTTTATGGTCCAGTCCGAGATGGGCAGTGCCACACCGGGCGGGGCGGTGTTGACTGTGCGCCGGGCGATTCAGGATAAACGCCCCCAGGCGGTTATCATGTGTGGGATTGCGTTTGGCTTGCGTCGCGACGAGCAGCAAGTAGGCGACATCCTGGTTGCAAAGCAAATCCAGTATTACGAGCCTCGAAAAGTTGACGCGCGGCGAGGCCAGATACCGCGCGGGGACCGGGCTATGTGCGCCGAGCGCTTGTTGGACCGGTTTCGCAGCGGCGATCTGGATTGGGATGGGACTGCAATCCATTTTGGGCTGGTCTTGTCCGGCGAGAAGCTGGTCAATGATCCGGGCTTTCGGGACCGGCTTTTGCAGATTGAGCCGGAAGCTATCGGCGGTGAGATGGAAGGGGCCGGGCTATACGCCGCCGCGCGCGACGCCAAGGTGGATTGGATCCTGGTCAAGGCGATCTGTGACTGGGCGGACGGTGAAAAGGACGACGAGGACCATTCACTGGCGGCGCGCAACGCGGCGCAATTCGTGTTGCACGTGCTGCGGCTGGGCGGGTGGGGTGGGGAGGAAGCCAAACCGCCCGTTAGCAGACAAAGGTCCGTCCCGGACAGGCGCTCTCGAACGCTCATACCCTTGCCCCCAACGCCCTACTTTGCCCACCCCTACCCGCTGCAAAAGAACTTTACCGGGCGCGTCCCGGAGCGCGAGACGCTCACGGCCTGGATGGCCGGGGATGGGCCGCCGCTCCTGGCCGTGGTCGCCATCGGCGGGATGGGCAAATCGGCGCTGACGTGGGCCTGGCTGCAACGGGACGTGTTGGGACGGGCGCTGCCTGGATTGCCCGACGACGCCTGTGCGGAGACGGCGAACTGTCGCTTGCCCGAAGCCGCCCGCCCCGAGGGGGTGTTGTGGTGGTCGTTCTACGGGCAGGCGACCCGCTTTGACGCTTTCCTCGACGCGGCGCTGCGCTATGTCGGCGAAGGTTGGATAAACCTGGCGGCGATTCGCTCAATCCACGACAAGGTGCGGGCGCTGGTCGATCTGCTCCAACAGCGGCGCGTGTTGCTGGTGCTGGACGGTTTTGAGCGGGCGCTGCGGGCCTACGCCGGGATGGGGGCCGCCTACCAGGGGGACGAGGTGGCCGAGGACGAGCGAGAGGATCATCGCGCCTGCACCAATCCCCACGCGGGCAATTTCCTGCGCTGGGCGGCTGCGGTTCCCCTGCGCGGGCGGGTGTTGTTGACCAGCCGCCTCTTTCCGAGGGAACTGGACGACCTACCCGGATGCGGACGCGAGGACCTGGACGCGCTGGCCCCGGCGGACGCGGTGACGTTTTTGCGGGCGCAGGGGGTGCGGCGCGGGACACGGGCCGAGATTGAGGCTGCCTGCCAGCCTTACGGCTACCATCCCCTGGCCCTACGGCTGCTGGCCGGGGTGATCGCGCGCGACAAGCGCATGCCCGGCGACGTGCGAGCGGCCGCCCGCTACCCGATCGTGCCGGAGCTAAAGGGTCAGGCAAAGCACCACATCCTGCAAGTGGCCTACGACGTGATGGAGCAGCGCAAGCAAAGGATATTGAGTCGTTTTGCGGCCTTTCGCAGCCCGATGGATTACGAGGCGCTGCTGGCCTTGAACCCGTACCAGGCCGAAGAGCCATTCGACGCCGCCCTGGACGAACTGCTCGACCGTGGTCTGCTCCTGTTCGACGAGGAGGCCAGCCGGGAGCGCGGGACGAGCCATTATGATCTGCATCCGGTGGTGCGGCGTTATGCCTACGACCGCTTGGGCGACAAGGAGGGGACGCATATCCGGCTGCGGGATTATTTTGCCGATGTGCCGGAGCCGGAACGGGTGGAGAGTGTGGATGATTTGATGCCGACGATTGAGCTTTATCATCATACTGTTGGTGCGGGGGGGTATGATGAGGCGTTTCGGTTGTTCCGTGACCGGCTTGCCAGTCCACTCTATTACCGCTTCGGTGCATATCAACTGCGCATTGAGTTGATGTGTATTCTCTTTCCCAACGGTGAGCCTTTTATGCCCTCCGGTGAAGCAGCATTGCCCCAGTTGAGCACAGAGCGAGATCAATCGTGGACAGCGAATGCTCTAGCTAACTCGTATTCCCTATCTGGTTGGCCTGGTCGGGCGGTACAACTGTTTGAGTTGTGTGCTCGTCTGGATGGAAGAAGGGATGACAAGAGGAATCTCGCCACTGACTTGAGTAACCTCGCCTATATGGCTCAAATCCACATCGGCGCGCTGGCGGCGGCGGAGAAGAACCTGCGGCGCAGCATCGCGCTGTGCCAGGAGATTGAGGATGAGTTCAGTGAGGCAATCGGCCACAAGAACTTGGGTCGCCTGCTGGCCTACACCGGCGCGTTCGAGGAGGCGGGACGGGAGTTGAAGGCTTCAACTGCGTATTGGGAGCAAACTGGGAATCAACAAGGCATTTGTCTTGATGATGCCTACCGCACGCTGCGGGCGCTGTTGATGGAAGATGCTGACACCGCGCTGGAAGCCGCCCGCCAGGCGCACGAGATTGCGTGCAGTCGCCAGAACGAGCGAGACCGTATCCGCGCCGAGTGGCTCCTGGGCGCGGCGCAGCGGGCGCGGGGGGAATTGGCCCAGGCGGAGCCTCACCTGGAGGAGGCCCTGCGCCGCTGCCGCTGCATCAATCTGGTCGAATTGGAGCCGAACATCCTGCTGGAAATGGCCCGCCTCCGGTATGCGGCGCACCGCCCTGAAGAGGCGGTGCTAGGTGAGTCGGTGATGGGAGGGGCGCGATCCGGCACCGGCCCTTCGACGAGCTCAGGACAGGTTTCTTCAGGCCAGGGCGGCTGGCTCGAACTGGCCCACGAAGCCCTCGACATCGCCGAGCGCTGCGAGTACCGGCTGGTGCAGGCGGATTGCCACAATTTCCTGGCCCAAGCGGCGCTGGACGCGGGCGACCTGCCGCGAGCGCGCCGCCACGCCGAAATCGCCCGCGAGCGCGCCGAATGCGACGGCCCGCCGCACCGGTATGAGGTCGCGTTTCGGGAGGCGGAGCGGTTGTTGGGGGAGATTGGGGTGGGAGAGGGATAACCTAGCCCCGGCGCTTCAGGCCGGGGGCGGTGCAGAGAATTGCAACTCGCAATTCCGAATTCGCAATTCGCACAATTCGCCCCTTTTCCCATTTGACGCAATCGGCAAAGTGTGATAAACTTTGCACTCGTTAGTGATTGTGCTATAATGTCCTGCGCACGCGGTCGATCTTCAAACTCTACTTCGGAGGAGCACATTGCTGGATCAATTCGC
>JAAEPZ010001024.1 GCA_024231955.1 bacterium | reverse complement strand
GACCACGATCTCCTTCGCTCTGGGCAATCCTGAGCATGTGAATCTCGCGGTCTACGACATCAGTGGTCGTCTTGTTCGCACCCTCGTGGACAACAAGATGGACGCCGGTGAACAGAATGTGATTTGGAACGGCAAGGATTCCAACGGTTTACGAGTTGCCAGTGGCGTCTACTTCTACAAGATGATCGCCGGCGACTTCTCCTCAACCGATAAGATGATCTTGCTGAAGTAAGACACAGACATCCTCTTTACAAGCAAGGGCCCCCTCTCTTTCTGAGATGGGGGCCTTTTCATCTCCTTTATCAACCCAGTGGACACCTAAATACAGACGAACTTGTTAGAACCTCCCCATTCGTATATAATTAGGGCAGTCAGTATATTCTCCAATCATGGGAAATGGAAATAGTCGACGACACTGGCATGGTTATCAGTAAACCCCACTACGCGAAGAGGATAACCGAGCGGCAATTCTGTGACTACTTCGGTACCGGTGACATCCTATTAAGGGGCTTGATAATGAATATAAGACCACGTCTGTGCTTGAGCATGATTTTCATTCTGATCGTAACTGCTTCAATCCCCGGCTTCGCATACACCAGCGCGCCTGAATTGCGTTTCGGGGAGCCGGTATCAATCGCGTCGACCCAGCCGGCCGACAATCGAGCCGACACCCTCTTCCTCTTCCCCTCCGCCGGTCCGGGCGCCTGGGGTCAACCGGGGACCAGTCCGCGCGGCTTCAATTTCGATGGACGCGTAGGCTATCACGGCGTTCCCGAACCCGCAGGCTGGACAATCTATGACGCCACCGCCCAGTCGGGCGACTGGTGGCACATCGAATCGACCGCGCTCTGCGCCGGACACGCCACCGACATGAGCGGCGCGACACCCTTCGGCGGCGGGCCTAACAACTTCGCCCTGTGGTGCGGTCGCACCAACGTCTGCGGGTGGGAGATACCCGACGGCTACGGCAACAACTGGGATCAGCACCTGGTGCTTGCCTGCGGTCGGTGGACAAGCTCGGTGCGTGTGCAGTTCCAGTTCCGCACGGACTTTGAGGGCGATGACAACGACTGGTTCGAGGTAATGCTGGTGGTAGACGGCGAGTACCAGACGCTGACCACATATACGGATGGCGGCCCCACCACCCTGCAGTCGGCCGACATAACGGTCCTTGCCGCGGACTATCCCGGGCAGACGGTGAGCAATCTCTGTCTCCGCTTTACGTCCGACGGCGGCTGGTCCAGTGATGATGGTCTCTGGCCCAATGACATGGGCCCTGTGTGGGTGGACAACATCATCCTCACCGTGGATGGCGGCGAAACCCGTCGCTGCGATTTCGAGGACAACATCCAACCCGATTGGCTGGAGTTCACCTCGGCCTATGATGCCGGTGCCTGGGGTGCCCTCTACTCCAATCTCTACAGTGAGGACATCTGCACCATCAACACGACATATACCTGGGCCTTCGTCGATGTTGAGTCTATAAATCCGATGTACCCTATCCCGGTTGTCATTGATGGTCCCCCCTATATCGACACAGGCATCGAAAGCCCCGTGCTGGACAGTATGCACAGCCTGGGTGACCCCACGGGTCAGCCACTGCATTTCGAAGAGTGGGAATCCATCCAACTCCACTACTGGGAATATTTCGACATGACCCTGAACTCGCTCATCTTCAGCTACTGGCAGATCGCTGCGGTAACCGAGCAGACCCCCTGCCTGGGCGACTGGGTCGACCAGGATACTATGACGTATCCGGAGACGGACATTGGCTGGCATAGCAGAGTTAAAAACATCAGCTCCGAACTGCGGGAGTCGGCGGAGGGCGGCACGATTACCGGTCTGGCCGTACGGATCGGCGTCAAGGATCTCTGCGGCGTCTGGGGCAACATCTACGGTGACTGCAGCGGGCACTCGCCCGCGCCCTATTACGACAATATCAGCGTTCAGCTCGTGCAGGAATCATCCGTCATCTGGGACATTGATCGCCATTGCCGCTTGCAGGACAACTTCCCCGAGCCCGGCAACGGCCTGGTGCGGATCGATTGCGCCGATGATATCGCCAACCCGGATGACCCCTTTCACGTCATCGGCGACTCGACGGTCATCCACTTGAACATGGAGGGCAATGGCGGCATCCAGACCCACTTCAACGTGGCGGCGGGTGAGGATCGTCCCAACCTCTACATGTATTTCCGCGTTATTGCAGGTCCGCACGCCGATTCCACCGACCCCGCGATGGGCGATCCCGACGACAGCGACGGGCTCTACTCGCCCTACACGGGCACGGTCTCGGTGTACGGCGAAACCTGGAATTCCATAGTCGCCGACCCTGTGGGCATTGATGAGGGTCGCTGGGGTTTCGACCTCAACGATGAGTTCTTCGAACCCGGCGACGTGATCGAGTACCTCTACTTCGCCGAGGCCGTCGACGGCACAACCGATGCCCGACCGCTCTGGGCCATGTCCTCCAATCCCGACCTGCGCGGCGGGTTCCTGGTCCGCTGTCTGCCCACAGCCGGTATGGAGCGACTTTTCGTTGAGGATGCCGCCGTTGGTCCCTGGTGGCGCGAGGGATTCAAGTACAGCGGCATCGTCAATTACGACACCTACACCACCCAGGCTCCGTCCTCGAGGCTGGCCAACGGCCTGGCCGGTCGGGCTACAGCGGATGATCTGACCCAGTACACGTTGATCGTCTGGGATTCTGGAGATCTTTCGAGCGGGACAATCACCAGCGCCGACCTTGGCGACAAGGTCCATGATGACGAACTGCTGGAGACCTGGCTCAACGGGCAGACGCATGATACCAGCCTGTGGATCATGGGCGGCGAATTGGCTGCGGACCTGACCAACGACACACCTTTTCTCAACAACGTCATGGGGGTGGAGGTCATTTCCACCCACCTGTACTATGGTGACTATACGAGGGTCTTAGCGCCACGGGTAATCGCCACCCATCCGGCACTCGAATGGCTGGGTGGAGAACCCGGTTTCGTGCTCGACGGCAGTTGCCCGACTATAGAACATTTCTCGGCGATCAGACCGATCGGCGACCTCACCGAGGTCACGCACGAGTGGGAGGTCGTCAACAGCGGACTTGTGGCCGGCGTGCTCAACCTCGACCCGGACGGCAACGGTCTCGTCTCCTCGGCCGGCGGTTACGTCAACCGCATACTCTACAATCCCTTCTCCTACGAGCATGTCCTGGATGATGGCTATGGTCTCCCGGCGGACAGGGATTATGCGCGGCTGATGATCAGACACGTACTCATGGGTCTGTTGAACCACGTTCCCGATACCGAATCGGGGCTTGGCGATGACCGACCCGTAGCCGTCACCAAGCTGCACGGCAACTACCCGAACCCGTTCAACCCGACCACAACGATCAGCTTCAGTCTGGCCGAGGCCGGGCAGGTGGAGCTGGCGGTGTACGACATCACCGGGCGTCTCGTCACCGAGTTGGTGAACGGCAAGATGGCGGCGGACAACCACGAGGTCATCTGGAGCGGCATGGATGTCCGGGGCAACCGCGTCGCCAGCGGCGTCTACTTCTACAAGCTGACTGCCGATGATTACACGGCGACCGAGAAGATGATCATGCTGAAATAGGGCTGCCGTGCAACTTCAATTCCCCCTGCGGGAGCAGACCTGATGCAAACAGCCTCCCCCTCCTGACGGAGAGGGAGGCTGTTCCTCGATCTTCAATTCATTTACTTGGCCGGAATCTTCTCGAAGACCTCTTTGATGATCGCAATCGCCTTGTCCAGCTCATCCTCGGTGATCACCAGAGGCGGAGCGAACCGGATGATGTTGCCGTGGGTCTGCTTGGCCAGCAGGCCGGCATCGCGCAGGGCGAGGCAGGCTGTCCACGCTTCGAACTCCTCGTCGAACACGACCGCGTTGAGCAGACCCTTACCGCGCACCAGCTCCAGACGAGGACACTCGATTTTCCGCAACTCGTCTCGCAGTTTCCCGCCCAGCACCGAGGAGCGCTCGGCCAACTCCTCATCGTCAAGTACGGCCAGCGCCGCCCTGCCGACGGCCGCCGCCAGAGGATTGCCGCCGAAGGTGGATCCGTGACTGCCGGGGGTGAAGACACCCATTATATCCTTGTCGGCCACGACCGCGCTCACCGGAAAGACGCCGCCGCCCAGGGCCTTGCCCAGGGTCATGACATCGGGACGCACATTCTCGTGATCCACCGCGAACTTCATGCCGGTGCGGCAGAATCCGGTCTGCACCTCGTCGGCGATGAAGAGAATGTTCCTCTCGGTGCAGATGCGCCGCACTTCGCTCAGGTAACCCTCGTCCGGCACGAAGACGCCGGCCTCACCCTGGATCGGCTCGACCAGGAAAGCCACGGTGTCGGCGGTGATCTCCGCCTCCAGCGCAGCCGTGTCGTTGTAGGGGATGATCGAGAAGCCGGGCATGTAGGGTCCGTAGTTGACCCGGGCATCGGGATCGGTGCTGAAGCTGACGATGGTGCTCGTTCGGCCGTGGAAATTCTCGCCGCAGACAATGATATGCTGCTTGCCGTTCTCCACGCCCCTCTTCTCGACGCCCCAGCGCCGCGCCAGCTTGATCGCCGTCTCGACCGCTTCGGCACCGGTGTTCATCGGCAGCGCCATTTCGAAGCCGGTGTAGGCGCAAAGTTCCTGAAGGAAGTCGCCCATGACGTCGTTGTGGAAAGCGCGGCTGGTGAGCGTGACGCGATCGGCCTGGTCCTTGAGCGCCTGGATGATCTTGGGGTGGCGATGACCCTGGTTGACCGCGGAATAGGCGGACAGGAAGTCCAGGTATTCGCGCCCCTCGGGGTCCTTTACCAGCACACCCTCCGCCTCAGCAATCACCACCGGGAGAGGATGGTAGTTGTGAGCGCCGTAGGTTTCGTCTTTAAGGATGATGGATTTTGAATCAGACATGATCCCCCCCCTCCTTTGCGTAAGGAAGTCAGAGGTGGACGGTCATTGTGAGACGGGATTACGCGGACCGTGTGACGCATAGGCCTTCCCGCAAGCCAAGCGAATATAGCTTCGCCATGATCAACATGCAACCCGGACAGGTGTGGGCATAGCCTACGGAGATACCCTAACCCATCTGTTCATTGTTGGTTACCGCCCGCGAGCACGGCTCGCACCCGCTCGAGCGCGGCGGCGACCTCTTGGTCATCAGGAGTAATGCGCAGCGCTGCCAGATAGTGCGACTCACTCTCCGCAACCTTGCCGGTGACCTCCAGGGCGCGACCCAGATTGTATTGGCCGTTGGCGTTCTCCGGCTCCAGTTTCACCCCCATCTCCAGAAGGGAAATGCCCCGATCCATCTGCCGCTGCATGATCAGCGACGACCCCAGGTAGATATATGCCTCACCGTGCTCGGGGTCGCATTTGATGGTGGCGAGAAGCTCCCGCTGAGCGCTCCGCATATCGCCGGTGGCGATGAGGCAGATCGAGCGATCGAAATGCCAACGGGAAAGCATGCCGCTGTAGCCAATGAAGTTGATCGAGGCGGGGATAAACGCGAGCACCGCCACCGCCGACAGCATGATGGCCGCACTGCGCTCCCGTGCGCGGATGTGGTTGACCAGATGCATGAGACCGTAGGCGCCGAAGAGCATCATGAAGGGGATGACGGGCATGCGGTAGCGCGCCGCCACGAAGAAGGGCATGATCCCCAGAAACCATGCGCCGCTGATCGCCAGCACCAGCAGGGTGATCTCCCAGCGGTGATCGTGCTCGCCCGTTGATTCGGCTTTCGCTCGACGCTCACGGAACAGCACCCAGAGTCCCATCGCGGCCAGGGCGATCATCATGGGGTAATGCAAGGGGATCGAACTGAGCAGCCGCGAGTGGCTCCGCTCGAATTCGATCACCTTGTTGTGAGTCGGTTCCCATGGTCCCCAGAACAGCAGGAAGCGGCGACCGAGCAGTTCGAGCGAATGGCTCGGATGGCTGAGCATATACCTCGTCGCCGCGCGGCGCAGATGCCCCGATGCCTCGCTGTGACTGAGTTGCCGCCCCTCTTTTTGCTCGACGCTCCTGACGATGGCGGGCCAGTCGTAGCAGGTGGCGAACTTGCCGTAGCCGGGCAGCTTGCCGTCGCAAAGACCGTTGGACTGCGGATTGTTGCCCATGAACAGATTGGGACCGAGGCTGGCTGTGATCGGGACGAATTCACCCGACGCGCGATAATTGCGGATCGTCGCGGGCATGATCGCCAACACGAGTCCGATCAGCAGACCCAGCGCACCGATACGCAGATAGCTGCGGCAACCGCGTCGCCGGCCGAGCCAGAAAGCCCAGATGATGATTGCGGGTGCGACGAGCAGCGCGTTGGGCCGCACCAGGGCCAGCAGACCGAGCACCAGGCCCGACCCGATGCTCAGCTTCCAGTTCAGTTTTTCGGTCCAGCGGCCGACGAGCAGCGTCAATACCAGGAGCAGCATAACGATCAGCACCGGCGCGTGCAGCTCACCCTCGAAGTAGATGAAGATCCAGTAGGTGGACATGAGTCCGGCGAAGATCAGCGCCGCGAGCGCTCCAAACCAACGGCGGCCCAGAAAAAACGCCAGCAGCACATTGACCAGCCCAAGCAGCATCTGAACCGCACGGGGACCGGCGTACCCCGCCCCCAGCACCTTGTAGACACCGGCCAGGAAGTAGGGGTAGCCGGGCGGTCTGAAGAAGGGTGTGGTCTGGATCCGGGGATCCTCTTTGTCGCGGGGCGTAGTCCAGTCGTCGAACACCAAACCTCGCGCCCAGTAATTGTGGAATTCCGCGTCCAGGAAGGGATAGTTGAAATCGGGCGCCTGTTTGAGCTCACCCATGTAGGCAACGCGCAGCATGCCGCCCACGGCCAGAATGACGGCCAGCGCGATCCAGATTGTCCGCGGCGAACCGAATATCAATGAGGTCGTGGGTTTCTTTTTGCCGGACATCTCAAGTGACCTTTCGGGGAGTTTTCGGCCGCTCGAAGTATACAGCGGCACTTCAATCTCTATCATACCACACACTTCCGGGCAAGACGACAGCCTACGGCCTGGATGCGCGATCAAACCGGTTTCACTAATAGTAAAAAAGACAAAGACACCTCACCGGTCAAATCAGCAGGGCTCTGCCTCCGATCATGTCGATTAAAAACTCCCCGCTTGTAATGGCAATCCAGCGCACCTATAATTCTATTATACATATCTCAACACAGAAGTGGCCCTGGTGAAGTGTGAACGCACACTTACCGGGCGGCATTAGTCAAGATTGAACCCAGGGGGAGATTGTGAATAGAGTATTGCTGTCGATCGTCACGGTTTTACTTGTCCTCCTCTTCCACTACTCCGTTCTGGCGGATTATGAGTTCCATGCGGTCACCAACAGCGACGCCGACTCGGAGAACTGCCGCATCGCCGCCAATTCCACAGGTGATGTGGCCGTGACCTGGACCGAGGGGGAGCGGGTCTACAGCCGTATCTGGTCCGAAGGCACTCTCGGCGACATCACCGACCATGGTGTAGGCGCCGAACCCACCGTCGCCTGGACCGAGGAGGGGTTCTGGCTCGCCTGGGTCGACGCCTCGGGTCTTTGGGTTCGTCGGAACGCAGGAGGCGGTTGGGATGAGGGGCTGTTGATCGTTCCCGAATATGGGTCGCCGCTGTATGCGCCCTGTCTGACGGGCGACACACCTCCCCATGAAAGCGATGTTCTCTACCTCAGTTACTCCGATGAGGGTATGGACATCTGGTTCATGGCGCGATTCGACGAAGCCTGGCTCGATGTAGCCCCGATGCCGATAGCAAGTGACGTCGATGCCTGGTCCATCCCCCGTTCACGCGGCGTGATGACGGGTTCAAGAGCCTATTTCTACTACTCGACCGATTCCGCCATCTACTATGTGGACGCCAATTCCGAAGAGGTCGGAGAGCCCAATACCCTGGCCGGCGCGTTTGCCGTCGCTTGCGATCCCGACAACGTGGTTCACGTGCTGAGCAACGGAATCCAGCCCACATGCTTTTGCAACTCCATGCTTCACACCTATCGTGAGTTCTATGCATATCCTCCAGTAGACTGGAGCATGCCGGAAGATCTGACCTACTATTACGACCAATATACCTGGCCTCATGATCCGGCCATCGCCTGCGACTCCGAAGGTGTCGTGCACGCCTGCTGGTCCCAGGAGCACTACAATGGAGCAATGCAGTTCACCTTCCGGGGCATCTTCTACTACACGAAGGAGGATGGCGTCTGGTCCGCTCAAACCGATCTTCTTGCGGGTCACGGTCACATGGCCAGGGATTCGGATATGGCTCTGGGCAAGAACGGGAAACCGGTCTTCGTCTTCGCCAAAGACGAAATGCCCGGCTTCAATGTGTGGCTGGCCCTCGATCGTGGGACGACGGGAGTTCCCGAACCTGCGCCAGGCGCTCTCAGGTTGAGCGCCTATCCGAATCCGTTCAACCCGGAGACGACTATCAGCTTCGAATCCAGCGGCGGCTATCTGCTGGTCACCGTACACGATATATGCGGCCGTAGACTGCGGACACTCTTCGATGGGTACAGCAACGGCGAGCTGACTTTGGACTGGAACGGATGTAACGACGCGGGACAGGAGCAATCCAGCGGCATCTATTTGATCCGGGCGCATTCCGCGAGCGGCGGCTCGCAGATGAAACTGGCTCTGATCCGCTAGCGAAAACTCATCGAAATCGGCATCCAGTGAAATGAGAGCGCGCTCTGGTAAGCGTTTCCGAGCCGGGCCACCGGTAAGCCGAGGGCATGATGGAGAATCTAAAACCATAATCGGGAAGTATCACCCACCCACAATAACACAAAGACCGACAGCGACTTAGGCTTCCGGTTATGCTATACTTGAGGCTTCACCCCATTCGGAGACACATTCCCAGACCAATCCGGGACCGACCTTGCATACCCACTTCGCATCAAAAACGACAGCCCTCCCCACTGCGGGCATGATGCTGCTTCTGGCACTCCTGCTTTCGGCGTCCGCCTCGGCGCTGGTCCCCCTGCCCCTGGACGACAACGATCACAACCTCGCCAACGCCTACATCTTCCGGCCGGGCGAACTGGCGACGATCGAAGTGACCATGTCCCCGGCCGCTCTGGACTCCATGCTCGACAACCCCTGGACGGATGAAATGCGCCTCTGCTCGGTGCGGTTCGTCAACTCGATCATCGACGAGACGGTACAGAGCGTGGCTATCCGCGTGCGGGGCAACACCTCGCGGTCTGCGCGCAAGAAGTCGTTCAAGCTGGACTTCAATCACTGGGTGTCCGGGCGGAAATTCCACGGGCTCGAAAAAATGAACCTGAACGGTGAGCACAACGACGTGTCGATCATCCGTTCGCGGCTGGCCTGGTCGCTGCTCAAGGAGATGCGCGTACCCTCCTCGCGCGCGCACCACGTGCTGCTGAAGATCAACGACGGTGCGGCCGTCGAGGGTGTGCAGATTCACGTCGAGCAAATTGACGAGGAGATGGTGCAGGCCTGGTTCGACAATAAGGAGGGCAGCCTCTACAAGTGCCTGTATCAGGGGGACAGGGCCGACCTGCGCTGGATCCACCCCGGCACGGGCGCTACCTATGCAGGTCTGGGGGGTGGCGAGACCTACGCCGAGAAGAATCTCGATCATCCGACTCACGACGATCTGGCCGGGTTCATCGGTTTCATCAATCACAGCACCGACGCCGAGTTTGCCGCCGAATTGGGCGACCGCTTCAGCCTGGACAATTTCCTCCGCGCCATGGCGGTGGATGTGTGTATCGGCAATTGGGACAATTACTGGTTTGGGGCCAACAACTACTACCTCTACCACAACACCGACAGCAATCGCCTCGAGTACATCCCCTACGATCTCGACAACACCTACGGCGTGGATTTCATGGGGATCAACTGGGGTGAGCGCTCCCTGCCCGGTTGGGGCGACGGCGGCTACGGCAGCCACGATGGTCAGTTGCCCCCGCTGATCAGACGCATCCTCGCTGTGCCCTCCTTCGTGGAGCAGTTGCGGCACTATGTGCGCGAGTTGGTCGACGGCCCCTTCGCCCTCACTGCCTGCGAGGCGAACATCGATATGATCCATACCCTGATCGGACCCTGGGCCTTCGCCGGCTCCTACGAGGGGTATATGGACTGGAGCTACGATACCGAGATGTTCCACGAGTCCTACGACCTCCCGGACTACTATCGCAACTGGGACTGGGGCTGGGACTACGGGCTGAAGCCCTACATCGCCGACCGCACCGGGTACCTGCGGAACACAGTGCCGATCACACCGCCGCAGCCGCGGCTTGTGATCAACGAGTTCATGGCCGACAACGAGACCTGGATCGCCGATGAGTACGGCGAATTCGATGACTGGGTGGAGATCTTCAACTACGACGATGAGCCGCACAATCTCGCGGGCATGAGCCTGAGCGATGAGATCGGCAATCCGCGCCGCTACCAGTTCCCCGACACGCTGCTGCAGCCGGGCGGTTATCTGGTCGTCTGGTGCGACGGCGAACCCACGCAGGGACCGCTGCACGCCGACTTCAAACTGAGCGGCACCGGCGAGGAGCTCGGCCTCTTCAATACGACGCTGAACGCGGTTGCTCCGCTGGACACCGTGACCTTCGGGATGCAGATCCCGGACAGGTCGTATGGGCGCGTCGAGGATGGCGGTCCGGTATGGGACACCCTGCGGCCCACTCCGGGTGAGTCCAACAACACGAACGCCGTACCCTGGATCGATGATCACAACGGCTCGTTAAGCGATCTGAGTGCCTGGCCCAACCCCGTGGCGAGTACGACGCGCATCGCGTTCAGCCTCGGCGAGACACGACACGTGACTGTCCGGCTGATCACCCCCGGCGGGCGCGAGGTGATCCGGCTGGGCGAGGGGGACCTGCCCCCCGGCCGTCACGACTTCACCTGGGATGGACGCGACGGTGACGGGCATCCCCTCCCGGCGGGCGTCTACCTCTATCGGGTAACCGCCGACACCGAAAATCGGGGCGGCAAACTACTTCTGTTGCGCTGAGACGATATCTCGGCGAGGTCATCACGGTCACACTGAAGCCGTATCGGCACAACTACCACGCTATCCGAAATTCCATCCCCAAAATGAGCAAGATTGGTCAAGCGGTTGGGAGATGAACGGTTTATCCTTCTCGTGTGAATCGAAAGCGGGAATATATGAAGGATGACACACTCAGGATCTACCGGAACCGCATCTCCGCAGTGCTGACCCATATTCTGCAGTATCTGGATCGACCTCTCAGCCTGGAGGCTCTGGCGGTGGTGGCGATGTTCTCGCCGTTCCACTTCCACCGCGTCTTCAAAGGGCAGGTCGGGGAGTCGGTGATGGATCTCGTCCGTCGCCTCAAGCTGGAGCGGGCCGGGCAGACCCTGATCGACAGCGACCGGCAGATTGTCTCCATCGCTCTTGAGGCGGGGTACGAGTCGCATGAATCCTTCTCCCGGGCGTTTCGAACCGCCTTCGGGGAGTCCCCCTCCCGCTTTCGTGAAATCAGAAAAGCGGTGCCCCCCCTCCCGGCGCCATCCGGTGTGCACTACAGTGCGGACGGTCGACTTGTCGGCTTCGTTCCCATATCCCAAAGGAGCAGTATCATGGAGGGTAAAATCCTCAAACTTGAACAGCGCAGAATATTTTGCCTGCGTCACGTCGGTCCCTATCCCGAAATCGGCCCTGCATTCGGGCAACTCTACCAGCAAGCCCTGGCCCAGAATCCCGAACTGATGAAGTCCGAATGGCTCGCCATCTTCCATGACGATCCCGAAAACACGGCGCCCGAGAAGCTGCGCTCCGATGCCTGCGTGGTCATCCCCGAGGGTGTGGAGTTGAAGTGCGAGGATGGCTATCGCATGGATACCATCGAAGCGGGCTCCTATGCCACAACGCGCCACATCGGATCCTACATGAATCTGGGACGGACATGGCAGGAGTTCGTAGGCACCTGGATCCCTGCCCAGGGGCAGAAAGTGCGTAACGGCTATTGTTTCGAAATCTACATCAACGACTGTCAGACGACCCCCGAGGAGCAACTGATCACCGATCTCTACGAACCGGTGGAACCGGTGTAAGCGGAGGGTAAACATCGGGAACACTTGGGCGGCGCGTTTTTGACGCGCCGCCATTTTCATGCCCCAATCCAGATGCATAACGGGGATCACAATCGGGAAGCTCAAGATTTCCGACCAGTTACTAATATGCTGGTGTTGACATAATACTTCCCGAAAGTTACCATGCGCGTCATCCTGGTTCTCCGTTTATGTGAGCGGATAACCTTGATCGCCAAACCGATAGGGGCCTCGCCTGCCAACCAAGGAGAAATCCAGATGAGAAGCTATCTCGGAAGAATGATTCTTTCCGTTGTTCTGTGTGTATGTGTTTTTGTGGGAATGGGGCTTCTCGGTGGATGTCTCTTTGATAATGACGATGATGGCGAGGCCCTTTTCAACTCCTCCCGGGCCTACCAGGGTCACGAGTCGGACGCCGACATCAACAATTTCATCCTCACCTATCAGGATGCTTACGGCACCCGTCTGGACGACTGCCAGACCTGCCATAAGGCCGCGACCGTGCGGGATGATGACGATGATCCCTACGAGGCCAACCCGTGCGACTATTGCCACTTCATCATCCACCCGCCCGAGGACTGGACCCAGCTACCCACCGGCTATGAGCAGACATTGAACGCCTATGGCCTCGCCTACAAGAACGCCGGCGAAGACAGGGCCGCCATTGCGGCTATCGCCGATGAGGACAGCGATGGCGACACCTTCACCAATGCCGAAGAGATCGCCGATCTGCGCTACCCGGGCGATGCCGGCAGCTATCCCGGTCTGCCGCTGGCCCCGGTGATCACGGTCACCCGGGATGAGCTTTTGGCCATGCCCGCGCACACGCAGTTCGGCCTGTCCAACGCCAACAAGCAGCAGTTCGACTACTATGCCACCTACACCGGCGTGAAGATCATCGACATCCTCACCGCCAAGGGTATCGATCTGACCGGCGCGACGGGCATCGACATCATGGCTCCCGACGGCTATGCCAAGAGCTTCAGCATCGAACAGATAACCGGCCAGTATCCCGATCACCGTTTCTTCTCCGGTTTCGGAGTCGAAAGTCTGGGATCCAGTTGCGCATTCGTCGAGTATCCCGCCGAGACGTATGGTCTCAGTTACGGAGACTATATAGGCGCAGAACTGGGTCAGGAGTTCTGGCACATCATCGCCTACTCGCGCGAGGGGCAAAACCTGGAGACGGCTTATCCCGACCCTACCACGGGTCGTATCGTGGGCGAGGGTCCCTACCGCAACATCGTCCCCCCGGGATCGGACAACAACGACTACAATATCCCCGACCGCGGGAAGTATGAAGATACCACGGGCTGCACCCTGCCCGAGTGGGATTACATCGACAATGTCGATCACAACGCCGGTGCGATGGTGAAGGCGACCGTGATCATCAAGATCTTCCCCATGCCCGCCGGATATGAGGAGTTCGATATCGTCAACGGCGGCTGGAGCATGGTGAACGCGGGTGAGCTTCTCATCTACGGTAACGGTGTACAGTAGCAGTTGAAGTTGATACTTTGCCTGATCCGGTCGCTGCGGCGGCCGGATCATGTTTTTTAAAGGAGGGTTTCGGGATGAAGAGATTCACGCTTCTCATTGCATTGGTCACCTTGTGCTCAACCTCCGCCGTCCTCGCTTCGACGATGGATGTCGATGCCCACGCCTCCTTCTGGTGGACTCTTTACGAGCAGGTGGAGAACGGTCTGCATCAGGCCGGCAGCGAGGAGGAGGCGGTTGATGTCGCCTCGGGTTTCAATCTGCAGCAGGGGCGCCTCGGCTTCAGCTTCCTCTCCGATGACGAGAAGTTTGCGGGCGTGGTTCGGCTGCGGCTGGAGGAGCGCCCCGATATTCTGGACTTCTACGGTGTCTGGCATCTCAAACCGTCACTCATGCTGATGATCGGCCAGATGAAGATTCCGGGGTCGAAAGAGCTGTTGACCCCCGGCCACAAGCGGGACTTCATCATCAAATCGGTCATGGCGGAGAATCTGGCCGACTACTCCCTGTCGCGCACCCCTTATATTTCGTCGATCATGTCCGCCAAGTCATGGGACCGCGACCTCGGCCTTGCAGTGAAGGGCAATTTGTCCGGCCGGCGCGGATCGCGGTTCGACTACCTCCTGATGCTCGGCAACGGTCTCGGTGCGGGGAAGTTCATCGGCGGAGACAGCGACGAATTTCTCTATACCAACCGACCCGGCGACTGGCTCTATGCAGGCAGGCTGAATCTGTCGGTCTCCCGTCTTGCTCTGGGATTGCACGGCAGCTTCAACAGGCACAAGGATGTCGCCGTCGGCAACCGCGGACCCGTGTTCGACCTTGATCGACGGGTTATCGGTGGCGATGTCGAGGTCACTTTGCCGCGAGGGTTGAGACTGTCCGGCTTCTATTGCCGCGGCTGGATGGACGACTTCTGGACCTCTACGCGCTACGACTACGATTTCGACGGCTTCGGTATCCAGGGGATGCTCTCGTTCGCCGATGGCTGGGAGACGGGCGCACGCTTCGATTCGATGGGCAATGAATTCCACAACGACGGATACGTCACAACCGACGAGCGGTTCACCTGGGGTCTCAACTATCAACCGCGTCCGTTTCTCCGTCTGCAACTCAATTATGTGCGCATGAACCTGGAGGACGAGTTCATCGAGGATATAGCCGATAACGCCCTGCACCTTAATGTCGAGTTCATTTTTGAATCCTGACCGATGCGTGTCAGACGCAGGTCAATGATTTGAACTTCCGCAAAGGCCTCGAACCACTTACACTCGGGTGATTGTGGGCCGGCATACTCCGCTGCTCACCCGAGATTGTGCTCCTCATTTCGCAGGCAAGGGAGTGGGTCGATGACCTGGGATCGTGTTTTCAGAAGTGGCGGCAAAGCGTTAATGGTGGCGGCCTGATCGCCATGGCCGGGTCCATTCTCGGCATCAGTGCCCTGTTTGGGCTGGGTGCCGCCACCTCCTGTTTCTGCCGCTTCCATCTCGGACGATTAATCCTGATCCGATTCGGCACAATGGGAGCCCAATACACCAAGCAGTGACGACAGCCCCGTCCAGAAAACGACTTAGCCCCGGGCGTCGTATCACCCGATTTGGACCGTCCGCCACAACTGTGTCTGGCATTATGGATTATAGCAGATCCACCAGACCGGATATCCGGATACCGTCTTCTGTTATATACGATTCGAAGGGGTCCCCGTCACGGTTCCGACCGAAAACCGGTATATCTAAAGCCGATTTTGACTCATGACGATTATTATCTAGAGGCAGCCTTCCCGGCGCATTCACGATTATATATGGGGAGAATCGATGAGAATTCTCATTGTCGCGAGCAATATGGCGGATAGCCAGGTTCTGAACAGACTCCTCAGCGAGCTGCCGGATGAACTGCATATCCTGGAAGCCGCGACAATAGAGGCGGCCAGGCAGCTTCTCTCGGAAGACACCTTCGAACTCATCCTGACGGATCCGGATCTGCCCGACAGCGATGGACCGGATACGGTCAAAGCGCTCCGCGGGGCGGCTGGGGAAACCGCGATTGTCGTCCTGACCGACAATGAGGGTGATGACCAGGTTAGCGAGATGTGGAGCAGTGGAGCTCAGGACTGCTTGAGCAAGGGGCGGCTGTCGGCCGGAAAACTGGAGGCCGCTTTGCGACGGGCTCATGAGCGCCGGAAGATGATCACCGATATGGAGAGGGAGGTCGAGGCCCGCACACTGGCGGAGAGCAAACTTCTCACGAGGGAGCACCATCTGGAGGAGGCGCAAACCGTCGCGCGTGTCGGCAGCTGGGAATGGACGCCTGATACGGGGGTGTTCAAGGTATCCCGGGAGATGCGGAAGATCTACGGGATATCGGGCGATGAGAGGCTCGGTCGCGTCGAGGAGATCATGAAGCGCTATCTCCATCCCGACGATATCAGGTCGGTTGATGATTTCATCCACGGGCAGGGGGGGGCGGCAGCGGGCTCCATGAGGGACATCGAGTTCAGGATCATCAAACCGGACGGGACGTTACGATGGCTCCGGGCGGCAAGCCCCATGGTCAAAGTGGCTGATGATGAAGAAGCTCACGCAACCCTGGTCGGCACCGTTCAGGACATCACCGAGTCCAAGGAGGTGGAGTGTGAACTTCTCAGGACCACGGCTGAGCTGGAGGCGATATTCAACAGCGCCATCGACGCGTACTATATGGTAGATGAGAACAGGAGAATCGTTCGCGCAAACGACAAGCTGCTCAAGATGCTGAACATGACCATGGCGGATGTCAGGGGGAAGATCTGCCACGAATTGCTCCCCTGGTGCACTGAGGCCTCATGCTGTCACGTCATGGACTGGAGGAGCGGTGATAATCCCGAAGAGATGGATGTGGAGATCGAGAGTGACGACGAAACCAAATCACTCGTTGTGACCCCTCAGGCGATTATGGATTCCAAGATGCGATTGCTCTCCTATTTCATCTCGGTCAAGGACATCTCCCGCAGAAAGAAAAAGGAGAGGGAGCTCTCACAGAGTCAGAAGCTTGAATCGATCGGACAATTGGCCGCAGGCATCGCCCATGAGATCAACACCCCGATTCAGTATGTTGGAGACAACACCAATTTTCTGCAATCGGCCTTCGGCCTGATGGATCAAAGGATCAAGAACTTCAGGGAGATGGCGATTCGGGGGATTGAGGGGACACTGACGCCGACAGAGTGTGCGGAAGCATTGAGGTCGCTTGAGGATTCGAAATTCGGTTTCATCATTGACCAGGCGCCTGAAGCCATTGAACAGACCCTTGAGGGTGTGCACCGGGTCGCCAATATAGTTTCGGCGATGAAGGAGTTTTCCCATCCCAGCGGCGGGAAGAGGGAGCCGGCCGACCTGCATCACGCCATCGACAACACGATCCTTGTCGCCAAGAACGAATGGAAGTATGTCGCCGAGATCGTCAGGCAATATCGGGGTGATATGCCCGCGATCCCCGTTCTGCTTGATGAATTCAATCAGGTGATTCTCAACCTTGTGATCAATGCGGCCCATGCTATCGGAGATTCGCGAGAGACGAGTGAGGAGATCGAGGGCAGGATCACCATCAGAACCTCCCTCACGGAGGAGCACGGCGTGATTGAACTCAGCGACAACGGTTGCGGGATCCCCAAGCAGTATCTGGAAAAGATCTTTGATCCCTTCTTCACGACGAAAGAGGCAAGCAAGGGTACCGGGCAAGGGCTGGCGATTGCACGAAGCGTAATAGTGGAGAAGCATGAGGGGGAGTTGCTGGTTGAGTCGGAAATCGGTAAAGGGACCGCGTTCACCATCAAGTTGCCCCTCCGGGTCATGACCGGCATGGAGATCGACCTCAACGCGTCTGAGGCGGAATGTGAAGATGTCGTTTGCTGATGATGAGTTGACGACCCTCCAGGCGCCGTGAATACCTCCACCCGGCTGACGGGTATGATCTCCGTTTGCTTTTCGTCACCTGGATCAATATCCTCTCATAGTGGATACCCCTTCCAATCACCTTCGAATGGAGACTCGTGATGAGAACCCTGCTCCTCACTATATTAGGCCTTCTTTTCCTCGGCAATCATGCCTGCGCAGCGAACGATTCGTATCAACATTTCATTGAGCTCTACAGGGATGCCGGCCAGGCCGAAGCTGAGGAGGATTACGTCAAGACTCTCGACCTGCTGCTGCAAAGCCTGGAGATCATCCCGGACCATCCCTACATCCACTATGATGTAGCCAGAACCCACACCCTTCTTGGCGATACCGAAAACGCCCTCACCTCGCTGAAAAAGGCGATCACCCTTGGCCTCGATTTCGGCGATCAACTGGATGCCGCACTCGAGCCGTTGACGGCAATGGACGAGTTCGCATCGGTGCAGGTTCTGATTGACGCGATGCGGACACCGATCAACAACAGCGAAGTAGCCTTGACGTTGCCGCTACGGGATCTGATTCCCGAGGGGATCGCCTATGATCCCGTTGATGAGTGCTTTTACATGGGGAGCATCTGGAAGAGCAAGATCGTCAAATTCGATCTGGAGGGGAACTTCGTCGACTTCATCTATGAGAAGAGGGGTGGACTACGGCCCGTGCTCGGGATCAGGATTGACGCCGAACGACGCATCCTCTGGGCGGCCAGCGAGGTGTCCGGTCCCGGCAACGGTCTCGCCGAAAGTGAGATCGGCTGGTCCGGACTATTCAAGTTCGACCTGAAGACCGGCGCGTTGATCAAAAAGTACACTCTGCAGGTCGAGGGCGAAACGCACCTCTTCAACGATATCGCCCTCACCGCCGCCGGTGACGCTTACGTCACCGATTCCGAATTCGGCGCCGTCTATGTCGTCCGCCATGATCGCGACGAACTGGAGCTTTTCCTGAAGAGCGACACGTTCTTCTACCCCAACGGCATCACGATGGGCGCGGATGACAACACGCTCTACATGGCCGCCAGCGAGAACGGTATCTTCCGGATCGACATCGCGAGCAAAGAGGCGCGCCTGCTCACCTTGCCGGATGATGTCTCCCATATCGGCATGGACGGGATCTACTACCGCGACAACAGTCTGGTCTGTGTGCAGAATGGCCTCAGGCGCGTCAGCCGCATCCATCTCAACAGGGCCGGCGACGGCATCGTGAAGCTGGATGTCCTGGAGACCCGCAATCCTCATTTCATTATCCCCACAACCGGGGCGATTGCCGGTGATGCCTTTTATTACATCGCCAACTCTCAACTCGGCGCCATCGGTGCGGATGGTCAACTGGCCCCTCCGGATCAGCTGCGGAAGACGGTCATCCTGAAAGTGGATCTCTAGCGAGCGGTAAGCGGCTGTCGCCGATTGTGGTCGATCGGTAACGCGGGAACTCGAATCTCCTCATTGACTTCATGCCCCTCAACCGGTAATATATTACCTTTAGGTTGATAACCGGATCCGGAGGCAAGATGGCGAAGACGAAGAGAGAGGATCTGCTCGAGCATCAACTGAGCAGACGCGAGCGGCAGATCATGAGCGCAATCTACCGCCTCGGTGAGGCGAGTGTGGCCGATATCGTGATGAACATCCCCGAACCGCCGACCCAGGACGCGGTGCGGCGACTCTGCCATATCCTGACGTCAAAAGGGCTGCTCCATTCCCGCCCGGACAAGCGGCGGAAAATCTACTCGCCCACCGTCACCTCGCAAAGGGCGCGCAGCAAGGCTCTGAGCAATCTTCTCGACACCTTCTTCGGTGGCTCGCCGCGTGAACTCGTGGCGACGTTGCTGGACGCCAAACGTGACCGTCTCAGTGCGGAGGAGATCGAACGACTGAGCGCGCTGGTCGAACGGGAAGAGGGGGATCTGCCGTCATGAATCTGGGGGTCACCGGCTCATTGCTGCACGTACCCGCCGCCGCCTGGTTGGCGTTCATCATGGACCTCGCCGTCCGGAGCACGCTCCTGACCGGTGCCGCCCTGCTCGGTACACGTGCGCTTCGCAACAGCCCGGCGATTCTACGCAGCGGCATCTGGACGACTACCTTCTCGCTGCTCCTGGCGTTGCCTCTGCTGACGGCGCTGCCGCCCGTTACCCAAACGCTCCTCCCAGCCGTCGAGCTGCCCCGCCTCGCCGTGACGCAGGTGCCGCCGGTCGAGATCGCCGCGCCCATACTTGCCGATGAACCCGTATCATTGACCGACCGCAACACCAATACACCGATTCAAACAACGCCTTCAGCGACAGCCAACGATTCCGTCCCGCCGACCATCCTCCCCGTTCGGCATCTCGCCAGCTGGCCCGTGCTGGTCTGGACCTGGCTCGCGGTTGCCCTGTTTATGACCTGCCGTACGTTGACCCGCCTGTTGTCCGGCCTGCGCGCCCCCGGACGCGCCGCCGTTGTCGCCGGCGGTCCCACCCTGAAGCTGGTGCGCGGCCTGGAGAGGGATCTGCATATTAGACGCCCTGTTCAGGTGCGGAGCAGCGAAGAGGTCACGATGCCTTTCGTCGCCGGGCTGATCAAACGCCGCCTGGTATTGCCGGCGGGCATCCTGAGCTGGAAAACCGAAAGTCTGCGCAGCGTGCTGCTCCATGAATTGGCGCACATCAAGCGTCAGGACATCGCCCGTCTGATCGTGCTCGATCTGGTCCGCTCCCTCTGCTGGTTCAACCCGTTGGTCTGGATCGGCGTCCGCCGCGCCACTCTCGCCATCGAGATGGCCTGCGACGACATCGTCTGCCGGGATACGCGCACCACCCGCGACTATGCACGGCAGCTGCTCTGGTTCGCGCGCCTCGCACTGGGCGGCAACACCAACCACCTACCCGGTTTCGCCAGGAAGATCGGTCTGGAGTTGCGGATCGAAAACATCCTCCAGCCGGGATTTTCGCGCGACGGTTCACGCGGGCTATCGGTCTTGCGCCACTGCATCACGACACTGATGATCCTTTTGGCCCTGCCCCTCCTGCTGCTGCAGACGGAGACGACTCAGAGGGTCGTCTTTGCCGGAGCCGCGCCGCCGCAAACGTCCACCGCGGTCAGCCAACCCGATCCGACGGTGACTCACTACGCCCCTCTCTCGCCGAGCGGAATTCGGCCCAAGGCGTTCGTCACCGATCGCGGCCGTCGCTTCAAACGGATCAATCTGACCGCCGCCGACATGCTCGCCGCGGGCAATCTGATCAGCGCCGCCGCCGCGGGGAACCTGTCAGTGGTGCGGGAGGTGCTGGAGAGCAACCCGCATCTGGTCAATGTGCAGGATGACTACGGCATGACCCCCGTCGCCCAGGCCTCCTGGAACGATCATCTCACCGTTGTGGATTACCTCGCCCGGCAAGGCGCCAACCTGGAGATCAAGAACCAGATCGGCCTGACGCCCCTGTTCTGCACGCTGGATCGCACCCGCAGCGCCATGGCGACGCTGCTGATCAGGCACGGCGCCGACATCAATACCCACGGCTATCGCAACCGCACGCTGCTCCACATGGCCGCCCGCTCCGGGCAGGTCGAGATTGCCCGCCATCTGATCGACCGCGGCGCGGAGATCAATGCACTGGACGCCATGGGCGCAACCCCCTACGCTCTGGCCCGGGCCAAGGGCGATCCGGGCCTGCTGCGGCTTCTGCGCGCCCACGGCGCCCGCACCTCCGTCTGATATTTCAAAAAGAGGTAGTTGATGGCCAGCGAGTCATGCATCACCAAGGAACCGCAGGGACTGGGATTCTTCGAAAAGTATCTCACGGTGTGGGTGGTTCTCTGCATCGGTCTCGGCATCGTGCTGGGCAAGCTGGCTCCCGGTTTCGCCCGCTATCTCGACGGGCTGGCCATCTACTCGGGCGGCGCGCCGGTCGTCTCGGTGCCTATAGCCATCTGCCTCTTCTTCATGATGTTCCCGATCATGGTCAAAATCGACTTCGGCAGGGTCGTCAGGGCGGGGCGCAACACCAAACCGGTGCTGCTGACGTTGGTCCTCAACTGGCTGATCAAACCGTTCACGATGTACCTCATCGCCTGGCTGTTCCTCGGCGTTCTGCTGAAGGGTCTGATCGGAGTCGATGCGGTTGACCTGGTCAAGATCCCCTTCGGATTGAACCTCAATGTAGGTGAAACCTACGGCGCGGGCACGGTGGTCATGCATGAGGGGGCAGCCATGCTGCAGGTGCCGCTTTGGCGGAGCTACCTCGCCGGTTGCATCCTGCTCGGCATAGCCCCCTGCACAGCCATGGTTCTCGTCTGGGGCTATCTGGCCAAAGGCAACGACGGCCACACGTTGGTGATGGTGGCCATCAACTCACTCACCATGCTCGTTCTGTTCGGCGTTCTCGGCGGCTTCCTGCTCGGTGTCGGCCAGCTGCCCGTCCCCTGGCAGGCGTTGCTGCTGTCGATCGCCGTCTACGTGGCGCTGCCGCTTGTCGCGGGATACGTTGTGCGCAAATGGTTGATCGGCTGGCGCGGCGAGGCGTGGTTCAGGGAGCGATTCCTCCATGTGCTGCAGCCGGTGACGATCATCGCGCTGCTGCTGACGTTGGTGCTCCTCTTCTCGTTCAAGGGTGAGATGATCCTCTCCAACCCGTTGACGATACTGTGGATCGCCATACCGCTGTTCATACAGACTATTCTCATCTTCGGACTCGGTTTCCTGCTGGCGCGCCTGCTCGGACTGAAGTACGAGGACGCAGCTCCCAGCGCCCTGATCGGAGCCTCCAACCACTTCGAGGTCGCCATCGCAACCGCGACCATGCTCTTCGGCCTGTCGTCGGGAGCTTCTTTGGCCACGGTGGTCGGCGTGCTGATCGAGGTGCCGCTGATGTTGTTGCTGGTGCGAATCTGCCTTAAGAGCCGTCACCGCTTCGCAGGATAGACCTCCGGTCCATTGCCGGGTGGCGTCGAATAATTATGGTATTCGGGTGCGACAATTTGCCACATTCTCACCCTCCCCACAATCTGCTAAAACAATCCTTATGCCCATTCCGGGCCGGCCATCGTGTATTTGCAACTGAATATCGTGAGGAGATTGACGTGATACCTAAAGGTTCCCACAGCACGAGATTGACCGGCATGCTGACAATGCTGATCATATTTCTGTTTACATCCGTTCCGGCTGTAGAGGTTACCGATGATGTGGAGGTAGTCGTCATTTCGGCCTCGCGTGTCGAGGAGAACATCAAGGACACGGTGGCGACCGTCAATGCTCTCTCCAGTGAGGATCTGGAATCCATCAAATACAGAAATCCCCAGGAGCTCCTGGCCAGGATTCCCGGTATCTACAGTCACAATTTCGGCAACGAATCGGAACTGACCTCCATTCGGGTTCCGACCCATTTCTCAAATCCATACACCCTGATTCTCATCGACGGTGTCCCCATCTCCGGTTACGGCTCCGGCTCCAGCGGCCAGTTCTCCGAGATCAATCCCAACAGCGTAGAGCGTATTGAGGTGGTGAAGGGTCCGGCTTCGGCCCTCTACGGCAGCAACGCCATAGGTGGCGTCATCAATATGGTCTCCAGGAAACCCGCCGGCCAACCGCAGGGGGATATCAATCTCGAGTATGGTGCCGACGCCTCGATCCGCTCTTCGGCATCGGTCAGCGCATTCACCAGGCAGGTGGGTCTGCTGCTGGACGCCAACTACAAGGACAACGAGGGGTGGCGCGACCACAGTGATTTCGAGAAAAAGGGTGCGAATCTGATGCTCCACCATTCACCCACCGACAACTCCACCCTGTCATTCAAGATGGATTACCTCGACAAGAGCGGGGCAACTCCGGGCTCCCTCAAGCAGGGGGATTTCTCCGACGACTGGCGGCAAAGCTACAATACATTCGCCTACTCGGAGATGACCCGCATCACCCCCAGACTGACCTACTCCCTGATTTTCCCGACGGGAGAACTGTCAACCACCCTGGCCTATCGGGACGTGGAGAGCAGCTCCATCCCCGATTACTCGATCCGCAGACAGGGACCGGCACATGTGGGCTCGAAATATCGGAGTGATGAAAACGCTACCAATATCCAGTTGCTCTATCACAGGTATATTGAATTCGCAGATAGCCGTGTGATCGTGGGGCTGGACGGGGAGACCGGCACCAGAGAGGCCGATACCTACGGCCTGTCGGTCGAATGGGATCCGGCAGCGAACAGGTACACCGGTTACACGGACAATGGCTTGAGCAAGTCCTTCAATATCGAGACCAAGGTTATTGCGCCCTACCTGCAGTGGGAACTACGTCCTGCCGAGAAGCTGAAACTGAACCTGGGCGGCCGTTACGACAACACCACCTATGGCGTTGAGGATAAACTGGCTACCACCAATCAGGATTCCGAGTTCTCCAGAGTGACCCCCAAAGCGGGGCTCGTGTACGACTTCAACTCCGGTTTGAACGGCTTCCTCTCCTACTCCCAGGGATTCGTCGTCCCCACGAGCAGCCAGCTGCTCACCTCAAGCTGGGCCAACGAAGATCTGTCGCCGGAGAAAGCGGACAACTACGAACTGGGGCTCCGCTCAAACCTTCTGGGCAAACGGCTGGCGCTCAACCTGGCCGTGTTCTTCATGGAGATCCAGGATAAGATCATCTCGCAGGATGTCGGCATGTACCTCAAACAGTATGTCAACGCCGGCGAGACATCCCAGAAGGGGATCGAATTGACGAGTCAGTTCCAGGCCAACCGGTGGTTCAGCCTGGGAGCGGCCTACACCTTCGCCAGGAACCGGTACGAGGAGCTGGCCACCGGCTCGGACGACTTCAGCGGCAACACGCCTCCCCGTTCGCCGGAACATCGCTTCAATTTGCGGGTGGCCACAACCCCGCTGAAGAACATGAGGATCGAACTGGAGATGGATGCAGTGTCTTCGGAGTACTCCGACGATGCCAACCTGTTCGAATACTCAAGGCCTACACTGCTTAACCTCCGTACCGCCTACGACTGGAGCAGCTGGTCGCTGTGGGGACATGTACTGAACCTGACGGATCGGCAGTACTCCTCGTACTCCAGCTTCAGCAGTTCCGACGGCGTCAAGTATTACCCCGGGACACCCTTGACCCTCTTTGCGGGGATATCCTACTCCTGGAGCAAATAGATGTTCACAATCAGCCGGATACCGCCGAAAGCTCTGATATTGCTTGCCCTGCTGGGGATTCTGACCGCCGGCGCCGATGCCTCCGGCGGGGACATTATTC
Organism: bacterium; assembly: GCA_024231955.1. Classification (GTDB taxonomy): domain Bacteria; phylum Krumholzibacteriota; class Krumholzibacteriia; order JACNKJ01; family JACNKJ01; genus JAAEPZ01. The sequence continues at coordinate 615,114 of JAAEPZ010001024.1, read as the reverse complement.
CATCGACAGAACCTTTGTGGCTGTCGTTGTCACCCGCGGAGAGCACCAGGCCCGAAGCGAAAACGGGCAAACGACCGGGCTCCACCGAGCATTCGGCTGAGGGTGAAGAGTGCTCCTCCTGCCCCCCCGCAGAGAGACGTCCCCAAAGCCGCTTCGAATCCGAGCACAGACCCGCACCGCTCCGGAGGTACTTCCTCAACGGATTGGCCCCGGAAGCCGAGGGTTATGTCCTCCATCCCGATCTGACGGTTGATGAGTTGAAGCTGGAGAGGCAAGGGGGGGGCAGCGCGTCGGTGGAGCTGGAGATGAGCGATGGCCCCCACCACGGCGCTCACAATCTATATGTCGTCGACAGGGAGGTCAGAGGGGAGACTCTGCACCTCCGCACGGCCAAGTGGGTGACCATCCAGCACAGCTGCGGATGGGGACATGCACCTAAATTCAACGATGAGAGGCAGGTCTCCCAGACTCTGACCTCGGTGCCGCTGGAGATCGTGATGGATGATCTCTGGGACACTAATTTCCACTCCACTGTGATGTCCGGTGATCGGATCAATCTGAGAGTCCTGAAATACGGTGAACCCGCGCCTGGCGCTCGGGTGACCGTCATTTCGGAAAAGGGGTGGCTGAAAACCTTCATCACCGATGATGAAGGTCGAGTCGCTTTCCAACTGGTGCGGGATTACTATCCGGATGCCTGGTCCAACTTCCATAGAGGCGAGAGGGGAGAGATCAAATTCGGGGCCGACCTGATCAGTGATGAGCAGGGTGAGTTCGCAGGTCAAAAGTACGACGACATCCATCTCAGCACGACCTTCAGCTGGCGGTACTATCCCGCTCGTCGAGAATACACCTCCCTGGTGATCGGGCTGTTGATTGCCGTCATCGGCGCAGGGCTGACCGGCGTCGGCTTCATAGTCTACCGACGGAGGCGCTGGACAGGCCTGAAAAGGCTGGCCTGGAATGGGTAAGATCAAGCGAGCCCTGAACCTGGCTGATATCGGTCGCTTCCGCTTCTGGGTGCAGCTCCTCTTTTTCGCCCTTCTGGTCTATGGCGGATACCTGGCAATCAACATCGGCGATCAGCTCCCCACCTTCGGCTGCGTGTTCGAGGAGGGGCGCGGCGGCTCCTGTTACCTGATGGGTTTCCAGCATCAGATGGCGACGCCCTGGTCACGACTGTTCACCGGACGGGGTATCGGAGTTCTGATCGGATTGCTCACTTTTTTCGGTTTCTTCATTATCTTCAACAAGGCCTGGTGCGGGTACACATGCCCGTTGGGGACGATCCAGGATTGGTTGACGATCCTCAGGCGGAGGATGGGGATCCGCGACAGCGAGTACTCCGCCGCTGTTTTCAAGCGGTTGAAAATCATCAAATACGTTCTTCTGCTCCTCTTGATCCTGATCCCCATGGCCATCGGCAACTCCTTTTTCGGCCTGGGAAAATTGAACCACGATTTCGGGGTTCCCTTTTGCATGGTCTGCCCCGGTCGCACCGTTATGCCGCTCTTTATCGGCGACCCGTCCCAACTCGCCATCGATTTCAGTTCGCTGACGAAGATGGTATTCACCACTCTGGGAATGCTGGTGACCGGTGTGTTCTTCGTGGGTTCATTCCTCAAGAAGCGATTCTTCTGCCTGTTCTGTCCCATGAGCGCCTTTCATTACATCTTCCACAAAGCCGGACTCCTGCGCCTGATCAAAGACGGTTCCAAGTGCACGAAGTGCGGCAACTGCTACCGCGCTTGCGACATGGGGATTCGCGCCATCGCCGAGGATCTCGAAAGCAGGAACATCGTCAAGGATGACTGCATGATGTGTTTGAAATGCATTGCCGTATGTCCGGAAGATGGCTGCCTGAAAGCCTCCTGGTTGGGGGCGACCGTATATGAAGCAACCGCAGAGGGATTCTACAAGAGAATGGGGGATGAGGAAGTTGAACAGTGACCGCCACCAACGGCAACGGAAAACCACCATGCTCCACCTGGCCATGGAAGCCGAAGAGGTTCTGGGGAGGATCGGTGAATTGCCGGGAAGGTGCAAGAGCCTGAAGTATTTCGGCGAGCGTCTTCTGGCCTTCAGCCGTGGGGAATTGCCCGAAACGACCCAAAAGCGTCTGGGCACCATGTGCGTTCAGGTGCCCGAGGAGATCCTCCATGCCCTGGGGGCCACTCCGGTGAGGCTTTGCGACGGCAGTTACGCCTATGATCGCGTCGGAGCCGAGTTCATGCCCGCGAAATCCTGCCCCCTGACCCGGGCCACAATGGGGAAACTGCACATCAACCAGGAGTTCTGGAGCGATAAGCTGGACGGGATCGTGATCCCCACCACTTGCGATCAGAAGCGGAAGATGGCCGAAAACCTGGCGACAATGGGCTACCCAGTCATCAACCTCGAGATGCCCGCCACTCGCGATACCGAGCTGGCCGTCGCCTACTGGCAGGAATCGATGAAAAGATTGGCCGTCCAGATCCAGGATATCACGGGGACAAAACTGACCCGGAGGAACCTGAAGAGGGCCATCGCCGCGAGCGGGCTCTCCTCGCAGCTCTTCAGAAAGTTGCAGAGGTTCCAGCAGCTGGAGAGACCCAGGCTCTACGGTGTCGATATGTTCCTGGTGATGAGTTGCTACTTCATCGACGAGCAGGCCAGTTGGCAGGAGGCGGTCAGGACGCTCCTGGCGGAGTGCGAGGAGTATCCGGCCGACCGGCAGGTCGGGCAACCCAACTCGCCCCGGGTTCTGTTCACCGGCTCACCGGCGATATTCCCCAACCTCAAGACACCGCTGTTGATCGAGGAGTCGGGGGGGATAATCGTGGGGGACGAAAGCTGCAGCAGCTCCCGCATCCTCTATGATGCGGTGGCTTACGATGAGGATCAGCTTTACGACATGCTGCCGGCCGTTGCCGATCGGTATTTGAAACCATGCACCTGCCCCTGCTTCACACCCAACGACAACCGCAGTCGGAAGATCGCCGAATTGCTGGAGACCTGTCGTGCCGACGGTCTGGTCTACAAAACCCTGTCGGGGTGCCTCCCCTACGAGTTGGAGCAGAGAACCGTCTCCGAATCCCTCCCGGGGGATCGTGGACCACTGCTCTTTGTCGAGACGGATTACAGCCCGGAGGATGTCGGGCAGCTGGCGACACGGGTCGAGGCTTTTCTCGAATCGATTCAGAACCGCCGCAGAAAGAGAAACTGATGGATTGCTTTGCAGGAATCGATATCGGCTCCACATCAATCAAGATCGCTCTGATCGATTGTGATCAAACGCTTATCGGCCACTCCACCAATCCCACGGGGGGGCACTTTCACAAGAACTCCCTTGCGGCTCTGAACGCCCTGCTCAAGGGGGCGGGCAGAGGACCGGAGGATGTGAAGTACACGGTGTCCACCGGTTACGGCCGCAAGCTGTTCAAAGAGGCCGACGAGTCCCTGAGCGAGATCACCGCCAACGGCATCGGTGCCGGTTGTGTCGGCACGGCGGCTGAGGGGAAGATCCGCACCATCATCAATATCGGCGGTCAGGATCTGAAGGTGATCCATCTGGATGAGGAGGGGCAGGTCGGCAACTTCGTCATGAACGACAAATGCGCCGCCGGAACCGGTAGATTTCTGGAGATGACGGCCCGCAACCTGGAGGCTGGCGTCGAGGATCTGGGCGCGATGCACCTGCGGGCGGAGGGGTTGCCGCTGACCATCAACAGCACCTGTACGGTCTTCGCCGAATCGGAGATCATCAGTTTGCTGGCCCAGGGGAACGCCCCGGAGAGGATCGCGGCGGGCGTGCACTACTCCATCGCCCGCAGAGTCGTGCGCCTGGCCAAGCGGATCGGCGTGGAGGAGGGGATCCTGTTTGATGGCGGACCGGCCCTCAATAGAGGGTTGGTGATTGCCCTTGAGGATGAACTGATGGACAGCGTCCATGTCCCGGAGATACCGCAGATCACCACGGCCGTGGGCGCGGCTATCCAGGCGCGGGAGGCCTACTCCTACCACAGGGCGGGTAAAGCCTGTGGCTGAACTACTCGGTTTGACCCTTCTGGGGGTGCTCTACGGAACCACCATCTGCAGCCTCAGTTGTCTGCCCACCCTCGGACCATTGCTCGTGGGAGAGGGTGGCGGGTTCCGTCGGGGACTCGGATTCGGAGCCAGCTTCCTGTCGGGGAAGGTGGTCACTTACACACTGCTTGGCGCCGTGGCGGCGGGGATAGGCGGCAGACTGAACATTGCCGGCGGATTGCTGCGTCTGGTGCCCGGGGTGGTCATCGTTCTCACCGGTCTATACTTGCTGTTGGTGCAACGCTCGGCCTGCCCCCGGAAAGGTCACCCGCGCATCAGAGGGGTGTTGCCCTTCTTCGCGCTCGGGGCAGCCACGGGGATAGCCCCCTGCGCACCGCTGGCTGCCGTTATGGCGATTGCGGCCGAAGCGGGAAGTATCCCGTTAGGGGCGGCAAGCGGGTTTCTCTTCGGGATCGGATTGATGCTCTCCCCGATGATTCTGTTGGGCGGAGGACTGGCCTATCTGAGCAGGTCGATCAATCTGGAGGTAGAGTCTCTACGCCCCTGGATCCGACGGATTGCCGGGCTGCTCCTGCTGCTGAATGGCGCTGGTTCGCTGATCAGAGCGATACGCTGACAATCAGGGGGCTCCCTTGTTCAGCTTCCGTTGCAGAGTCCGCCGATGTAATCCCAACCTCTTGGCCGCAATACTGATATTGCCTTCACAGTCGTGCAACACTCTCTGAATATGCTCCCATTCGATACGAGCCAGGGTGGGCGGCGGCAAATCATCATGGCTTGAACCTGGTATCACATCATCCGAAAAGGCTTTCAGGATCTCATTCACTTCGGCAGGCTTGGCCAGATAGGACCTGGCTCCCAGTCTGATGGCATCGGTGGCCGTGGCAATGGAGCCATAGCCCGTAAGAACGACTATGCTCAGATCGGGATCGATAGCCAGAGCGGCCTCAATCAGCGACAGCCCGTTTCTGTCCGGCATTTTCAGATCAAAGACCGCTCTTGGCGGTCTGTGTTCTTTCACCAGCGGGATAGCCTCATTGAACCCGTTGGCCTGAAGCACCCGGTAACCGCGGCGAATCAAGGCCTTGCTCAGCCGTTCGCGGAAGAAATCATCATCATCGACCAGCAGAATGGATGCACTGGGTTCCATCAGCTGATCCTGGCCCTGATCATGCGCAGAACAATCGTAGTCCCCTCATCGAGAGCCGACTCGATCTCCAGCGATCCGCCGAATCGATCCGCCATGGTGCCGGCGAGATAGAGACCCAGACCCAACCCGTTTGGTCGAGTGGTGTAAAATGGCTCGATGGCCTTGCCGATCGTCTCCTCATCCATCCCGCTGCCGAGATCGGTCACCTTGATGACGAGATCGTCTCCATCCAGAAGCCAGGCCATGGTAACGGGGCCATCGTCATTATCCGCTTCCAGCCCGTTGTTGACAAGTCCCGCCACGGAGCGGCAGAGTGTCCGTTGCGGCATGAAGAGGATCAGGTCGGGCACCTGATTATCCACCTGCACTCGGCCCTGTTGCGCTGTAGGCAGACTCGCGATAATTGCAGAGACCGCCTGGTCGCAAGAGAACCGTTTGTTGTCCTCACCTCGGTGCTCTCCGGCATCGGCGGCCATCTGAAAAAGGATCTCCTTGCAGCCGCGAACCTGATCACGAATCAACAGGACATCCTCCATCAGATCCCCATCATCCCCGTTCTCCTTGAGCGTATCGATCATCTCTCCCGAAGCCACCGCGATGGTTGACAGGGGTGTGGACAGTTCATGTGTAGCCCCGGCCGCCAGAGTGGCGAGGGAGGCCAGCATCTCGTTTCTCCTTCTCTCATCATTAAGTGAGATATTGATTTGACGATGCAGACTGAGAGCTTTCTGGATTTTACCGACGATGAAGACCACGCAGATCACCGTAAAAGAGTAGGCAATCCACATCCCCTGCAGGTGGAGACGCATGGTTCCGGTCAGATCATCCTGGGCGTGACAGGCGGGGGGATGATTGGTGAGCGCGCCAATGGTCTGTATCCCCGGGAGAAAGAGACTGCCGTAACAGAGGATGGTGATTATCGCAATGATCCAGGCGCCGGTCTGGGGCAGGAAGATCGTCCCGAGCACTACATGGATCAGATAGAGAAAGGTAAAGGGATTCAAAGCCCCGCCGGTGGCGAAGATCAGGAGGGTGAGCAGAATGGCGTCCAGAGAGATGATTGCCGTGATCAGACCATTGGTGACCTTGGTATCCGATTCTTTGCGGGTGTGCAGGTAGTAGTTGCTCAATCCGCTGAATCCCAAAATGATCGCGATCAGAGGCGCCGGCACGGGAATATGGAAGAACAGGATCAACACCAGCACCAGCAGGGCCTGACTGACCATGGCGACCCAGCGCAATCCAACCAACCAGGGGAGAGCCAGCCCCACCTGGCTGTCGAGACCTGACATTCTGTTAAAATGTATCGCTTTCATGGATACCTTTTTTGAGATGGGAACCATGGCAGTTGGACCCGCAGTATGGATTATTCCGCGATGCGGCTCAAGACCCCAATAACGGCACCTGATTCCCGAAGGTCGAACTCAATTCCCGGCCTTTTCGGTGGAGCCCACGCCCAACTCCCGCAACCGGCCCCTTTCACGCTGCAGATGGGCCAACCAGCGCGAAGCCGATTCCCGTCCCCCCTCCGACCGCTGGGCCCGGGAAAATGCAGCTTCGGCTTCGGTGAACCTTCCCAGTTCATAGAGGGCCATACCCCGCGTCAGATGCAGCTCGTGCGGATTTTCCACGCCCCGGTCCAGAGCCATACTGGCGGCATCCGCCGACAGCTCCCAGCGATTCAGATTCGCATAGGACTGGGCAATGCGCGCATAAAACTCACCATCATCCGATAACTCCGCCGCACGACCCAGGGTGATGATGGCGGCATCATGCTCATGGGCCCGAATCCAGGCCTGAGAGAGTAACCGCCAGTTGCCGGCGGTGCTGTCGACGGATCCGCTCTCCAACCCCTCCTGCAGCAATACCCCGGCCCGATAGGGGATATCGGCCTGCAGCAGAAGCTGACTCAACAGCACGATCTCCGCACTCGAGGTCAGATAGCCCTGGGTGTACGCCATCTCGTAAACCGCCAATTGACGCTCCAGGTCACCTGTCTCACCATAGGTCGACGACAGATGCAGCCAGTATTCCTTGGCCCGATATCTGGTCACCATGACATTCAACACGTCGAGCAGGTTCTCGTAATCCTCCGCTTCGTAATAGATTGCCCGCAGGAGAGCAAACCAGTTTTCCGGCACCTGGCGGCCACGCCCTTCGGCAGCGGCTATGGCCCGCTTTACTGATTCGGCGGCATTTTCCAGTCGGCCAAGCCGGTAGTATGCCTGGCCCAACAGGATATGGGAATCGGGGCCTGGATTCTCGACGACCTGCAGCCACGCCTCAAGATGGCCGACAGCCTGATCGTAATGCTCAAGATGGAGTTGCAGCTGCCCAAGGGTATAGAGGGTACCTGTGCGCAAGGCCTCGACGAGATCCTCCTGCCGCAGCACCTGCTCATAGGCGGCAACACTTTCGGCGTAACGCTCCTGGGTGAAGTAGGTGTAGCCGTAGGCCGAGTAGAGTTGAGCCTTTTCGCCGGGAGTCAGGTCCTCCATCTTTGCGACCTGGGCCAGAAGATCGTAGGCTCGATCCCAATCTTCTGCCTCTGTCGCGACCTGGGACCGGCTTAATTTCGCATAAACCCTCTCCCTCATCACCTGGTCCGCACTCAGGGCCAACCGGACATCGCCGACACCGATACAGATCAGTACGACGACGAAGATCCCGATGCGACTCACCCTCATCACCTATTGCTCCAATTCGAAACGGAAGAGGTTTCTCACTCCATGCACATCTATGGGCTCACCGTTGACCACCCGCGGGCGATACTTGAATTTCAAGGCTGCGGTGATCGACACCTTGTCGAAGATGTTCGCCGGCTTGGCATCGATGACCTTGGCGTCACGTATGGTGCCGATGCTGGTCACGGTGTATTCCACCAGACAGTAACCCTCGATCCCCCTGTTCTGGGCCACACGGGGATAAACCGGCGCGATCTTGACGATGGGCAGATACTCCCCATCGCTGGCCGTCAATCCCAATCCGGAGATGTTCATCGCGACAGCCACATCCCCCGGTGCGACAGGTATGGCCATCCCAACCCGATGGATCTCGTCCGGCGAGTCGTCGGCGGGATCAGCCGCCCCGGCCGGTGGCGGGGATGGAGCCATCGGTTTGTCCCGCTGCCGCTCCTTGCGTTGCAGCGTCTCCTCCCTCTGAACCCTGACGAAGTCGACGAAATGTCGCGCGCCCGACTCATTGAGATCGACATGGGGCGTGGCGATCAGCGCCTGCATGGTGAACAGCACACCGAGGGTCACGAAGCAGCCCAGGACCAAAGCAATGGCGTATCTCATTACCATCTCATGCGCCTCACTGATCACTTTCATTGGCGGCGATGGCTACGTTATAGACGCCAGCCAGACGAGCCGAATCCATCACCCCGACCAGAACTCCCGTCCGGGCGTTCTCATCGGCCTGAATAACAACGGTCCCCTGAGGGTTTTCGGCGTGCAATCTCTCGATATTGGCCCGCACGGCTCGCGGATCAATCTGTCGACGGTCGATCCAGATGGCGCCGTCGGCGTCGATGGCGATCAGGATATTGGCCATCTCCTTGGTCATGGCGGTCTGTCCGTCGGGTTTGTTGACATCGATTCCCGACTCCTTGACGAACGACGCCGTAACGATGAAGAAGATGAGCATGATGAACACCACATCCAGCATGGGCGTGATGTTGATCTCCAGCTCCTCACCCTCCTGCTGCATAGCCAGGAATCTGTTTCTCATGCGAGTTCCTCATCAGTCGGTGACGAAAATATCATCCAGCTTCTTGACCGCACGATCGGCGGCCCTCTTGATCAGGGTCACTGCGAATACGCCAAACAGAGCGCCCACCATGCCGGCCATGGTCGGTATGGTGGCCCTGGAGACACCGGCGGCCATGGACCGGGCATTGCTCGTACCCGATACCGAGAGAACATCGAACACGACGATCATACCGGTGACCGTGCCCACCAGCCCCAGCAGGGGGCACAGCGCCACCAGGGTCTTGATCATGAGAATCGATCCGTTGGCGGCCTGGGTCAGACGTGAAACCATGGCCGCCCTCACCTGACGTGCGTGCCATGATCGGCGCTCCAACCGCTGGCGCCATACCTGGAGTTCCGTATCCACCTGCCGCTCGAATCCGCTCCGGAGATAGATGACCCGTTCGATGATCAGCACCCACATCCACAGAATGACCAGGGCAATAACGTTGAGCACCGGTCCCCCCAGCTCCATGAAATCACGGATGGCGATATAGGCGTCGAACAACCCCTGCATGATTCAGCTCCCCTGACCGGAACGACTGGCCACGATTCCGGCACTCTGCTCCTGCAGGATGTGCAGGATCCTCTTGCTGCGGCCCGACACCAGCGTATGCAGAAGCAGAATAGGGATCGCCACCGTCAAACCGAGAACGGTGGTGATCAAAGCGGTGGAGATGCCGCCGGCCATCAGCTTCGGATCGCCTGTGCCGAACAGGGTGATGGCCTGGAAGGTGACGATCATCCCGGTCACCGTACCCAGCAACCCGAGCAGCGGCGACACTACACTGATGATCCTGATGAACAGCAATGACCGCGTCAGTCGGGGGATCTCACGGAACACCGCTTCACCGAGCTTGAGTTCGAGCGTCTCCACATCGTTAGTGTCAAGCTCATGGGCCGTCTTCAATACCCGCCCGAGAGGGTTGTTGGTGTCGGGGGTGGCGCTCTTGAGCTGAGCATTGACCCTGGAGCTGATCATACTCAAACTGATCATCCGCTCCAGGGCAAGCAGCAAGCCTATGATCCCCAGACCGATAATCACGTAGCCCACCACCCCACCCTGAACGATCCGTTCGCGCAGGGTGGGTCGATCGATGTAGGTGCTCAGGATCTGTCCCCGGGTGGGATCGACTCCAAAAGTGACGTAACCCTCGACGGCATCGAGCAGGGCGACGGCGGTCCCGGTATAGCGACCGCGCGGTTGCCGGCTCAGTTCCGAGAGATTGCCCGTTTCGGGTGTGAATTGCAGATAGCCGGCTCGCGAGACGATATTGAACCCACCCACGCGGACCACATCCTCCCGCATCTCCTTGCCGTCGGCGGCGATGACCCGGGCAGGGAACTTGACGACCTTGCCCGTTTCGGTCATCTCCTGCTGCAGCAGGAACCAGAGCTGCTCGATATCCTCGATGGTGGGCAGGGTGGAATCGGAGGCGAGTTTGCCGTTCAGCTCCTGGAGGAAATCTCCCCGCCCCTTCAGTTGGGCGCTGGTGACGGAGTTTTCCAGCAACCCTTTGGCGTCGCCGGCAACCTGCTGCAGAACACCGAAGAGCTCCTTCATCGAACCGAGTCTGCGGTCGAGTTGATCAATTGTATCGACGATAAGCAGGTCGTTCTCGATGTAGGTGGATTCCAGCTGCTCACTCCGTGTCTCGGCCTCCCGCAGTTGACGTCGGGCGTCATCCAGCATCTGCTGCTGCCGGTCGCGGGTGGCCTGGAATTCGAATTCGCGCTGACGGTGACTGTCCTCATCGCCGGTGCGCCCCTCCTGCACCATCTTCAGCAACTCATCCAGATCCCGGGCAGGGTTGTCCTCCTGGGTGAGGGCGGGTGGAGTTTGAGTGGCCAGCAGAATCCCGATCAGGATCAGAAGGTGAAAGTGTTTCATGATCCATCCACCTCCGGAGCCGGAACCTCAAGCAGCAGCAGGTCGGGAGCCACCTGTTTGCGGGCAATCCGGATCCCCTGACGCACCTGGTTGCGGGTTGAGCTGTCGGAGAGAGGGACCCACTGTTGGGTGATGGTATCCCAGCGTCCGGTGGCGCTGGCATCGCTGGTCTGATAGTAGAGACCCACCCGCCCGAGCCGCAGCACATTCACCTCGAGATTCGCCGAATCGATGAGCAGAGCATCCTTGTACACTTCGATGGTGCGGCCGAAATCGTTCTCGATCTGGAATGCCTCGGTTAGGCGACGGAATTTTTCGGCCAGAGTCACATCGGCTCGCTCCATCAAGGCCCGTAAACCATCCACCCGCTCTCTCCGCTCCTCCAGCAGGAAGGGTTGATCCAGGTTGATGAACTGGTCGAGACCGGCAAGCATGCGGATCATCAGGGGCATGATCTGCCGCTCGATGACGCTGACCTGACCCAGGGATTCCCGCAGCCGGACGAGCTCCCCCCCCTGGCTGTCGAGCTGCCTCTGGATGTAGTCGTTGTAAACGGTGAGTCCATCGATCTGCTTCATGATCTGCTTGTATTCCGCCTCCAGATCATCCGTCTGATTCACCACCTGGTCGATACGCTGCTGGGAGGCCTGGGCCAGTTCCAGACGATCCGTCTCCGCAGTTACTACCCGCTCGAGATCATCCGCCAGAGCAACGGAGACGGCCGTCAGGGTGAACAGGATCATCGGCAGGGTCAGGGCCCATCGTGCCGCTGGTAATCGAATCATTCCGGCTACTCCTGGGAAACTCGGTCAATGGATTTGTCGGGAAGAGGAGATGCGATTCCGTCACCGGTCACCTCCGCCCCAGCTCGTTGAGCCAACATACCATACGACACTGACAGCGTCTATTCCGCGAAGATATCGTATTGAATGATGCCGTGGCGGTTGCGTGCGGCGCCCCTACCCGCCGATCAGTCCGAGCAGCCAGGGATGGTCCTGCGCCTTCACCACGAGAAGCAGGCCGCCGAGTGTCATGAGTGTCAGCAGTGCCAGGAACACGACATTGTAGGCCGAGGTGAGCAGGAGGTGCTTCAGCCAGGTCTTGCGCCAGCCCTGACGGTAGACCCTCTTCAGCGCCAGGTACAGGTAGACGTGGAAGCCGACGAAGGTGATGAGCCAGATCCAGTCCCAACCGAAGATCCTGTTGAAGATCATCGTGAGGATGAAGAGGAGGAAGATATACGAGTGGTAGTGCAGCGAGAAGATCAGGTGCTCTATGAACAGCTTGCGCGAGCGGCGATAGACCAGCGCCAGGAGACCGGCGAAGATCGGCAACAGCACGAACATCCCCTTGGGGGAGAGGCTGAAGAACATGGCGCTGAAATCCTCGTTTCCGATTTCATGCTCCTCGCCCAGCAAAGTCACCTGCGATGTCCCCGTGGAGTTCAGCGCGATCACCTCATTCTCGACCTCCGTGACCGGTATTGAGTCGATCGGGGCGGCCGGTATTGTCAAGTCGATGCCCGCGGTGGCCGATGTCATCGAATCCGACTCCGCGGTGAAGGTCGTCAGGGAATCGACCAGGGCGGCGGTGTCCGCCGTTTCGGTTGAGGGTGTCCCCTTGAACAGCACCGCCACCAGGAAGAAGAAGAGGATGCTTACGAACAGGTAGAGCCTGACCGGGGGGATGAAACGGACGCGTCGCCCGACGATATACTCTCGCGTCAGGCGACCGGGCCTGAAGAGCAGCGGGATAAAACTGCGGAAGAAGCGGGAATCGAACGTGAACAGGTCGTTCCACAAACCGAAAAGCAGCAGCCGCATGGACACCCGGTGCTCGCGGCTGTCCTGACCGCACTCGGCGCAGAAGTTGCCGGGGGTAGGCCCACCGCAATTCTGGCAGTAATCCAGATGTGGAAATTTTTTGTGCATGGATCCGATTATGACTTAACCGGCGCGGGCATTCAATCACATGATTGAGGAATCGGAGAGCATGCGGATGTATGCGTCCCGGATCGCGACTACCGCAGTCGGAGCAAAACGGAAAGCCCCACCAGTGTGGCGGGGCCTCCCCGATTACTCGGCGGATGGATTACCAGATTCGGGCACGACTCTCCGGGGGCAGGTACATGGCGTCACCCGGTTTGATGTCGAAGGCGCTGTGGAAGGCGTCGATATTGCGCAATGGGCCGATGGCGCGGAAACGGGTCGGCGAGTGGGGCCCACGAGCCTGGGCCTCCTGTGCCGAATCACTGATGTTCTCGCTCCAGGACTGAGCGTACGCGATGAAGAAACGCTGCTCGGCGGTGAAGCCATCCCTGATTGCGGACAACCCCTCCTTGCCGATCACCGATTCGAGAGCATCGTAAACGATGAGGACACCCCCAAGATCGGCCAGGTTCTCCATCAGCGTCCCCTCTCCGCTGACATGGCATCCCGGCAGAGCTTCGTAGTCGTCGTACTGCTCGATCAGGGGACGGCAACGATCCTTGAACCCCTTGCTCAACTTTCTGCGGGCCAGCCAACCCAGCGAGTTGCCGTCCGCGCCGAACAGGCGTCCCAGGCTGTCGAACGAATGGGTGATCTCGTGAGCGAGACCCCAACCGACCCCCGCGTAATTGGCTACGACATCCCCCTGAGGATCGAACTTCGGGGGGCGGAAATTGGACGCCACCGCATTCATGATGTTCTGGTTGTGGTCGAAGGCCATGTCCTGCCCGTAGGAGGCGTGTCCCCACCGATCCTCGGCCCACGGCTCTCCTAGACGGGTCAGCACCAGACCCATGTGGAAGCGCCGGGCCTTCAGGATATTGGCCAGGTAATCATCCATCTTGAATTGCAACGGGGTGAAGTCGATCCCCTCATCCCCGCCACCGATGCGGAACTCCATTTCGGCCAATTTGGTCAGCGCCTGCCCCCTCTCCATCTCCGTCATCCAGGTGCAGTGTTCCAGCCGTTTGCGCGTCGCCTCCTTGATGGAGGTCACCATCGCCTGCGCAATCCTCTCGGTCTCCGGCGGGAAGAATCGCTGCGTATAATATGCGTCCATCATTTCGGGCAGCGCCGTCATCAGCCCGGACACCACACGTTCCCGCCAAGGATAGATCATCTCGTAGCCGTGGAGGAAATCATAGAAGAAGCCGTCCCGCTCCGCTCGCATATCAGCAGGCAAACACTTGCCCATATGATTGAGCAGTTGCCAACTCAGGTAGGCGCGCCAGGTCGCGACATCGGTCTCCTTGACGATCCCTCCCAGCGCCTTGAAGTACCGAGGTTGTCCCAGGGCCACGGTCGACGGGGGCTCAATACCCAGGCCGTCGAACCAGTCGTCCCAGTCGAGAGCCGACACCATCTTGCGCAATTTCGTCAGCGATTTGAAGTTGTGGTAATCGCGGAGATTGGCCGCTGCCGGCTCCTGAACCGCGGCCAGTTTAGTCTCAAGATCCATCACCACTTGCGCGGTGACGGCCGGATTCGGGTCGCCACTCAATTCGAACATCCTGGTTACATGGGCCAGATAGCGCCGCCTGACCTCACGGGCCCGTTCATTGTCATTGAGATAATACCCTCGCGAATCCAGACCGAGCCCCCCCTGCCGCAGGTGAAGTTCGTGAACATCGCGCAGCTCCCAGCGTCCGGGGTCGTAGATGCTGAAAAGGGGATCGAAACCATGCAGATGGCTACGGGCCAGCGTCGCCGGCAGATCGTCGAGATCGGTCAACGCCACAATGCGGTCCAGCTCACTGCGCAGCGTTTTCATGTTCACGAACCGATTGGCGTCACAGTCGATACCGGAGGCGAACAGCACACCGAGCTGCGCCGCGATTCCGGATGTCGTTCCGTCTACGGCCGCCAGGGCCGTGGCGATATCGCGATTGATATCGTCCTGCATCACGACGGAGGTATTCAACCGCCACCACCCGCCGGGCAGGGGATTATCGTCGAGCCAGAGCCCGCAGGAGTAGCGATAGAAATCCGCCCCGGGATCAACCCCGTTATCCATGAGATCCAGATTCTGGCAGCAGGCCGACCGGGCGAAGCAGAGGACGATCAGCAGAACAAGAGTAGTTCGTGTCATCGATGAGGTCTTTCCGTTTGAGTAACTCGGAATCCGGTGTTGATGCAACTCCGCCCCGGGTCTTTTTCATGGCGATCGTCGCACGTCTTCATCATGGCGACTGGAGCCGGGAGATGGTTCCGGTCAGAATCCCGCTGCCAACCCGTCCTTGCGGTGATCGGACCCCGCGCAGCAGCCATCATCCTGCTTCAGGATCAGTTGCGCCCCTCCGAACATGGTCGCGGGCCGGTTCTCCACCACTCGATGTCCCCGCCGTTTGAGCTGCGCGGCGACTTCGGCGTCGAACCCGACCTCCAGGGCGACCTCACCATTCTCCATGATCTGCCAGCGGGGCGCGTCGCTGGCGGCCTGAGGGTGCTGCCCATAGTCGAATACCCGCACCATCATCTGCAGATGCCCCTGCGCCTGCATCGGTCCCCCCATCACGCCGAAACTCATCAGCGGCGCACCGCCCTGCATCACGAAGCCGGGGATGATCGTGTGGAAGGGGCGTTTGCCGCCGGCCACTTGATTAGGATGCCCCGACTCAAGCGTGAAACCGAAGCCGCGATTCTGCAGACTGATCCCCGTGTCCGGCACTACGATACCCGAGCCGAAACCCCAGAAGTTGGACTGAATGAACGACACCATCATGCCGCTCTCGTCGGCGGTGGTGAGATACACCGTCCCCCGTTCGCTCGGCAGCGTGGGCGTATACTCACCGGCACGGGCCGGGTCGATCTCCGCAGCGCGGGCAGCGAGCAGATTGTCGGTCAGCAGTTCGGCGGGTGTCATCACCAGATGATCGGGATCGGCCACATGCCGCGCCGCTTCGGCCAGACCGATCTTCATCGCCTCGATCTGGGCGTGATGGAGGTCCGGGTCGTCTAGCGGAAGGCGACGGATATCCAGACGCTCCAGCACCCCGAGGGCGATGAGCGCCGCCAGCCCCTGACCGTTCGGAGGGATCTCGTGCAGCGCCAATCCGCGATACGATCGGCTGATGGTGCCCACCCAATCCGAACGGTGAGCGGCCAGATCTTCACTGTCGAGAACACCGCCCGTCGCGCGTGCATGCGCGGCAATCTTGAGCGCCAGCTCACCGCGATAAAAGCTCTCCCCTTCGCTTTCGGCGATGACCGCAAGGGTGTCCGCCTGTCCGGGACAGATAAAGAGGTCACCGGCGGCGGGTGCATGGCCGCCGGGCAGAAAAGAGGGCGCAAAGTCGGGACAGTCGCGGAAACGTGTCTCAGCCCGCGCCCAGGCCGCGGCGGTAATCGGCGTGACCCGGAAACCGCGCGTGGCATGGTCGATCGCCGTGTCAAAGAGTTGCCGGAACGGCAATCGACCGAAACGGCGGGAGAGGGTGATCCAGGTGTCCACCGCGCCGGGCACCGTGACCGTGTCCCAGCCGAGTTCGGGCATCCGTTCGCGCCCGGCAAAGCGGTTGATGTCCAGGCTCCGGGGCGAACGACCGGAGCCGTTCAGGCCATGCAGCTCGTGGCCATCCCAGACGATGGCGAACGCGTCGCTGCCGATGCCGTTGCTGGTGGGCTCGACCACCGTCAGGGTGATGGCCGCCGCCAGCGCGGCATCGACGGCGTTGCCCCCAGAGCGGAGGATATCAACACCCGCCTTGACCGCCAGCGGCTGCGAGGTCGCGACGACATTGCGCGCCGCCGCGGGCAGCTGCCGATCGGAATGGGGATGTTCGTTGCGATCGGATTGCCTGCTCATGCGTCGGGGTTCTCCTCACCATGAAGGATCAGTAACGCCTGCGTGATATCCCTGTCGTGATGGAAACGGATATGCCCATGCTCCTTTTTGGCCAAAGCGGTACAGAGATAGTCAGGGTCGGGAACGATCCCCACGCGACCCAGGTCCAGCCGGTCGGCATCCCAGCAGGCGAGCAGCGTCGGGTCGCCGGTGGTCGGTCCAGCGGTGTGTCGGGCGCAGGCATCGACGAGCAGGGCAAAGTCGGTGTCGGGCAGATCGAAGTACTCGCCACGCATCCGCACAGCCAGAGCGGCGCCCCGACGACCATGATCGGCGTCGATCCCCTCATTTTCACGGCAGGCGTCGTGGAAATAGGCAAAAAGCCGCACCACATCGACATTGGCCGCCGTCCGCGCAGCCAGCCAGAGGCCGTTTTCAAGAACACGGGCCCAATGGGACTCGCCGTGGAACCCTTCTGGATCCAGACGGTATTGCCGCAGAATCGCTGCGAGTAGAGCTTTCACAATCCTGACCTCCATCTCGTTGCCGAATAACGAGATATGAAATGATAACAGGTCTGCCCGCGTCCGGGACCACTTTTTTCGACGGAATGACTTGCACGGGGGATGAAAGGCGTTTACGACAGAGGAAGCGTCAACCACATTGAGGCATTCATGGCCAAACATCCTTGCCGATGCCTCAACTCTCTGAAAAAGGGCGTTCGGTTATCGGAGAATATTGCCGTATTATGAGACAGATCTTCGACAGCCATACCCTCTAGTTCCCCTGACTCGGGTCCACGAAATCGCCCGGTCAAAACATTTGTCTGAATAGTGGATCGACATTCCCGGTAGATGCCGCCGTTGGTCCCCTCGAAACGAAAGGTTTTTCAATGAAACCCCGAATTCTGCAAACCGCTCTCGTGCTCACACTGAGCCTGATGCTTCTGTTCTCTATGGCTCAGTCCCCGCAGGCCGCGAAGTGGAAGGGGAGTGAGGTGGAGATTGACGGCGTCAAGCACATGAAGAACCCCGCCAAGGGGATGGAAAAAGCAAAGTCCGTCGAGTTGAAAGAGCTGTGGCGCATCGGTGGCGACACCGACGACGAAGATGAGTTCTTCGGCTTTATTCAGGCTCTCACCAGCGACGCGGATGGGAATATCTACCTGCTGGACGGGCAGCTCAACGAGGTGAAGGCCTTCTCCGCCGATGGCGAATTCATCATGACCTTTGGGCGCGAGGGTGAGGGCCCCGGCGAGTTCATCCGTCCGGGTGGCCTCTTCATCAGCCCCGGAAACAGGGTTGTGGTGCAGCAGATTGTCCCCGCCCGCCTTGTGCAGTTCGACATGGAGGGTAATCCGCTGGACGATCTGCCCCTGCCCAAGAGCCCGGACGGCGGGTTCAAGGTGTATGCCGGCGGCCGCAGAGCCGGCGACCACATGCTGATGATCGGCGTCGATCAGAATATTGGCGAGGGTGAGATGGATCGCACAACCTACCTGACCAGTGTCAGCATCGAGGGTGAGGAGATTGCCAGGTTCCACGACGAGAACGTCCATACGAGTTTCGCCAATATCGTGGTCGATGAGAAGGAGCAGGATGGTTTCGCCAACCGCTGGGTCAGCGATCCCGAAGGCAACGTGGCCCTGGCCATGGAGCATCAGGCCTACAAGGTCAAGGTTATGACACCTGACGGTAAGGTGAAGCATATCATCGAACGCGAGTACGATAGCCTGAAACGGGATGCGGAGACCAAGCAGATCTTCACCGACATCTACACCACCGCCGTGGCGCGGCAGGCGCCCAATGCGGTGATCAAGATCAACGATTACCACAAGGACATCATGTCCCTGTACATCCGCGACAATGGGGAGATCTGGGTGCTGAGCAGTCATGGACGCTATGACAAGCCGGACAACACCCTGGGCACCTTCGACATCTTCGACATCAATGGACATTTCGTCAGGCAGGTCACGCTCGAGGGTGAGGGCGACCCCGAGAACGACTTCTACTTCTTCATCGGTGATCGGCTCTACGTGGCCACCGACATGATCGGGGCGGCCGTGGCCAGTCAGGGTCTCGGCGGTCTGGGTATGGGTGAAGAGGCCGATCCGATGAGCATCATCTGCTACGAACTCAATCTGTAGGAACGAAGGCAGCGCAATGAAAAGGCCCCGGCGCGAAAGGTCGCCGGGGCTTTTTGCGGCAGGGGTAATCCGGGAATCCGGGCCGCCGCGCAACTACTGATCACTACAGAGAATCGTAGGCTACCAGATCGGCGAGATCCTTCTTGTCCGGCTTAGCCGGCCACTCCTTCGGAATGCCGAGCGGAATCGTACACACAACCTTGTAGCGATCATCCATGTCGAAGACATCCTTGATGATGGTCTCCGAAATCGAATCGGTATAGTAGACCGACCCGTAGCCCAGCGAACGCGCAGCCAGAATCAGATAGCCCGCGGCCAGGGGGCCATCGTGCCAGTTGTAGCTGGGATAATTGGACTCGTTGTCGGTGAGCACCACGACAAAGGTTTTGGCCGAAGTGCACTGAGCTACGTAATCTTCAGCCTGCCGACGCGCCGTCGCCTTTGCCTCATCGCCCATCTCCTCCTTGATCCTGTAACCAAGTTGAGCCTCCAGAGCTCTCTCCCGGATCCGGTCTATCATCTTCTCGTCGCGTACGACCAGAAATTTCCAGGGTTGCTGGTTGCCCGCAGTAGGGGCTGTCCGGGCCGCATCCAGGATCATCTGCAGATGATCATCGGGGATCTGGGTGGGTTCAAACTCCCTCGCCGAACGTCTCGTGTGCATGATCTCCATGAATTCATCCCCTTTGGCGTGCTTGCCGCGAGCTGCGGCCTCCCCCGCCAGTCCCGTTCCGCCGAGAGCCAACCCCGCTCCGATACCGGTGCCGAGTTTGAGAAACCGCCTGCGGTTGAGAGACTGTCTCAAGCCCCGTTTCGTTTTGGTATCCATATTCAAGTCCTTCCGTTTTGCTGATCGATCTCGCCGCGCAGTGGCGCGAGGTGGATCAGCAGCCTGTCGAGCAGCCCGTTGAATTGTTTGAGTTCGGCCGCGTCGAAGCAGCCGAGCGGATCGATGGTCCGCTGCAGATTCCCGCGATGGACCGCGTTGATCTCCTCCAGCATCTCCCCACCCGCAGCGGTGATCCGAACGCGAACATGACGCGCATTGTCCGGATCCCTCTCCCGGGTCAACCAGCCCCGCTTCTCGAGGTTGGCGATCACCACACTGGCGGTGGGTCTGTCGCAAAACAGGATTTCGGCGATATCCGTCGGGTGGAGGTAGTCCCGATCTCGCAGTTGATTCAGCAGATACATCTGTTTGAGGGAGATATTGCAGGACACCAGACCCGCCTGCAGATGCCTCTTCCAGATCAGATGCGCGATGCCGATCTTCGCCATCGCGTTCTTTGTCGCCATAACCACACCATCCCTTCCGGGGAACACGGGTCAGGTGCATCGCGAAGATGCCGGTCGTCATGAAGGTAATGGTTAGAACTCTAACACACAAGTTAAATCCTTCACACTGTTAAAAAAACAACCCCGCCGGATCAATATCCGACGGGGTCGACAGGTATCTGTTGGCGGTCTATCAGTCCACAATGCCCGAGAACCAGAGAGCCGCGGCGAATCCCAACATCAGCACCGACAGCCCGATAATCAGCAGGATCACCTTGACCATCGGGGTGCCCTCACGCTTGGCGCTGCCGGCTTTGAGCTCGGCTGTCGCCAGTTGCAGTGCGTGCTGAACCTCCGTATCGCTGGTTACCGGTTCATTTTTCCTGTACGTATGAACCAGCTGCACGATCGCCTTGGACAGTTCGCGCGTGCGGGCGGACGGCTGAGCGGCTGCAATGATAACTGGGATATAGGCCATGACAACTCCTTGAGGATCATTTTTGGGGACGCTCAACTCTACAACTCTTCAGGCGGTGTATTCGGCAGCGATCAATTTGAGTTGGACATTATGTAGAACACCAGAAGCCCGGACAGCAGCAAAACAACCAGACCAATCGCCACCTCGATCTTGATCACCTTGGCGATTACGGGCATTCCGGCTCCCGCCCTCAGTCCAGATCCAGCAGACTGCCCTGCGGATCACATGCCTTGAGGTAATGGTACAGGGGGGCAGTCAGTTCGAAATCGCGCGCCAACGTCTTGACGAGACGCGGCGAATGCAATTGGCTGTCCAGATCACGCCGGC
The DNA here is from genome assembly GCA_024231955.1 of bacterium. Lineage (GTDB taxonomy): Bacteria > Krumholzibacteriota > Krumholzibacteriia > JACNKJ01 > JACNKJ01 > JAAEPZ01. The sequence continues at coordinate 594,297 of JAAEPZ010001024.1, read as the reverse complement.
AGACGAGGTAGAAGCTCTTCCGCTGATACCAGTCCTGAATCTCCCGAGAGTGTTCGCAGGGCAACGGACGCTTGTAGGTGTCCCCCGCCAGAATCAGCCGCTTCTGGCTGCCCAGGAAAGCCGTGACCTCCAGAAACCGCGCCGGATCCTCGTCGATGCACTCGCGCAGCGCATCCATCTCGGTGCGCCCGGCGGCATAGTAGCCCATGCCGTAGCGGTAAAAGGTCGGCGTGATCTCGAAGAACCAGCCCGGCGCCGTCTGCCAGTTGGAGCGCGGACGCTTGAAGGTGAACCACATCGCCCGTTTGAACAGCGTCTTGTCCTTCGAGAAACGGACATCGCGATGGATGCGCGAGATGGTCTTGTTGATCGCCGGCCGGATCTCCAGCAGCGGATCGATGCAGTGCATCGATTCGCCCAGATCGGTCACCAGCGCGCGGAAGGGTTCGAGCAGCAACTGCTCGTAGCGGCCGCGGTTCTCCTCGAACCACGGCTTGCTGTTGTGCCCGTGCAATTCAGCGAGAAAGGCCGGCGCCTCTGACGGAAAGCCCAGGAAGGTCGGTTGCTTGCCCATGGTTTGTCCTAATCGCCGATGATCTTGATGAGAACCCGCTTGCGGCGGCCGCCGTCGAACTCGCCGTAGAAGATCTGCTCCCAGGGGCCGAAATCGAGTCTGCCGCCCGTGATCGCCACCACCACTTCGCGCCCCATGATCTGACGTTTGAGATGGGCGTCGCCGTTGTCCTCGCCCGTGCGGTTGTGGCGATAGTGACTGATCGGTTCGTGCGGGGCGAGCGACTCGAGCCAGTCCTCGTAATCCTGATGGAGCCCTGACTCGTCATCATTGATGAACACCGAGGCCGTGATGTGCATGGCGTTGACCAGCACCAGCCCCTCGCGCACGCCGCTCTCGCGCAGGCAATCGGTGACGTCCGGCGTAATGTTGATGAATTCGCGGCGATCGCGAGTGTCGAACCACAGTTCACGACGATAGCTTTTCACGATAACTCCCTTGCGGCTGGATACGGGTTGTCCTTCGGGCAGGATATCAGCACACGCGCAAAAGCCAAAGACGAAAGGTGTCGTGGCCGCACCCGGCCGGTCTGTTCGGCGACTGCGGACGGGATGAAGCTACACAGGAGAAGGGGTTCACCCCTCCGTCGACAGCACATCCAGCCGTTTGCCCAGGCTGATCCGCTCCTCGATCGTGTAGCCGAGTTTCTTGTAGAAGGCCACGACCAGCGGATTATCGGCGCGCACCTGGAGGTTCAGTTTGGGACAGCCGATGGCGGCCAGGCTCTTTTCGACGTGCGCCATGAGTTCGCGGCCGATGCCGCCGCGGCGATGGGTCGGGCTGACGGCCAGGTAGTAGACCCAACCGCGATGACCGTCGTAACCGGCCAGCGCCGTGCCGACGAGTTTGTCCTCGCAACAGGCGACCAGGAACAGATCGCGCTGCACGGCCAGTTTGCGCTGGATATCCGTCTCCGGGTGATTCCACGAGGGGGCGGCCGAGAAGACCTCGCGCCAGAGGGCGGCCACGGCCTCTTCGTCCGATTCCCGATAGGGGCGAATATCGATCATGGATCACCTCACGTGGGTTGGATGTCTCCTCAGCGGCGCACCGGTGTACCAGATCGGTCAAGGGGACAGTTTCACCGGCGGCCATTAAATAGCCAAGGGATATTATCGGCGCAAGTGCCTTTCGTGAGACGGAGGCGGGCGAAGCGAGGGTCATCCCCGTCATCATCCGCGACTCAAACTGGCGCAATACCCCCTTCTCGAAACTCCAGGCTTTACCCACAGACGGGAAAGCGGTTAAAAATTGGGGTAATGAGGACTCCGCCTGGCGCAATGTCTCCGAGGGGATCGAGGAAGCTGTGTCGGATATTCGCGCCGGCAAGGATCGTCGTTTCAAGAAAGCGGACGGGTAGCACTGACAGTTCGAAATATCGGAGGTGCGGATGAAAATCAATCTGGGTAAGATCGTCCTCTGGGTACTCGTCTGTGCGCTGGTGCTCAGCGGCATCATCGCCATCGTCGCTCTGCTGAGCGGCACCTTCGGCAAGACCCAGCAGAAGATCCTCATCTCATTGCTGCCGCTGGTGTTCGGCATCCTCGCCTCTTTCGCCGTGGCGACGCAGTTCAACCGCCCCCGTTTCAGACCGTTGATCCATGCGGGCATCGCCGCCTCCATTTTGGGGGCGATCCTGACGCTCTGGGGGATCTGGGGCAGCGTCGACAGCGAGGCGTTCTGGAAGACCGTCACCACCTTCTGGGTGATCTCATACGTCACCTGTCACTCGACACTGATCATCGCCAACGACGTCAGTCGCAAACTCAAGCCTTTGATCTTGGCGACCTATCTCGCCATCGCGGCCGTCGGTACCGTGATCCTCACATTCATGTGGTTCGAGCTCGATCTGGACAAACACTACCGCGCACTGGGCGTATTGGGGATCATCACAGTGATCCTCACGATCCTCGTACCCATCGCCCGCAAGATGACCGCAACCGCGAGCGGGCCGAAGCTCGGATCCGCCCGGATCGAGATCAAACCCATCGGTCTGATCCACACCGACCACAAGGAGCGGAAAGGCACGCCCATCCAACCGGGTTTCGGTCAGGAGTGCGAGGGGGAGATCGTTCTCGATCCCGAGTACGCGCCCGGACTGACCGACCTCGCGGGCTTCGAACGGATCTGGCTCATCTACCATTTCCACAGCGCGGAGAGCTGTAAGCTTGAGGTGGTCCCCTTCCGCGACACGGTCAAGCGGGGCATCTTCGCAACCCGTGCGCCGCTGCGGCCCAATCACATCGGCCTGTCGGCCGTGCGCCTGATCTCCATCACCGGCAACCGGATCCGCTTCTCCGGCGCCGACATGCTCGACGGCACCCCGCTGCTGGACATCAAGCCCTACTCGCCGCTCTTCGACAGCTTCCCCGACGCCAAAGACGGCTGGCTGGCCGCCAAGACCACGGACCGCACCAGAGCCGACGAGCGTTTCGACGGAGAGTAGCGGCGCTCGATATGCCGGACATTGCCCGACAAGGCATTGCCTTATCGGTCCCGGAGCGTTAAGCTGTTTGGTTGAATATGTTGGCCAAACCAGGAAGGTATCTAATGAATCTCAAAGGCCGCGATTACATCGCAACCCAGGACTGGACCACCGAGGAGCTCCAGTACCTCATCGACCGTTCCAGCGAACTCAAGGGTCAATTCAAGACCGGGAAAGCGCACCGTCTCCTGCAGGACAAAACCATCTTCCTGTTCTTCCTCGACAAATCCACCCGTACCCGGAACAGCTTCGAGGCAGGCGCCACCCAGTTGGGCGCGCACGCCCACTTCATCGACGCATCGACCAGCCAGATGGCCCACGGCGAGAGCCCGAAGGACATGGGGGTTATCCTCTCCAGCTACGGCCACGGCATCGCGATCCGTCACGACCTCTTCCCCGGCGAGGGCAACACCCTCATGCGCGAGGTCGCCCGGCACTCCGACGTTCCCGTCATCAACATGCAGTGCGACATCGATCACCCCTGCCAGACGCTGGCCGATCTGATGACCATGCAGGAGATCTTCGGCCGCGATCTAAAGGGACTCAAGCTCGCCGTCTCCTGGGCCTACGCACCGAGCTACGCCAAGCCGATGAGCGTGCCGCAGGGTCTGATCACGCTGATGCCCCGCTTCGGCGTCGACGTCACGCTGGCCCACCCGCCCGGCTACGAGCTGCTCCCCGACCAGCTCGAGCTGGCCCACGCCAATGCCGAGGCCGGCGGCGGCAAGTTCGAGATCGTGGACAACATGGAGGATTCCTTCGAGGGTGCGCATGTGGTCTATCCCAAGAGCTGGGGCGCGTTCGACTACTTCAAGAAACCCGAAGAGGGGTTGGCCCTGGCCAAACAGTACGACAACTGGATCTGCGACGACCGCCTGATGAAGCTGGCCGACCAGAACGTCAAGTACATGCACTGTCTGCCCGCCGATCGCGGCAACGAGGTCACCGACGAGGTCATCGACGGCATCCATTCGGTCGTCTACCAGGAGGCCGAGAACCGCCTGCACACCTGCAAGGCGATCATGGCGGAGACGATGTAGTGCCGCAGCCCGTCACCGCTCGCTGTGTCGCCTGTGGGGCGACCCGCCCCGACGAGGGGGTGCTCTACACCTGCCCCGACTGCGGCGGCAACATCGACCTGCTGCTCGACTACGCGGCTCTGCGCAACGACAGCGCGGAGCTGCGGCAGGCTCTGGCTTGCCGCCTCGCGCCGCTGCGGAAGATCATGCCCGGCAGCTTCACCTCCGGCAACACGCCCCTGCTCCCGGCTCCCCGCCTGGGGCGGGAGCTCGAACTCCCCGGTCTCTTTCTCAAGGACGAAACCCGCAATCTGTCGGGCAGCCTGAAGGATCGCGCCAGCGAGCTGGTGCTGATGCGGGCTATGGAGCTGGGACTCGACACCGTGGCGGCGGCCTCCACCGGCAACGCCGCGGCGAGTCTGGCGGCACTCGCCGCCCGCTTCGGCATGGAGGCGGTGGTCTTCGCACCGAAGAGCGCGCCCGCCGCCAAGCTGCGGCAAATCCAGGCCCACGGCGCCAGGCTCTATCTGGTTGACGGCAACTACGATCGCGCTTTCGACATCTGCCTCGACGCCATCCGTGAAAAAGGGTGGTATTCGCGCAACACCGGACACAACCCCTGGTGCTGCGAGGGGAAGAAGAGCGTGGCCCTTGAGATCGCCGAGCAGTGTCGCTACAAGGTGCCCGATTACATCTTCGTCCCCGTTGGCGATGGCTGTATCATCGGCGGCGTCCACAAGGGGTTCTATGATCTGTATGAGCTCGGGTTGATCGAGCGCCTGCCGCGCATCGTGGCGGTGCAGGCCGAGGGATCCGCGGCGATCGCCAACGCCTGGCGCGAGAAGCGGGAGATTGTCGCAGTGCAGGCGGATACGGTGGCCGACTCCATCGCCGTCGATCTCCCCCGCGACGGACTCAAGGCGCTGCGCGCCGTTCGCGACAGCAACGGGTTCGCGCTCACGGTGAGCGACGAGGAGATCCTGCGGGCGATCAGCGATCTGGCTCGGTTCGAGGGCCTATTCGCCGAACCGGCGGGCGCCACGGCATTCGCCGGCCTGCGCAAGGCGCTGGCCGCCGGACAGGTGGAGCCGACCGCTCACGTGGTGACTCTGATAACAGGTACCGGGCTCAAGGATCGTGACGCTCTCGCGCCGCTGCTCGAAGAGCCGCCTCTGATTTCAAGTCTGGAGGATCTGGAGTGAGTCGAGATCATCTGCCCGACGAAGAGCACAAGATGCGGATCGCGCTGCACGTCAACGGCAACCCGGTGGAGGCCGAGGTGCCCACGACCATGCGCCTGCTCGAGTTCCTCCGCGACAGGCTGCACCTGACCGGTGTCAAGGAGGTGTGCGCCGAGGGTGAGTGCGGCGCCTGCTCCATCATGTTCAATGGTCGTGTGGTCAACAGCTGCCTCGTTCTGGCCGTGGAGGCCGACGGCGGCGAGGTGGTCACGGTCGAGGGGATCGATCACCCCGTGCAACGCACCATGCGTGAAACCCATGCCGTTCAGTGCGGCTACTGTTTTCCGGGCATGGTTGTCACTGCAGCCGATCTGATTAACAAGACAAATAATCTTGATCGTGCTACGATTCGCGCGGAGTTGGCAGGCAACGTCTGTCGCTGTACGGGATATGCAAAGATTCTGGATGCAGTCGAGAAGGCCGCGTCCGAGAAGGGAAATTAAAAACCATGCGTTCAAGTTACCGGATTATTGGCCTGTTGCCCCTCATGATGCTGGCCGTCATCGCCGGATGCGGAGGGGGCACAGAGTCGACTCCACCTCCACCACCTCCACCGGCGGAGATCACCTGGATCCTCCCCACCGTCAGCAGCAGTATTCTGGTGCTCCCGCAATCCCTCGAGGTGCAGATCGCAAACGTTACCCCGGCCAGCGTCGAATTCTACGTGGATGACCAATCCATCGGTATCGATACCACTGCGCCATTCACCGCCACCTGGGCGGAGACCGTTCAGAACTCTCTCGGCAGCCATATCCTGAAAACCATTGCCCGTGACGGCGAGAACGCGACCCTGGTTGAGAGCACGAAACTGGTCCTGATCGCCGACAATTACACCTACCGTTCCGGTCGTTTCGGCGGTCCGGGTGAGGATATCTTCCGAGCAATCGCCCTGTCGAGTACGGGCAGACTCTTCGCCGCGGGAGACATCAACACCTCGTCGGGGAAGACCGGGTGGATGATCAGCATCAACAACGACGGCACCGAAACCGGACTCAACACGTTCGGCCCGGGTTGTCTCACGGACCTGGATATCACCGCCGACGGTGGCTGCATCCTGTCCGGCTACACCTGGTCGGCTATTTCGCGCGATGGCCCCAACCAGTGGGTGATCAAGGTAGCCGCCGACTGCACCGCCGAGTGGAGCAATGTCGGCGGAGTCAGCTCCGCCTGGGAATATCCCCTCGCGATAACAACCTGCATTGACGGCGGCTACGTCCTCACGGGCAGACGTGAAGATAGCGGCGGCACATCCTCCACCCTCTTCGTCCGGAAGCTGGACACCAACGGTGCGCACCTGTGGCAATACGACAACTACTCCACCGCCAATTCCATCGGCCACGACATCATCGAAACGGCGGACGGCGGTTTTCTGATCACCGGTGTCGAGAACGATCGGCTCCTGCTGCTCAAGCTCGATGCCGCGGGCGGCGAGATCTGGAGCGAGACCCATACCGATGGGGGCAACTTCAGCTCCGGGCATTCGGTCATCGAGATCAGCGGCGGCTACGTAGTGGTCGGAACCTGCAACAACGACATCTGGCTGCTCGCCGTTGATGCCCTGGGTGGCCACGATTGGGATACCACCTTCGACTTCGGCGGCAGTGTCGATCAAGGTCGCTGCGTTGCAGCCACTTTGGACGGCGGCTACATCATCACCGGTTCGAAGGTCAGCGGCGGCGACAGGCAGCTTCTGCTTCTCAAGACCGATGCCGCCGGCTCCTCGATCTGGAGCAGTCAATTTGGCGCCACCGGCAGCGATGAGGGGCTTGCGGTCGTCCAGACTCCGGAGGGTGGCTACCTGATAGCGGGGGGATCCGATTCGGAGGAGACCAGCGGCAATGACGCCTGGATACTTGAAACCACCGCCGCAGGCGCTCTGATTCAGGATTGAATTCATGCTTTACTCCAAGCCGCAAACATTGAAAGACGCCGTAACGACTCTGGGGGCGGACGGTCATCGTCCGCTGGCCGGAGGCAGCGATCTGCTGGTGCGGCTGGGGCGTGAAGCCGCATGGCCGGACGGGTTGGTTGACATCAAGGCGATTCCGGAGCTCAAGGGGATGAAATCGAGTTCGCGAGGTTTGCGTCTCGGGGCGGCACTTCGTCTCTCGGAGCTGGCTTGCGCCCCGGAGGTGGCCGCCTACCCCGCGCTGGTTGAGGTCTGTCGCGTGTTCGCGGCGCGGCAGGTTTGCGAGCGCGCCACCATCGGCGGCAACCTGGCCAACGCCTCCCCGGCCGCCGACACCGTCCCCTCGCTGATAGTCTATGGCGCGGAGTGCCGGACCGATAGACGCAGCTTCCCGGTTGAGGAGCTTGCCGTCGGCCCCGGACAGACCATTCTGGCTGACGATGAGATCATCACTGCGGTAATGCTCCCAACCCCGGCCCCCCAGACGCTCAGCTTCTACCGTAAGCTCGCGACCAGGGACAAGATGGCCATCGCCATCGCCGGGGTGGCGGTTCACCTGGAGATGCAGGGGGGGAGCATTGCGCGTGCGCGTGTGGCGCTCGGCTCGGTGGCGCCGACCGTGATCCGGGCACATGATGCGGAGAAGATTCTGACGGACGGGGGGCTGACCGCCAAAAGCATCGCCCTGGCGGCACGGGCTGCCGCCGCCTGTGCCCGACCCATCACCGATATCAGAGCGACCGCCGAATACAGACGAACGATGTGTGCTCGTTTGCTGGAGTATCATCTCACACGGCTTGCGAATCTGTCGCACCCCTGACCCCACAAGAAAACAGCCGACAAGTATCTTCTACTCACCGGCTGTTCAAGCCAAATGTCGGACAGATTCCGAGTGTAAATCGGAGCGCCTACTCTATCTCCAGAAGGAGTGTATCGAGCTTCTCGATCTCCGATTTCAGGGCCTCAAGGGCATCAGTCGCGCCGCTCATCTCGTTGTCCTTACCCATGACCTCCAGCCTTTGGGCCTCCTTCACGCAACTCTGAGCGGAGAAATTGGCGACCGATCCCTTCAATGTATGTGCTGAGTATTGTAAGGATTCATTGTCCCCTTCGCTGATGGCCGTCTTCATGTCCTTGATCATCCCGGGATAGTCTTCGCGAAACATACCAGCAAGTTCGATAAGCAGTTCAAGATCTCCATCCACTCTGTCGAGAGCGTTTGCGCGATCAAAAACGCTGAGATCATCCATTCTGAAATCCTTTCGTTCCTTGGCGGGGCTCTCCGGGCCCTCCGCTCTTTGCCGTTCTTTCCGTATTCCAGACTGTGCTTCTCTCAACTGCTCCGAACTCCCTTTCGACTTGGCCAACACCAGATCGGCAATCGCCTGATAAAGTTCCTCTCCGTTGACGGGCTTGCTGACATAACTGTCCATACCCGCAGTCAGACATCGCTCCCGATAACCTTTCATGGCGTGGGCCGTCATGGCTATTATCGGCACGTGACCCCCGGAACCTTTCTCATAATCTCGAATTGCCCGCGTTGCGGCCAATCCATCCAGCTCCGGCATCTCCACGTCCATAAGCACCAGATCGAAGTCGCTAGTGGCGATTGCCTCGATGGCTTTAATTCCGGTGGACACGACGGTTGTCTTCACGTCATGCTTATTGAGCAGAGCAACCGTCAGCTTCTGGTTAACCTCATTGTCTTCAGCGAGCAGAATGTTCAGGGGCGGTAACTTCACGCCGGGACAGGTTGCCGAGCCGACATCCGCGAACTGCTCATCCAGAGTTATCGTTCCCGGTTGGATGGAGCCGCTCTTGGCCAATCCCAGTTCCGCCGTGAAATGGAATGTGCTTCCTCGCTCCGGCTGGCTTTGGACCCAGATGCGACCCTTCATCATCTGCACGAGTTTTTGAGAAATATTGAGGCCAAGACCCGTTCCGGCGAATTTTCTCGTCGTACTCGCATCGGCCTGTGAGAATGCATTGAATATCTGCTGCTGTTTGTCCTCGGGAATTCCGATCCCGGTGTCCCGGACGGAGAAGTGCAATTGCACCGCATCCTTGCTTTGCCCGGCAATCTCAACCTTCGCGGTGATCTCACCTTTGGTGGTGAACTTGACTGCATTGCCGAGCAGGTTGATCAGCACCTGATTCAATCGTCCGGCATCACCGATCATGGTGACGGGCACACCCTTCTCGACCTCGGCCTTGAGCGCCAACCCCTTTTCGCTCGCCCGAATTGCGAACATGTTGAGCGAGTTGCGGATCGTATCGCGCAGATTGAATTCGATATTCTCGAATTCCAGTTTTCCGGCTTCTATCTTGGAGAGATCAAGGATGTCGTTGATGATCGTCAGCAGGGCATCCGCGCTCCCCTTGACGGACATCAAGTACTCGCGCTGATTCGTCGTCATTTCGGTATCCAGCAGCAGGTCGGTCATCCCGATGATGCCGTTCATCGGGGTGCGAATCTCGTGACTCATGCTCGCCAGGAACTCGGACTTGGTGTTGTTCCCCTGTTTCGCCGATCCGAGCGCTTTCTCCAGTTCGATCGCTTTCTTGGCCAGATCAATCGCCATCTCTTCCCTGTGGATGACACTGCCGATCACCATGCTGATCTGACCGAAAGTATCCAGTCGATCCTGCGACCATTCTGGCGATTGATTGCCGACCAGCACCAGGACACCCTTCACGTCACCGGCGGAGTTGAGCGGGAGGGCCAGGTGAGTTGCCGCGGCCTCACCCTTCCTCCCTTTGCGGGAGCAATCGCTGATGTCGCAGCAGTTCATGAGTAGGGGCGCCTGGTTGTTGATTGCCTTAGCGCAGATGTTCTCACCGGTCATCGGCAACTGGAGATGCTTCTTGCCCAGCTCCATCGCCTCCTTGCCGTCGCTGCATACATGCTTCAGGCTCTTGGTGGTCGAATCCACCATATAGATCAACCCCGAAATCTGCTCCTGACTGGATACTATGATGTTGAGAACCTGAGTCAGACGGGCATTCAGCTCGCCTTCGGACATAATCGCCTGCGCCGTTTGGGAACGCAGACCCAGATTGATATTGGCCTCGAGAATGCTCTCCTCGGAATGCTTCCTCTGCGTGATATCACGCGCAATAGCCTGCAGGGTCACCGGAACGCCATTTTCGGAAATGACGTTAGCTGAAACGCCAAGCGTTACTGACCGGCCATCCACGGCCGTAACGCCAATCTCGGTTGAACCCCCGGATGTACCCTGCAGGATTTCACGCATGAAGGTACCAAAGTTGAGAGCATCCTCCTTATTGATCAGATCTCCGATTACAGGCGCATCCTCCTCATTGAAACATTCGAGGCCGAACAGTTTCGCGCCGGCCGGGTTGAGCGAAGTCACCCGCGCCCGCGAAAGGTCGCCCTTGATGATCTCGGTGGTGATAATGATATCACTGGCCGAATCGAGGATCTGAGCCAGTTGCTTGCGACTGGTCCGCTCCGCCAGCTCCGCCCGTTTCTGACGCACCACGGGGGTGGCCAGGAGCCACGAAAGGAGGGCGAGTATCCCCAGGGCCAGGAAATATCCGGTCTTGAGTTGATCGAACAGATCGATCAACAGAGCTTCGGTTTCCGCGGCAGGAGCCCAGGAGATGATTTTCCAATCGGATATTGCAACCTGTGCCACCGCGGCGCTATCGTAGACCTCTCCACCCTGTCCACGGCTCTCGCCTGCTGGGATTACATGTTCGACGCAGATCAGGCCGAGCTCATTTTCGGATTCACCCATGACCGGTCCACTCGCCAACCAGTCCGTGATAGCTGTCGTATTTGACGCCGGTATTTCATCGCCATACGCTTCGGCCAGAATTTGCCCATTGCCGTCCACCAGGAGTACCTGGCCCGGCAAGCCAAACCCCGCTTCCAATGATGAGCCGAGCAGCATTTCCAGATCAGCGGCCAGGAGCAGGCCGCCCAAACGCCGGTCGGCGTTGTCGTTGATCGTTGCAGCGCCGTAGAGTTTGTCATCCTCAAGCCAGATGTTGACCTGACCCTCCGTCAGGTAGCTCAGCCGCGAAACCCTGTTATTGATGTTTGCGGGTATAGTATCGTTCCAGGCCACCACGGGCCCCTCGGTAGCCGGATCCAGACGGAGAACCTCCCGACCGTCATTGTCGAGCAACAGGACCTCCCGCCAGATGTTTTCGGCGCCGACCATCTCCTCAAGTTCAGTGAAGCAGGCAGTCAGGCTCCACCCGTCTTCCCCTGTGATCAGGTCACGCGCATCCATACCGGACAGAAGGCTGGCCATGGCATCACGCGAGCCGAGTTCGGTCACACGTCCCGACAGTTCGGTAACTCTGGACATAACGGCGGCCTTGCGGATCCGCAGTCCGAGGTTCATCTGATTGAGAAGGTTATCCTGTTTGGTGTCGAGATCGCGGAGATAGTAGCTGCCGCCGGACAGCGTCAGCGTGATGGCGGCGCACAGGAATATGGCGAGGAAGCGCGGGAAGATCCTGGGGGGACGCGCTATGACCTGCTTGCTTGAATCTTTTATTTTTCGCATGCTCACTGCCAACTGGACTCCCTGCATCCCATCGGATTACTCCGACGGCAGATTCGAGGCATGAGCGGCGATCATCAGTCGAAAGGATGCGCAACAACTGGATACTTCGGTAAAATACTCGCCACTCTGGTGCAGCAATTTCCACGTTGATCCAATAATGGCTGTCTCTTTCTGCGTGGAAGCTACTGTAAGTTCGTCCTGGGCAAGTGCTTCCGACATCCAACCGTATCGGTAATCATCGAGACGCACTCACCGGTATCCACATATGCAGACCGTGGGCCAGCACCCGACGAAGGCGTAAGAAGAATCGGTCATTCTGAAGATAATCGAGGTTTTTTCACATTCCGAGTCACGCGCAATCAACAGAGCACCACCTGCTCAGCTGAAACGGATTCTGCGGACATCACATGAACATGTATCCGAATTTGATCTGAAATTCCCGATCGCGGCCGGGGATCCCCTTATCAATCCATTTGTTGAACTCGGATGTGGGCAGGTTGAACTTCTCATCCAGCAGATTGCTGACTTTAAAGTCCACATACAGACCTGGAGTAAACAGATTGCTGAAGCGCAAGTAACTACCCAGCAGAAAGTACGACTCTGAGGCTGCCCCAATCCTCCCCCCACCAAGATCCTCGCCGGGGGGGCCATCCCAAAATGACTCCATCTCATCCACATACCGGCCGGAAAGGGCAATATTGACGTCGCTCTTTTTGAACAACAGGTTTGCGTATCCAAGAAACTTTGGGGAATAGGCAGCAGCGATATCCTCGTAGCCCTCTCTTTTGTCCCTGGTATCCTGGTAGCTTCCATTCAACTCTATATCGAAATCATCATGAGGGGAGATATCAATAATCATCTCTGCGCCATTGGTGACGAGTTCACCTCCGTTTGCCTGATAGGAGATGAGATCGTCCAAATCTGTATATGTGTAGACCTTCCCTATCAGATTATCCAGCTCATTGCGGAAGAGACTGATACTGACACTGGAGCGAGGCAGCAGGGCGGTAGTGTAATTCAATTCATAGGTACGAATTCGCTCGCTCTCCAGAAAGCCGAATTTTCCCAGATCCACGAGGTTGTGAATATTCTCCGAAAATGCCGGACGCTTGATCGCTTCTCCGTAGAACAGCTTCACCACGTTGGACTCATTCATGGTCAAGATGACGGCGGCGCGGGGGATGGCGACTAATCCCTCATTACGATACTTCCCATATACTTCAGTGCGCGCCCCATGCTGGAGCGAGTCCGACCCATAACTCAACTCCATACCGTAATCGGTCATCCTCTCCAGCCTGCATCCGGCAACCAGTTTGACACGCGGCGTCGGCGAATAGTCTCCCTGGAGAAATGCGGCATATGTCGTGATGTCGTCGCTATCGGAAAGCGTCCTGCGCTGATTGTTGTAGTAGTCACTGAATTCGGTGTAATCCCAAACCTGATAATACTCGGTCATGGCATTCTGCGTCAGTCCCGCCGTAATGTCGATTTGATCATCCGGCGAATAGTGCGCCCTCACTTCAGCTTCGTAGGATCGTGCTCTCAGATCCTCGTTCCCGTAGTAGCTGGTGTTCCAGAATCTGGCTATCTCCAGGTTATTGAGAACGTTGTACCTGATGTTCGCGTTTACGTGCAGATCATCTGAAAGGGCGGCATCATACTCAAGCATCAGATTCAGCTTCAGGTTTTCAATCGGATCTCCACTCTCCTGAACTCCCAGACTCTTGACCACCTCCTGCATCATTTCGAGACCTGTGAATTTGAATGTGAGTGGCGCCACCCTCAAGGTGATATCAAGATACCTGTCCCACCCCTCCAACCTTCCATCCGTATCGGGAGCCGAGTTGACGATTTGCCAGGCGGCCAGATTGCTGGACAATTCATGTAAAGGGACATTCATGCCGTAGCAGTACCTATAGCCCCCATTAACGGAGTATTGGATATCGCTCCTGTTTCCCGATAATGTGAATGAGGCATACTTAGACCTCAGTGATCCCATCGCGACAGCGACCTGGCACCCCTCACCGCTCTCCAATACTTCATCGGTGATGATATTGATGACGCCATAGAATGCACCCGTTCCATACATTACCGACATCGGCCCGCGGATTATCTCGATACGATCAATGCACTCCACGGGCACCGAGCTCTCCCTTATGGAGTATGACTCTATCCCTTTTCGCAGTTGACTCACCCCGTTGATCAGTACGATTACGCCAGTACTCGATTGAGAGAAGAACCCGCGCACTCCTGGCACCGAATATGAGTAAGCCCAATTATCCAATATGAAATATCCGGGCACGCTTGCGACAATCTCCTCCAGGGATGAATATCCGTGTGATTCAATATCCGCTCTGGTAATCACTACTACGCTGGCCGGGACCTCGCTCACTCTCTGCACTTTCTTGCCGGCAGTGGAGATGCTCACCTCCATAAGCTCCTGAAGAGACAGGCTGAAAACCCTATCCGACTGCGGCGTCTGAGTATTCTTTGAAAATACGGGGAGGGATTGGAGAAGAATCAATACCGTGATCACTGCTGTCTGTAATCTCCGAGAACGAAATGTAAAACCCAGTGATCTTGTCTCAATAATCATCGCAGAACTCTCCGGGACAAACTGGAAGTTACGCCTCCCAAATCAAGCGATCATGCACAAACCTCGTTTTCAATGTGCTCCGATGAGCCAAGATTTGCCTGAAAGCATATTCGTCGCAATCCGGGTCGTCAAGCATCTTCAATGTCAGAGAACTCCGCTTCGGTATGCAAGAAACATGCGGGCCGGACAGTGACGATCTCCGCTAGCTGGCACGACTGGATCACCTTTCCCCCCGCAAAGTCAGCACTATTTGACGGACGGTTCGCCGAACGGAAAAATACTTCCTGATCATATCTTACCGTATCAGCGCCGAAGCATTTGAGACGACAGTATGGGATGCGTCAGGATACTCCGGCAAGGTTCACATTGAGGATCAATATCACGTATCATGGAATCCACTGCTCAAGGATAATCTCCAAAAGGGGATACGCCGAGCACTTCAGATCACCAAGGCGGAACTTCTTACCGCAGCTCGCGCAACGCCGTAAGCACCTTTTCCGGTGTCAACGGCGTTTCGCGCAAGCGCACGCCGCAGGCATCGAACAGAGCATTGCCGACGGCCGCTGCGGGACCATTGATGCAGATCTCGGCCACGGCTTTCGCCCCATAGGGACCGGACGGCTCCTCGTCCTCGACGAAGATCACCCGCTGACGCGGCAAGTCTGCGGGCAACAGATAGCCGTGTTCGCGGAAACTTCGCGGCAGAACACGGCTCTCCGAATCGTATGTGATCTCCTCGGCGATAGCGAAACCCAACCCCTGAGCCACCGCACCCTCCACCTGACCCTCGGCCATCACCGGATTGATGATCTTCCCCGCATCCAGCACGGTGACGAAATCAAGCAGGCGAACCTCACCGGTGCCGGTGTCCACCTCAACCTCAACGAACTGCGCGGCGAAAGGTGGTGGGGAATCATAGGAGAGATGGCTGGCCGAAGCCATGAGCTGCTCCTGGTTCTCCGTGTACAGGCTCCGGGTGCCAATCTCGCTGAAGGTGAGACGGGTGCCGCTCGGCGCCACAACCGCCCTGTCGGCTATCTTCACCTCGTCATCGGCGACACCCAGTTGCCCCGCGGCCCAGGTCATTATCCGCCCGCGCAGATCTTCCGCCGCCTTCTTCACCGCGCCGCCGGTGATGTAGGTCGTGCTCGAAGCGTAGGCCCCCGTGTCGAACGGCGTTGTGTCGGTGTCCGACGAGGTGACGATTATCTCCGGCACGGAAACGCCCAAAACCTCGGCGGCGATTTGGGCCAGCACCGTATCGCTGCCCGTCCCCAGGTCGGTCGCGCCAACCTGCAGGTTGAAACCGCCATCCTCATTCATCTTGATGAACGCGCCGGCCATGTCGATGCCCGGAATGCCGGAACCCTGCATGGTCAACGCCATGCCGATCCCCCGCCGCAACGGCGACTGATCCGACGCGCCATCCGGCGGACAGCCCCGCGGCCTCACGTCCCAGCCTATCGCCTCGCGTCCTCGCCGTATGCACTCCTCGGCCGCACCGCTGTTCAGGTGCGACGAATAGCCATCTCGCCCCTCACCCATGTTCTCCGATACATCGAGGCTGTCCCCCACCTGCACCACATTCTTGAGACGCAACTCCAGCGGATCGACACCAAGCTCCAGCGCCGCCTCCTCCATGAATGTCTCCAGCGCCCAGAACGCCTGCGGCGAACCATAACCGCGATAGGCCCCCGCCGGGACCATGTTGCTGTACACCGCCGTCCCCCGGTGCCGCACATTGGGCGCCGGATAGAGGCTCAGACCCTTGTTGGCGCACACGGACATCACCGTGAGCGCATGACCGCCATATGCCCCGGTGTTGAGCAGCACATCCATCTGCATGGCGATGATCCTGTCGTCGCCATCAAACCCCACCCGATAATCGACCCGAGCCGGATGACGATTGCGCGCGAATATCAACTCCTCCTCACGCGTCAATTCGAGACGCATGGGTCGCCCCGTGCGCATGGTCATGAAGGCGCACAGCTCCTCGATCAGAATCTCCTGCTTGCCGCCGAAGCCGCCACCAAGGCGGGGCTTGATCACCCGGACGCGACTGACCGGCAGATCGAGCAACCGCGCAACAACCCGACGCACATGAAAAGGCACCTGGGTTGCGGCGATTATCGTCAACCGCTTGTTGGCATCCAGATAACTGCAGGCCACATGCGGTTCGAGGTGACACTGCTGCACCTGGTGACTGCGGTAACTGCGCTCGATAATCGTCTCGGCGGCAGCGAACCCCTTGTCCGCGTCACCCAGATCAAGGCTCGTACGCGCCGCGACATTCCTCTCCGGCTCCGCCGGCCAGAACAGAATATCTGTTTGCGGATCGGTGGGACGCTGTTCGTCGTGAATCACCGGAGCGTCCTCGAGCATGGCCTCACCCTCGGCGGTGTAGGCCGACAGCACTTCGTAGTCCACGTCGATCAGCGCGCAAGCCTGTTCTGCCGCCTCAACGGTCTCGGCCGCCACGAGGGCTATCTTGTCGCCCGCAAAACGGGCCTTGTCGCTGAGGATGAAAAGGTCATAGGGGCTGGGCTCGGGAAAGCCCTGTCCGGCCGAGGTGTAGGCCCGGACGGGGACATCCTTGTAGGTCACGACCTCAACCACCCCGGGAAGCGCCTCGGCCCGCGCGATGTTGATCGAGCGGATCCGCGCGTGAGCATGCGGACTGTGAAGAATCTTGAGATGCAGCATCCCCGGCATGTTCATGTCACCGGTGAATATCGGTGCTCCATCCACAAGACCGGGACCATCGACACGCCTGGTGTCATGGCCGATCACTTGCAGCTCATCACCCTTCCCGGAGTACCGGGGGGCTTTGCCCGAGTTGTCCGCTTTGGCGGCGCAGGCGCAACGGGGTTTCGCACTGCCGGAGTTCACCAGCCCGGCGCGCAACGGCTTGACGAAGCCCGTGCAACGGCAAAACACCGTGGACAGCGCCTCCGCGACATCGGCCCCGGACGGGTGGGGATTGCGGCGACGCAACGCCTCCAGCGACAGCATCTGCGCCGGAGTGCAGTAACCGCATTGAACCGCGCCCTCATCGAGAAAAGTGTCTGCGAGCTTCTTGAGCTCCCGATTTTCCCGGAGCCCCTCAAGCGTCTCGATCCTGCACCCCTCCACCTGCAACGCCAGATGGGTGGCGGCGCTGATGGGATGGTCATCCATAAGCACCGTGTCCGCGCCCCCCTCGCCCCTTTCATCGGAGAACTTCACCGAGTGACAGCCGAGTTCGCGCAGCAGATCGAGCAGCAACCGACCGGAGGGCACCAGGCAACTGATCTCCTCGCCGTTGAGCATGAATGTGAGCCTACAAGTATCAGACTTCATCGCTCGCCTCCCCGGTGAGATCGGCAAGGAACCGGATGATCAGTACCGTGATCCATTGCCGCCTGATTTCACAAGCAAACGCGGAGAGATCGGGGAGGGCCGCTATCAGCGTGTCGGTATCGATTGCGGATGCGGACAGCGCTTCCAGCACCTGTTCGACGGCAATCAAACGTGTTGCCGGTTGTCCCGGAACGCTCACGGCGATCCGGCAATTGGCGAATCGTCCCTCCGTCCGGGTCAAGGCCATGGCCAACGCCAGAGAGGGGCGAGCTCCTCTCGCGGCCTCAATCGCGGCGAATCGATAACTGCGATCCGGCGATAGCGGAATCTCGATTGCGGTGATGATCCCGGTGCGCGCCTCCGCCGGCAGATATTCGCCAAATGTCCGGGGTTCATCGCCATGGCGATGCACCACCGCATCGGCGGCCAGCAATGCCGTGTGCAGCTCCTGGATATCGCCTGTGGGTGAGCGCCAGGCCGCTTCGCCGCCCAGAGTCATCTGGTTGCGGAGATTGAGCGAGGGCGCCGTCACCAGCGCGGCCTCGGCAAAGAGGCCGTCACAATCGCGGCGCGCAACCAGTTCCCGCAACTTGAGACCGGAACCAAGATGCAGCGCCCCCTTGCTCTCGACAACCGAACCGAGTTTAAGACCGCCCAGATCGATCAATCCGGTTACGCCGGCGGGAGTATCGGGCACGATGCGGGCGCCGCCGCCGAGCAGGGCTGCGCCAGGCTCGGCAAGCAACCGGGTTGCAGCATCAAGATCCTGCGGTTTTTCATAGGACGTGATCATACTCATGACACCTCCGGCGGCTGTGCGCCCCTGATGAAGTCGTCGCCCAGTCGGGCGGCCGCTCGCGTCAGCATATTCTCCGCAACGATGTTGTGGTTGGCGGCATGCGCCCTCTCGTGGAAGTTGATGATGTACCCGGCCTGCACGCGAACATTGCCGTCGACGAGTACCGTGTGGGCACGCGGAGCGGAACCCGAGAACAGCAGGGCCGCCACGGGATCGCTCTGGGCTCCGGCCAGGTCGAGAGTGCGGAGATCCCAGAGGACCAGGTCGGCCGCCTTGCCCGATTCGATGCTGCCCAGCTCCGGTCTCCCCATAACCTGCGCCCCGCCACGGGTGGCGACGCGGAGCACCTCATCGGCGCCAAGCCAGTTCTCCGGTTTGCGCAGACGACTGAGCAGCAGCATCTGTCGCGCCTCGGCAAGCAGGTGATTGCCGTCGTTGGAGGCTGAGCCATCCACCGCCAGGCTGACGGGCGCTCCGGCGTCCAGCAGTTCGCGAATGGGCGCAATGCCGCTGCCCAGACGCATATTGCTTGAGGGGCAGTGGCTCATGCCGGTCGCGGTTTCCGCCATATGCCCGATGTCATCGTCGGAAAGATGAACCGTGTGGGCAAACCACACATCATCACCCAGCCAACCGAGGGAACCCATCAGATCGACGGGACGCTTGCCGAAAGTGTCGAGACAGAACGCCTCCTCATCCATGGTCTCCGCGACGTGAGTGTGCAGCCGGACACCGGTTTCGCGAGCAAGTTCGGCAGTGCGTCGCATGGCCTCGGCGGTCACGGAAAAGGGTGAGCAGGGGGCGAGCACGATGCGGGTCATCGCGCCCGAACCGGCGTCGTGATACCTCTCTATCAGGCGGCGGCTGTCGGCGAGAATTGTATCCTCATCCTGCACCAGATCGTCGGGCGGTAAGCCGCCGCAACTTTGTCCCAGACTCATCGAACCGCGTGTCGGCTGGAAGCGAACACCCAGCGCCTGGGCCGACTCGATCTGGCGATCGATCAGGTCGGGCGCGCATCTCTGCGGAAAGACATAGTGGTGATCGCTACTGAGGGTACAGCCCGACAGGAGCAGCTCGGCGAGCGCCGTTGTAGTCGAAACCGCAATGCACTCCTCATCGAGTTCGCGCCAGATCTCGTAATGATAGATCAACCAATCGAAGAGCTGCTTGTTTTGACCGCCGGGCAGGTTGCGTGTAAGCGTTTGGTAGAAATGGTGATGCGTATTGATCAACCCGGGCGTGAGCAGCATGTCGGTGGCGTCGATCTCAAGATCGGCATGGATTTTAGGCTGCTGATTACCGTTGTGGTAAACCGCCGCTATCTTCCCGTTATCAATGAGCACGGCGCCACCCTCATAGCGATGTCCGGCATCGTCCATGGTGGCGATAAGTCGTGGGTTGCGAATGAGTATCTTCACGATAGTCCTCGTCTCCGAACCGACTAGGGGCGGATGGCTCCGGCCGGTCCGAGTTGCTTATCCAGTTCCAGTTTCAGCGCCGCAGAGGGGCAGACAGTGACGCACAAGCCACAACTGAAACACCTCTGTTCGTTGATGATCACGGCCTCGGGGCTGGTCTCCTTATCGACGCACAGGGCATCGTGCATGCAGGAGGTGACACAGATCCCGCAGTTGGTGCAGCGCTGCGGGTCCACCTGAACCGGCGGACCCTCGAGATGCACACGCCCCTTCGTACCCACACCGTCAGCTTCGTCGGCTTTGGCGCCAATCCGCAACGGATAGGCTCCGACGATCTCGCGCGGGGATTCGTAATCGTGCTCATCGAGCCATTGCTCGAGTTCGGTTGTGATCCGCTTGAAGCAGGCGGGACCCTCGTAGATGTTCGTCGTGCAGATCTGCACGGCGCTCGCGCCGGCCATGAGGAACTCCACCACATCCCGACCGGTGCGCACCCCGCCTACACCGATGATCGGCACCTTAACGCTGCGGGCCAGATCAAATACGATACGCAGCGCCAGGGGCTTGATCGGCGGGCCGCTGAGCCAGCCGTAGCCGTAGTCCGTCCCCATGATCCGCTGCTGGTTTTCGATATCGATGCGCAGACAGGGACCAAGACTGTTGATCGCGGCGATGCCATCGACAAATGGCTCCATTTTCACCGCCAGGTCGATGACCGTGGCCGGATCGTGCGGACTCATTTTGGCGATGATCGGTATCGACACGGCCTCTCGCAGTGCGCGCATTACCTGCCAGGGCTCCTCTTTGGCGTAGTGCACGGTTACTTCGAGCGCATGAACGCCGGCCCTCTCCGCCAGCCTGCCCAGGCGGACGACCTCCTCGAGTGTGTAGCCCAACGATGCGATCACCGGCACGCCCGCTTCAAGGGCGATGGCGTATTCCCTCTCCAGCCAGGCATCCGGGGGCAACTCGCTCCAGAGCTCACAGTTGAGCATCCCCGCCTTGCGCCCTTTGGCCAGGTTCATCATATGGAACTTGGGGACCGCCGCGGCCTCGCTGCTGATCGTCTTGCACACGGCACCCCCGGCTCCACCGGCGACCTGACGCTTGATCATGTCCCCGTTATGGACATTGGGTCCGGCGGCCGGCCAGACGGGGTTCCCGAACTCCAGACCGAAGAGATTCACACGCAAGTCAGCCATTGCACATCCTTTCGCTGCAATAAGACAGGATATACCCCTCCGCCCGAATGGCCAAGTGGGAATCGGCATATAAGGGGAGTGACTCTTGGAGATTTCGGCCTATTCGACTTACGGGGTCCGCATCCGGACACAGCCGGACGGCATAATCGGAATAACTGAGGCAGGTTTGCGCCCGGCTCAGCTCCAGGCGACCTCGTCGAACCGCGTATCGGACAGCAAACGATTGAACGCCGTGTCGACCTTGTCGCGATCACGATAGCGGATGTTGAACACGGCCCTACATTTGCCGGTGTTCGGCTGGCGGTTCATGCTGCGCTGATTATGGCGGACTTTGTGATCGTCCAGTTGCGCCACCACCTCATCAAGCAGTTTCGGGTCACCATGCCAGTCGAGGTACAAAGTGGAGTAGTGGTCGGCACGGACCGGGACGAAGTGCAGCACGAAGAGAGAGATCAGGACCAGAAGAGTCAAAACAAAGGCGATGACATATTCGCCCAATCCCACAGTGACGCCCACCGCCGAAACCACCCAGATGGAGGCTGCGGTCGTGAGGCCGCGTACAAAGCTCTTGCTCTTGACGATCGTACCGGCACCCAGAAAACCGATACCGGTGATGACGCCTGCAGCGGCACGAGCCGGATCCATGCGGATAGCCGATTCGGCGCCGGAACTCATCTCCATGGAGAGCTTCTGGAAGGCGACGATGACCGCCGCCGAGCCCAGACAAACCAGAATGTTGGTGCGCATGCCCGCCGGGCGGCCGCGCGTTTGACGCTCCAACCCGACCAGTCCGCCAAGCAGCAGGGCCACAAGCAACCGAATTACGAAAATCGCATTGGCGTCAATCTGGTCGATGAAAAAGGTCATGAGCTCCTCCTGCGATCAGATAATAATCACCAGCGGATGCCGGGACAAGTCAGATACTCCGGGACATGGATCAGAGGCCACGATTCATTGCGCAGGCTTAGCTGGATTGACGGGATTTTCCATGAAGTCCTCAATAATTTCAATTTCCGCATCACTGTAGTTCAGCCAGATCAGAGCCTTGGTGAGGTCCGTGAAAACCTCGACTGCCCCTCTCTTGTCACTGGCGAACATCTGATATGCTCTAGCCATGCCGTAGTGCTCTTTAGTGTCCTTGACCAGTATCGCAAGTCTACAATTCGGTCGGTCAATTTCCAGCTCCGCCGCCCTGGTTGTCCCCTCCACAGTCAGATTGTCTATTCCCTGTAACCCGCGACAATCCGAGATCTCCCTGAATCTGACTGAACCCTCAAACTCCTTATTGAAATCGATCGTGTACCGGATCAAGCTCTCATCATCCAACTCACGAGGGTGCCTTGTGAGTATGAAATCCAACTCCTTCAAATAGAAACGGGAGAATCCCACGGTCGCTCCTTCACATTGAGGGGTCTCGGCAGCAAGCCGAAACATACGCGACAATCAAACTTAACGGGTTTTCAGGGTTTACATTGCCCCTTATTGCAATTATGAAAATACCATCAACCCTCCCGGATTTCAAGCACGAGCATTTCATCCGCGCAGGTAGTTGCAAGTGGTCATGCGTGGTGGCGATTCATCCTTGCCGATTGCCGCCCGATCGATGAATCTCGGCGACTGTCGTCAACTCAAGCGGAGCAACATGCCCAAACGTAGACCGAAACTGAAGACCGTTCCCTACCGCATTTGGGGTGAGAACATAGAGGCGGGCGCGCTGCAGCAAATGGAGAACGCGTGCAGTCTGCCGGTGTCGATTCTCGGAGCGCTCATGCCCGACGCGCACCAGGGTTACGGTCTGCCCATCGGAGGTGTACTGGCCGTGCGTGATGCGGTGATCCCCTACGCTGTGGGGATGGACATAGCCTGCCGCATGCGGCTGAGCGTCTACGAGTTGCCCCTCGCCGCCCTGACTGACGACAAACGGCGGCTCTGCGAGACGCTCGAACGCAACACGCTCTTCGGCGTGGGCGGGGGCTATCGCGTCCGCAAGCAACATCCCGTGCTGGATGAGGATTGGACCGTTTCATCCGTGACCAAAGGCTGGCGTGATCGAGCTTGGGCGCAACTCGGCACCAGCGGTCACGGCAACCACTTCGCCGAGTTCGGCGTGTTCACTCTCAAAGAGCGGAAGCTGGGATTGCCCGCCGGCGAATATGTCGCGCTGCTGACCCACAGCGGCAGCCGCGGCACCGGTGCGGAGATCGCCAGACATTTCAGTCGTCTGGCGGCATCGCTCCATCAGGAGCTGCCGCCGGGGCTGAAGCAACTTGCCTGGCTCGAACTCGACAGCGAGCCGGGCCGCGAGTACTGGGCTGCGATGGAGTTGATGGGTCGCTATGCGGCCGCCGGCCACGAGATCATCCACCGGGATATCGCGGTGGCGCTGGGGCAGGAGGTGCTGCTCTCCATAGAGAATCACCACAACTTCGCCTGGCGCGAGCAAGTGCATGGTCGCAACGCCGTGGTTCATCGTAAGGGTGCGACACCGGCCGGGAGGGACGACATCGGAATTATCCCCGGCTCAATGGCTACCCCCGCCTTCATCGTGCGGGGCAAGGGTGTGCCTGAATCGTTGAACTCGGCGGCTCATGGCGCCGGTCGCCGTATGAGCCGCAAGGCGGCCAAGACCCGTTTCTCCAATAGAGAGATGCAGAATCTGTTAAGCGAACGGGGCGTGAAGCTGATCTCGGCGGCGCTTGATGAGATACCACTGGCTTACAAGGATATCCATGAGGTCATGGCCGCCCAGCAGGATCTGGTCGAGGTGCTCGGTCGCTTCGACCCGCGCATCGTCAAAATGGCCAGATAGCCGTCTGCAGTTGGAGTGCCGAATCAATGAGATTCAGCTTCCAGGCAGCCCGCTGGTCTTGAGGTGGGTTTTCGAATCCGATCTGTGCGAACCCCTCAGCTTGGACGCTTCAGCGAATCACTGAGAAGCCTCTGCAGAACTGCCTTATTGAATGGTTTCTTGATGAAGGCGAATGCCCCGATATTCTCGAGATCATCAATCTTGTCGGCATCCGTGTATCCGGAGGCGATGACAATCGGCACCTCGGCATCCAGTTGACGGATGGCGCGGAAGCAATCGATTCCATTCATGCGGGGCATGATTACGTCGAGAATGATCATCGAAATATTGTCGCGATGCTCTTTGAACTTCTTGAGCCCCGCCTGACCATCCCTGGCCGTGATCACATTGACCCCGATACTCTTGAACATGTCGACACACAACTCCCGCACGACCTCTTCGTCGTCAACAATCATCACGCAGCCGTCGCCATATATTTCAGCGGTTTCAGGAGCCAGACCGGGGATCATCATCATGGCGCTTACAGGCAGGTAGAGATCGAATACCGCCCCCCCCTTGACGCCGTTACTCATGGTGATGGCCCCGTTATGGTCCTGCATCGTCCCGTACACGGAGGACAGGCCCAATCCGGAGCTCGGACTCCTCTTGCGAGTGGAGAAGAACGGCTCGAATATGCGTTTCTGGATCTCCCTCTCGATCCCCTCACCGGTGTCCGAGACCCTGATCAAGACATAGTCACCGGCAGGTATGCAGAACCCTGTCACAAAATGGCTCTCCTCCGCCAGCGTAACGATCCTGCTCGTGATCTCGAGCCGACCGCCTTTGGGCATGGCGTCACGGGCATTGACCCCCAGATTCAGAATCACATTCTGGATTTGCCCCGCATCACAAAGGACTGCCGCTCTGGGCGAGTGCAGATCGTCGTAAAGCTCGATGTTCTTGGGCAACCCCGGCGCGAGCAGCGAGATGGCATCCTTGATGACCGTATCAATCGCAAGGGGGCTGGTCAGCAGTTTGCCCTGACGGGTAAAGGCCAGGAGCTTGTCGGTAAGTCTGGAAGCCCGCCGCACCGAGGTCAGGATACGTTCGGCGTAACCGAGCTGCTTCGGTGCGAGGGATGCATCCTCGGTCAGCAACTCGGCATAACCCATGATGCCATGCAGTGTGTTGTTGTAGTCGTGGGCGACACCGGCGGCAAGACCGGTGATGGAATCCATCTTCTGCATCTGGTGCAGCTCCATCTCCAGCTCCCGACGCTCGGTCATATCCCTCAATACCAGGACATGCCCGACCAGCAGGTCGTCGTCAGAATGGATAGAGGTCAAATTGCCATCTACCCGTCTCCTGGCATTACCCCTTTGCAGCAACAGTGGGCCATCGGGGGAGAGCGTGAACTCCCCTTTCGCCAAAATCTCCTCCAGCGGCAGCGCCACCGACTCGCCGGTGTCCTCGTTCACAAGTTGAATGACTTCGGGGAGCAGGCAGGAAACAGCCTCCTGAGGTTTGACGTCGAGCAGCCTGATCGCCGCTGGATTGAGCCGGATAATCCGCCCCTCCGCATCGACGACAATCACCGCTTCAGATAGCGCATCCAGTGTGATTGCCTGGTTTCTCTCGCTCAATCTGAGCTCCCGCTCCACCCTCCGTCGCACTCTCAACTCGCTCCTAAGCTCCAAAGTACTCTGAGCCACCCTCTTCTGAAGCGTTCTGAACCAGAAGGCACCGATCACGAACAACAGCAACAGGAGAGTCAGGAACAGCGATAAGTATCTGATGGCTTTGGAGAAGGTAAGTTTCTCCTCCTGAAATACGCCAAACCAGTTCTCGTAAATTCGGTCGAACTCGCCTGAGGTCTTCAGAATGCTCAACCCCTCATTGAATTCGGCCAGCAAATCGGAATCACCCTTCTTGACGGCGATGCAGTATTTACGTTGCAGGATCTTGGGGCCAACACCCCGGATATTGACGAGTCCAAGCCTGTCACTGATCAGGCGTCCCTGGAGACGGGAGGCGATTGCGCAGTCACCCTGACCCTCGGACAGAGCGATCAATACTTCGCTCACCTCCTGGTAGGTCGTCACCCTGTCTGTGAGGTTCCTGTTGACCGTTAAGTCATGACCCAGATCCGAATGCTGGACGAGAACATGCTTGTTCTCCAAATCGGCAAGGCACTCAATGTCGGAATCATTGCGTACGAAGATGGCATAGGAGGCGATGAAGTGCGGGATGGAGTAGTCAATCTTCTCGCCCCGCTTCTCTGTTTTGAACATACCAAGGAGGGCGTCAATCTCACCATGCTCCAGCTCGGACCTGACTTCTGACCATGGCCCCAGACCGATATCGATATCCAGCCCCATCTCAATCGCGAGCGCCCGCATGATATCGACATTGAAACCGTCCGGCTCACCCTCCGCATTCAGGAATTCGAATGGCGGGTAGTCGTGGTCCCCACGTACATGCAGCTGCCTGCTCTCCTGCGCAGGACACCCGGAAAACGATCCCCATACCAACAGCAAGATGATTCCGATACTCAGTCCGAAGACCCAGCTGGACATATTGCCTGGTATATGGCTTCTATGAGGTTGCTGCTGCACGGTCACTTCATCACATTCTGCTGTAGGGCTATTCAGGGCACCGTGGGTGAGAGGAAGGATACTTCATCGGAGGCTTACAGAACATCGAAACTATACAAATTTGTATCGAATGGTGAGATAAAGTCACTTTGTTGCTAATATTCACGGCCACCACCCCGGCATTGTATGATAATGATTACCGCTCGGCCTGCTCACCTCGGGCGTAACCCATGAACCCTAATCAAAGAGGAGGGAGCCAATGCTGATCAGAAGCATGCGAGCCGAGGATCTTGACTTCGCGGCCGGTTGCACAGCTGCCGAGAACTGGCAATCCGAAACCAGGCAGGAGCTGGAAACCCTCTTCATCAACTCGCCCCAAACCTGTTTAATAGCTGAGTCGAGCGGTGATCCTCTTGGCATCTGCATGGGTACGCCGGTTGGGTCCGGAGCATTCATTGGTGAGTTGATCGTCAAACCGGCCGCTCGAGGTCGGCACCTGGGCCGCAGGCTGCTGGAGGAGTGTGTTGACAGACTGCGCGCCCTCGGCGCGCATGACATCTATCTGGACGGCGTCCCAAAAGCAGTGCCCTTATATCTGCGCGCCGGGTTCGCGAAGGTATGTCCGTCGCATCGTTTCCACGGCACCCCCTCAACTCCCTCAACCGCTGACGGCAGGATCGCCATCACCCAGACTCGCGATCTGATCGAAATCGCCAGGTTAGACAATCGCCACTTCGGAGCCGACCGGAATTTCTTCCTTGAGCGCCGTCTCGCGCTTTATCCCGACTTATCCTTAATGCTCCGTGAAAAGGGCGTAATCACCGCTTTCCTGAGCAGCCGCCCCTGCGGCGACGATCAGCTGCATGTCGGGCCGATCATAGCCGAAACTCCGGACCTCGCTCGAGCACTGCTCGAGCATCTCGCAGCTCTGCATCCCGGCAAAGGGTTTGTTGTCGGCGTGCTGGAGTGCAACCCATCCGCATTGGCCTTGACCCACGAACTGGGCCTCACTCCCGTGGATACACCCCCCTGGCGTATGCGTCTGGGGGAGATGGAAAACCCGGGCGCGGGGCCCGGGTGTTTCGCGGTGGGGTCGCCCGCCAAAGGTTGAGCCCCGGGAGATTGAGCGACAGTCTACTCTTCACCCCAGGCACGGCGGAGATTCTCCTGCGGCGCAGGTCTGGTCAGCAGCGACCCGATGACGATCACAGCCAGAGCCGTAAGCACGCCGATGATGAACCCGTGAACATTGCGCAGGCTCTCGGGCGGCGCGGGGATCCAGCTGACGGAGGGGCCGAATTTCGTCAGCACCTGCCAGATCAGGGCGGCTGACGCACCGCAGACCATACTCGCGAAGGTGGCCTTCGGACTTGTGCGTTTCCAGTAGATGCCGAATAGCAGAGGCCAGAGGTTGGTCGAAGCTATGACCGCCCAGGAGAAGGCGGTGAGCACCAGCACCAGTGCGGGGGGCTTGAGGGCAATCAGCAGACTGATCAAACCGACAGACAGACTCATGATGCGATTGGCCTTGAGCTCGGCAGCCGGTGTCATTGTCCGACCCAGACCCTTGATCCAGACATCACGGACCATGGAGCTGGAGATGATGATCAGCACTCCGGCGAAAGTGCTCATCCCCGCAGCCACTACGCCGGCCAGAAAGAGCGCGCCGCCCCAGTCGTTGAGTACGAGGGCGGTTAGTGCCGGAATAGCCTCATCGGGGCTGCCGATGGAGGGCACCAGGACACGGGCAATCGAACCGCAGAGGTAGGGGAGCATGGCCACGGAGGCGCCGATTGTGACGATGACCACGCCGAGGCGGAGCATCTTGTCGTTCTTGATCGAATAGAACCGCACCAGCAGCTGGGGCATGCCCCAGGTGCCGAGGCTGACGATGAGCGCGAAACTGATAAGGCCGGCCCAACCCCAGACTCCGGGCGTATTGACCAGACCGGGATCCACTGTCGTCAGACGGTCGACCAGGGCAGACATGCCTCCGACCTTTTGCAGCGAGACGATGGTAAGCAGCGTCAGCGCGACGATCATGACGATCCCCTGCACGAAGCTGGTCCAGACCACAGCCAGGTATCCGCCCATGGCCGTATAGAACAGAATCACCGCGCCGCTGATCACCACACCGCTCCAGTAGGGCATGTCGAGGAGGACCTCAAAGCAGTTGGCCATCCCCTTCAGCACACTGACATTGTAGATGATCAGAAAGAGACCCGTAATCGTGGCGCTGAAGATGCGCGCCTGAGGGCTGTTGTAGCGACCGTAGAAGAAGCCGGGGAGCGTTACCACGTCCAGGTTCTCGGTGAAGCGCCGGATCCGCTTGCCCAGGACAAGCCAGGCGAGGGTGGTACCGACCAGAACGTTGCAGGCGCCGACCCAGAGGGTACTCATCCCGAATTTCCAGCCGAAAGCACCACCACCGATGATCACTACGCTGGAGAAGTAGGCGGCGACAAAGGAGAGGGCGGTCACCCAGGGACCGACCGAGCGTCCGCCGATGGCGAAATCCGCTGCGTTCTTGCTCCGGCTTCGCAGGGCAAACCCGATGGCAGCCAGCAGGCCCAGATAGGCGACCAGAACCACGACATAGATCCAGTTATCCGTCAGCGCATTCGCCATCATCATTGCCTGTCTCCTTTATCTTTACCAGCATCAACTACCGCCCAGACCACCGCCAGGAGAATCGCAAAGATCAACATCAGCACTGCACCGAAGGTGGACCATGGAATGTGGAAGGGACCCATTGTCGCCTCGCTTTCGCGTAATGAAATCCGTTCTAAAACTCAAATCCCATCTATCGGCAACGGGAAAACCGGAAGGGTGGAATATTTCGACAAAGGCTATCACACCCTTTTGTCGACACCAAGAAGCACTTACCGGATCGATTTGGCAAGATCAGGATGGCTCCGCCCCTGTATGTGTTCGTAAATCCTTACGTGGCCGGTAAATACGAGTTTGATCGGTCGAAATGTTCCTTGGCGAAATCGCCGTACTGTTGCTATTCTGTAATTAACGCTCATTCAATTCCCGGCACTCTGCCAGGGGCGAATACCAAGCTGAAGAATATCTTCACCAATAGCGACGGTGACTATGACCCACATCCATGAGTTTGAAACCGCTGCCAGAAAGCTGATCAAGCAGGGGATCATCAGCTACGAAATTTTGGAGGAGATGCGACAACTCCTCACCGATCTGGTGGCGATTGAATCCGACTACCGAATGCATCACAAGGATTTTAATGCCGAAGGGCAGAAGCAGGCGCAGCATGCTCTGGCTGACCTGCTTGAACTGCGACGTTCGGAGTTGATCTATCTCAACGCCAAATTTTCTCTAGATTTTGAAGCCAACGGCTGGCGAATGTTGGATTTCTTCGCCAAGAAGTACTTCATCGCCAACGATTACACGGAGGCGATGAGCCTTGCGCTCCAGGCTATTCAGGGTGTCGAGGAGTTGCGCGACAGCGGACGGATCACAACCGAGTTACGCGATCAACTGCTGAGCTCCTATCAGTACAACCTGAGTCGCTACGAATCATGTATGACCTACATGAAGCAGCTGGAGCACATGCAGCAGGACGACGGTGTGGATGAGGAGTATGAGGTCGAGGAGTTGGCCTTCGCTCACAAGGCCGGCAATAGATAGCCCCCTTGCCCCTGATTATCGGGACAGGGACCGTCGATCCCGCTCCTCCTCGGAGAGGTCGGGGTCATCGCCGCGCAGCAACCAGGCCAGCGCGAGTTTTTCACAACGAGGATTGGTTGAATCCAGATAGCGCTCGAACTGATCGAAGCCGAGCCTTTTGGCGATCCGCTTGAAACCTCGTGACATCTTCGGCTCCGCGAAGATCAGCGCCGAGCGTCTCATTCCCATATGATAGAAAACCTTGCGGCCGGTATCGAAAGTCTTCTTGCCGGACGCGGCCAGATAGTCGCAATAACGGAAGTCTATCAAAACAGCAAACTTGGCCATATCAATCTCTTCTATCGTATCCTTGCTCTGTTTGAGCCAATCCTCCATATCCGGTTGATTGACGCCGCCGACAAAATCCATTCTCAACCCATAATCGGTTTTCTTGATTTTAAACATCTTCCCGCCGAATCTTTATGAATACAGTGTTCCCCGTCCACATTGTGGATACATATCCTCTTTAGCAATCGGCAGACAACACTGACACCTGAACCATATCCGTTGTCGCCAATCGGATCTCCAGGCCTTTCGCCACTTCACTCCCCCTCACTGGAGCGTATGTCTACCTGTAAGAACTGTATATAAAGAGTGTTTACACCTTTAGGGCGGCACTCGGACTCATCCCCGCGATGCGGCGGAATGTTGGATTAGAAGGGCGGAAGTCTCTCTTTACGCGCTTGTCGTGGAGTGATCCTGGTATAGCGCTTGAAGACTGTAGCGAAGTACTGGGATGAGGAGAATCCCAGCCTGAAGGAGATGTCGGTAATCGACATATTGGTCTCGGTTAGAAGCGCCCGAGCGCGTTCTACTTTGGCGCGCAAGATGAACTCACCCGGCGTCATCCCCATTGCATCCTTGAACTTGTGAAAGAAACGCGATGACGAAAGCCCCAACATATCCGCCATTTCATTCGAGTTGTATCTCTCGCCGGGATTCTTCCGGATCAAATCGATGAGTTCATTCATCTTGGCCTGCGAGTCGGATATCTCCCGTGTCTCCTCCTGCGTATGAGCACACTCTATCACCAGAAGAAGCCATGCCTGGAGTCGGGCTGCGATTGACAACGACTGCAGTATGTCCCCCCGGAAGTTCTGCTGGTGCAAATGTATGATTTTCTCGAACAGTGGTCTGGCCATTCTTTTTCCGGGAAAAGAGCGACGTGGCAGGTTCATCAGACCCTGGACGATGGGTTCGGCCCGTTCGGCGGTCAACCCGAGGAAGGAGTGGAATGTAGTGGGAAACTGAACCTGCAACCAGTAGATCTGCCCCCGACAGATGGGATAGCCACTGGTGCAGTGCATCTCGCCGGGGAAAGTAATGAAAAACTCGTTACCCTTTTGAATATAATCGTTTCCGTCGACATTCCAGGTCAGTTGTCCGGTCTTCAGGTACCGTATTTCCATAATTCCGGGGTGACAATGCTCTACCAGTGAGCTGCTGGTCGAGGAGATGTTGTTGATCCCCATCACGGGGATACAGGGGATTCCGTTATCGGTCAGACTGTAGATGACGCTCGTCAATCCGGGCGGAATCAGTCCATCCTTCATGTTCAATATTCTCCTTATTGCTGGAATTCAAGAATATCATACAAAGACCAGCCCCATATCTCCTTTAATTACACCACATAAGGTTCAGAATAGAAAACATGCTTAGACTTTGTTCGTTTTACGATCGTACACTATATTGAAAGCAGAAGTCCAGAGATCTCGGTATACTTCCCTACGTGAGATGCAATCAGTTGGAATGCATACAGTGTGGAAGAGATAAGACTTGAGGGGGTTCGTTGCAGGCATGCACGAATTCTCCCCATAACCCCTTAAGTTGTAGCGGCTTTCGCAACGGGTGTTTCAACTCTTACTGATCTTCGGATTGGTGAGAACCATTGGGCGGACTCGATTTATCGGGTCCGTTTTTTATTACATGGAAGTCTGCGCTTTTATCGGCAAAGATCGTCGGGGCGGGCGTTGCGCCCACCCCGGCGAGAGTAAATCATACTAGAGTCTGGTAAAATGCTCCGTCAGCAGCCTGATCATGTGAAGCTGATCCTCCACACCACCAACCTCCCTGCTGGAGTGCATCGACAGCATCGGGCTGCCGACATCGACCGACCGAATCCCGAGTCGTGTCGAGGTCATCGGTCCGATCGTACTGCCGGTGCCGACATCGGTGCGGGCGACGAAGGTCTGTAAAGGCGCCTCCACCGCCGCGGCACAGGCTTTGAGGTGAGCATGAGCCTCAAGCTGCGTGGTGTAACGCTCATTGGCGTTCACTTTCACAACTGGCCCGCCATTGAGCATCGGATGATGTCGCGGCTCGTGCGAACTTGAGTAGTTCGGGTTGACGGCATGCGCACCATCGACCGAGAAGAGCAGAGAATTGGCCAGGGTCCTGTGGAACGCCTCACGCGGACGATCGGTGGCTATGCACAACCGCTCGATGACACTGTCCAGGAATCCCGATTGGGCGCCCTGCATCGTACCCGATCCTATCTCCTCGTTGTCGAACAGGGCGATGATCTGGGTGAACGGCGCATCGGTCGGCGCACCCTTCAGCGCCTCCAGTCCGGCGTGGCAACTCGACAGATTGTCGAGGCTCCGGGAGAAGACAAACTCCTCGTTCATCCCCCCCGTAGTCCCGGGCTGCAGATCGAACACCTCAATCGAACAGCTGATGATCTCATCGACATCGACCCCGGCTTCGGCGGCGACGGCCTTGAGCAGCGGTTTCTCCTCCAGCGCCTGCTTGTCGCCAAGGCCGAGGATGGGCGGGAAATGATCCTGCCTGTTGAGTTTGATCTCCTCCGTCCGCTTGACCCGGATGTGCGGGGCAAGATTGGGAATATGGCAAACGGGGCGATTGATCTCGAACAGCATGACATCGCCGGGCACACCATCCTCACCGACTACAATCCTCCCGGCCAGGCCAAGATCGCGGTTGAGCCACGTGTGCAGAATCGGTCCACCGTAAACCTCGACGCCGAGTTGGAGATATCCGTTCTTGGAGTAGACTCCATTGGGCTTGAGACGCAGCCCCGGGAAATCGGTGTGCGCACCGATGATTCGGCAGCCGCCGGTCTCCGGCGGCTCGGCGCCGACACGCGCCGCGATGATGCCGGCATAGTTGCGGATCACGTAGAAACAGTCGCCCGGCTTGAGATCCCAGGCATCCTCCTCGTTCAACCGCTTGAATCCCATCGCCTCCAGACGCTGGGCCATCTCTACGGTGGCGTGGGTCGCCGTTGGTGAGGCGTCTATGTAATTGATCATGTCCCAAATGACCGATTGAGCGTCTTGCTGTTCCATGTTCGACTCCGCTGTGTTTGATTTGATCTTCATCACCCGGTCAGGATCGAACCGGGTTCATCGATCAGGGGTTTCAGTATCTCCATTGCCGCTTCGTAACCGGCGACAATTCCCTCCTCCGCCCGATTGAACTCGTGGAAACGGATGTGCCCTATCCGCGGCCTGATGATGATATCGGGTTTGTCGGAGCAAATTCGATTCTCACCGATTCTGAATTCCATGATTGCCAGAGAGGTGAGCAGCACCTCGAAAATCCGGGGCGAAGCCTGCACATCCAGCCAGTTCTTCAGCCAGGAGATTTTCTCCACATCCAGTTCGGGCAAACCGGGCAGGTTCATCCGATCCAGCCCCTCATTGAGCCTGATCAGCAACTTGTTTTGCCGCCACTTCTCCTGCAGTTGATACGCATCGGCCCGCCTGGGCATGGGGAACAACGGTTTGGCGGACTGCTCCGGCACATTATAGTGATTGATGTCCACCGCTATGATGACCTTCGCGCCCATTTCACGGGCCACACTCACCGGCACGGGGTTGACCAGTCCGCCGTCAACCAACGTACGCCCCTTGAAGCTGAACGGCGTGAAGAGCCCCGGCACCGAGATGCTCGCGCGCAGGGCGGTATAGATATCCCCCTCGGAGAACACCACCTCATCCCCGGTATTGAGATCGGTGGCAATCGCCCTGAACGGAAGCGACAGATCTTCGATCCGCTTCGCGCCCAACTCATCACGGATGAGGACCTCGAGCTTGCGACCATCGATCAGTCCGGAGCGGGGATAAACGGGATCGATGAAGCGGATAACCGAGCGCCAATCGAGATGGAGCCCGAACTCGCGCATCTCCTCCAGCGCGTCGGCGGCAAGACTGGCCGCCACCAGCGAACCGAAGCTGGCGCCGGTCACCAGGTCGATGGGAATGCCCAACTCCCGCATGGCGTCGATAACGCCGATATGGGCCCAACCGCGAGCCGCGCCGCTGCCCAGGGCCAACCCCAGGCAGGGCGTGGAGCGCTTGTCGCTACTTACCGTCATTCAGTCCCTGGTCATTTTGAGCATCGGAGGTAACAGGCTCCTCAACCGCACCACCCAGGTGCTTGCCGAGGAATCTCTCCATCTCACCATAGAAGTCCCAGCGGTTCTCCTCGTTGGCGAAACCGTGCCCCTCGTTGCCCTTGACCATGTAGGGGACGTCGATGCCGCGGGCCTTCAGAGCCTCGACGATCTGGTCCGATTCGGCCTTGGCCACGCGGGGGTCATTGGCGCCCTGCGCAACGAAGAGCGGTGCGGTGATCTTGTCGACGTGGAAGAAGGGGGAGGCCGCACGCATCAGCTCATCATCCGTTTCGGGATTGCCGACCATGACGTGGATCATTTCCAGGAAGGGCTTCCAGTAGGGTGGGATGCTCTCCATGAAGGTGAACAGATTGGAGACGCCGACATAGTCAACGCCGCAGGCGAACAGGTCGGGGGTGAAAGCCAGGCCGGCCAGCACTGCGTAGCCGCCATAGGAGCCGCCGTAGATGCCGATCCGTTCGGGATCGGCTATCCCCTGGTCGATCAGCCACTGCGTGCCATCGCTGATATCGTCCTGCATCGTCTTGCCCCACTGCTTGAAGCTGCAGGCCCAGAACTCCTTGCCGTAGCCCGTCGAGCCGCGGAAGTTCATCTGCAGGACCGCATAGCCGCGGTTGGCCAGGAGCTGAATCTCGGGGTTGAAGCCCCAGAAGTCGCGGGCCCAGGGGCCGCCGTGCGGATTGACCACGACCGGCAGGTTCTTCGCTTCGACTCCGACAGGCAGGGTGAGGTAGCCGTGAATGGTCAGACCGTCGCGCGCCTGATACTGGATAGGCTTCACGTCGGCCATGTTTTCGGCGTTGAGCCAGGGGCTGACATCCACGATGTGCGTGAAGGTGTCGGCGTCGCGGTCGAAGTAGTAATAGCCGCCGAGGGTCTTGTCGCTGAAGCTGCGCACCAGCATCTTCCGCTCATCGCGACTGGTACTGACCAACCGGGCCTCCAGGCCGGGGAGCTCCTGCTCCAGCCGTTTCTGCACATCCTCCCGATCATCATCGAAGAAGTGGTAGTGCCGCTTGGCGGTGGTATAGGCCACGCCGGTGATGACCTTGCGCTCGCGCGAACGCATCAGGTTGGTGACATCCACCTCGTTGTGTTCGAAGACCAGATCCTTGAACTCGGCGGTTTCGGGATCCCAGGTGTAGATCGCCTCTTTGTCGCGATCGAGATTCGACGCGACATAGAGCAGCTTGTCGTCGAAGGTGAAGAACAGCGGAGTGAAGGATTCCCTGAAGTTGGTCGTGATCAGAACTTCGAAGGGATCATCCTCGGTCTTGCGGTAGAGAATGCTGTTGTTGACTCCGTCAGTGGTGGTGGCGATGCGGATCTTGCCTGCGTTATCGGTGACCCAACCCATGATGTTGCCGGGGTTGACCGCGATCATCTCCATGTCGCCCGTATTGATGTTGATACGGTAGACGTCGAAGATCTGCGGGTTGCGGCGGTTCATCGAGATCAGCATCTCATCGTCGTTGTCGCGCAGATTGTCGACGAACTGCGCCCTGACGCCTTCGAAGGGGGTCAGCTCAATGAAGTTGCTGCCGTCGATGTTCACTGCGAAGAGGTGCCAGTTCTCATCGCCGCCGGTGTCCTGGATATAGACGATCCGTTCGTTGTTGGCCCACAGGTAACCGCCGATATCGCGAGCCGTGGATTCGGTGATCCTGATGGCGTCGTCGGAGTTCAGGGGGCGGATGTGGATGTTCTGTCTGTTCTCCCAGGGCGACAGGAAAGCCAGATGCTCACCATCGGGGGAGAGGTCGAATCCCGTCTGCTCCGAATTGCGGAAGAAATCCTTCATGGGGATCAGCGGCGCGGGTCCCCGGCTTGACTCACTCGCGCATCCCGCAAGGACCAGGGAGCTGAGTATCAGAATGGCCATCATTCGTTTCATGGTAGGTACCTCTCTATGAATTACCGCATGTCATTTTTAGTCGGGCGCGAGGGTCGGCAAAGTTTGAAATGATCTGTCCAAAATCTACACTAACCGCGCCTCAGTTGAAAGGGGCGATTGTTTGCAACCAATCAACTTCCAGGCAGAATCATGCCGGGAAACGCACAAAATCAGATCCAATTGCAGGTTTTTTACATTTAATCATGCCACCTCACACCCAGTTCTCCACTACAGTTGAAGCATCAATCCGCATTCCCGAGTTCAACTGCTTGAGCAACACCTCGCACTGGTGAAATACCATTGCTACCGATGACGGTTGTGCTACTATCCTCACCTCACCCATCACGGAAAATGGACATGTCGCAAACAGCAACCGGGCCGGTACTGGCCTACATCAGCGCCATCAGATGGCCATCGCCGGTGCCGTCGGCGCACCGCACGGCCTCCTTCATATCCGCCATCGCCCGTTCCGGGGTGCCGACGAACCTGATAGTGGCTTCGGCGGACCATGGTTTCGACGGACGCCACGGCGACGGGCTCGAGGTCATCAGACGGGAGTACGGCATTGAGCCCCCGAGCAATCTGCGGGTTTTCGTGATCGACTGGCCCTTCTGGAAGCCGGCCGCCAGCAAGTTCGTGTTCTATCTGCAGGCGGAGAGGATCATCAGGAAGCTGAAAAGGGAGTCGGGGCTGAATGTCATCATGACCCGCGACAACCGGGCTTTGAGCTACCTGTCCCGCTGGCAGCGCCAGGGGATCAAGGTCACTTTCGACACCCATG
This sequence comes from bacterium, assembly GCA_024231955.1. Classification (GTDB taxonomy): domain Bacteria; phylum Krumholzibacteriota; class Krumholzibacteriia; order JACNKJ01; family JACNKJ01; genus JAAEPZ01. The sequence continues at coordinate 557,043 of JAAEPZ010001024.1, read as the reverse complement.
ATTTCTACATGGATATCGGTCAACGCGACAACCGGAGCAGCTCCGTTCTCCAACGCTATCATCAGGCCGAGCGGAAATTCGCTCCCAGCCTGGATGGAATGATAACCCTGCTGAAAACCCAGGCCGATCTCTACAAGGCGCACCTGCCGACTGTCCCCGTCCACCCGACACTGCCTGGCGTCGACAAATCGTTCCCCGTTGACCCGGAACGGCTGAAGCACAAGACCCTGGGTCTGGTCGGCACACTGGTATCGCGGATGGGTGTTGAGGAGATTCTGGAGGCGTTCGGCAAACTGGATCTTCCCGACTGGAAGCTCCTGATGATTGGCGGCCGCAATCGGGATGAGATCGACAGCACCTACAGGATGGCCGCGAAATACGGCGTCGACCATCAGCTCGAGATAACGGGCTGGGTGTCGGTGCCCGAAATGCGTCGGCACCTGGAGCGGATCAGCATCGCGCTTCTGCCTTTGCGGGATACCTTCTTCAACCGGTACCTGACCGCGCCATCGAAACTGTTCGATTACATGGTTCACGCCATCCCGGTCGTCGCGAGCGATCTGCCCTGTATCAGGGAGATACTCGGCGAGGCGGGCATATACGTCACCCCCGACTCCACAGACGATCTCGCGCAAAAGATTCAAACACTGGCGGGGAGCCCCGCCCGGTATCAAGCCCTGGCGGAGGCCACTGCCCGACGGGCAGTCGTATTGACCTGGGATCGCCGCGGGGCGGACGTCAGGGATTTCCTGACCACGGTGGTGAATTCACCCTCACCCTGATGCCGACACCGATGGAATCGGCAACCGATTGGCAACAGCAGGCCTGTGTGCCCACAAACATCGTAATGGCGCGATACGACAGCACCTAAGACTACATGCCATGCGGTTCGGACCTGCCCAATTGCGGACCGTATTGAGCAATGTGCCCCACGCTCTGGATGCATGAAGAATCATTGCGGCTCACAACATTCACATTCCATGCAACCGTTTTCCCCAAAGTACTGTCACAATGGCCGTAGTCCTGACCCACACACGTCCATATGGAGATCCTGCCATGTCCCTCCCGACAGTCCCGTCGATCCGCCGCTCCTGCATTATGATCTCAAGACTCATCGCCCTGCTCATACTGATCCTGACGGCCGGCGCCGCAGTGGCGGACAACCCCGATGCATCCGGCTTCACCCCGGCCGCATCCGTCACCGCCCTGCGTCTCACCGTCCCGATCTCCATCAACGGGATCCTGGACGAAGCGCCCTGGCAGAACTCCAGCGCGGCGCCTCTGGTGCAGAACGATCCCGACAACGGCGAACTCCCCCGTTTGCGCACCGACTGGTGGGTAGCCTATGACGATGAGGCGATCTACGTCGCCGGTCGCCTGTTCGACAGCGCACCGGACTCCATCTCGCGCAGGCTTGGTCGCCGCGACTCCCACCCCGACAACGAGTGGGTGTACCTCAACCTGGACACGTTCAACGACGACCGCACCGGTTACTCCTTCTCCGTCAATCCGGGCGGCACCCAGTGCGATGCCGCGCTCTACAACGACGGCTGGGATGATTCCTCCTGGGACGGCATCTGGAGCTACGCCGTGAACATCGACGATCTCGGCTGGACCGTCGAGATGCGCATCCCCTTTTCGCAGCTCAACTTTCCCAACCGTGATCAACAGGTGTGGGGGATCAACTTCAGTCGCCGCATCCACCGCTACTCCGAGCGGGACGAGCTCTTCCATCGCCCCCGCGACAGCGCCGGGTATGTCCGCCGCTTCCCCGACCTCATCGGCATCCAGGGGATCACGCCGGGCAAACGGATTGAGGTGCTCGCCTACGGCACCGGCAAGGGGGCGTTCATCGAGAGCGTCGAGGGGGATCCCTACAACGACGGCTCCGAGTACGAATTCAACGGCGGACTCGACCTCCACTGGGGCCTGTCGAGTAATCTCACTCTGAACGCCACGTTCAACCCGGACTTCGGTCAGGTTGAGGTGGATCCGTCCGAGATCAATCTGTCCGACACGGAATCGTTCTTCAACGAGAAGCGCCCCTTCTTCATCGAGGGCGCCAACATCTTCCGCTTCGCCGGCGACGGGATCAACAGCAATTTCAACATCAACTGGTGGAACCCCGATCCCTTCTACAGCCGTCGCATCGGCCGCGCGCCGCAGCTGCATCCCGGCGGCAATCCCGATGTCGATTATGACTTCGCGGATACGCCGCAGGGTACGAGGATCCTGGGCGCGGGCAAGCTGAGCGGCAAACTGGGGCAAACCTCATTCGGTTTTCTGTCGGCGGTCACCAACAAGGAGACGGCCGAACTGAGGAGCGGGAGCAACGATGCCGAAGTGCTGGTCGAGCCCATGGCCAACTACTCCGTGATCCGCGTCAAACGCGACCGCACCGACGGCCGCGGCGCCACGGGTCTGCTGGCCACATCGGTATTCAGGGATCTGACTTCGGACCATGCCCGCGATACGCTCCACGACAAGGCGTTCTCCCTCAATCTGGATCATTGGCAGTATCTGGATGACGATGAGATCTGGGCGATGCGGGTTTACCTCAACATGTCCCATGTCACCGGCAGCAAAACGGCGATCACCGGCTTGCAGAACAATTCGCGCCACTACTTCCAGCGGCCGGACACCGATCATGTCGAACTGGACGCCGAGGCCACAAGCATGAGCGGTATCGGCGGGCATGCGGTGGTGAACAAGCAGAAGGGCGACCTCACCGTCAACGCCAGCATCGGCGCCCTCTCCCCGGGACTCGAACTCAACGATCTCGGCTTCCTCCCCCGCAGCGACAAGATCAACGCCCAGGCCACCGTTGGCTGGTCCTGGAACGAACCCGGCCGATTCTTCCGCGGCCGCTACGCCTACCTGTCCCAGTTCGAGATCTACGACTTCAGCGGCACCTCCGCGGGCGGCGGCACCGGGGGAATGGTCAGCCTCCGCTTCGCCAACTTCTGGGATTTCGACAGCAACTTCTTCTACATCCCGCAGGACAATAACGTGTTGACGACCCGGGGCGGCCCAGCCGTGATCGAGCCAGCGGGCTGGTCCTGGAGCTGGAACATCTACTCCGATTACCGCAAGAGCTTCGTCGTCGGTATAGACGGCAATCTGTCGAAAGACGACAGTGGACACGAAAATCAGGGATTGGGACTCGACCTGACCTGGCGGCCCAGCAGTTCGCTGAAGATATCCGCCTACCCCCACTACTCCCGCAACCTGTCCACGATGCGCTACTTCACGGCTGTCGCCGACGCCGGCATGCCGGAAACCTACGACAAGAGGTACATCTTCAGCGATCTGGACTACAGGCAGTTCAGCCTGTCGACCCGCATCGACTGGACCTTCTCCCCGCGGCTGACTTTGCAGGCCTTCTTCCGTCCGTTGATCGGAGTAGGCGATTATCGCGATTTCAAGTGGCTGGAGAGGGCGGGGACAGCCGACTTCGCCCACTACGGACAGTCGGGTGAATCCACCAGCGAATACGACGCCGACAGCGATGAGATTACGCTGGATCCGGACGGCGCGTCCGGTGCAACCGAGTCGACGACCATCAGCAATCCGGACTTCAACTCCAAGTCGCTGCAGGTGAACATGGTTCTCCGCTGGGAATACCAGCCGGGCTCCGCTTTTTACCTGGTCTGGACGCAGGACCGGATGAACTACAGCAATCCGGGCGATTTCGATCTGGGACGCGACCTGGACAACCTGATCGAGGCTCCGGGCGACAACATTTTCATGGCCAAAGTGACCAAGTGGTTCGACGTATAACCGACGGAAGTTCCGGTCGGGTGTGGGTAAATTGGACCGGATTGAGCGCCGGGGAGTTTCTCCCCGGCGTTTTCGCTGAGCAGAACCTCGATCAGTCGTTGCCCCATATTGCGGCAATTGCCCCAGCAGGCCCGCTAACGGATGAGTTGCACTTTCCTGGTCATCCCCCTGACCCGCCTGGTTCCACGCTCTTGAAGCGAGACAAGATAGATTCCCGATGCCTGCAGGCACCCCTGCTTGTCGCGACCATCCCAGGTGGCGCTGTAGGTGCCCATCCCGAAGTGTCCCCTCTTCAAACTGGTGACCATGCGGCCGGTCAGGTCGAAGACGATAAGGTCAAACCAGCCGGCCTCCTCTATCCGAAAGCGGATCTCGGTTCTCGGTTTCATCGGATTGGGAGCGATACTCTCGATACGTGACCCCGACGGGATATCATCCTCGCCGCCAAGGGGGACCGCAGTCGTCGTCAAACTGCGCAGATAGGTGACAAAGGCGTCACCCTCCATGTTGTAATCCGTGCAATAGGCATTCTCGGTGATCGGGAAGTTCTCCGAACTGGTGGAGCCGAATACCATAATTCCGCCCAGGGGATTACTGCAGAGTTTACCCCAGTCGTCGCCATCGCCCCCGAAGTAGGTCGATCTCAGGAGATTTTCCAGAGAACCATCCAGACGTCCGATGACTATGTCCCAGCCGCCATTGTAGTCGCCGTCGTAGGCGCCGTCGGTTATGGGAAAACCGGTTCTGTCGGTGCCCGCCGAGACGAAGACGGTGCCGTCGTCGGACAGCGCCAGGCCTTCACTGTATTCGAGTCCGTCCCCTCCAAGCATTGTGGAGGCCTTCAGTTCGGTCAGGTCCATGTCCATCCGGCAGACGATGATCTCGGAGGGACCATCGAAGGTGCGATCATGAGCTTGGAGCGTTGTGGGGAAGTATCTCGAATGGGTATACCCGTTGAAGTAGATATCACCGGTCGGACTCTCAATCAGAGCCGAGGGGCGGTCATAATCGGTGTGACCTATGAAGCTGGCTGCGCTCAGCTCCGTGAGATCGCTGCTCAGTTTCGCCACGACACAATCGAAACTGCCGTTGAAATACCTGTCGTAGGCTCCGGCCGTGACGGGAAAGTTGCTGGAGGCTGTCGATCCCAGCAGAATGATCTCGCCTGTGGAGCTGAAATCGATATCCGCGAAAATCTCATCCTTGCGACCGCCCAGATAGGTCGATGCCACAAGCGATGACAGATCCTCACTGAAACAGCTGATGAAAAAGTCGGTATGCGCGGGATATCCGGTGGCATGGGTTTCGGCAAAAGCGCCCGTGGTGACGGGGTAATCCTCCGAGATGGCCTCGCCGGCCAGGTAGACCAGACCCGCATCATCGGTGGCCACCGAGTAGGCGAAATCGGCCCCACTGCCGCCGATCCTGGTCATGGCCAGCAGTGTGGTGAGGTCGGCATCGAAGCGGGCCACGAAGCCGTCTACGTCTTCACCCGTCCCATCGTAGGCGCCTGCGGTCGGCAGGAGATCGTCGGATTCGGTAAACCCGCTCACCAGGACATTCCCCTCCGAGTCGATCGCCACGCAATAACCATGATCCATGTCCTCCCCCCCCAGGTAGGTGATGGCCTGCAATTCGGAGAGGTCGGCATTGAATCTGGCCACGTAGACATCCTGTATGCCGCCGAATACCGGATTCCAGGAGTTCGGCAGCATCGGCAGATCGGCGGATGAGGTGTAGCCGACGATGTAGATATTCCCCTGCGCATCCACCGTCATGCCCAGGGCGTTTTCGGTGTCGGTGCCGCCAAAAAAGGTCGAGCTTTTAATCACCTGACCGGTAACAGGCGGGGCCTGAACCAGCAAAATCGTCAGCAGACAGGCGAACCGCCGGATCCGGTTTACGGTTTCTCTCATGTTCAATCCTCCAGAATGATAATCCCATGCACATCGGTGCATAACCAGGCGGGCTGTCGGATGAGAGTATTGAAATTACCCTTGCGATACCTGAGCGGAAGGTAAGCGGAAGCTATTGTTTGGCTGATATCGACGGATGAGCAGGCGAGGGTCAGTGAAAATCGGGGATCAGGAGGAGATCCAGATCCCGACGCGTTTCGACAGTCGCCAGCAGTCGTGAATGATCGGGGGCGATAGCGATGGGACCTGCAATTCTGGCATCGAAATGACCGAGCGTATCCAGACCTCCGCTGGTGTTGCCCCACCGGTAAAGCGTGCTGGATTCACCGACCGTCGACAATGCGTAGATGTCGCTGCCGGCGGAGGCGTACCTGACGAGGCCGGTCAGATCGAAGGGGAGACTCCGGGCGGGCGCTTCCGTATTTTGAGTCAGGCTGTAAAGCTGACTCCTATCGGGTTTGAAATACTGGAGCGAATCACCGGTGACGCTCACATACACCAGCTGCACCCTGCCCGGCAATATCGTCTCCCACGTCTTGCCGTCAAGACTGACGCGTCCGAACAGCACTTCATCGTTCTCAAAACGATTTCCGTAGAACCAGTTGCCGTCTCCGGAGGCCCGCTGCAGATCGTAAAGCTCGTAGGTGTGAGGCAGTATGCGCTGGGTGCCGGAGACGATCTCCAGCGAATAGTAGGCGGGTACCAGATCGCAATTCATCATAAAGAAGAGAAACCGCTCGTCGGCGGACCAGAACAGATTCCAGATCATGGCATCCTGGAACCGAGTGATCGGCCGTAATTCGGACCCCGCCCCAGCGGACAGGTAGATCTGGAGTTCGCCGCTCCGATCGGACGTGAAAGCCACCTTCCCGGTGCGGGGCGAGAATGCCGCCTGCCCGTCGATCCAGGTTGAGGAGAGGACGCTCCTCAATCGACAGGCGGAGGTATCCTCGGGCAGGTGGCGCAAATCGAGCTCGGCCAGATCGTAGTCCAGATCCAGACTCGCCATCACCAGACCGGGAGCGGTAGAGGCTGCCGCGGCACTGTAGACGTGCCGCTGACCTACCTGCTGCGGCTCCATCGCCCCGTTGCTCAAGTGGATGCGCCAGATCTGATGGTGGTCTCTGGTGCTGGCCGACGCAACCAGGGTTTGACCATCGGGCAACCAGTCCAGGCTGGAATAGGTCGCAGGTCGATCGGTCAGGCGTTCGGCGCCGGCGCCCCGGGAACCAAGATCCAGCGTAAAGACATGCTCCCTGCCCGTGTCCTCAATGCGGACGAAGGCCAGGGTCGTTCCGGATGGGGAGAAAGCCGGACAGATCTCGTGCGTATCGGTATCCCGAAGAGAGCCGGGCGAGCTCCACTGCTTCGTCTCCAGGTCCAGGAAGTTGATGTCTGCCGATTGCCCGGTCGACTGAAGAGAGACCGCCAGATAACGGCCATCGGGCGACCAGTCGATCCCCCGAACCCGACCATCCAGATTGGCGAGGTCGACGCAGACCCCGCCGAGGGACGGTACCGTTCTTAGTACCGCCTGTTCCGGTTGCAGGACCACGAAGGCGATGGCGGCCCCGTCCGGAGACCAGGCCGTAAAGCTGAATTGATTCTCGCTCTCGGAGAGCAGGATCTCGTTGGTGGTGCCGCATTGCCGCAGGTAGAGCTGACTGGCCTTCCGCTGAAAGCCGCGACGGATATAGGCGACTCGCGATCCATCGGGGGAGAGAGTGGGATAGCGCTCCTGCCCGGCGAGACTGGTCAGGGGGACGGTTTGCCAGCTGGAATCGTAGGTCGTGGTCGATCGTCCCGCGATCAGGGCCCAGACACACGACATCAGAACGATGATCGCCGCCAACCCGATATATCCCCCCCTGGAGATGGGTCGCAGTCCGGAGGGGGCAACTGCTCGGGGGCGAAGTTTAACGGGGAGGAGAGGGTCCTCTATCGGGACAACCGGACCGATCAGACGATACCCACCCTTGCGGATGGTCTCGATGAAACGGGGGCAGCGTGGATCATCGGACAGGGTCTGCCGCAATTCGGAGATGGCGCCGGTGAGAACCTCTTCGCCCACAACGACTCCGTGCCAGATCGTGTCGAAGAGCTCCGGGCGGGAGACGACTCTGCCGGGTTGCCGAGCCAGACAGCAGAGCACCCTCATATTCCTTGGACTCAGCTGGACCGCACCCCGCTCATTGCTGATGCGGTTCAGTGCAGGCTCGACCAGCCAGTCACCCAGATTGAAGGGGGAGAGCGACGGGTTATTGTCGGATATCACCTTGAGGTTGTCTTTGCCCATCTCCCGTTTCCCGATAAACTGGTGGAGGATTGCTGAGGACAGATAACATGGGCAATTCCAATTCGCAATTCGTAAGGCGATTTGGTTCGGGTTTGGACGGGATGGAGCGGTGGGATTACCCCTCGGTGCTCTCCTCGAGCAGCTCCTTGATCGTTGCGTCGAAGGTTCGATCGGTGACGACCCGCGTCTTCTGCAGCAACTTGCCATACCGCTTCATCAATGCGACTGCTGCGGGGGTCAGCGTGGTGCCGCTGCTCTTGCCGCTGCCGGGTATCGATTTGACCAGAGCAAAACCGAGACGCTTTTCGGAGTTCTTCAAGCGTCCCCAAAGCCCGCGATAGGACATGTCGAGCCGCTCCGCAGCCGCCTTGATCGAGCCGCAGTCCTGAATCGCTTCGAGGATCTTCTGGCGTCCAAGGCCATAGACCACCTCACCCGCATCGTTCTCTATCCAGACCGTGGTTTTTGCCCTCATTGTGCTCCCGTCATCTGCTTGCAATCATTCGCGGAACAATACAGCAGACTCCGCTCCGGGGACAGGGACTTTTTGCCGCCACCCGTTCTTCATGGCAATTGCCCCGTCACGCTAGCCGCGCGCAAGAGGCATCTCCAGTTGATAGCCGTGGCGAATGGGATGCATGACTGCGTGCTCCAGCATACCGTCGATGCAATTCGTGTGCACCTCGTCGAGAAAGTATTCCTGGTACAGGCATTGTAATACCAGGAAGGTGGGCTTGAACATCCTCACAACGGCGACCCCCCCCCCCCCGGAGGAGGGCTTTCCGTTGTGAAGCAGTTGCGGCTCCCGCGATCACGGGATTGCGATCGATCAGTCCTCGTCCAGGAAAGAGACCCTCCCCGATTCCAGATCGTAGTAGGCCCCCAGGATCTTCAAAGAGCCCTCGCCGACCTTCCCGGCCAAAACAGGTTCGGTCGAACCGAGTTCCGCTGCGATCCGGCGGGCGTTCGCCTGGGCGGCATTGTTGACGAGATCACCATCCAGGTGACGCACAGCCTCAACCGCAGGCGCCAGCGCCCGGGTCAGACTGGGTAAATGTCCGCCGGGATCTCCACCCGCGGCTGTCGCCGTAATCGCTCCACAACTCGAATGGCCGAGCACCACGATCAGAGGCGTAGCCAGATGAGCGGCGGCGTATTCGATGCTGGCGATCACGACATCGTCTATGATATTGCCGGCCACGCGGATCACGAAGATATCACCAAGCCCCTGGTCAAACAGGATCTCGGGCGTCACCCGTGAATCGGAACAGGCCAGCACCACGGCGAAAGGGGCCTGCCCTTCAAGCAGTTCTTCACGTCGCTCGGCATCCTGCCTCGAATGTTTCATCCGGGAAGCCGCGAACCGTTCGTTGCCGATCTGCAATTGCTCGAGAGATTTTCGCCAGTCGTTCATTTGATCTCCTGTAATTTTCAGGCAGACGCGCAAGCCGACGAATGCATTCGCGGATCCGGCGTGATGCGGCATGGTATCGGATACAGAATATATCAAAGGGCGGCGATACCGGAAGTACCCGCATGCCGAAAAGGGCTAGGCCGGTTGCGGCTCTTTTTTCTCCTGCGGGGCAGCGGCCTTGGCCGGCGGCTTACTGCGCGGCAGAGCCTTCATCACGCCCGGCGTGAACAGCTCCTGCAGATTGTTGACGCCGATGGTCTGCAACCAGCCGTCTCGCGGCAGATACAGCACGGCATTGGCAACGTCGGCGGACTGCATGGCGGCATTGTGGCAAATGAGATCGGCCACATGCACCACGGTGATCTGGGCGCGGTCCCCCTGGATCTCGTCCGGGCCGACATAGCTTGGCGCATGGTAGTGACGCACGGTCGAACAGGTCTCGCCGGGGAGCCCCCACGATTGCGCCACCTCGGCGCCCAACGCTGCGTGATTCATGCCCAGCTCCGCCTCTTCGGCCAGAACTCTCGATGAACTGAACGCCACCGGATTGTATATCCCCAGCGCCTTTTCCGGCCAGGTGTTGACGCAGATCAGCTTGCCTATGTCATGCAGCAGCGCGGTGGTCGAAACGCTGTCCGGCTCGGACAACCCCCGCTCCTTGGCGATGACATAGGCCACGCGGCTGACCGAGAAAGAGTGCTGCCAGAGGTCGTCGAGGAACATGTTAACCCGAACATCCTCGATGCTTTCGGTTTGCCCCACGCAGGTGCGCCAGATGATGTTCCGCACCTCCACATGTCCCAGCAACACAATGGCGCGAAACACGGAGGCTATTTGCTGGGAGAGTCCATAGAAGGGTGAGTTGACGGTCTTCAATACCTCGGCCGCCAGCCCGGGGTCGCTGAGCACAAGCTCGGATACCTTCTTGGGATCGTAATCGGCATCCGAGAAGCCACTCAGGATATTCTGGCGCGATGCGAGTTTTTGGGAGACCATCTCGGCCTGATCCATGAGTTCGTTCATGGAATCCCCGGCCGACTGCTTAGCAAAGAGGAACTCGCCGTCCTCGACGGCCGGCTTGAAATAGTCGAGCGCCGGCGCAGCCATAGCAGGATCGGTAGCCCGGGTAACAGCCTTACGTTTCTGTTGCGTGGGATTCGCTTTGCTCTTCGCCGGCTTACGCCTGGTCCTCTTGGCGGGTGTATCCTGGGCGGAGGATACGATATTCCACCCAAGCGCTATGATCAGCAGCACAAGCAGAACGAGAATAGCTGTCCCCATTGTCTAAGCCTCCGACAATCACTCATGCCTGAATTACTGAGTGGTGAAATCCAGTTAATATAACTGCCACAGGGGTTTAGTTATAACACCTGTTTTTTCCGACATCCGAGCCAAATTTACCGAAAACACCATAAGGGGTGCGGGTGTAACATCATTCATACACTAGATGTAAGTTCATCCCTACAACACCTTACATCCATATTATTTCAGCCCAGACTGATCTCGCTTGTCTTTCACCCGGTTTTAGGGCAAACACATTGGAACATGAGCAAGATGCAAACCCGAATAGGGGGGAGGTCCGCAATGCAGTACTGGACAGTCAATCCCGCTACAGGGGAAAGAATCGATCACATAACTTCGCTGCCCGAAGTCGAACTGTTGGCCGTCGCGGCACAGGTCCGGAATGAGCAGCGCGACTGGGGCACGCTCCCCCTGTCCCGGCGGTTGCCGCTCTTCACCGAATTGGCGGCTCATCTGCGGAGTCGGGTCGACCACTATGCCGGGCTGATCACCCTTGAGATGGGCAAACCCGTCACCGAGGCGAAGGGTGAAATCGAAAAGTGCGCCTGGCTCTGCGATGTCTACGCCGACATGGGGGGCGAATGGCTCGCCGAGGAGGAGATCGCGGCCGACGGTCACCGGCATCGTGTCGTCTACCAGCCGCTGGGGGTGATCCTCTCCATCATGCCCTGGAATTTCCCCTTCTGGCAGGCCCTCCGCTTCAGCGTGCCCGCCCTGCTCGCCGGCAACGGCAGTATTCTCAAACATGCCGGCAATGTCCCCCGTTGCGCCCAGGCAATCGAGACGGCCTTCCGGGAGAGCGGTTTCCCCCCTAATCTGTTCCGCAACGTCTTCGCCGATCATGCAGGCGTAGCGACCCTGATCGCCGACGATGCCATTGCCGGAATCTCCCTCACCGGCAGCACGGAGGCCGGCAGGCAGGTTGCGGGGTTGGCGGGCCGCCACCTCAAGAAGGTTGTGCTCGAACTCGGCGGCTCGGATCCATTCATCGTGCTTGAGGATGCCGATATAGAGCATGCGGCACGCAACGCCGTACTCGGTCGCTGCTTCAATTCGGGGCAAAGCTGTATCGCGGCCAAACGATTCATCGTTCTGAATGAGATCGCCGCGCCGTTCACCGAGCGTTTCGTCTCCCTGATGAACGAACTGCCGCTGGGTGATCCGACGCTGCCGGCAACCAGGATCGGTCCCATGGTCAATGCTGCGGCAGTAGAGGAGATCGAGAACCAGATCGCCGCCTCCATCTCCGAAGGGGCGGTACTGGCCTGCGGCGGCAAGCGGGTTGCCGGTCCCGGTTTTCTCTTCGAGCCGACCGTCTTGACCAATGTCCGCCCCGACATGGCCGTCATGCGGGAGGAGGTATTCGGACCGGTCGCGCCGATCATGATTGTCGATGATGAGGAGGAGGCGTTGCGGGTGGCCAACGACAGTGAGTTCGGTCTGGGCGGCAGCGTCTGGACGGAGGACATCGCCCGCGGTGAACGACTTGCCCGCCGCATACAGGCAGGGGCCGTGTTCGTCAACTCGATCGTCAAATCCGATCCGCGCATGCCTTTTGGCGGCATCAAGAGAAGCGGTCTCGGCCGCGAGCTCTCCTGGTTCGGCTTGCGGGAGTTCGTCAATGTGCAGGGCGTGAACGTCTACTCGTCCCGGGGCGGATAAAAAAGCGGACCCCCTCGTCGGGAGCCCGCCGGAAATTTGAGGTGTCTCTATCTGGTCATGACCATTTTGATCGATCTTTCATCGCCCGCACCCTCCAGACGACAGATATAGACGCCGCTGGACATCCGCCTGCCCCGGTCATCAAGGCCGTCCCACTCCGTGACGAACTCGCCGGGTTTTTCCAGGTGATGATTCACAAGCTCCCGCACCAGGCTCCCCCCGATCGAGTACACCGCAATCCGCACAGGTCCCGGTTCACCCACATTGTAGGTGATGCTGGTCCAGGGATTGAACGGATTGGGGTAGTTGGGCTTGAGCGTGAGCGTCGCCGCCGGTGGCGATTCGGGGACACCGACCGGTAACTCGATGATGCCGTCGATCACCAGGGCGCAGGGATCACCCTCGTTGAAATAGACCTCCTCGATCACGAACGGCGATGAGGAGCCGTACAGCTCCGGTGTGCCGATCATCTCGATGAACAGAAGCGGGAGGTCCGTTTCCAGCGGATACACGCCCGCATTCACGATGATGATCTCACCCGGCTCCATATTGACGACCGGCATCCCCCAGCCGGCGCTCGAAGTGCCCGCAACCACAATATCCAGCACATCCACCCGCAACGGGTTGTAGGTCAACGTCAGCTCGTAACCCATGATCCCCAGTCCCGTCACGTCGCGATCCGGCTGGATCGGCAACAGCGCAGAGTGGGAGGTGAAGACCGTATCGCTGGGGGCCAGCAGGTAGAGGTCACAGATCCTGATGACATCGGTCGTGTCGGTGGCGCCGACGGCATCGTCCACAGCGACACGAGTCACTCCGGAATCGAGCGCCGTAAGCAGACCATCCGTATTGATGTCCGCCAGGACAGGATCGGTAACGCTCCAGTCGTAGGGCGGAGTGCCGCTGCCCGACACGGCGAACTGCTCCGTGTCGCCGACGACCATCTCGACGGTGTTGGGATAGATCGACAGGACCGGGAAATCCGTGATCTGAATTCCCCCGTACTCGTGGACCGGAGGGTAGATCTCGTTGAACATGCCGTCTACCGGAGTGAGGTTGATCCACATGGAATACGGAGGATCAAGAACAGTGAACTCCAGATAGATCAGAGTGCCGCCGCCCACCAGCGGCTCGACCCCGGCCAGGGCGATAGAGACACCGGCCTCCTGAACATTGACCACCGGCGTGGACCAGTTTGCTGCTCCAACCAGGGTCCCGGTCGTGATCACACCCGTCAACTGCACATAGGGATAATTGATGTCGATCGTGAATTCGGCCGAACGGATATCGAACGGAGTCGTGTTGCCGACATCCACCGGCACGACGACCACATCCCCCGGCATTCCGAGACCGTCGCCTACAGACAGGCGGAGGGCACGCACGTCGATCGTGCCGCTCGTGGTATCCGTGACCCCGAAAGCATCCTCGACAAAAGCCAGCACACTGCCCGGCCAGACGCCCAGCAGATCATCATCCGTAAAGGACGCCACGGCAGGATCCGTGGAGCCATAGGTGTAGGGCGCCGTGCCGTAGTAGGCGGTAAAGGGGAGCAGCTCCCCAACCGCTATCTCACCGTAGTTGGGCAAGATACTTATGGTCGGCAAGGCGGATACCGTGATGAAGCCATTGCTCAGATCGGCTGGAGGCGTCCCCTCATTGAAGAGGACATCGGCCAGCGTCAAAATAGCATTGCCCGATGCCGGACCAAGCTCGAAGGTGAGTTCGAAGAGGGTGCCGGCGCCACTGAGCGGCGCCCCCCCGGCATTGCAGACTCTCACCTCGTCATCCTGGCTGTTGAAGGTAACCGGTCCCCAGGGCGCACTCAACGTCCCGGCGACAGGCACATCGACAAGCGTCAAACGTGATGCGTACCAGGTGATTGTCACCTCATAGGAAAAGACCCCCAGGCCGGTCAGATCGTCTACCGTCACGGGCACGGTTACGATATCACCCACGGTGCCCGCCCCCTCGCCGATATCCACCTGCACGGCCAGTGCGGGCAGCGCGGTCAGAAGCAGCAGGGCCGATATCAGCAGCAGGTGCTCTTTCGTTCCTCTTACGGTCAGCATGATTTTCCCCCTTCCGGTATTTGTCGCCAACCGCTGCTACTTGACCATGACCATCTTGTTCGCACTCTGTCTGGTGCCCGCCGTGAGGCGGTACAGATAAACGCCGCTACTCACCCGCTCGCCGGAAGCGTCGCGACCATCCCAGAGCACGCTGTGCAGGCCGGGGGCTCTGGTCTCATCGACCAGGCAACGGATCTCACGTCCGCGCAGGTCGAATACGCGCAAGGCCACCTTGACCACACCGTCCGATTCCGGGATGGCGAATTCGATGATCGTACTGGGATTGAAGGGATTGGGATGGTTTTGTCCCAAGTTGAAGGCGGCGGGTACGGTGCCGTCGACGCCGGTGTTGCTCTCCACGATCACCTGCTCGTTGAGGCGGGCATAAGCCAGGGCTATATCCGCGGGTACGGAGCCGGGCAGGTCCGGCGCGCCGCGCAACTCGATCTCGACGGCGGCGGAGACCGGCAGCAGCTCCGCGGAGGCCAGGGCTATGCAGAGCTCGCCATTGTCGGCAACGTTCCAGAAGAGCATGGCCCCCTGCGCGGCGGGCAGGAGCCTGACATTGTCGATGCTCATCCGGGCGGAATCGAAGGCCAGCCTGTATTCGTGGCCAAGCAGATCGCCATCACCGGACACGTTGATCGGCAGCAGTGTCGTTTCACCCGGCAGCAGATTCACGGTCGGCAGGTCCACCCGGAAATCCCCCTCCTCCGTACAGACGAAATCGTAATCCTCACGCATGAACGGGATCCGCTTCGTCACCACCTCCTCATAGGCGCAGGGGAAGTAGGGATCGAGCCCCGCCACATAGCGGAGGATATACGATGCGTCGAGTACGCTGTGCCCACCCGAGCAGTTGACGTCGGCAATCAGCTCCTGCCGCGGCGTCAAGGTGATGAGCGCGGCGAGATCCTGCAGGACGAGTGAGGCGTCGTAGGCGCGAATGTCCCCATTCAGGCTGACATCCCCGAGCAGGATGTTCTCGATGCCGCCGGTCAACCAACCGGAGTAGTCGACCATGTTCGTCACCTCGTCACCCAACCCGCCGGGGTTGTAGAGTCCGCCGGATCCCGTGTCGTCCAGCGGATCATAGGGACCGGTCGCGTGTCCCCACCAGCAGCTGTTCGCCGAGATGGTGAAGCTCATGCCGGTGTTCTTGATACCGTGATAGCTGTTGTTGAAGATGTCGCAATCGACCACCTGCCCCTTGGTCGGATCGCCCGCCGCGCCCTTGTAGTTCAGACCGTTGCCGTTATGGCTGAAGATGCTGTTGCTGATCTGGGGATTGGCGTTGGTGATGTCGAGCGCCCCGTAGGAGTTGCTGTTCGACGCATAGCGGAAGACACAGTTGCTGAAGCGGGTACTGTCGTCTATCGCCTCATTGGCGATGGAGATGTAGCCCCAGCGTTGACTGGAACCCGTGGTCAGCGTGCTGTCGTTGTTGGTGTCGCCGCCGTAGAAGTCGTCGCGCGTGGAGGTGAAGACGATCAACCCCTCCGGATCCGCCGTCCCCTCCGCGATCAATCCCCGCTTGACCGTTATGTTCGCGCCGCTTGTCGGCTTGATCACAACTCCCGGCTCTATGCGAAGAATCGAACTGAGCCCAACGGTCAGGCTGCCGGTGAGGACGTAGGGGATGTTGGCCGTCTGCGCCATGGAGCGGCGCGGCCAGACGACATCCGACGCCAGGGTCTCCCCGAGAATCCCCAGCGCGGAGTACCCGTTGCCGGGCAGGAAGTGAATCCCGCTGAACACCGGTTCGCTGACCAGCGACATCACTATCGGCGTATAGTCGTGATTGTCGAAGATGCAGTCGGTGATGACCGGCTGACTGTCCCCCTCGATACGCATGCCGTAGTCGTTGTTGGACTCGAAGGTGCAGCTGTCGAAAGTCGGCGAAGCCGTCTGGATTCTCACTGCGTAGCCGCTGTAACCGCCGAAGCGGAACAGGCAGTGCTGCATCAGATTCTCGGCATCGTTGCTGACGTCGGTGAACGTAATCCGCTGCCAGTCGCTGGCGCTCGGGCTCGTCATGCCGCCATCGTTGTTGGTGTCGGCCGGGTTCCCGTATTCGTCATCCCGGATAGAGGTGAACACGATGGGCTCCATGGCCGTACCCAACGCTTCGACGGCGCCCTCGACGATGATGGAGCGGGCGAAGGGGCCGGAATGGTACTGGCCCAATTTCAGAACGATGCCGGAGTCGATAGTGAGCTTGCTGCCCAGATTGACCTCCAGAGTGCCGTCGACCAGAGTGCGGGTGATATTGGTGAATCCGGCCAGGTCCCATTTGCGCAAGGTCAGATCCTGGGCGACATCCTCGCCGATCAGACCGAGACAATCATAGGCGTTGTTGTTGTAGACGTTGCCCGAGAAGGTCGGTTCGGCCAACAGGGACTTGGAGATCGGCGCCTCGGCCGTCAACCGGAAGAGGTTGTCGGTCACGACAGGATCCGATTGATTCTGGATCCACAGCGCCTGATCATTGATCTCGAACTCGCAGTTCCTGATCGTGGGGCTGGCGGATTGCATCTCGACTACGCCGTCATAACTGCCGCCGAAGCGGAACAGGGTATGATCGATGATGCTCTCGGCGTCCATGGTCGTACTCCGAAAACGGATTCCTCGATAGTTGCCGGATGCGGGCGAGGTGGATGATCCGTCCACGTTGCTGTCGCCCCCAAAGGAATCATCCTTGATCGAGGTCAAGACTATTATGCTGTCGGCCGTACCCGGCATGTAGAGTCCGCCCGCGACATCGATGGAGAAATTGCTGTAGTCGCTCTTCATCACAACCCCCGGCTCCACCCGCAGAAGAGAGCCGCTGCCGATGGTGAGGGTGCCCAGATGATAATAGGGGAAGTAGTCGGCGAACTGCGGCGGCCCGCCGACCCTGACCACCTCCAGCACGGCATCCTCGGCCAGCGTCTCCGATATTATTCCCACGGCGTGATACTGGTTCTGGTTGAAGGTATTGTCCGTGAAGGTCGGATCGGAGACCACCGAAACCGCCAGCGGCACATTCTGATTGTTGAAGAAGTTGCAATCCGCAATTGTGGGTTCGGAACCGCCGTCGATGCGGATGCCCGTGCGGTTGGTGGAGAACTCGCAGTTGGTAACGGTCGGCGAGGCGCTCGAGCACCACAGGACTCCATGATAATTGTAAGAGTAGTATCCGCCATAGGAGAGGACGCAGTTGTCCAGAACACAGCGGGCGTCATCCGAGGTGGGGTTGAACTTGATCCGCGACCAGTTGGAGAACGTAGGGGTGGTCGCGGTTCCGTTGCCCTCCGTATCGGCGGGCGTACCATAGAGATCGTCATACTGCGACGTGAAGACGATCAAGCTGTCGGGCGTGGCGTCCGCCTGCAGGCTGCCGTCGATATTGATCGAGTAGGAATAGGGGCGCGCCTTGACCACCACCCCCGGCTCGATCCGCAAGTGGGCGCCGATGGACATGTTCAGCGTGCCGCTGAGCCAGTAGGTGATATTGTCGAAGCCCGCCACGGTTCGCACCTTCAGCACCGAATCGACGCCGATCGTCTCGCCGATGATGCCCAGTGCGGCCAGACCGACATTTGTGAACGTGTTGCCCGCATAGATAGGATCGGAGGAGACGGACATCAGAAACGGCGTGTAGGTGGTGTTGCTCACCGAGCAACCGCTGATGACGGAGGCCGAGATGCCCCCCTGCTCGATGCCGTACCAGGTGTCCGATATGGTCAGCATTGCGAATACCGGGCTGGTATTGAATGTGCGGATCATCCCCCTGGATGAGCTGCCGCCGAAACGCAAGGTGGCGTTTACTATCGAGCCGCCGCTCCCCTCCTTGAAATCGATGATACCCCAATTGCCCATCGCGGGCGATGTGGTTGAACCGTCATTATTGGTGTCACCGGGGACGCCGTAATTGTCATCCTTGAACGAGGTCATGACGATCTGGCTGTCGGGATCGGCGGTGCCGTTCATGATCAGAGTGCCGTACACATTGATATCGACACTGGTCTTGGGTTTGATCACGACACCCGGGTCGATCGTCAACTGCCCACCGCCGTCCACCGTGAAGTCGCTGAGCAGGATGTAGACGATATTGTCGATGGGATTGACGCCCAGCGTCGCTCCGCGTATCCGCAGAGTGTTGCTGCCCATCAGCGTGCCGCCCAGGATGCCGATGGCGTCGAAACCGTTGTCGGATGAGGACTCGAAGGCGAGGTTGTCGAATGTCGGATCCGACTCGATGCTGATCGCCACCGGCACGTCGTCCATGGCGTTGATCTCGGTGTTGCGCAGGATGGGATGCGACTCATCGTTGCAGCGGACTCCATAGTGCCCGGCGAGCAGCTGGCAATCCTCGATCGTGGGGCTGGCATCGTTGCATATTATTGACCCCGTATTGGAGCGCCCTGCATAGAAGATGCTGCAATAGCGGAGATGACTGGCGTCGCTCGCCAGGTCGTTGAAGATAATGCTCGACCAGTCCTCGCCTTCGGGAATAGTGGCGTTGCCGTCGAGATTGGTGTCATCGCCGAACGGCGCGGGAGCATTGTCATCGTAGATTGATGTGAAGTAGATCTGCTCATCCTGCAGCGGTCCGCCAACCGCCTGAAGGTTGCCGTCGACCGTCAACCTCGTGCCGATGTTGAACTTCAACACCACACCAGGGTCAATTGTCAGAGTCACACCATTGTTTACGGTAATCGAACCCGTCACTTGGTAGATGGCACCACCCACTGTATCCAATGTCGTGTCGGTTGTGATGCTTCCGGAAATGGTTTTTAACGCAAGACCGTCGGTGGGTAGCAGGCAGAGCGCAATGATGCAGACGGCCAAAAGGGATGATTTATTCATCATAATCTCCTATTGGCATATCTCGTCACAATTGGGAAATAATTTCACTTTCCTTACAATTATACCCGCATATAACGGTTATGCAAACTACACTTGATGGTATTCGGACCAATGGTAAGTCGAATCTGTCCCAAAATGACATGTGAGTATTTCAGAAAGACGGGTATTGAAGCGGCATCAACCTCCACATTCTGTCGTGTGGACCCGTTCCGGACAACCCGGTTTGGCTATCCAACATATCACAATGATGCTATGTTCTCCGAATATCGACACGCTGTATTACCCCGACCCAAGCGAGCAATACGATGCACGCCAAGACCCTGCTTGTCATCCACCACACTCACACCGATATCGGCTATACGGAGCAACAGCAACGTATAGAAAACTGGCAGGTCGACTTCATCCGCCAGGCCATGGATATCATCAAACGCTCACGTGATCGAGTGGGGAAGAACTTCTCCGGCTACCGCTGGGTATGCGAGAGCTTTCGGGCTGTCGAGCTGTTCCTGGAGCAGGCAAGCGACAGGGAGATCGAAGAGCTGGGGACCATCCTCCGCCGCAAGGAGATCGGCCTCTCTGGAAATTACCTGAATTTCAATGAGCTGCCCGACCGCGCCCTGATGAACTCCGTAACGCGTCGCGCCCATCTGTTCGGTCGCGACAACGCGGTCAAGATCAACGCCGCCATGACCGCGGACATCAACGGCTTCGGCCCGGGCTTCGCCCGCGCATTGCTCGACAACGGCATCAACAAGCTCTTCACCTGCATCCATACGCATCACGGCATGTATCCGCTGGGGCGAACTCAGGTCCCGTTCTGGTGGGAAACGCCCCGTGGCGATCGTCTCCTTGTCTGGAGCGGCGAGCACTATCATTTCGGCAACGACCTGGGTGTCGTACCCGGTGCCGTCTCCAGCTACCTGATCAAGGATGAGTGCGACGCCACCATGATCTTCGGGGACAACTGGCCCGTGGCCGAACTTCGCATCCCGCGCTACTTCGAGCAACTCGCGACCTCCGGCTATCAATTCGATTTCGTTCCGGTAATGGCCTCCGGACTACGCACCGACAACGCACCCCCCTCCGAGGGGATCATCGACTTCATCGAGCGCTGGAACATGAAGCACGGCCACGAGATCCGTATCGAGATGGCCACCCTCTCCGAGTTCTTCGATCGATTGAGACGTCTGCGTCACGCCTTCCCCAGCTACCGCGGCGACTGGCCCGACTGGTGGTCCGATGGTCCGGCCAGCAACCCGTCCGCAGTCCGGATCTTTCGTCAGGCCCAACGGGATCTGGCCCTCTATCGCGCCCTGTTGGGCGCCCGGTCCGAGATTCAGGGACAACCGCTTGCCGACATCGAGACCGAACTGGCGGTATTCGCCGAACACACATTCAACCACTCCGCCTCGGTCAGCAACCCCTGGCACTTCATGGCGCACACCATTCCGGCCGTCAATCTCTCCTCCGCCGCAATTGCCGGCGAGGAGACCCAGGCCCTGATCGACGACGCCTGCGAGCAACTCGGCGCCGCCACGCTCCAGGAGCGGATGCCGCTGCGCTACCGGGCGATCAACCCGTTTCAGAGACCACGGCTGGGACCCATCAGGCTGAAGACCAACCACTTCGAATTCAATGAGCTGGGTCTCAACCACGGCGCGGAGATTATCGATCTGGCCGACAACAGGGTCATCCCCTGCCGACTCGAGGTTGAACCCCGCGGTGGAGCTTTTTGCGGCATCGTCGATCTGAAGCCCGGGGAGATGCGGGACTATGAGTTGCGTCCCCTGAATCCTGAAGTTCGGGCGGATAGCGACCCGGTCGGCTCTGAAACCTGGCAGGACTGCCCCGGCGATACCGGCCGCCTGGAGACGGATCATGTCCGTATCGATTGGCGGCTGGAGGACGGTCTGATCAGCTGGTTCGACAAAGCCGGCAACCGTGAACTGCTGCGCCCCGACCGGGTTCACAACGTCTTCACCCCTGTATACGAAATTACCCGCCCGCTCGACGGCCAGGATCTTATGTCCGTCCGCTCCGCCATGGGTCTGAACCGCAAGGGGCCGAACGTGGAGCGGAGCGCCGGTCGGCTGATCGGGGTACGGAGCGGTGCGGCGACAGACATCTACTCGACACTCCAACTGGACTACGAAACTCCCGGCACACGTCTCTGCACACTCGAGCTGCGGGCCTGGCACGATACCCCCCGCGTGGATGCGACACTTCGTCTCCACAAAACCAGCCGGTGGGAACCTGAAAATCTCTACCTCGCCCTCCCCTTTGGCGGCGCCGAGCGTCTGCAGGTCATTCTGGATCGTTCCGGCTCCGGCATCCGTCCGCGTCTCGAGCAGATCCCGGGCACGCTCACCGATTTCTACACCGTGCAATCAGGCTTCGCACTCGGGTGCGAGAGTTTCGGAATGAGCGTGGCCATGCCCGATCAGCATCTGCTTCAGATCGGCCCGCTTGAACACGGAGAGCGGTTGCTGGCCGGCGACAAGCGGTTGGCCGACGACCCGGAGCTGCTCTACGCCTGGCTGATGACCAACTACTGGGAGACCAACTTCAACGCGGAACTGGGTGGTTTCCATGAATTCCGTTATCATCTGGCCTGGGGGGCGCATCTGGCCCAACCGGCCAAGGCGCTGAATGAATGTGACGCCCTGAATCAGGGCATCACCTGTTTCCGCCTCAAGAGGTAGCCGGGTATCCGGTACTGCGGGCAGACCTGTTTTCGACGTGTAGACGCGGATTAAGGGGGAACGTTGTCGTGTGGAGTGGGGGCCGACATCCCCGCACAAGCGGCAGTGTTCGCAGCGGCGGTGACTATGGACATCACCAAATGGAGGCTGTCGTGAACCGCATTACTGTTCTGATCTGTCTTGTCCTGAGCGCAGTCATCGCGAGCGAGCCCACCCTGGCCGGCAGCCGCAGGAGCACCGGAGTCGTAATAATGCCCGAAATCATCCCCGCTCCACGAACTGTCGAGTTCAAGTCCGGCGCTTTTCACCTCAATGCCGAGACACGCATCGTGATCGACAATCCGGCTCTGGAGGATGTGGCGCTCAGGCTGCAAAAGATGATAGTGGCCGGCACCGGGCTGGAGCCGGGAATCGCCAGAGCATCCGCCTCCGGCGTGATCATGGCCCCCATCAGGGACACCATCCTGCTCTCCCTGCGCGGTTCGATCGAAGAGCTGGGGACCGAGGGATATCACCTGGAGGTTTCGCCGCGGGAGATACTGATCCAGGGCGCGGAGACGGCAGGCGTCTTCTACGGGATACAGACATTGCGCCAACTGCTGCCGGTGGAGTTCGAACCGCCGGCTGGCGATCGCTGGGCAGCGCCTCATCACACGGCAGGTCCCGCGAACCAGGATCGGGACTGGCCCATACCCAACTGTCTCATCACCGACTCCCCCCGATTTCCCTGGCGCGGCATGCTGCTCGATTGCTGTCGCCACTTCATGCCCGTCGACCTCATCAAGCGCCAGCTCGATCTACTCGCCCTGCACAAGATGAATCGCTTCCACTGGCACCTCACCGAGGATCAGGGTTGGCGCATCCGGATCGACAAATATCCCCTGCTCACAGAGATCGGCGCCTGGAGGGATGAGGAGGGCACGCTCTACGGCGGCTTCTACACCAAGGGGGAGATCCGAGAGGTGGTGGCGTATGCCGCCGCTCTGCAGATAACCGTGGTTCCCGAAATCGGATTACCGGGACACAGTTTGGCGGCGCTGGCGGCCTATCCGGAGTACTCCTGCACCGGCGGCCCCTTCAATGTGGCGACCCAGTGGGGTGTCTTCAAGGATGTCTACTGTGCGGGCAACGATTCCACCTTCACGTTTCTGGAGGACATCCTCGACGAGGTGATTGCTCTCTTCCCAGGGGAGTACCTGCATATCGGCGGTGACGAGTGTCCCAAGGAGCGGTGGAGCGGATGCCCCAGGTGTCGGGAGCGCATTCGGATCGAGGGCCTTGCCGATGAGGACGAACTGCAGAGCTGGTTCATCAGACGTATCGGGGCGTTCCTCGAAACGCGGAATCGACGTCTGATCGGCTGGGATGAAATCCTGGAGGGGGGATTGGCGCCCGGGGCGACGGTGCAGTCCTGGCGCGGCACGTCAGGAGCGATTGCCGCGGCGCGCGCCGGGCAGGACGCCATCGTCTCACCCACCAGTCACGCCTATTTCGACTATCCCGTCGGCAACATCAGCCTGCGGCAGGTCTTCGCGTTCGACCCGGTTCCCGAGGAACTTACACCGGCCGAGGAGCGATTCATCCTCGGCGGCGAATGCAATCTGTGGACGGAGCGGATAACGCCGGAAGGGCTGGATGTCATGACCTTCCCCCGCCTCTGCGCCATGGCCGAAAAACTGTGGTCGCCGAAGGATCATCGCACCTACGACGACTTCCACCTCAGCCTGACCTCCCACTACCTGCGGCTTGATCGCCTGGGGGTCAACTACGGCGAGGAGTGCGAACCGCTGCGCATCCGGACATCGCTGGATAACCGGAAGCAGAATTTCAAGGTGGTCTGTGAAATCGATGAGCGGGAAGCGACCGTGCTGCCCAACCTCGACATTTACTACACCACCGACGGCACAGAGCCGAACATCGATTCTCACCGCTACAAGCGACCGCTCAATCTGCCCGGGGGCATCACTCTGGTTGCCCGCGCATTCCTCCGCACTCGACCATACGGGTCTGCCAGTCGCCGTACTCTGCTCAATCACCAGGCGCTTGGTTGCGCCGTGAGCACGGCCAACCCCTGCGCCGAGAAGTACAACGGCGGCGGTGAAAACGCGTTGCTCGACGGTATCCGCGGCAGCGACAGTTTTCGCGACGGGCACTGGCAGGGTTATGAAGTTCACGATCTGGAGGTCCTGGTCGATCTTGGTCGACCCAGGCAGATCGGCACCATCAAGCTCGGCTGTCTGCAGGAGATCAATTCCTGGATCTTCATGCCCCGGCGGGTCGAGTTCTCCATCTCGCTGGATGGCGTCTCCTTTGAAACCGTCGGGCAAAAGGAGAGCTCCGTTTCACCCAGGACGCAGGATCTGGTGCGGGAGGATATCACGCTGAATATGGAGCCTAAAGAGGTGCGCTATATCCGGCTGGTGGCGGCCAATCAAGGCAAATGTCCCCCATGGCATTACGCCGCCGGCGGCGACGCCTGGATTTTCGTCGATGAGATCATTGTCGAATAGTTCATCTTGGGGCATACTCCGGGCAACTCAATTCCGGAGGCTTTACATGCATAGATCCGCCGCTCCCCTGCTCCGCGCAGGCGCCTTGGTGTTGTCGTGTCTGCTGCTCGCTCAACTCGGTGTCACTTCGGCCCGGTGCGAGGACGGAAAATCCAGCTTCCCGCTGCCCGCCCTGGAGTGGGCGCCTCTCAGTTATATCTGCTACCATACGACATCGGCGATCAAGGTTGATGGTCGTCTTGATGAGGCGAGTTGGATGCGCTCGAGCTGGACCAGCGACTTCGTTGACATCGAAGGGCGCCTCAAACCGCGCCCCTCTCTGCTCACGCGCGTCAAGATGGTGTGGGACGAGGTCAATTTCTACATCGCGGCCGAGATGCAGGAGCCGCACCTCTGGAGCACGCTGACCGACCGCGATGCCGTGATCTTTCATGACAACGATTTCGAGGTCTTCATCGATCCGAACGGCGACACGCACGAATACTACGAGTTGGAGATCAACACCCTGGGGACCGAATGGGACCTGCTCCTGCCCCGGCCCTACCGCGACGGCGCCACGGCCATCGACAGCTGGGACATCCAGGGACTGAAGACCGGCATCCAGATATTCGGCACGCTGAACGACCCCACCGACAGGGATCGCGGCTGGAGCATCGAGATCGCCATCCCCTGGAGTGTGCTGGAGGAGTGCGCGCACAAGTCCGCACCGCCGGCGGACGGCGATCAGTGGCGCGTCAATTTTTCCCGAGTGGAGTGGCGGCTGGCCTCGGTTGAGGGCCAGTACATCAAGCAAACCGATCCCGCCACCGGGAAGCTCCTGCCCGAAGCCAACTGGGTCTGGTCACCGCAGGGATTGATCAACATGCACTACCCCGAGCGTTGGGGTTTCGTGCAGTTCAGCGATCTGCCCGCCGGTACCGGGCGCGACGTTTTCGAACTCGACCCCGACGGCTTCCCGCTGCAGGTGCTCCGCGAGCTGTACTACAAGCAGAGGGGTTTCCACTCGATTCATGGCCGCTACGCCACGAATCTGAGTGATCTGGACGACCTGCCGCCGACGATGACGGGTTGGGATACCGTAAAACGGGAGCACTTCCTGATCGGCACCACGCGGGGTTACGAGATCTTCCGTCGCCGGGGAGACGGCTCGCTGCTGCATATCGATGAGCTGGGACGCACGTGGAAGAGTAAACGCAACGGCAAGTGAGGCAATACCCGATGGGCATGACACCGTATGACTGGCTGATCCTTCTCGCCATGCTGGCATTGATGATCGGCGGCGTGACGCTGAGCAAGCGTCGAATGCGAAGCGTCGCCGACTTTCTGGCCGCCGGGCGCACCGCCGGACGCTACCTGCTAAGCGTTGCCCAGGGGATCGCGGGACTGGGCGCCATCTCCATAGTGGGACTGCTGGAGATGAACTATGTCGCCGGCTTCTCGCTCTCCTGGTGGGGACTCACCATGGGCATGGTGATTCTGATCATCACCGTGTCCGGCTGGGTGATCTACCGCTTCCGGCAAACACGTGCCCTCACCCTGGCGGAGTTCTTCGAGCGGCGCTACAGCAAGCGGTTTCGCGTCTTCGCCGGATTGATCGCCTTCCTGTCGGGTTTGATCAACTTCGGCATCTTCCCCGCCGTCGGCGCACGGTTCTTCATCCACTTCTGCGGACTGCCCGCCACCTTCAGCCTGCTGGGTTGGAGTATCGCCACCTTCCCGGTAGTGATGATCATACTGCTCGCCATCGCGCTCTACTTCGTCTTCTCGGGCGGCCAGGTGGCGGTGATCATCACCGACTTCATTCAGGGGGTGTTCGTCAATGTCGTCTTCATCGGCATCGTCCTGTTCCTCTTCCTCAAGGTCGACTGGGGGCAGATGGTCGAGGCGTTGAACATGGCCCCCGAGAATGCGTCGCTGATCAATCCGTTCCAGACCGGCAACGTGGAGGACTTCAATCTCGTCTACTTCGTGATCGGCATCTTCGGAGTACTCTACGGCACCATGTCCTGGCAGGGGACGCAGGGCTACAACGCCTCGGCGCGCAACGCCCACGAGGCGAAAATGGGGAGTGTGCTCAGCAACTGGCGCAATTTTCCGCAGAACCTGTTCCTGCTGATCATCCCCATCATGGCCTACACGGTCATGCACCACCCCGACTTCTCGATGATGGCCGGGTACGTCAAGGGCGTGCTGACCGGCGTCGGCACGGAGCCCATCCAAAATCAGCTCCGCACGCCGGTGATCCTCACGCAGCTGCTGCCGGTCGGCCTGATGGGCGCCTTCGCGGCGGTGATGCTGGCCGCATTCGTCAGCACGCATGACACCTACCTCCACTCCTGGGGCAGCATCTTCATCCAGGATGTCGTCATGCCCTTCCGCAAGAGGCCCCTGACCCAGAGGCAGCACCTCAATCTGCTGCGCTGGTCCATCGGCGGCGTGGCGGTGTTCATCTTCCTGTTCAGCCTGCTTTTTCAGCAGAGCGAGTACATCTTCCTGTTCTTCGCCATCACCGGCGCGATCTTCGCCGGAGGTTCCGGCGCGGTGATCATCGGCGGACTCTACTGGAAACGGGGCACCACGGCCGCCGCCTGGACCGCCCTGATCACCGGTGCGACCATCTCGGTCGGCGGCATTCTGATCCACCAGCTGCCCGCCGAACTCTTCGAGATCAGCCGCGATCACCTGCCCGCACTGGGGCGCTCATTCTGGGCGTCGCTCGGCTGGCTCTACGACATCAACGGCCAGCACTACTGGGCCATGGGGATGTTCAGCTCGACCATCCTCTATATTGTCGTGTCGCTGCTCGGCGACGGCAAATCATTCGACCTCGATCGTCTGCTCAACCGCGGCAAGTATGCCATCAAGGGTGAAACCAATGTGGCCGATGTCAAGGCATCGCGGGGCTGGAGGCTGCTCGGCATGGGCAAGGAGTTCTCCCGCGCCGACAGAGTGCTCTACATCGCCACCTACTGCTGGACCGGCGCCTGGACCCTGATCTTCATCGGGGGTACGATCTGGAATGTCGCCCATCGCGAAGGGCCTCTCAACATCGACGATGTCCCCGGGCGCGCAGGCGCTCTGTTGGCTCAAACCGAGATCCTGGTCGATGGCAAGAACACCGGTATCGACGATTGGAATCGTGGAGCGGCCCGTCTCGATTCGCTGCTCGTCGCGCAGCCCGATTGCGATCACGCCAAGTTGCGGCAGCGGCTGGGACTATTCCTGTTCAGGGCGGAGCGCAACGACGAGGCACTCGTCCATCTGCAGCGCGCGGTGGAGCTGGATCCCGAACTCGGCCGCGGCTGGACCGTCCTTTCGCAGGCGGCCTACGCCTGCGGCGAGATGGAGCTGTCGCAAACGGCGGCCGAGATGGGGGCCCGATTCATGGACGGCGTCAGCGCCTCCTGGGTGAAGTACTGGAGAGTTTTCATCTGGCTCCAGGTCGCCATCTCGATCTTCGTGATCATCTGGTTCACGCTGGGCGGCATCAAGGATATCAAGCTGATGTTCCGTCGCCTCGACACCATGGGGCGGGACGAAAAGGATGATGGCCTGATCCATCGTGACTGACTGACGATGCCGCTTGATTGGCATCATACGCAAGGTGGCATATGGGAAAGATCTACGCCGGATCCCCTTTGATTCGCCGCTTGGGCGGCCCGCTTCTGACGCGGAACGACATACCGGTCATTCCACCCGAGATCATGGACCCCAGCTCGGTGTTCAATGCCGGAGCAGCACGTTTCGGCAATACCATCTACCTGATGCTGCGCGTTCAGACACGCGGCCGGGAGACTTTTCTGGTCATGGCCGAGAGCGACAACGGCTTCAACTTCCGGGTTGATGACCACCTCGTTCTCTTTGAGGGCATCGAGCAGGTGCAGGGAAAGATACACCACGTCTATGATCCGCGACTGACCGTGATCGACGGAGTGTGCTACGCGATGGTGGCCATTGATATCGATGATCGCTGCGAACTCGGCCTTGCCCGCAGCCATGATATGGGGAACTGGGAATTCATGGGCCTGGCGTCACGGGGCGGCAACCGCAACGGCGTGCTTTTCCCCGAGAAGATCGGCGGACGCTATCTCCGCCTTGATCGACCCAATAACCCGAACATCAACGCCGGCGCCGGCGGCGGCAGTGAGATCCAGCTTTCGGAATCGGACGACTTGCTTAACTGGCGCACAGTTTCCCCGGTCATTGCCGGACGGCCCCACTACTGGGACGAACTCATCGGCTCCGGCCCGCCGCCCATCAAGACCCGCACCGGATGGCTGCATCTCTATCACGGCATCGCCACCCACTTCGCCTCTGCGAACATCTACCAGGTGGGGGCGCTGTTGCTGGATCTCGCCGACCCGAGTCGGGTGATCGCCCGCACGCGCAACAATATTCTCGAACCCCGCGAACCGTACGAGTTGATGGGCCAGGTGCCCAACGTGGTGTTCCCCGGCGGCATGATCGTCGCCGAAACAGACAAGGATGGCTTCGCGCTGCCCACAAGCCTGGTGCAGGTGTACTACGGCGCGGCCGACACCTGTCTTGGTCTGGCCGTATCGACGGTGGAGCAACTGCTGGATGCCTGCCTCAACTGACAAGGAGTTACCCCATGACCGCACCCCGCCGGGTTCATATCGTCTCCCATACTCACTGGGATCGTGAATGGTATCTCACCTATCACGAGTTCCGCGTCAATCTACTCAGGAATTTCCGGGGCGTTCTCGACGCTCTCGAACGGGATCCGGAGTTCAGGCATTTCGTCATGGATGGTCAGGCGATAGCTCTTGAGGATTACCTTGAGATCCATCCCGAGGAGGGGGCGCGACTCAGTCGGTTCACCGCCGAGGGCAAGCTGTCGCTTGGCCCCTGGTACATTCTCCCCGACGAGTTCCTGGTCAGCGACGAGGCGATGGTCCGCAACCTGCTGCGCGGACACCAGGTGTGTCGCCGTTTTGGCGAGCCGCAGAAGGTGGGCTATATGCCCGACTCCTTCGGCCACCTCGCGCAGATCCCTCAGCTCCTGCGCGGCGCCGAGATCGATTCGTTCATCTATACCCGAGGACACGGCGATGAGCTGGCCCACCTCGGGCATGAGTATCTCTGGGTCGCCCCCGACGGCAGCGAGGTGCTGGCGGTCAATCAATGCGGCGGCTACGACAACGCCGCCGGGCTTGGCTACGACGAATACTGGCACGCGCACACCCGTCGCAATGTGTCGCTGGAGCGGGCGGTCGAACAGGTGGGCAAGCTCTTCGAGAAGATGGAGGAGCACTCCAACGGCGAAGTGCGGCTGCTGAGCAACGGCGGCGACCATCTGCCGGCTCAGAGATCCTTCGGTGCGATCCTGGCGGCGGTGCGCGAGGCCTTCCCCGATACGGAATTTCTCCATACCGGTTTTGCGGAGTTCGTCGACGCAGTGCGGGAGGAGGGCGCCGCGACCCGGCGACACTCCGGCGAGTTGCTGGGCGGACTCACCCACTTCATCCTGTCCGGCGTCTGGTCGGCGCGGATGTATCTGAAGCAGCAAAACGAGGAGTGCCAGAACTTGCTGCAGAACTACTTCGAACCGGTATCGGCGGCGGCGCACCTCCTCCACGGGTTCGATTATCCGCAGGGTCTGCTCGACTACTCCTGGCGGCTGCTCATGGCGAACCATCCCCACGATTCGATTTGCGGCTGCAGCACCGACGATGTGCACCGCGAGATGGTGACCCGTTTTGCCGGTGTCAGGGAGACGGCCGAGCATCATCTCAGCAATACGATGGACACACTCACCCACCGTTTCGGTCGCGACAGAAAGGGCGACCGCGATACGGTCATCACCATCTTCAACCCTCTGCCCGAGCGGCGGACCGAGGTGGTGGAGCGGGTGGTTGTACTGCAGCCGCCCGGTTATGATCTCGAGCGCCTGCGCCTTTACGATGAGACGGGCGAGCAGGTACCATTCACCATCGCCGAGAAGTGGTATGTCGAGCGGTTTTGGGGTATCGATTATCGGGCCGGGCTGTTCAGTTCGAAGCAGCGGGAGCAGCTGCAGGTTTATCTTGATCACTTCGGCAGGCGGTTCCTCCGCGACGAATCGGAGAGGGACACCGCGGATTGCTTCCTCCGCATTCAATTCGTTGCGCGGAGTCTGCCTGGTGTCGGGCACGCCAGTTATTTCCTGCGTGAAACCGATGATGAGCCTGCGCTGATCATGCCGACCGTAGGAGCCGATGGCGATACTCTGGAGAACGAGTTCCTGCTGATCAAGCTGCACGACAACGGCTGCTTCGATATCACCGACAAGCGGGACGGTTGCGTCTATCGTGATCTCGGACTGCTGGAGGACAGCGCGGATATCGGCGACGAGTACGACTACTCCGCCGCCGACCCCGCGTCTACGATATATTCGACCGCCTGCACCGGGACGGTGCGGGTGCTCGAGGACAGCGGCCTGGTCGGCATATTGGAGGCGGAGTTCGATCTGCCGCTGCCGCGCGCCATCGACAGCGACCGCAAGCGCCGCTCAATCGAAACGGTGAACTGCCGCGTGCAAACCCGCCTGTTGCTCCGCGCGGGCAGTCCCCTGCTAGAGATCGACACGCTCTTCGACAACCGCGCAGAGGATCATCGGCTTCGGATCGAATTCACAACCGACAATGCCTCCGACACGCTCGTGTCGGACGGCCACTACTATATCAATGAGCGCCCGCTTGTGCCGCCGACCGGTGAGGGCTGGTCGCAACCCCACCCCGGTACCTATCCGCAACAGGACTACTCGCTTTTGCAGTTCGCCGAGGGTGGGCTGGCGGTACTCAATCGGGGCCTGCCCGAAGTTGCGCCCCTCGACAATGAGGGCGGCAGCGGACTGTCGCTGACGTTGCTCCGCGCGGTGGGTTGGCTTTCGCGGGACGACTTCGACTCGCGCAACTGCGGCAACGCCGGTCCGACGATCCACACCCCCGATGCGCAGTGCCCGGGCGAAGCACGATACCGTTACGCGGTGCTCCCGTTTGCCGGCGATTACGGAACCGCCGGAATCAAGTCCGCTTCACAACGCTGGCGGGTCGAACCGTTGACGGGGCAGGGTTGCCCGGACCGGATGACCGCCGGCGGCGACGACCTGCTGCTTGCCGGCGGCGAGAACGTGCAGGTGACGGCAATCAAGCTGCAGGCGGAGCGGAACACCCTGGTGGTGCGTCTCTGCAACCTCGGCGCCGCGACTGTAACCGAGACGCTGACCTTCGGCCTGGACGTCAAGGCCGCATGGCGAGTGAACCTGCTCGAGGAGCGTCGGGGGGAGATCGCGACGCCAAAGACCCGTGAGATCGCCCTGGAGATTCGCCCACACGGCATCGAGACGGTGGAGGTCGAATTCCAAACGCAGGCCGACGATTGAGACAATCTCGTAATTCGATTTGATCATGGTGGGGTCGAACCACTATCTTTCGGTCGCCAGGAAGCGTTCAAGTCTCGTTTCCCGGCAGGCACATCAGCAAGCCCGGGACGTTCTTCGTCTCGGGTTTTTGTGTTAAGGGCCGTGCGCGGATTACGCTGGTACACTAGATGCAATATATCATTCACTGCGCCGCACAATACTCAGGATTCCGGGAGACGGTTTATTGTTGCGGCCAAATATGGGAGATGCACACATATGAAACTGGTAGCCGTCGTCCTGACTATTATAATTCTGATAATTCCTTCACTGGCAAATGCGCAAGGGTATGGGCCCGTTTAAGTAATTTCCAGAAGGCGCGGTGGTCTCCTCGTTGCTCACTCCGGTGAGGAGCCACCGCGCCCCTCCCATCCCATCAGATATAACCCCTGGATATTTGGTATAATACAATTGCCTCTTAGCCGGGGGTCTTGACATGTATCGTCTGCTTCGCCGGCTTCGTGGCCGTCATCACCATGGATCGACGCGTGCTCGTCTCCCACCGGAACGGGGATACCTGGTGCGGGTGCAGACACCAGTCGGCGATGCAGTCACCAAAGCCGTGCTTCTCCACTAAAACAGAACATTGGAACGATACTCCATCCCGGATCACGCATGTGATTCGGGATTATTTTTGCTCGATCATATTAACGGCTGTCCGTTTCAGCGTTGAATTCGTAACGGGCTTCCCGACTTAAAACCCGTTACTCAAATCATATAGAAGGAGAATATCATGGGGGGGACTTTCATGCGGAGGGGCCGGCTGCTGCCGTCCTTTCTGGCGTTAATCATGCTGCTCTCTAGCGCCGCTGCGGCGGCTCTCGGTAACGGCAGCCTGATCAGCCGAAATTCGATATCAAATCCAGCCGATAATTTTTTTCCGGAATTTCCTCTACTTGAGAGTCAGTTGAGCGGCTCTGAGCGAACCACGGGTGACAGTGAGTATATTTCACTGGCCGGGCGTTGGGCGCATGGACCCTGCAACACCATTGCGACGGAGGATTTCATCGTGCTGACCAACGATGGAGCCATTCTGACGCTGACAGATTTCACCAATCCGAACGCCCCGCAACATCTGGGTGAGCTGCTGTTGCCGGGACCGATCCGTCGGGTTGCGATAAAGGGCGATCTCGCTTATGTGGTCACCGCCTCGGACGGTCTGCATGTAATCAACATCGCCGATCCCGCAGCCCCATTCGAACTCGGCTCCTTTGAGGCGTCGGGGCACCATACCGGTCTTGCTGTCAGCGGCAATTACGCCTGCTTGACCTCTCTGGATACCGGTCTGAGGGTAATCGACATTGCCGACCCGACCGGGCCCTACGAGGTAGGGCACTTGGATACCGCCGGTAATGCGCAGAATGCCGCCTTCGACGACAACCACATCTACATCGCCGATGGTATGGAGGGCTTGCGGATAATCAGCATCTCCGATCCTGCGGCGCCTGTCGAGGTGGGCTATCTGGATACCGGAGGTATTGCGGTGGATGTGGCCGTCAGCGGCAAGCATGTCTACGTGGCGGATTACTGGAATGGTTTGCGAGTGATCGATATCTCCAACCCCGCCTCTCCGTTCGAGGTCGGCGCCGAGGTCACCAACTTCAGCGTTCGCAGTGTGGCCGTTGCCGGGAATCTCGCCTATGTGGCCGACAGCATGAACGGCCTGCGGGTAATCAACATCTCAAACCCGGCGACACCTTACGAAATCGGCAGCAACAATACGGCGGGCATCGCCTGCAATGTGGCGATCGACGACAATCTGGCATACGTCGCCGACCACTATCAGGGTTTGCTGGCAATCGACATCACGAATCCGGCAAACCCTCACGAGGTGAGTTCTCTGGGAGCGGAGGGCTCCCTGAGCAGGGTCTGCGTCAACGGAAATACCGCCTACCTGGTTGATGGCCTCGCCGGACTGCGGATACTCGACGTATCCGATCCCGGAGAGCTTGCGAAATTGGGGTCCTGCCGAATCGAGGGCAACGGTTGCGGTCTTGATATCGGCGGCAACAGGGCCTACGTGGCGGCAGGCATGAACGGTCTGAGAATAATCGATGTTGCCGATCCCAACGCCCTATTTGAAGCGGGCTTCTTCATAACCGGGGGCTGGGCCCGCAATGTCATCGTCAAAGGGGTCTATGCCTATATCGCGGACAGCGAAAACGGCTTACGGATTATAGATGTTGCCGACCCCGCAGCGACCTGGGAATGGGGGAACCTGGACACGGACGGTCTCGCGTGTGACGTGGCCATCGACGGCTCCCTGGCCTGCGTGGCCGATCATCACAACGGCCTGTTGCTGATCGATATCTCCAATCCCGCCGACCCATTCGAGGTGGGTCATCACGACACGGAGGGTTCCGCATTGGCCGTAGCCATCAACGGTACATACGCCTACGTGGCGGATGAATCAAACGGCCTGCGGGTGATCGACATCTCCAACCCGGCCGACCCTTTCGAAGCGGGTTGTTTCGAAGCAGCGAGCTACGCTTTGGACGTCGCCATCGACGACAATCATGTCTATCTGGCCGATGGCTATAATGGAGTCAGGATGATCGACGTCACCAACCCCGCCACCCCTGTCGAGGTGGGCTTTTACGATACCGGCGACCTGGCCTGCGGCCTTGTGTTCAAGGGAGATCGGATCTTTGTGGCGGACAGCGATGACGGCCTCTGGATCCTCCAGGTTCCGAACACGCCGGCTCTTCTCTCGTCGTTTCTCCTGTCACCGATGAGCGGCCTGGTCGACATACGGTGGGAGTTGACGGACGGCGGCGATTCCGGCAACTTCCGCCTGCTTCGCTCGGACGAGACCGGCACCGAGAGCGAGGTCGCCTGGCGGATGTCCACGCCGGGCAACTTTGCGGCCTTTGATCGTGATCCCCTTCTCCACCGAGGCGGATCGTTCCGCTACACCCTCCATGCCCGGGTTCAGGGTGAACCGTGGACCATTCTCGCCAGCGAGACGGTTGATCTCAATCCCCTGCCGTCGGCCACCCGGCTGTACGGCGCCTGGCCCAATCCGTTCAATCCGGAGACTAGGCTGCGCTTCTCATTGGCGGAGACGGGACCGGTACGTCTGACGGTCCACGAC
Source organism: bacterium (assembly GCA_024231955.1). Taxonomy (GTDB): domain Bacteria; phylum Krumholzibacteriota; class Krumholzibacteriia; order JACNKJ01; family JACNKJ01; genus JAAEPZ01. The sequence goes on along the minus strand of JAAEPZ010001024.1, from coordinate 522,027 downwards.
GCCGCGGGTCGTTGCATGGCCACGCTTATCGATGATGTCATGGCCGCCGGCGCGCACGATCTCGAATGGGACGGTCGGAGCTCGAGCAATCGCAAACTCGGAACCGGCGTCTATCTGATCCGCCTTGAGGCAAAAGGGACTCTGCAAACCGTCAGAGTGACCCTGTTGAAATAGGGCGGACCGGCACTCCAATCGAAAACCCCGAGTCACCCTTGCGGCTCGGGGTCTTACCGTATGATGCAAAAACGTCCGGCCCCATTCAGGGGGGCGGACGTTTGGCGGGCGGGATGCCGCTAAAAATGCTTCGAGAACATGGCCATCGGGAATGCTATGAAGCTGCCGGTGTCCTCGACCAACGGGCGGAAACCGGTCAGGCTGAATGACCAATCACTGCCGAACCAGCGGATACCGACGTTGACCAGCCCCTTGAAGAGATCGTCATCATCTTCGTCGAACTCCAGAGTCCAGTCCGCGCTGTCGCAATACTCGACGATAACCTTCATGCCCTGGCTCAGGCGCCAATCGGCACCGAGACAATAGAGCCAGCCCGACTCCGCGCTCTGGTCGCCAATCAAATCGGTGTCGTCGCTGTAGCTGTTGAAGGTTTTGCTGAGAGAGAGGTTAAGACTGCGCTCCCTGTCGCCTATGCCGGCGATGATATTCAACATGCCGGTAGTGGTGTTTTTGGTGAACATATACCCGCCGGCCACAGCCAGACCCAATGGATGCTGCGTTCGATCCAGAACTTCATACTTGAGCCCGCCCGAAACAAGCAGAACGGAGGGAGCTATCGGAAAGAGCCCCGCGACGCTGATGGACAGCTTGTCCGTCAATCCGTAACCGAAATTGAGGAAGAACAGCTCGAAATTGCGGAAATACTTATCCCCCTTATCCAGCGTCTCCGTCGTGGGGCAGAACATGATCGTGTTGTAATCGGGGTCATGACCAACGAAACGGAGCTTCTTGACGTCCGGGCTCAGCTCTCCGTAGCGAGAGTACGGAACACGCTCGGAATCCTTGAAGGTAATGAAGGCGATCTCGGTCCGCTTCAGCTCCAGAGTACCCATTTTTTCGGTCTCGATGATCACCAGATCATCTGTTTCCGAGGTCACGGTACCGACAATCACGGTGCCATCCTCAAGTTCAACCTTATCGGCCAGCGCCGATCCGACGAGTAGGGATATCAGTAAAATAACCAGCAGTGTTCCCTTGATCATGGTTTTCCTTTCATTACTTGATCTTGATATGAAGCCCGAGTCCATCGCGGACGGGCAGCAGGCTGCTTGCAAATTCGGGACTACTCCACATGCGCTCCGTGAAAACCCGAATACCCTCGGTTGATGCGCGGGTATCCTCCGGATCAGCCACGGCGCCGCTCCACAACAGGTTGTCGACCACCAGCGCGCCGCCGATACGCAGCCGCTTGCGGACGATATCGTAGATCTCGGGATACTGCTCCTTATCGATATCGCAGAAGATGATATCGAACAATCCCGGCGTCACCTGCAGCATGTCCTGGGCATACCCCGTGAGGTAGGTGATCCGCTCGGCCACCCCCGCGCGCAGATGGTACTTCCGCGCCAGTTGGATATTCCCCTTGTCGCTGTCGGTGACGTAGATCTCACCCTCGCCGGCGCCCTCCATCGCCCGCGCAAACCAGAGAGCCGAGTATCCGAACCCGGACCCCATCTCGAATATTCTCCCCGCGTTCATCATGCGCACAAGCTGAAACAGAAACCGGCCGACTTCGGGACCGACAATAGGGAAACGCCTCTCCGCCGCCAGTTCATGCATCTCGGCAAGCAGGGGATCCTCACCCGTCAACGCCCTCTCCCGGAGATAGGCCCCCAACGCCTCCTGGTGAATAGCCATCTAAACCTCCGCCAGTCGCAGCACCGCGGCCACCAGCTTATCGATCCCCGTCGGCAATTCGGCGATGGTTCCCGCCAGCATGTAGGCGGGAGTGGTCACCAGTTTGTGCTTCGTGTCGATCACAATCTCATCGACGGCACAATCGACATGGACTGCATCCATCGCTTCGATCGTCGCTGCCGTATCGGGGCAATTGCCGATCGTCAGTTCGGGGGTGATATCCTCATCGCGGAAAACGGCCGCCAGGATGACCGGCGCTATGCACATGGCGCCGATCGGTTTGCCCGCTGCGTGCAGCGACTTGATCAGTGAAGCTATCTCCCCGTGCGGCTCGGCACTCGCGCCTTTGAGTGCGAAATCGCAAAGATGTTTGGCGGCACCGAAGCCGCCCGGCAGAATCAGGGCGTCGATCTCGTTGGGAGCAAGCCCGCTCAGCGGTCTGATCTCACCCCGTGCGATTCGCGCCGATTCAATCAGCACGTTGCTACTATTCCCGGTAGGCTCACCGGCGACATGGTCGATCTCGTCCAGGTCCATGTCCGGCGCAGCAATGACCGTCTCGACGCCGGCCTTGGCCAGAGAGTACAGTGTGAACACCGCTTCATGAATCTCGCTGCCGTCTTTGACGCCACAACCGGCAAGGACAACTCCGACTTTAGCCATGATCCACCTCCTTGTATTACAGCAGCGTAGTTCTTTGGGATTACTCAGTCAATATTACAAGTCAGCGTATTGCCGGGACACGACCACGAACCATTCGTGAAATCATCGGAATTTGTTTGAGGGAACTGCGAATACAGGTAACGTTGCAACCCACAAGGTCAACCAATATAATGATACTGATCCAGTACCCTCACCCCCAAGCCATCACTCTTTCTCAAGGACGGATATCGATGCTCCGCAAACTCGGGCTTTTCGCCCTCCTGTGTCTGCTGGTCCCCATCAGCACACCAGCCGACGACTCCCCCTCCGCGTTGGCACTCGGCGACCCGTTGCCGCCGCTGCGACAGGTGACGTGGTTGACCGATCAACCTCTGCCGCTGGACCTGAAGGGGCAGACCACCGTCCTGGAGTTCTGGGCAACCTGGAGTCCGGTAAGCCGCATTACCCTGGGAAACCAGAACGACAATCCCCGCGACAATGTTCAGTACGTGGCGATCAGCCAGGAAAGTTCATCAGCCCTGAAACACTTCATTGAGCGCGCCGGATGGAGCAACCTGATCATCGGCAGCGATGCCGACCGCCATCTGCTCGCGACGATATATGATCCTACGGCCGCTGCCAGTCGGGAATTTCCCTACGCCCTGATCATTGGCGACGACCCCACGCACGGTCCCGGCACCCTGCTCTGGACCGGTCCCGTCAACAATCCGCAGGCGGATATACCCTCGGGTGCGTTCGCGACCGCACTGGCCGAGATCATCGGCGGCACCTACGACCTCGCGGTCGCCCAGGAGACGGCGCGCGAACAGGCTATCACACTTGGCCTGTTGCAGGAGCTGACTACACTCACGTTCAACCTTGATCCCGACCGACTACCCTCAATTTTGACGGAGTTTGAGGAAAATCCCTCTCGCCGTGGTGATCCGGGCGACTTCGCTCGGAAGATGAACTCCATCGCCTGGGATGCGGCAACGCATGAGAATATCAGCGAGCAGCTGCTCCTCATCGCCGACCGGGCGATCAGTCTGGCGCTGTCGGCAGGCGGTGACCGGGATCCGAACACCATTGACACCCAGGCGCGCGTTCTGTGGGAGCAGGGCAAGCGGAACGAAGCGGTGGCGGTTCAGACCAGAGCCGTCGAGATGTCCCACGGCACCCCCAACCATGCAAGTCTGCTGAATACCCTGCAGAGCTACCTCGCCGAACTTCAACTGCCGCCATATGAGATCCCAACCCCGGAGGGGGAGCTCCCCTCCGCAACCTTCTGGTCCGGCAACCTCAACGCCACGGGTGACGCCAGGGCCGACAACCCGGAGAACATTCTGATCGTGCGGCCCGAAATCCCGGCCGATGAGGAGCTGGCCGCCGCCTGGGACAGCAGCATGGAACTCGTCATGGGGAGGATCTTCCAGAATTCGCTCCAGCATGTGGCATCCGAGGTCGAACAGTCCGCCTTCGCCGATCAGGTGGCCGTGCTCTATGGAGCGCCCTCGGCCAACCGCTGGGTCGCCGACATTCTGGAGCGCAACGACATCGCCCTGGCCGCCGATGGTCTGCGGGTCGGCGAGGAGTGGCTGCCCGTCGAGAACCCCGTGCTGATCGCCTGCTTCCCCAACCCCTGGGCGCCGGAGTTGCCGCTCTCTGTCTACACCGCATTCAGGGAGGAGGACGCCCTCAATCTCAACTCGTTCTTCCATGGTCCCACCTCGATGATGCTCGGCCGCTGGAGCGACGGCAATCCCCGAACCGTGCTTGCGGTTGACTGGTCCCAGACAACGAACGCCGACGGCACAATCCTTTGCGGACTCAACCTGCCGCCGAAAAGATTGACCGGCGCCCAGGCGCGCGAGGATCTGCTGACGATGCATGAGCAGTTGGCGCTCGGCTATGCGGGCTATGAGGACATCAACTGGGATCTGCAGATGGAGGGCTCCTCCTGGAGCGGACGAAACACCGAATTCCTGAAGCGTATCGACAGCCGCGGCAGTATCGCCTGGGACGATTACTACAACCTGCTGCTGGAGTACCTCGCGCCGGTTGCCGACACCCACTTCACCATCAGGGGGTTCAACCCCGTGGCTTCGCGCAATACCGGTGCGCGTCTGGTCAAGGCGCATGTCCCCCTCTTCAGCGATCTGAAGATCGAGCGACGCGGCGATTCGTTCTTCATCGCCTCGGCTCCCCCCGAGTTGGCTCGCCACATCGGAGATGAGATCGCGGACCTCCCGCTGATCGACTCTCCGCACACGCTGCGGGTCGGCGAACCCTACCTGTTCCCCACCCTGCCCATCGTCGATGATCCTGCCCGGGCTACCCGTTTCCTGCTCGGCGTGATCGATCTTCGCAACGACCCGCCCGCCTCCGTGTCCGTATCGATCAAGTCAAACGACAAACGGCGACGCGGCGGCAAAAAACTCAAGCTGGACCTGCCCCTGCACCGTGGGCGCGTCCGCCTGGAGAACATTGACCGCAGCGCGGGGCACTGGACGCAGAGCGTTGCCCCCGACGGCGTGACACCCGTTCTCGGTGTCCGCTCCATGGATGTCCGCCGCCTCGATGGGCTGCCTGCCACCGCCGACACCCTGCGCAACGAGCCCGCCATGGTTCTCGACCTGCGCGGCAACTATGGCGGCGGTGACGATCCGGCCATGCTCTGGGGTCCGCGACTCAGCGGCCAGTATTTCGAGTGGGTGGGCTACGTCGTCAGCTACACCGGTCAGAGCGATCCTCTGCGCCGTTACCGTTCATTTCCAGGCAGCCGGATGAACACAGATCCGCAGACGGAGGCGGCCACGCCCTACGGCGGCAGCCTGAAAGTGTTGATCGATCGCGGCGTCGCCTCCTCCGGGGAGACCTTCACCCACGTAGCCAGCCAGATCATCGGCGCGGTCCTGCTCGGCGAGAACAGCTCCGGCTGTGTGAACTACGGCAACGTGACTCCACATGCGCCACTGCCGCACAGCGGACTCAAGCTCAACTTCGGTCGCTCCCGCTTCGTCGCGGACTGGGTGCGCCCGACACGTGAGGGGATCGGTTTCTTCCCCGATTACTGGCTCGATACGGAGGACCCGATCGGGTTACTATATCCGGGTAAACCGTAACTACACATTCAAGGGAGCGGAGGACGCCATGCAACTGGCGATGATGACCTGGCGACAGGTCGAGAGATATCTCGAAGAGAAACAGACGCTGATCGTGCCTGTCGGCGCGACGGAGCAACATGGTCCCAATGGACTCATCGGCACCGATCATCTCGTCGCCGACGGCATCGCCCGGGCGGTCGGCGAGCGCACGAATACGATCGTGCACCCCGCCCTCAACCTGGGGATGAGCCTGCACCATCTCGATTTCGCCGGCACATCAAGCCTGAGCGCCTCCACCTTCGGTCGGGTCGTAACCGAGGTCATCGAATCGATGAATCGGCACGGCTTCCTCCGCTTCCTGTTCATCAACGGTCACGGGGGCAACAACAATGCCGCCCTGGCCGCCATCAGCGATCTGGTGCTTGAGCTGGACGACCTGGCAATCCGCTGGGAGTGCTGGTGGACCGATCCGCGTGTCGTCGAACTCGAAGAGCGGCTGTTCGGGGGGCGCAACGGCGACCACGCCACCGCCGCGGAGATCTCCATCACCCGGCACCTGTTCCCGGAAGCCGTGGGTGATATCGAGACATGCAACCCCGTGCGTCCGGCCTTCAACTGGCCGCTCAGTCCGGCGCAGTTCCGGGCCACCTTCCCCGATGGCCGCATGTTCAGCGATCCCTCGCTGGCGAGCGAAGAGGCGGGTAGGGAGCTGTTCGAACTGAGTGTGGATATTTACAGCGAGATGATTGCGGCGCTGGACGGGTAATCGGCGGTGGTCGCCCTGTCGAATCACGCCGACCGTCACCTGCAACCGGCCGTCGAGGTTGCAGGTGACGGGGGGCGTCAAGACCGGGGCCTATCCCGTCTTGAACTGGCCGACCAGTGTTCGCAGGCGAGAGGCCATTTCGGCCATGTCGTTGCTGCTGGAGTTGGCCCGATCCGCACCGGTCTTGACCTTGGCCGATTCAGAGCTCAGGCTCTTGATGTTCTGCGATACTTCGGTTGATCCGGTCGAGGCCTTCAGGATATTGCTCGATATGTCCGTGGCCGCCTGAGACGCCATGCCCACGCTTTGTGCGATTTCGTTTGTGGTGGCCGACTGCTCCTCGACTGCGCTGGAGATGGTCTGCACGGTGGAGTTCAGCTCCTCGATGATCGTCGAGATGGCGCTGGTGGCATTTACCGCATCGCTGGTTTGGCTTTGCATTTCGCCTATGAAACGTCCGATCTCACCTGTTGAATTGGCCGTTTGCTTGGCCAGTTCCTTCACCTCACTGGCCACGACGGCAAAGCCCTTTCCGGCATCCCCCGCGCTGGCCGCCTCAATTGTGGCATTGAGCGCCAACAGGTTGGTCTGATCGGCAATATCGTTGATCGTATCAATGACCTTGCCGATCCCCATTGAGGAATCGTTCAGTGCGCTCATCGTCGTGCCGGCAGCGCGCGCCTTGCTGTCGGCATCGGCCGACATCTGTGAGCCGGCGGCGGCGCTCTTCGCGACCTCAGACAGCGACGCGCTCATCTCCTCAATGGCCGTGGCCACGGTGCTGACGGTTGAGGACATCTCCTCCGCACCCGAGGCGACATTCGTCAGACTCTGAGAAAACTCGTCAATCGAGCTGGCCGCCCCGGTGGATTGAATATTCATCTCCTGAATGGATGTGGTCATCCCCTCGGCGCTGGAGGACAGCTCCTCACTGGTCGTGGCAAGTGCAGTGGTATTCGTCGCCACTTCAGACATGGTGCCCTGAAGTTTCTCTACGAACTGATTGAAGTAGATCGCCATCCGGCCTATCTCATCTTCGGTGTATGCATCAAGTCGCACAGTCAAGTCACCCTCACCCTCGGAGATATCCCTGAACATATCGGTTACGGTCACTATTGGCCTGGCGATACTCCGGGCGACAAACCAGAGCAGGGCCAAAGCAACGAGCACGCAGACGAAGCCGATACCGACAAGAAGCCACATGTCGGCAACCACTTTCTTGCTCCTTATGTCGGCCTTAGCCGTGACGACATCTTCGGGGATGTTGACGCTGATCGACCAGGAGGTCGCCGTGCGTCCAGGCCTGATGGGAGCAAATGTCTCCAGTCGACCGTTTGCCATCTGGGCGAGTGTTTGCCCCGCTTGAATCGATTTCAGATATTCACCGTAATCCGGATAAACCTCCTCCATGTGTTTGCCGACCAGTTCCGGCCGACCCGTCACCCCCGTCAACGTGCCGTCGTTACTGATCATGGCAATTGTTGCGGCGCCGTCGAACATATCATCCGTGTTGTCGGCCAGCTTCTGCAGAAATTCCAGGCTAAGGTCAATGCCAGCGATTCCATAGAAGGTATTGTTTGCGATAATGGGTACGACAACCGATGTGATCAGTGTCGGTTGCCCCTGAACGGGGTAGACATACGGAGCAATCATACACTCCTGCTTGGTTCTCTTCGGCAGCAGGTAATAGTCCCCGGCACCATCGACCTCATATTCTATAAGAGGTTCACAGGCGATCTGCCCCTGGGCATTCCTGTTCCAGTAGGGGATGAACCTCCCGGTGGCGTCATGCCCGGGCGCGTCGACATACTGGCTGTCCAGTCCATCAAAAGTGTTCGGCTCCCAGCAGGTATAGATGCCCAGGATTTGCGGATTGCGCATCAGTATGGTTTTCAGCATACCATTGACCTGATCGCGGTTCAGATCCATCGGATCGACAGTATCCTTGATTCCCGACAGGGCCTCGGCCAAAGTGCGAGCGGTGCTGAAAGAGACCTCGAGATCGGCTTTGATTCGATTGGAGCAATCACTGGCAACCGCAGCGACTTGTTCGGTTGCCGATTCTATGGCATCAGTGTGTGTAGCCCTGTCCACCTTGGACATCGTCCAGACCGAGTAGGTGACGATTACTCCCGAAGTCACCAGAAGACATATCCCCGCCCAGACACCGATCTTGAGTTGGATACTCTTGAGTTTCATTGAATCGATTCCTTTTTTTTGGTGAATGGTCGAACCATGTTGACCACAAAGCCGAGAGAGCTGAGATTCGTCATAGCTCCAGCCTGAAGACCGTTGCACGACACCCTTGTCCGCAACCCGGCAGAATCGATCTGACGGCAGACACCCGTTGTCCCACGTATCATGGTTATCGGCTAAATTGAATCACCCTTTAGCTCATGATCAACTCATCCGATCCAATTCAGACAAATCGGAAATAGCCGTATTTCGACAAATAGGGATTGAAGCCCTGCTGTCCGGCGTCATTCAAAACGAACCGGAAGTGAAAGGCTCCTGAGATGTGTGTAGTGATCAGCCGGACAAGAGGGGATTAAGAGATCGTGGTTGGCTTGATGATGACCTAGAAGACCTGAACGAAGATCTTGTCGTCCTTGATGGTCACGGGATAGGTGGCCGCGTATTCCCCATCGCGATTGAGCACCATGCCGGTGTCGAGGTCGATAATCCAGCTGTGCTGATGACAGCAGATGTGATGATCTACAATTTCACCTTCGGAGAGGGGGGCTCCCATATGGGGGCAGCGATTTTCAACGGCAAAAACATCGTCGCCCGTATTGAACACTGCGATATCGTAGCCTTCGAGGCTGTAGGCGCGCGATTCCCCCGCCGGAACATCGGCCAGGGCACAGACCTCAATCAGGTCGTTTTCTTTCATGGAGCCTCCAGATTGCATTACCGTTGATGGGGAAATCTTAGCAAAAGATGTCAACATCCGAAAGGGGGCCACTCGGGGAATATCACTTTTTCTCACAAACACACCCTGCTTGCTCATCGCGCCCGCCATCTGTTAGCATTCCGGGAACAACCAATTCACCACTCCGGAGTCCGGTAATGAATACATTCGAAAGCAGCCTGAACGCCAACGAGCGCCAGGATCTGATCGACCTGCGACGCGACCTCCACCGTCACCCAGAACTGGCATTCGAGGAGACTCGCACCGCAAGGGTCGTCGCCGAACGCCTGCAGGCAATAGGGCTCGAACCCAGAACCGGGGTCGGGGTCACGGGAGTATCTACTGTAATCGGGAATAGGTGCGACGGCCCCACGGTCATGCTCCGCGCCGACATGGACGCGCTGGCCGTATCCGAGGTGCCGGGGCGCCCTTACGGTTCCCGGTATGAGGGGCTGATGCACGCCTGCGGGCACGATGCCCACACGGCCACACTCCTCACCGCCTGCTCCCTGCTGCAGCGGGAGGCCGACACTCTGCCCGGACGGGTGCTGGCCGTTTTTCAGCCCGCCGAGGAGGGTCGCGGAGGAGCTAATGCCATGATCGGGGACGGTCTGCTCGATGACATCACCCCCGATGCGGCATTCGGCCTGCACTACTGGAGCGGTTTCGAATCCGGTCTGGTTGCCGTGACTCCCGGTCCCGTCATGGGGGCGGTTGATGAGTTTCACCTCACCATAAAAGGCCGGGGAGGGCACGGTGCCATCCCCCACACCGCAGTCGACGCTGTGGTTGCCGGCGCCGCAGTGGTCGGCGCGCTGCAGACCATCGTATCGCGTCGGAGCGATCCCCTCGGTGCAGTGGTCTGCACGGTCGGCGAGTTCCACGCAGGAACGGGTTTCAATATCATCGCCGGGGAGGCTCGGCTCAGCGGCACACTCCGCTGCTACGATCAGCAGATCTGGGAGGTGCTCCCCGGGCAGGTCGAAGAGGTGGTGGCGGGCGTCTGCAGCGCTCATGGTTGCGAATTCGATCTCGACTACACGCGGGTGGACATCCCTCTGGTCAATGACCATGATATGACGATGATGGTCCGTTCGACGGCCTGCGACCTGATCGGTGCGGATAACGTGATCGATTTTCGCACATTGGGCGGCGAAGATATGGCTGAATTCCTGAAGCGTGTCCCCGGATGTTACTTCTTCATCGGGGCGGGCAATGAGGAGAAGGGGATCACGGCCCCTCATCACAACCCCGGTTTTGATCTGGATGAGGATGCTCTCCCGCTCGGCGTGGAGATGCTGGTTCGGACCGCAAAACGATTTCTGACGCAGGGACAGGCGGCTACCTGCCCCCCCATCGGCACAAAAGATAAAGCGTAGCACCGACGTATGAACAGATTCTTGAAATCGATCCTGCTTATAATCGCTCTGGCGGGAATCACCATCGCCCTGGACGCCGATCCCAGCCAGCTCCTCTGGCGCGACTTCATCACCGATGAGGGTTGGTGGACGGCCGAGGCGCGCGACCGGATGCTCTTCAACACCTGGGTTCTCGACGAATACAACCAGGGACTCACCGTACCTCTGGCCAGTTTCGGCTGGCTGGGGGCATTTCGTCTGTTCGGCGTATCGCTGTTCAGCGCACGGCTCCCATCCGCAATCGCCGGCCTGCTCGCCGTGATGCTGCTGGGGCTGATGGTCCGGCGACGCAATCGCCAGACCGTGATTATCGTGGATCGTCTGCCTGTTGACGTGGTCATGCTGCTTTTGGCCACCGCAATACCGTTCGTCATGTTCGCCCGTATCGCCATGCCCGAAATGCTGTCCCTGATCTGTCTGCTCGGCGCCTGGTTCCTGCTCGACATCAATCAACCGGCCGACCCTGCGGCCCCCGTTGCGGATCGCATCTCACCCCTGCGTACCCTTGCGGCCGGCATTCTCTTCGGCGCGGCCATCTCCGCCAAACTTTCGACAATCATCGCTCTCCCCTTCCTCGCCCATCTGGCCTGCCTGGGGCGGCAGCGCCCGACTGCTCGCCTGGCAACCGCCCGTTGGCGACCTGCCATCCACCTGAGTTTTGCGGCGGTCCTGACCTGGGCCGCGCTGCGCATGCCGTTCGGTTTGCGCTTCCCGGCCGAGATGCAGGCGCTGGACGTCATGCACCGCGGCGAGAACCTGCCCGACTCGCTCATCGACCTGTTGGCCAACATCTCATTCTTCCCCTGGCCATCCCCATTCCTCTATCAGGTGACGCCGCTTTTGGTTCTCGCCGGATACGGAGCCTGGCAAATCGGTCTGCGTCGCAGTGGTCGGGGTTCCGCTGCGCAAGCACTCTCATTCCTGCTCTTCACCGGCCTGACTCAGAGCATTTTCAGCAATCCCGCCGACAGGCGCTTCATCATCTTCCTGCCGGCAATCGTATTGCTGGCTGCGCGGGGCTGGCGCGCGTTGGCCAGAGATGAAGATGTCGCCCCCTATTCGCCGCCGGAGATCGTCGGCGGCTGGAGCGGTTGGTTGTATGGAATGATTGCGGCGCTGAGCGTGTCCATCCTGATTCCGGGACGCGTGGCTCTGTGGGTGGCGCGCGGTCTGGCCGCTTTCGGTCGCCCCCTTGATGATTTTCAGATTCGAGCCCTGGCCGGACTCCTTTTCGTCGGCACAACGATCCTGGCGCTCCTCTATATCGGCCGCAGGCATGTCCGCGCGTCCAGGGTGCTGCGTGTCAGCCTGGTCGTCAACTGGCTTTACCTGGTGATTGAGCCGTTCGATTTCCTGATCTGGGCGGGTCTCGGCAACATTCTGGGGCGCTACAACGGATCGATCCTCTGGCCGTCGGTTGGCCGCTGGTGGGCAATCCCCTGGGGATTGCTGAGCTTGTCACTGGTCTGGCTGATCCTGGCCCGGGCCCAGATCATCCGTCGGATCCGATTTATGGAGCGCCACCGCATGTCACTGCTCTACCTGACACCCGTACTGGGATTGCTCGTCCTTGCACCGACCTGGATACGGCCGGTCTTCAGCATGCGCGACGCCGCAACCACAATCTGTGCCGACATGGACGACAATACGGTGCCGGTGGTTGTCGGCAAGGAGGCGCCGACACTGATCATCGGATCAGGGCTGCAGGCCGTACCGATTCGAGGCGAACATAATCGGGCCTGGCGCGATCTGCCGCCACCACGCACCCGCATGCTCCGTCTGATGATGGACAACGGAATCATCCACGAAACCGAATGGCCCGCGGAGGCGGATACTCTGGATATCTGCCCCGGAGCCGATGGCGCTCCCCGCTTCAGGTTCGCCGTCTGGGATACGCCCTGATCAGGCCCTCTTCCGCTGGATGATGAACCAGAACACACCGGCCAGAATGAGGAACGGCACTATCGCCAGAACATCCTCCAATAAACCGGGACCGGGGTGACGCAGAATCATCATATCAGACACCCGGCGGACCTCACCGGTCACCGGGTCGTTCGAGAATGGAATTATCGCCAACACCGCCAGCAGAACGCTGATGAGGGCATCTCCGGCGATAAGTCCACTGCCGAACAGCGTGCCCCGTTCGGTTGCGGCGCTACCCATCCTCCTCTTTGAGACGACCCAGGCCAGCAGACCGCCGAAGATCACCGGCGCAGAGGTGGTGATGGGCAGATAGAGTCCGATCGCGAACGGCAAGGCGCTGATCCCCATCAATTCGACACAGAGAGCGATTCCGGCGCCGGTCAGGATCAATGTCCATGGTAGCTGACCGCCCATGACGCCGCGAACGAGATCAGCCATGAGTCTGCCCTGCGGGGTGGGCAGTTCGGCGCTGCCCAGGGTGTAGGCCTGATGCAGCAGGATGACGACACTGCCCCCGATCAGTGCGAAACTGAGTGTTCCGATGATCTCACCCAGCTGCTGTTTGAAGGGCGTGGCCCCGAGCAGGGCTCCCGTCTTGAGATCCTGGGCGATATCGCCACTCATGCAGATGGCGATGCAGACGACGGCCGCAACCATGATCGTGGCCGATTGTCCCGCCTCGCCACGCATACCGAGCTGATAGAAGAGTGCGGCTGTGGCGAGCAGCGCGGCAATCGTCATGCCGCTCACCGGCTGTGCCGTTGAGCCGATCATGCCGACCATGCGGGCGCTGACCGCGACGAAGAAGAACGAGAAGACAATGCAGATCAGTGTCCCCCAGAATCCGAAACCGAACACCGGCAGGAAAAGCATGGCGAGGATGCAAAACACGCTCACACCAAGCACTACGCGGAGATCAAGATCCCGTTCGACCCGCGGCAGATTCTCGGTGTTGAGCGACTGCTTACCCAGCACCACCAGCACCCTCTTGAACGAGGAGAGAACCGTCGGCATCACCTTGAACAGGCTGAGCAGGCCGCCAAAGGCCACACCGCCCGCACCGATATAGCGGATGTAGTTGTCCCAGATCGTGTCGGCATCCATACCGCCTAGGGGGGTGGTGCCGGGGTAAAGGATGAAGTCGGCCTGGGTCCCCATATAATGGAGCAACGGAATCAGGACCACCCACCCCAGGAGGCCGCCGGAGAACATGATTGCCGAGGTTCGAGGTCCGATCAGATAGCCGACACCAAGCAGGATGGGCGATAGTTCGAAGCCGATAGTGGCTTGGTGCATTCTGGAGGAGCTCCATTGCACCACTTCACGCCACAGATGCAGACCCGAATCGGCCAGCAGGCGAAAGAGCCCGCCCAGCGCAATCCCGCTGAAGACATAGGTGGCGTTGTCCCCCCTCTTTTCACCGGCCAGGATAACCTTGGCGCAGGCCGTGCCTTCAGGGAAGGGGAGCGTCTCATGCTCCTCGACCATCAGATTGCGCCGCAATGGGATCATCACCAGGATGCCAAGCAGGCCGCCGACCAGTGACATCGAAAAGACCTTCCACCAGGTGATCTCCAGGCCGAGGAAGATCAGGGCAGGCATGGTAAATACGATACCGGCCGCCAGCGATTCGCCCGAGGAGGCAATGGTCTGCACCATATTGACCTCAAGCACGTTCCCCCGTCTCAACACCCCTCGCATGATGGCCATCCCCATCACCGCAGCGGGAATGGAGGCGGTGACCGTCATCCCTATTTTCAGCCCCATGTAGGCGTTGGCGGCGCCAAAGACCATGGCCAGCAGAATACCCAGAACCGCGGCTTTCACGCTGAACTGGGGGATGAGCTGCTCCGAAGGGATATATGGCTTCAAGCCTGATTGATTCTCGGATTGATTCAAGGCGGCTCCTCTCGCGCTTTCTGAGTCTGAGGCCACAAGCTAACACGGGAGGCATGCTCTTGTCAGCACCGCCCTGTCCGCATCCGGCCCGACAGACCTCTATTCAATTTACACAACCGTGATCTGCCCGATTGGAGAGTGACGAGCATATATATGACATGGTTGCTATCTGGCGTAAAGGCCGAGAGATACACCCCGAAACCCGCTGACGTCATGGTCAGATAGAGGAAAATAATTCCCCCCGACAAGGCCGCAAAGGTCGACGACTGCGTCCCGTCGCCAAACCAAAATCATGAGCCTCTGTAACTTCACAATTTGATAACATTGCTAAACTCCGTAATCGTACTTTTCTACCTCAATCTTCCTCAGAGTTCTAAAGAACATCTTCCCCGTATCCGATACATGATTAGGCTTTGGACGCCAAATTGCAATTTTCCGGGTTCGCCGGAAGAGAGTCCCAATCTTTGGATTGTCGTGTGCACGCGTCTTGGCGTGCGTAACAAATAGGAAAGCACTGATGGATTTAGAAGATCTGGAAATTCTGCAAGAGTTAATCACGGAATCTAAAGAGCACCTCTCTTCTATTGAGCCGGACTTGCTCGAGATGGAGGAAAAGGGCACGGATATCTCACAAGAGCTGATCAACCGCCTGTTCAGAGCTATTCACAGCATCAAAGGCGGCTTCAGCTTCTTCGGTCTTGATGCGATCGTCAACCTAACTCACGTCATGGAAAGCGTTCTGATGAACGTGCGGGATGGGGAGATGAGCATCAATCACGAGATGGTCGACTACCTCCTGATGGGGGTCGACAAAACTCGCGAAATGATCGATGACATCGACTCGGCCGATTCGATAGATGTTGCCGAAGTGAAGAGGGGACTGGAAAAGTTCCTTGAAGCCGAGGCGGGTGACGATACTTCCGACGATGCGATCGTCGAGATTCCCGACGATGCGATCGTCGAGGTTCCCGAAGAACCGGTCGCAGAGGTGCCCGAAGAGCCGGTCGCAGAGGTGCCCGAAGAGCCGGTCGCAGAGGCTCCCGAAGAGCCGGTCGCAGAGGCTCCCGACGATGCGATCGTCGAGGTGCCCGACGAGCCGGTCGCTATTGCTCCTCCGAAGCCGATACCTCCAAAAGTCGTGGAGGCGGACAATGCTGGAAACCAGAAGACCAAACTGGACGAGGCCGACAAGCAACGACTGCACAGCTCCTCCTCGGAGGTGTTGCGTGTCAAAGTTGATCTTCTCAACAAGCTGATGAATTTGGCCGGCGAACTGGTCTTGGCCCGGAATCAGATAGTCCAGGTTCTCAGTCGCAAGCTCAACGAAACATCCGCGGGGGAGAGTCTGACCAAAAGCCTGCAGAACTCGCTCCAGCAGTGCCGCAGGAAAATCACTTCGCAGTTCCGCGATATGGCGCATCAAGAATCAGGCGACATAGCCAATGTGCGCGACAGTATCACTGACGCAATCAATCGGGAGATGGATATCCTGAGCGATCAACTGAACATGGCTGCCGATATCCGCTTGAGCGGCGTACCGGGTTTGAACTCAGCCATGGTCAATGTGGATACAGTGACTACCGACCTGCAGGAAAACATCATGCGAACCCGTATGCAGACCCTGGGAGCCGTATTCAACAAGTTCCCCCGTGTTGTGCGTGAACTGAGTCGCAAAACCGGTAGAGAGGTGAAGCTGGACTTCAGCGGAAGCGAAGTCGAGCTGGACAAGTCCATTATCGAATCACTGTCCGATCCTCTGACCCACCTTCTGCGCAACGCCGTTGATCACGGTATCGAGCTGCCCGAAGATCGCGAAGCCAGGGGGAAGGCCCGCATGGGCACCGTCGGCATCCGCGCCTATCACGAGGGTGGCCAGGTGAATGTCGAAATCTCGGATGACGGTGCCGGTATCGACACCGCCAGGATCCGTTCGAAGGCGCTTGCCAAGGGACTCATATCCACCGAGCAATCGGAGAAGATGGATGATAAGGACGCCATGAAGCTGATCTTCGCGGCCGGCCTGTCGACCGCCAAGGAGGTTAGCGACGTCTCCGGCCGTGGTGTCGGGATGGATGTGGTCCGCACCAATATTGAGGAGATCGGCGGCAGCATCGATATCGATTCGACACTGGGTCAGGGCTCGACAATCACCCTCAAGCTGCCCTTGACGCTGGCCATCATCCCCTCGCTCATCGTCGCCGTTGCCGGTCGCCGCTTTGCCATTCCCCAGGTCAGCCTGGAGGAGCTGGTGCGTCTGCGGAAGAACGACCCCAAACGCCGCCTGGAGAAGATCCAGGGCGCGGATGTTCTTCGTCTGCGCGGCAAGCTCCTGCCGATTGTACGCCTTGCCGATCTTCTGGGAATGTCGGGTTCCACCAGCGGTTCCGGCGGTGAAAGCGAAGAGGGGAAGGCCGTTCAGATTATGGTGCTCAAAATCGGTCTGCAGCGATACGGCCTTGTTGTCGATGAGGTTCTCGACAGTGAGGAGATCGTCGTCAAACCGTTGCCCTCCTTCCTGAAGGACGCCAAAGTGTACGCCGGTGCAACGATCATGGGTGACGGCAAGGTTGCCATGATCCTTGATGTAACCGGCATCGCCGACTATGCAACTCTCAACTTCACCAGTCTGGAGGCCGCGACCGACACCGGAGTAGTGGACACTTCACTGTCCAACACGGAAACCCAGACCTTGCTGCTCTTCCACAATCACGAGAATGACACCTTCGCCATCAACCTGGCGCTGGTCTCCCGGATCGAAAAGATTCAACGTGACAAGATGGAGAATGTGGGCGGCAAGGAATATCTCCGCTACCCCGATCACTCACTACGTTTGATCAGACTCCACGACTTCATGCCGGTGTCGACTCCCGAGTCGGAGCCCGAAGAGCTGTTCGTGATCATTCCCAAGCTCGTCACCCACCCGATGGGGATCATTGCCTCCTCCTGCGAGGATGTAATCAATGTCCAGGTGGATGTGGATCGCGACACGATCCGCGGAACTGGTATTCTGGGTTCGGCGATCGTCGAGGAGAAACTGGTGATGTTCCTGGACATCTACAGCCTGTTCGAATCGGCGGAGCCCGAGCTCTGCAAGATCGAAGAGGTGCGCGAGGAGAGGCACTCGCTGGTAGGCAGCAAGATCCTGCTGGCGGAGGACACCCCATTCTTCAGAGCGGTCGAGAAGAAGTACATCGAGGAGATGGGGTGCAAGGTTGATATTGCCAAGGATGGCCAGGAGGCCTGGGATCTTCTGAATGCCGAGGGAGCCAGGTACGACATGCTCGTAACCGACATCGAGATGCCCAACATGGATGGTATCGAACTCACTCGCAACGTTCGAGCATCCTCCAGGTTCGGTGAAATACCGATCGTTGCGTTGACCGCTCTCAGCTCCGAAAAGATCAGGCAGGCAGGTGAAGAGGCCGGCGTCACCGCCTACGAGGTGAAGTTGGACAAATTCCAGCTGACGAAGACGCTAAACAGAGTTTTGCAGGAGGTTACCACCAATGCGTGAGCAACAGTTCGCCTCTTTCCGATTGGATGATCACCTCTTCGGCATCAACATCCTGCTGGTGAGGGAGATCATTCGCAACGTTGAGTTCACCCCCGTGGAACATGCCGCCAGCGGGATTCGCGGGATGCTCAATCTTAGAGGTCAGATCATCACTGTGCTCGACCTCAGTACCGTCCTCGGCCTCGAGCCGCGAGTGGTGGACAAGAACTCACACTGTATCATCCTGAAGACAACCGATGAGTCTACGCGGGTCATGGGTGCGGACGAGATAGATGACAACATCGGCAATGAGGTTATCGGAATCCTTGTTGATGACATAGCGGATGTGCTGTCCATTGATGACGAGGACCTTGAAAGCGCTCCGGCAAACGCCAAGGGTATCGACGGTGAAAACCTGCAGGGAGTCGCCAAGCTGGACGGTAAACTGCTTTTGATTCTGAAAATGAGGAAAGTGATGAGTCACTGGATGGGTCGCAGTCAGAGCGGAATGCTCAGCAGCATGAAGGAGACCTCGGTCTAGACTTACGGATGGAGTCAAACAGCCCAGGATTTCGAGTAATCGATAATCGTCAAGCGGGCGGTCCGAATCGTCACGATGACGTTCCGTTCATTGCTCACCACGCCTCGAATTGTGATTGGATTCAGAATATGAGCCTCAGGGCATTGATAGTTGATGATAGCGCAATCTATCGCAAGATCGTCAGAGAAGTGTTGAAGGATGTCTCAGCCATCACCGAGTTGTTCACGGCTCCGGATGGTGAGGCGGGCCTGAAGGTGCTGCAAAGGCAAAAGCTTGATGTGGTATTTCTGGATGTGGAGATGCCGAAGATGGATGGCATCCAGCTCCTCAAGGAGATCCGCAAATCCTACAAGGATGTCGATGTCGTCATGATCAGCAGCACCAGCCAGCTGGGGATCGACAAGACGATTAACGCGCTCGAGATCGGCGCCGTCGCCTTCATCAGAAAACCCGAAGGCACCAGCTTCGAACACTCCATCAAGATTCTGCAGGACGAACTGAAACCGGTCATCAGCACATTGATCAATCGGTTTTCGGCACGCACCGCCCGGAAAGTCACCTCCCACATCCCCCCGAAACCGAAAGCGCCTGTTGCCAAAACTCCGGGGGGCCCTTCCGGCGTGCGGAAGACGATGAGACCCAGCAGGGCGCCAAGAGGTGGTTTTTGGGCTACCGCCATCGGCGTTTCAACCGGAGGTCCCGAGGCTCTGGGTAAACTGTTGCCTAAACTGCCGTCGAATTACCCTCTGCCGATTTTCATCGTGCAGCACATGCCCAAATCCTTTACCGCTCTTTTCGCCAAGCACCTGAATGACAAGTGTGCGCTTGAGGTGGTCGAAGCCCGGGCGGGAGATATCCCCAGAGCGGGGGTAGTGTATATCGCTCCGGGGGAGAAACATCTGATCGTCAAGATGGAGAATGGCAAGCCGACGATAAGAACAAATAACGGCCCCCCCGAGAACAGCGTTAAACCCGCAGTCGACGTGCTCTTCCGCTCCCTGGCCGAACTCGACGAGAAGCGTCCCGTGCTTACGGCCATTCTCACCGGAATGGGCTATGACGGGGAGAAGGGTGTTGCGTCTCTAAAGGCATCAAATCAGTGCTATTGCGTCAGTCAGTCGGAAGATACCTGTGTGGTGTATGGCATGCCTCGTGCTGTTGACGATGCGGGTCTTTCGGATGAGTCGCTCAAGCTTGAGGACATCGCCGACCGTCTAGTATTCCTTGCCAATCGCACTGGAGTCCGCGTATGACGATTTTGTGTGTCGATGATGATCGCACAACTTTGAAGCTTATCTCCAAGTCGTTGGAAAAGGCGTATCCAAACGAGAAGATCCTCGAAGCTCAGTCCGGTGAAGAGGCGATAGAGGTGCTGAAAAGCAATCCGGCTGATATTCTGATAACGGACTTGATAATGCCTGGAATGTCCGGAATTGATGTCCTGGAGCGGGTGAAGAGAGATCGCCCCCAGACGGAGGTCATCATGATGACGGCCTATACTTCGGTTGAATCGGCAATCGAATCCATGCAAAAAGGCGCCCGGGATTATCTGGCCAAACCCATCAGTATCGAGCTTCTGACCGAGAAGGTCGAAAATCTCAGAACCTTGATTCAATCTCAGCGAGAGGTCGAAGACTATCGCTACGCGATGGACACCATCTCGGAGGATGTTTCGCGGTCAGCTCAAAAGACGGAGGAGAAACTTTCAAGATCAGGCGATGCCCTTCTTCAGATTCTGGAAATTCTTGATTCACCCGTAGAACCAAATGTGAAACTGAAACTGATCAGGGAAGCAATTGGCTGCCTGGAAATGAGCCACACATAATGAGTGATATCAAAATCACGGAAGACGCATACAAGTTTCTGCGCGCCTACATCGAAAAAGAGTGTGGAATTTCTCTCGCCGACAACAAGCAGTACCTGGTGGAAACCAGACTACGGGATCTTGTAGCCTCCGAGAAGTGCAACAGCTATATGGATTTGTACCTCAAGGTTTCAACCGACAAAAGCCATCGCCTGCGCGATGTGATCGTTGATGCCATGACGACCAATGAAACTCTCTGGTTCAGGGATGGAGGACCGTTTCGGGTATTCAGAGAGGTGCTTTTGCCCCAGTACGCCGAGGAGGTTCGCCAGGGCAAAAGGCGGAAGTTGCGCATCTGGTCAGCCGCGTCTTCAACCGGGCAGGAAGCATTCTCCATGGTGATGACGGCCCTTGAGTTCATGAGAACCCAAACGGCCCTCAAACCCGAGATGTTTGAGATACTGGGTACGGACATTTCACACCCCGCTCTGCAAACCGCCCGCTCCGCCAGTTACAACGGAATCCAGGTGGATCGTGGTCTGCCGCCGGAGTTCAAGGAGCGCTACTTTGAACAGCAGGGGCGAAACTGGATACTGAGCAACAAGGTTAAGGATCTTGTCGATTTCAAATTCATGAACCTGCAGGACAGCTTCGGCTTGATAGGAACTTTCGATATCATCCTGGTGCGCTATGTGGCCATCTACTTTTCCGATGAATTCAAGCATGAACTGTTCAACAAGGTTTGGCGTGCGCTCAACCCGAATGGGACAATGTTCCTGGGTTCATCCGAGACCATAGATCATTACAGTGACAACTTCAAAATCAGGCATCACAACTCGGACATGTACTACGAGTCCAAAGCCCCCTCCGAGGTGCAGACCAGCAAGGTAGACAGTGAAAAGATTAAGGAAATGTTGGCGAATATCAATTCGCGGCTGAAGAACACCAATATAAGCTGATTATCGACCTCACGGTCGGCCATCAGTTCAGTGTGCCCTATCGCCGCGATAGAGTCACAAGAAAAAGGCTCGGCAAATGCCGAGCCTTTTCTTGTGTTTATTACCGGCAGGAGCCGAAGGCTTCCGCAATAGGTATCGGGAGTAGCGAGCGCCAGCGCGATACTCCCGAGACACTAGATCATCTGAATCAGCTTGTTCTTGCTCTTGCGCTTGACCTTACCGAACCAGAGAGCCAACGGGTACATGACCAGAAGGAGGCCGATCCACCCCACGAACGAAGCGATGACCGCCCCCTCGCGATAGTAGATTCCCAGTCGGCGGGTGAATATGGCCAGCAGAGGTATATGGACCGCATAAAAGAAGAGCGGCACTTTGCCGATAAAGCCCAACGGCTTGAGAACATTGTTGTGCATGCCGATGCGGCAGAACAGCCCGACAAAGAAAATCACCTCGCCCGTGAACCACAACATGTGGGACAGACTCGGCGGATACTTCTGATCGATGAAGAACGACCAGCTGAAGATCTCACTGTAGGGAAAGATGTTGCCGTAGCCGCGACCGAGACGAACCAGCACGGCAACGGCTACCAGACCCAATCCGATCAACATGCTCTTCTTGGATCGCTCCGCGTGTGACTTCCACGACTCGAACCAGAAGTGAGCCATAACCGATCCCACGAGCGCCATGGCGAACCAGGGCAAAACCGGATAGAGATTGAAGTCGCCCGTAACGAGGAACATCTCCATGAGATAGTGCGTCCAGCTGTCCGGATTGTGCGGGATCTTGAGGATGAACGGGTAAACCAGGTAGATCGCCCCCGCCAGAGAGAGGCGCGCCCACCACTTCCAGCTGATCATGAAGGACAGTATTATCATCGACGTACCGATGGTGGCGATGATGCCGAAGTGATCAAGGCGCAAACGGGAAAATGCGCCCCAGGCCGAGTTCACCCAGACCAGTTGCACCAGAATCAGGAACAGTCCCCTCTGGATGAAATCCCAGCGCGCGTGCCAGACGTTGTCGCCCCGCTTGAGGCGACGGATGAAGGCCCAGTAGACCATGGCGCCATTCATGATCAGGAACCCCGGCGCGCACAGATAACCCATGTAACGCAAGCCGAACTGCGCACCGTTGGGAAATGTGGGGTCCCAGAACTTGAAGTGGAACCAGACGTGATTGAAGTACTCGTTGCTGTGCCCGAGGGCCATCATCACACCTATCAATCCTCTGAACTGATCGATGAAATGGAAGCGTTCCTTGACCGCCATGGGGCGTCCCTTCTCGAATGAGGCGGGACCCCGGCCGAAGCCGGGGTCCATTTCTGTTTAACCTGAGATATTCCTGCGAACGACGCGGAAGCCGATGTTCGGGAATTCGGAGGCGGACGCCGGCGGAATCATTTCACGATTCGCGCTGCGGCTATAGGCGGGGCCCAGATCCCAGGCTCCGCCGCGAATCACCTTCTGGTAGCCGCCGGCCAGGCCGGTCGGATCCATCACTTCACCCTCCTGATAGGCGACGTACCAATCCCAGCACATCTCCCGCACATTGCCGTGCATATCATAGAGACCCAGCGCATTGGGCGCCTTGCCGCCGACAGGCTGCGGCTGCAGCAAGGCGGCGGTCTGATCGGGATCGGGCAGATCGCTGGTATTCCAGTCGTACCAGCCGACGGCAGCTAGATTGGGATCCTCCTGGAGAGGTTCGACAATCGTAATCTCGCCGTTGCAGAGGGCTGTGGTTGCACCCGCCCGACAGAAGTACTCCCACTCGGCCTCAGTCGGCAAGCGCCAACCGTTGGCTTCGAAGTCACAGGAGACGCCGCTGGCGTCGCTGCCGACGACCGTATAGACGGCATCCATGCCTTCACTGGCGGAGAGCAGGTTGCAGTAGTTGATCGCCTGGAGCCAGGTGATGTTGTGTACGGGCAGGTCGTCGCCGACATAAGTCGAGGGATTCGACCCGACAAGCGCGGTCCATTCGGCTTGAGTCACCTCGGTGGGTGAGCAGATCAATTCGCGGGTGAGCATTACGGGGTGTTGCAGCTCATCCGCATCGCGACCGGGTTCATCCTCAGGGCTGCCCTGATCGAAGATATAGACACCCACACTGATCTCGGGACCGACCGGGGTTTCCACCGCGTGGCCGTTGCCGTCGTCAAAGGAGAAGTAGAAGTCATGGCTGCCCGTGGCCAGCGAACCCTCATATGAGTAAAGGGCACCAAGCTGGAAGGTGCCGGAAACATGAGTCATCGCCACCGGCGTGCCGTCGATAACGACATCATGCGTGACCGGCTCATCACCATCGCTGTCGAAGTAGGTGATGCTGAAAGTATAGGTTGAGGTGTACAGACCGAACGTGGAGCTGACGCCACCACCTGCCAGATAGGTCCCTTCGGGATAGGTCGTGGCCGATGCATTGGGCCCCAGGTTGGAGATGTGACCGACCTCGTCACTGGTGCGCAGAGCGAAGTGGTAGTCCGTTTCGGGGGTCAGACCGGCCACCGTGAAGGTGTGCTCTGTGCCGACGACCTCGGGTACCGGTATTCCCGCAACCACGGTGGCGGCGGCCCAGTCGCCCTCGGTCAGGATCTCCGTCGACGCATAACGGAGGTCGAACGATGTGGCGATCCCCTCGAACCTGTCGTCGCCGGGGGAGAACCAGCTGACCTCGATGCTGTTGTGATTCAGAACCGTCGCTCCAAGATTATAGCAGGGGGCGGGCGGCGCGACATCGGCGAAGGCGGGACCCTGCAGAACATAGAGACCGTCGTTCTCGTCAGTGACCAGAACCAGGCCGCTCTCAGTAACGCAGACACCCGTCGCGAACGGGGTGCGGACGTTGCCCGCATACTTGGGCGCCGTCGGATTGGTGATATCCACGATGTGCAGACCGGCATCATCGGCGGCGATGAAGGCCAGGTTATCACGAATCTCGATATCCAGACACCAGCTGTCCAGGGGCAACTGCGTGACATGCGTCGGGTTGGCCGGATCGCTGATGTCGAACACCGCCATACCCTGCCGCTTGTCGGCGATAAAGGCATAGTCGCCCTTGATGGCGATGCTCAGAGCATTACCCAGCGTGTCAATCCAGCCGACCTCGGGCATCTCGTGGAGCACGAGAGTATGGAAGTCGATCACAATGAGACCCATCTGATCATCGGCGATGAACCCGTAGCCATCCTTGTAGGCCACATCCATCGCATAACCCCTGGTGCCGACGAAGGCGCCATGGTAGGCGAGAACCCCGGGATAGACGGGGTCGGACTCGAAGACCCTGACGCCCTTCCAGGTTTCGGCGAGGAAGGCGATGAACGGTTCATCCGGATCCTCCCGTTCGACGATGCAGAGACCTTTGCCGTTGACGGCCGTGGTGCCCTGGCCGAACGGCTCCGCGCTCGAGGGATCGGTGATGTTGTATGTCGTCACACCCTCGGTGCCCTCGACAATCATGGCGATATCCACAACCTCATGGTTGGCGAAGGTGCGGATCACCTGGACGCCATCCGCGAACTTGATCGTATTGATCGTCTTCACCAGCGCCGGACTGCCGGGATCGCTGATGTCGATCACGTGAATCCCCGCCTGGCCGCCGGATACATAGGCGTAGTCGCCGAGGACGTCGACACCGGTGTTGATCGAGGGCAGAGGCAGGCGTCCGACAACCTTGTAGGGCGAATCGGGAATCGTATAGAGATCCTCTTTGCCGCAACCTGTCGGAAGTATGGCCATCACCAGAAGGGCTATCAGCCACGTCCATAAAACGAATTGCTTTGAAGTCGACTTCATTACCGCTCCTTGCGATTAAAACAGTTTGTAGCTGAAGCCCAGCCAGAAGGTCCGCGAAATCCAGTTCTTGTCAGCCTTGATATCGCCCCACATCAGGGAATCAACCAGACGCTGCGCATACCCGAAACCGAAGTTGGTGCTGATCTTCGGATAGTAAGGCAGTTTGCGCGATGCCTTGATCTGATAGGTATACATGTTGTCCTGGCGGCTGACATGGTAAGAGTCCTCACCAATCGTATTGCAGCCCTCGGCCGAAAAATACGCGACCGAGTACTGTGCCCGCACCGTGATGTCCTTGACGATCTGCTTGAACGGCGGTTTCCACCGCAGCTCCATGTTGAACTTGTTCCCCTTGTAGGTGCCGTCCGAGGCCGGACTCGTATCGAGTACCTGCCCGTCGACATCAATGCCGAGCGCATTGGCGTCGGTGTAGGCGTAATCCAGCGTCAGCCGGAAAGGCTTGTTGATGGTCCAGTAGGCCGTGGCCTGCCAGTCGTAGGCCCAGGTGTCGTTCTCGAGGTGCGGCCTGTTGTAGAAGTAGAGCTTGCGGGTCATCATGAGCCGCAGATTCAGATTCTTGCGCAGCTTGTGCCGCCAGGTCGCCACGACCTTGTTGCGCGTCAACCTGAACTCCTGACTGGTCATCGAGATGTTGTCCGAGACATTCGGCGGCCTGTCGTTGAGCTGCCGCAGGTACTTCGACGGACTGTAGGAGTAGTAGAGCTCCAAACTCCGACCCTTGCCCACATCCTGCCTGACTGAACCGCGATACTCCTCATTGCACAATTTTGGATTGTGCCAGTACTGGAGACGCGAGAACTTGAGCGTGATGCTGGTGGTGCCGATGTCGAAGAACTTGCGCTTACCGGTCAGACTCAAACTCGGGTTGATGATCGCATCATCCACCCGGTTCAGGAACTTCCACTTCTCGCTCGGACCCCCGTTCAGATAACTGTAGATGTAGTCGTTGGAGTACTTGTAGGCGTTATCGTCGTAGGTGAACTTGAGTCCCGAGCTGCTCGAAAGCGTGAAGCCGCCCAATTTTATCTTCCTCTTCTTGGGCTTCTTCTTCGGCTTCGGTTTCTCGGTGGCCTTGAACTGCCTCTCGAAAGCCGGTTGCTCAGGACCTTCGTAATTGAGCAGCAGGAAGAGTTCGCCGCCGCCGACCACACCGCCGTCGATGCGCAGCTCATGCGTACCGGCGGGGATGGTCAACGCAATCTTCTTGCCGCCGCTGGGCATCCCCTTGCGACCGCCGGCGTAGGTTCCCCGTTTGGGCTGCTTGAAGGTCAGGCTCCGCGAGGCGGGCAGTCCCGGTACCCCGGAGAAGCGCAGCTCCACCGATTTGTCCAGGCTGTCGCCGGGCGCGAAATGAACCTTGGCGTAACCGGTAATCTCACCCGGCCCGACGACGGGCAGGATCAGACCGGAGGTGCCGACCTTGAAATAGTCCTTACTGGTTGCGGCCTTCCCGATCGGGACGACGGTCACCTCGCCCCGCGGCTCCAGTGCAAACCTGGCGAACACGGGCGTGGCGAGCATCAAGAGCGCAAGCACAAGGACCGGAAGGAATATTGTGCGTCTGGAGAGCATGCATTTACCTCGGGTTGATGTCAGCTTCCGGAATACGAATCATGGTTGAGATGCCGCAGGCATCGGGGCGCACGCAACGAAGTTCGTAACGATGTTCCCCTCTGGGCACGGAGATCCTGAGCAACTTGCGGTCGCCGGGCAGAATGTCGGGTCGCTCGATGTAGGCGGCGCTGCTGAGCTTGCTCGAGTGATAGTGGAAGACGTTGACCGGCTCCCCATCCCTGAGCAATTCGAGTGAGTAGTTCTGGCTGCCGTTCATCGTGTGATCGAAATCCAGCCGAGTGTACACCTTGAGGCTCGTCGGCCCCTTCACCGTGAAGACAAGCGGCGCATCAGCCGAAAAATGGTAGTAGGTCGACTGCTTGCCGCTGGCGAATTGCAGGTGATATACGGCGTCGTAACTCTCCGGGGCATAGGAGACATCCTTGGCCGCCTCCTTCTTCGACTCCCTGAAGAACCGGGCAACGATCTGACCGCTGCCGGGGGCCGTGCCGAAGATCTGGATATCATGCAGACCCGTCGGAATACTCAGCGTCGATTTACGCAGGGCCGCCACCGCGCCCTCACCCTCGCAGAGGCGGGGACCGTCAAGTACGCGACCCGTGACGGCACGCGACAAAACTTCGGCCCCATCCACCAGGATGCGCATGTTGTAGTTCTGGGTTGTGGGATCATCCGGCGAAAACAGATAACGCGTCACGATCTTGAGCCGGCGGGGGCCGCGCACTCGCAGCACTACGGGGCGATCTTCGGAGAGCCGATAATAGTCGAAGCTCTCACCCTGCACCTCTATGCAGACCTTGCCGCCGTCATCCCTGGGCGTCACGTTCCGCCAGCTTGTCTTTGCCTGTGCTCCGCAAGCGAGCAACAACAGGCCCGTGGCGAGGGCCGTCGCGCAAAGACGAATTCGAGAGGGTTTTATATTGCTCATACAGTATCTCCATCCACTTTTCCGCTCCACTTGTCGAACAGGCCGCGGCGCAATTCGGGCGCGAGGACCAGTACGCAAGTCAGGCAGTATAGCACGAGAAAGGCGACGACCAGCATCAACCTGTAACTGTGCTTGACGAAAATCTCACCCTCACCCGGTTCGGGCAGATAATCGGGCGCAATCGGCAATCCCTCGGCCGTAGCCAGCGCGCGCATGTTGAGCAGGTGCACAACCGGCACACCCTTTTCCGACATCAGGATCATAGTACCCTTGCGCGGGAAGTTCTTCACGCCCAGGTCCGTGAACACTCCCTGGGGAATGACGATCTTGTTCTGGCTGCTGCCCAGACTGGCCACGCCTCCGCCGACATTGATGTAGGCGTAATAACGGCGGCCGCGCACCCTCTCTTCATAGAAGGTCATCCTCTTTGTGATGGCGTCCTCTATGTTGTTCGACGCAATCAACTCGACCTCATTGCGCTCGAAACACTCGCTGATCAGGCGTCGCCCCTCCGGGTTGAGTCCCCGACCCATATCGTTGCCGCCGCCGTAGGTTGCGCCGGCGGACTTGATATGGAAGATCTTCTCCTCCAGGAAAAGGCTCTCCATGTCCAGCCAGGTAAAGGCGGGATCATTGGCGCCCCACATCGAGGCACCGATCGAGGTGATGACCTCCGGGTGCAGCTCCATGGCCTCTATGGCGGCGTACAGGCAGATGTTCATCCCGGGAAACGAGCCCGAAACGGCCAGAGCCACGGGGTCGCCCGGCTTCAGGCCGATATTCTTGAAGTAATCGATCAGAACGGCGGCCCAGTTGGGATTCAGGGTCGTGAGCTTTGACTCAAGCACACCCTGCGCGTTGGTGATCGGACTGAACTCGGGACCGATGAGGCCGGTGCCCGCGGGATCGTTGATCAGATCGAGAACCGCGCCCTCCATCAGGCGGTGACGCCGCACGGCGTCGAACGCCTCGCTCGCCATGGTCGCCGCCTCCAGCTTCAGCTCATAGTTGTGCTGCTTGATCTGGGTGCGCGTCGTCTCCAGCACGATCTGCATCCCCAGGGCCAGCAACGCCAGGCTGAAGAGAACAAGCTTCCGTCTTCTATCCGATAGAGAACTCAATGAGCTTCCCCCCATAGGCAGCGATCAAGGCCAGACGAACGATGAATGACGCCATGAGCATGGTGCACAGCGTTTCGATGACACCCTGCCGCAACATCCAGTAGGCGATCAGGCCGGGTATGATGTAGCCGATCGACTGAATGATCGAGACATCCACCCCGATGCCGAGCAGGTCGTTGAAGACCAGCAGGTAACGGGTCAGGTAGCCGAACAGGAATCCAGCCAGAACGCTGAAGACCAGCGTGCGTCTTCCGTAAAGGAGGATGAAACGGCTGACGAGATGGATACTGCCGAACGTGACGAGCGATGCCAGCAGCGTGCCCACGATACGGAGCGGCTGATCGAGATAGAGGGCGATGTACCCCGGCACAATCAGGCCACCGGCCGCCAGGCCCAGGATCTCCGAAAAGACCAGGCTGACGATCAGACCGATGCCTATGCTTTGATAGATCAAGCTATCTGCTCCTTGCTGTCGATAAGATCGAGCAGGCGCACTCCGACGCCGCCGATGTTGCCGATGCCGACGACGTTGGATTGCTCGTCGGTCAATTCCAGAAGCCGCGTCCAGATCTCCTCGGCGGAGCGACCACCCAGATCGACGATTTTGGTTCTGTCCACACCCTCGCGCCGGAGTATGTCGGCGAAGACCTCCGTCTGCTCCCCGATGAGAACCAGGCGGTGGGCTTCGATCCTTTCGCTGAACAGGGGGGCCAGATCCTTGCTGCGCCGCATCCTGTCCGCGCGAATATTGATCAGGGCTATATTCTTCTCAACCGTCTGGGGCAAGCCCATGTGCTCCCAGACGAAAGCGGTCGACTCGGGATCGTTGGCCGCGAACAGGTTGATGAAGTCGATCTCCTTGTCCCCCTCCCGAACCTTGCAGGGGATCAGGGCCCCGATGTCGGGGACGACATCCCACATGCCGGTCAGGGCGGCTTCCCGCTCGACGCCAATCGACTCGCAGACGGCCAGCGCCAGCGCCACATTCTCGGCGAACTCGACGTACTTGAACTTCGCCAACTCTTCACGCGTCACGGTGTTCGGATCGGGATAGATGAACTCGGTCCCCAGTTTTCTCGACTTTGCCTCGAAGAAATTCGTGAACTTCTCCTCGGCCGTGAATAACTTGCTCCGCCGCGGAATCGTGCCCGACAGGCTCTCCGCCACATCATCGATGCGCGGTCCCATCGCCTCAAGATGATCGGGGCGCACGTTGGTGATGACGCCGTGCGTGGCGCCGACGATCTGATGCTCGCACGTCCACTGCAGATCGGGGCGGACGGCCATGCACTCCAGCACGATCACATCGGACCCTGCGGCCGCGGCCAGGCGGAAGATCCTCAGCTGTTCACGGATGTTGGGAGCTCCCCGCCGCCGCACAGGCACCTCGCGACCGTCGGGAAATATGACGCGTGCGGCGGAACCGGTAGTCTTCGCGAAGACGCGCAGGCTACCGGTCTGAATTCCGGCCGCGATCAGACGCGCCACGGAGCTTTTGCCGCGACTGCCATTGATATGGATTCGGATGGGCACACGCCTGCGCACGAGGCGATGGCGGACCATCTCGAATGTGCCCATCACAATGAGCACCAGAAAAAGAAGCAGAATCAGCTTCATGATTGCCCGATTTCCAGAAGCCTTGGCACACGGGGGCGCGTGCTGCGCCCCCGTGTCCAGTGTGAACCAATCCGCTTAGCGGATGAGCATTAGTTTACGAGTGAGTATCCTGCCGCCCGTTTCGAGGCGATAGAAGTAGACGCCGGTGGCCACGCTCTGGCCATCGGTGCCCTTGCCGTCCCACATGGCGCTGCCGTGTCCGGCCGGCTGCATCCCCTCGACCAGAGTCCGCACCAGGCGACCGGCCGCGTTGTACACCTTCAAGGTGACGTCGGCCGACTCGGGGAGGACATAGTCGATTCGAGAATCGGCCACCATGGGATTGGGCAGATTCTGAGACAGGCTGAACTGAAGCGTCGTGTTGAGATCGGTCAGACTGTACCAGGGGCCCAGGTCGGATTCCTGCTCATAAGGATGCAGGGCCACCAGTCGGTACTCATTGTTAAGAGTCGGATCGGCATCATGGTCGATCACATTGCGCGTGTACGCGGCCAGATCGCCACCCACCCGGGTTTCGACGCCCGCCACGGTTCGATACAGACGCCAACCGCAAATCGGACGATCGTCGGAGAGCGACCAACTCAGTTTGAGACCCTCGATATCCGGATCGGCGGTGAAGGAATCGAGCGCCAACGGCAGATAGACCGGCGGCAACGTCGTCAGTCGAACCGCCAGTCCCGGACCCACCGGGGTCATGCCCGGCGTGATCATACTGGCGTAGGACAGCTCCAGGCCGATGGCCTCGGTTTGATCCTCGATGCCGATCGTGGCGTAGTTCCGCAGGTAATTATTGTTGTTCACCTGATAGTACTGGAACTCGAAGAAACTCTCATCGTCGTGGAACTCAGGGTCGAACAGCACCAACTGGAATGTCTGCCGATCGGACAGGGCTTCGTAATGGCTGCGCATCCGGCTCCACTCGACGATGAAGATGTGCTCCATATCGTCATACTTGGTGTAGACGCCATCATCAAGGTAGATGGTGTCGTGGTAGGTCGGATTGAAGTTGTCCCAGAAGGGCGCAATGATCGAGTGCAGACCATGTTCGTTGGGCAGCCCCCAATTATAGAAACTGAAGAACTCCTCCGTATCGAACGAGATCCAACCGTCATCCGCAACCTGCATCGCATTGTAGGTCACGCCATAGAAGTCGAAATCGAACGGTATGACGACGCTGGCCATCTCATCGTTCGCCCAGTAGACGACAGGATCCCCGTCGCCGCCGTAAGCGGGACTGATCTCGCGCCAGCGGAAGTCGGGTTTCTCCGTGTAGAAGATGTCCGAGCTGTCATAGGCGTAATAACCGAAGGCGTCCGGACCCACAGGTGCGGCGGGGTTGATCCTGCCGGCGCCCAGCGTGAAGTCGATAGTCAGGTCATAGCCCTCGGCGGTCGTGATCGCAAGGGAGAGCAATATCAACTTGCCCGCGGGAACATCCGCGTTGAGATCGAGCACGAAGGCCGTGGTGTTCACTGCGCTCGCCTCCACCTCTATCGCCGGATAGCTGCTCTCCTCAACGCTGACGCTGCCGACGGTGGGATCGCCGAGAATCAGGTCAACCTCGCAGCCGGCTGTGGCCGCATGCCCGATGTTCGTCAGTTCGATCACGATGTCGTTGGCTTGCCCCGGCAGCAGATAGCCGTCTTCGCCCAGCGTGAACGCCGAAGCAATGAACTTGGGCGCGACGACATCGAACATCAGAACCGATACGTCCTCGCCATCGACATGCTCGACTACATGCTCGAGATGGATCCGACGCCCGTCCTCGACATCGCTGTCGACCGTCAGGCTGTAGGGAGAGTCGATTACGGCCGTACCGCCGCCTGCGATATCCGCCGCCGTCGAACCGTCGACGCCGATCGTCACGGGCGCGCCGGCATCAAGGAGTGAGGTCGCAAGGGTCGTCGCCCCCAATGCACCAGCGTTGCGCAGGGTTGCGGTGATGGCGACAGTCTCGCCCGGATTGACGATGCCGTCGTCGTTGCCGGCGGAGTCGTCGATCACGAAGGAGTCCAGCGTCACGAACGCGTCGGCATTGCCGGTCGTGATAATCGACTCTTCGGGCAGACGATCGGGACAGGTCACAGTGACCGCCAGGTCGGTACCCATGATGAAACTCTCCAGCGGAACACCGGCGGTTCCGGACGCATCCGTGAAAGCGCATCCGAGCCAGGTGTCGCCCTGGACCACACCAACGCGCGCGCCCGCCAGAGGCGTGGTGCCGTCGGCCTCCATGACGGAGACATACACCACGTTGGCGCCCACAGGGAGAGTGGCGTCGTGGTCCACGACAATTGCGGTCTGAGCATCACGATGCATGTTCAGCTCAGGCTCGCCCAGCAGGTTGTAGACGCTGAAGTAGAACTCGGCCGACTTGGTCAGGTGATCCTCAAAATCCTCGAGGTGGGGCCAGTACTCGACGAACCGCGTCCGAGCGGCGAGCATCCAGCGCCCCATGTCGGTGATCCCCTCATCCCCGAATTTCTCGAAGAAGGATGCCGCCATGGAGTCATTATAGCGGGTATGGGACCAGAACACCGTATTGCCGATAAAGGCAACGGCGCCCTTGGCTTCCTCCGGTGAACCGGCGCGGAGCCAGGCCTCGCCCATGCAGGGCCTCTGGTCGTAACTATAGCAACCCGTATCGCAGACGAAGCTGAGAACGACGGGATTCATATTGCCGTTATCCAGCCCCGGGATGTACTCCGACGTATACCGAGGCTCTTCCCAGCCATCAACGCCAATGGCCCAGCCGCGGTAGATAAGCATCGAGACCCCGTTGTCCAGGCTGCCGTTGATTTGCGGAACGGTCTTGTACCACACATGGAATGGGTCGAAAACGCCGCCCAGGTACTCCATCCCCATCAAATCACCAAGGGTGACCAGTTCGGGATCGAAGTAATCCGGGTTGACGACATGGCCGTTGTTCCAGCCCAGATCATCCAGTTGGGACATGCACCAGCGGACGGTCTGCTCCGGAGTATCCGCACCGTGATTGGTGGCGGCGCCCAGATAGCTGTTGACCCAGGCCGGATTGTCGGTGTCGGGAGTGCGCTCGTAGGCCGCGATCTTGTTGATCGCCGTTTCCGCCTCAAAAACGCTCTCGACCGAAATTCTGCCGACAAACAGGTCGGGCAGCCAGTCGTCGTCATCCATCAGGCCGTAGGGGTTGTCCGTGGAGTTGGGACCGATCAGATAGGATGGAATTAGGTCGATATCGCCCATCAGCAACAGGTACTCGGGCGGGACCGCCCAGGTGTTGTAGGCGTTGCGGATCCAGTCCCGGATCTCCTCTTTGGTGCCGCCGGTAACGCTGGTGGTCACGACCTCGACGCGGAAACCTTTACGATGCTTCCACTCGACAAGCGGCTGCACAGCATCCAGATAGGCATCGGCGACAACGATTAGATAGACGCCGTTCTCGCTCTCGATGACGCCGCGATCCGAACCGGTGGCGGGTATCCCCAACGCTTCGTTGAAGGAGCGGGAGTACCGGCGCAGACGCGAATCGGCCGAGTTGCTCCAGTTGCCGTCATGCGTGAGCTGAACGCGCATCCGGCCCGGCTGGTCGCAATCCACCTCAAAGGCGGCCAGCGGGATTCCGCGTACACTCCCCTGGATTCCAATCAGATGTGCGGTGGCGCCGACAGGGCCATCCAGAACATGTACGTTCAATGGCATCGCACCCGGAGGCAGAGCAACGAGGTGCTGCCGGTTGGTTGGGGTAGTATTTTGATCTCGATCAGTGGTGTCGTGTGCAAAAGTGAGAATGCTGTGATCGGAGTTGACTTCAACATGGGAGAGCGACGATTGCTGATCGGTCGAGGCCATGGCGGTCAGTGAGACCGCCATGGCAAGTAGACCGGTTCCTAGAGCAAGCGTGAATTTGAAGCACCGCATCATTTAACCAGTATCATCCGCCTTGATTGAGTTTCGCCCAGAGCATTCAGTTCATACAGATAGACGCCGCTGCCGGCACGTTGGCCGCTGTTCATAACGCCATTCCACACGACCTCGTGGCTGCCCGCAGACATCTCACGCTTGGTCAAGTTGCGGATTGTACGACCTGATACATCGAATATGCGGATGCTAACAGGTCCGGCCTCATCAATCACGAAAAAGATCGTGGTTTTAGGATTAAACGGATTCGGGGCGTTGCCCAGCAGATGGGTCAACCGGGGCGCGTTCTCGCTGATGCCCGTTGCGCAACCCACGGGACCCGCGCCGATCAGCGCGTCATCACAAGCGCTATCGGGATGATGGCCGGGCGCGCAGGGGCTGTCGTCACCGATGCCGTAGGGGTTGTCATCGTTGACGCCACAGAAATCGGGATCGGCCGAAAAGTTGCCACCGGCGTCGGTGCCGATTATGTCGTTGCCGCCGGCATTGCCCCAGATGTCCGTGCAGCTCACTGTGCTGGAGCCTGCAAAATCGGGGTCGACGCCAAATCCCCCACCCTGGGTGGAGCCGCTTATTATGCAGTTGTTGATCTGAACATCACAGAACCAGCCAACCATGATACCGCCACCGGCGCCCTGGGGACCGCAGGCGTTATCGGCGATTGTGCAATTGGTCAGAAGGGGAGAGGGATCGAAGTTGACGGCGATTCCGCCACCCAATCCATAGGCGCCACTGGCGCTGTTGCCGGCAATCGTACAATTGGTGATGGCGGGATTTGAGGAGTTGGCGTAGATGCCGCCACCGTTGCCGTAGGCATGGGAGTTGGTATTGTTCAGAATTTGACAATTCGTCACTGTGCCGCCGGCATTAGCGCCAAAGGCGATACCGCCGCCGTAACCGGGTACCGTGTTGCCGCTGATCGTACAGTCCTCAATGGTCACAATACTGGAGTCGACATAGATGCCGCCGCCATAGCCGCTGTTTTCGGACACGGTATTACTGGCGATGATGCAATTGGACAACAGGACGTTGGCGTTGGTACGCATGGCCACACCGGCACCGGCGGGCGCGGAGTTGCCCGTAATGAGGCAATCGTAAACCTGGGGATGGCTATTGTCCTCCGCCGCCAGGCCGCCGCCCTGTTTGGCTTCGTTTTCGATCATGTCGCAACGACGAATGATGGGGCTGGCATCGTTATAGCAGATGATGCCGCCGTCAAGGTTCTGATAGATCTTCACATCGTTGATCTCGATGGAATTGCCGCCGTAACGGACCACGATTCCACCGCCATACATGGCGGCGAAAGCATTGCGGACCTGGAGATTTTCGATGCGGATATTCGCAACCTCAAAGAGATAGAAGCCGCGACCGTTGCCCTCGGCATCGATGATCGTCTCCTCCATGCCGGCGCCGATGACCGTCACGTCGGACTTCA
Source organism: bacterium (assembly GCA_024231955.1). Classification (GTDB taxonomy): domain Bacteria; phylum Krumholzibacteriota; class Krumholzibacteriia; order JACNKJ01; family JACNKJ01; genus JAAEPZ01. The sequence goes on along the minus strand of JAAEPZ010001024.1, from coordinate 486,307 downwards.
TGATGACGCAGGCCGGAGCGGGGTGATCCGAAGGCCAACCGGTCTGGTGGGTGCAGTCGGCATAGGTTCCGGCAGCAACCTGGACGGTGTCACCTGCAGGACACGCCTGTACTGCGGCATGGATGGTGGAATAGGTGGCCGGTACATGTACGACGCCAGCCATGGCGCCGCTGGCAACCAGCAAGGATAGACACACGAGTAATCCGAGTACCTTCTTCATGAACACATTCCCTCCCGGGGCAAAAGGGTTGGGGTAAAGAGTTGGAGTTATGGCCCTATGATTTTACCACATATAGGCTCGGCGAATCTATCCCATTGATGTTACTGATCGGCCCTACATCCTGTCGAATCGTTCCCTGCCCGACCCGATTGCAACTGAAAGAGATGTCCGCACCCAACTGAAAAGGCGGCGTGACAACTGGATTTCTCCCATCACAAGGCAATACGTTTTTGCAATATATAATAAAACACAAGAATTTCTACGCCTACACGGACCAATTCCGCTATTGCATACTAATTCGAATAAAAACTGTCCAGGGCAACCTGCGATATAGTGTATACTTGTCACTTCAATCTGTATTACATCTTCTGTTGCGAACTGTCGTTCAGAGCGCAGCTTGCGTTCTATTTACATTCGATCTGGAGGCTGCCCCATGCGCCGCACTTCCTGGATGCTACTATCCGTGCTGCTACTTTGCGGAATACCTGCTATGGCCAACACGGAAATACTGACTCTCAACTCCAACTCCTCAGCCGATGATCCGGTCTTCTCCATAATAGAGGAGCGAAATGAAAAGCTGACATTGGAGTTTCAGATCTCCTCTCTTCAGGTGGACGAGATCGCTGTCGATCGAGAGCTGTTTCACAGCCTGACGATCCCGGGTTGCCAGCTGCAGGGTGTTGATGGCCAGGCGGGCCTCCCCTGCATCACACGGCTTATCGCCGTCCCGGACGGCGCCTCGGTGAATATCAATCTGCTGAGCAAAGAGGAGAAGAGCTTCTCGGGCTATCGGGTGTTCCCGATCCAGCCTGATGAAGCGGAAGAGTTTACGATCGACAGAGCCTATTACTCGGGCAGCGATCGCACGGAGAAAGAGGCTGTCGTGCTGGGCAAGGCCGGCATCCTGCGTGATCTGAGGGTCATCCCGATCACCTTCAGCCCCGTGACCTACGATCCCGTCTCCGGCGACATCCAGGTTGCCGAACGGATGACGGTCGAGATCGATTTCAGCGGTCGCGATGTCCGCGCCGAAACGCCCAGGAAGCGGAATCTGATACCGGAGTCCTTCGACAACATGTACAAGGACACGGTCATCAACTACAGGTCGGAGGACGTCAACGTCGGCCCCGGCACCTACCTGATGGTCTGCTACAACAGCTCGAGCGTCACCAGCCGCGTGCAGTCGCTGCTCGATTGGCGTCGGCGCCAGGGCTATAACGTGATTCTGGAAACCACCACCTCATCATCGACCGGCACGATCAAATCGATCATCCAGGGTCATTACAACACCGCCAACCCGCCTCTGGAATTCGTCACACTGGTCGGCGACGCCAACGGCGACTATCCTATCCCGACCTATTTCGAAAACCAGTCCGGCTACAGTGGCGAGGGTGACCACGTCTACTCCATGCTCGAAGGTTCCGATAGTCTGGCCGATGTTCACATCGGTCGTATCTCGATCCGGGATTCCGGTGAACTGGATGTTGTCATCGACAAGATCGTCAACTACGAAACGGATCCCCCTCTGTCCGACAGTGGCTGGTTCACCCGCGCCACACTGGCCGGCGACCCCAGCGCCTCGGGCATCTCCTGCATCATGGTCAACCAGTGGCTCAAACGACAGCTGCTGAATATGGGCTACAGTGATGTCGACACCATCTGGAGCGGTAGCTTCACATCGTCGGTTCCCAACAGCATCAATCAGGGTGTCAGCGTCTTCGCTTATCGCGGTTACTACAATATGAGCAACATCACTTCACAGCTCCTCTCCTACCTCTCCAATGGCGGAGAGCTGGCTTTCGCGGTTATCCCCACCTGCGACACCGGTTCGTTCGCCGCCGACAATGCCTGCCGTTCGGAGGCCATCTTCCGTTGCTCCGGCGGCGGGGCCATCGCCTCGATCGGCACGGCCACGATCGGTACGCACACCCGCTACAACAACTGCTTCTTCCTGGGTACCTGGGAGGGTGCCATCAACGGCTCCGACCATCGTGTCGGTGTCGCCCAGTCCCGTGGTAAGCTGGAGATCTACAACAACTACAGCAATTACGAGGATCACATCGTCGACATCTGGTCGGCCTGGAACACATTGATCGGTGATCCCGCAACCAACATGTGGACACGGTATCCCCACGACTTCACCGTCACCTACCCCTCGACCCTGCCTGCCGACGCCATCTCGGTGCCCGTTCTGGTGCGGCGCGGCTCAAGCCCGGTCAGGGATGCGCTGGTTGCCGTTTACAAGAGCGGCGAGGTCTCGGAAACCGCCTACACCGACAGCCAGGGCAAGGTCAACATCCCGATTTCGGGCGTCTCCTCCGGGACGCTGCTGGTTACGGCGACCAAGGACAGCTACATCCCTTACCGCGGCAGCCTGAGTCTGGGTTCTGTCTCGAACTACCCGGCCTTCTCGCAGGCGACAATTGATGACGACAACTCCGGCGGCAGCCAGGGCAATGATGACGGCGTGATCAATTCCGGCGAAACGATCGAGATGTCCGTTGCTCTGCGCAACTTCGGCACCTCGTCGGTGAGCAATGTGAGCGCCACCCTCGAGACAAGCGATTCGTACGTCACCATTATCGATGGCTCCGAAACCTACGGCACCATCGGCGCCGGCGCTACGGACTGGTGCGGCGAGGACTTCGACTTCACCGTCGCCGGCGACACGCCCGACGGCCACATCATCAAGTTCAACCTGATCGCCACGAACGGATCCACCGAGTGGAGTTCGGCGATCGAGTTGACGGTCGCGAGCGCCGCATTCGATTACAGCTCCTTCTCCTGGGGCGGTTCGGGCAGCACGCTGGATCCCGGCGAGTCCGGCAGCTTCAGCATTACGGTTCGCAACAATGGATCCGCGGCGGCCTCCGGCGCCACCGGCACTCTGACCACCACCAGCGACTGGGTCAGCATCACCGACTCCAGCGGCAGCTACGGCGATATCGGCACCGGCTCCACCGCCTCCGGCGGATTCGGCCTCTCCATCGCCACCGAATGTTTCCAGGGTCATATGGCCACATTCGAGTTGACGATCGCCTACGATAGCGGTGCTCAAGATATAGTCGAGTTCCTGGTGCCCGTGGGCTCCGCCTCCAGCGATGACCCTGTCGGCCCGGACACCTACGGCTACTACGCCTTCGACAACACGGATTCGGCCTACCCTCTGAGGCCAATCTACAACTGGATCGAAATCGCGCCCAACCATGGCGGCAGCGGTGTGGATGCCGGTCTGAACGATACGTACTACGAAGGGGACGACATCACGACGGTGACCCTGCCTTTCCCGTTCACCTTCTACGGTCAGACCTACAACGAGCTCTCCATCTGCTCGAACGGTTTCGTCGCGTTCGGCGACACGCCGGTGAGGTCCTATCGCAACTGGAGCATCCCCAGTGCGGGGAATCCGAACGGGCTGATCTCGGTATTCTGGGACAACCTGCAGGAGTACGGCGACGATCAGGTCTACACCTACGAGGATACCGACAATCATCAGTTCATCATCCAGTGGAGCCGGATGCGGAACTTCATTGATGACAGTTCACATTCCGTACAGAACGTGCAGCTGATACTGAAGGATCCGAACGAACATGTCACCGCCACGGGCGACGGCATCATCGTGATGCAGTACGAGACGGTGAACAATACCGATTACCGCGATGGCTACGCCACCGTCGGCATCCAGAATCCCAAGGATTTCAGCGGCCTCCTCTACACCTACGCCAACAACTACGCTCCCGGCGCAGCCACGCTGACTGGCGGCAGAGCCATAGCCTTCATGCCTGTCGGCGAAATGCATCTCGGCACCCTGCAGGGCGAGGTCACCGACAGCAATAGCGGCGCCGGTCTGGTCGGTGTGCCGGTGAGAGTCGTCGAGGCCAGCCAGACAATCATCTCCGGCGAGAACGGCCTCTATTCCGGCGGCGTCGGCGAGGGTCTCTACACTCTGCAAGTCAACCACGAGAGCTTCGAGCTGGAGACGGTCAACGATGTCCAGATTATCGAGGATCAGGTAACGACTGTGGATATCCAACTCACCGATATCCTGGGTCCCTACATCTCGGAGACGACCGTGCTGCCCACCACCGGCAACACGACCGATCCGTTCGTCGTCGACACCTGGATCACCGACTTCACGAGCCTCGAGGAGCTGAGTCTCAACTACAAGAGGAACAATGGCGGCGTCAACACGGTGGCGTTGACCGTGGTGGATCTCGATACGGGTCACTACCGGGGCGAGATCCCGGCCATGCCCGCGAGTTCGCACATCGAGTACTGGATTACCGCAGAAGATGCGTCCGGCAACAGCAGCCGCGATCCTGAGGTCGGAACCGAGTATTACGATTTCTGGGTTCTGAATGTGGTCGTCGACTTCGATGACGACATGGAGACCAATCAGGGCTGGACCGTCAACGCCGCCGGTACGGATGACGCCACAAGCGGAGTCTGGGTACGCGTCGAGCCCTTCGGCGTGTGGCAGGGTGGCGCCGAGGTGTGTCCGGAGAACGACGCCTCCGACGACGGCACTCTGTGCTGGGTCACCGGCAACAGCGAGAGCGGCAACCAGGGCGCCGATGATGTCGATGGTGGCACCACAACCCTGTACAGCCCCGTTTTCGATCTCCAGAACGCCTACACCGCCGCGCTCAGCTACCGACGCTGGTACACCAACAGTACCGGCAACAGTCCGAACAACGACTACTGGACAGTGCTGATCACGGATGACGGTACTAACTGGGTCGAACTGGAGAACACTACCGCCAGCGACAGAAGCTGGAGCCTCCACGAGTTCGACCTCAACGGCATCATCGATTTCACCAGCAACGTGCAGGTCGCCTTCGTCGCCAGTGATCTTGGCGAGGGTTCGATCGTTGAGGGCGGGGTCGACGAGTTCCTCCTCAAGGCCTTCGAGGAGCCGGAAGTTACGGCCACCCCCGAAGGACCCGCCCCGGCGAAACTGACCCTGATGCAGAACATGCCCAATCCGTTCAACCCGGAAACGAAGATCAGCTTCGGACTGCCCTACTCGCAGAAGGTTGCACTGAAGATCTACGATCCCTCCGGGCGCCTGGTCAAAACGCTTCTGAACGACCACCCTCTGGGCGAGGGCTTCCACTCCGTCGAGTGGAACGGTCGCGATGACCGCGACATCCAGGTCAGTTCGGGTATCTACTTCTACGTTCTCAGCAGTGAGTCGCAAAAGCTCACCGCCAAGATGACTTTATTGAAGTAGCATCATCCGAATCGGATCAATCCGTACTTCACCCCGAGTCACAATCGTGGCTCGGGGTTTCCATTTCAGGGGGAGTATGTCGAATATGGCGATTCAGGTAGATATCCATTCATATCATGCACTTATATCAAGTATTCAGGATATTTCGATCAGGCGAACCGGCGGAGGTCACTGAAGAGCCACGCCAAATCCAGCCAGGCAAATAGTAGCAATCATGAGACATAAATACCCTCGACCCAGCCTTTTTAGGCTTTTGCCGTTCATGATTGTGTGACAGACAATGGATTTCTTTTCGCATTTCCTGTATAATCGGCCCTTATATGCGGGGCAACCCCATGGTTGTCATGCTTAACAACATTGAAATGCAACGTACTCCTTTCCCCGTCCCTTGTGGTATCCGCCAAGCGATACCGGACTCAGGAGGCTACTCATGCGCAGGTCGCTCGGGCTATTCATGGCCCTGATGGTGTTTTTTGTTATCAACGTGCAAGCTGATATCGAGAGTAAACAGATCCAGATAGACTCATCTGCGGCCGGGAATGAACCGGCCTTTTTGGTGCTTGAGGATCTGGGCAATGCCCTGACTCTTGAATTTCAGCTTCCGGCTCTGACCTGTGAGGAGTTCACCATTGATGGTGAGACATTCCAGGGGTTGAGTATCAAGGGCGGTGATCTGTATGGCGAGATCGGCCAGGCAGGTATCCCCTGCATTACCCGTCTGGTGGCTATCCCCAACGACGTTGCCGTCAAGGTCGGGAATATCGCCAAGATGGAGAAGGGCCTCTCCGGCTACCATATCCTCCCCATCCAGGAGGACAGAGCCGAGCGATTCTCCATCGATCGCAATTACTATCAGGGTCTGGACAGAGCCGAGTGCCCCGAAATCGCCATAGGCGAGCCGGCCATCCTGCGTGACCTGCGCGTTGTCCCCGTCACCTTCTATCCCGTCAGCTACGACCCCGCTCGCGGCGAGATGAAGGTCGCCGAGCGGATGACGGTAGAGCTTGAATTCAGCGGACGCGACGACCGCAACGCCGTTGCCACGAAACGCAATCTGATCCCCGAGTCCTTCGACAGGCTCTACAGGGACACCGTCATCAACTACCGGTCCGGGGACGTCAATGTCGGCCCCGGCACCTACCTGATGATCTGCAACACCAGCTCCTCGATCACCAGCCGCGTGGCGAGCCTGCTTAACTGGCGGCGTCGCCAGGGCTACAACGTCATCCTGGAAACCACGGATACCGGCTCCACGAGCACCGTGAAATCGATCATTCAGGGCCACTACAACTCGGCCAACCCGCCGCTGGAGTTCGTCACCCTGGTGGGCGACGCCAACGGCTCCTATGACATCCCCACCTACAACGAGAGCCATACCAGCTATTCGGGTGAGGGCGATCACTACTACACCAAGCTCGACGGCTCCGACGTTCTGTCCGATGTCCATCTCGGACGAATCTCCATCCAGAGCACCAGTGATCTCGATGTGATCATCAACAAGATCGTCAACTACGAATCCGCCCCGCCGACCGGCGATACCAGCTGGTACAGGAGCGCGTCCCTCACAGCCGATCCCAGCAACTCGGGCGAAACCTGTATTTTCGTGAGCGAGTGGCTCAAGTCGGAACTTCTGGACCACGGCTACAACAACGTCCAGACCATTTACGGCGGCAACTTCGTAAGTCAGATGTTGACCGACCTCAACGCCGGCTTGACGGCGTTCGGTTATCGCGGATGGTGGGGGATGAGCAATTTCTCCGTCAACGTCATCAACAGCGCGTCCAACGGTTCTAAGTTGCCGTTCGCGGTTATCGTGACCTGCGACACCGGCTCCTTCAAAAGCGACAGCAACTGCCAGTCCGAGGCATTCCTCCGCGCCCCCAACGGCGGTGCCATCGGTTCGGTCGGCACGGCCACGACCGGTACGCACACGCGCTACAACAACTGCTATTACCACGGCGCCTGGGAGGGTGTGATCAACGGCTCCGACCACCGGCTCGGCGTGGCTCACACCCGCGGCAAGCTGGAGCTGTACAACAACTACAACCTCTCGCAGCCGAACACGGTCGACACCTGGTGTGTCTGGAACAACCTGATGGGTGATCCCGCCACCGATATGTGGACGGGCGTGCCCGTTTCGATGAGCGTCTCCTACCCGAGCCAGGTCGCCGTGGGCGCCAACTCGGTGGAGATCTCGGTCAGCGCCGGCGGCGCGGTTGAGGGTGCGCTGGTCGCAGTCTACAAGAGCGGCCAGATCAGCTCCTCCGGTTATACCGATTTCAACGGCAACGTGAATCTGCCCATCTCCGGGTACACATCCGGCTCGCTGCTCGTGACCGTCACCAAGCACAACCACCGGCCCCACCTCGGCAGCTTGTCCCTGGGTTCGGTCGGTCAGTATGTCTCCTTCTCGGACATGACGATCGACGACGACAACTCCGGCGGCAGTTCGGGCAACTCGAACAACGAAGCGAATCCCGGCGAGAGCCTCGAACTCACCGTGGCCCTGCACAACTACGGCAGCTCCTCGGCCGGTTCCGTCACGGGCACCATCGCCAGCACGGATCCCTTCGTCACCATCACCGACAACAGCGAAGGCTTCGGCACTATCGCCTCCGGCGCCACGGTTTGGAGCAGCGGTGATTTCGACATCACCCTCGCGGACAACACCCCCGACGGTCATGTCGTCGAGCTCAGCCTGAACGCCGACAACGGCTCCTCGGACTGGACCTCGCTGATCGAACTGCCCGTGTACAGCGCGGCGTTCGACTACAGCAGCTTCTCCTGGGGCGGCTCGGGCAGCACGCTCGACCCCGGCGAATCCGGGTCCCTCGCCATCTATATCACCAACAACGGCAGCCGCTCGGGCTCCAGCATCTCCGGCAGTCTGCAGACGACCAGCCCCTGGGTCACCGTTACCGACGCCAGCGGCGGCTATGGCGATATGAACTCCGGCTCAACCAGCAGCGGCGGTTTTGCCCTCAATATCTCCAGCGACTGTTTCGAGGGCCATCTGGCCCCCTTCCTGTTGACGCTGACCTACAGCGACGGCCAGAAGGACCTGGTGGAGTTCAACCTGCCGGTCGGCTCGGCTTCGAGCAATGATCCGGTCGGTCCGGACGCCTACGGCTACTACGCATTCGACAACCTGGACTCCGGCAACCCCTACGCTCCCGTCTACAACTGGATCGAAATCGATCCCACGCGCGGCGGCAGCGGCACAAGCCTGGGTTCTAACGACTTCGGTTGGGAGCAGGATGACAGGGTCATCAGAACCCTGCCCTTCGACTTCACCTTCTACGGTGAAACCTACAACCAGATCTCGATCTGCTCCAACGGCTTCATCGCCATGGGCAGTTGCGACATGGTCATGTACCGCAACTGGAGCATCCCCTCGGCGGGCAGCCCCAATGCGATGATCGCCGGCTTCTGGGATAACCTGGCCCAGAGCGGCAGCAACAAGATCTACTACTACAATGATACCGAAAACGACCGGTACATCGTTCAGTGGAGCCGGGTGAGGAACTATCAGGACGACAATTTGAGCGCCACCCAGGTGTTCGAGATCATCTTCTACGATCCCGCCGTTTATGAAACGGTCACGGGCGACGGCATCATTGATGTTCAGTATGACACCGTGGGGAACACCGATTCGGAGAACGGCTACGCAACGGTCGGCATCCAGAACACGGACGGCACCGACGGTGTGCTGTACCACTACTGGAATCAAGCCGCACCGGGAGCCGGCTCACTGACCTCGGGACGCATCATCCGCTACATGCCCGTCGGCGACATGCACCTCGGCACGCTGCAGGGTGACGTAACCAACGCGGACAATGGTGGAGCGGGGATCTCCGATGTGACGATCCGTCTTTTGGAGACCGATCAAACACTGATCACCAACACCAGCGGCCATTATGCCGGTGGCGTGAGCGAGGGCACCTACAACGTCAGGGCCGAGCACGAGAGCTTTGAGTCCGTGACGATCAACAATGTGTCCATCACAGAGGATCATGTGACGACGCGGAACTTCTCGCTGCAGGATATCCTCGGACCCTACATCGAGAACGTCACGGTGCTCCCCTACACCAGCGATACCAGCGGTCCCTACGTCATTGATTTCTGGGTGACGGACTACTCCAACATCGACGATCTGGACCTCTTCTACAAGGCCAACAACGGCGGCGAGCATTCAGCGTCGTTGACCTTGATCGATGCCGATACGGGGCATTACCGCGCTGAAATCCCCGGCTATCAGACCAACATCAAGATCAACTACTGGATCCAGGCGACCGACAGCGCCGACAACGTCAGTCGCAATCCCGAGGGTGGAGACAGTTTCTACGAATTCTGGATCCTCGGCGAGGTGCTGGCTCTTGATGACGACATGCAGACCGATCAGGGTTGGAGCGTCAACACCGACGCCAGCACCGGCGCCTGGACGCGGGTCGATCCGATCGGCGTCTTCGATGGGTCCACTACGGTTTCGCCCGAGGACGACGCCTCGATCGACGGCACCCTGTGCTGGATCACCGGCAACGACGAAGACGGAAACCAGGGTACCGATGACATCGACAACGGCACCACGACGCTCACCAGCCCCGTCTACGATCTGACGACGGTGACCAATGCCCAACTCAGCTATCGTCGCTGGTATTCCAATGACACGGGTTCATCGCCGGGTCAGGATACATGGCGCGTTGAGATCACCGCGAATGGTTCCGATTGGGAGACCCTGGAGAACACAACCAGCTCCGACAGAAGCTGGTCGCTCCACTCGTTCCTGATTGATGACTATATCGAGCTCACGGCCACAGTGCAGATTCGATTCATCGCTTCGGATCTGGGCGACGGCTCCGTGGTGGAGGCGGGTGTCGATGAACTCGCCATCAACGCCTTCCTGCTGCCGACGCTGACGGGTGCCCCGGGTACGGTGGCGCCGGCACAGCTGACACTGCTGCCCAACATGCCCAACCCGTTCAACCCCGAAACGCAGATCCGCTTCGGCCTGCCGACAGCGGAGAAGGTCAACCTCTCCGTCTATGACGTCAACGGTCGTATGGTGCGTGAGCTGATCAGCAATCGGAGCATGGCGAAGGGGTACCATTCCTCAACCTGGAACGGCCTCAACGAGAACGGGCATCAGGTCAGCTCCGGTATCTATTTCTACGTCCTCAGGACCGATTCGCAGAACCTGTCCGGCAAGATGACGCTAGTGAAATAATCGAGAGCTATCCGGTTACACCAATGAGCCCCGTGCTGCAAAGCGCGGGGCTTTTCTGTCCGAGGCTCTATAGGTATTAGTGTCGTGATGTCTAATCGTATATAATACACGCATGGTTTCTCCCACAATTCAATGATCTACACTGGACGCCAATACGTCTTGATGACTCCTCGGAGGACTCCCCATGCGCCGACGCCTTCATCTGTTGTCTGTCTTCGCCATTCTGATTGTTACGAGCCTGGCGGCGCAAGCCGGTTCGGAATTGATCTTGCTCGATTCAGCCTCCGGTTCCGATCCCGACTTCAGGATCATTCAGGATCGGGGTGAATCATTAAGTATTGAGTTCCGCCTCCCATCCCTCCACCTTGAGACCGTCACTGCGGCAAACGAACTCTTCCACACATTGAGTATCGAGGGCGGCTCCACCAGAGGTGCGCCCGGCCAGGCGGAGATCCCCTGCATCACTCGGTTCATCACCCTCCCCGTCGGTTTATCAGCAAACGTTCGTCTGCTGAACACCGAGGAGAAGAGCTTCGCCGGATACCGTCTCCATCCCGTGCAACAGGGGGACGAAGGGGAGTTCCTGATCGACCGCGACTGGTACCGCAACAGTGGGCTGCAGACCCGCGCCTCGGTTGAACTCGGCGAAGAGGGCGTGCTGCGCGACTTCAGAGTCGTGCCCATCACGTTCAGCCCCGTCACCTACGATCCCGCAAAGGGGGAGCTGACCATCGCCTCGCGCATGGAGGTGGAGATCGAGTTCCACCCCTCGGACAGGGCCGCTGACGAACCTGTCGGGCGGGAGTTGATCCCCGAATCTTTCGACAGGCTCTATAGGGACATGGTGATCAACTACCGCACCGCCGATCGTGCCGACGGAACCCGGGTCGGCCCCGGCACCTATCTGCTGCTCTGCAATGCGTCGGTCGGGGTGACGCAACGCATCCTCCCTCTGGCGAATTGGCGTCGGCGACAGGGATACAATGTCGTCATCGAGGCCTTCCCGACCAACGTTTCGACCAACACCGTCAAGTCCATCATCCAGAATGTCTACGACACCGTCGATCCGCCGCTGGAGCACATCACAATTGTTGGCGATGTCGATGGCCCCTACGGCATGCCCTGCTGGCAAGAGGGTCTCTCCGGATTCCGTGGCGAGGGTGACCACTACTACACGACCCTCGCAGGAGATGACATCCTGCCCGAAGCGCACATCGGACGCCTCTCCTTCGAAACCACCACCCAGCTCGAAAATATGGTCGACAAGATCATCACCTACGAAACCAATCCCCCCGTGGATGATGCCGGCTGGTTCACTTCGGCGGTTCTCACGGCCGATCCCTTCACCCAGTCGGGAATCTCCCCCGTCTACGTCACCCGCTGGCTCGAGCAGGAGCTCCTGGCAATCGGTTTCGACGAAATCGACTTCATCGATTTCGGCAACTTCTCAAACTTGATGGTGCAGGGCCTCAACCGCGGTTGCTCGGTGTTTTCATACCGCGGCATCGGCGGCATGAGCGGCTTCCAGGCTCCTCACGCACTGTATCTGTCCAATGGTTACCGGCTCCCCTTCGCCCTTTTCCCGACCTGCGACACCGGTTCCTTCGCGGTGGACAACTGCTGTCGGTCTGAGGGTTTCATCCGCGCCGAGAATGGCGGCGCGATCGGGGCCATCGGCACAGCGACCATCGGCACCCACACCCGCTACAACAACTGCTTCTTCCACGGCGTGTGGGAGGGTGCGATCAACGGCTCCGACCACAAGTCGGGCGTGGCTTTGACCCGCGGGAAACTGGAGCTCTACAACAACTACTTCAGCTTCGAACCGAACAGCGCCGAGATCTGGACCGTCTGGAACAACCTGATGGGCGATCCCGCCAGCGATCTCTGGCTTGCCTACCCGGAATTGATCACGGCCGAGTATCCGGCGGAGCTGCCTGAACTCGCCACCTCCGTGCCCGTTCATGTCGAAAGCGTGGGCGGAAACCTCGAGGGCGCGCTGGTTACGCTGTACCGTGAGGGTGAATTCCGCGTCAGCGCCTATTCCGACCTCAATGGTGATGCGGTTCTGCCGATCGCCAACCTGACACCCGGCACGCTGCTGGTTACCGTGACCAAGCACAACCAGCGCCCCCATCTCGGTGAACTGACCGTCGGTGGCGTCGGGCCCTATGCGGCCTATTCAGGCTGCGTCATCGATGATGACGACCTGGGCAGCAGTTCGGGCAACGACAACGGCGAACTGAACCCGGGCGAGGCCATCGAACTCGGCGTCTCGTTGACCAACGGCGGCAGCAGCGCCACAGGCTCCGTCTCCGGCGTGATCTCAACCACCGATCCCTATGTCACCATCACCAGCCAGTCGAGCAGCTGGGGGAGCATCGCAGCGGGCGCCACCGTCTGGAGCCTGGCCGAATTTGATCTGTCCATTCCCGCCGCTACCCCAGACGGCCATGTCGTCAATCTCCTCCTGGACGCCACAGATGGCGTCAACACCTGGCGCTCGCTGATCCCGATAACCGTCCAGTGCGCGGCGTTCGACTACCAGGGCTTCACCTGGGACGGTGGGGGAGATCAGCTCGATCCCGGCGAGACGGGCGGTTTTCACATCAGTGTCGTCAACAGCGGCAGCCTGATCGCCGCCGAAGCCGTCGGCACACTGACGACCGACAGCGCCTGGGTGACCATCCTGGACGGAACCCATGAGTTCGGAACGATTGGTCTGGGCGGTACCGGTACGGGTGACTTTAACATGGCCATCGACAGCAACTGCTATGGCGGCAGCCTGATTTCGTTCACCCTGGAGCTTGTCTTCAACAACGGTCAGACGGATATGGTCGAAATACAGTTGCCCGTCGGCACGGCGATCGCCACCGACCCCTCCGGACCGGACGGATTCGGTTACTACGCCTTCGACAACACCGACACCGCCTGGGAGGAGGCTCCGGAGTTCGACTGGATCGAGATCGATCCTCTCCTTGGCGGCCACGGCGAGACTCTGAATCTGGAGGACTTCGGCTGGGGAGAGGACGATATTCGAACCATCACCCTCCCCTTCACGTTCAAATACTACGGACAGGACTTCAACCAGATCTCCATCTGCTCCAATGGCTGGGTGGCCATGGGCGCAACTCAACTCGTTCACTTCCGCAACTTCTCACTACCATGCGCCGGCAGCCCCAACCCGCTGATCGCCGTCTTCTGGGACAATCTCGTCGAGTACGGCAATGGCCGCATCTACACCTACTATGATGAGGAGCAGCACCGCTTGATCGTGGAATGGAGCCGTCTCAGAAACTTCATCAACACGTCCGTGGATGAGGAGCAGACCTGCCAGGTGATCTTCTACGATCCCGCCTGGTATCCCACCCAGACCGGTGACGGCAAGATCCTGATGCAGTATCTCACCGTCGCCAACACGGATTACATCAACGGTTACGCCACGGTCGGAATCCAGAATCTCAACGGCAGCGACGGTGTGCTCTACACCTATGCCAACAGCTATGCCTCCGGCGCCGCACAGTTGACCTCCGGCAGGGCCATCATGTTCCAGCCCCTGATCACCAGCAGACTGGGTACCTTGAGCGGAACGGTAACCAACGCGAGCAACGGCGATGCACCGATCGACGGCGCTGTAATACACATTGAGCGGCTCAACCGCACGCTCATGTCCAATAGCGATGGCGAGTACGTGGGTCGACTGACACCGGATTCGTATACGCTGCGGGCGGAGCATGAGAGTTTCGAGTCCGTCACCGTTAGCGATATCCCGATTATTGAGGATGTAGTCACGACTCGGGATTTCTCCCTTGTGGATATTCTCGGGCCCGCGATTCAGAACACCACCGTGCTCCCCTTCACAAACGACACGACCGGACCCTATGTGGTGGATACCTGGATCACCGATTACTCCCCGATTGACGACCTGACCTTCCACTACTCGATCGGCAACAGTGGCGACAACGAGCTGTCCATGATACTGGTCGACGAGGAGACCGGACACTACAGGGCCGAGATTCCCGGGTACCCGCTCAACACCCGGATCAGATACTGGATCGAATGTGATGATCTCGCCAACAATGTCAGTCGGGACCCCGCAACCCCCGACTCCTACTACACGTTCTGGATTTTGAACGAACTCCTTGTGTTTGACGATGACATGGAGACCGACCTTGGCTGGAGTGTAGGAGACGACGATGACGGCGCCACCTCCGGCATCTGGGTGCGTGAGGATCCGGTCGGCGCCTATCTCAATCAGGATCCGGTTCAACCCGAGGACGATGTCTCCGCTATCGGGTCCCGTTGCTGGGTCACCGGCAACAACGAAACCGGCAATCAGGGCGCCGATGATATCGACGGCGGCAAAACGACGCTGTTCAGTCCCATTTTCAATCTCGCCGACGGAGTCAATGTCAGCGTGAACTACTACCGCTGGTACACGAACAACACGGGCAATTATCCCAATGAGGACAGCTGGGTTGTCTCGGTGACGGCTGACGGTGCCGAGTGGGTTGACCTGGAGAATACCAACTCCTCGAACCGGAGCTGGAACCTTCAGACCTTCACGCTGGATGACTACATCGATCTGACCGATCATGTGCAGTTCCGGTTTGTTGCCTCCGACCTCAATGGCGGATCGGTGGTGGAGGCGGCCCTGGACGAGTTCAACATCAATGGCTTTGTCGCGCCGGATCCCACCTATATGCCCGGCGGTCCGGCTCCGGCGAATCTGGTGTTGCTGCCCAACATGCCCAATCCATTCAATCCTGCGACGCAGATCCGCTTCGGACTGCCCGCGTCTGGACAGGTGGATCTCAAGGTCTACGATACCGGCGGCAGACTGGTGCGCGTTCTCGCCAGCAAGCGCCGGATGGATGCCGGGTATCACACGATCAGCTGGAACGGTCAGGATGACCGCAACCACCAGGTCAGCTCAGGTATCTATTTCTACGTGCTGAACACTCAGGCTCAAACCCTGTCGGGCAAGATGACTTTGCTGAAGTAAAGGTTGCCCGGTTGCAGGAGATCGGGGTCTTTCCCCACGTGCGGATTATCAATCCGTCCAGGGAAAGGCCCCAATTTCGAGGAGGGGTGTCCAGCCGGAGAATTTTGCTGAAATAAGGAGTCGGAGCGGTTACTATATGCGACAAGCCGCCGCCAATCCGCTTGGGCAACGTTCCCCGCAACCGGATACCGGAAACCAGAAGCAGGGGAATCACCGCACCAGTCGCGATTACTCCGCAATATCATTGCGATGTCCGCAGCCGGATTTTCGGTGGGCCGCTAATCCCCAACAGGAGGTGCGCTTTGCGCAGCAACTTGATGATCGCCATTCTCATCCTGGTCGGAATGACACTACTTGCAGGCTGTGGACAGAAATCGGTCGAGGAACACCGGAGCGCCATAGCGCTGCTCGCAGCCAATCCCGATGCCGAAACCGACCTGTTCCATGTCGATCTGCGCTTCTGCCGTAAAGTCGGCAAAAAGACGGGGAAGGCCATCGGCGTCAGTGATGATTTCGAGATGGGCAAGAAAAGTTACGTCAACGCCGTTGTGGATTTCAATAACATCGAGCCCGGTTATCGTTACGCCGTGCACATGATCTGGCAGAAACCGGATTCCCGCCAGATGTTCCGCAAATACGCCGAAGTTGTTTGCGAGAAGACGGATGAGGGCTACATCTCCACGATCGAATGGAGGAAGCCGCTCGAAATCAATTACCTGAAAGAGCAAACCCATAAGAGCGATACACCCTCCTTCATGCTCACCACCAGGCTGAACACCTCCCTGAGCAAACATCGTATACCCGGAGAGTACAACTTCAAGGTGTGCCTGCATCGCCAGGAGATCATCGAGAGGTCGTTTACCCTCGACGGACCCATGCCGCCTGTGGAGGAGGATTAACTCCACCGCTACGGCGAAGCGGCAGAATCACCCTCCGATCCATCAAATATTGCCCATCAAGACGGGAGCTCCTCTGGGGTTCCCGTTTGTCACCTCCAGCGCACTTCCTATAACTCCCTATGATTCCTCAGCTTCCATAGCCGTTTCACGAAATATTACAAAAGGGTTCAGGAATAACTGAATATTTCCTCCCGGCCCCCCAATTGCCCTGACCTGCTCGGGTAGGAATACAGTATTGGGAGGATTCGCTCCAAGGCATGAATCCCAACAGAATCATCGAAACAGTTCGCGAGGCCAGAGATGTCCAGATCAATACGGATAGTCCTGGCGGCCTTGCTTCTCACTTCGACGGCCGCCGGATCGCTTCAGGCGCAAACAGGGAGCTCCCCCTTCCTGACGCCACAGTATATCGTTGTCCCCAACAAGCAGATCTTCGATATCGAAGCCGGAGATTTTGACGGTCTGGGCGGTCCGGATCTGGCTTTGGTCAGCTATCTCGGCGATCATCTCGTGGTCATGATCAATCAGGGCCTTGGTCGGTTCGGCGAGCCCGTCATCTACCCGGCCGGCGACGGCACCATCTCTCTGGTCGTTGAGGATCTGACCGGTGACGGCATCCTCGACATCGCCACCATCGGCAGACGCGATCATGCGCTGCGTCTCTTCATCGGGCAGGGCGACGGCACTTTTGTCGCCGGAGCTTCCTGGCAAACGGGCACCGAGCCGATCCAACTGGTCGCCGCCGAACTGAACGGTCAACCCGGCATCGACCTGGCCTGCACCAATCTCGGCGGCATCAACCCGGTCTTCTCCATCTACCTGAACAACGGTTCGGGGTCCTTCAGCCACACCAACTACACGTCGGAGGCGGGTCAGCGGGGAATCACGGCGGCCGACATCAACGGCGATGGTCGTGACGACATCGTCATGACCCTCTACGGCGCCGGGAAGATAGCCATCCACCTGAACGACGGGGCCGGACACTTCGGCTCGGCAACAACACTGACGACAGTCGACAAGCCCTACAGCATCTGCGCCAGGGACCTGGACGGCAACAGCACCGTCGACATCGTCATCACCCACAAGGACGACAACAACGAGATCTGGGCCATTCCGGGACTGGGCAACGGGATGTTCGGGATACCACTGACCTGGTCCGCGCCCGAGATCATGGACTGCCTTCTCCTTTCCGACCTGGATGCCGACAACGATATCGATCTCATCGTCACCTCATCCGAGTCGGGGATGATCGGTATCCTCTACCAGCCGAGCGGCAACGCCTGGGAGGACCCCATCTTCCACGATGGCGGCGAGGGGGCCTATGCATCGGTTGCGGCCGACTTCGACATGGATGGCGACAACGATATCATGGTGAGCAGCTACTGGACCACTCAACTCACCTACCTTGAGAACAAGACCATCCAGATCCCCGTTTTCATCAGCTACTTCAATGCCGAACCAGCACCCGGCTCGGTGCGGCTTGAGTGGCTAGGCGGCAACGACACGGGCCCGGTGGACTTCAGGGTTCTTGCGCGATCCAATCGGCCGAACTCCCCCACCAGGATTGTCGGTGGGGAGATTTCGGCGGCAGGTAGCTGGCAGGCAATCGATCGGCACACCGATCTGCTGACCGGGGGATCATTCACCTACACTCTCGAAGCCCATGACGGCAACAGTTGGCTGCCCTACAGGACCATCTCCACTCTCGTTCCCGGCCTTCCGGTGGAGGGTGGGCTGCTTGAGATTCTACCCGGCATGGGCAGCGATGATGTCCGCATACACTTCACCCTGCTTGAGGGTCGTGAGATCGCCCTGACCATTCACGACCTGCGTGGGCGCCGTCTGACCTCTCTGGCCACCGGCTCCCATAAGGCGGGTGGGCATGAATATGCCTGGGACGGTCGCGACGTAATGGGCCGACGACAGGCCAGCGGAATCTACTTTGTCTCGCTGCGCGGCGCGGGGGGATTGGCCCTGAACCGCAAGATTCTCATAATGCGCTGATACGGTACTCAATCAGCGTGAATACGGCGTAGCTCTGGATGGGAGTTGCGCCGTTTTTTATTGTCCCTCTGCGGTCAATGGGCGATGCCGCACAACTCCAAGAACCACTACAAGTTGCAGAACGATTGGCCGCTCTCTTGCTCTATGTTTTTCAGGAATTGCAACCCCACGCAAGAACGGGAAATCATCGGGAATCAATCGAATTGCAGAGATCCGTTCCGACATGTTTTCCGTGAGAAACATCAGGGCATAGTTGCCAACGATCAACCGGAATGAGAGAGCTTCAAGGTGTGGAAACAGGTTGCACCGATAACTCCCCACCCCACACCGGCGGCAAGCGGCCGCGGAGGAAATTATGAGAAAACTGGTTATCGCCCTCTGTCTCCTGGCTCTGGCTTCCTGGGTGCGGGCCGACCAGGCGGACAACGACCTCGAGCAATCCACAATAGAGGTCAAGGATTCCGGGCTGGGATTGACGCTGGTTGATCGTATGCTCGTTGAAACGTCTGATCGGTTTTCAACCGGAGACAAAGTATATCTCTGGTGTCGCTTGATCGGCGGTAATGACGGTGACATCATCCACCATGTCTGGTATTACGAGGATCGTGAAATTCAGAATATCGAGCTGCCTGTCGGCGGAGAACACTGGAGGACCTGGTCCTACAAAACGCTCTTCGGCGGTATGACGGGGCAATGGCGCGTTGAAATCCGGAGTGAGAGTCTAGAGATGTTGGCCGAACACAAATTCACGGTTACCGAGCAGGATTCAAAATGACCTCGATGGCAGTACTGCTTAAATCTGGAAAAGTGAGAATCGCCCTGCTGCTGATCACCCTGCAGGTGATCATTTTCGGCGTGCCCTGGCTGAACAGGGTCAATGCGGCCAGAGGTGTGGAGACGGAAACGTTCCAGCAAGGGGACAACGAACTGCGTCGGATTACGGAGCTGCCCGTTTGCTCCTGGATCCCTCCTCTCAACTATCCGAGCGCGGTCCCGCGAAAAAGCCTGTCGGGGGATGTGATCGTCACCGTCTTTCTCGACAAGGAGGGGCGGATCATCGACACGGAGGTTCTGTCGAGCGATCTCCCCGAGCTGTTCATCGTCGAGGCTCTGAAATCCGCCCGTCAAAGCCGTTTCAAGGGGAAAACCGTTGGTGGCGTCGCGGAGCCCAGCTCCGTGATTTTGCCCTTTCACTTTGCGGCGCTGGAGAAGCCTGTAGAGGCGGAGACCGTCAGTGAACCGGAGGCGCAACCGCTTGAAGAGCCGGTCGAGCCGGCAACATCTCAACGCGACGAACCGGACCCCATAATCCCTGATCCCCCCGACGAGTCACCTGCCCAGACTCAGCAGGAAGATACTGTTGATGGGGTAGAGGTTGAGAAGGCTCCTGCCGCCGAGTTTCCCACCTGGTTGAGCAACACGATCAGCCCCGGCAGCGACAAGGGGGAGTCACCGCTCACATTGACGGATGTCGGCTTCGGCAAAGGGGTCGTCAATCGTGAACTCGCGACCCGAGATAGCCTCTTCGCCGAGAATGACCGCGTCTACTGCTGGATGCTTATTGAGGGGGGACAGGTCGGGGACACGGTTCAACAGGTATGGAAGCGCAACGGCAGGATGATTCAGGAGATCGATCTCACCCTCAAGTCCGCAAGCTGGCGAACCTGGTCCTACAAGACCCTGTTTGCGGGGTTGAGCGGTAGCTGGGAGGTAGAGATTCTCGACGGCGATGGTCGTCTTCTGGGGCGGAGGTCCTTCGAGTGCTCCAGTGCTGACGACCCGGAGTGATCAGGGTTTGTAGGGATTACTGCTGCTGGTACTGAACCGCACCTCATCCAGCACACCGCCATCCCGCACGAAAGCCTTGAGTTCGTCCACAGTCCGCTTGCCCGCAAGCTCCTCCTCAATCGGCTCGTAGGTGAAGGTGTTCACCGAGCAGCTGCACTCATCCTCATCCCAGTAAAAGACTACGGAGCGGCCGAGGCTCCAGTAGAACCAGGTCTCCGTGGTTCTGTCCCCCTGGGCAACAATCTCTATGTCTTCGGGAGATCCGATCTCCGACTGCATCCTCTCCCTGTCCTGATCACACCTGTGGCAAGCGCAACCGGCCATGAAGGCCGCGAGCAGCAATAAGGTCATGACACCCGTGAGGCGGAGAGTTGTGTGTGGGCAAGGATTGATCATGGAGGGAAATTAAACTCCCGCGAGGTCAATGGCAAGCAAAGCCTGCTCAGGCGAGAAGCGTGCGTCTGGCCGCCACGGCAAATCCACCCTCGTCGTAAGGGGGGGCCACGTGGTCGGCAGCCGCCTTCAACTCATCGCAGGCGTTGCCCATGGCTATGCCCAGGCCGACCAGTTCGATCAGCTCGAGGTCGTTGCGGCCGTCACCTATGGCCGCGCAGAGAGCGGGATCGAACCCCTTCAGCCGGCAGTACTCCCCGAAAGCCAGCTCCTTGCGGACATTCCGGTTGAAGACCTCGATGAACACGCCGTCGGTGAAATCCGGCCTCTTGACCAGTTGCATCATCGAGACATGGCATTCCGGCATATCAAGCCTGATGATGTCCCGCATCACCGCGGCGCACGTCTCGGCGGAGTCTATGCTGCCGAGCGCGGTGATGTCGCGGGTGAGATGCTCATCAAGGTTGGCAACAAGGCGAAGATCGGCGGGATCGGGCGTCTCTTTGTGCCTCTTATCCAGATAGGAGGCCATTCGGCGATGGGTCGGCCTCCGCTCGTAGACGCAGGCGCCGCCCGATTCATGATCCTCGAACAGCATGGCTGCCGCCCCGTGATGGCGATAGACCTCAAGGGCGCGTCTGGCGTCATCCCTGTTCAGCAGATGTGAGATGAGAACGTGGCCGGTGCCCCCCTCCAGAACGAGGGTTCCGTTCTGGAGAATCAGGTCGCAGTCGGGGAGTTGAGGATCGCCGCTACGGGCAAGCAGACTGCGTGCGGAGCTTTCGCTGCGGCCGGTACAGATGAGCAATCGCGTTCCGGCAGCGCGGAGAGCGGCCAACGCCGCAAGGTTATCCTTACAGATCGGGTTGTCGAAGTCGGCCGGCTTGCTGATCAGCGTGCCATCGAGGTCAATCGCCAGAACCTGCGGGGGCAGTTGCATGGACATCCTCCGGAAAGTGGATGAAACGTGACATTCCATCGTCTGATCACAAAGTAAACCACAAGATCGAGTCCGCCAGTTCGAGATGGCTTAAGTATTTGTGAATTTGTCCGATCTCTGATAATGGTGGCATTGGCTGCAATGAAAGGACGGCATACATGTCTGATGATATCCGCGCTATTGGTGTACTGACAGGCGGCGGTGACGCCCCCGGACTCAACGCTGTTATCCGTGCAGTGGTCCGCACGGCGATCGGTCACTACAAGTGGGAGGTAGTCGGCTTTCGCGATGGCTTCGAGGGGCTGGTCGAGAAGCATTCGGTGAATCTGGAGATGGACGATGTCTCCGGTCTGCTCACCAGGGGCGGCACGATTCTCGGTACGAGCAACAAGGCCAATCCGTTCGCCTGGCACATGGGTGAGGGTGAAAATCATCAGCTGGTCGATCGCAGCGGTGAAGCCGTCGATTACATCAAGAGCCTGGGCCTCGATGCGCTGGCCGTGATCGGTGGTGACGGCACTCTCTCGATTGCGGATGGCCTGCGCGAAAAGGGGACCAAGGTTGTCGGCATCCCCAAGACGATCGACAACGACCTTTACGAGACCGATCAGACATTCGGTTTCGACACGGCGATCTCGATAGCCACCGAGGCGCTGGATCGGATTCACACCACCGCCGAGAGTCATCACAGGGTGATGGTCGTCGAGGTGATGGGCCGCAACGCGGGCTGGCTCGCACTTCACTCCGGTATCGCCGGAGGCGGCGACATCATCCTGCTGCCGGAGATCCCCTATGATATCGATAAGATCTGCGAGAAGATCCTGTGGCGCAACCGCTCGGGGCGCCGCTTCAGCATGGTGGTCGTGGCCGAAGGGGCCAAGCCCCTGGGTGGCGAGGCTGTGGTCGCGCGGGTTGTCGCGGACAGCCCCGATCCTATCCGTCTCGGCGGCATAGGTAATGTCGTCGCCAATCAGATCGAAGAGCGGCTGAACATAGAGACCCGCGTCACGGTGCTCGGGCACCTGGTGCGTGGCGGTACGCCAACCGCATTCGACAGGGTGCTTGCCTCGCGGTTGGGCTCAGAGGCCGTGCATCTGCTTGCGCGCGGCGAGTCGGGCAGGATGGTGCGTCTCTCCGGAAGTGAGATATCGAGCGTGGAGATCTCCAAGATCGCCAACAAACAGCGGCTTGTGCCGGCGGATCATTCTCTGCTGCGACTGGGCAGGGAGACCGGCATCTGTTTCGGCGACTGATCCGGCCGTCTCAATCTCAATTCGTTATGCTCCCCGTAGAGATCGCTTTGCGGGGAGCTTGCGTTTATATGACATGGAGCTGATTCGGCAATGAACTCGACCGCATGCCGCCCACTGGGGTATCTTGACTCATGCTGAAGCATTGAATGTATTGGATTCGATGGCATAAAGATATATTCTTCACGACAATCAAGACGGCAAAAGGATGTCTCCATGGCCAAGAATAGCCTCTCCCGCCGATTCCATCAATGTCGACTTGACCGAGGTGGCCGTCTATGAGATCAGCTACGCGGATAGCTATTCATCCGTTAGCGGCCAGGTATCCGGTAGCTGGGGGGAGTCACTTCACCATCGGCCCTACATTGAAGTTTACGACCCGAATCGGATCCGTTCCGTCTATTCTGCCTGTGATGACGATGGCTCCTTCACATGCCACCTCCTCCAGCCGCAACCCGTTCGGTTAATGGTGTCCTTGTCCAATATCGAGCAATGGATCGGGGGGGACCACCTATGAGAGCGCCACTGTTTTCGACCTTCAGCCCGGGGACAGGATAACGGGTGTCACGTATGTGGAGAGTGGTATTCAGGTAATGCTGCGAG
Organism: bacterium; assembly: GCA_024231955.1. Taxonomy (GTDB): domain Bacteria; phylum Krumholzibacteriota; class Krumholzibacteriia; order JACNKJ01; family JACNKJ01; genus JAAEPZ01. Next base: position 462,748 of record JAAEPZ010001024.1, on the reverse strand, counting down.
GGCCGGGTGCTGGCCCCGGGTGGACAAAGATCGGATGTATTCTATTGCACCCTGCATGATGACATAGGAACCATTCTAAGCGTCTGGCACATATGGGGGCAAGATGGAGAATTCAAGTTCACCGGCTTGGCGGACGGAGTGTATTACCTGGCGGCAAGAGAGCAACACAATGATGATCTCTGGTGGTACTACGGCACCGGGAGCTTCGAAAACGCAACCCCGATCGTCATTACTGGTCACGAAGCCGTTTCGGGGATAAGCTGGTCGCTCCCAGGATCGGGCGGGGAGGCGGGACGATGAACCGCTTGCATTTGGCCGTTTCGGTAATCATGCATCTGGGGATAGTCCTGCTGCTCTCGCTGTGCGGGTGCTTGAATCAAGCAAATCCATGCCATCCGGATGTCCCTGCCGGGCGCATCAAGGGGTGGGTCAGCTCCGGCGGCCTCACCCTCGACACCAGAGTTGAAATCAAGAGAGTAAACGATGACGACAGTGACTCCCATGTGAGCAGATATGACGTCCGGCCCAGTCTTGGGGGTTACTATTATCAGGATCTCCCTGCGGGACGCTACATCGTCAGTCTTCGCGCTTCGGGGGCTTCATACGATTACTACCATGCCGACGCCGGGTTGACCCATTCTCGGGCGGATTGCGATACGGTGACCATCATCGGCAGCCGACCGACCCTGGAGATCAACTTTGTGCTGGGGGACTTTGTCCTCCAGGCGGATCTTGCAAATGAACTCAACGACACGAGGTGTGAGATAACACTCCACCGACGAGTTGACGATAAGCACTATGACTTCATACAGGGTTTCTCCCATAGAAAGTACGTCAATATCGCGAACGGTCACTTCATTACCGGCTTTGCGGGGATCCTGCCCGGTGAGTTCAGGATTGAGCTGGAGTTGAAACACGAAACCGGTTCTGGCTGGAATTACGATTCTGAGCATATTTATGCACCAGGGACATACGACCCCGCCGAATCAACATGGTTCAACGTATCCGCGGATTCCATTACACGTGTCGAGTGCAATCTCCCGCCCGAACTTGCACGGATCGAGGGGCGGGTAACCGGCGCCTGTCTGGAGATGGGCGTTATTGATAGCTACCGTTTACCTCTCGTAATAGCCATCAGCCCCGATTCAAGTGTCATCAGGAGACAGTGCGTAAATTTCCCGGACGGCGGCTCCTTCTCCTTCGGCTACAGCCTTGCCGGTTCGGCGAAATTGCTGGTTGTCCAGGATGGGATTCGACAGTGGATTGGCGGAGAGACCTTCGCGGAGGCAACCACCTATAACTTCGAACAGGGACAGGTCATCTCCGATATCGATCTGGTTCAAAGCGGCTTGGCGGTATCGGTGAACAGGTCAGGCCATGCAATCAGATATCTGGAGTTGCGGTTCTATGATCCGGATGATCTCTCCCCTCTCTTTACTTACGACAGTTATAGCTTTGGCTACAGCTCCCTTTTCGGAATCCCGAACCTGCAGCCCGGCAGCTACCTGCTTAACGTGACGTCTCATTTTTGGGCGGATAATGACTGGCGGCCACAATGGTTCGATCGTGCGACAGCTCCGGATGAGGTGCAGCTGATCACGATCTCAACGCCCGGCGAAATCGTGCCCGTTGCCATTACCCTCGAACCTGGCGGTGAGATCAGCCTCAATCTGGAGTTCGATCAAGAGGTATCCGACTCTTACCGTGTCGTCATAACAAGTGAGAATGGATCCGGGTACTGGAATATTCGGGAGAATTGCCAATCCGGTCAGAGAATTACATTTTCGGGTTTGCCTGACGGCGAGTTCAAGATCTGCGCACTCCAGGGGGATAGCGGTTGGGACCCAGCCACCCCTATCCCGGATACCGCCGTCTGGTATCCCGGGACAAGCGATGTGGATTCCGCCACAATATTCGAGATCATCGACGCCTGGGTGATTGACGATGTGGTTTTCGAGATGCCCTAGTCGGACTTGGGGAGCACTCGCATCAGCTCCCCCTTTATGGTTGCCAGGTTGTAGGGTTTCTGGATGAACCCGGCGAGACCCTTGCCGGAGAAGCGCTGCGTCGCATCCTGTTCGTTGTAGCCGCTGCACAGGATTACCACAGCATCCGGTTTGATGCGACGCATCTCACGGAAGGCCTCTTCGCCATTCATGTGGGGCATGGTCAGGTCGAGAAGCACACAGACAATATCGTCGGCATTATCCCTGAACAGCTGCACCGCTTCCCGTCCATCGGGCGCCGTCAGGGCGCTGAACCCCATGCTCTCAACCATCTGCATGCCCACGGCGCAGATCGCCTCTTCATCATCGACTACCAGAACCGTACCGCTGCCTCGCCAATCGCCCCCCTCCTGTTCATTGACTTCGGTCCAGCCGCTCTCGGTAGCGGACAGATCATTGGCGGGGATGAGAATCTTGAAAGTCGTGCCTCTTCCAACCTCACTGTAGACCTTGATTGCGCCTTTGTGGCCTCGGACTATTCCGAGCACAGCCGACATGCCAAGACCGCGGCCGGTGAACTTGGTCGTGAAGAAGGGATCAAAGATATTGGTGATGGTTTCGTCATCCATTCCGCAGCCCGTATCCGCCACTTCGAAGTAGATGTAGATCCCCTCCGGCAGAGGGTTGTCATTGCTGCCGAGCAGGGTCTGGCTCACATCCTCCAGATAGGCTAGATCACAGTGCATCGCACCCGTGGACAGGGCGATGGTACCGCTTTTTTCGCCGATAGCCTCGGAGGCATTGATGATCAGATTCATGAGTATCTGGCGAATCTGGGTCACATCACCATCAAAAGTGGGGAGATTTTCAGCCGGATTGAATTTGAGAACGGCTTTCTTGGAGATCGAAACCTTCAGCAGGTGCGCCATCTCCTCAACCAGCTCATTACATTGAATCGGCTCCAGGACGAAGCGCCCCTTGCCCGAGTAGGCCAGCATCTGTTTGGCCAGATCGGCCGCCCGTATCGTGGCCTTCTCGATCTCCTCAATGTGGTGTCGAGCCGGAGCCATGGGGGAGAGCTTGTGCAGCGCCAGATCCGAATTGCCCAGGATCGCCATCAGGAGGTTGTTGAAGTCGTGAGCAATTCCACCCGCCAACACGCCGAGGCTCTCGAGTTTCTGTGCATGCTGTACTTGACGTTCCAGCGTCAGTTTCTCGGTCTCCGCCCGCTTGCGGGCAGAGATGTCCTGGCAGGTGCCGAACAGTATTGTCGCCTTGCCGTCAGCGTATTCGATGCGGCCGTTGGTCTGCACCCAGATAGCGTCGCCATCTTTGCACAGCAATCGATATTCCCTTGGGACCAGTTTATCTACTCCCGAAGCGATACTGTCCAAAAGCCACTTAGTGACCATATCCAGATCGTCGGGATGATGGATCTCCCTGTTCACCCTGCCGTAGTCGATGGCCTCATCCTTGTCGTACTTGAGCAGCACGTGCATACCGTCGGACCAGGAGACCGTGCCGGTCTCTATCTCCCAGCTGAAATCCCCGATCTTGGCGATGTATTGAGCTTCAAGCAGTTTCGCCCTGCTCTCGACAAGGTCGTCTTCGGCCTGCTTGCGGGCTGTGACATCGATCCAGTGGAGAACCACATTGGTCAGGTTACCGTTCGAGTCCATAACCGGAAACATCGTGGCTTCAACATCAACCGTATTGGAGCCCTCCAGATTCATGGTCGGGATATCCTCCCCGCACCACCTCATCTGAAAACTGACGGTCTTGCCCTCCGTGAACACGCTTTGAACCAGATCCATGATTCCCGTCTTCTCGACCAAGGGGTCTTCGAGCACATTGTACTTGCCGACAAGATCCTCCTTGGAAAGGTTGAGGAATTCGGTCAGGGCGGAATTGCATCTCAGCATCAAACCGTTCGCATCTGATATCCAGGTCGCGAACGGGCTTTGGTCGATAATGCGGTTCAGGAATATCTCTCTATCCAATCGCTCGTTTTCCAATTGCCTCAGACTTATCTCAAGCGCCTCCAGCTCTTCAATTCTTTGCCTGGCCTCCGCGAGTTCCCGCTCAAGCTGCTCGGTATGTGTCGGTATCACCTGAGTTACATCTCTTTCGTTTTGCACAGAGCATTGAGTAACCGTCGTCAATTATTGCGACACGGCACGTCACTTTCACGAGATACGGCGTTTACATATCTTTACAGAGCATCCAGAATGTTAACGATGATGAACTGCAATTCAAGCATAGGTCCTGATCCAAGTCAATCTTGAGAAGTCCTCACTCATGATGGTGCTTACACCGGAATCAGCATGACCTGGATATCCCGCCTTATATACTGATCGCCACCTGGTGAGGCAATCTTTAAGATCTTCGCCGATTTACCCGTTCGAGGTGTCTGACATGAAGCGGAATCAAGAGAAGATCAGAACCATGTACGATGCCATAGCCTGCGACTGGGTTAAGGCGTTTCCCGATGAACACGAGAAGAAACCGAAAGACCGGGAAGTGCTGGAGAGGTTCGCTCTTGAGATTGGGGACAGGCAACCCGTCTGGGATTTCGGATGCGGCCCCGGCAACACGTCAAAGTACCTGACAGACCTCGGCGTTGAGATCTCCGGTCTCGATCTGTCGGACAACATGGTGAAGCAGGCGCGTGCCGCCTATCCGGAGATTTGCTTCCGGCGGGGGGATCTTCTTGACCTGGACTTCGCCGCGAATACGATAGCCGGCATCGTGGCCCTCTATGCGATTGTCCACTTCACATCCGAACAGGTCGAGCTCGCGCTGCAGGAAATGCATCGGGTCTTGCAGCCCGGCGGAACATTGCTTCTGACCTTTCATATCGGTGACGAGACGATCCATATCGATGAGTTCCTCGGCAAGACCGTCGATGTGGACTTCATGTTCTTCTCAACCGGCCTGATTGTCGATTGCCTGAAAACCGCCGGGTTCGGTAAGATTGAGGTGATCGAGCGAGAGCCCTACCCCGATATCGAGTACCAGAGTCGCAGGGCGTATATGTTCGCCGAGAAACCGGAGGCGTGATGGATCCATTCTCCAGCAAGGTCTTTCATGATGTCGGCAGCGGACTTGATTTCCGGGAAGCCCTGGGCAATCTGCTGAATGAATTCCGACTCGGCCGGTTTGCCGACGGCGATCGCTCACTCGAAGAGGCGGCAATCAAGACACACCTTGGGCACCTGACCCGCGCCTGGGACAGTGTCTTCGCCGATTTTCCCGTCTATAAGGAAAAGCGTCGCACGCTCCTCCGTTTTTTCAAGCGGGAGAGGAAGGACGCGCATATCAGGAGTATCGCCACCGCGGCCCTGAAGGATTTTGATGGGGAGAACCTCGTCATCGTCAACCCCGCCGCGGTTGAGGGGAGACAAGCCCGTCGCCTGGCCGAAAGCCTGCCGCAGTTCGAGATTATCGGGACCGATATTGATGCCAGATGGGAAACCCTCTATCGCCTCTTGACCTGCGGCGATCAACAGAACTTCCGGTTTGTGCGGGAGAACATCTATGACCCGGACCTGGGCAGAAAGCCTGTCGCCATCATCTTCTTCGGCGCCTGTGGATCGTTGAGTGACGGCGCCATCGATTACGGCATTCAGGTCGCGGCTCCGTTCCTGATATTCAGAACCTGCTGCCATGAGAACATCTGCCGCAACACCGGCATCGTAAAAAAGCGAACCATGATCAATCGCTACTTCGCGATGAAGAACTGGCAGTTCGCCAGGTACAGGCGGCGAGACGAGGGGTTCTACTTCTCCGGGAAATTCAATCCGGATGCCTATCCAAGAAGCGAAGCGGCCAGGGAGCTTGGCGATCCTCAAACCTATCTTCAGGTCGCACGCAACGCCGTCGACAGCGATATCTGCATCGCCATCATCGATCTGGATCGTGCCCTCTACCTGCAGGAGCAGGGGTACAATGTCATGTACCGGGACGAGGTGTTCTTCGCCCTCAAACGCAATGTCGATCTTCCGGGCCGAGAACATCTATCGGCTTAACGCGTCAGCAACATCCTGATGCTGCTCACATCGCTGCCCGCCTGCATTCTCGCAAAGTAGGTCCCCGTACCGACACGCTGCCCGGAGTTGTTCAGGCCGTCCCAGACGACGGATCTGCCGCCCGCCGCGCGATGACCATTGACGATGGTCCTTATCTCTTTTCCCTGAACATCGTACACCTTGATCCTCACGAAACTGTCCGACTCAAGGTTGTAGCTGATGGAGGTGGTCAGAGCAAACGGGTTAGGGTAATTCTGATACATGCTGCAGGTCGTCAGAGAGCCGGTCGAGACGCCGGTCACGGGGGTGTATTCAAATGCGCCCATATCCGGAGCGGAACCAACGTATTGATCCGGACTCAGATCAACGAGAACGTTTTCGCCCAGAGCGAAGTAGGCGGTACCGGCATTAATACAGTCGGAGCCCTCCTGGAGATGGAAATCGAGATTGACCGCATCGACGAATTCGGGATCTACATTGATGTTGTCGCTACCTGTAGCTCCGGCGGGCATCACCAGATTGGAGTAGTACACCTCTGCGTTTCCGCCCCAGTCCAGATTCAGATCATCGCTGTACATGCCGCTGTTTGAATAGATGATGTTGTTCACGAAGTAGGCGGACGCATACGCCAGGTTAATTGCGCCACCCTCACCCGTAACGGCCGAGTTTCCTGACAAAGTGCAGTTGACCATATAGAGCGTATTGCTGAAGCCAAGCGTGTTGAGCGCTCCGCCATTGCCGTACATCGTATAGTTGTCGGCAAAGAGACAGTTGACTATCCGCGTGCCCTCCACCCCGTAACAGGATATCGCCCCTCCGCCGTAGCCGCAGTCGTTCGCGATGAACTCACAGCCGCTGATCTCGGAATTCATGTCGCCCGTGAACTTGATGGCGCCACCCTCGCCATAGCAGTGATTGCCGATGAACCTGCAATCGATGAAGCGGGTTAGAGGGCCGGATGCGCTGCCCGTGCCGTTGGCGTAGACGGCGCCGCCCATACCGCCGTTATTGCCGGTGGCATCGTTGTCGGCAAACACACAGTTGGAGACGACCGCATCGGATCCGAAGAGAGCCAATGCGCCACCATGTATGTCCGGATAATCGCCGACAGTCTTGCCGTATTCGATGCGGCAGAAGGACAGATTGCTGATGGCGGATGAGCTGATCCGAATCCCCCCCCAGCCGATGGATTGATTGTCCGTGGTGAACAGGATGTTCTCCCCATCCGAGCCCAGGGCCTGCAGGTTGCCGTAAACGTAGAACTTGAAGTGCCCCTGGAAATTGACCTCAACCCCCGGCTCGATCGTCAATACCTGACCGGGGGGGATGACAAGTTCCCCCATAACCAGGTAGGGTGACCCCGCGGATGTCCAGAGCCCGGACTGGTTGCCGCTGACCGAGGTTTGGGATAGCGCCAGTTGGGGTATGAGCAAGAGAATGACAAAAGCAAGGCGTTTCATATACCATCTCCATCGTGACCTGAATCCGGATTCAACACATAAAGACAGTTCATTGTATCACGACTGTAACCGGTCGATCAACCGGGAGGACATAATTGGAAACGGTAGTCATCACGGTGAGGAAAAGCGCCACCGGGTTGATGGCCATGATCAACTCACTCACCATGGAGCAGTCGGGAAGATTCTGGACCTGGGAGGGTGTGGAGCACCAATGGTAGTAGACGGCGTACTGCCGGGTAATCCAACCGGCTCAAAACGATATCGGCGCTGATCAGAATTCGTAAGTTATGGTGCCGACGAATGTCCGTCCCGCAGCAAGAGTTCCGGTCGGCGCCCAAACACTGGCGTAGGTGGTTGGGTAGCGGATATCGACATCAAAGATATTGGCAACGTGAACATTCAATGCGACGGATTCTGCAATGAATTCGAGCCAGCGCACATTGGCGCCAAGAGTCAAATATCCCGGCGTCTTCTTGCCGAGACGACCGATGGGTGGGGAATCGGGATTCTCCACATCTGTGGGGGTAGGATCCCAAGCGGGCAGCATCGACCCCACATAGCGGCCCTGCAGCCCGACGGTGCGACGGTCATCAAATCGATAGGACAGTTTTCCATAGCCCAACCAATCCGGCACGTAGGCGGCCTCCCGGTCCGCATTGTCCGTGAGATCGTCAACTTGCTGATAGGTAGCGCTCAAATCCAGACGGGCATCGGCAACCGGACGGGTCAGCACCGTTATTTCGCCGCCGCGGGTTATCATCTCACCCTGATTGCGGAAATTGCTGAAATAGACGCCGTTATCGTCGAAGCCGGCGGAACGTTGAATCAGATTGTCCAATTCGTTGCGGAAGATACTGACGCTGGCGGTGAAGTCTGGTGATGGCGAGAGAATGTAGTTGGCCTCCAAGGTGGTGATTTTCTCCGTCTCCAGATCACCCGGCTCCGTGCTTCCCGATACTTTGGTGTTCTCCATGAACGAGGGATAATTCCGACCCTGTCCAAACATGAGTTTCAACACATGATCGGACGCGGGGTTAAATAGAACAGCCAGTTGCGGAGCCAGCCCGAGATCCGTACCAGGAAAGCTGTATCGATCCCTAACGACATTGTAGGAGTCATCATCGAGCCAGGCGCGGGAGTGCTCGAAATTGTAGGCGTACATTTTTTCCGCGCGCAATCCGGCAACCAGACGGACACCTGGACGGAGCTTCAGATCAATCTGAGAGAACAGGGCGGAGGATGTAATGTTGTCTTCCGGATCAAGCAGGAAAACTATGTTCTCCAGGTTCTCACTGCCAAAGCCGGGAAGATCATACCTGTTACTGGTCTGAAGGATGGAGCGATAATGCAGACCAAAGGTCAGATGCATGTATTCCCCTGGCGAGGAGAACCAGAGGGTTTCCAGGTTGATGACGGAGGAGGGCACACTCTGCACGCCGTAAAAATCAGATGAGAGTAGATCGAAATTCCACCAGGGCTCGTCATGACTGTATGTGAATGTTGATGAAAGTTCCGATCCGGAATCGAACGTATGGCGGTAGCCAACGGAAAAATCGGTGGTGATATCCTGGACTTGCGTACCATCGTCCTCACCGGGCATCAGGAACATGACTTCACTGCGCGATTCGCGATGATGGATACCCAGAGAGAGGTTGCCGAAGGTTCCGTTGAACTCGAAGAACCGCTCGTCCTTGGCGAGTTGATCGTTGGTGCCGCCGGCATGCTCGCTTCCGTAATGGGAATAGGGACGTCCAATGCCGCTAGATCGCGTAAGCGAGGCGGTGGCGGAGTAACGGAAACCGTTTTCACTGTCGGCGCTGCGGCCCAGCAGTCTGACATAGCCCCGGGAGCCGACGCTTGTCGAAAGATGGTTCGCCTTGCCCGTGGTGAGATGTTCATTGGTTGTGATGTTGATCACTCCGAAGAAGGCTCCGGTGCCGTACATCACATACATCGGACCCCGCACAACCTCGATCAGATCTATGGCCTCAACAGGTACGAGAATCTTTCTGAAAGTGTAGTTCGCCTCCATATTCTGGAGCTGCCGAACTCCGTTGACCATGATGACGACATTCTTGTTGGTTGTGTCATCCCAGAATCCACGCACTCCTAAACTTGCCTCTTCACTGTAATCATCGATCAGATACAGACCCGGTACATTCTCGAGGATCTCGGCCAGGGATGCATATCCACACAACTCAATCTCCTCCCGGGTGATCAGAACCACGCTGGCGGGAATATCCTTGATCCGTTTCGATTGCCTGGTCACGCTGATGACTTTGACGTTGATCAACTCCTCAAGGGAGAGGTTGAACAAACTCTCCTCTTGATTATCGGCATGAGCCGTTGCGACGAGCATGACCAGTGAAATGCACAGGATCCGAAGGTATCGATGACTTATCTTTGGCATACCGATCTCCAAAAGTTGGTACGGGCATGATCCAGCCTCACCCCGTCTTCCCGTTTCATCCTAAATCAGAATAAATATGGTTGGGGAAAATGCAAGCAATTGCCATCCAAACTGTTTTCGGATCCCGTGGCAACAATATTGACCATTTGTTTCGACATTAGTTTACGTCTGTAAATGAGAACGGCACCATCGCATGATGGTGCCGTCTTCTGTCCCTGTTTGAAAAGCGTTACTCTTCCGGATCCTCGTTCTCCGCTTCAACCTCATCTTCACCGTCGATCGTTGAATCGACAGTATCATCTATCGGATCAGGCGGATCAGGCTCCATGGCTCTTTCGACAATAGCCTCAATGTCGGTTTCGCCATCGACTGTGATATTCGTCTTCGCTGTGACTTCGGCTGCGGGATAATCATCAGGGTTGCTCTCCCCGTCGTTGCCGTTCTCGCCATCATTGGGAATCGGAGCGACCGAAACAACTTGATCGCCGGCATCGAGTGCAACGATCTTGACGCCTTGGGTATTGCGACCCATGAGGGAGATGCCCGAGACGGACTGACGGATCATCACGCCGCCGCGCGTGATCAGGATGAGTTCGTCATCCGTATTCACACCAAGCAGGCAAACAGTCGACCCGTTGCGATCGGTGGTTTTGATGTCGATCACACCAAGTCCGCCCCGACCCTTCACCGGATAATCGTCCTGGAGTGTCCGCTTGCCGAAGCCCCGCTCCGTAATCGTCAGCAACGACTCCTGCCCTTTGAGCACGACCATGTCCACAACACGATCATTCGGCGCCCGCAAGGTGATCCCCTTGACCCCGCGCGCTGTACGGCCCATGGGTCTGAGCTGTGAACAGCGGAAACGGAGACAACGTCCACCGGCTTTGGCCAGAATGATCTCCTCATCCTCACCCACCAGAGCGGCGCGAATCAGGCTGTCGCCCTCACGCATACCCTGGGCGATGATCCCATCATGGCGACGGGTCATGAAATCGGAAAGCGGTGTGCGCTTGACCACGCCTTCGGCTGTGGCAAGCACCACGTAGGCGTTCGGCTTGCGGAAGTCCTCCACAGGCACGAAATCACGCGGCTTCTCCTCCGGGCGCAGCCCGAGCAGATTGACCAGAGCCTTGCCGCGCGAAGTTCGGCTGCCCAGCGGAATACGCCAGATCTTGAGCTGATACACACGCCCGACATTGGTAAACACCAGCATCGCGTCGTGAGTCGAAGCTACAATCACATGCTCGACGAAATCCTCTTCGCGGGACTCCATCCCCTTCACGCCCCGACCGCCGCGGCGCTGGCTGCGGTACTGATCGAGAGGTGTCCGCTTGATATAGCCTTCATGGCTGATCGTGATCACCATGTCCTCCACGGCAATCATATCCTCATCCTCGAAATCATCCAGACCGGGTGCGATTTCGGTACGGCGCGGATTGGAGAACTTGTCCCGCAGCAATTCAAGATCCTCGCGGATGATGTTCAGCACCAGTTGGCGGTCGTCGATGATCGCCTGCAGGTGTTTGATGGTCTCCTGCAGCTCCTCCAACTCGGCTTCGAGCTTCTCGCGCTCAAGGCCGGTCAACCGGGCAAGCCGCATTTCGAGAATTGCATGCGCCTGCAGTTCACTGAGCGTGAAGCGCTCCATCATCCTGATCTTCGCCTGTTCGGTGTCCGAACTGGTCTTGATGATCTGGATCATCTCATCGATGTTCTCCACACCGATCAGCAGACCCTGTACGATATGCGCACGCTCTTTGGCTTTATTCAGATCGAACTTCGTGCGTCTGAGAATCACCTGCTCGCGATGATCAAGATAGACCTGCATCAGCTGAATCAACCCGCACTGCTGCGGTTCGTTGTTGATCAGGGCCAGCATATTCGCGTTGAACGCCTGCTGCAGCGCCGTCATCTTGTAGAGTTGATTGAGCAGCACCTGGCTGGGAACATCCTTCTTGAGATCGATCACGATCCGCATACCCTGCCGGTCCGATTCATCGCGGATATCGGCGATACCCTCCACCCTGCCGCTGCGCACGAGGTCGGCGATCTTCTCAATCAGGGTGGCCTTGTTGACCTGGTAGGGGATCTCCGTGATGACGATCCGCTCGCGTTTCCGTTTGTCGTCAAATTCGATATCGGTGCGACCGCGAACGAGAATGCGTCCCCGTCCGGTGGTATAGGCCTGTCTGATGCCGGAGGTGCCGTGGATGATGGCGGCGGTCGGGAAATCAGGTCCCTGCACATGCTGCATCATTTCGTGAACGCTGATATCGGGTTTTTCCATGAGGGCGATCATGCCATCGACCAACTCGCCGAGGTTGTGCGGCGGAATGTTTGTGGCCATACCGACCGCAATACCCGTGGTGCCGTTCATGAGAAGATTGGGAGCGACGGCCGGCAACACAGAGGGCATCAACCGGCTCTCATCGTAGTTGGGCACCAGATCGACAGTTTCCTTGTCGAGATCCCGCAGCATCTCGTTGGCCAAAGCGGTCATTCTCGCTTCGGTGTACCGCTCCGCCGCCGCCGAATCGCCGTCGATCGAGCCGAAGTTACCCTGACCATCAACCAGCGGAAAACGGAGCGAGAAATCCTGAGCCATGCGGACCATGGTCTCGTAGACGGCCGAGGTGCCGTGAGGGTGATAGTTACCGGTCACGTCACCGACGATCTTCGCGCTTTTCCGATAGGGGCGACTCGGCCTCAGATTGAGGTCGTTCATGGCTGTCAGAATCCGACGCTGCACGGGTTTCAGACCGTCGCGCGCATCGGGTATCGCTCTGGAAATGATGACGGACATCGAATAGGCCAGATAGGAGCGTCTCATCTCCCGTTCAATATCAATCGTGACGACTCTCTCGCCCGAGCTCATTTTGTCTCCTCATGGATCAATCGTTACGGATCAGATGTCGAGATTTTTAACCTTGGCTGCATTATCCTCGATGAACTTCCTGCGAGGCTCAACCTGTTCACCCATCAACGTAGTGATGAGATGATCAGCCTCGACGGCATCCTCGATCGTGACCTGCAACGTCATGCGGCTTTCTGGATCCATCGTGGTTTCCCAGAGCTGGTCCGGGTTCATTTCACCCAGACCCTTATATCTCTGTATGTAGATCTTGCTGGCGTCGCCGCCCAGCTGCTCAATTCTCTGCAGGCGCTCCTCCTCATTGAAGGCATAAAGAGCGACCTTTCCTTTGCGCACCAGATAGAGCGGAGGTTGTGCAATGCACACACGTCCTGAAGTAACCAGCTCCGGCATCATGCGGTAGAAGAAAGTGAGCAGCAGAGTACGAATGTGGGCACCATCGACATCGGCGTCAGTCATGATGATGATCTTGCCGTAGCGCACCTTTTCCGAGTTGAAATCTTCGCCGAACCCGCCACCGATGGCGGTGATGATCGTCCTGATCTCCTCATTGCCGAGCACCCGCGCCGGCGAGGTTTTTTCGACGTTGAGCGGCTTGCCTTTGAGAGCCAGTATTGCCTGAAAATTTCGGTCGCGACCCATCTTGGCGCTACCGCCCGCGCTGTCGCCCTCAACCAGGTAGAGTTCGGTGCGGGTATTGTCGCGGTCACTGCAATCGGACAACTTGCCCGGCAGGCTGCCGCTCTCCAGCACGCTCTTCCGTCGCGCCATATCGCGCGCACGGCGCATGGCCTCTCTGGTCTTGGCCGTGGAGACGCACTTGGCGAGAATCGCCTTGGTTGTCGCCGGATTCATCCCCAGGAAATCGGCAAAGCGGGAGTTGACCACGCTCTCGACCACGCTCCGCACTTCACTGTTACCGAGTTTGCCCTTGGTCTGCCCCTCAAACTGGGGCTCACCCAGCTTGACGCTGATAACGGCGGTCAGCCCCTCGCGAACGTCATCACCGGACAGGGTGACCTTGCCGTTGCTTTTATTGAGAGACTGGAATGCGTTGTTCAGGGTTCTGGTGAGCGCGCTGCGGAAACCGGAGAGGTGGGTGCCGCCCTCGTGTGTCGGAATGTTGTTGGCGAAAGAGAACACATTCTGGGAGAAGGCCTCGTTGTACTGCAGCGCCACCTCCACCATGACGCCGTCCTTCTCGGTTTCAAGGTAGAACGGCTCATCGTGCAGCGGGCTTTTGCCTTCGCTCATGAACTTGACGAATTCGATGATGCCGCCATCGTACTTGAATTCGTGATTGCTCAGATCATGTTCATCGAAGATCCGGATCCCCAGACCCTTGTTCAGATAGGCGATCTCACGCAGGCGACTGCTGAGTACATCGAAGTGGAATTTTTCGACCTCGAAGATTTCCGGATCCGGTTTGAAGTGGATGACCGTGCCGTTTTCACGAACCTCTTCACCCGCGGAGATGACCCGCACCTCCTCCACGGCGGCACCGCGGCGATACTCCTGGAAATAGGCTTTGCCATCTTTGTAGACGGTGGCCTTGAGCCATTCGGAGAGCGCGTTGACGACGCTGACGCCCACGCCGTGCAGACCGCCGGAGACTTTGTAGCTGCTGTCATCGAACTTACCGCCCGCATGCAGGACGGTCATTACTATCTCCAGCGTGCTCTTCCCCTCGGTGGGGTGCATATCGACCGGAATACCGCGACCGTTGTCGGTCACGCGCACGGAATTGTCATCCAGGATTTCGACGTAGATATCATCGCAGACGCCGGCCATGGCTTCATCCACCGAATTATCCACAACTTCATAAACCAGATGGTGCAGGCCGTTGAGATTGGTGCCGCCGATATACATCGCCGGTCTCTTGCGAACGCCCTCAAGACCCTTGAGTACCTGTATATTATTCGACCCGTAGGAGTTCTCTGTCATTTGCTGGATGCTCTCTCTTTAAGCCCGATGATGTGTAAATCGGATGTCTGTTATTTTACCCTGACCCAGTTCATCGGCGTATTTTTGCAGTATCATCGACTTCATGAAATGTAGTTCCTGACTCCATGAAGCGCTTGTCACATTTACGAAGAGGATACCCTCTCGAATTTGCACAGCCTTACTCCGTTGCGCAATCTCTGGACCCACTATTTTTGACCACAGGGCCAACGCCTTGCGATCGCGAACCAGCACATCCAGTCCAAGGCCTGCAAACAGTTGAGCTAGAACGTCCTCTGCAGGTCGAGGATCGTCCTGTGATGTCATGCGCTTTCTTTTGGACATGATCATGACTCCAAAGTCACACACCCACAATCGACACGGAAACGCCTGAAATCTCCGAAGAGATCGTTCCGCAAATCCTCCAGTTGTGGGGAAGCCAGGAAAGTCTGATATTTCCGCCCGACCAACAGACAGAGCTTTTCACGTCTGCTCTGATCAAGCTCACTGAAGACATCATCCAGAAACACGATTGGACGATCCCTGCGGGTCTGCGCCAGATATTCAGCCTGAGCAAGTTTCAAGGCGATGGCAGCCGAGCGCTTCTGCCCCTGTGAAGCGAATTTTCGGGCATTTCGACCCTTTATGTCAATCAACATATCGTCTCTGTGTGGACCTGCTAAAGTACGTTTTTTCAACGACTCAGAGATTGCCAGCTCTTTCAGTTTTTCTGCAAATTCGGCCTTGATTTCTACCTTGTCTCTCCCCGGGATTTTGGTGGTATATGACAACTTCAAGAGCTCCTCGGCTCCACTCATATCTTGGTAGAAATTGGCGGCATGATCGTTGATCGGAAGCAGGTTTTCACGTCTCCGCAGGATGATTTCAGCTCCACAATCCACAAGTTTCTCGGTCCATACAGCGAGGTGACCTCCATCGACACGGTCGCGCAAAAGAGCATTACGCTGCTTGAGAACCCGTTTGTAGGTCATCAGATTACTCAGGTAGCCGGGATCGGTTTTGGACAGCGTGTAATCGAGGAAGCGGCGACGATTCTCCGGTTCTCCGGTAACGAGGGCCACATCGGTCGGCCCGAAAACGACTGTACCGGTGAGGCTGACCAGTTCGGCAAGACGACCGATCTCATCCTCGTTGATCTTGAGACGCTTACCACCGTTACGGGCGCAGGATGCCGTGAAACTCAGCAGTTCGTCGCCGTCATCCTTGAGATGACCTTTGATGAAAAAGTGGTCGGAGTCGAAGTTGATGAGATCCTCGTCTCGGGACAGGCGAAAACTCCTGCCCGAGACGAGGTAAAGCAGACTTTCGAGGAAGTTGGTTTTGCCCTGGCCGTTGGCGCCGTAAAGCCAGTTGACCTCGGGATGAAACTCCAGGCTGAAGGGCGCCAGGTTTCTGAACCCCTCTGAGCGCAAATCAAGATAGCGCACAGAGCCGCGATCAGTCGCTGAGCTTGAGCGGCATGAGGAGACTGAAGTACTCCTCGCCATCTTCAAGTTCGGCGGGTTCGATAATACCGGCGTTATCGGGACGATCCAGCTTGAAGTTGATCTCCTCACAATCCATGTTCTTGAGTACGTCGAGCAGATAGGTGGCATTATAGCCGACCATCATCTCCTCCTCGTCATACGCGGCTTCAATCTCTTCACGCGCCTTGCCAATCTCGGAGTTGGCTACTTCGAGAGCCAGTTGATCCTTCTGGATAATCAACTTGATCTGACGCGTGGTCAGACTGGCGGCCAGAGTGGCCACGCGATCGGTCGCTACCAGAAGAGCATCCTTGTTGATGCTCATGGTCTTGGAATTGCCCTTTGGGACAACCTGCTGATAATTCGGGAATGGTCCCTCAATCAACCTGGTGAAGAGATGAATATCACCGGTTTTGAAGAAGCTCTGATTATCGCCGATGCCAATCTCCAGATCGCCATCATCGGGCAGGAGACGCATCAGTTGATCCAGCGCCTTGGATGGGATAATAACGCCGTAGTCATTATCAAGCTGCAGATCTTCAGGCTTCTTGTAGAACGAGAGACGATGGCCATCAGTAGCAACCATTGTGATGTTGCCTGAATTCAGCTCCATGAAAATACCATTCATTGAGGGCCGGGCCAGATCCTGGGAGACGGCAAAGCGGGTGCGTCTGATCATGTTCTTGAAAGTACCCGATGGCGCAACGAACGTCTCCACACCCTGAGTCCCCGGCAGTTTAGGGAAATCCTCGGCATCCATGGTCGAGATCTGAAAATGGGCGCGGCCGCAGCTGATGGAAAGAGAGCCCTCTTTCTGCTCCAGAACCACATCGACACTGTCGAGTTTGCGGACGATATCCGAAAAACGCTTTGCTGGAATAGCTACGGTACCATGGGACTCGATCTCCGCATCAGCCTTGATCACGATTGAGAGATCAAGATCGGTGGCGGACAAGCTCAAACCTTCACCCGAGGCATTCAGCAGAATGGTGGAAAGGATGGGTAACGTCGACTTGTTGGGAACAACGTTGCCGGCCATGCTTGCCAGACGACTTAGTTCGGGCTGGGAAATCGTGATCTTCACTCCTGGACCTCCTGAGCGATCCTTACACAGGATCGAAGACTGTCTTCCTCTTTTTAAGTTAAGAAGATAAACAGTAGTAGCATTAGGGACTGTGTACAATGTTTAAAACTAACGTGCAAAATTAGCAATCCCCCATTTTAAAAGGCTCTAAGCCTTCTCCGGTTTTACACAAAGTGCCTGGGAAAACTTGGAGAGGTCGGTGCAAATCTCGGTGTCTTTCCACATTGACCTGAATCTCACAGATAATCCCCAAACTTTCCACCGGACTTTGTGGAAAGTCAGTTCCAGAGCTTGAAGCTCTGTTGAATCTCGGAAACCATGCTGAACAGCTCGGTATCCTCTTTGAGTTTTTTGGTTATTTTCCGACAGGCATGGAGGACCGTTGTGTGATCCCTGCCTCCAAAATGTCTACCTATCTCGACGAGACTCTTGCTTGTCATCTCCCTGCTGAGATAAATGGCAACCTGTCTCGGCAGCACAATCTTACTGCTCCGCTTGTCGGATTTCATCAACTCGATTGTAGTGGTGAATGATTCCGCCACCCTCTTCTGAATGTCAGGGATATTGGGCGTGCGTGGTTTGTTCTTGATGAACTCCTGCAGCACCTCCCTGGCAAGTTCGATATTGATCTGACTACCGGTCAGGCCGGCGAAAGCCAGCAATCTGATCAGGCTGCCCTCAAGTTCGCGGATATTGCTGATCACGTTCTCCGCAATCAGGAACAGCACATCGTCGGGGATACTCATCCCGTCCTTCTCGGTCTTCTTCTTGAGAATTGCCAGTCGCGTTTCAAGATCCGGTGTCTGAATATCAGTGATCAAACCCCACTCGAAGCGACTGACAAGTCTCTCCTCCAGGCCCTTGATATCCTTTGGCGGTCGATCGCTTGTCATGACGATCTGCTTTCCGGAATCGTAGAGCGCATTGAAGGTGTGAAAAAACTCCTCCTGTGTGCTCTCCTTACCGGCAAGAAACTGGATGTCGTCGATGATCAGCAGATCCACATTGCGATACTTGTTCTTGAACTCGAGTGTCTTGCCTTTTCTGATGGCCATGATCAACTCGTTCATGAAACTTTCACTGGATGTATAGAAAACCTTTGTTTTCGGCTGCTCCTCCAGAACAAAATGGGCCACGGCCTGAGCCAGGTGAGTTTTTCCCAATCCAACTCCACCGTAGATAAAGAGAGGGTTGTATACCCTGCCCAGTTTTTCGGAGACGGCAAGGCTGGCGGCATGAGCCATCCGGTTGCTGTTGCCTACGACAAACTCATTGAAAGTGTAGTTGACGTTGAGAAGCAGCCCTTTTGTCTTGGGCGACTGTGTATAGCGTTTGAAAAATGAGATGTTGGCCCTGCGGTTTGTCCTGACAGGCGGTTTACTCTCATCTCTCTCCTCATCCCCGATCACCAGCTCCACCTGTGGCGTTGAGCCCGTTACCTCTTTGGCGGCGGTCAAAATGGTGTTCATGTGATGCTCGGAGAGCCAATCCGTGAAAAACTGGTTGGGACCTTCGACATAAAGGATGTTGTCCTCAAAACGAAGAAGCCGCGTAGGCCTGAACCATGTCTGGAAGCTCTGGCTGTTGACCTGTCCCTGAATAACTTCGAGGATCCTGTCCCAGAGAGACTTGGTATTGACCTGTGGGGAGCTGTTCAAGTACTCCTCCTGTAAATCCACAATTGTGGAAAACTGTGTAACTAAAAATAAAACAACCACTTAACTATGTTTTCTACAGGTAGACACAGAGTTATCCACACCAGATGAAAGCCTGGTTATCCACATTTACTGCTTATAGGTGGAAAAAACTGTAGAAAAGATGAGGTTAGTGTCCCTCAATCGAGAGCGTACACACGCTATCACAGCGGGTAAACCCGGTTCAAGTGAAAAGCAAGGTTATGTGGATAAAAAAGCAAAGCTCTTTAAAGACAACAGGTTAGGTTACCAAATACGGGCATATTATGTAAGATTTTAAATTCATTTCACCCTCTGGGGAAAAGTGGTTTTTTTGGTCTTGACTTAAGACGAAGGCGCACATAAGTTAAGTTACTTTGAAATAAGGAGGTTAGCCTTGAAAAGAACCTTCCAGCCGAGCAACCTGAAGCGCAAGCGCAAACACGGATTCCGTAAGCGCATGAGCAGCAAGGCCGGCCGGGCGATACTTAACGCTCGTCGCGCCAAGGGGCGGAAGCGGCTGTCTGTCTAAACAAAAGAATCGATCTTCCGATGTGGTGATCATGAACCATGAAGATTTTGCTGTAGGTAAAGTACCCAGCGGGAACTTCAAGGTGGTCTACAAGGGGGGGCAGAAGGCCGTTGGCCGGATGCTCATCCTGTTCTTTCTTGAGGAGGAGCAGACCACCTCCGGTTTTGTGGCCAGTCGGAAGGTCGGTAATGCGGTTCACAGGAACCGTGCAAAACGTTTGCTTAGGGAAGCGTTTCGAATCCATCTGGGCAGGCTCCAAAAATCCGGAGCATTTGTTCTTTTGGCCCGTATCGGCATCAATGGTGTGAAAACACCTGAAGTCGCCGAAGAACTAGAGAAACTGCTGACCCGCCTTGATCTCCTGTCAGATGATTCAAAGAGCAGGGGCATGTAATGATGGCGAGATTTTTTCTCCTGTTGATCAGGGGATATCGGAAATATCTCTCTCCCATTTTACCCGACAGCTGTCGGTATATCCCTTCTTGTTCACAATACGCTGAGGAGGCCGTGAAGAGACACGGTGCTCTGAAGGGGTTTTTGTATTCTACGGGAAGAGTGGCGAGATGCCATCCATTTAGCAAGGGCGGTGAAGACCCCGTACCGGAGTAGTACGTGGGTATACGCAGTTTTTCTGCGTGAGGCATAATGGACCGCAATACAAAGCTAGCTTTCGGACTGATCCTCCTTCTGATGGTCGGTTATTTTCTGTTCATGAGCAAGTTCGCGCCAGTGCCGGAAGCAACGGCACCGGACTCGACAACGCATGCCCTGGATGACCGGGTTGATGTTCAGAACAGGACCGTACCCATCGACACTGGAGAGCAGGTCGAAAGAGCGGCAGAGTCAGCTGTGGTCGGTGTTGATTTCGGAGAGGCCCCCGAAAGGGAGCTGATAGTTGAAACCGATGTTGCCCGCTATTACCTGAGTTCTCAAGGTGCTGTAATCAACAGAATTGAACTTCTGGAGTTTGCCGGCACCGATACGGAATTTGTCCAGATTGTTGGACCAGGTAAGAGTGGAGAGGTCGTTTCTGCGCTTGAGATCGACATGATCCTGCCTGGAGGACGTGTCAACAGTCGCGAGTGGAACTTCAGTGTTTCCGGCGATCAGGGCATGGATTTCATCAAGGTCGGAAGCGGCGAGTCGTTTACCTTGAGTTTCAGGACGGCTGACGGACGCGGTGGAGAGCTGATAAAATCATACGCCTTCAGAGGTGATGAGTATGAATTCCTGCTGAATCTTGGTTCAACCCTGAGTGGTAGCCTTGAGGGGACACAAAAGGTAGGGATCAACTGGATGCAGGGAATTCTGCAGACAGAGAAGAACAGGACCGACGAACTCCGCTCCTTCAACAATTTCTACCAGATTGGTGAGGATCAGGAGAAGAAGTCGTTACGCAACTTCAAGGATGGACAGGGGCTGATCGAGAGGGGTGTGGTCTCTGAGGAGGGTACGATCCAATGGGTCGCATCGCGGGGCAAGTACTTCGTGGCAGCCCTGATTCCGTCCGAGACATTGACGGGACGCGCCGTCCTCGTCGGCGATAACGAGAATGAGTATCTCGGCTGGCGTGCGGAGTATCCAATGAGGGGGGGACGGAACACCTTTAACGAGGAGTTCAAAGTCTATGTTGGTCCCCTGCATTACAAAGACCTCGAAGCCTACGATCGTGGGCTCGAGGACCTGGTGGATATGGGCAAGCTGATCCGTCCGATCAGTCTGGCCCTGCGCTGGGTGATGGATTTCCTCCATCGCTTCATTCCGAACTACGGAATCATCATCATTCTGATGTCCATCTTGACCAAGGTGCTTTTCTTCCGGCTCAGTAACAAGAGCTTCACCTCCATGAAAGAGATGCAGGCCATTCAGCCGCAGCTTAAGGAGATCCAGGAGAAGTACAAGAGTGATAACCAGCGTGTGCAGAAGGAGACGATGGCGCTGTATAAGGAGCACGGGGTCAACCCGCTTGGCGGATGTTTACCGCTTCTGTTCCAGATGCCCGTCTTCTTCGCCCTTTACAGAGTCCTGCGCAGCGCGGTCGAATTGCGCGGCGCCGGCTTTGTTTTCTGGATCAACGATCTATCCAACATGGACGTGATCTACCATTTCCCGAAAGAGATCCCGCTCATTGGCGGGTTCATCGACAATTCAATCTGTATTCTGCCTATCCTCATGGGTATCTCCATGTGGGCACAGCAGAAGTTCGGCGGCACGGGGATGGGTATGAGTAGCAGCAGCACGGCAAGCCAGACGCAAAATCAGATGGCTGCCATGAACAAGGTCATGCCTTTCTTCATGACCTTTATCTTCTACCGCATGCCCTCGGGTCTGGTGCTTTACTGGCTGGTCAACAATATACTGACAGCCGTGCAGCAGTACTACATCCACAAAGGTCTCAACAAGAGCGAGCCGAACGTCGTTTCAGCCTCTTAAGGCTGGGGAGTTAACATGAAAAGCATCGAAGCTGTTGGTAAAACTAAAGAGGAAGCTGTCGAGAACGCTCTGACGGAGCTGAAATTGAAGCGTTCCGAAGTCGGCGTGGAGATCCTTAGCGAAGCAAGCTCAGGCTTTCTTGGTTTTGGCGGCCGAAAATTCAAGGTCCGTGTTTCCGAACTGGGCGCAAACGAGGCGGATCCGGCGGATGTCGTAAACAATCTGCTCGAAATGATGGGTGTGAATTTCAAGCTGAGTTCGGAAAAAGATGAAGAGATGACCAATATCCGCATCGACTCACCCGAAGATGAGGGTCTGCTCATCGGGCGGCGCGGACAGACGCTGGACGCTATCCGTCACCTGACACAGCGGATCGTCGCTGCGAGAGCAGGGCACAACATGGTTATCAATATCGACATTGGTGACTATCGCGCCCGGCGCGAGGAGAGCCTGAAGGCCAGGGTCACGGAGACCGTGGAGAGGGTGATTTCGAGCGAGCGTAACTGCACGCTTGATCCGATGAGCGCTCAGGATCGCAGGCTCGTGCACATGATGCTGGCCGACAGAACCGATATCCACACCTTTACGGTCGGTAAGGGGACCCGGCGTTGTGTTGTCATCGCTTTCGGCGAACCCGGAAGTCGTCATCGCCCAAGTGAACGCATCACTCGTGAGGAGCGTGAAAACGAAACCGCCTACGACAGGGTCCCCGACCCCGGGTTCAGGTCAGCCCCTCTTTCCGGGGGATTCGATAGTGGCGATAGCCAGCCCCAAGAGAATCGGGAGAAAACGGATCAAGGTCGGCGGAGGCCTCGTGGCCGCAGAGGTCGTGGCGGCAGATCTCCAGTCAGGGATTTCGGTGGGCGTGAAAGCGCACGAAACGAGACTCGTGACGAGCGTGGAACGCGCGAGGAGCAATTGCAGCGTGAGGAGCATCAGCAGCGCCAATCGAGCGAGGATCGCCAACCGCGCGACGATCGCCAGCCGCGCGAGGATCGCCAGCCGCGCGAGGATCGCCAGCCGCGCGAGGATCGCCAGCCGCGCGACGATCGCCAGTCGCGCGAGCAGCGCCAATCGAGCGAGGAGCGCCAACCGCGCGAGGATCGCCAGCCGCGCGAGGATCGCCAGCCGCGCGAGGAGCGCCAATCGAGCGAGGAACGCCAGCCGCGCGAGGATCGCCAGCCGCGCGAGGATCGCCAGCCGCGCGAGGAGCGCCAATCGAGCGAGGATCGCCAACCGCGCGAGGATCGCCAACCGCGCGAGGATCGTCAACCGCGCGAAAGTCGCGGCAGACGTGATGACCGTGGTGGACGTGGACGCAGAGATGATCGTGGAGGACGTGGCGGCTCCGGAAGAGATCGCTATGATCGCAACGATTCATTTGGTGACAGCAGGAGCGATGATCACGGAAGTGGTGAGAAAGCCACGCTGACAGAGGCTGCCTATATCACGGATGATTCAGGTAAAAAGCCTTTCAATAACGATCTGGCGAAACGGGTCCTGCAGATTGAGAAGCCCGGCAGCAAGCCGGCAACCAAGAAGAACAAGCGTCGTCGTTAAACAATGACGACATGAACTCAGGGAGCGCGGGGTTTTCCCCGCGCTCTCATGCCAAGAGCGATATATGAACAGGCCGGAAGAAACAATAACCGCCCCGGCCACAGCGCCGGGCGAGGGTGCGCTGGCCGTCATCAGGATCAGTGGCGAGCGAGCATACGCAGCTCTTCAATCTCTCTGCGCCGACAAATCAAATCCCAAGAGTTTCAAGCCGCGCCGACTTCAATATCTCCATCTTCATGATCATACGGGACGAAAACTGGACGAGTCCATGGCGGTCTGGTTTCCCGGTCCTCGCAGTTTCACCGGCGAAAACATGGTGGAAATTCATACTCATGGCGGACCCGTGACGGTGAG
This sequence comes from bacterium, assembly GCA_024231955.1. Classification (GTDB taxonomy): domain Bacteria; phylum Krumholzibacteriota; class Krumholzibacteriia; order JACNKJ01; family JACNKJ01; genus JAAEPZ01. Next base: position 438,968 of record JAAEPZ010001024.1, on the reverse strand, counting down.
GGCTCTACTGGAGGAGCTCTACTATCTGGGACTAAAAGCCGCGTATCCCGGTGAATTCACGTTTAGAGCATTTCTGTCCGGACGTATCGATCTTACCCAGGCCGAGGCTGTTGCGGATCTGATTCACAGCCCGACCGATAAGGCTCGCGACCTGGCGCTTGATCACCTTACCGGTTCGATGAGGAGAAGGATCGCCCCGCTGCGCGAAAAACTGCTGACAGTTCTGCGAGACCTGGAGGCGGGAATCGATTTCGTGGAGGAGGACATCAACTTTGTCGAGCGTGAGGAGATCGCGCGTTGCGTGGAATCGCTGCGCACGGAAGTTGAAGACCTGCTGGCGGGAGCCGCAGAGGGGTCTTTAATCAGAGAGGGCGTATCGGTTGTTCTGGCGGGTGCTCCGAATGTCGGAAAGAGTTCAATCTTCAATGCGATTCTGAAAGAGGATCGTGCGATCGTGACCGAGCTTCCTGGGACAACACGCGATGTACTGAAGGAGAGCTGGGTTCATCGCGGGATAGTTTTCCATTTGCAGGACACTGCCGGAATTCGCGATACGGAGGAGCAGGTCGAGAAGCTCGGTGTTGCGAGAAGTGAGGCGGCCCTTGCAGCATCCGAGGTCAAGGTTTGGATTTTCGATGGAACGCAGCCTGTTTCCAGTGAGGAGAGGATTCGCGTTCTGGGCAGCGCCGACACCCTGGTGGTTTACAATAAATCCGATCTGCCAGGGTTCAGCGATGATCTGTTCAACGGCAAGGAGGGACCCGAAGCCCGGACTGTCTCCGTTTCTGCGAAAACGGGATCCGGGCTTGATACATTGAAAGGGTGCCTCTACTTGATGGCAACGGAGGGGGTTGTCCAGAAGCAACTCGGTGAGAAGGTTGCCGTGAACCGCCGTCAGAGCGCAAAGCTGCAGGCAATTCATTCGATCCTGCAGGACCTCACACCCGAGACCCTGGAATTGCTTGAGGAGGAGGTCCTGGCCAGACAAATGCGCGAGGCGCTGGGTGAACTGGATGAACTCACGGGGGATAAAGTCGGGGAAGAGATATTGACTGAGATATTCGCGAACTTCTGTGTCGGTAAATAAAGTGAAAAAGCGTATTGAATCCTGTTCCGAATACGGAGTGATTGTTGTCGGAGGTGGACACGCAGGGGTTGAGGCGGCACTTGTCTCCTCTCGGCGAGGATTCTCCACTTTGATGATAACATTATCCGAAAAAACTATAGCCCGCATGAGTTGCAACCCATCAATAGGAGGGTTGGGTAAGGGACATCTGGTTCGGGAAATTGACGCTCTCGGCGGCGAGATGGCCAAACACATCGATGAGCACGGCATCCAGTTTCGTATGCTCAATACGCGCAAGGGCCCGGCGGTGAGAGCACCGCGAGCTCAAGCGGAGAAATACACTTACAGCGCAGGCATGCTGGAGAAGATCAAAAAGCAAAAGAACCTTACCCTGATTGAGGGGGAGGTTAGCTCCTTGATCAAGGCTGCGACTGGAGTTGCGGGTGTTTGTCTTGCCGACGGACGGGAGTTTGCGGGCAAAACGGTTGTCTTAACCACCGGGACATTTCTACGGGGACTGATGCATATCGGTCAGAAGCAGGAGCAGGGGGGCAGGCTCGGAGAATACGCCTCGGATCGGTTGGCCATCAATCTGGAGGAGATGAACCTGACCCTACGACGATTGAAGACAGGTACTCCCGCAAGGGTGCTTGGCTCGTCGATCGATTTTGACAAGTGTGAGATTCAGAATGGTGATGAGCCGCCGATCCCCTTCTCCCATTCGACCGTTGCCATCACCCGAGATCAGATTGCCTGCTATCTCACCTATACATGTGATGATACTCACGGTTTGATCAGCGAGAATATTGAGCGCAGCCCCCTGTTCAACGGAAGCATTGAGGGGACCGGACCCAGGTACTGCCCTTCAATTGAGGACAAGGTACACCGTTTTCCGGATCGTGACAGGCACACGATATTTCTGGAACCCGAGGGTTTGAACTCAGAGTCATGGTATGTAAACGGTTTATCGACAAGCCTTCCTGAAGATTTGCAACTCTTGGTGTTACAGTCGATTCCGGGCTTGGAGAGGTGTGTGATGCTCCAACCCGGTTACGCGGTGGAGTATGATGCCATCGACCCCAGGCAGCTGACACCATCCCTTGAGGTACGTGGACTTGAGGGAGTTTACCTGGCCGGTCAGATAAATGGTACGAGCGGCTATGAGGAGGCTGCCGCCCAGGGCTTGATGGCGGGTATTAACGCAACCCTCAAGCTGGAGGGGAGAGATCCATGGGTGCCGGACAGGTCGGAAGCCTATATTGGTGTTATGATCGACGACCTCGTAACTCGTGGTGCCGATGAACCTTACAGAATGTTTACATCCCGCGCAGAGTTCAGACTCCTGCTTCGCTGCGACAATGCAGACGAACGTTTGCTGGCCAAGGGGTACGAACTGGGTTTAATAAGCAGCAAGCAGTTCGAGGACTTTGAGGAATCGGCCGGCAAGGTGAAGCGAAATACAGATAGACTGTGGAGGAGATATTTCGGCAAGGCTGCTGCAGCCAGGCTTGAGACAAAGCTCAAATCAGGTGGTGTTGAGCCCGGTCTTTCCGCTGCCCAGGTTCTAAGAAGACCTGGTGTCATATACAGCGATATTGAATCGGAGCTTTCCTCAATGGAGCCAATGACGTCAGGTGAAACAGGCAGACTCGAGACCCGGTTAAAGTATGAGGGGTATATAGATAGAGAGAAGCAGTCTGCTGAGAAATTCAAGCGGATGGAAAATGCAGGAATTCCGGAACACTTTGATTATAATGAAGTTCCGGGGCTGAGTAATGAGGCGAGAGAGCGCTGGCGGCATGTTGCTCCGACCAGTCTGGGGCAGGCCGGTCGCGTCCCTGGGGTGCGAATGGGTGATCTGTCAGTTTTGATGGTCTTTTTGGAGTCATACGGGAGAACCCGTAAAATGAAGGTGAACAGAGATGACGAATAGTGCGCAGATGTTGAATTCAGCCGTAATGAAGAGGACATGGGTTGAAGCGACAAAGAGACATTTTGAGGAACCAGAGGCGGATCAATTCAATCTGGACCTTTCCGGTGCACATGTTTCACGTGAAACTGAACCAGGGTTGAACATATCGCTGCTCGGTGATGAACTCATGAGCAAAGTACCGGACAAGGCATTCTTTGACGTCATGGAGTTTTATGCTCGACTCACACTCGAAGCTAATCAGAAACTGAATCTGGTTTCAAGGAGGAGCCCCGAGAAGCAGATCCTGGCGAACATCATGGAGTCTCTCCCCCTGGCCTATGTATGGCTTCATATTTCACGTGAAACGGATGATAGTGAAAAGCTGAACTTCATGATGGATGTAGGCACCGGTTCAGGTGTTCCCGGAATTCCCGCATGGATTCTTCTGGATCATCTTTCCGAGGAGGAGGCGCCGGAATCGCTGATTCTGATCGAATCCAGAGGTAGAAAGGCTGAGTTTCTGGAGTATGCACTGGATGAGATGTCATTGGAGTGTGCGAGCGTGTTCTCTCATCGCCTGGAAAGTCCGGACTTGCCGCTTGTGCTGGAGGTCAATCAGGTAAAGGGCCCGGGGATGTTGTGTACGCGAGCGTTGACCAGCGTGGATCAAACCTTGAAATGGTCAAAGAACCTGAAGGACAAGGTCAGAGAGATGGTCCTGATAAAGGGGACGAAGGGTTTGAGCCAGGAATGGCGCGAGGAGAGAGGTCGTTGGCCGAAAAAGGGGTGGAATCTGGAGGATACCCTTGCACTGGACTTCCCTGACCGCCGAACACTGTTTGCCTGGCTCAGACAGGTATAGATATTTGAAGTTGTTAAAAAGGCTCCGATGTTTCACATGAAACATCGGAGTTTTTGTGTTTCACGTGAAACGTTGTTGACACATCACCTGCTTAGACGGTACAACAAGCTCTGATTCCTCCCCATATGCTCTTGAAAGGGGCTTTTCTTGTCGCGCATCATAGCAATTGCCAACCAAAAAGGTGGCGTAGGGAAGACCACTACAGCGGTCAATCTCAGCGCCAGTATAGCAGCCGCGGGTAAACGTGCACTTCTCGTGGATATGGATCCCCAATCCAATGCCAGCAGTGGCCTTGGAATCAACGCCCAGGAGCTGGAAAAATCGGTTTACGAGCTCTTGATTGGGCAAGCCGAAATCGCTCAAGTACTTGTTAACACAGAAGTTCCGGGGTTAGACCTTATCCCGGCCTCCCACAGATTGAGCGGCTTGGAGGTTGAACTTGTCGACCAGGAGAACAGGTCCTTCTTCCTGCAGAAGATGCTGTCGGAGTTAGAAAAGGATTACGATTACATTTTGATCGACAGTCCCCCAAGTCTGGGCCTGTTGACGGTGAACATCCTCTCCGCCGCCGATTCGGTTCTGATCCCTATCCAGTGTGAATACTATGCCCTTGAAGGGCTTGGCCAACTACTTAACGTGGTTACCAGGATTCAGCAAAGCCTGAATGAAACGCTCTCCATTGAGGGAATTCTGCTGACCATGTACGACCGCCGGCTCAAGCTGTCGCGCCAGGTTGCGCAAGAGGCCATCAGGTACTTCGAAGACAGAGTGTACAAGACCGTTATCCCTCGCAATGTGAAGCTCTCCGAGTCGCCGTCCTTTGGTAAACCGGTTCTTCAATACGACTTTGAATCCACCGGCGCACAAAGCTACATTAAACTGGCCCAGGAGGTCATCAATGCAGAAAAAGGTGTTGGGCAAGGGGCTTAGCGCTATCCTTTCCGATATTTCGATGCCACAGGCTGCTGCCGCCCCTGCGCCTGAGGTGGTACCGGAGGAGGATTTCACGCCACGCTCACCGAAGGTCGTCACCCCCTTCCCTCAGGTTGCGGACTCCGGTCGTGTTGTGCTTGAGGTGCCCTTGGAGAGGATCGATGTCAACCCGCAACAACCCAGGTCCTACTTCGACTCCGAGAAGCTGGCTGAACTGACCAACTCAATTGCTCAGGAGGGTGTGATTCAGCCAATCCTTCTCGTGCAGCGTGGCGAACGATATGAGATCGTCGCCGGTGAACGTAGATTTCGGGCTACTCGAGCTGCAGGTCTGGATACGGTGCCGGCCATACTGACGGAAGTTGACGAGCGGGAAAGTCTGAAACTTGCCCTCGTCGAGAACATACAGCGAGCCGATCTCAATCCTATCGAAGAGGCCAGGGCCTTTCAGGTGATGATTGACGAGTTTAGCTGGACACAGGAGGAGCTGGGTCAGTACCTTGGCAAGGACCGTTCAACTATATCTAATACATTGCGACTTCTCCAATTACCGGGGGAGGTACAGGGCCTTCTTGCCAAGGGGATGTTGAGTGCGGGCCATGTACGGACTCTAATCAACCTTGATCTGGAATCGTGTCTGGAGCTGGCCCGCCTTATCGTTCGGGATCACCTGTCGGTGCGACAGGCCGAACAAATGGCCAAGGCGAGGAAGCGAAAATCCAGGGGTGGGCAAAAACCTGCCGCACATCACGATCCAGTTATCCGCACTATTCGTGAGCGGATGGAATCGAAGATAGGTCTGCCCGTGAAACTGCAGTATTCCAAGGGCCGCGGTAAACTTTCAGTGCCTTTCGGTAGCGATAGGGAGTTGGAACGGATCATGCAGATTCTTGGAGTCTCCCTCGACGGGGATCAATAGGCTCCGGTCGCAGGGAGGCGCCCGTGTCGGTTTGGAAATGGTTGTTCGGTTCCAGAAAGAGAGCACCGAGCAGGATCAGGGTCTATCTTGTTCCTGACAAGGGGCATGATTCCGTTGAGAGAATAGTCCCGTTGCTGTATTTCAGACTGATGGTTGCCGCTGCCGTTGTGGGGGTGCTGGCTCTACTCTTCCTGGTCTTCTCTTCGGGTTCGCTGTTCATCGAAAAACAGGAGCGGCGAATTCTTGAGAGACGGCTGGAGGAGATGAACAAGAGGGTTGCTCGTGTTCACAGCCTGGAGATACAGTTGGAGGAGACGACCCTGGTACTGTTGAAGATCCAGGAGATGCTTGGCAATCGGGCCCCCATGCCGGACTCTCTGCTGCAAAGTATGGTTGCACGCGAATCCCGAGCCGGGGAGGCGATGGCGCTGCTTGAGGGCGATCTCTCCATCGAGGGGCAGCAAATGCTCCATACGACACCGAACACCTGGCCTGTTGTGGGTTGGGTCTCTCGTGTGTTTGTTGGTAAGCGAGGTCCGACCTATCATCCGGGAATTGATATAGTGGCGGAGATGGGCACGCCGGTGAGATCGGCCGGCGATGGTATTGTTCTGGTTGCCGGTTGGAACGATGAATACGGTAATTTCGTACTCGTCGAACACGGTTTCGGAATTACCACACTGTATGCGCATAATAGCTCTCTATCGGTGCGCAAGGAGGACAGAGTCAAGTCGGGGGATGTAATTGCGTTCCTCGGAAATACTGGCAGGAGTACTGGAGCCCACCTTCATTTCGAAGTGCGGCGAAACGGCATTCCGGTCGACCCGAAAAACTACTTGTTGGACTAGCCGTTTCAGGCTAGCCTCAGGATACAGGATTAACTCAAGGAGGACCCATGTTTGGAGGACGCGACGAGGACAACACGTCCCATAAGGCGGGCGGCGGCGGAAGCGCTTCGATTCTCGGAGCAGGCAGTCACTTTTCAGGAACTATCAAGACCCGTGGCACCTTGCGCGTCGAGGGTGAGTTCGAGGGTGAAGCTGAATGCAAAGAGACTCTCGAAGTTGGGAAAACGGGTGTCGTCAAGGCGAACCTGAATGTCAAGGATGCCGTCATTGCCGGCAAGGTCTATGGCAACATCAAAGCGACTTCCCGTATCGAGCTGCAATCCGGCAGTCATCTCGAAGGCGATATAGTGACTAAGCGCCTGGTCATCGATGAAGGTGTCTTCTTCGAGGGCAATTGCAAGATGGGTGAGAAACGCGATCACATCACCAGCGGCTCGACGAAGTCTGGTCAGGCGGCCAAGTCCGATCAGGGCCAGAAGCAAAACGAACATATGGCCTCATCCAAGTAAGCGGCCCTATTTTTGGTCGGAGTGAGATCGCTCTCACTCCGACTTTTTATTTCCGCAATATGTGGATAACCTTGCGTGATTGTGGATATCCACCCATCTCCCTTAAATTCAACTAGTTATGGGTATGGATTAATGGGGAATACCCATCATTGTCCACAGTCGCTTATACCGCTTTGTGTTGTAGCGGCAGGGTGTTTTACACCCACCTTATCTTGGGTTGTGGGTAACTCGGGCACACGATCTGGTATGCTTTCAACAATCTGTATAAGCTTGAACCGGTCTGGCTAAATGAGTATCTATGTTTAGGTATCCGAAGATATCCACATTCACCTCAAACAAGCAATGGAGACAGGTATGGACATCCACAATGTTATCATCATAGGCACCGGTCCTGCGGGGCTAACTGCTGCCATATACGCTGCCCGTGCGGGTTTGAACCCTTTAGTGGTCGAGGGGCTGCAGTCCGGTGGACAACTTACGATCACAACGGAAGTGGATAACTTTCCCGGTTTTCCCGAGGGGATCCAGGGTCCGGAGCTTATGGACAACATCCGAAAGCAGGCCGAGCGCTTCGATACACAATTCGTGGCGGGCGATGTGGATAAGGTGGACCTCTCCACACGTCCGTTCGGCGTGTGGGTTGAGGGTAAAGAGCATCGTGCCCAGACCGTGATCATCTCGACCGGCGCCTCGGCGAGATGGCTCGGACTCGAAAGCGAAACCCGTTTGCGCGGTCATGGCGTCAGCGCCTGCGCTACCTGCGATGGATTCTTCTACATGGACAAGGAGGTCATCGTCATCGGCGGCGGCGATACCGCGATGGAGGAGGCGATCTTCCTCACCCGTTTCGGAAAACGCGTTCGGATCGTTCATCGTCGCGACGAGCTGCGCGCCAGCAAAGCCATGCAGCAACAGGCCTTCGCCAACGACAAAATCGAGTTCATCTGGGATTCGGTCCCCCTTGAGATCCTTGATGGTGGCTCGGGTATCGTTACGGGGATTCGCCTGAAGAACGTGAAGACGGGCGAAATATCGGATACACCCTGCGACGGTGTCTTCCTGGGGATCGGTCACACTCCCAACTCGAAGATATTCGAGGGGCAGATCGACCTGGATGAATCGGGTTATATCATCGCCGATAAAGGCAAGACCAGTGTTACCGGCGTTTTCGCCTGCGGCGACATTCAGGATACGGAGTACAAACAGGCGATTACCGCCGCCGGATCCGGTTGCATGGCCGCGATAGAGGCCGAAAGGCTGCTCGAGGCGGAGAAATTCGCCGAGTAGCCTGTCGCTGTCCAGAGAAAAAGCCCGTCTCCCCTGGGAGGCGGGCTTTTATATGTCTACGGATGAAGGGTCAGTGCTCGCTAATACAGGTCGCAAGCCGCTTGGCGGCCTCGATCAGATTCTCAAGCGAGACGAACGAGAAATTGATCCTCATGTGATTGCGGGCAGGGTTCTCGCCGTAGAATTGCTCGCCCGGAACGTAGGCGACCTTGTGCTTGATCGCTTCGAAAAAGAGTTCATTGGTGTCGATCCTGTCCGGCACCGAAACCCAAAGGAAGAGCCCCCCCACGGGCACGGTCCAGGTTACGCCACTCTCGGGAGGGAACAACTCCTCCATGGTTTCGAGGAAGATCTCAAGCTTCTGCCGATAGTATTCCCTGCACTCATTGAGGTGGGCGTCGAGATCCATCTCGCGCAGAAACGCCGTGCACATATCCTGGTTGTAGCGAGGGGTGTTGAGGATGTTGCCCTCCTTGATATGAGTCATTCTGGCTATCACCTCGGGCGCGCCGATGTTAAAGCCCACTCGCATTCCCGGGCAGAAGATCTTTGAGAAGGTATAAAGGCCGATCACATTGCCGCCGCCGCGCTCTTGATCCATCGTGAACAGCGCGGGGATCGTCTCCCCCGAATAGCGCAGATCACGGTAAGGGCTGTCCTCCACAATCGGGATCTCATGCTTGTAGCTGAGATCGAGCAGAGCTTCCCGCTTGGCGTGGCTCATGGTGATCCCCGTCGGATTCTGGAAATCGGGGACAACGTAGATAAACTTCGGCTTGATCCCCTCCTGCGCCAGCTCCTCTACCCGACGCTCCATACCCGTAACGTTGGAGCCGTCCTCCTCGATGTCCACACCGATATAGCGAGGGCACTGCATGTCGAACGCGGCGATGGCCCCGGCGAATGTGGGGCGATCGAAGAGCACCACATCCCCCGCCTCCAGAAAAAGGCGGCCGGTGAGATCGAGACCGTGCTGCCCGGATGTTGTGATGACCATGTTCTCGCGGGTGATATTGATGCCATCGCGCTTCAGGAAGTCGATCACCGCATTGAACAGGCTGTCCTCACCCGGAATAGGCGAATACTGCATGATGCGATCGATGCCAACGTTGAGCGCCTTCTCGGAGGCGAGTTTCAGTCCGCTGCGTTGGAAAACGTCAGGCGAAGGGAGACCGCCGGCGAGTGAGATGATCTCGGGATCGGTGAGGTACTTGATCGTCTTGCCGATAGCATAGCCCTCATACTGACGGATATTGGTCGCGAACCTGTCTTGCCATTTTCTGATCATGGTAATCTCCGGGCATGGAAAAGGGTCCGGCGCAGAGCGCCGGACCCCCGGTCGGTTTTAATAGGAGCAGTCTGCGAAGAGAGGTTTGATGCCCCGCCTCATCATCTCCATACCATCCTTGGATGCGCGCAGCGATTTGTAGTAAATCACATCGCCGATTTTGTCCGCCATGGCGTCGCGCTCATCTTCGGGCAGGAAGTAGGCCGCCATGGTGTCAAGATCGCGCGCGGTGCCGTCGCTCTCATACTTGTAAGTGATGTTCGTACCGCTCTCCAGCACCTTGAAACAGTTGTCCGTCCAGTTGAAGTTCTCCATCCCCAGATCCGGATTGATGCGGAGGTGGGCAGCCAGGCTGACGCCCTTGATCCCGCTGGCATCCAACTCCCGGGCACAGAGGATGAAGTTCTCGGGCGAGACGGCGTTGCCGATGTTGATCTCGTAGATCGGCGTGGTGTTGTCGTCGCGGATGTACTCGCTGATGATGTTGAGAAGCATCCTGAACTGCATCAGATTCTGTGTGGCCAACAGCATCGACACCTTGAAGGTAAGGTTCCTGATGTCGCGCGCGTAGTAGCACGCCGCGATGATCGAACTCCAGCTCGGGTTGAGGTAGAAGTCGCCGCCGGTCTCCGTTGCGGCGCGGGTCACGCCATCCAGATAGATAAGATGGTTGTCGTTGGCCACCTCAACACCACCGAGATTGCCGAAGGGTGTACCCATGTTCTTGAGGATGATCCCCGACTGGTTGTCGCCAAGATCGGCGACTTCGAAAGTCTTGCCGGTTACCTTCTCCAGTTCGGTGAAGCGTGCGGTCGGCTGCGGAATACCGATAAGGTTTGTGCTGCAGAACTTCGAGGCCTGCATGATGTTGTTGGCCATGGTCAGCGTGGCCATAAGGTCGCCGCTGTAGATGTAGTTGTCCGTCAGGGCCACAACCGATATGAATTCCGAGGGGACAAAACAGGGGTACTCCTCATTGGCGCTCTGGGCGAAACGCTTCATGGCGTGATGAGTGACCTTTGCGCCCTGGAACCCAGAGACCTGCGCCGTGCCGACACCCTTGCCGTCTTTGTAACTGATGTCGTTGGCCTTTTCGAAGTCTCCGACCTTCGGGAAACTCTTCACCAGCTCTTCGGCATCAGCGATCATCTCGCCGTAGCCCTTCTCCGCAAGCACCTTCTTACGTGTTTCGAGCTTGCCTCTGGTGGCGATGGTCCCGTTGATCTGGTCGGCGCCGCCATGAAAAGTCTTCAGGGCGTCGAGAGCCTTTATGTCGGCGGCTGACAGCAGCTGGTATTTCATTGATTGTCTCCTTGATTCGATCCATTGGTTTTGAAGATGCGCCCACGAGCAGATACTTCCGGTCGTGGAAAGTCATTGCTGCCGTGGAGGACCTGTTTATCTGTTTGCCCTACGCCTTGATTGTATAGCGATCAGATGCGTTGAAATAGTCGATCACAAACACACGCGTCAGGAAAATCGCCGAGTGGACCACACCCTCGGGGATGAAGTATCTGTCCCCACGCGTATAGGTTTTCTCCTCGCCGTCGATGGTGAGCTTCATTGTCCCATCGAGGACCAGACCCCATTGATCGCAATGGGAGTGCGGGGGGATTTCACCTATTGGCTGCAGGTCGAAGAAGACGGCCTGAATCGTGCCGTCCTGAAGCAACCAGCCACGAATGCCATCGATTGGTATCTCGATCTCCGGCAGATTGCGGATCATATCGGGGTAGGGTGTCCCCTCCCATTTTTCGTTGATTTCCGACATCGGCAATCCCTTTCATTAATGGTGCCCGTTAGAATAGCCCTCTTGTGAAGCCCCCGTCAATGGGGAGTGAGACCCCCGTGATATATCCGGCTCCTTCGGATACGAGGAAAGCAACGGCATTGGCGAATTCCTCCGGTTTGCCCAATCTTGCAGCCGGAATATCGGCATTCACCGCACTATAGAAATCATCTTCATCACCTTTACCTGTAGCGGCATAGCTTCGGGCAAGATTCTCCACCCGCTCGGTGAGCGTGTAGCCGGGCAGGACAGTGTTGACGGTAATCCCCTCCACGGCCACCTGGGCGGAGAGTGTTTTCAGGTAACCATGAACACCGGCGCGAGCCGTATTGGACAGGATCAGCGTGCCGATAGGTTGCTTGGCGGCCACCGAGGTCACGGCCACGATTCGCCCCCACTCCAGTTGACGCATATCGGGCAGGATCGCGTGAACCAGGGTGATCGTACTCATCAGATTGAGTTCAATTGCGGCGCGATAGTCGTCGGGATCGAAATCGAGTGCGGGGCCGGCGGCCGGGCCTCCGGCGTTGGTGACCAGAATGGCGACGGGGCCAAGTTCATCGCGCACCTTTCGTACGAAGTCCCCCACCTGCCTGCTGTCGGTGACGTCGCAGGCGGCGGCGAAAATCTTGCCGCCGGTTTCGTCGGCAATCTCGTTGCCGACACGTAGAATCGACTCCTCGTCCCGCGAACAGACAGCAACCTGAGCACCCTCTCGCGCCAACCGTTCAGCCACGGCCCTCCCCAGACCACGGCTGGCGGCGGCCACCAGAGCGACCTTACCTTTGATTTCGAGATCCATGGCCCCTCCATCGCAAGATCCATACTGTGGATTCGTGTTTGAAATACAGAATCCGTTTAAACAGGATGATTTCACTTTCCGCGAACAGTATAGTAGTTGTTTGGGGAAGAGTCGAGATAACTGCGCAGCCAATGGCGTGCGAAGGGAAAAAACGGCAAGGAGCTCATATGGACGACCGGCCGAACAGCATCGATCCGCCGCCCGAGCGATTGATCAGCGAAGCGATCAAACCTCTGGGTGTATTCGGGGACACCGCCGTCATGGCCGCGGGTTCTCCCGGTCTGCCGGAGGGGTTTGCCTGGCGGGACGAGGAGCTTAAAATCGTCGAGGTGCTGGATACCTGGAAGAGTGTGTCGGACTGCAAAAGCGGCAGTTCTGAAAAGTATGTCAGGCGCCACTGGTTTCAGGTTCGCTGCGATCGTGGACGCGAATACAAACTCTATTTCCAGCGGCAGGGCGGCAAAAGGCAGCGCTGGTTTCTCTACTCAATTGTGCGCGATGTTTAACCCGGAGTCATCTCCAGGCAGCCGATCCCGATAAATAACCCGGACCAGTCACCCGGTCCGGGATATGGCGGTTTTCCGGCATTACTTCAATAACACCAGCTTGCGGCTTTGATCGCCCGCTTCCGTGTGCAGCCGGGCCGTATAGAGGCCGCTGGGCAGGTTGTCGGGACGCCAGGTCAACTCGTGTTGCCCCGGTTGCAGGCTCCTGTTGATCAGAGTTTCCAGATGCCGCCCGCGGACATCGAAGATATCAAGCCTCACAGGTCCCTGCAGCTTGAGGTGGAAACTGATGGTGGTGACGGGGTTGAACGGGTTGGGCCATGGGGGCAAGAGGACCGTTGCCGTCGGCACCTCATCCCCCTCCGCTACGGCCACCGCACTGTAAGTGCTGTTGAACTCGCCGGGTGTGCCGTGAGCCGTGATGGAGCTGCTCCAGAACTCGGGCAAGCCGTTATCCGCGAGAGGGTGAGTCAGTTCCAGGGTGGGTCCTCCGCCATCGGGCTCACTGGGCCAGGGGGGCGTGTCGTCATACTCGACCTCGTCGACCAACTCCTCTTGGCTGTTGAAAAGACGCACCTGGTCGCCATTACCGCCGAAGCTGAAATCCATATCGCCGATGGCGCAGTCAATGCCGGGGAATGAAGACTGAAAGTCATCCAGATTGTCACACACCACCAGGTAATCGCCGGCAAGCAGGATTGTGTTCTCCGGGAAAGTGAATGTGTGATCATAGTTGTCGTCTTTGAGAACCCAGCCGGACAGGTCGAGACTTGATAAGCCGGGATTATGAAGCTCAACCCAGTCGCCAGAATCGAAATCAACATGTGAATGGTAGTTGATCTCATTGATGACCGCCCTTGGCGTGGAGGCGGTGTCCTGTACGAACATGGCGGTCAGGGCGGTATCTTCCGTCAGCGTGATGGTGGCATCGGGTCCGGCAGGCAGGGCAGCTCCGGACCATCTGTCGAACAGGAAGCCCGGTGCGGCTTCGACGTGAAGATTGATCGGAACCCCCTGGAAGTAGGTGCCTGTCCAGGCTTCATCGATCCCAACCGCCGTCAGACTGATTGTGCCGCCGCCGGCCGGAGCCACGTCCAGAGCCAGGTGCAAGGTGTCCTGCAGGGAGAAGAAGTCCATGAGGTGCTCAATCGCGAACTCGCGACGATTTTCTATGAACTCATGCACATAGTAAAGACGGCTTGCCCAGCTTGAGGAGATGTCCCAGCGGTCACGATGCCTGGGGATCTCCGCGGCGATGGTCCCCGTGGTCGAATCGTAGACCTCCATCATCGCGGTCTCGCTGAGGGAGCTGTTCATATGATCGCAGTAGTAATTGATGAACAGATCCCGAAACTCCCCGTTTTTTAGAAGATTGTTGAGCATGACCGTGGCCCAGAGCGGAATGTGATAGGCCTCGTAGTCGGGATTGGTCGCGTAATCCAGGGTGTTGTGGGTGGTGGGGCCGCCACCAACCCTCAAGACGTGATCGAGGTCGAAGTAGTACCAGCGCCAACGGCCGTCGGGACGCTGCGGTCGCCATCTCTTGATGTTGTGGTGGGGCCAGTCGGTGTGAGCCAGGAAGATATTGAAGACATTGTACTCGGCGAAATTGCCCACCTCCATCTGGGTTTGAACCCAGTCGTAATTGGATTGAATGGACATATCGTTGTCGGCAATGAAGTTGTACAGCTCAAACCAGAGATCGCCCGAGCCCTCTATCACGGAGTACTGTCCGCCGGTGATGTCGACGCTGTCCGGGCTGACGCCGTAGTAACTTTCCAGAAAATACTTGTCGATCCGCTCGCGGATATTCATATAGCCCCAGTACATTCCGTTCACATAGGCGATGCACGGGCGAGTGGCCATGTTCTCCAGGTCGGTATCCTCGGTGAAGGCGTGGGCCAGGACGTCGCGGCACTGGGCATACAGGAAATCCTGACCGGTGTTGCGAACGATCAAACGCTTGAAGCTGTCGACGGGATGTTCCTCGCCGAAGAACGGATACTCGATTTCGCTCCACCCGTATTTACCGCGGGCCACCAGGCGGAATGACTTCTGGTCATACCCTTTTGAGTAGCCCCCATGGATCATGATGCCGCAACTGAAATCGAACCTCTCTCCATCAAGCTCGAAGAATTCAATGTCGGCCGGTCGCTCCCAGCCTTGCCAGAAGTTGGCGCCCTGGTAGGGCCAATCGGGTTCTGCATTGTGTCCCATGGCGTGAATGCCGTAGTCGTCATCCCAGAGGTTGTAGGGATCGGTGGTGATGCAGATCACGGGGAGGGTGAAATCCTCACCGATGATGTAGGTGCCGGTGATGATATTGCTCGGGATGCAGTTGTCCCGGAACAGGCGCGCACGGAGAGCGGAGGTCGAGTCGACCAGTATGGCGTTGAAGTAGAGCGGGCTGTCGCTGGTCGGCACCGAACCGTCCAGCGTATATCGGATATCACCAAGTGATTCGACGCTCAGCTCCACCAGAGCCGGACCCGCGTGAAAACCCGGGTCCGGTGTCGCCGTCGGCTCCTCGGCGATACATGCGTATGTCTCGCTGATGTTTGCCGTGCCGGGTGTCGGTTCCAAAAAATAGTACAAACCACCGGGGCCGTCGGGGCTGTGGCCGAGGGATATGTCGGCAGGCAACTCAGGCATGTGTATGGTGTCGAGCGGAAGCCCAGAATCATCGGACAGAATCAGGGACTCACCAGCGGAGTTGATCTTGAAGCTGGAGTGCAAATAGGTATCAACAAGATCTCTACCCGAAGCTATAATGAGCAGGTGGCCGTAAGGTTCAATAGTGGTGGCCGGAAAGAGCCATTTCATCGGTTCACTGATATCATCCGAAAGACCATATCCGGTGAGATCAACGGCGATCGATTCGTTGTTATAGATCTCCAGCCAATCTTCATTCTCACCGAACTCGTCCGTAAAGCCTGTGATGTTGGCGGACAGGACCTCGTTGATGTATATATCGGCAGCTGATGCGGATAGCGGCAACATGGTTGCGATTGAGATGGCAATTGTCGTCAGAATACGATTCATGTTCTCAGTCTCTCAATATGACCAGGTTAAATACCTATCTTACAGACCTGTCTGTGAGCAATTATACATGATTGGGAAGGCAATACCAATAGATATGGGGACGTTCCGCATGTAATATGTGCGTTGCCGCCCCGGTATCCTGCGCAATACCAGTGCTTTACAGGGGGAGGAGATGATGATGTTCGACAAATTCCTCCGTGCTCCGGCATTATTGCTTGCCGTAGTACTGTTTGCTTCCCCTGCGATCGCAGAGGAGAATGCTCAGGATTTGACCCGCCCCTGGTTTAATAAGTCGAATCAATATCTGGATGAGGGCAAGATCAACGCGGCGATCGATGTTCTGCAAGAGATCCTGCGGATCGATCCGGGGTCAGAGGATGCCCATCTCGGCCTCAGCCTGATCTACCTGATTCAAAGGCAACCGACAGCTGCCCTGTCGGTCGTTGCGGAGGTAGAAATCACCGGTTCGGCGCAAGCGACGGGATCGGTTTACAGAGGGTTTGCGTATCGCGATCTGGACAGGGATGATGAGGCGCAGAACGCTTACCGCCTGGCGGTAGAACACGACTCGGCCAAAGCGGTGCAGGAGTTTCTGAATTGTCTCAGACGAACCACTAATTTGGAGGGCGGCAAACGGGACACCAAGAGTGAGACCAGGGAGGTGTCGAGGCTGCTGGAGCACATAGAGTGCTTCAAGCGGGCGGTGGATTTTGAGCGGGGGGATATCCCTCTCCCCTCCGAGCTCTGTCGGGCGCAGTTCGCCGATGGTCGCTACGAGCGGATGGTTGCCTTGCGCGATCTCTCCAAACTGGAGAACAGTCTGCTCTCAAACTCCAACTGGGATGCAAACCTGACCCGATTGCACGATTTTAGCGGTTCGGAGAGTTTGGCGCGCGCACTCATGCAGATAGAGTTGCACCTTTATGAAGAGGCGATTGTGACGCTTGATCGACCTCTGCCCGGGCAATCTCCCGCCAGCGATCACTCCCTGTTCAGAAGAACCTACCAGGCCGTTGTACTTTCCGAGCTGGGGCGACATGACAGGGCGATCAGGATCCTCAGGGAGGTCGTCCGACTCAATCACACATTCTCCTGGGGTCAATACTATCTCGGTCGGTCGCTTGAGGCTGATGGTCAGTACATGGGAGCGGTGCGCGCTTATGAAATCGCCCTGCTCGAGAATCCGGATATCGACGATATCGCCTTCCGCCTGGGCAACTGCTATTCCGAAAACAGTCAACACGAGATGGCGATGAGCGCCTATCTGCAGGCGATTCTGGAGGAGGCCGAAAGTCCCGAGGTATACAACAACCTCGGTTCGCTTCTGTTTGAGCGCGGCATAGGTCGCGAGGCGATTGAGAATTTCCGGAAAGCCATTGAGATCAATCCGCGCTACGTGGACGCCTGGTACAATCTGGGTCGAGGTTATGAGGCGGTCGGCAAGCCGAACGACGCCAAGACCGCTTACGAGAGAGTGTTGTCTCTTGATCGCCATCATCCGGATACTCTCAACAATATTGGCGTTCTGCTCGCCGGTATGGGCAGGTCGGACGAGTCGGTGGCCTATTTCAGACAAGCCCTGATTTGCGATCCGGATTTCGGCGATGCACACTTCAATCTTGGTTGCTCGTTGAAATCCGTGGGGAGATACGCGGAGGCGGTGGAGCACTTCGAATACCTGACCGAACGCGGCTCTGAGGATGTGCGGACCTGGCGCGAACTGGGGATCTGCCAGGAGAAGCGCGGATTGCTTGAGGAGGCCATGGTCGCGCTCGAAAAGACGACGGAGCTGGATTACAACGACTTCAACGCCTGGTATTTCCTGGCCCGCACCTATCGCGCACTGGGTCGTAAGGATGATGCCGCGCGCGCCTTCCGCCGCATGAAGGTTCTCAATCCCGCTCTGGCCGAGGCGCTTGATTAGCGCGCTCCAATACGGATTGAATGTCGATTCTCACTGAGGTTCTCGAGCCTCTCCCCTCACCACTACTTCAGAAGAGTCATCTTGATGGCCGCAACCTCCCGGCCATTCGAGACGTGGGCGAAATAGATCCCGGACGGCATCTCCCGGCCGTCATTATCCTGGCCGCGCCAGGTGATGTCGCGCAGCCCGGGTGTGGGCAGACTCACCTCGCTTGTCCATATCTCCCGCCCGTCCGCACTGAAGACCCTGACCCTGTAGACTCCGGCCGACGGAGCATTGAAGCGGATGTTCGTATAGGGATTGAAGGGGTTGGGCCAGGAGCTCACTGCCATCTCCGGATCGGGAGTCTGGTTGATGATCTCCATCAGCAGGGAGGTGATCGCCGCGCGAATCCGCAGCTTGCCGGCACCCCAGCGATTCACGTCGCCTGTCCACTCGTCAAGCGCGGCGCCCAGATGCAGGGCGTTGCGGCAGAGCCCGTTGTCGAGCGAGGGGAGCAGCTCCCTGAGCAATGCGGCGGCGCCGGCGACATGGGGGCCGGCCGAACTGGTGCCGCCGAAGGTCGTGAACTGGTAGTTGTTCCAGGGCGAAGCACTGACAACCGACCCGCCGGGTGCGGCTATATCCACCGCGCGCCGACCATCGATGCGGGGACCCCAACCGCTGTAGGAGTTGATGTCTCCGTCGTCCATCGGGTTGTAGGCGGCGATGGAGATCGCGGAATCCGCCGTGGCGGGCCAGGTGACGGTATGCGTGGGTACGACGCGCTGCCAGTTGGATGACGATGTCCAGCTCGAGACGTTGTCGCAGAAATAGCCGTGTATCTCCGACACTGCGTCGCCGCTGAAGGTGAAGAGCCAGTCGCCGTCGATGTTGCCCCCTTCGGGATTGGTCGCGAGGCGGACGTCGACCCGTCGCGTGCCGCGATCCGAAATCGTAAAGTTGGAGTAGATGCGGTAGCCCTGGGCGGTGACGGTGGTGGCGTCGCCGGGCAACTCGATTGCGGTGCCGCCCGGCGGGGTGATGTGTACCGTCAGGTTTACGGGCTCGGTCCAGAGGAAACTCGGCCAGGCGATCTGTCCCGAGTTGTTGGTCAACACCATCGTATCGGCGCTGCCGGCAACCGTGTGCATATTGCCGGTGGCAAGGTTGCCGGCGGGGATGATGAAGATCACGTTGTCGTCGGCCGCGTACTCGTTGATCATGATCTCCAGGTTAGATGAGCCGTCCAGATACTCCCACACCCACTCGCCGTCCTCGAAGAGGACGATGTCCGCCCCCTCCTCGATTGCCCAGGCCAGCCCCGCCTCGACAGGGAGCAGAAAGGGGGGCTCGCCGGTGAAGTCGTAATTGACGTTGATGCTCTCAACCCCCGGCGCGATGCCGGCCATGGCGCGACCCTTGTGTTCGCCGCCGAAGATGCCCCCCACCTGCGTGCCGTGACCCCAGCCGTCACCCTCCGATTCCACCAGATCGACACCGCGCCGGTACACCGTGCCGTTCTTGTTGTAGATGGCCCGAATCATCGATTCGCCGAGGCCGATCAACTGCTCGTCGGTGTCGAGGATCAGGTTGCCGGAGACATCGTCGACGACGAACAGCCGCTCGCCGTAGGTCGGATCGCTCTCGTTGAACTCCGGCGGTCCACAGCCGCGGCTGCCGTTGCCGCTGGCGTCGTTGTAGAGGACATCGAACTCCAGATTGAATTCGGTCAGGTTGTTGCCGTACTGCTCCGTCCCCTGCACCTCGATATAGACCAGATCCTCGTCGCCGTCCGCGCTGCCGTTACCGTTCAGGTCCACCGCATCGCCTGATGAGAGATCACCGCTGGCATCGACATCGATCCAGTCGAACCGCTCACCGCTTTTTCGGAAAAAGCTGGTGTGGAGATAGGAGATGCCGGTATCGATGTCGCAGATCAACACACCCTCGCCCGACAGACTGCCCCCCAACGGGGAGGAGACCTCCCAGGCCTGCGGTGTTTCGATCTGGGGTCGGCTGCGGGCCAGAGGCGGTTCGTTCATATGGGGACGCCACGCGCACTCCACCCTGACTACGAGATCCAGCGAGCGCAGTGCGCTCAGCGAGGCGAAGGGTATCAGCGCCGGGAAAACGGTTCGGCTGCCCGATATGCCCCCTCCGTGATCGTAGAACGATACCCCCAGGTCGCGCAGCATGTCGAAATCCTCGGTGACCGGAGTGCGGGAGAATCGCAACGATCCGGCAAACCTTTCCTCAAGCGCGATCAGCGCTGCCGCCCTGTCGGTGACGGTTATTGCTCGGGGCGGGGTGCCATCGCCCAACCGCTCATCCCTGATCGCCAGCAGGTATTCCAGAGTGGATTCGATTTTCCCCCCGGCAACCATATCTCCACGCGGCGGATATGCCCTTGCCGTGCCGTAAAGGGCCCCCACCGTCATGGCAATCAGGAGGAGAGCTGCAATTGTCGATTGGATTGAACCGCGCATGATCATGTTCTCCTCGGCAGAGTGACGGCTGATCTCAGGTGTTGGTTCGAACCGGATACCGATAGGAAGTATACAGTTTTTCGAACTTGTCGGACAATCGCCTTAATGGAATGGGATCTGCTCCCGCTCTATTTCGGCTATAGTCGTTGACGGATTATCCATGTCCTGATACCGATTTAGATCAGAATTCCGTAAATGACAGAGCAGCAATCCCTGGAGCGATCTTGTCCGTACTGAAACGCGTCGGCCGTCAGGCATCAATCTACGCCATCGCCGGCGTTCTGGCTTCGCTGACGGGGATCATCTCATTCCCCATCTTCACCCGCGTACTCACAACGGCCCAGTACGGCATCATGGGCCTGGTGGACGTCACCTTCAAGTTCGCGGGC
This sequence comes from bacterium, assembly GCA_024231955.1. Taxonomy (GTDB): domain Bacteria; phylum Krumholzibacteriota; class Krumholzibacteriia; order JACNKJ01; family JACNKJ01; genus JAAEPZ01. The sequence continues at coordinate 418,424 of JAAEPZ010001024.1, read as the reverse complement.
ACGCTGTCGGGCATGGGGCTCCGTCCGGCGGTAATCAAGCTGTGGGGTGAGTTCAAGTTCGGCAAGCGGGACGGGGGCACCGCCACGCTGGCCTCGACCATGCTCAGCGCCTCGTTCCTGATCGGTCTGCTGATCTCGCTGCTGTTCGTCGCCGTTCTGCTGATTCCCGAGCGCTGGCTTGCGGGGCGGGACACCTGGATCGGCGCTCGTCCCTATATAGCCATGGCGGCCGCGGTCATTCTCTTCCGCAACCTGATACAGATGGTGCTCAGCATAACGCAGGCGCAGGAGAAGGCCACATTCCGTTCGGCGATAATGCTGGCGCAGCGCTATCTGCTCATGGGCCTGCCGGTGCTGTTCGTCGCAGTGTTTCGTTGGGAACTGACCGGATTCTTCAGCGGCGTGCTGATCGCCGAGGGGCTGCTCTTCGTTTTCTGTATATTCTACGGTCTGCGCAAACTGGAGTGGCGGCCGCACATCATCAATCGTCCCGTTTTGCGGGAGGCCCTGCTCTACGGTCTGCCCCTGATGGGCCTCAACATACCCGGTTTCCTGACGGCCTTCAGCGACCGTATCATACTCTCTAATTTCTGCAGCGCGGCCGATGTCGGCATCTATACGGCCGGTGCCGCGATGGCACTATTCATCACCGAACCCATCACCGCCTCGCTCAACAGCGCCCTGATCCCCGTGAGCATGAACGTCTGGGCCGAGAAAGGTCCGGATGAAACGCGGGAGAACCTGGCCAGCTTCCTGCGCTACTATGCCCTCGCCGCATTGCCGCTGGTTTTCGGCGTCACGGCCGTTGCGCCGGCGCTGATCGGTCTGCTGGCCAGCGAAAAATATCTGGCCGCCGTACCGATCATCCCCTGGGTGATGACCGCAAGGTTGATCCAGGGTACCTATTATCCGTTCCTGGCCGGATATTTCCTGACGAAACGGACAGTCTGGCTGGCGCTGTTCATGAGTATCTCGGCCATGCTCAGCATCGGTCTGAACTGGTTCCTGATCCCCAAACTGGGGATCCTCGGCGCGGCCATGGCCAGCTTGATCGCCTACTCCTGCTATGTTTTCGGCGGCGGAATTTTCAGCCAGCGCTACCTGAAACTGAAGTTTCCCGTTCGCAGTCTTCTGGTGTACATCTTCGCCGCCGTCTCCATGTTCTGTCTGCTCCGGTTGCTGCCCACCTTTGAAAGCAATATCCTAGTTCTGTTGACCAAGGTGCCCGCAGGGGTGGCCATTTACGCGTCGATTGTCCTGGCGCTCGACATTGAGGCGCGGAAAATCGCCCGTGCCGTCGTCGACAAGATCAAGAGCAGAGGGGGCAGGTAATGGCCGGTAAAACCCCCCGCTGGTTCAGGGCCGAGGATCGCAGCGCCCGCTTCAATCTCGATTGCGCCACCGGTGTGGTTACGCCGCCCGATCGCGTTCAGGAGGCGGGAGAGTCGGTTCGCCTCTATGCTTCCGGAGATGTCATCTGGGAGCGCGACCTGATGGCCGACGTCCTCCCCCTTCCCGCCGAGCATCCCCTGGGCCAGGTGCGTGAAGTCTGGCGGGATGGCGACATCGTCTTTGCGCAGCAGGAGACCTGTTTCGGTCCGGAGCGGGGCGAGCGGTGGGAGCCGGGCAAGCGGATCAGCTATCTGACCGATCCCGCGCTGCTGCCCCACTTCCTGGCGGGCGGCTTCAACCTGGCCTGTCTGGCCAGCAACCACACCATGGACTACGGTCTGGGTCCGATCGAATACACCCGCGCCAGACTGACGGAGAATGGAGTTGCCGTTTCAGGTAGCGGCGCCAACCTGGAGGCTGCCAGGGTGCCGGCGATTATCGAGGTGAAGGGCAAGCGGGTGGCGCTGCTCTCCTACGCCTCCGACGACGAGGTGACCAATGCCCGCGTCGACCGCGAGGGCAACGCGTTCTTCAGACGCGATCTGGTGATCGAGGATGTCGAAAAGGCGCGCAGCCACGCGGATATCGTACTGGTCTCGGTGCACAAGGGGCGGGAGTTCGTCTATTTTCCCTCACCAGAACACCAGGACGACTGCCGGGCGATCATCGATGCGGGCGCTGACGTCATTCTCGGCCATCACCCCCATTTCATGCAGGGGATCGAGTGGCGGCGACGGAACGACGGTCGCCAGGGTTTGATATTCTACAGCCTGGGCAGCCTGTTGGTGGATTATGAACCGCCGCTGTCGAAGTATGAACTGGAGCTGTTCCGGCGGAGTCAACGCAACAACTACGTCGCGCGTATCGACATTGATGATCTGGGCGTCAGCGGTCTGCAACTCACGCCAATTAGGCAGACTGATGATTGGTCCGTGCGGACGGAGACGGATGATGAGCGCGCGGAGACCTTCGCCCTTGTCGAGCAATGCTGTCATCCGGTGAATCACGATCCGCCGTGCCGCAAGTTCTGGGTCACCGGCTGGTCCTACCTCGCCATTCAGTATCCCAGCATCTGGATGCACCTCAAGAACAGGCCGAGCTATTTCGGCAACGCCCTGCGCTGGTTTTTCCGCGAGGAGACCTTCCGCCTGCAATGGGGCGCCATCTTCGCGCGCGAGGTGCCCGCCTGGCTTCTGGATTTGCGGAGAGGTTTCGGCGCCTTGATGCGCTGGAAGGTACGTCTAGTGAAGAGAATGCTGGGGCGCGGCTGATGCGTCGTCAATTCCACAACTCCTCGCGGAGCATTGACAGCTCTTGCGGAGGCAAACGGATCGGAGTCGCGGCATGAGTGAAATTCCAAAACTTCCCCGCGAGCTGCCGCACCACAAACTCTACCACAGGCTGTCGCCCGCCCGCCGCAACCGCGGAGTGTTTGCCGACACCTGGCGCTTCATCATGAAAAGCCAGAGGTGGAGTTTCGATCGGATGGAGGGGTACGTCGAGAAACGTTTGGTGGAGATGGTGCGGCACGCGGCCCGGGAGTGTCCCTGGTATCGCCAGGTGTTCTCCGATCTCGGCATGGATGTCGAGGACTTCGGTTGCCGTCTTGATCTGTCCCTGTTGCCGCTGATCGGCCGGGACGAGTTGCGCGATCATGTCGATGAGATGGTGCCCGATTCCCAGGATCGGGGGGAGCTCGTCTTCTCGGCCACCGGCGGATCCAGCGGGATTCCCGTGGGGTTCTATCGCCACAAGGAGCGGACCAGGGCGATGGAGTCGGCGTTCGTCACCCGCTTCCGGACTTGGGCCGGCGCCAGCGATACGACGCGCGAGGTGATCTGCGCGGGTGGCGTCGGCGATGAGAGCGAGCGTGCACAGTGGGCGGTGGATCGCAGAGGCAACAGCCTCGCGCTTGCGAGTGACGATCTCAACCGTCTCAACTTCAAATGGATGCTGCCGCTCGCGCGCAAGTTCAAGCCGCGTATCTTTCGCGGGTATCCGTCGGCGATGGCCGCTTTCGCCAACCTGCTGCTCGAAGCGGGCGAGACGTTCCCCGTCGAGGCTGTGTTCACCTCATCGGAGACCCTTTACGATGCGCAGCGCAAACGGATCGAGGAGGCCTTCGCGGCGAAGGTGTTCGATCTCTATGGTCACAGCGAGCGGGTGATCGTGGCCGCCGAGTGTGAGAAGCATGAGGGATATCATGTCTTCAGCGAGTATGGTCTGCTGGAGATCGTGGATGAAAACGGCAGCGTGATCCAGGAGGAGGGCCAGGTGGGCGAGGTCGTGGGCACCACGCTGCTGCACGACTACTTCCCCCTCATTCGCTATCGCACGGGCGATCGCGCGGTGTATACCGCCAGGCGCTGCTCGTGCGGACGGCCTTTTCCGCTGATCCTGCGTCCCGATGGACGACTGCAGGAGCTGCTTGTCACGGCGGACGATCGCCGCATCTCGATGACCAGCATCAATCGTCACGACGACCTTTTCGCCGCTGTGGACCAGTTTCAGTTTCACCAGCGGGAGGCGGGCAAAGCCGTGCTCAAGGTGATCCCCGGCCCGGACTACAGCGACAGCGAGCGGGAGCGGATCATCGCGTCTGTGACGAAACACATCGGCGGCGACTTCGCGTTGACGATTGAGGTGGTCGAGAGCATCGAGAAGACGCGCATCGGCAAGCACCGCTTCCTGATCCAGGAGCTGGAGGGGATCTGATCCCGCAGACATCAGGTCGTCCGCTTCAGAACCTCCAGCAGATGATCGACATCCTCCGCCCTGTTATAGAGGTGGAAGGAGACCCGTAATGCCCCCTCGCGGGCGCTGGCCGAGATCTTGTGCGCGAGCAGCCGCTCGTTCAGCTCCATCGGATTGTCACAACGCAGTGCGACGATCTGACTTTGATGCGCCTCACTTTCACCGCTGTTGCAGTGGACGAATCTGTCCGCCAGGCCGTTTTCGGTCAAACCGGCCAGCAGTTGTCTCCGCAGATTGTCGCTGTGCTTCTCAATAACCGACAGGCCGATCTCCTCGAACAGTGTGAGCGACCGATCGAAGGCGAGCAGATCATGGAAGGGGTAGGTGCCGACCTCCAGGATGCGCCCGTCGGTGGTCAGTTCCCGCTCGAAATCGAGCAGTTCGTCGAAGCGCCATGATTTCCAGTTGAGCCAGCCCAGGTAGGCCGGTTCGAGTTCACCGGCATCGAGGGCGGCGAGGGCACGGTCGGACAGGTAGAGGACGCCGGCGCCGCGGGGTCCGAGCAGCCACTTCTGCGCACCGGCGGCGACGAAATCGGCACCGATCTCGGTGAGATCCCAATTGCGATTGCCCAGAGCCTGGATGCCGTCAACGATCAGCCAGATCCCGCGGCGGCGGCAGAGGTCGGCCATGGCCTTCAGGTCGGGCGCGTAGCCGTCATGAAACTGAACTCCGCTGACGCTGAGCGCGCGCGTGTTATCGTCGCACCTGTTGATGAGCAGTTCGGCCGTGGCCCTCATCTCATGGGTGCGGACCAGGTTGATCCCGACGCCGCGCCTGGCGAGATTGCGCCAGGGGTAGACATTCGCGGGAAACTCGCAATCGGCCAGAACGACATTGTCGCCCGCCCGCCAGGGGATGGCCGCGGCAATCGTGTTGAGGCCGTAGCAGGTGTTGGGTTGCAGAGCCCAGTTGCGCTCACGTCCGCCGTACAGCCTTGCCAGTCGCTTGCGGATGGCGGACAGGTCCTCGAACATCCGGTAGTGATCGGCAAGTTCAAGGTAGTGGTGTTCGGCGAAGTAACGCTCGAGGTAGCGTCGGCCCCGTTCGGGGATGATGCCGTTGGCGGCCGACGAGAGGTAGGTCCACTCCCTGGCAATCGGAAATTCCGCGGCGATGAGTTGCTGGTCGATCATGACCATCCCCGTGTTTGTGCGATGATGGGTGTCGTCCGCCGTCAGCGCAACTCGTCGTGAGGTCTTCTGCGACGGCGCTTCTTGCGTGCGCGCCATACCTGGAAGCGGATGTCGTCGACGAGCAGTTCGGGTTCGCCGAAGATCTCATCGAGGTGTTTGCCCAACTTGAGGCTGACCGGTCCCACCAGGTAGATGCGCCCCTTGGCGGCGAGTACGCGATGGGTCTCCTCGATCATCCGCCGTGCGGTGCCGCCGTCACCGGCGAATCCCTGATGGAAGGGCGGGTTGGCGAGGACCAGATCCCAGGTGCGGTCGGGCAGGTCGCCGGCGGCGTCCGTCGGGAGGATCTCGCCGTTCAGGTTGTTGAGCTCAAGGGTCCGGCGCGCGGAGGTGAGCGCGAGGTGATCACTGTCGACCAGGGTCGCGGAGGCGATCTTCCCCTCCATGAGCAGAACTCCGGCGACCGCCCCTCCGGCGCAGCCGAGATCGAGCAGCTTATCGCCTTCGCGCACGGCGCAGGCGGAGAGCAGCGCGGCCGTGGCGTCGTCGAGGTGATCCCAGCTGAACAGCCCCGGCACCGCGGCTATCTGCACGGTTTGACCGCGCGCTTCGGCGACATAAGATTCGGGATGGGTTTTAAGCTCCCAGTCATTGTTATCGCCCGGCGTGGCCGAGATGATCCTGTAGCCGCCCTTGTTGTTCAGGATCTCCAGCCGGCAGTGGTCGCCCAGAAGGCTTTGCGCCGGTTTGATCCCCTCCTTGCGGGAACCGTAGATGAAGATCCGTCCGGTAGGTCCTATCTGACCTGCGAGCTGTTCGAGTCTATGGAACAGCGCCTGTCGATTCTTCTCGACCGACATGATCAAGAAATCGCCGGCCTCCGCCGGGATTGCGTAGGTGTGACGAATATCGCCGTCGGGAAAGGTGTCACGCAACGTGTTGACGGCGCGAAGATCCCGCTCGCAAATAGTGAGACGCTCACCGCCGACGGCGGCGGTCGCCTCCTCGATCAGAAACGGCAAGCCGGTATCAACGAGAAACCCCCTCCCCCGATCAGGGAAGGGGATCTTTTCGGATAACAGCCTGTTGAGGCTCTCTGCCGGAGTCGGGTTCACTAGAAACCGATATCCAGACCAATGACCATGGTGAAGAACTTGTTGGTCTCGTCACCGTAGTCATTCTCCGGCAGAACGTAGTAGCGACCCTCGGCGTAGACGGACAACGGCATGAAGGAGGGTTTGCCCTTCACGCCAAAGGCGAGGTGCATGCCGATACCCGCCTGATCACCCAGCACCTTGACGAGTTCGTCGGCGTCCAGATCGTAATTGCCACCCTCGGTCTCGGCCTTGATGAACTCTTCGGTCAGCAGCGGGGTCATGATGTGATAACCCAGGCCGCCGCCGACATAGCCCTTGACCAGGGGCATCTTGATGACGTTGTACTTGCCGGTGGCGTAGATGCCGACGCGGGCCAGGGCGACATCCTCGTCGAAGAATCCATCAACGTCCCCCCCTAAATTTTCTAAACTCTCGTAAACGACCGAGTACTTGCCGAAGCTCCCCTCCATGCCCAGTTCCAGGTCCACCAGGGGCAGCATGTTGAAACTGAAGTGGACTCCGACCAGCAGCGGCTTGTCGATTTCGGAGCAGGTGATCGACACTACATCGGTATCACCGGGATGCAATTGAGCGTTGAACAGATCGTAGGTGTCCTGTGCGTTCATATCGAAACCGAAGTGGGCGCCGAAGCCGGCATGGGCGGTACAGGGAACAATGCTCACTCCAAGGGCGAGCAGCATCAGCCAGAACATCTTCCTCTTGCTTCTCATCATGGCTCCTTCTGTCTGGTAGTGGTGTCTCGCGGCATATCTAATCTCTTGCCGCAAACGCAGCAAGGATTTTGCCGTACCTGGACGCCACAATAGGGAATCGGCAAACCCGTCTGAAATTCTTGCGCAATATAAACAGAGATCGGCGGATCATTCCAGTAGTGAAACGTTAGTGGCGGTTTTTATCCTGAATCATAATGAGGAGCGGGTTTATCGGATTGAATCAGGCGGGCTGCCTAGCCAAAAGCACATGGCCCGAAACCTTGCGGTTCCGGGCCCGTGTCGCAGTAAACGTATAATTCACTACATCTAGGAAAACTTGATCACCTCAACGGGGCAATCTTCCGCGGCCTGCTCGATGTCGTCGCTGTTAGCTTCGAAATCGGCGCCGTCTTTGATGATACAATTGTCGTCATCGATTTCGAAGACGTCGGGGCATGTATCCTCACACAGGTTGCACGCAGTGCATCCCTCTTCAATCCAGACCTTAGTGATAGCCATTGCGAAGATCTCCTGAATTGTTTCCAAAGCGGGAAGTTCTAGAACTATACGAATCGTCTATTGCGATTCCGGGAAATATAATACATAGGAGGTTCGTCACTGACAAGTGCGCAGGTGAAATGCTTGACGAGTTTGAGGCAAACGAATGGGAGGGGCGTGAACCCCTCCCTATCAGCTGTCTCCGGATTCAAGGGTGACCGAAGTCGTACGGAGACATTGCTCTGATTGCGAAACCAGACGTTAAGGTCCCGTTAATCCTCTTCAGTCATGGATTCGGCCCGCCAGCGCTGGTAATGCATGCTGCACATACCCCTCGCCACAACGGGGCGGCTGCAACCCTGAACTGAGCAGATACGCTCGGCGCCTGGTTTGCGTCCGCGGTTGGATTTCCGGAGCGGATTGCCGCCGGATTTCTTGAGGATATGATTGAGGGTGACCTCAATGCTCTTTGTCCGCTCTTCAAGGGCTTTGAGCTGCTCTTCGGAGGGCAATTCCTTGGCGACCGCTTTGGCCGTCTTCTGGACGATCTCCTCTATCATTTGCTCAAAACACTTGCCTAGTTCTTTAGAATTCATTTCTGGTCCCATCCTTATTGGATCATACTCAGGGTTGCAGAAGCATGTATGGTGATCAGACACCAAGATTGCTCCCGAATGAATATGATCCTGATTTTTCCTTATTGCAATACTTATTCAATAAAAACATGTCTGAGCTATGTTTTTTGTATCAGGTTGAGACGTGCGGAGGAAATTTAGAGCATTTAGTAATGAGACTTAAGAGAATTATTGAGAATAGAATGCGCTGCCTGGGACAAGGTTCCGAAAATCCATCAAACACGCAAATAGAGGAGTGGTCTGAGAGGGCTCCTGATCACCATTGTCCAAGCAGCGCAAGGTGGTTAATGATGCAGCAGGGGTCTCTCTGAACTGTCGGTAAGCGGGTAGTCGTCAAGGTGTGGATTTGAACAATTGCGCCACACCGGAAAGATAACTGCGGTGGTGGGCGGGATCAAGAAATGCGGCCGTCTAACTCATTTTTTTTGGAGAATGTTCGTACCCGTCATTTCGGGGGAGAGGGGAATTCCGGCGTGAGACAGCAATGTTGGAGTAATATCCGCAAGACGACCGTTGCTCAAGCCACCCTTGTATTCGGGGTCCACCAGAATTACTGGTACCGGATTGGTGGTGTGTGCGGTATAGGGACATTCACCAGCCTCATCCCACATTTGCTCAATGTTCCCGTGATCCGCAGTGACGATGAGGAAGCCCCCTTTATCCAAAACCGCCTCCGTTACGCTGCCGACGGCGCTGTCCACCGCTTCGACGGCCGCAACCGCCGCTTTGAGATTTCCCGTATGCCCGACCATGTCGCAGTTGGCGAAGTTGGCCACATGGAAATCGAAACCACCATCAGCGATCTGTTCGGTTAGTGAGCTTGTAACTTTGGGTAGACTCATCTCGGGCTGAAGGTCATAGGTGGCAACTTTGGGTGAATCTATTAGAACACGTTTCTCAAGTGGCCAGGGTGTGTCTATCCCCCCATTGAAGAAGAAAGTCACATGGGCGTATTTCTCGGTTTCGGCCACACGAAGATTGCTGAGTTTGTGCTCGGCTAATATGTCGGAAAAGATCCCCTCAAGTTTATGGGGAGGGAAGGCGTTCGGGAATTTAAAATCGGATCTGTACTCGGTCATCGTGGCTAATTGAATTTCCGGCACCCTGTTCCTGATGAAACAGCTAAAATCTGAATTCCCGAATGCCTGGACCAGCTCGCGCACTCTGTCTGCGCGAAAGTTGAACATGAAAACGGAATCCTTGTCTTCGAATTGTCCGATGGGGGAGCCATCCGGACTAACAATTATAGTCGGCTCAACAAACTCATCACCTTTATTTGACGCATATGAGTCGTTGATAACCTTGATGGGACAACCGGATTGAGGGCCCGAACCATTAACTATGCACTGCCAGTGTTTTTCGACCCGCTCCCAACGATTATCCCGATCCATCCCCCAATAGCGTCCACCCACACTGGCGATGGCGAAAACAGAATCACTCAAGCCATGACTCCGCGCCCAGGAGAGCAATTCGGAGATATACCCGGCTCCGGATTGAGGCGGAGTATCGCGACCGTCAAGAAGTGCATGCAATCTGACGGGCACCCCTTTGGCGGTGATCTCCAGAATCAATGCCTTGAGATGATCGAGTGAGCTGTGTACGCCGCCATCCGAGACAAGACCGACCAGATGGAGACGGGTCCCGTGATCGAGAGCAGATGCCACCAGGTCGCTCAACGCTTTTTGCTCAGAAAGCAGTCCCGAGTCCACGATCTTGTCGATGCGGGTGATGTCCTGATCGACAATGCGTCCGGCGCCAAGGTTGAGATGGCCAACCTCGGAGTTACCCATCTGGCCGTGCGGCAGCCCGACACTCAAACCACTGCTCTCTATTTGGGCATGGGGATAGCGCTTGAACAGACGATCCAGGTTGGGCGTATTTGCGACCCGGTAGGCGTTGGTGGGCAAGGTTTGACCTATCCCCCAACCATCAAGGATCAGCAGTGTGGCCGGACGGGCGATTGAACTCATGAGTGTCCCCTTTCGATCATAGGGCACTGTAATCCGTAGAGCCGAAATGGTTAAGCAAAGACTTCCTTCTCTGGCTTGCAAACTTGCGGCCATCTGCGATAGCTTGTCGATATGAGCAAGCAACCGGATCTATTCAGTGCGCTGCCCCCCGAGCAGGTGCCGTCTCAACCCGAAACGTTGAGCGTTAGCGGCTTCAACGAGCGTGTCGCCTCCTTTTTGAAAGGGGCTTTCCCCGGCAAAATCCGCATCCAGGGGTTCGTCTCCGGCTTCAACCGCAGTTTCAGGCGGGGGGGACACATCTATTTCGAGTTGAACGAGAAAGATCCATCTGACGAGAGTCGTGTGCTCTCAAAGATCGGTCTGGTGGCCTGGCGCGGCACCCGGAGCCGCCTGCAACGGGCTCTCAAGTCCCTGGGCGGCGAGGCCTGCGAGATTGACGACCTGCAGGTTTACTTTGAGGTGACTCTGAATTACTGGGTGCCCGGCGGGCGATTGTCCCTTGTGGTCGAGGGGATTGATCTCGAAGCCAGTCTGGGTGCGATGAAACTCGACCGCGACCGGATTCTGCGATTGCTGGCGGAGGAGGGCTTGCTCGACCAGAACAGGCAGCGCACTCTCCCCGCCGTGCCGTTGCGTCTCGGTCTGATCACCAGTGCGGAGAGTGCCGCCTATCACGATTTCACCAAAGAGTTGTCGCTCGCGGGGGTCGGCTTCAAGCTCGGCTGCTACAATGCGCGAGTCCAGGGTGTGGAGCAGGAGGCGGATATGCAGGGGGCATTCGCCTGGTTCGAGCGACATGCCGCCGACTGGGACGCCATCATCCTCATCCGCGGTGGCGGGAGCCGCAGCGATCTGGTGGGATTCGACAGCGAGCAACTGGCGCGGACCATTGCAGGATTTCCCCTGCCGGTGCTGACCGGGATAGGTCACGAGATCGACCGCTCGATTGCCGATGAGGTAGCCTACCACTCTCTGAAGACCCCCACGGCAGTGGCGCAGTTCCTTATGGAGAGAATTGATGCCTGGCTTGACGAGATGGATGATCTGTCGCAGGCCATAAGGCAGCAAAGCGAGATGCTGCTGACTGACGCCCGTTTTAGCCTGACCAGCAAGACACAAAGGTTGCAACTCATGACGGAGAGGCGACTTGCGAGGGGCCGGGAGCGGCTCAACGTGCTGAGCGCGGGTATGCCGGGGCTGGCGAGACATCGCCTGCGGATGATTGCGCCACGCCTGAACACATTGGTTGATCGTCTCAAGACGGGGATCTACACGACCCTGTCACGCAGGAATCGGGAGCTGGATCACAGGGAGGAGCGCCTCCGTCTTCTGGATCCCCTCAATATATTGCAGCGCGGTTTCAGCATCACCAGGCGGGGCGACGGAACGCTGCTGACCTCTATCGCGGAGGTCAAGGCGGGGGACGATCTGCGCACCCGTCTGGCGGATGGAATCATCGAGAGCAAGAGCAATAATGTGCTACCGCTGGATGAAGCGTAGCGCGGAACGTATATGAGGAGCGGAAATGAGCGCCGACAAAAGCGAAAAGCCTGTTGTGGAATTGAGTTATGAAGAGGCCATGACCAATCTCAATGCCATTCTCAGGGAGTTGGAATCGGAGGAGGGCGACCTTGATCTTCTTGCGGCTCACGTCAAAAGGGCCAGTGAACTGGTCCGGCATTGCCGAAGTAAGATCCAAAATACTGAAATGGAGGTCGAAAAGGTCCTGAAGGATCTGCCCGAACATACCGATGGAGAATAGAAAGCAGAATCTATCTATTAACCGGTATGGTGTTCATGTCCGATGATCATTCTCAATATTCTCAGAGGCCGCTCTATGGTATTCGGGGGATTGGCCTGTTGCCGGCCTCTCTGCTGGCGATAATCTGGATCGTGGCCATTACCCAGTACAGTAGTCTGCCCGATGCTCTTCCCGTCAGTTTTCACTTTGGGGGTACGCCCGGCGACTGGGCACCCAAGGGGTGGGATTTCTTCGTCCTGCCCTGCACGGGTCTGGTCGTATATATACTTCTGACCATGGTGCAGGCGCTCTCTGCGCGCAAGGTCGTAGTCGGGGGGCGCGTTCTTCACGGCAAAGCGGCTTATCATGTCAACAAGGCGGCCTCCAACTTCCTGTTTCTCATGAAAAGCGCCCTGCTGGCCTTCCTGCTCAATGTCGAATTTCGAACCATTCAGATCGCATACGGCAGGATGGACAGCCTTGGCTGGGACAGCTACATTGTCGCCGGATTGCTGTTGATCTATGCGACGCTGGGCTCGGTCATGCTCTACCGCCTGTCGCGGCGGTGGTTGCGCTGGCAGGAGGAGCAGGACGGCGACGACGAGGTCTGCGACGGCTGTTGCTCCTGACCGCCGCCCATCCACCATCAGGGGAGATTGGCGGCAAGCCATGAGGTGATTGCGGATATCACCTCTTGATGGGGGCGTCCGTCCTGCCTGGAGCTGGTCAGGTAGTGATTGAGATCGGGAAAGCCCCCGGTCGTCAGCATGATCCCGGCATTATTCAACATACCCACCTGCGTTAAAAAGTCGGCGACAGCTATCTCGTCGTCCTCTTCGCCATACCAGAAGGCCACGGGACCATCCACGGCAGGCAGGAAGGCTGCACTGTCAAAGGCGAGCAGGTCGTTGTACTTATCGACGAAGAGCGACTTGCCCAGCATGTCGATATAGCCCGTCACCCCTTGAGCCTCGACCAGATCCGGCAGCCGGGTCGGGTCATAGAGCGGACAGGACAGGGCGATCACCCCAGCAGGGCCGCTATTTTCACTCGCATACTCGAGCGCCAGCGCGGCACCCTCGCCGTGACCGATGATAACGCTGCTCTCGGGGATCGACAGCGTGTGAGAGAGCAGGTAGCTCCAGGCCTCCGCCAGTTCCCCCCTGCGGGTGACGAGGTCGAGTTCGTCGATTGATATTCCGGTGGAGCCGCCGCTGCCCGGCTTGTCGCAGGCCAGTACAATCCGCCCCTGCATAACCAGTTCGTGGGCAAGGTGTCCCATGACGGCCCCGCCGTTGCGGTCGGCCAGACGGTGATCCGCTATGAGCAGTACACCGGGGAAGGGGCCGTCGCCCGCAGGCAGGTACAGCGTCCCGGCCAGTTGCAGGCTGCCGTCGGTGGTGATGGTGCTGGTCGAGTATTCGCCGAATTGCTCCGGATCCGGAAACGTCGGCGAGAACTCCTGATCCGTGAGATCGGGCGGTGTCGCGTTCCAGTAGGTGAGTGATACGTGATCGCTCTCCCGAAAGGAGCGATAGAGGAGCGGAAACCTGTCGGCGATAAATTTGAAGAAGATGTTCGTATCGCCCATGACGAGATGAAAAGCCTCGACCTCGATCGACCCCGACATCTCGAGACCGTCATAAACCAGCGTCCGCTGGATGTGCTCGGGGGCTCCCTCCGGATCGGCGCAGTAAAGCAGGTTGACCTCCAGGCTCGCTGGCCCCCCCTCATCTTGCCAGTGCCAGGCCAGCTGCGCGTAGGAGAACGGGTTGAGCGGATCGAAATAGATCGGGTCGCCTGTAGCCGGAGCGATGTCATGCGCCAGATTCAACTCGCCCCAACCGCCGAGGCACCAGGCCCATGGCCCTCCGTTCTCGCGCGCGACGCGAGTGGCTATGAAGGGGCCGTTCGCGGGACCAATATCGATATCGTAGACGGGGCTGTCTCCGGTATTATCAAACAGGAACTCGATCCTGCTGATGTAGGGATCGCCCGGCAGGTTGTAGCGGCCGGTGATAACCGTTTCGTTACGATCCAGAACCTCATCCAGTTTGGCCCAGCCGAGCAGTATGGCCGTCTGGGAAAATTCGTATTGGATGGCGTAGGCCGGAGGAAGGTTTTGCGGTCCGGAGGGTTTCGTGCTTGAATCGCCACCGCATCCGGCGAGAACCAACAACAACGATGTGAGGATCAACAGGTGACGAATCATGAACCCAACCTTTCTCGTGACTCAACCAGTACGGAATATCGTGTGACCGGCCGGTCGGGATCAAGGCAATTCGGGTTGCGTATGTCCGCGATCGTCATAGCGATTCTGGTTGGCCTCCTGTTGCTGTCGGTCGGTTGCGCGGATCGGCTGATCTATCTATCGCCGCCGGGCGCCATTCCGGGACCGCCTCTGGGTGACGACCCCGCCCCCCCCACGCATCGCCTGCTGCTGATCCACGGTTTCGGCGCTTATCCCGCACAACTGAGTCGATTGTGGCTGGCGGCCGTGCATCTGTTGCCGGAGAACTGCGAGGTCTACCTGGTGCCGGGACTGGATCCGAAGATGGGTGTGTTCGAGAAGTCGGGACCGGCCAAAAACGTGCAGCTGCTCGAGCAGTTTCTCCAGTCGCAGGAGATCCCCCTGGCCAATCTGCATATCGTAAGCCACTCGATGGGTGGTTTGGTGGCGCGGGCTTTCGCCGCCGAGCATCCGGGCGCCGTGAATCAGGTTTTCCTGATCGGCACGCCAAATGGCGGCGTGAAGATGCTCAACGGCTTGCATCTCGAAGGCTGGTGCACACCCGAAGGGATCGTACAGTTCAATACCCGCTACCCCCCCGCTCCCGAAGTGCTCTGGTACATTATCGCCGGCGCCCGCTACAGGCAGCCTCTGACCGGAGCCTTTTGGGAGGGTGTGCCGAACGACGGCCTGGTGGGTACGGAGAGTGTTCTCTCGTTCAGGGAGCTGTGTGGAGACTCGATCTTCTGTGAGACGCAAACGGTCCCCTTCACCCACCCCGATCTGAACTGGGGCGAGAACCTGCTGGACAGTCAGCGCTGCATCCGCTGGGTGCTGGAGCGGGTGCTCATGGATCTGCGCGGCGATATAGATTCGCCCGCCGCTACCGGCAGCGAATGAGGGGGGATACGGGTAAGGGGCCGCTCCGTCTCAGGGCCGCTCAAGATTGCATGCGTGTATTCCCGAGCGATTTATCGTTTGTTCGCGGCTAAAGACTGGAATCCGGACACGGCTTGAACTATTGTTTTTGCATCCCAAACGGCCCCGTGATCGGCAGGAGGAATCATGGCCAAAATAATCGAATGTGTTCCCAATTTCAGTGACGGGCGTAGCCGCAGGATAATCCAGGGCATCGCTCAAGCCATACGAGACTGCGAGGGTGCGACTCTCCTGGATGTCGATCCCGGCGCGGATTTCAACAGAACGGTGTTCACGCTGGTTGGAGGTCCCGATGGTGTCGTCGATGCGGCATTCGCGGCGGTCAAGGCCGGCATGGAGCTGATCGACATGAGTACGCAGACGGGCGAGCATCCCCGTCAGGGTGCGGCCGATGTGGTCCCCTTCATCCCCATCCAGGATTCCTCCTGGGAGGAGTGTATCGAGCTCTCCCATAAACTGGGCAAGCGTTGCGGCGAGGAGCTGGGCTTGCCCATGTATCTCTACGCGAAGAGTGCTCAGCGTCCCGACCGTGTGAGGATGCCGGACATCCGCAAGGGTGAGTATGAAGCCCTGCCCGAGAAGATGAAGAATCCGGAGTTCAAACCCGACTACGGCCCGCAGGTGTTCCTGCCCAAGAGCGGCGTTACGGTCACCGGTGCGCGTCAGCTTCTGATCGCCTACAACATCAATATGAACTCCAGCGTCAAGCGGAAGGCGCACACCATTGCGCTGGATATCCGCGAGAGTGGTCGAGCCAAGCGGGATGCCAATGGCGAGATCATTCGCGATGAAAACGGCAAGGCGGTCAAGCAGCCCGGCACGTTGCCCACGACACAGGCAGCGGGCATGATGTTCAACAAGGACATCGCCCAGGTGAGCATGAACCTGCTGGATTACACGAAGGTGGGTCTGCATCACGCTTTCGACGAGATCAGGAAGCAGGCGCTCAAGCAGGAGGGTCTTGAGGTCACCGGCAGCGAGATCGTCGGTCTGGTGCCGAAGCAGGCGCTGCTTGACGCGGCCATCCACCATTGCAGTGAGACCGGCAAGGATCTTCCCGCCGCCGAGTGGGATCAGATGCTGCTGGCCGTCGATTACCTGGGTCTCAATGACCTGTCCCCCTTCAAGCTGGAGGAGAAGGTTATCGAGGTGATGATCGAGAAGGGTACGGTAGCGCCCTCCGCGACACCTCCGGCGCCACCCGGACCGCTGATGGGGCTTGGGGTCAACGAGTTTTGCGAGGTGCTCTCCTCAAGTTCGCCGGCGCCCGGCGGCGGCAGTGTGGCGGCTCTCTGCGGCGCGTTGTCGGCCGGACTGTCCGCCATGGTCGCCCGTCTGACCCGCGGTAAAAAATACGCGGCTTTTGAGGGTGAGATGGCCGACATGGTCAAGCCCACGGATGAGCTCCGCGAGAAACTCGAGACGGCTGTTGATGCGGACACGGAGGCGTTCAACAAGGTCATGGCCTCGTTCAAGTTGCCCAAGGGGACCGCTGACGAGATCGCCGCGCGAAATCAGGCGATTCAGGATGCCACCAAAGGGGCAACCCTGGTGCCGTTCTCGGTGATGGAGCTCTCGCTTGAAGCTCTGAAATGCTGTGAACCCGTTGCGCGTGACGGCAACACGAACAGCGCCAGCGATGCCGGTGTGGCCGCGCTGCTCGGACTCGTCGGCGTCAGGGGCGCCTACTACAATGTGCGGATCAACCTGAGCGATATCGAGGACGAGAAGTTCTGCAAGGAGTGGAGCACCAAGGCTGATGCTATCCTGAAAGAGGCCGAGGAGATTCACGACCGTTGCCTGGCGCACATGGAAAAGAATCTATAGGAGGGTCAGTTTGGCGGGAGATGGATATCCCGTTGAGGTGGTGTAAAGTATTGAGACGGAGTCGCGCCAGCGGCTCCGTTTTTTTTGACACATTCGTCGACACCTCTCCTTGCCGACAACGGAAACCATGTAATGTGAATCCACCCAACAGGTGTCCAGGGATTGAAAACCGTATTGAAGTTCGAATGAGAACCTGAGCGTAGAGTCACATTTGTCGGATCATATTCGGTATCCATCTAATAGTGAGTGCTTTGGTTAAAATCTTTAAGGGCAAGCTATTACATGTCCGATATCTAAAGAGCTTGTTGCTCCGCTCATTTGACTGAGTCGGATTCATGCCCGTTCCTCATGCCCTGGAGTCAACCCGTGAGGCTACTCTACCTGATTCTGCCGCTAACGATTTTGATCTCCATATTGCCGCTATCGGCACAGGCCCATGTGGAGGCTCGTGTCTTCATCGCGGCCAGTTATGACTGTGACAACCTTTGTGGGCGACCACAGGAGGAGGGCGTCATTAAGGGCTTGGCTCAGAACAACTGGTTCGAGGGGGTGAATCTCACCGTTGAGCGGTTCTACATGAATACCAAAAAGGTGAACACTACCGCCGAATTGATGGCAAAGGCAGGTCAAGCAGCCCTGGAGAGGATCAAAGCCTTCAGGCCCAATATCGTGATCGTACTGGATGACAATGCGTTTCGTGAGATTGGGCTGAAGCTGGTGAATAAACCGGGAATGTCGGTGGTCTTCTCGGGCATGAACGGCCAGCCCGAGACCTACAACAAGAGGAAGCGGTTCATGAACACCCGTGGAAATCCGGGAGGCAACGTAACCGGAGTCTACGAAAAGCTCTACATCGAAAACTCCTTGAATGTGCTGACGAGTGCGATACCGGCGATCAACGGCAAGAGGGTGGTGGGTATCATAGACAATTCCCCCACGGCCGATGCCATTCAGGCGCAGATTATCGAAGAACTAAGGGGCAAGATGATTCCCGTGGTGTGGGAGTTGCAGCGGACCAGGAACTGGGATGAATACACATCACTGATTCGGACCCTGAACAGGGATGATTCCGTTGGGGCGATCTTTCCGATTGCCCTGACCCTGGAGGTGTCCGCTGGGGTCACCTATTCAGCGTCGGAGATCTATCGCTGGACCCTGGAGCATAGCCGTAAACCGGAACTGGCTTTGAATTACTACTTCTCGGAGTTCGGGCTTTTTGGCGGCGTGGCTGTCGACTTCAAGGGGATGGGTATTCTGGCCGGCAAACAGGCGGGACGGATACTGAACGGAGAGGATGTCGGAACTATACCGATCGAGGACGCCCCCGACTATGCCATCGTCTTCAACATAACGCGGGCGCAGGAGCTCGGGATTGAGATCCCGGATCAGATTCTCACGGCAGCGGATCACATCTTCAAATGATGAAACCGGCAGCGATACCGGATGCGGGCGCAACATGCATGTTCTACCGGGGATGAGATATTGAAAGAGCAAAGGCCAAAATCGTTCTTGAACAAGCTGACCTTGCTGATGCTGCTGGCGGTGGGGTTGCCGCTTCTCAGTTCCAGCCTGCTTTTTGTTGGTATACTCGGCCGACGACTGGAGGATAGTTTCGAGCAGCGGCTGACCGCCGATCTCGAAATCATATCGCTGATCTTCAATAGCCGCGAACGCGAACTGCTGAGAGGGGTCTCCCGCCTCTCGGCCGACAATACGCTGCAGGTTACCCTGAATCACAATGTTGTTTCGCAACTCAATCGATACCTGGATCACCACAGAGAGACGATGGGGCTCTCCGGGCTGGCCGTATACGATCCTGACGGCCGGTTAATCGGCGGCAGCGGGATCGACGTTCCCTATCTGGGCGAGAAGTCGTTGTCCGTGATTAAATCGGGAACGGTCGAACTGGTTGGAGCGGGACAGATCGTCCGGGACAATGAGTCTCTCGGCCTTCTGGTGGCTTCGCTGGATCTTATGACGGATGATTTCATCCGCTATCTGGACAATAAGCTGGTTGATGACGTCATCCTCTGGCTGGACGACACCTTATGCGGTACGACGGTTTCGCACGTACCGGCAAATACCGACCTGAAGCACCCATCGCAAGACCAGGCGCGGGAGTATGTCATTGCTGGAGAGAAATATCTGATGCGCGTCGCTTCACGGGAGATCGACAATCACATAATCACCTGGGGTGTCTGTATCCCCCTGCAGATCAGACTGGATGCGCAAAGATCGGCGATTTTGCTGGTTGTCGCCATCGAACTCGGGATCTTTGCCTTCATCATGATCCTCTTCAGGCGCTTCATCAGGGGGCTCTCTTCGCCGCTTGTTCTCCTGACTCAAGCTGCGGACAACATGTGTTCCGGAAAGTCTATCCCCGATCTGGATGATGTCCGCAACGATGAACTGGGGCGACTGTCCGCCTCATTCAAGACATTGATGAGGTCGGTTGCGAACCGTCGTTTGGAATATATGCAACTCGAAAAGGGGTTGAGGGGGAAACTGACCGAGCACCGCAATCTGCTGGATGCAATACCGGATACGATAGCGCTTGTGGGGAGCGACGGCAGATACAGAGACGTCAATAAGGCCTTTGAAACCATGGTGGGGACATCCAGAGATCGGATTATCGGCAAACTCGATATGGATCTTGTGCTGCTGATGAATGCCGATGAGGTGCACGAGCGGGATATGCAGGTGATAGAGAGCGGCGAGTCGAGTCATTGCGATGAGTGGGTATGCACGCTGGACGGCGTACGAACGCAGTCCCCCTGTCTGCGTATCCCATTCTCGGATAGCGCAGGCAACGTGGAGGGGTTGGTTCGTATCAATCGTAATTGCATATACGGTGAGTCCGCTGCGGACACCTCGTCGATCGACGACGCCATACCGGAACCGCTCAACTCCAAGCGGGAGACTTCGGGTCAGGGAAAAAGTCTCGAGGATCAAAAGGGTGATGGTCAGATCATTCTGTTGGTCGACGACGATTCTGTTTCTCGCGACCTGATCAGTTTCTACCTGGGCAATCAGGGATTCCGAATACGAAGCGTGTGCGACGGACTTGAGGCGGTAGAAACTGTGGCGGATCAGATGGGTCCGCTGGGAGAGCCACCGGCTCTGATCCTGATGGATATGCAGATGCCACGCATGAATGGCGATAAGGCTCTCGGGAAAATACGTGAAGCCGGATACGGGGAGCCGATCATCGTCCTGACGGGCAGCGCGAGTAATGGCGATACGGATGAATTCCTGGCAATGGGGTTTACTGATGTTGTAGCCAAGCCTGTTGACCTGTCGGATCTGGTGCCGCTGATCATCCGTCATCTGGAATTGGCGAAAATAAAAGGGTAGGAACGTCGACCGAGTGTCGGAGTTGATCGTTAACGTCAAACGGCACCCCGAATGAGGTGCCGCCATTCAAATGGTTCCGCCATTGTGGTTGAACTTCCGGCAGAACCAATCCCGATTACTGAGCTTGAGAACTACAGATCGGAATCCGTCACCATCAATAACCACTTTACGATCAATTCGAAAAATACGCCGCCTCAATCAAATAAAGGGACAGCCCTGCCTTTTCCTGTTTCCCGCAACGATTGAGACGACGTAGTACTTGTAGCCTTGTATCTCTCTCTGCCTCTCAGCAATCTTTCAATGGGGGTCAAAGGCTCTCGCCTTCAAAGGTATCAACGGTGAAGATCTGTAGGTTTGAAAACGAAAGCGATCTTCTTGTACTTTTTCTTCAAAGCTAGCATATTGGTTGTTCGATACGGTTGATGACTTGTCCTTTTCGCTCCAGGCATCCATCAACAACTGGAGTTCAATCTAGTTCAAGTGAGGTAACAATGAAGGACGCGCTGCACGCCAACGTAGAGAAGCTCATGAAAGAGAAAGGGCTCGATGCCCTGCTCCTGATGGGCAATACGCCGGAGCATCCTAATTTCTACTATCTCGTCAAAGGCGAGAAGCTGGAAAATGCGGTTCTGGTCTTCAAGCGGACGGGCAAGAAACTGCTCTTCTGTATCGACTTTGAGCGGGACAGCGCCGCCGCGACGGGTTTCGACTATATCACGATGGGCAAGACCCCCATCAATAAGCTGGCTCTCAAGCACGCCAATGATCCTGCGGCATTCAAGCTGGCCTGGCTGACGTGGTGCCTGAAGAGGGCAAAGGTCAAGGGCAAGATCGCCATCTATGGCGGTGTTCCCCTGGAGCGTTCGATCAGTTGGCTGCCCAAGATGAAGAGGTTGCTCAAGCCAGAGGGTATCGAGCTTGTCGCGGAGAAGACTCCGCTGCTCGAAATCGCACGCGAATTCAAAACCGAAGCCGAGATCGATCAGATTCGTGAAGCGGGCAAGGGGACATTTGCCGCGTTTGACGCCGTGAGGCGTACACTGAGTCGCTGCCACGCCAGAGGTCGTACCCTGTACACCACCAAAGGGGAGCCTCTGTTGATCGGCGATCTGAAGCAGGCGATCCGACTGGCCCTGACCAAGCACAATCTGGTGGAGGCCAATCCGTCCATCTGCTCGCAGGGCGCAGAGGCCGGCGTATGCCACAATACGGGTACCGACACGCGCAAGGTCGTAACGGGCCAGCCGATCGTGGTCGATATCTTCCCCCGTGGTCCCTATGGTTACTTCTTCGATATGACCCGCACCTTCTGTCCGGGGAAGGCTTCGCCGAAATTGAAGAAGATGTACAACGACGTCAAAGAGGCGACGACGCTTGCCTACGAGATGTACGAGCCGGGTATGGTCGCCTACGACCTGCATTGCCGCGTGGCGAATCTTTTGGCCGAGAAGGGATACGAGACGCCGAACACCCATCCCGGAACGCAGGTCGGTTTCTGCCATAATCTCGGCCACGGCGTTGGCCTGCAGGTGCATGAGGAACCGTTTATGCGTCAAGCGTCCCGGAAGACGTTCGAACCGGGAATGGTCTTCACGATTGAACCGGGCGTGTATTATCCCGATGAGAACATCGGCTTCCGCATCGAGGATATCGCCGTGGTCCGCGACGGTTACCTGGAGAACCTGACCGAGTATCCGATGGAGTTTGAAGTGCCCCTGAAGGGCAAACCGTCCAAGTAGACCGATCATCACAGTATCCCGTCAGGGCCGGGTGCCTCCGTCACCCGGCCCGGAATATCGAGAATCATGTCACAGCGCGATAGTTTCCATTTTGCAGGCGAGAAGCTCAGGGAGAGGGCGGTACTTGTAGGGACCGCCCTGCCCGGCCATAATCGTGAGGAGGAGGAGGAGTGTCTCCTCGAGTTGGCTCAGCTGGCCCGGTCGGCGGGCGCCAAGGTTCTCCATGCGATGATTCAGGAGCGTCGCGCACCGGACGGCTCTACCTATATCGGCAAGGGCAAGGTCGAGGAGCTCGCCGAGATCTGCCGGGAGAGGGAAGCCGACCTGATCGTTTTCGACAACGATCTCAGTCCGGTGCAAGCTCGCAATATCGAGAAGCGCACCAATACGAATGTCATCGATCGCACGGAACTGATCCTCGACATCTTCTCGCAAAGGGCGAAAACGAAACAGGCGCGTCTGCAGGTTGAACTGGCGCAACTGGAATACCTGAGCCCCCGCTTGAGGCGGATGTGGGAGCATCTCTCACGGCAGGATGGCGGCATCGGCACGCGTGGTCCGGGTGAAACGCAGCTCGAGGTGGACCGTCGCCGCCTGGGCGAAAGGGTATCCCGCCTGAAACGGGAGCTGGTCAAGATCGAAAAGATCAGCACCACCAAGGCGATGCAGCGTCGTCTCAATGCGTTTACCGTCGCCCTGGTCGGCTACACGAATGTCGGCAAGAGCAGCATTATGAATGCCCTGACGGGCGCGAACGTTCATGTCGCCGACGCCCTGTTCGCCACGCTGGATTCCACAACTCGCAAACTGGAACTTGGCGAGGGCGATTCCATTCTGCTGTCCGATACCGTCGGTTTCGTCCGCAAGTTGCCCCACCATCTGGTCGAGAGCTTCAAGGTGACCTTGTCCGAGGTGCGCGATGCGGACCTGGTCATCCACGTGGCGGATTTCGCCAGCTCCACTTGCGATCGACAGATCGAGGCTGTCGATGAGGTGCTGGGGTCGCTGGATATTGATCCGGACCGCACTTTGCGCGTCTTCAATAAAATCGATGCCCAGGGTACTCCGGATTCGAACTGGGATCCGCAGGTGAAGTGGCCCGACGCCATTCGTGTCAGTGCGCAGACCGGCGAGGGTCTGGATGAGCTGTTGGAGGAGATCCGCTATCGACATCAGGGATCCATTGCGGAGATGATTATAGAGGTGCCTGTCGGGCAGGAGTCCGTTACGGGCAAGATCTACGACGAGTGCGATGTCCGTGATGTTAAATACGAAGCCGAGGGCACTTTCTACCTGGTTCGCATTACGGACGAAGTGCAGGATAAGCTGCTGGGACTGGGCTGCCGATTGCGTCCGGATCGTCTCGATGATTGGAGTGAAGGGAACTGACGATGGTATGGAGCGTTTGCTCCCCACCGGGTGATTAATCCCGGATTCCGATTCCGTCAATACTTGCTCCCCTGCTGTAGTCAAGCTATGCTTTCAGGCGGCAACTCTTGTCGCGGGCCATCGGTAAAACCTGTTCATTGTTGAGGACATGATGAAGTATCCATTGATGACAATCCTGATTCTTCTGTTAACCGCATCCGTAGCGCTCGCCGAGGACGACCGTCCCGTAGCCAAGAGGGCCGCTTTGTGGGACGATGGCGATCCCGAGGTCTCCCTGGGCGCCTATTTCGATGCCCAGGGGGTCGACAGCATCCTTGAGGGGGATATTCCGGATACGCTGATAGTCAGCATTATCATGATGAATGGAGGGATGCGTGATGAGGGCGATATCAGGGCGCTCGAGTATTCCATCGAATACCCTACGGGTCTGGAGTTCCTGCGGGACGAACTGCCCATCTACGCTTCGATGGCCATGGGCGATATCAACAAAGGGATTACGCAGGTCGTCAAAAATATGGATGGTCACGGTCTGCTGATCAACACCCTGACGTTTCTCAAAGTTGGCGATGTTCCCTTCGATTCCCGCATAATGGTGAACCCGCACCCCCAGACCGGTCACATGCGCTACGTATACGGCAAGGGGGCGCCGGAGAATGTCGAGCAGCATCTTATGGAGGGGAAGAGCGCGCTGCTGAACCCCAAGCTCAGTGGAGTCCAATGGAAACCGACCCGCGCCCGCTAGCAATGCTTTTCGGTTCGATCAACCCGGTTCAGGCCGGGTTTTTTTATGCATGCGATAACCTCTCTCGATAAAAACCCCCCTGAATCCCGTAAACCAAATATTTTCAGCATGATAATCTTACATCTGCTGCGATAGGCGCCAATATTGGCTAAATCTTTGCACTCGATTGGTGTGATACGGGCATCTTTAACCAAGTGCCTGTTCTAACGTATTGGTACGGTATCAGTTAAGAAAAATCTCTTCTCAGGTGGGGCAGATTTGATGGGTATTGAGCGTATTCTCGCATGCAAAAATTGAATGACACTGTCTCTTCCGATTCAAAATGCGCTGATCTGGAGCGGCAGGTCAGGGATCTGCAGGCGCAACTGAAGAGGCGGGATAGCGAAATTCTCGATTATCGACGGATCAAGCGGTGCCAGGACGCGGCACTGGATCAACTCCCCTTTGGGCTGATCGCTCTCGATGAACACGGGAAGACGATCATCAGCAACCAGGCCTTTCACGATCTTTACGAATCCGATTCCGATGCGAATGAGAGCCCCTCATCCAGTTCGCTGCAGTATGTGGGGTTGGGTCCGGCCATCCGCAATCTTGTCGAGGTGGGCGACTCGTTCAATATCGAGTCCGTGGATCAGGACAGCAACCTGGCCGATCTGAGTAAGCCGCGGTTTCACGGCGTACCGTTTTGCTGGGGCGAAGACAATGTCCGCGGAAGTCTGATCTTCGCCGAGGACCTTGCCGATCAGACCGGGTTTGGCGCACTGATCAACTCGCGGCTGGATCATATGCACGGCGTCATGATGGGCGCGGTGGAGGCGATGTCCAATCTGATCGAACGACGCGATCCCTTTGTTGTCGGCCATCAGAGACGGGTGGCCAAGCTGGCTTGCGCGATCGCCAAAGAGATCGGCATGGATAGCTACGGAATCGAGGGCATTCGGATCGCGGCTCTATTGCATGAGGTCGGCAAGGTCGCCATACCCGCCGAGATATTGTGCAAGCCGGGCAAGTTGAACAATGCCGAACGACGGATTGTGCAGACCTACCCGGTCGTTGCGCAGCGCTTGCTGAAGCGGATCGATTTCCCATGGCCCGTTGCCGATATCATCCTGCAGCACAAGGAGAAACTGAACGGTTCCGGCTATCCGAATGGATTGCATGACGATGAGATCATGGTGCAGGCCAAGGTACTGGGCCTGGCGGATGTCGTCGAAGCCATGCTGACCATTCGCCCCTATCGCCCGGCTTACTCGCAAGAGGAGGTGCTGGAGGAGGTCCGCAATCAAAGCGGCATCACCTATGACCCGACCGCCAGCCAGGCCTGCCTCAATCTGTTCCTCAAAAAAGACTTCACATTCTAGCGGCTCTCCGCAAACCATAGACTATAACAACAGAAAACCCGGGTCGTTGCCGACCCGGGTTTTACAGGTTGTGAATTTAGTTACTGCAGCAGAACCATCTTGTGCGTCATATCGACATCGCCGGCTTGCAGGCGATAGAAGTACACGCCTGAGGGCAGTTGACGTCCATCAGCACCGCGAGCACTCCATTCCACCTGGTAGTGTCCGGCGGTCCGATGTTCTTCGATCAACGTGTCGATCCTCTGACCCGAGACATTGTAGATCGTCAGGCAGACGTGGCCGCCGTCGGCGGGAACGTCATAGGTGATCGTGGTCGTTGGGTTGAAGGGGTTCGGCATGTTCTGATAGAGACCGAACCTGGTCGGCACCGTATCGTCGACGGCGGAGGTGTCGCCATTGATCCACACCTCGTAATCCTCGACCTCACCGTTGTAGGCGAGTCCGGTGAAGCCAAGCCCGCCATAGGTGCTGCAACGGAAGCGGGCGAAAGAGACGTGCCCGGGAGTGCCGGTGGTCGGCACGGCATACTGCAGCGTGTTGAGACCAGGCACCAGAGGATACGAGTTGAAGATCTGGTCGTAGGACTGAGTCCAGCCGCCGTCACCGTCGAAGTCGATCCAGGCATCCAGGAATCCGTGGTGCGATGCGAAGACGTCAACCGTCCCCGTACCCCCCGGGCTGATGACTCCGATGAATGCAACACCATCTTCGTCGGGGATACCGGACATATCGTCACCCATGGCGGCGGGATCCGGTTGACCATCCGGCTCGGAGTCGATCGCTCCGCCCAGAATGATCGAGTTGTACGCAACAATGTGGCGTGCGCCATCACTGCTCAGCAATGTCGGATAGCTGGGATCCATCGCATCGCCGAAGTCAAACTCGACCATGCCCGCCTCACCCTCGAGCTTGAAGGCCAGGTCGAGAGGCTGACCGTACAGCTCGTGCCCGGGCGGATAATGGAGTTCGTTCCAGTATCCATTGTAGGGCTCGGTGCCGAAGGTCCAGGTCGCATCGTCGTTCCAGTGGTCGATGGATGTCTTCCAACCGAATCTGGCATCCGGGTCCAGAGGTCTGGCGTCGACATCGAGCCAGTAGACGATCGGCTCATCGGGATTGCCCAGCTGATGGAACGCCTCCTCGATCGGGATGTCGAAGACATACAACCAGCAGGTCCAGTCCGCGGGGAAGATGTAACCCTGGGGAGGATCCATCCAACCCTCTTCGATGTTCGTCGCCCACGGTTCGACGTGGAACGCTCCGGCCGGGAAGTGCCGATACCAGATAGTCTGACCTGGCAGGCTGTAACCGTCCGGATTCTGCTCCTCCGGGATATCCGTGTGGAAACTCAGTGTGAATTCGACACCCATGGGATCGTCGCCGAAGGGCAGGCGATCCTCGAGCCAGGATCCCCACACCCAGACGCGGGTGATCGGACCCGTGGTCGTGCAGAGGAAATCGTCCGCCAGAATGTAGTTCATGCCGTCATCGAGATATGATGCGTTGACATCGATGCCGGTCGTGCCGAGATCGGGCAACTGCAACCACTTGTAATCGATCTCCTGCTCCTCGATCCGGATCTGATAATCCTCGACCTCACCATCATAGGCGGGACCGTCGAAGTTAAGACCGCCGTTGGAGCTGATCCGGAAACGGGCAAAGGTGTTCATGGTGGCGAGTCCCGTACCCGGGATGGCTATCGTAATCGAATTGTTGCCGGCGGCCAATCCGTAGTTGGCCAGGATCTGCTCACCGGCTCCAGCCCAGTCGCCATTGACGTCATAGTCGATCCAGGCATCGAGCATGCCGCCGGTCACCGTGAAGACCTGGATGGTGCAGGTCTGCCCCCAGATCATCTGCGGGAAGGTGACGCCGTCCTCGTCGTCACTACCGTCCAGGGTATCATCTCCTGAGGCGGTGGCGTCGGGTTGACCGTCGAACTCCGGATCAACGAAGTAACCCAGGATCGGCCCGTCGATATACAGGTGCCGCGCGCCGTTGCTGCCCAGCAGCGTCGGGTAGGTGGGGTCGGGCGCGTCGCCGAAGTCCCACTCCTCGTGCGGCTCGTCGAATACCACCAGGTAATCCTCCACCTCGCCGTCGGCAGCGCCGCCGAAGAAGGGGAGACCGCCGTTGGAGCTGATCCGGAAGCGGGCGTATGAGGTCGCACCGAAAGGCGTACTTGCGGGCACGTTGAAATTGACCGGGTTGTTGCCGGGCATGAGAGGCACGGATATGGCGATTTGCTCGCTGGCGTCCCCCCAGTTGCCGTTGACGTTGAAGTCGATCCAGGCATCAAGTATGCCGCCGGTTACGGTGAAGGCATCGAGTGTGGCGACCTGGCCCGGGACCAGCGGGGTCATGAAGGTGATGCCGTCCTCGTCGTCGAGGTTGTTGAGGTCGTCACGCATGGCGGTAACCGCCGGTTGGCCGTTCGGCTCGGCATCGATCAGGCCGCCGAGAATCGGTCCCTGGCTGATAATGACATGGAACGCGCCGTTGCTGCCCAGCAGCGTCGGGTAGGGCTGATCGGGCGCATCGCCGAAGTCGCGATCATCCTGGACCTCGTCGGTGCACTGAATCACGAAGGCCAGATCAATCTGCTGACCCGCCAACTCGTGATTGTGGGGGTAATAGAGCTCCTCCCAGGGTCCGGGATAGGGCTCGCTGCCCATACCCCAAACCGCATTGTCGTTCCAGTGGTCGACGGAGGTCTTCCACCCGAAGCGGGCTTCGGGGTCTTCGGGCATGGCCTGCACATCAAGCCAGTAGACTATGGGTTCGCTATCGGTTCCCGCCTGGAAGAAGGCCTCCTCTTCGTTGATGTTGAAGTTGTATTGCCAGCAGGTCCAGTCCGCCGGGAAGATGTACTGATCGGGCGGGTCCATCCAGCCCTCGACTATCTGATCCGCCCACGGCCGAGCGACGAACTCACCGGGCACGAACTCCCTGAACCAGAGAACCTCACCGGGCATGCTGTAGCCGGTGGGACTTTCGTTTGCGGGGATATCCTTGTGGATACTCAGGATGAATCTCAGTGCTTCGGGATTATCCTGAAACGGCAGGATATCGTATAGCCAGGATCCCCAGATGTGGATCCCGGTCACTTTGCCGCGCTCGGTGCAGAGAAAATCATCCGCCAGGACATACGGCTCCTGGCAATTCACATCGATACCCATCGGGCTGAGGTCCGGATACTGGACCCACTTGGCGGGCATCGATTCGTCCCAGTCCGCCTGAACGGGCGAGACGAGAATTACGTAACACAGAAGAAATCCTAGCACCTTGCTTAACTTCGTAAAGTTTGTGCTGCTCATGTCTGTCTCTCCTCCTTCTTGATTTGGCTGTCTCACTGACCCATCCAGGCGCAGGAGTATTTACTTCATTTATAGCCATCTCGTATTTGAAATGCTGGTTCAATAATAGCCGCCCGCGCGAAGTCCCGATGTATGCCCGCATACAATTCCCGCAACTTCTCCGAATTTTCGGGACCGCGACATGCGAGCATCCTCCGGTGGAATCATCTCCGTAGAGGCGTCACATCTTTAGCGGCGACAAGTGGTTGTCCCAACTCGGCGGAGCAGTTGCCCGCGATTCTGAAGGGACCTCGTCCCTGGAGTTTTCGGGCGAGGCGCCTGTAATCGTTCGGGTAGAAAACCGCTTCGAAGTTGCCGGTCTCGTCGGAGAAGGTGAAGAAGGCCATCAGACGACCGTCTTTGGCGGTTCGCGTGCTCTTCCCCGAAACCTTGAGGCCGATCAGATTGACGCTCCCCAGCTCCGTTTCATAGGCGTCGGCCGCGGCGGCGCGACGGTCCAGTTCGTCGGCGGTTATACATTCGGACCGGATCGAGGCGAAGCCGGGATACAGGGTGAGAGGATGGCAGGTGGGTGTGAATTTCAGCAGACAGGTCTCTTCGGCGGCTCTGAGGCGGTAGTGGGCGAGCAGGTCGTCCGGGTCAATCGAGGGGAGCGGCGCGAAGGCCAGTGTGTCGGCCTGCGCAGTGCCGGTTGGGGGCCACAGCTCGGCCAGGCGGCCGAGCATCGCCTCTCGGGTCGGGGTGTGCGGCGGGAGATCGGCGGTGGTCGCCAGGGGAAGTCCATCCAGCGCCCCCACCCGCGCCAGGCGCGCCACTTCGTAGCGACGAGGAGCATCGCCGTCGGCGAAACGCGCCCGCTCGATCAGCTCCCGCAGGCAGGCGAACGGCCGACGTCCGCCCTCCTCCGCCAGCCAGGCCAGGGCCGAGCCGCGCACTCCCCGCATGAAGGAGAGGCCGATCCGGATGATCCCGCCGGGAGGAGTCTGCGTGTCGCAGTCGCGGACGGGCGCACGGCCGCAGCCCGCCGCCGGATCCTGCATCAGGGCGTCGGCACTGAACCCCAGGGTTTCAACCGTTCCCGCATTGACGTGGGGCGGCAGAATCTCCACCCCGAGTCGCCGCGATTCCTCGACATACTCGGCTGTGGAGTAATAGCCACCGCGCTCCTCGATTACCGAGGCCATGAACTCGGCGGGGAAGTGAGCCTTCCACCAGGCCGACTCGAAGCTCTCGCGGGCGAAGCTGGCGCTATGGGCCTTGCAGAAGGCGTAACCCGCAAAGCTGGAGACCTGGCGCCAGATCTCCACGGCCAGAAACTGCGCTTCGTCCGGTGTTGACCCCTCACGCTCGAGTACAACCAGCGCACCTCTCATGAATTGCCGCTCGCACAGAACACGGTCGCCCCCCTTGCCGGACATCAGTTTGCGGAAGAGATCCGCCTCGCCGAGGCTCAGACCGCCGATCACCTGCAGCACGCGCATCACCTGCTCCTGATAGATCAGGCAACCCATTGTGTCGCGGAGCAATGGCTCGAGCAGTGGGTGAAGTACGGAGATCGGTTCGAGGCCGAGGTGACGCATCAGGTAGGAGTGCTTGCCGCCGTAACTGCTCACGCCCGGGCGGATGATCGAGGAGAGGGCGGTGAGGGTTTCGAAGTTGTCGCAACGGGACTGCCGCATGATCTGCATCATGATGGGGCTTTCGATGTAGAAGCACCCCTCGGAGCGCCCGCCCGCCAGCAGCTTCCGCGTGCGGGCGTCGAGGAAGGGGTTGATCGCATCCGCCTGATCCCCCAGCGCCGCGCCGCCGCGACTGCGTCGCACCCTGCCGTGCGCCGGGGGATCCCCACCCAGCCGGGGCGCCCTGCCGAAGTTCTCCCGTACGCGGCGGGAGGTGGCGTCGATCACGGCCAATCCCCGCTGTCCGAGGATATCCATCTTCACCAATCCCGCCGCTTCGACGGAGTGCATGTCCCACTGGGTGATCGCCAACCCCTGCGCACCGCGCTGCAGGGGGACGATCCCCGCGATGGGTTCCGGCGCGATGACGATGCCGCAGGGGTGGGTGCCGAGATGACGCGGCAGACCGTCCAGACGCGCGGCGAGATCGAGAAGCCGCGGCAGGGGGGCGACCGTGAGGTCGAGGTGGCGGGTGCGGGGATCATCGCGCAGAAGTCGCGGCAGATCGCGGCAACTCCCCCAGCCGGGCAGCAGCTTGATGATTGGATCCATCTCCCGCTCGGATAGACCGAGCGCACCGACAAGCGCACGAAAGGCGCCGCGCGGCCGGAAGCTCTGGTAGGTGCCGATCATGGCGGTGCGGTCGCGGCCATAACGCTCGAAGGCATAGTCCTGGATCCGGTAGCGCGATTCGGAACCGAAATCGATATCGAAGTCCGGCAACCCCTGTCGCTCCAGGTTGAGGAAGCGTTCGAAGTAGAGGTTGTTCTCCAGGGGATTGACGTGGGTGATCCCGAGGGCAAAGGAGACCAGGCTGCTTGCGGCGCTGCCGCGTCCGAGGCTGGCGTAGCCGCGACCCCGGCCGTAGCGCACCAGGTCCCAGGCGATGAGGAAGTATGCCGACACCTCCCGTCGCCGGATGACGTGCAGCTCACGCCTGAGGGCGGCCAGGGTGCGGCGGGATGTGCGGTCGCGATCGCCGGGCGCAAAGCCGAGACGCTCCCGCAGACCCTCATGCGCCAGACGGTAGAGGAAGGCGTCCGGCACCTGGGGACGTCCGTTGCCGGACACGGGCAAGTTGAAGCGGGGCGGACGGGGGCGTCCGGTCGGTATGCGCGCGCGGCAGTCGGCGGCTATGCGGGCGGTGGCCGCCAATGCGTCCAGCAGGCGGGGGTCGGGATGAAGTCCGGGGCCATGTCCCTTACGGGGCGATTTCGTCGTCGGCGGATACACCTCGCTCCCGGGAATCCCGAGTGCTACCCGCATTTGCTCCTCATTCATCAGCCAGGCCGAGGCGGGCGCGCAACTGTCCGAGGGCATGTTACTTGCAGCGCACCCTTTGCGAATGGCCGACAGTATGCGGTGTAGTTCGAAGTCCTCAGGTCGAATGAAGAACGCTCCAGCCGTGGCCGCCACGGGTAAATCGAGGTTCTGAGCGAGACCAAGCAGGGCTTG
The DNA here is from genome assembly GCA_024231955.1 of bacterium. GTDB lineage: Bacteria > Krumholzibacteriota > Krumholzibacteriia > JACNKJ01 > JACNKJ01 > JAAEPZ01. The sequence goes on along the minus strand of JAAEPZ010001024.1, from coordinate 386,456 downwards.
CAGGCGGAGGAGGTGTGCAGGACCGGAGCCGCTTCGCAGCTCGACGTGAAGACGCGCCGGGATTGCGGAAGCAACGCTCCTCTCCACGCACTCACGGGAAGTGTCGGGAAAGCCTCCGGCAGTGTTGCGCAATGCAGTTGCACATGACGGATCCTGCATCAGTGATCGCAACAGGCCTTCACCGGCGCAGAGGATGTGGATGTCGCCGGAGGCCAGGGCAGCCGCCAGAGCGGATTCGAGATCGAAAGCCCTGTCGCAGTGGCGAGCCGTGACGATTTCGCTGACAAGGCGATAACCGTCGTCGTTGCGCGCCAGGAGAGTGGCTCGATGACGAGAGTCGCCCGGCCCGGCCGGTCGCTCCCGGGAGAATCCCCCGGCTTCACGGCGGGACGTCTCCGAATCGGGATCGGTACCGACCTGTTCGGATGTGGGTTGACGGAGACGGGGGCGTGTAATTTCGGCGCCGAGAATGGGGATGATCCCCTCTTTCTCGCAGGCACGTTGAAAGGGTATGGCGGCGTAGAGACCGTCGGTGTCCGTCAGCGCGAGTGACGTGAAGCCCAGACGACGCGCCGCGGCCGGAATCTCCTCCGGTTTCATGGCGCCCGCCAGTAGCGAGTAGCACGAGTGCACGTTCAGGTGAACGAAAGCCATTGTGATTGCTGCGCGAAATGAGTCCGCCTCAAGCGTGGGCGGGAATCGAGGCAGCGCTGTTACGGGAGGGCGCTGGAGGATAAGGCAAAGCGCCGGGCGGCAAGGGCCGCCAGACGCGGAAGGGTGAATTCATTTTAGGTCAATACGACTTGAATAGCAAGATCGGATACGGTGTCCGATCGAAACCGGATAACAGAGTACGGATGGTTGTTGTGAAAAAGCTCCAAATTCTGACATCAGTAATCATGCTCCTTCTCTGTGTTTGCGCAGGGACGTTGTCTGCGGCACAGGTTAATTCCGATCCGGCCGAGTGGTTGGCCGAGACGGAATATCTGTCGAGCGATCGCTGGACGGGCGACAAGGAGAACGTGTCGATGGTAGGCCGCTGGCCCGATGGACCCTGTTATGGTGTCGTGATGGATGGCGCCATCGGCTATCTGGGTAATGGCGGCTCCATGGAAATTGTGGATTTCACCGATCCGGCTGTACCCGTGGCGCTGGGCAAGGTGATGGTTCCCGGCCCCGTGCTCGGTCTCGACAAAAGCGGAGATTACGTCTATGTGGCGGCCTGGACCGACGGCCTCCGCATCATCGACGTCTCCAATCCTGCGCTGCCGATAGAGGTGGGATCTGTCGCCACCCCCCAGTACTCGTACGATGTGACGGTTGCGGGGGGCTATGCCTATATGGCGGACTACCGCAATGGCGTGCGGGTAATAGATGTCTCCAATCCCGCATCGCCGGTCGAGGTCGGGTCGATTCTCACAGACAATCGTGCGCACGGCATTGACAGCGAGGGCGGCTACGTCTATGTCGCCGACTGGAGCGGCGGCCTGCGCATTATCGATGTAGCCAATCCGCTGACTCCTGTCGAGGCCGGCTTCCTGGCGACGGATGATTCCGCTTTCCATGTTGATGTCGTCGGCAACGTGGCCTACGTGGCCGATCAGATGGGCGGCTTGAGAATCGTCGATGTCACCGATAAGGCCAACCCCGTAGAGCTCGGGTTCTTCGATACCGATTTCTATGCGTGGGAGGTTGTTGCCGTAGGCACGCTGGTCTACATCGCCGACGGCATGGATGGACTGGTCGTGATCGATGTCAGCGATCCGGCCGTGCCGTTTGAGGTTGCCTCCTTTGATACTCCCGGCACCTCCTCCGGTATCGACTACAGCAATGGTACGGTTTACATCGCGGATTACAGTCACGGCGTGCGTGTGATCGACGTCACCACGCCCGCGACTCCGGCGGAGATCGGCGAGTATGAGTGCGGTGACTACTCCTATGGCGTGGCCGTGTCCGGGAATCGTCTGTATGTCGCCAGTCGTCGTGATGGCCTGCATATTCTGGATTTCAGTCTCCCGGATGAGCCGGTGTTGCTGGGCAGTTGCGATACTCCCGGCTACGGCTACCGCGTGGCGATCAGCGGCGACCTTGCCCTGATGGCGGACAATGCCATTGGTTTACAGATCATCGACGTCAATAATCCGCTGTCCCCCCAGATACTCTCGACGGTCTCAACCGGCGGTGAGGCGCGGGATGTCGTGGTGCAGGGGAACTACGCCTATGTCGCAGCGTCCTATTCCGGTCTTGTGATCGTGGATTTCACGAACCCGGCCGCTCCTCAGGTTGCCGGCTCTCTGGCTTCCGATTTCTACAGTTACGGAATAGCCGTGGCCGACACTCTCGTATTCATCGCAGATGGCGGCGGCGGTCTGCGCATCGTCAATGTGGCGACCCCTTCGGCGCCGGTCGAACTGGCGATCCTGGATACTCCAGGGTCCGCCTGGGGTGTGGATATCCAGGGCAGCTACGCTTATGTTGCCGACAACAACAACGGTTTGCGCATAGTTGATTTCAGCGATCCGGCTGCTCCGGTCGAAGTTGGTTCGGTCAATACGGTTGATTCCGCACGGGATGTAGTTGTGGCCTCAGCCTTCGCCTACATCTCGGACTACAACGACGGTCTGCGGATTATCGATATCTCCGATTCGACCGCTCCGTATGAGTATGGGTTCTACGACACGGGCGGACGCGCGATGAGCGCCACCGTGGCTGGCGACTATATCATCGTGGCGGACGACCGCAATGGCGTCGCGGTGCTTGGCAATGTGCCGATACCGGTGTTGATCTCATTCTTCAATGCGGATCGGCGTGAAAACGGAAATGATGTGTGTGTGAGTTGGGCGATCTCCTATTTCGAAAACCATGCGGGCTTCAATCTGTATCGTTGCAGCAATGACTGGGGTCAGCAGAGGGTGAACGACACCTTGATCACAGGCGGCACGACCTACAATTACATAGACGACAATGCACCCTCGTGCGAGTTCGAGTACCTGCTCACCGAGGTGGCGGATAATGGTATGGAGATGCCGCTGAACAGGGCGTCTGTTGCGGCGGTGGATTATGTCCCGGTGTTCAATCTGGAGGGCAACTTCCCGAACCCGTTCAATCCGAAGACGACGATCAGCTTCACCCTTCCCGTACAGGGACGCGCGCGTTTGCTGGTGTATGACGTCAAGGGCAGGCTGGTCCGACAGCTTCTGGACAGCAACCTGCCTGCCGGAGGACATAGTGTCGACTGGAACGGCAGGGATGCTGCAGGCGAGGAGATGGCGTCCGGTGTTTATCTCGCAAGACTGTTGTCAGAGGGCGAGATACGAGAGAATAAAATGATTCTGATCAGGTGATGTAATTACCAGACAGGGGCGCCAGGCGGCGCCCCTGTTTCGTTCAGTGTCATGTCTTACGGAAAATTTGTGCACAATATCCAGAAATATACCAGTGTGGGGAGATATTGACCCTGTGTTTGTGTTAGACTCTCCGCCAGAAACCAGGAGTGTAAGAGAACCATGATACTTTCACGCTCTGGGTTTCGGGCTTCGATTCAGAACGGAGTCCTTTGAGAACACCGCCTGTCGGATCGGATACTACCTGGCGGCTGGTGAGAGAGATTGTATAAACACCCGAATCTGAGGTTATCCCTCGGGTTCGGGTGTTTTTTGTGACGATGTCGTTGACCCCGACGGTTACTGCCGCTTCTCGAGCTGAAGGTTGATCGCATTCAACAGTCGTATGCGGTCGATCGGCTTGTTGCTGTGCATGTCGCAGCCGGCCTGCAGAGACAGTTCGCGATCTCTCTCGGAGGTGTGAGCGGTGAGTGCGATGATGATCCCCAGGTAACCGGCCTTACGCAGAGCCTCGGTGGCCCGGTGGCCGTCCAGGACCGGCATCTGGATATCCATCAGAATGACATCGAACGGATTGCCTTCGCGCCAGGCCTGGAGAGCCGTGTCGCGGGCGACAGCCCCATTCTCCACCACCTGGATCTCGGCGTTGGCCCGCGTCAGGATATGGCTGATGACCAGGCAGTTGGTGGGATTGTCCTCGGCAATAAGAACGCGGGTGCCGGACGGCAGGGGGCGGAGGGTTCTGTCGTCGGTCGGGACGATCTTCGTGGTGCTGTCCGATTGGTCGATGGGGATGACGACGCTGAATTCGCTGCCTTGACCAGGTACACTTTGAACATCGATGCGCCCGCTCAATATTTCGATAAGCCCCTTGCTTATCGAAAGGCCAAGTCCGGTGCCGCCATACTTGCGTATGGTTGTGGCATCCGCCTGGGTGAACGGTTCGAAGAGTTTGGCTATCTCCTCCTGTTTCATGCCGATTCCGGTGTCCCTGATTACGATGCGGATCATTCGGTCGGCACTGGAGCCATGCACCAGTCCGACGTCGATGTTGATGCCCCCACTGTCGGTAAACTTGATCGCGTTGCCGATGATGTTGGCCAGAATCTGTCGCAGGCGCAACTGGTCGGTGAGAATCGTATCGGGGATATCGTCGTCGCAGGAGATCACGAAGTAGATCTCCTTCTCGTCTATCCGCATCCTCATCTGAATTTCGATCTGCCTCAGCAATTCGATCACGGAAACACGGCTGAAACTGAGTTCACACTTGTTCGCCTCGATCTTGGCGAGATCGAGGATATCGCCGATGATTTGGTGCAGCTGCCCACCATTTTCACGGATGACTTCGAGAGCCTCCTTGCCGACCGGGGAGGTGACCTCCTCCGCCAGTATGTCGGTGAAGCCGAGGATGGCGGTTAGCGGCGTGCGTATCTCATGACTTATGTTGGCGAGAAAGGCGTTCTTGGCGAGAAGTGCCGCATCGGCCTGCGATTTGGCCTTGAGCAGGGAGGTATTGCTCTTCTCAAGCTCGCGGGAGTTGGTCTTGAGTTGCTCCTGATATCTCTTCCGCTCGCTGACGTCGAGCAGAAGGCCGTTCCACAGTCTGTCGCCGTTTTCCAGAGGTATCGAGTTGGCGGTGGAGCGCATCCAGATATAGCCCTGCAGCGTTTTGACTCGCATCTCGATATCAATTGAGAGGTTGGCCTTCCGCGATCTGCTCAACGCCATCTGTGTGTGTGCGATATCATCTTCATGCACCAGCGTCTCCAGGACATTGGTATCCTCCCGAATTCTGCCGGCAACTTCGGAGCCGAAGAGTCGATCCAGTTCGCGGTTGAAGTAGATGGAGGTGCGTCGACCTGAGCGGATGTGTTTGCGGTAGGAGTAAACAATTCCGGGAGAGTTTTCGGCGATGGCCCGGAAGTGCTGCTCCTTGATGCGCAAGGCTGCTTCGTTTTCGCGTAGCCTGATGGCGTTGGCGATGATGTCCCCCACGACCTTGAGCATGTCGATCTCCATGGGCGACCATTGATGGGTTTTGATGGTGGAATCAAAACCGATGAAGCCGATGCACCGGTCATCCGACATCATGGGGATGACCACGATGTTGAGTATGTTGCGCGTGGTCAGGTATTGACGGAACAGCTCATCCTCGGGTGGAGAGTGTTTGACCTGTGAGAAGCTGATTGTCCTCCCCTGAGCAAGCTCTCGCCAGAACCACGAGGACCAGTCTATGTCCAGATCCCGCAGTTCGCCAATACCCGGCTCGACATTTTCGCCGCACCACTCATATGTGTTGTCGCAGGTATCGTCCCCCCTGACGAAGAACGCGTATCCGTGATCCACATCGACAAAACGAGCTATCTCTCCAAGGGATTGTCTGATGCAACCGTCGAGTTCCCTGTTGTCGATGTTGATGAAATTCAGATTGATCCGAGCGACAAGCATGTTGAAATCAACCTGTCGCAGCAGCAGATTTTCCTTTTCCCTGAATTTGCTCACATCCTTGAATGTCACCAGGAATGGCGTGTCGGCATAGTCATCCGATAATCTGGACAAGGTCATGACGCAGTGGGCGATCTCCCCACCCTTTTTCAGGACCGGATACTCCCGGGTGGTATCGAGAACCTCTGGAGAGCCGGTCTCTTTGAGGTTTCGGGCGACAGCGTTGTAGGTCGCGAGCATGCTTTGCGGGACCAACCGCTCTATCCTGTCACCGATGAGATCGGAGGCGCGCCACCGGAATGCTTTTTCAAATGATGGATTGACTGCGTGAATACGGGTGTCGGCATCTATCAATATGACGGGATCTGCGATCATGGTCAGAATGGCTTTGACCAGTTGATTGGGGATAGATTCTGAATCACAGCCCTTGTTGTGTCCTGAATTATGCATAGTCTTTAAAAAACAGCCTTTGCAGGGGTTTGCCACATCCAGCGTTACACTGTCATATTATCCCACCGCTTCTCCAGAGATACGAGCATTATTGTGCGGGTTGTGCGTAATGAATAAAATCAGCATTTCGGGTCTTTACAATCTTGTAATTTATGCTTCATTGTGAAATGGGATAGACAATATGCAAGTGGTTTGGTAGCTTGGGATTCTGTTCAAAGAGTGTTGGGATATATGGGAATGCTACGCAGGCTTCTTTTGGTTCTGTTAGTGATTGGGGTTGCTGTCACCAGCGGCTGCGTTTATTGGAGACTTCTACAATTCAAGCGGCAGCTGAATAATTTTAACGAGCACTTCGAATTTCACAGCGACAGCACTCACTTTCTGATTGCGAACAACCCGGTACTGTCTGGGTCTGATTTCGATAATCTTATGGAAGTGGAGCCCACTCATCGTCTTGAGGATGATCGGGGTTACTGGCGGGTGTATGGATTCGAGAAGGATCCTCCCGATGGGAGCGCTCCTCTGGAGTATCGGTTTCGATTCAATGACGATCTATTGACCGAAATCCGTTTCCCTCGCCAATTTACCGAGCTTTACCCGGCCGACATCCTTGCGGAATTACTCCGCTCTCTGGGCGATGCCGATGTCGATAAGAGCGAGAAGTCCGCATTCAGTCGAAGTTTCAATCAACGCTTGGTTACCTCTCTACCGGGCAGGAAAGAGCTTGTAGAGGCGCTAGGTGATCCGACCGGGTACGACGAGATCCTGGCGGAGGGCGGAGTTGGAGTTGTTTATCGCTATACCATCATGACGAGCACAACGGGCGAAAAGAGGGAGAAACGGCACTCCTACGGTCACTTCCTCTTCAGATCCGATGGCAGTCTCGAAAAGGTGGATGCCGGAATCGGTGATCACGAATTGTGTTTCACTATTCCTGAGCGATTGCCCGACGATGATGCGGAGCATTGCTATCCCGATAATAATTAAGTAGATGTTCATAAGAAAGTTCATCAAGGAGTAATTATGAAAGCAGCGATATTAATCGACGGCGCTTATCTGGAGATGCTCATGATCAAGGAGCATAATCGTGCGCAAGTCGATTACCACAAACTGGCCATGGGTCTTATCAAGAGGGTATCGGCAATAGCGGGGCATCGCGTCGATCTTCTTAGAACCTATTACTATCACGCTCTCCCCTGGGCTCCTCCCGAGCCTACTGAAGAGGAGATTGAGCGCGTAAACAAGAAGCGTGGCTTTTTCCACCGCCTGGAGTATCTCCCGCGTTTTACCGTGAAACTTGGCTCGACGCAGCGAGTGTTAAATGACGACAGCTCAACTACTTTCCAGCAGAAAGGCGTCGATGTTCTTCTTGCTACCGACATGATTTTCCTGGCGACACGCAATCTGGTTGATCACATCGTGATGCTTGCCCCCGATGCCGATTATGTTCCGGCTGTGAGGATGGTCAAGGATCTCGGCATCACTGTATACCTGGTTCACGGCGGCAACCTGGCCGCCAGCAGCGAGATGCGCAAAGAGGTGGATGAACGTATCGAATTGGATTCCGAGTTCATCTATCAGGCGCGACGCACAGGAAATGTCAGGCAGCCGGACCACAGCAATCAGCCAAAACCCCCTGACAACGAGGGTTTCGATTATTACAATAGAGGCTGACAGGTCGGTAGAACTGCGATTACAGAACCACCCGTAGTGGAACCATGTAATGTCGTGGATTGGTCGATTGTGACCTGCTGACTGATTGCCCTTCCCGGAGGGAAGAGGCCTGGAGGAACACATCATGAACGAGACCGTGCGTAAGCTCTGGCCGGAGCTGGAGTGGATCAAGAACGATGAACTCAGAGAGAAGACTGCGCAGGTTTGGGAGTTTGCAATTGAGCAAAGTCCGCTCGATGCCGAAGATCTGGAGACAATTCCCTTCACGCTCCTGACGAAGAGGGCTGTGAGCTTCATGGCCCACAAGCGGAGCGTTGTCCATGTCTGTCGCGATACTGCGCGTATCATGCATGAGTTCTATGGTGATACCGTGCCCATCGATATGGATGTCCTCTATTCGGGTGCCATTCTCATTGATGTCGGCAAGTTGCTGGAATATGAGCGTAATGCCGATGGGAAAATCGTACAGAGCAACTATGGAGCGCTGCTCCGTCATCCGTTCTCCGGCACAGGGCTGGCCATGCGGTTCGACCTTCCCCCCGAGGTTTGCCATATGATCGCAATGCATGCGAAAGAGGGTGATACGGGGCAGCGGACAACCGAGGGCATTATCGTACATCACGCCGATTTCATGACCTTCGAACCGTTCAAGCTGCTCTAGAGCGATTCTCACTGATTGCATGAAGAGGTTCCGCCCTGGGGCGGGACCTCTTTTTTAATGTAGTGAATAGCGAACCATCCGGGAGCTAGCCTATACAGATCCGATAGGGTTCGGTGATCGAATAGTCATGGTGCCTGCGTGTGCATCCCCGCATTCGACCCCTTGACGTGTTCAATCAATCTGGCAAAGACTCCGGGAACGCCCTTTTTGGATACATTGGAATGCTCTAAAAATCCAATTCATGCAGATAATGACGCATTGCTCCAGTGTTGGTGGTTTGACGCCTTAAGTGACGCTCCCGTTTGCCGATATCCGGAGAGATAGACAGCTGTAATTAGGTCAGGTGTCGAACGATCGTGTATCTTCCGCGATCGTCGAACTCCGCCGCCATCGCTGAGGATATCCCTGTATGCGCATCACTCTCTGGAAAAAAGCCGGATTGCTTCTGATCACCTTCAGCTTGTGCCTTGGCATGATCGTCACCTATGTAGCCATTAATGCGATCAAAATCGCTGAGCATTTGATCGAAGTGCGCGATGTGACGGGCCCCAAATATACGTTAGCATGCAACGTTGAAAGCGAATTCGAACGGGTCACGCAAAGGTTCAGAGGTAGAGGGCTGATTTACGACGCTGCCGCCATTGAGGATTTTACGGTTGATCGAGAGGAATTCGATAAGCTGTTCGCCGACTTGATAGAGGTGGATAACAACGAGAATGCAACCATACTCAGTGTGATCGAAATGCAAGTAGCCGACTACTTTGATGCCGCGGATATATATTGCCGAGAGTATGCCGAGCAAGCGCAATCCAGCCCCCCTCCGTCACAGCCGTTTGATTTGACCCAAGCGGAGCATTTGGATGAGATCAGGGAATTCATCAACGACAACATATCGGTTCTTGTCGGGGAGTACTTAAAAACGATCCTTGAGGCGATGACCATGACGCATACTCTCGCGGATGTGGTGCTGAGTCGGGTGATCATTGGCGGATTCATTTACCTCCTGTGCATCTTCCCCCTGCTCTTCTTGCTGATGATCCGATTGATCCGGCCGACCAAACATCTGAATATGGTGGCAGAACTTCTCATTGACGGACACTATCATCAGGACATCAACCTGGATGACTTTCCCAATGATGAGCTGAGGGATCTGGCCGGCAGTCTGAAGACGATATGCAAGGAGACGCTGCAAAGGGTAACGGCCTCCAGGTACGCATCCCAGGTGGTCGGCTCCATGTCGGATATGCTGCTGCTCCTGGACACCAACGGCTTGATTACCGTCACCAATCCGGCGCTGTGCAACGGTCTCGGTTACGATTGCGATGAGTTGAAGGGTCAACCGGCCTCTATACTCATCCCCGCGGCCTCCCCCGGTATCTTCGCGGAGCCTGATCAGCTCGATGATGTTCTCCTCGGCTCGAGGGAGATCAAGTTCCGCCACAAGGACGGGACGAAGGTCACAACCACGTTGACCGGTGAAGTCGTCACCAACACCAGGGACATGACTGTCGGCTTCATCTGCGTCGCCCATGATATCAGCGATGTGAGGTTAAACGCCCTCGAAAAGGAGATGACGAGTGAGATCTCCGTTCTGCTGCTTGGGGGAGCCGACATCCATCGGCTCTGCATGGAGGTGGCCGGTGTGCTGTCGCGCCGGCTCAACTTCACCTACTCGATCATCGGTCTCTACCAGAGCGGCAAGAGGGTTCTTGATCTACGTGGCTCCGTCGGTATCCCCTTCCTGCCGGAGGAGTTGATTGAGATACCGGTCGACGAAACCGCGTTCCAGGATGTCATCAACAACAGGGAGGCGGTGATCGAAGCGCCTTTCAGAGATCGTGTCCGCAACGGCGTTACCCTTATAGAGGGTGTCGAAGTACAGACCCACATCTCCCTGCCGCTGATGGTCGGCAACCAGTTGATCGGCGTGCTGACCCTGGCGGCGCAGGAGCGCAGGACGATTTCGGAGTCGACTCTGACCGCACTGCAGGTCATTGCCCAGAATGTGGCGCAGACGATCAGCCGCCTGGAGATCGAGGACATGTTGACCATGAATGTCAATGTGCTCAAGGAGAAGAATCGTGAACTGGAGGAGGCGAAAAGGGCTGCGACCAGCTCCGAAAAAGCCAAATCCGCTTTCATGACTGTGATCAGTCACGAAATCCGAACCCCGCTGAACGGAATCATCAACATGGCCGACATGTTGATGAAGGCCGATCCCAAGCCCCAGCAACAGGAGTATCTGGACCTGCTGCGCACCTCAACTACCGGTCTGTATCAGGTTATCAACGACATTATGGATCTTTCGAAGATCGAAAGTTCGGATCTGGTTCTCCAGAATCTCCCTTTTGATCTGCGCGGCCTGATTGCCGGTGTCGTGGATGTCAATGCCGGGATCGCGGCGGAGAAAGGGATCGAACTGACATCCAGTGTCCAGACGGATATCCCCAACAATCTGATTGGTGATCCGGTGAGGATTCGGCAGATACTGATCAACCTGATCGACAATGCGATCAGGTCCACGGCCAGGGGCAGTGTAAAAATACTGGTCTCCAGTGCCGGCATGGATGGCCCCTACTTCATGGTCAGGGTTGCGGTTGAGGATTCCGGTGCGGGTCTGCCGGAGATGGGTTCGCTGATGACATTCGGTGATAAGGCCGATGATTCGCCGATCCCTCCCCGGCACAGCATCAAACTGAGTCTCTCAATCGCCGGATACCTGGTTGAGATGATGGGGGGCAAAATTGAAGCGATCAGCAAAGAGGGGCAGGGAACGATACTCTTCTTCACTATCAAATTGTCGGTAGCGGCCGGGTTGATGTCGGAGATCTCCAGTACGCCGCAGTCCGAAGCGGATGTCGATGAGCTCGAAGCCAATATCCTCCTCGTTGAGGATAGCGTCAGCTGTCAAAAGGTAGCGTTTGAGATCCTTCGGCATATGGGTTGTCGTGTCGATGTAGTCGACAATGGATCGGATGCCGTCAGAATGGTCGGCGAGAAGGAGTATGATATTGTACTCATGGATTGCCTGATGGCGGGGATGAGTGGCTATGATACCACCCGTATGATCCGGAAAATGGATGGCCCCAGCAGTCGCGTACCCATCATTGCGCTCACAGCCAAGGCGATGGCCGGCGACAGGGAGGAGGCCATCAATGCGGGTATGGATGATTATATCAGCAAACCGATCAACGCCGATTTTCTCAGAGCAACGATTCGCCGCTGGATCTTTGCCGGACAGAGCCTGGAGGCAACCTGATCGGCTATGACCTGCTTTGCAGAATGATATAGACGATCGGCAACACAATCCCCAGCAGCATAAGCACGCCGCCACGCCCGATCAGGCCTCGCCGTCCGCGCGTCAGGAAGATCCCCGAGATGGCCAGGATGACGAGGATGCCCGCGAAGATATCGCTGACAATCGTATAACCGTGCTCGACCAGATTCAGGTGCAGCTGGTTTACCTGGAAGAAGAAGGGTCGCTCGCTGAAATCCCGTTGCTCAACTTCACCGGTTCTCAAATTGACATCATAGATGGTCTTGTCGGCAATCACACGCAGCGCTTCGGGTGAAATGCGCATCATTCTGTCCGGTTGAGTGATGCCCAGATGGGTCAGAACCTTCGCTTCCGCATCCTGCCCGGCGCCGACGGCCGGGATAGTGACCCGACTCTCCGCAACCAGATAATTGGGATTCCAATCGTGCTTGTGGTTCACGGCGATGCCGCTGATGGCGTAGACGATCGTCAGGCCCACGGCCAGGAAGCCGAGTTCGCGGTGCAGCCAGCGGCAGATTGTGCGGAAGGTCTTCATATGCAATCTCTCCATGTGAAGTGTGGGGGCAAATATAGATCCAAATCGAACTTCAAACAAGCAACCCCACCGCACTGTGGCGGCGGGGCTGAATGGTGTCCGGTTCGTTTAACGGATAGAGCCGTTGAGATAGTGGAAGTTGTCCCCGCAGTAATCCGCGCAGTGAATAGTCGTGTCGAAGTCATGCACGGCGGCCTGGACCGCAAACTCTCTGTACATCTCCTCGTTGTCGCCGGCGTGCATGGGAAAGAGCACCTTCGGTTGCAGGGTTTCGATACTGAAGAAATTTCCCAGCGTCGGACAGGCGCTACCACCCGCAGCGCAGGAGGTGGCCGGCATGAAGGCGATATCGATCTCCTTGTTCAGACCGGCAAGGAACTCAATCTCACTGACGAACTCCGGCTCCGGCGGCTCCTCGCCCTGACAGTGATCGCCCGAATGGTATATGACGAGATCGTCCACCTCGAACAGAAAGCCGACTCCGGCATCGATGGAGGCGATTGTGGTGATCTCGATACCATCGACAGTGTAATGCTGGCGTGGGGCGGCGTAGGTGTATTCCGGCACGCTGTCGGGCTGACAGCCGATCACGTAGGAGATATCCTCCACACTCCCAACCCAATCGAAGATCGGCGGATAGTAGTGATCGGCGTGCTCGTGCGTGGCGAACACCGTCACCGGCAGGTCCCCGATCTCATCGACCGAGATGAATCCGTTGGCGAGTCCTGGATGCCGAGGCGGGTCATTCTCTTTCCAGTAATCGACGATCAACAGGTGATTTCGCGTTTTGATGGCCCAACCACTGTGGCCGAGGTACCAGATATGCGCCTCGTTTCCGCCCAGGGTTTGGGTCAGTAGTGGGGATTTCCCGTAGTTCTCGGTCAGATTGTCGGTCCGGGCTCCGCTATCTCTCAACAGAGTCGCAATATCCCGATGCCCGTAACGCGCTGCCAGTTCCAGCGGCTTTTCGCCCCGCGAGTTCTTACGGTTGACTTTCGCCCTGTTGTCGACCAGCAGCTCCGCGATCTCGTAGAGACCTTTGGCCGCCGCGATGTGCAGAGGGGTCTGTTTCGTTTCGCTCAGACGAATATCGGTCTTGGCTCCGGCGTCGATCAGCATGCGGATGATGTCGACCGACCCATCTATCACAGCTCCGTAGAGTGGGGTGGCGCCGTCGTCGGCTTTAGCATTTACCTTTGCGCCATGGGCGATCAAGGTGTTCACCGCTTCGCCGTTGCCGAAGCGTGCGGCGCGGTAGAGTATTGATTCCTCATTGTCGCCGGAGGTCTTTTGGATGTCCGCGCCGCTGCTCAGCAGCATTTCGATCAACGCGGCACCGCCGTTAAGGATCGATATCTGAAGCGGCGTACTGCCGTCATTGTCGACGATATCAACCTCAAGACCCGCATCGATGAGCATGCGGGCACACTCGGCACGTCCCTGCCAGCAGGCAGTGTGGAGCAGAGTTGTCCCCTCTTCGTTAACGGCATGAACGTCGGCGCCCGCGTCAATCAGAAACCTCAGAACCTCGAGGTGATTCTCGCCGACGGCAAACTCAATCGCCTGCTGCCCCCAGGGTGTCGTCTCGGCGGCGAGGTCCACGCCGGAATCGACCAACAGGCGGACGATCTCCAGGTTGCCTGAACGCGCGGCTTCGTGCAGTCCGCTCCACCTTTCGGGAAAGGTGGACCTGTGTACGTCGGCGCCATGATTGATGAGAGACTCGACCAGCGGCACACTCCCGGATCTAATGGCGGCCAGCAACGGCGTCCAGCCGCAGTTGGCCCCCTCAACATCGAGGAACGGCTCCCGCTCGACCAGGTACAGAGAGATCTCCTCATGTCCGCCGTAAATCGAATAGTGAAGACAAGTGTTGCCGTAGTTGTCGCGAGCCTCGATATCGGCGCCATGTTCAAGCAATCGCTCGACAATCTCCATGCTGCCCGCATAACAGGCGGAGTGCAGGGGGCTGCGGCCGCGTATGCTTCTCTGTAGAGCGCTGGCCCCATGTTCGAGCAGCAGCTCGACCATGGCCGTGTCGCTGCGGGCGGCGGCCATGTGCAAAGCCGGAGCGCCGCGTTCGTTCAGATCGTTGACAAAAAGGGGGTTCGCATCGAGTTCGATCGTGATCGCCTCGGTGTCGCCCTCCGCCACGGCCGCAAAATATTCGGCGGTCGCTGCGAGGGCGAATGGGCAACAACCGGCCAGGATCAAAATCGCCATAAGAGATCTTTTGAGCAACATTGCTATTCTCCGTGATTAAAGGGGAGATTCGAGGCAGGTGTTGGCAATTTAACACTTAAGTCCGATGAGGTAAATGCTTTCGCTGCCGGATTCGATCAGATCCGACGGAAAAACAATCGTGAATCTGACCGGAAATGATTGGGCTCCTGAGGAGATGCTGCGGGACAATACGGAATCATAAGGAATTAGAAGAGGCGTAAGTGTTTGTGGGATAAATAGATATCTAACTTTAGGCTTGTGTGGCGAGAATCCTTAATGCTATAATCGAACCTGCATCAGAAGATACCTCCTTCTATTGAATAGTAGCAATTGCCCCGGTGGACCTGAGTCAGTCCCCGGGGTATTTGTCGTCGTGATGTTCGATGCAATTCAGATTGTTGTCTTGATCGTATTTCATTTTGAAGCGGAGCGACATGATCCCCACTGAGAGGAACTCGTCGCAGAGGATCACATTTTCGGGAATCTTAAGACTGACCGGAGCAAAATTCCAGATGCCCGTAATACCGGAGGAGATCAGCAGGTCGGTGACCGCCTGAGCCGCATTCGGAGGTACCGCCACTATGCCCAACCTCACCTTCTCCTCCTGAATCAATGGCGGAAGCGCCTCCATCCCCTGTACCGCCACTTCATTGAACTGGAGACCCTCCATGCGCGGGTTGGCGTCGAAGAGCCCGGCCAGACGGAACCCATCCTTTTCGAACTGATTGTAGTTCGCCATGGCCTGACCGAGATTGCCCACGCCAACGATCACAAACGGCGTGACCTCGTTCAGACCCATTATGCAGCGCAACCGGGAGATAAGGTGATCAACCTCATAGGTTCGACCCCGTTTGCTGAAATCCCCGAAGTAGTGAAAATCGTGACGGAGTCGGGAAGATGAGATCTTGAGCTCATCGGCCAGATCACGGCTGCTCACCCGCTCCACACCGTTGTCCTTCATGGCCTCCAGGCGATAGAGATAGATGGGCAATCGTTGAATTGTGGCTTCCGGGATCCTGCTCTTCTTATCTGACATGCGGTTCTTTCGCTATGGGAGAGAATTTAACGGATCGCAAACAATCAAATCAGGTGATATTGGTCTGTCAATGCTTCCGGCAGGCAATCCATGTGATTGACAAGCCGCCTGCCGTTCATATGATATGTCTACGGATATGCAGTATTCGGTGATCGGAAATTGCCCAAAGAGATGGAGTGATAATGAGCATGGATGAGATCAGCTGCAAGCTGACCGATTTCGCCTCGGCCGGCGGTTGAAGCGCAAAGATGGGTCCGGAGGACCTGCGCGAGATCATTGCCGGGTTTAAGCCCGAAGGTGTTGAGAAACTCATCGTTGGTATCGAGACCTCGGATGACGCCGGAGTTTACCGTCTGTCCGAGGATCTGGCTTTGGTCCAGACGGTGGATTTCATCACGCCTATTGTCGACGACCCCTTCATCTTTGGTCGTATTGCGGCGGTCAATTCGCTCAGCGACATCTACGCCATGGGTGCCGTTCCCCTCACGGCTCTCAATATCTGCTGTTTCCCGCCCCGGGATCTGCCCAAAGCTTTCCTGTCTCGTGTTCTCGAGGGGGGATACGATGCAATCCGGGAGTCCGGCGCCACACTGGCCGGCGGACACACCATCAAGGACGCCGAGATCAAGTACGGGTTGTCGGTTACCGGCCGGGTGCACCCCGACCTGGTGTTGACCAATGCCGGTGCTCGCCCCGGCGATCGGTTGATCCTCACGAAGCCGCTGGGGACGTCGACGCTGTTCTCCGGATATGGACGCGGCTTGATCAAGGAGGCCGATATCACCCCCGCCGTGCAGGGCATGTCCACCCTGAACAAGGTCGCAGCCGAGACCCTGCAAACTTTCGTTAAGCCTGGTGCGGCCGATCGTGCAGGCAAAGCCACCCCCGGTGTGCACTCGCTTACCGATGTCACGGGGTTCGGTCTCGCGGGTCACGCTCTGGAGATGGCCGCCGGTTCACAAGTGAGTATCGTATTTGATGTGGCCGCGTTGCCCGTATATCCCCATGCGCGAGACATGATCGTTGCCGATTGTCTCTGTGGGGGCACGCGCGGCAATCGCAATACGATCGAGCCCAGTGCCGATTTCGGCGCGGTCGACAGCACCGAAATCTGGCTTACCTGCGATGCTCAGACCAGCGGCGGTCTGCTGATTGCCGTGGCCGAGGCGGAGGCGGACGGATTGTTGACCTCACTTCATGCGGCGGGCGTCGTCGATGCCCGAATCATTGGCGAGGTCGCGGACGGTCCTGCCGGAACCATCGTGTTGCGTTGATGATCGTACGGAGTCTGATTTTTGCGGTGCCGGTCGTTCTGATCAATATCCTCTTCGGAATGTTGCGTGTGCGCTGTCGCCGTTTCAGTATACGCTGGTTTCTGGCGATTCATGCGCCCGTCCCCTTCGTGTTCCTGCTCAGGCGCCATCTGGAATTGCCGGAGATCTTCATCCTGCTGTCTCTGACCAGTGCCATTATCGGGCAGGTGGCGGGCGGCAAACTGTTGCCCGCCAAAAGGGGATGTTCGTAGGCCGAACATCCCCCCATTCTTCCGGTTACCTTTTAAATCTCGATTGCGCCCCCCTCCTTTGCGCCAGTTTCCGGTTTTCATGATTCAGGCGCAGGTAATTCTTGTAGCGCCCCGGGTCCAGGGTGCCATCCTCAAGCGCCGCCAGAATGCCGCAACCCGGTTCGCCGTCGTGACGACAATTGCGGAACCGGCATCGGGCGGTCAGCTCATTGATATCGGCAAACGCGCGGGAGGTGCCCTCCTCGTCATTCCAGGTCTGAATCTCCCGCAGGCCGGGTGTATCGATGAGCACACCCCCTTCGGGGAGCTGGTGGAGTTCGCGATGTGTGGTCGTATGACGACCGCGGCTGTCCCCGTCGCGCACGGCACCGGTGAGCATGGCCTTTCCGCCGAGCAGGCTGTTGATCAGCGTTGACTTGCCCACTCCCGAAGATCCCAGGAACACGCCGGTCGGGTTGACGCCCTGCAGACAATCGCGCAGTTTCGTCACGCCGACGCCGGTCAGGGCGCTGACGCAGATCACCGGCATCCCCATGGCCACCCCCTCGACCTCTGCGTGAACGGCTTCGGTATCGATACAGGTGTCCGCCTTGTTGAGTACGATCACCGGATTGGTCCCACTGTCCCAGGCCACCGCCAGGTAGCGTTCGATGCGACGGAGATTCCAGTTGTCGTCCAGGCCGCTGACCAGAAATGTCGTGTCGACATTCGCCGCCAGCACCTGCTCCTCGGCCCGACCCTCCCCGTAGGCGGGGCCGCCGGCCAGCACGGCTCTGCGCATGATTGTCCCCCGTCGCGGGAGCACGGCGGCGATGAGCGCCTTGTTCTCATCGGGCAGGGCCCGCACGCTCACCCAATCGCCTACGGCGGGATAGTCGCCGCGCGATTTCGCATGGTATCGGAATTTTCCCATCAGCGTGGCGCTTTGCTCGCCGTGTTCGCTGAGGATGGTATAGGTGTACTTATCCTCTCTGGTCACGCGTGCGGGGATCAATCCCTTGGCGCGCCAGGGTTCATGATGTGTCGCGAATGTTGAGTTCCATCCGAGCTTGATCAAATCCATTACGGTCTCCTGAT
Source organism: bacterium (assembly GCA_024231955.1). Taxonomy (GTDB): domain Bacteria; phylum Krumholzibacteriota; class Krumholzibacteriia; order JACNKJ01; family JACNKJ01; genus JAAEPZ01. Next base: position 368,209 of record JAAEPZ010001024.1, on the reverse strand, counting down.
TGGATGTTATGCGGATATTCATGTTGTTTCAGGAAGTGAAGCCGTTGATGGCGTCGGCAGGTCGGGACGATACTCACATCGACCGCGGACGCCGGTCGCGCCCGAGGGTTGTCCATAACAAAACAACCTTCCCGCAGGGGAAGGCTGATCATCGTGGGCTGAATTTCAGAGGTTCAGCGTCAGATCTCCCGGGGGTGCAACAGGGCGGCTTCATGAATTACAATGGCAGTCATACAGCTCTCCTTGTCGCCGGGGTGGGTAGGATTGTCTTCGTTCCGTAAGCATGACCAATCTGACGGTTGATGTCAAGATGGAGGCAGCTAGAATCGGAGAGAAAGGCAACTCAAACCGCCATCGAGCTTACGGAACTCGGAGACGTCGATTGTTGTGACGGCGTAATCGGCCGACAGGATTTTCCCCTCCGCCAGCGGATAGCCGGCGGGCATCAGTACACGGTCATTGACTCGGATACAGTTGGCGGCGTAGCTCTCCTCGTCCGGGATAGCGATGATGTTGAATCTCCGCAGCGCGGGGTGGGCCAGAAACTCACCACACGCAACGAGATTGTTGTCTTCGAGATACGACACCCCCGTCTTCAGATGAAGCACCTCTTTCAACTCGATCACCGAGCCGGTGTGACCGTAGCGCTCAAGCAGAGCGATCAACTGCCGTGCACCCTCGGCATTGGTGCGCGCAGAGAGGCCGACATGGAAGTGGTTGCCCGTCATCATGATGTCTCCGGCCTCCACGGTGCCGGGCGACTCTATCTCCTCCAGCTCAGGGTAGTGTCGGGTCACCGCAGCACGGATGTTGGCCGACTCTCCCCGTCTGGTCGGCGCGCCGGGATTGGTGATGACGGCGCAACGTGGAGTGAGCAGGGCGGTATCCTCCACAAAGGTGGAGTCGGGGTGCTCCTCATCGGCGGGCAGCACCTCGACCGTCAGGCCGCATCGCTCCAGCGCGCGGATATAGGCGGCGTGTTGTTTTAGGGCAAGATGGTAATCGGGGATGCCCAGGTCGGCGGAGGACAGCCCCGTAATCATGCTGCGTCCCGGTGTGCGGACGATGGCTCTGGTGAACATCTTGTTAAACCCGCCTTGAAAAGGTTGTCGATTGCATCCCGGAACCGAAGCGTCGAACTCCCGATTCCGGATACTGGCGTCCGTCAGCGATTGAACATAATACCGATTCCGACGCGGGTGATGCACTGCCTGTAATCCAGGAGGCTCTCACCATACCCGTGAAACAGCCGCAGCTGAAGGAAACTGTCTTCGGACCGGGGCAACGGGAGACTGTAGTTCATGCTGATGTTCCCCTTGTCGGCACCCAGATAGCCGCGCAGCATCAGGTGAACCAAATGCTCCCGCGGCAACCGATAGTAGAGGTGGAGGTCGCTGTAGCCGAGATAATCGGTAATGTCCGGGTTGTCGTCACCCAGAGGCGAATCGGGCGTCTCCTTCTCCTCCTCGGGGATGCGGTAACGCAACTTGGCATAAGCCAGCCAGTTGTCGCCATGATGGAACGGCGCGATGTAGAGCAGATTCCAGCTGCGCGACAGCTGGACCAACTGCCCGTTGGATTCATGCTCAAAACCCACATCGACACCCAACGAACCTGAGCCGAGATTGACCTCCCGGCTGCGATAGAAGATCTCGGGGTTATAATTGGTGTCGCGAAATGGTGCGGAGTTTTCGCTGTCGTAGGCCTGCCAGAAGGAGATCTGGCTGTAGGCTACATAGAAGCGTGATCCGAAAAGATTATGCTTGGCGCTGACCTGAAAGATGACCTCGGACTGCTGACCATGATACTCCTCCGCATAGGTGAAGGGCAGAATCCCCATCGTCTTGTGCAGGGTCAGGCCGCGTCCGGTCTGTATCAATGGAAACTCAAAGGGTGTCGCCACGGCGGTAGCAGACGTAAGTGACAAGATCGTCAGGAACAGCGCCGCAGATGCAATCAGGCGTATTTTCGAGCTCAAGGATACCTCCAAGTATTGCTGGATTAGCGATGGTCCGGATCCATATCATTACAGATCGTCAAGAGCCTATCCCGACGCAATGCTGCCGTCAACATCTCACCCCGGGGAGCGGCCCTTGCGGCCGACCACCATTCACACGGCCGGCATGAAAACTTCTCCCCCTGTTCAACAGCTCCCCTTTCGACTATAGTGATTGGGTCGCGTAATCCGATTCCTGAAAAGAAAGAGGTGGGCCGTGCGCTCCCGTCCGATTCTGACCCTGCTGTCGCTGATCCTCATATCCCTGATCCCCCTCGCTTGTGGCGAGCAAGCCGCCGTGGACACCTTCTGCAGCCCGGCGGAGCCGTCGCCCGGCGAGGCCGTTGTGTTCAGCTTCGATCTGTCCGGCGAGGGCTATCGTCTGGGCGATGCCTCCGCCATCGAGATGCTCTACACTCTCGTCGACGGCAACGGCGAGATGGTTACGAGCACACTGCCGCTGCACATGGCAAACGGTCTCTGGGAGGGGACATTGACCCCCGCCGCCGCGATGCCCTCCGGTCCCGTGCTCATGGTCTGCGCACTGCTCAATTCGCAGGATCAGGAGATCTACGACAATCGCCAGGGCAAGCCCTGGGCGGTCTCCTTTCACGAGAACGGCAAGCCGGTGGAGGGCGCCGATCATCAGCAATTCCGCATGCTTACGGGGCGTCTTCGCCTTTGCGACCTGCTCACCGGTCCCAAGGATCCCGAGCGTGGCGGTGAGCTTATCGCACGCGAGCTCGTTAACCATCCCGACAACTTCATGGCCAAGATCAGCCAGTGGGGGCGCGCGATCAACGAGACCGCTGAGGGCTCCGCCGAGCGTGAGCAACTGAGCGAAGAGACCTTCGTCAAGCTCCGGGATTGGCTTGTCGGTTGGAATGATCGGGGCGAGCCGGGGGATGAGATGACCGCCGCCCTGAGCTTCATGAGCAGGCTGAACCATTCCGGTTACGGAGATTCGCTGGGAGCGGTCGTCGTAGAGGCCTATCCGCAAAGCGGATTTGCATCAACCTGGGCCTACGCCTCGGCCATGAGCGGCGCGACACCGGCCGACAAGGTGAATGGTCTTCTCGAATACGTTAACGATTTTCCGGAAGCGGACGATGCCCCCTATGCCCGCGGTTTGATCCTCTATTACGGTCAGGTCATGGCGGTCAATCCCATCGCCGCGCGTGAAGTCATTGACGGCGGCAAGGCGGTTACCTCTTATCTTATGCAGTACTACGCCGGGGCGTTGGTTCAGGCGGGTGACCTGGAACTGGGTGAGGCCGTCATGCGGCGCATGCTGGACGATGTCCGCGCCGAGACATGGGACAATACGACCGGCGATCCCGAGCACATCTGGTTGATGGATCACACCTATTCGATCATCGGTGGGATGCAGGCGCTGGCCGATGTCGTCAAGCAGCGCGGACGCGATTCGGAGGCCCTGGGAATTCTGGGCCAGATCATCATCGACTTCCCCGACAATGTCGGCCTGGATACGGTTCGTGAGCAACTCGCCATTCAGTTGCAGCTGGGTCGGACAAGCGAAGCGTTGAAGGCTTTTGAGCTGCTGGCGACCAAGGCGAAACTCACCGATGAGGAGGTCGCGCAATGGCTGGAGCTGTCCGGGCAGGATGAATCTTCGTTCATGGCGAACCTGGAGGGCACCTACGCCAAGGCGCAGGCCGCCCTGTTCGCCGACTATGAAAAGCACGCGCTCCGTTTCGACGCTCCCGAAGCCACGTTCACCGACATCACCGGCGAGTCCTTCACGCTGTCCAGCCTCAAGGGGAAGGTTGTGCTGATCGACTTCTGGGCAACCTGGTGCGGTCCCTGCATGCGCGCACTGCCGCATATCAACGAGATCGGCAAGGACTATGGTCACGACGGCGAACTGTTCATCATTCCGGCCAACACCTGGGAGCGGTCCATTGGCGAGGCTCGCAAAGAGGCTGCCGCGGCCAAGTGGACGGAGCTTGGGATGAATATCCCCTACTATCTGGATGCCGATCGCGGTGAAGATGTTCCTCATGCCGTGGATGACTTCGGCGTCACCGGTATCCCCAGCACATTCCTGCTGGGACCGAGCGGCAAGCTGCTCTTCAGGAAAACCGGCATGGGTGGCGAGGCAGATGTCGCCGACTTGCGCAGTAAAATCGACTACGCGATTTCGCTCATCCAGTAGCGGCATTTCCGAAAAGACAAAAACGGCTCGCTTCCCGATCGGAGGCGAGCCGTTCCTTTGCGGTTCGGACGGGCATCAGCAGAGCTCGGCCCAAACGCCATGCGCCTCCATCAAACTGCGCAACTGCTCGACGGCATCCTCACTGGGAATCCCCCGTTGGACGCAATCGTGTCCGACATAAAGATCAATCTTGTCCTTACCGGAGCCGACGAAGCCGAAATCGGCATCGGCCATCTCGCCCGGTCCGTTGACGATGCAACCCATGATGGCGATCTTCACACCGCGCAGATGGATGAACCGCTCCTTGATGCGGCGGGTAACCTCTTCGAGATCAAAGTTGGTGCGCCCGCAGGAGGGACAACTGATGAAATCCGCCTGGGTCATCCGTAAACGGGTAGCCTGCAGGATGCTGTAGGCCAGTTCGGTTCCCAGCACGGCCTCTGCTCCACTTGTTGCGACCACGCATGTGTGATGGGCGCGACGCTCAAGGAGCGGCACACCGACCGAGATGGCGATCTCCAGATAGGTCCTCTCCTTGGCGCCGGCTTCGAGTTTGGGTTCGGAGAGGCGAACGGTTGCTCCCCGGGGGATGGCCACAACGCCGGGTTGCTCCAGGCCATCCGTGCGAATGTGGTCCGGCGCAAGCGGTCGCCAGGGAAGCGAGAGCAGATCCTGAATCGCAGGCGACCAGTGCATGGGTACCAGTGTTACCGGGAAGTGAGTGGCCTGAGCCTCGGTGCCGACGCAGACAGGCGTCTTGCCCTTGGGCAGCTCTCCCGTAGCGGGATCACATTCTCCGGCTTCGAAATGCATGGCCATCGTTGCGGCCGTCCAGGGGTCGGCGATGCGCCTGTGATCGGAATAGCGTTCGGCCAGCGCACGTGTGGCGGGCAGTTCGTCGAGGGGATCCTCCGTCAGGGATACGCGCACCGTGTCGCCGATCCCCATCTCGAGCAAAGCACCCATGCCGACGTAACTCTTGATTCGCCCGGACTCATCCTGCCCGGCTTCGGTTACGCCCAGATGGATCGGGTAGATGGAGTGCCCCTCACTCTCGGATCGCCTGAGCATGCGCAGAGCGAGCAGACGATTGGCCTCAACGTTGATCACAACATTGCTGGCTTTCATCGAAAGTATCAGATCCGAGTACTCCAGCTCCTCGGCGATCCGCACATATTCCAGCGCCGATTCGACCATCCCCTCGGTGGTGTCGCCGTAGCGGTTGAGGATGCGGCCGGAGAGCGATCCGTGATTCACGCCAATCCGCATCACACGGCCCAGCTTCCTGCACTTCTCCACCAGCGGCGCAAATTTCAAGCGCACCCGTTCGAGGTCCGCCAGGTATTCGTCGTCATTCATGGCTGGGCTGTCGCCGTGGCCGCGATCGGCGAAATTACCGGGATTGATGCGGATCTTCTCGACGAAGTCGGCGGCGCGCAACGCGGCGTCGGGACTGAAGTGTATGTCGGCGGCGAGAGGTATCTTGATCCCGCCTCTTTCGAGAAGATTGCACAGCGGTTCCAGGGTCTCGGCGATCCTGGGGCTCTGCACGGTCAGACGGATGAGTTCAACGCCCTCGGACGCCAGCATCATGATCTGCCGGTATACCGCTTCGGTTTCATCGGTGGCGATGCTGGTCATGGTTTGCCGCACGATGGATTGTCGGCCACCAAAAACCAAGTCCCCGATTGCCACCTCTTTCGTAAGCAACATTCTTTGTTTCATGCAGAATAACATACGCCTGAGAGTAAAAAGCGACAAGCAGGAAAGGGTTGCCGGGTGCCATTGACTTGCCCGCGCTGGTGGCTTAATTTCGGTTCCATGATCGGCAAGGAGATATTTCTGCGTGACACCATTCACGGTGTGCTGACCCTGGACACTAATGATCCCGGAGAGCGTCTGCTGTGGGATCTCGTCAATACGCGCGAGTTTCAGCGTTTGCGGCGGATCCGCCAGTTGGGCCTGACTCACCTGGTCTACCAGGGTGCGGAACATACACGTTTTGCACATAGCATCGGCGTGATGCACCTGACGGGTTCGATTCTGGATCAACTCTCCAAGAAGGTCGACATCACGCCTGAGGAGAGGGTATGCACCCGTGTCGCCGCTCTGCTGCATGATATCGGGCATGGACCGTATAGCCACGTGTCCGAGATGGTCCTGGGTGTGTCTCATGAGGACTGGACGCGGCGGATCATCCTTGACCAGAGCACCGATGTGAATCGGGTGTTGCGGGAGTACGGCCCTAATCTGCCGAATGAGATCGTCGATTGCCTTTCACAACAGGGCAAGCGGCGCTTCCTCTCAAGTGTGATCTCGGGGCAGATCGATGCGGATCGTCTGGATTATCTTCTGCGCGACAGCACAATGACCGGCGTCAAGTACGGGGTCTTCGATCTCGAACGGTTGATACTGGGCCTGGAGGTGTGTCGTGACGATAATTTTGACTCCGTAATCGTCGGGGTCAAGGGCTTTCACCCCACCGAGGCCTTCCTGCTTGCGCGCTATCACATGTATCGCCAGGTGTATTTCCACAAGACCGTGTGGTGCGCTCACGCCATGCTGCAAGCCCTTGTCCGGCGCGCGCGGGAGCTGCTGCGGCGCAATCTGTTGATCCATGCGCCGGAGAAGCATCCGTTCATCCGGATCCTGCAGGGTGAGGAGATGGCGCTCGATGATTACCTGATGCTGGACGATGCCGAGTGGAATGTCATCATCAAGATCTGGAGGAGCGAACCCGATTCGCTGCTGGCCGATTTGAGCCGTCGGTTGATCGATCGCGATCTCTACAAGGTGAGAATCTTCTATCAATCAGCCAATACCGATGAGTTGGTGGCGCTGCGCAATCTGGCCTGGCACCACATGCGGACGAAGTATGGCAGCGATGTGGATTACCGTTACCTGTTCGAGGATGCTACCGACATTTTCTACCAGCAGTATGATCCGAGCCGGCTGGGTTCGAGTGGCATTCAGGTGCGGCAACGGGACGGTTCGATTGCGGAGATCGATGATGTCAGCCCCAGCATCAGGGCGCTGAAGAAAACCTACCCCATGCACATGTGGGCCTTCCCGCCCGAGGATTTGCCCGTGCTGTCATCCTACTCTGTTGAGGACCTGGCGGACGAAGAGGAGCTGCCGGCAGCCGACTCCATGCCCGAACCTAGCTTCTGGAAACATCAATCCTGATCTATCGCAGGCGATTCCCGTCATGATTGCTTGAGGAGAGCCGGTCGCGGTGCAGGTAGTCATTGGCCAGTAACGCGGCGCCGATCAGGATGATGATCAAGCCGATCGCGGGCATGATCATGCGGGGTGCGATGTAATCCGGCTCCCCCGTCTGCTCCATGGCTATACTGATGCAAATTCCGAATAGAGCTATCCCCAATCCTACGGCCACACAGACCATTCCGCTGCGGTAGGGCAACCGTTCGGTGGATTCGTTGAGCGGCAGGTCCTCGACGGGTACGCCCTGCCTGAGCGCCTCCTCAAGCACTTTCATGCGCGATCGTTTGGTGAATCCATCCATGATTATGGATACGATGGGTATGAGCAGTACCATCACCATGGTCACGATAGGGATCAGCATGCTCACCGCGCCCTCATTTACGTCACCGAACAGACTCATGAAGATCGGCATGATTTCCTCCATTGCTTGAATTCCCGCTCCTCGGATTCCCCATTTTTGACCTGCCGATGCCGGAAAGGGTTTCACAAATCCCGAGATCTGTGAAACTGTTTTCCAAACAGACGTTCCAATGAGGTATGGAATACAGCACAAGCGATTCTTCCCCGGTAAGGCGGTACGAGAACTGATGCCCGATCGGAGCTTCACCGAGGCGCGGCAGCGTTATCTTCCGCTTGATCGTCGCAGTGCCGCGCGCTTTATCGCCGACTGGGAGGCGACTGTCCGCGCGCAGCTAAATCGCATGGGGGCCGAGACGGATGATGGTCAGGAGTCCGCGGCCGGACTGATTGCCGCGGGGGCTGATCCGGCTGTTTTGCTGGGACACAAGGAGGAGGCCCGCCTGGTCAGGATTGCGTTGAGTCGCCTTGATCCGCGTGACAGGGAGATCATCGCTTTGCGTTACCTGGAGGACTGGAAGCTGGCGGAGATTGCGGATAGATTGGAACTGCCGCCGGGCAGCGTGAAGACCTGGATACACCGTGCGCACAAACGGCTGCGACTGGAGTTGGATCATGAATGACGATAAAAAGGATCTCGAAGAGCTGCTGCGTGCCCCGTCCGTTTATCACGGCGAGAACACGGAGGGGATCATGAATTCGGACACTGCCTGGCGCAGCCTGCGCCTATTTCGGACTGGACTGTAATGGCCGCAAAACTGAAAGTCGAAAAGATAGCCCCCGGATTGGTGCGCATGCCCCACCCGGCTTTCAGGAACGAGAAGGGACGACTTGACGGCATCCCCGTTACCTTGACGCTAAATGATGAAGCGGACGATATGGCAGTCGGCATTATCACCCCCTCGGCGAGAACGCCCTGGGGATGTCTCTTCTTCACTCTGCTGGCTCTATGCATTCTACTGGCCATCTGGTCGGCCAGGTTTGCATCTCTCTTCTCGCTGGTTTGCCTGATTGTTTTCTACAGTCTGTTCAATCAGCCGTCGCGAAGAAAAGCCGAAGAGGTCCGTCGATCCCTGCTTATGATCAACAACAGGCAGGCCAAACGTGCGCGTAGTTCGTTACGGGGACCGCTACGCCGTCTCCCGGACGATGAGGGGTTGAACTATCTTGCGGCTCTGGTGGAGATTATTGATGGCAATTACGCGCAGGCGCTTACACACCTGACATTTTCCGCTCCGGATATGGACCGCTTCGCAGAGTATCATCACATGTTGGGACGCTGTCACGCCAATCTGGGCGATAAGCCGGCGGCGGAGTTGGCCTATAAACAAGCCCTGGCCTTCACGCACTATCCCTCGTGGACCATCCTGCAGAGGGAGAGTGAAATGTTGAATCTTCCGACAGAGGTGTCTGATGCGTGAAGCTGTTTTCGGATATTTTTGTTTTATCCGGAACCTGAGCTCGTCGAGGACGTAACCCATCATACTTCAAGCAACACGGGAACCGGATTTAGAGAGATGTTCGGTTCCTTAGCAAGCACTCCAAGAGTTTGATTGAATTTATCGTGTGTAACCGGTCGAGTGAATATTGATTCGAGAGCATGAGCAAACGGGGGACGGATCTTTGATCCGTCCCCCGCCCTTTTTATAACCAGTCCACTATTTGCTGCGTCATGTATATCTTTTGGCGGGATCAGAGGATGTAGTCGGCAAAGTCCTGCTGGTCGCATTCTCGTGGAGTTGCTACTTTACGACCATGTTTACTTACCCCCCAGCTCCGGCAAGTGATTGTGCGGCTACGGCCCTGGTGCCCATGGAGGGTTTTCCTTCACCGGAGAGTCTTCTGCCGTTGATGAGCGGAGGCAGTCTGTTTCTGCTGGATAGCGCTGGCCCGGCGGGGGAGCTGTCGCGCTGGTCGCTCCTGGGCAGCCACCCTGTTGCCCGCTTTGCCAGCAGCGATGGGATCAACCGATTTCATTGGCATAGTCGTGGGCAGAATTTCACCTGGCAGGGCGACCCCCTGGCGGCTTTACGCCAGGTTCTCGCGGCTTTTCCAAAAACGACGCCCAGGGCGGACATACCCTTTGCGGGTGGTGCTGTAGGGGTTTTCGCCTATGAACTCGGGCGACGCATTCTGCCGCTGCAACCCAGTGCTGAGGATGATCTCGAGTTGCCCGATATATCTCTCTTCTTCTATGACCGTTGCCTGCTCTTCGATCATGCCGAGCACCGGATGATGGCTGTCGGGTGGGCTCGTGGCCGCGATGAGATGGATGCGGAGCGGGAGGCGACTCTCAAGGCCGGGTTGCTGGCCGAGGAGCTGCGGAGCCTGTTGGCCGAAAACGGAGCAGATTCCGCAACACCGCCTACGGCAAGGGGTGGCGCATTGCCATGTTCGCCATCCGTGTGTGCGAATGATTACCGGGCCGCGGTAACCCGCTGCCGGGAGGAGATTCGTGAGGGCAATGCCTACGAACTCTGCTTTACGGGTCGATTCGAAGCCCCATTCTCCGATGACCCTCGCGCGCTTTATCGCGAATTGAAAAAGATCAATCCGGCCCCGTTTGCGGCCTTCCTCCGCCATCCGGAGATGACCCTGATCAGCTCCAGCCCGGAGCGTTTTCTGAAGATGGATGCGTGGGGCCGGATAGAGGCGCGGCCGATCAAGGGTACGCGACCCAGGGGGAGGGTTGCCGCCGAAGATGAGAAGTTGCGCCTTGAGCTCGAGAACAGCGAGAAGGATCGGGCGGAGAACGTGATGATCGTCGATTTGCTCCGTAATGATCTGCATCGTGTATGCATTCCGGGATCCGTTGATGTCCCCGATCTCTGCGTCATTGAGGAGTACTCATCGGTGTTCCAGATGGTCTCCTCCATAACCGGCCAATTGCACCCCGACCTGGATCGTTGCGATCTTCTTGCTTCGAGTTTCCCCGGGGGCTCCATGACCGGTGCGCCGAAAATTGCAGCTATGGATATTCTTGAGGAGCTGGAGCCGCGCGTGCGCGGCAACTACTCCGGCTGCCTGGGTTATCTGGGTTTCGACGGTTCCCTTGATCTGTCCATTGTCATTCGCAGTATCCAACTGATCAATGGGCGCGCGGTGGTTGGCGCTGGCGGAGCGGTTGTCTACGATAGCGATCCGGAGGATGAGTGGCGCGAAGCACTACACAAGGCTGATGCTCCCCTGCGAGCTCTGGCGGGGGTTCAGGGGTACCAAGGTTATGAGTTGGTGGAAAACGACAGGCATAAAAAACAGGGGTCCAAATGGACCCCATAGACCGATCAGCACTGCGTTGATCTTTTCAATCCACTTGTAAGTGGGCGCGCTGATATGGTCTTTGCTCAACATTCGGCAGAGCGTCAACAGGCACTCAGAGCGGGACTGAAATAGCTCCCGATAAAGCCGATATTGTTGAACACACTGCTAGTATAGCAGTGAAAATGCAGATGGCTATTACTCCCACATACTTATTTTGCAGCGGGGGTAGTATGGGAATGGAGAGGGAATCAGGAGGCAATATGAACCTTAGAAAAAGAATGTCCGCACTGCTGGCGCTCATCCTCAGTCTGATTTCGACTGCAGCCTTTTCCCTGGAACCGGAATTGTTTGTAGTCTCGTCGCTGGCCAAGGCTCCTTCAGGCCTCCCGGATACTGCGTTCCTGGCCCATTTTGAGACACGTCCCCTCATTCATGCCGCCTGGGGCGAGAGCGAGGCGGTGCAGATTCTCATCTGCACGGGAGATTCGGAACTAAGTAATCTGCACGTGGAGCTGGGCGAATTCACACAAGAGACGGGCGACTACCTTGAGGAGGAGGCGCTGAGCGCCGGATTCGTCGGCTTTGTGACAACCGAAGAGCCCTACTATGGAACGTTGCATGTCGGCGAATGGGCCGACCCTATCTTGCCGGATCTGCAGGTGGATGTCCCTGCGGGTCGAACCCAGGCGATATGGGTCGAGGTGGCGGTTCCTCTGGCAGCCGAGGCGGGACACTATACCGGTGAGGTCCGCTTGAGTGCCGATGACTGGAATGCCGTAGTCGAAATGGAGATTGAGGTCTGGGGATTCGATCTCCCAGAGAGCCCGACACTGGCCAGTTCATTCATGCTTTATCCGAAGTATGTATACCAGTATCACAATCTGGAGAAGGGCACCCCCGCAGCTGATGCGATGATGCAGCGCTATCATGAATCCATGCTTGCGCACCGGATCATGCCCGCACATGTCGCGGTGGGAGCGGTGGGCACCAGACCTGAGCTGCGGATCAGTAACGAGGGTGAGCTCAAGCGCGCTGATTTCACCGCCTTCGACAATCAGGTGGAGTGGGCAATGGAGCGGGGGCAAACTCTGTTCTGCCTTGAGGGGCCAAGGAAGGTCAATGTCTGGACCGAGGCCTGGTACCGGGCCGTCGGTGAGCATCTTGCGGAGAAGAGGTGGCTGGACATCTTCTACACCTACCTGTTCGACGAAACCTATGAGGGGGTGCGGGAGATGACCGCGATGGTGGGTCGCGCCGCGCCCGGATTGCGCAATCTGATTACCCGCCTGCCGGCTGATGGTTATCCTGATGTGCACTGGTGGTGTCCGCGGCTGGGTGATGCGCTCATGCAGGCGGCAACGGTGGATCCCTGGCTCGCTGCCCGCGGACAGGGGCGTGAGGATCTCTGGGTTTATACGGCGGGTAACGCAGGCAGCGATGTCCCCGCGCTTCATCTGGATGTCCCCGGCCTCGAGGCGCGTCATACCGCGCCGGCCGTCTGGATTGAGGGTTACGCCGGATTGCTGTTCTGGTGCGTGAACTACTGGACCGTCGACCCCTGGGAGGATCCGATGGTCTATCCGCGGCAGAACGGCAACGGCGCACTGTACTACCCCGGGCCGGATGGACCGGTTGAGTCGATTCGTCTGAAGATGTTGCGTGACGGATTCGACGATGTCGATTACGCTCATCTCCTGCAGCATGCCGATGAGGACCTTGCCGACAAGCTCTTCGATCTGATGCCTCTAAGCGGCGCACTGAACCGCGACAGCGATCCGCTCGCTCTTCAAAGCTGGCGATTGGCCGCCGGTTACTATCTCAGCGGCAATGAAACGCTCGCGGATAGTTGGGTGGCGGAGCAGGAGCGCATTGCGGCCAATAGCCTGCAGGGGGTTATCGAGGCCACCAACTCCGACAAACCAAAGCGGGGTTGGCACGGCGGTCGGGATGTGAAGGCTGTCGAGCAAGCAGACGGCAAGACGCTGCAGTTCACGTTGGATGCGGGTAAGGACAAGTTATGGCGAATGCCGATGCCCTCGGACTGGCAGGCATTTCGTGAGGTCATCATCGACCTGCGGTTGATGGAGGGCGAACCTGTGCGGCTCGGCTTCAAGCTGGGTAGCGGGCTCATCAAGCGCAAGGTCTGGACCTGGGAGATTCATCTCGCGCCGGGTGAACAGCGACGCGTGCGGATTCCCATCCCCCATGAGCGGGTGGATACATCGTCACTCAAAGAGGCTGCGTTTTTCCTGTGGGAACCGGAATCGGCGCGACGCTTCGAAATGTCAGGAATGTGGTTGAGGTGATCAATGGCGCCTGAGCGCAGCGGAATGAAAACCTTCTTCATCATATGGGCGGGGCAACTGCTCTCCATGCTGGGCTCGGGGATGACCGGCTTCGCCATCGGCATCTGGATCTTCAAGAGAACCGGCTCGGCCACGCAATTCGCCATGGTCGCTCTGGCCGCCACACTCCCCGCAGTCCTGATCTCCCCCCTGGCGGGCGCGCTGGTGGATCGTTGGGACCGCCGCACCGTGATGATCGTCAGCGATATCGCCGCCGCCTGCACCACACTCGTTCTAGCCGCGCTTCTCTGGGTCGATTGTCTCCAGCTCTGGCACATTCTGGCGATGACCGCACTCGGCTCCTGCTTCGGTTCCTTCCAGGGTCCGGCATATCAGGCATCGGTGACCATGCTCGTACCCAAAGAGCATTTCGGTCGCGCCAGCGGATTGGCTCAAATGGCTCGCGCTCTCGGCAACATCCTGTCCCCGCTCCTGGCCGGCGCGCTGATCATGTTCATAGGGTTGCGCGGTATTATCATAATCGATTTTGCCACCTTCCTTTTCGCGCTGGGAACACTGCTCGCTGTGCGCATCCCCAGTCCACCGGTAAGCGAGGATGCCAAAAAGTTGGCCGGCTCAATTTGGCGCGAGTCATTTCAGGGCTGGACCTATATCCGCGAGCGGTCGGGTCTGCTGGCGATGTTGATCCTGTTCGCCATGCTCAATTTTATCCTCGGCATGGTCTCCGCCCTCAATGTGCCGATGATGCTCTCATTCACGACGGAGGCCCGCATGGGCGCAATCATCTCCATGGCCAGTGTGGGGATGCTCATCGGCAGCATCGTCATGAGCGCCTGGGGTGGTTCGCAACGGCGCGTCCCCGGAATCATGGTCAACCTCTTCTTCGTTGGTCTGGGTGTTGCGGTTGTAGGCTTGCGCGCCCACGGAATGTTCGTCATCGCCGGCTATTTCCTGGCGATGTTCTGTGTGCCCCTTGCGGGCGGTTGCGCCCAGGTGATCTGGCAGAACAAGGTGCCGGCGGATATCCAGGGCCGTGTTTTCGCCACGCGCGGCATGGTGTCCATGGCCATGATGCCCGTAGCGTACCTCATTTCGGGCCCTCTGGCCGACAGGGTGTTCACCCCCATGCTCCTGGAGGGCGGGCGTCTGGCCGACAGTGTCGGGCGGGTTATCGGGGTGGGCCCCGGCAGAGGCATCGGTTTCATGTTTGTTCTGGCCGGTTTACTGGTCTCCTTTACGGTTGTGATCGCCTATCTCAACCCCCGTTTGCGCAATGTGGAGGATGAGTTGCCCGACATGAATCCCGATCAATCTGCGGAACTCGACCAGGGTGTCCAGGGGGCGACAGAGGTGATTGCGTGAAATCGAAATGGCTTGCCGGAGATCCTGAACGGAAAAACTCACCAGGGCAGTACCTCGCACTGACGACGCTTTGCGCCGCGACAGTGCTGATGATACCGCTGCAACGCATGTTGCCGGGGCTTGTCGTCTGGGCGGTTTCGGTCCTCTTCACATTCCGCGAACCGGATGCGAGGTTTCGCCTGCGGATGGGCGTGCTGTTGGGTTGTGCGTTCCTGCTGGCGTACACGCCCATCAATACCGACACCAGCAACGGTCACTTCATATCCCTTGGTGTCCGCTTTCTGCTTGCCGTTGTCGGTCCGGCATTGATTCTGGGTTTCTTCGATCCCGGTGTCATCCGCTATCGGTTCTGGCCGAAAAAATTTCGCAAACTGGATTTCTTCTACGTGCTGATCTCGATTCCGCTCGCGTGGGCAGTGATCAATTTCTATTTCTTTCACGCCAATCCGGAGCTCCCGACTCACTGGCTCATGCCCGTTGAGCCGGAAAAGGATGCGATCACCCGCCTGTTTGTCGGCATCAATTGCGTCGGGATCTGGGACGAGCTGTTCTTCGTCAACACGGTGTATGCCGTCATGCGTTCACTCTTTTCGTTCCGGGTCGCCAACCTGGCGCAAGCTGTGATCTATATGGCGATCCTGAACAAGATGGCCTTCACCGGCATCGGACCGGTTGTGGTCTATCTTTTTGCGTTGACCCAGGGGGCGATGTTCGAGGAGTCTGAGAACCTGTTGTATGTGCTGATCGTGCATCTGATCGTTGACGCCTTCCTGGTCGGGGCGATTCTGCACTATTACTATCCGGGTTACTCCTCCGGCTGGTTTTGATGGCCATCCAGCTCCAGACAATGGAGGCCGCAGCCGGAGATACCTTTGTTCTCAAGATGTCGGATTGCGAGGCCGAACCTGATGTATACGCCCGTCTGGAGCCGAATAGTGCGAGATGAATCCCTGTAGCCGCTGTTAAGATGGGAAGCGACGATGAAGATTCAGATCCTGAGCGACCTGCATATCGAGTTTGAATCATTCGAGTGGACCGATGTCGGCGCCGATATCGTCGTCCTTGCCGGGGACACGCACCTCGGTGAGATGGGTGTGAACTGGGCGAAGAGATCGATTCGGGATCGTCCGGTGCTCTACATCATGGGTAATCACGAATACTACAGCAAATCTTTCCCCCGCCTTGTCCTGCAGCTCAAGGAGCGTACTATCGGCTCCAATGTGCAGGTACTGGAGCAGCGCGGCGTGACCCTGGGCGATATCGCCTTTCTGGGCTGCACGTTGTGGACGGATTTCAATCTCAACAAGCAACCGCGGCAGGATTGTCTTCGAGCCACTACCGGCATGGCCGATTACAGGCGGATCAAGGTGAGTCCGGCGATGACCTCATTGACTCCGGAAAATACGATCGAGATCCACAAGCGCACACTGGCCTGGTTGCTCGACGCCCGCAAATCCTGCGGCGACAAGAAGGTTGTCGTGGTCACGCACCATGGCCCCAGCCCCCTCTCATTGCCTATCAATGACGAAAGGGATGTCATCTCCTCGGCCTATGTCTCCGATCTGGAGAAAGTGATCGCCGAGATGAAGCCGGAGCTATGGATTCACGGCCATGTTCACGAAAAGGTGGACTATCTGATCGGCGATACCCGCGTTGTGTGCAATCCCCGGGGATACCCTCGGCAGATCGACACGGGCTTCGATCCCGAATTCTGTGTGGAAATTTAACATACCGTCGGCCATACGCGCCCCGGCCCCTACTCCAGATCGGTGAACTCGGACGTGATGGCAATATTCCGGGTCGCCAACTCATCCATATAGGCCTCGAAGGGGATATCCTCCAGGGGTGACAGCAACCCGCGCCGGGCGATCTCACCCGAAGCGACCATTTTGGCGATGATCGCCGCGCTGAATCCCGCGGTGCGGCTCATCGCCGTGAAACCGGTTTCCATATCACGCCTGTCGATCACCTGCAGCACTGCGCTTGTGCGTTTGCCCTCGCGAACACCCTTCACCTCGACCCGCACGACAACGATATCGCGCTCCTTGTCCCCGAGCGTGAGTTGCGGTTCGATGAGGGATGTGAGGTAATGCTGGCGATTGACGTGGCGGCCATCGACAAGGGTGGGGAGGCCGTCGAGCATGCCGAGACCGATCAGGGTTCGCCAGAGATTGCAGTGACCGGGCCAGCGGAGAGTGTAGCAGCCCATATTGATCAGCTTGCGCGCGTTCAGGCCGAGTTTCTCGGCCACGACCAGGGCGTTGCCGTTGGGGTAGGCTTCGAACGTGTCCAGACCTTCGATCGTCAATTCGTGAGTGTACTCCGCTGCGAAGATGCCTCCGGCGGGGATGTCGAGCAGGGTATCGTTGCGGATCAGATGCGCCGGCCGGAGGTAGGAATCGAGTACGCCATCCAGGGTCCAGGTGATCTTGTACTTGAGGGGGTTGTCGGCCGCTTCCGGTTCGGGCACGCCGCCGCTGTAGAGGTGAACATCGGTCACACTATCGAAGGAGCTTACGGCCTGACTGAGCAGAATCAGATCCAGGCCGGGGCTCATGCCGCACTCCGGCATGAGCGTGATATTCGCCTCGACAGCCCGGTCGGCCAGATTCCTGAGTGAAGAGCACGTGTTGTTGCTGTTGACCAGATGAACGCCGTTGCGCAACGCCGCCTCCGCTACCGATCCGGAGTACTGCTCGGGCAACAGATCGATGACGACATCGGGATCCTGCATGAGATGGTCGAGGTAGGTCGGCTCACCCGCATCAAGATGCTCGCAGAGCAGCTTCTCATCGTAACCCATTTCGGTGACATGTTCCCGCAGGGATGAGAGGTCGCGGTCCGCCGCGGTGATCTCCTTGACATAGGGATTCTGCACCAGATCATGAAGGGCGGCCTTGCCCTGCATACCGGTCCCGAGAAGTAGAATCTTCATATTTCCCTCCACGCATTACCATTGAACCGGGAGCCTCCTTGCCGCCCTCTCAACGAGCTTGATTATTGATGCGGTATGTGTTCGCGGCTAAAGTATTCTTTGGTCAGTTTCACCACCACCGGGCTGAGCAGCAGCAGGCCGACCAGGTTGGGAAAGGCCATGAGCCCGTTGGTTATGTCGGAGATAGTCCACATCAGATTCACCTTCATAACGGCGCCGAAGGGGATGAGGACGATGTAGATCCACCTGTAAACCTTGATGCCCCGCACGCCGAAGAGATAGCCGACACTGCGGTCGCCGTAATAGCTCCAGCCGATGATGGTTGAGAAGGTGAACAGGATAATGCCGATGGTGACGATCCACTCGCCACCGGGAATGCCCAGACCGAACGCCCTTTTGCTGAGCAGTGTACTGGTCAGTTGCTCGCCGCTGGCGGGATCGACCAGTTGCCAGGCGCCGGTGGTGATGATCACCAGGGCGGTAAGCGTGCAGATCAGAAGCGTATCGATGAACGGACCGATCATGGCCACCAGGCCCTCACGCACCGGTTCCTTCGTGCGCGCAGCCGAGTGGGCGATCGGCGCACTACCCAGACCCGATTCGTTGCTGAAGACACCCTTGGCCACGCCTTGTCTAATGGCCATGGCCACGGCGCTGCCGGCGAAGCCCCCCGAAGCGGCTGTCGGCGAGAAGGCGTGGACGAAGATCATCTGGAAGGCGTCGGGGACCAGCGCGGCGTTCTTGATCAGAATGACCAGCGCGCCGCCGACGTAGATAACCGTCATGAGGGGGGTGAGTTTACCGGTGAAGCGACCAATCCGCGTGATGCCGCCGATAATCACCATGCCGGCCAGTACGGCAAACACGATGCCGATGAAGCTCTTCGGTAAACCGAACTCCTCGTGGAGCGGCAAGGCCATGCTGTTGGCCTGGATCATGTTGCCGATGCCGAAGCTGGCGATGGCCGCGAAGAAGGCGAAGAGCACGGCCAGCCACTTCATGCCGAGACCGTGTTCGAGGTAGTACATCGGTCCGCCCGAAATGCTGCCGTCCTTGTTGGTGACCCGATACTGGATACCGAGAGTGCAACTGGCGAACTTTATGCCGCTGCCGAGCAGGCCCGTCACCCACATCCAGAAGACGGCGCCGGGTCCGCCAAGGGCGATGGCCGTGGCCACGCCGCCGATGTTGCCCGTACCGATTGTCGCGGACAGTGCCGTGGCCAGCGCCTGGAAGTGGGAGATCTCACCCTTGTCGTTGGGGTTGTCGAACTTGCCCCGCACGAGGGCAATGGCGTGCCCCAGTTTGCGGATCTGGATGAAGCGCGTACGCCAGGCGAAAAAGAGACCGGTGCCGACGAGCAGGAAGATCAGGAACAGACCCCAGATCCAGGCGTCGATCTTATCGAGAAGCGCCATCAATTCAGGGCTTGGTTGAATGGAGGCTTCGAGTTTTCGGAGCAATGCCTCAAGGGGCGCGAACAGGCGATCCAGCCAGTTACCCAAAATGTCTGTCCTTTCGTTTGATTGCCCGGACCCTATCGGCAAGTGGCCGCAGGACACAACGAAAATTCCGCTTCGAGCGTGAATTTCATCTGTGTGCCGTTATCTCACCGACCGGACCGGACCAGATCCGCGCCGAGTTTACGGGCGTGAGCCAGCAGGGCCGCGTTGCGGGCCTGGTCGGGGATGGCCAGCTCCGCCGGGATCTGCAGCTTGCCGTACAGCGCCTGCAGCTCCTCAACACTCATTCCCAGTTGTCGGGGCACCGCCAGGCGTGTGCCGGTAATGGTGTCGAGTTCGGTGTCTTCACCGAGGGATTCGGCTATGAACCTGAACAATGCCTGCGCGGGTTGGGCGTCGTCCCGGGCGGATGATCCCAGAGTCTGGATCAACACGATCCGTTTGCGCCAGGCCTCATGAGGCGTATGGATGAGGCCATCGGCCGTGATCTGGACATGCATGAAGGAGCGGAAGCGGTCGATGATCTTCTTGAGCGGCGCGCTGACGTGATGGAAGTAGACGGGTGAGGCGAACACCAGGATGTCTGCAGCCCCGATCCGCTCCGCAAGCGTGGGCCAGTCATCCCCCTTGATGACGCAACGCTTCACGACGTTGCAGCGCAGACACCCCTTGCAGGGCTTGATGTTTGCGGAGTAGGCCTGCACCATCTCGATCTCGGCGCCGACCTCCCGTGCGCCGTCGCACAGGGCCTCAAGGAGCTGCAATGAATTTGCATGTACCCTGGGGCTACCGTTGAAAGCGAGGATTTTCGTCATATGTACGTCCCGGTCGAGGTTGCCCCAGACTATTCCCGCTGCACCGCAGGTGTAAAGACAAACAGTTGTCAGTGACTTGCACGGCTCTAATGTTATATTCTCGCGAGTGGATTGATCTGCCTTGATTGCTGTTTCATGTCCCAACAGAAGAGAGAGGATCAGGATGGAAAACACGACCGCACAAAGCCTGCCTGTGGGCGAGCGTGAGAGGATCGTCAACCTGGACATCATCCGGGGTTTTGCGTTGCTGGGGATACTGGTGATGAACATCCAGAGCTTCGCCATGATCGATTCCGCCTACTTCTTCCCCCACACATACGGAGACATGACGGGCCTCAACAAACTGGTCTGGCAGTTGGGCTTTTTCCTGGCAGACTCCAAGTTCATCACACTGTTCTCCATGCTCTTTGGTGCCGGGATCTGCCTGATGACCGGTCGCGCCGAAGAGCGCGGCGCCCGCGTCGGCCGCCTGCACTATCGTCGCATGGGGGCGCTTCTCCTGCTGGGTTGGACCCATGCCTATCTCTTCTGGTCCGGCGACATCCTGGTGACCTATGCCCTTTGCGGCATGATCATCTATCCGCTGCGCAAGTTGCGTCCCCTGACCCTGCTCATCATCGGTCTGGTCTCTATCGGCTTTGGTGTTCTGATCTCCATCGGCGCCGGGTCTACGGCCCCCAACTGGCCGCCGGAGTCGCGCGAGGGGATTCT
Source organism: bacterium (assembly GCA_024231955.1). Classification (GTDB taxonomy): domain Bacteria; phylum Krumholzibacteriota; class Krumholzibacteriia; order JACNKJ01; family JACNKJ01; genus JAAEPZ01. The sequence goes on along the minus strand of JAAEPZ010001024.1, from coordinate 347,602 downwards.
GCAGGGCTTTGCTCCCGACCCGGAGGCTGTCACCGAGCAGCTGGCTATCTATCGGGGGGGCGGATTGAGGTTGTTCGCCCACAGGGCGTCATCATCTTTGGCGATGCAGACGATGGTCTTCTGGTTCTGGTCGTTCTGGCGGGATGCGGGCGCTATGCTGCTGGGCATGGGCCTCTTCAAGTTGGGACTGCTTTCGGCACAGCGTTCGCGCAGGTTCTTCACCATCCTTCTCGTCCCCTGCCTGATCGGCGGCCTGTATCTGGTGTTGCGCAGCTATCAACGTCACTACGCAACAGACTGGGAGGTTTTCGACTCCTTCTTCGTCGCCAGCCAGCTCAATTCCATCGGCGCCATTCTGATCGCCATCGCCTACCTCAGCCTGATCTCTCTGGCCACTTTGGCGGGATATCGCAATAAACGGCTGGCCGCCGTCGGCAGGATGGCATTCAGCAACTACCTGGGGCATACGCTCATCTGCACACTGCTTTTCTACGGACCGTTCTATCCGCTCTTCGGGTATGTCTCCCGGACTGGGCAATTCGGTTTAGTGGTGGCCATCTGGATTCTGCAGTTGATCGTCAGCCCGCTCTGGCTTGCCCGTTATCATTTCGGTCCGGCGGAATGGCTCTGGCGCAGCATGACCTACGGGAAGCGACAGCCATGGCGGCGACAGGCAACCTAAGCACAAAAAAAGACCCGCCGAACGGCGGGTCCGTCAATGGATGCATCAACATGCGCGAAACGGATGCTCACGATTATTGTCCCGCTTTACCCGGCTCGGCGAGGTAGGTCTTCAGCACCTCGGCCATCCGCTCGACGCCGATCCTGATCTGCTCGGGCGGCATGGCGGAGAAGTTGAGACGCAGTGTGTTCTCGTGATCCCCAACCGGGAAGAACGAACCACCAGGCACGAACGCCACCTTGACCTCAAGGCACCGCTTCAGAAGTTCACGCGCACAATGGGTGGCGGGCAGCGTCATCCAGAGGAATAGACCGCCGTCGGGGCGGGTGTAGCTGACCTGATCGGTCGGGAAGAGGCGATCCATGCTCTCGATCATCACCTTCTGCCGCTCCTTGTAGACCTCACGAATCTTTTCGACCTGGGCATCCAGATCGAACGCCTCCAGCCACTCATTGATCTGCATCTGGGCCAGCGTCGATGTGTGCAGGTCCGTGCCCTGCTTGATCAGCACCAGCTTGCGGATAACATCGGGATCGGCCGCAATCCAGGCGACGCGGAGACCCGGGCAGAAGGTCTTCGAGAAGGTGCCCAGGAAGATCACGAGGTTCTTCGTGTCGAGCGATTTGAGCGAAGGTTCGTCCGTACCGGCGAACCGGAGTTCGGCGTAGGGGGAGTCCTCAACTACGGGGATGTCGTACTTGTTGACCAGCTCCATGAACTGCCGGCGACGTTCGAGCGACCAGCAGCGTCCGCTGGGATTCTGAAAATCGGGGATGACATAGATCATCTTGACCTTGTCGTTGTTCCGGATCCGCTCCTCCAGCTCATCGATGATCAGACCGTCGTCGTCGGTGGGCACCTCGACGAACCGGGGGCCGAAGATCTTGAAGGCGCTGATCGCCCCGATATATGTGGGGCTTTCGCAGAGAACTACATCACCCTCGTCGAGGAGCAGCTTGCCGCACATATCCAGACCCTGCTGCGAGCCGCTGGTGATCAGGACACTGTCGATATCCAAACCGGTGCCGCGCTTGTCGTTCATCCGCTTGGCGATAGCCTGGCGCAGGTTGGGATCACCCTCGGTCGTGGAGTACTGCAGGGCCTTGCGACCCTCCTTATTGAGTACGGCCGTGGACGCCTCCTTCATCTCCTCCAGGGGAAAGAGTTCGGGAGCGGGCAGGCCGCCTGCGAATGAGATTATGCCCGGTTGAGCCGTCAGCTTCAGGATCTCGCGGATCTCGGAAGCGCGAATCTCGTTCATTCTCTTGGCGAAATGCTTGTTCATGTCTCTATCTCTTTCTCGGTTGAGTTCAAACGATTGGGGGAGTGCCTCCAGCCTCCCTGGCTGATATGCTCTGCTTGCGGCAACTATGATGCAGAGCTTCAAGCAAGCGTGCCACCCCGGTCTCGACGGCCCTCTTGCCGGCGAATGAAAAATTGAGGCGCAAATAAGTGCAACCCGGATCATCAACGAAACAGGGCCATCCCGGGAGGAAAGAGACGCCGGCTGCTGCGGACTCCGCCAGCAACTGTGAGCGCTCCACCTCGTCGGGCAGGCGGCACCAAAAATAGAAACCGCCCTTCGGTTTTGTCCATTCGAATCCTGAGGGGGCGTCCTTGCGCAGAGCGTCGGCCATAATATCCCGACGACACGCATAGGCGCGGCGAACCTTGTTGAGATGGGTTTGGTAGTGACCGTCTCGCAGCATGGTATTGATCACCCATTGGCCCGGGGTGTTGCAGTGCAGATCCATGGACTGCTTGACCAGGGTGAATCGGCGAATCACCTCTCGCGGTGCGAGCAGCCAGCCCACGCGCAGCCCAGGGAAGAGTACCTTAGACATGGTACTCAGGTAAAGCACGAGGCCGCGCTGATCCAGCGATTTCAGCGAGGGTACCGAATCCCCTTCGTAGCGCAGGTCGCAGTAGGGGTCGTCCTCGATGATGGGCACCTGGTAGCGGTATGCCAGCTGCAACAGCTCTTTGCGGCGCGTCAGACTCATCACCGACCCTGAGGGATTCTGGAATGTGGGCAAGGTGTAGATGAACTTCGGGTGACGCCGCTCAAGAATCTCGGCGAGCAGATCGGTGCGCATGCCGTCCTGATCGCAGGGGACACCGATCAGGCGCGCCTGATGCGCATTGAAGGTCTGCAGCGCGGCGAAAAAGGTGGGCTCCTCCACGATCACGGTGTCGCCCGGTTCGATGAAGACACGCGAGGCCAGGTCAAGCCCCTGTTGCGAGCCGGAGAGGATCAGGGTCTCGGTCGGATCACAGGAGATCCCCCGCTCGGCGGCCAGGTCGCACAGGGTTTCGCGCAGCTCGGTAACCCCCTCGGTGGGGCTGTGCTGGAGGAGAGTCGGCCCCAGTTCGCGGGCAAGGTCGGTTTGGATTTGCTGGAACAGATCCACGGGCAGGAGCTCCGGCGCCGGCAGGCCGAGGGACATCGGGATGACATCCTTCCGCTCGCTCAGGGCGAGGAGATCCCGCAAAAGCGGGGACTGGCTCCGCGCAGTATCGGTGCGGAAGATGTGCCGCCAGGAGAGTGTTGCATTCTCCGTATCGCTCCTCTCCTGCGAGGGCAGCGGCAGCACGGTTGTGCCGCGCCCGACCCTGGCCTCGACAAGCCCCTCCTTCTTGAGTTCGCGATAGGCGCTGAGGACGGTGCTCCGGTTCAGGCCAAGCTCCTGGGCCAGCTGGCGCTCGGGGGGCAACAGGGCACCCTCGGGCATGGCGCCCGAGATGATCATCTCCCTGAACCTGTTCAGTATCTGGAGATAGATCGGTATGCGGCTGGTGCGGTCGAGTTGAATATCCATGAATCCGTTTGAGAACCGGTTGAGGGTCTGTATTGGACTGGTCCTATGTCTACCTTAAATAGAGTTTAGTATAAATTGGGTGGGAGTCAATATGCCAATCGAAGTATATTGAGCCAGCCAATCTTGGTATTATTTCGGTAAAGTGAATTGGTGTGAGCAGGTGGATTATCGGGGAGGGTAAACCGGTTTTCGGGCTTCTCCAGGTGGATGACCGTTTGAGAGCGGTCATCGGCAGGAGCAAGGTACGACCGGTTATCCGATCGGACCTGTGTACTTGCTCCACAGCCGTGCGGATCAGACTCGAGATTTGCTTCATGTTCGCGGCTGAGTCATATTTCACAATGTGAAGACCGTTTATGTCTAGCAAATAACTGTGGAGATCATTGTGAATCTGAAGGCATTGGTTGAGATCTTTGTCGGACGGAATCTGCTGCTCTTTGCCGTGCTAGTTTTACCTGTTCTCGCGCTGGTCCTGTCCTGCAGTCCGGATACCTTCGAGCTCAATCGCGCCATGTATGATGGGGTTCCCTATGTGAGGAGGTATATCCATCCTGCTTTCCCTCGACCCGACTCCACCCGCTCCGACACGTTGCTCACCCGACTCCGGGAGACGTGGAACGACCTCGAGTCGATCCTGCCGGAATCGGAGGAGGAATCGCTGTACGGGATTGAGGATGTGACCCATCTGGAGTGGTGGATAGAGGAGTTCTGGCGAGTGAGGGATCCCGATCCGACGACAAAGCTCAACGAGTATCGGGTGCAGCACTTCGAGCGTCTGGCCTATGCCCGGGATATCTACGAGAGTCCGGCCCCCCCCTACTACGATGATCGCGGTTGGGCAGTGCTCCGTTATGGAATGCCGGACCAGGTCATCGCTGCGGGTCCTGTGATCGGCGGCGGGTACGAGCCCCCCATAGAGGTCTGGAAGATCGACGACATGCTTTTCGCTTTCCAGAGCTTCATCAACAATGACGTCTTCAGTCGGTGCGGCATGCCCGATGGACGAACCTGGATCTTCCACGCTCTTGCGGGCAACCGGCGCCAGGCCTTGATGATGCTTGAGAACTTCGAGATTGTGGAGGAGCAGGACAGAATCCTCAGTGAATACGAGCCGGATATGGGGCAACTCTGGGTCGCAGCTTCGGTGGATTGCTACAGGGCGCCGCGCGAGGGCGGAGAGGACAGGACGCTGCTTCGCATCTACTACCAGTTAAGGGATAATGAACTCGAGATGGCGGATCGTCTTGGGGTCGGCGGCAAGGAGTCGGTGATCAAACAGGCCGTGGCTCTGGTGGATCCCGAATCGCGGGAATATCGCGCAGGGGACGATTCGGAGAAACGGTTTCCCCGCTCAAAATACGATACCAAGCTTGTCTACCTTTCCGGAGTGCTGGAGCAGGTGGTCGCAGCGGGAGAATATGATCTGACGCTGCACATCGAGGATGCTGTTTCCGGCAAGACCGGTCTCTACGGCAGACATCTCGATGTGCGCAGTTTCCCCCCGGATATACTGGCCCTCAGCGATATCTCGCTCTACAACTGCAACATCCCCGATGAGGGCGGATTTGATCAGGAAACCAATCCGCGCATCCCCCACCCCATGGCCAGCTATCTCTCGCGAATGATTCCCGGATTCTATTTCGAGATCTACGGTCTGCAGGCCACGGCGCTCGGAAAACGGAAGTATTCGCTCAGTTATTCGATACGGCAAAACGGCAAGTATATCGTGAGTTCATATTTCGTCGAAGACACGCTGGACGAGACGGTGCGCACCAATCTCGTTATCGATACCGCCCAACTCGGGCCGGGTGCCTATGTGATGGAGATCACGGTGACGGATCTCGTCGCCCGTCCCTGGGATTTCACGGCCAATGAATCGCAGGTTGTCGGCAAGCGGCAATTCCGGATCGTAGACCCCAACGAGCAGCTACCCGCTGACCGCAACTGAAAACCCCCCTCCCAATCGGGAGAGGGGCGCTGAACAGTCAGTCACGGGATTAGACTGCTCTATCCTCCATGGGGTCCGCGTCGGGGGGGCGGGCCGTCCATGTGTCGGCGGTTCATCTTCTGCTGCACGCCTTTGAGATGCTTACGAAACTTCGTCTGGAAGAGGATGTACCGCGCCTGCTGCTCGCCGGTGAACAGTTCGTAGATCTCCATCTCCAGATCGCGGATCTCCTTCTCGTGTTCCCACCTGGCGTTGTGGATCTCATTGGCCAGATTGGCCGCCTTCTTGATCCTGTCGTTCTTGACCAGCTCCTCGAGCTCGGTCAGTTGCGCCTTGGTGGTTGTCCAGAACTCATCGCGGACCTTGTTGATCTTCGCCATCCGGGGGAAGAGCTTGGCGGTCTGATCTTCGGTCAGTTCAAGATACTCCGTCATTTTGAAGAGGCGGAAGGCCTCCATCTTCTCTTTAGCTCTGCCCTCAAAGCCCGGGCCGCCCATCGGGGGACCATCGCCGCCCCTACCCGGTCCGCCTTGTGCGAAGCAGGTCGAAGCCTGATCGGACTTTGAAGTTCCGGGTTGTGCGAAGGCCAGGGACGCCATCAGGATGAGCAGAATGCTCAGTGTAATTTTCTTCATCGGTTTCCTCCTGTATCACTCAACTGGAAATCCTCCAGATTCTCGGTGAAGGCATTCCAGTCATCATCGGTCCAGTTGTCGCTTACGAATTCCACATCATCGCCGTAGTAGATCCCTTCGACATCAACGTCCGTACCAATCATCTGCTCAAGATTCGCCATAAGTTGCTCCTCATTCAGGAGCAGAATCTTGGGCGAGATCTCCCCGCGTCCAAACGGATTGATCAGTATCAACGTGATGATCAGAACCAGTGCCGGCACTGCTATGGCCGGCACGAACAGGCCAGGTCGTTGCCGAAGTCGGCGTTTGCCTTGGGAATTGCTCAGCGTGTGTTCTACTGTCGCCTCGATTCTGGAAGCCGCGTCGGCGGAGAGCCGAGGTGTTTCCGGTTCGAGGACATCGCGGATCTCTTTGATACTATTCATCGTGCCAACCTCGCTCTCTTGTCACCTTTTCGAGACGGGATGAGGTTCTTGATACCAGGCTGCGGGCAGTGGCTTCACTGCACCCGAGCAGCTCTGCTATCTCGTCGTAGGACCTGTCTTCGAGGCACCGTAGAGAAAACGCAACCTGTGCTTTGGCGGGCATTGTCCTCAATACGCTCTCCAGTTGCTGCTTGCGCTCGGCCAGCAGAACCAGATCGCTCGGCGATGGTCCCTTGTCCGGAATCTGAATCTCGCTTTCCCCCGTGAAGTCATTGTTGGAATTTGAGTGGATGGGTAGCCAGCGGCGAATCTTCCTGGCGCGCAGATGGTTGAGCGCAAGCCGAACTGCGATACTTCGCAACCAGGCTCCGGGCGCTCCATCACCTCTATAGCTGTCGATTCTGGCGAGGGCCCGCATATAGGTGTCCTGCAGCAGATCCTCGGCATCGCCCTCATTGCGCACTATTCTGAAGAGTGTGGCGTAGAGGTCGTCTCGCGTATTGCGCACCCAGATCGGGAAGAGACGTGTCGCCGCTTCGATCTTGTCCGCCCGATTAAGAGGCCAGTCATTATGTTCCATGGCAGCTACTTTCACCGGGCGCATCCTTTCTGACAAGAGTCATTTCAAACATTCAGCGATCTTGCCCCACTGACACAGGCAAACTGAGGATGCGGCAGATAGTCATGCGAATTTCTCCAGACCCGCTGCCCGGTCACAATGATCGCATCACATGATGTCTCATGCTGTCCGGATAGGGGTGATCTTCACGGGCGAAAAGGATTTCGCGGCTTTACAGATTCGACGATGAGGGAGAACTCGACAGGATCAGGGTTATGTGTGATAGTCATCAGGTAGAGTGGCTAACGGGGGGACGAAAATTGCCAGTTACAATCGAATGGGAGAAGAGGGGGATTTGCTACAGCTATCGGGATACCCTCACGGGCAGCGAGATGATCGATATCACCAACGAGACCTACAGCGATCCCAGATTTGACGATATTCGCTATCAACTGGTCGACCTTCTCGCGGTTACCGGGTTTGAGCTGTCCATCAGGGATGTTGAGAGACGTTCAGCTCTGGACCGAGCCGCAGCAAGATCGAATCCCAATATCATAGTAGCCATAGTCGCCTACGAAGAGGCGCTGGCCGCGATGGCTTCGCTTTACGGCGTTGAAATACTCGATTCTCCATGGGATATGCGGATCTTCCAGGATCTGAAAACCGCGCGCGAATGGATCTCGGATAGGTGACGGGGACCGTTGTTCAGCCGGTGCAATTCCACCATCTATAGTTGATCCAACGCTTCGGCCAGTTCGGCCAGAAGAGCGTCCCAACGCCGACCCGCGGCGAAGCTCCGCTGCTGTTCGGGGTCGGGAGGCGAGGCCAGATGAGTGTCCAGCGCAGCTGCAAATTCGGACGCTGTGTCGGCCGCCGTCACGGGACCCGCCAGAGCCAGGACTTCGGGTGAGAACGATGTAGTCAGTACCCCCAGACCGCTGGCCAGATATTCGTGGATCTTCACGGGATCGACAGCCTCGGTGAGCGGTGTCTTCAGAAATGGGATCATCGCCGCCCGGCAACCGGCGAGCCATGTCGGAATCTCCTCGTAAGGCCTGGCGCCGAAAAAGTGGACATTGGCCGGAGCTGCATTGATCCGCCGCTTAAGTTGAGGGCGTACGGGACCAACAATGGGGAAGCTGATTTCGGGGCGCAGGCGGGCCACTTCGAACAGCAGATCGAAATCAAACCACTCGGCGACGCTGCCGACATAGATCACTCGCGGCTGCGGCAGGTCCACGAGCTCCACGGGTGGTTCCTGATTGCCCGCGCTTGTGAAGCGTGCCCACTCCACCCCGTTACCGATCCGGAGCAGCTTACGCGCTTTCATGGCCGTCATCTGTTCGGCCAGTTTGCCGCTGGTGGCGTTAACCAGATCCGCACGGCTCACCAGTTCGGTAAAATCGCGGCGCATGGCGGCGGATGGATTGCCCAGGTGGAGGATATCATCCATGTGATCATAGATCAGGGGCGCTTCGGGGTAGGTGCGCTTGAGAGGATAGAACTGGGGATAGCCGAACAGAAAAGCCGGTCCGGTCCCCTCGATCGAGAAGCGTTTGTCCAGAACCAGTTTGTCAAGTTTGCGGCAGAGCAGCACCGATTGTCGAATCTCCACCATCCGCCTGAGCGGGGGGATGGCTGTGGAGAATGAGGCCATTCCCCGCACCAGGGGATTACGGGCGTTGATCGGCAGCACGGGCAAGGCGAGAAAGCTCAAACGCCCCTCATCTTTCGGGGGTTTCCTCCCGTGAATCGTGATGGGTTCGACGAAGAGAACATTCCTGTCCCGGGCCAACAGCCGCGCGGTGTGTTGCGGCCGCTGGTATAGACCACGCCAGGGGATGGGAGAGAGGTAGATCAGGTCGCGACGCACGCTAATCCTTTTTGTTCCGGTGGATGCCAGTGTCTGGTGCGGCGGAGAACCATTCCCGCAATTTCAGGGCAAGAATCGAGTGGATCTCGTGCGCCCGGGCACTGAGCTCAACAGCCTTGCCGGTGATGCCCGGCAAGGGTCCTGCAACATCCGCCTCCTGGCGCTCCCGATCGAGCGAGGCCGTGAGCTGTCCGATCCGATCGGGATCGCTGACATCCTGCATCGATAACATGTAGTCCTCGCGACCAACCATCCGCATATAGGCGTTGATCTTGGCATCATAGGCCACAGCGCCGAACGGCGTACCGGCAATGGTGGCAAAGATGAGCGAATGCAGCCGCATGCCGATCATGTAGTCGCAGGCCGCTATGAGATTGATCAGTTCGGCTATTGAGTATTTGTCATCCACGATCACGACACGACGGTGCTGCTCGGGATTGAGTGTACGCAGGAGAGCGGCGATAACATTGAGATCGTCAGTATCGGTTTCGCCGAGCAAGCCACCCGATTTGAACACGAAAAACAGGAGTACCTGGTTTTCGTCCGCCAGCAGCTCGTGAGCGAACTTGGCGAATATGCCGGCTGACAGCCGACTGCGCCAATCGCGTGCGGAGAGACCGATGAGCTTCTTGCCGCTCAATCCGAGGGCCTCAACCAGATTGGTCATCTGATCAATCTGCGGAGGCGCGAGCAGGAACGCCGGATCGGCTCCCCTGATTATCCGCTCCCGGGCAACCCCCGCGTTAACGAGCTGCGTGAACCCTTCATCGTCGCGGACGGACAGGAAATCTATCCTGTCCCCCACTTTCTTCAGCAGTTTCTGTGCGGAGCGCCCCTCTATACCATAGATGCCGGGCACATAGAAGATCACACGCTTCCCAGCAAGGAGCGCCACTCGCGGACGCTGAAGCCAGTAGGAGAGGTTGCCGGGGACGCGACCCCACAGGAGGCCGCCGCCACCGAGAATGAACAGGTCGCAGTTGCGGCAGGCGCTCAGAACCTTGAGCGGGTTCTTGCGGAACGAGACATGCAGCGGGGTGAAGCGGAGGACACTGTCGACGAACTCCGCCCCGAGAAACAGAGCTACGCGGCGGACGTCGCGACAGAGGATCGTCACTTCGGCACCGGGCAACTCCTCCTCAAGCAGCCGCAACAGCTGAGAGAGAATGATATTGTCCCCCCTGTTGCCCGTGCCGTAGGAGCCATGAATCGTTACACGCACAATCGTCCTCATACCTTCATTTCGGCGATCCGCCCGCGGTCGACTAATCATCCAGATTCAACAGACCCTTGCGCAGATCATCACTGATGGGCTCCTCGCCGAACCAGATCGCCCAGAGCGCGGTGATCACTTCAGTGTCGGCGATCCAGCCGAGCTCCTTGCCGCCCTGGCTGGCGCGTAAACCTTTGCCCGGTTCATAATAAAGGACAAGGTCCTGTCCATTGACAGCCTTTTCGGTGTACATCCCGACGAGTTTGTCGATTGCCTCATCGTGCCCCTCCGGCAGGGTCTTGCGGATACCCTCGCGGTAGGCGCCTCCGATTTTTTCGCCATCCACGTCACGCAACATGTGCATGCTGATCAGTTTGGCGAATTCACCATTGATCGCTCTGTCCCAGGGATCGGCACCCAGGTCCACGGTGGCGTCCACGTAGAAACAGGCGGCGTAGACCTTGAACCAGGCCTTCTTCCGAATACCGGTACCCACGGCCTGCAGTTCAACCCCGCTCTCGCCGGGCGCCGTGATCATCGTCGGGAATTCGGTATGGCTGCTCTCCTCCTCGATTGTCTCCGCCAGGCTGAATCCGCATAAGCAGAGCATGAGGAGCGTCGTGAACGCAACAATACGCAAGCCGGTCATAATCCACCTCCTGTTTGGGTCAACAGCTTATCTTATGGGGGTTTGCAGTCTCCATCAACGCCTTTCTCGATTCCGGTGGATCCTGATCAGATTCCGACGGCATCACGCCTCATCGCTACACCACCCTTTTATGTCGCATTCGCTTGAGTTGAGGCGATGAGACCTGTATCATTTTTGTATCATGACATTCGACAAGAACTGGCGTACCGAGGAGGAGTTCGTCGACGAGGAGCGCTTCTGCCGAGAGATCCTGAATCGGATGTCGGGCTCCAGTGTGGACAAGGGCATCTTCCCGGGAACTTGTGGCTGGAGCTACAAGGATTGGCTGGGGCCTTTCTATCCTGTGGGCACCAGACAGAGGGATTACCTCCACGTCTATTCCCGGGTGTTCCGATCAGTTGAGGTGGATACCACCTTCTACTCCGTACCGCAGGAATCGGTAGTCAAGTCGTGGGTGGAGCGCAGCGCGTCGGGGTTCACTTTCTCTGTCCGCTTTCCCCGCGCCATCACGCACGAGAAGAACGGCCTCGACCCGGCCAATCCCGTAATCAAGCATTTCCTGACCATCATCGCCGGACTGGGCGAGAAACTGGGTGCGCTGCTCATCCATCTGCCGCCCGACTTTCCGCCCGAGGAGCTGGGGCGGTTGCGCCGCTTTCTCTCCACATTGCCGACAGGCTTCCGCTATGCCGTGGATTTCCGCCATGCGGGCTGGCTGAATGATGACACGCTCAACCTTCTCGCCGAGTTCGATATGGCCTGGGTGATCACGGTCGGCTCTGCGGATGCGTCTGAGCGGCCATTGACCACCGATTTCACCTATCTCCGCTGGCTTGGCGATCGGCGGCTGAAGAGGTTCGGCAGGGTGGTTATCGACCGCCGCCTGGATATGGCCGACTGGGCGAACTGGATCGAGAGTCGTCGCGACAGGCTGAGCGGTATCTACAGCTACTTCAACAATCACTACAGCGGACACGCCCCCGCCAGTGTGCTTGCTCTGCTCTCGCTTCTCAAGCAACCCGTACCCGAGTTACCCGATTCGGCGGATCGTGTTCAGGGTGAATTATTTGCTTGACGAAAACCGGTTCCAATGCCTTTTGACCAACATGAGATGTGACGATCTCCATTCAGGAGATCCCGAACGGAGTTGATATGACGGCGCCATCAGCGTGGCTGGATATTTACGATCTCGATGCCGAATTGACCGACGAGGAGCGTCTGGTCCGGTCCACCGTTCGCGCTTTCGTCGACAGAGATGTGCGGCCGTTGCTGAGGGACGCCTGGGAGGATGGCCATTTCCCCAAAGAGTTGATTGCCCGTATGGGGGCGCTTGGACTCTTCGGCCCGACGTTGACCGGTTACGACCTGCCCGGTCTGGGGCAGCGGGCTTACGGCCTGATGATGCTAGAACTGGAACGGGGTGATAGCGGTCTGCGCAGCTTTGCCTCGGTACAGGGCGGTCTGGTCATGTACCCCATCCACCGCTACGGCAGCGAGGAGCAGAAATCACGCTGGTTGCAGCCGCTGGCCAGCGGGGCCAGGGTGGGTTGCTTCGGCCTCACGGAGCCCGACCACGGTTCCGATCCGGGGGGGATGATCACGCGCGCGGTTCGCGACGGCGATTGCTGGGTGCTCAACGGCAACAAGATGTGGATCACCAACGGTACGTTGGCCGACATCGCCGTCGTCTGGGCGCGCACCGATGAGGGCATCCGCGGGTTCCTGGTCGAAAAAGGCACGCCCGGTTTCACGACGAGTCTCATGCGACACAAGATGAGCCTGCGCGCCTCGGACACCTCGGAGTTGCACTTCGACGATGTGCGTCTGCCGGATTCGGCCCTGCTGCCCGGTGTAACCGGGTTGGGCGCCGCTCTCTCCTGCCTGAACCAGGCGCGATACAGTATCGCCTGGGGCGTGACGGGTGCGGCTCTGGATTGTCTGGAGGAGGCGGCGGAGTATGTGGGTGAACGGGAGATGTTCGGCGGACCGTTGGCACGTTTTCAGTTGATTCAGGAGCGTCTGGCGGACATGCTCTGCGGCGTGACCAAGGGTCGCCTGCTGGTCGAGCGTCTCGCGGCGCTCAAGGGGGCGGATCGCGCCACGCCGGCCATGATCTCATTGGCCAAACGGGAAAATTGCGCCATGGCGCTGGATGTCGCCAGAACCTGCCGTCAGCTGCTTGGTGCGAATGGCATCAGTCTTGAATACAGAACGGGTCGCCATCTCTGTAATCTGGAGTCGGTGATTACCTACGAGGGTACTCATGAAATCCACTCACTGATTCTCGGTCATGCAATCACGGGGCACCCTGCTTACAGGACCTGATTGGCATGTGGGAAAGGACCAAAATGACACACGAAATTGACTACGTAATCAAGGGCGATGACATGCAGGCGGTTGTAGTCACGCTCGACCCCAATGAGGCGGTTCACGCCGAGGCCGGTGCCATGCTCTACATGGAGGACGGCATCACGATGGAAACCTCCACGGAGGGTGGTTTGCTCAAGGGGCTCAAGCGCGCCATCGTGGGTGAGAGCTTTTTCATCACGACCTTCGAGCACAAGGGCAGGGGGCGGAGCGATGTGGCTTTTGCAGCCCCCTATCCCGGAAAAATCATCCCGATAGATCTGGAAAAAGAGGGTACCTATCTCTGCCAGAAAGACGCCTATCTGTGCAGCGCCTGGGGGATCGACATCTCCATCGCCCTGACCAAAAAACTGGGTTCCGGCCTGTTTGGCGGCGAGGGTTTCATCCTGCAGAAGCTGTCGGGTGACGGTTTGGCGTTTGTCCATGCCGGAGGCACCGTGCTGGAGCGCACCTTGGCGCCAGGCGAATCGCTGCGGGTCGACACGGGGTGTCTGGTGGCGTTCCAGGAGAGTGTGGACTACGACATCCAGTTCGTCGGCGGTTTCAAGAACACCCTCTTCGGCGGCGAGGGACTCTTCTTCGCAGTTCTGCGCGGACCGGGCAAGGTCTATCTGCAGACGCTGCCTTTCAGTCGTCTGGCCGACCGTATCGTGAAGGCGAGCGGCGCAACCAGAGGCGGCAGCAAAGGCGAAAGCCGGGGTATTGCCGGTCTGGGCGGCAACATTCTCAAAGATCTGATCAGTGGAGATTGATCTCACCAGGGAGAAACCATGAAAATCCATTTCAGGACAGTGATGATGCTCATGCTCGCCGCGACCCTGGTGGTCGGGTGCGGCCAGCGGAGCGAACAGGAGGCGCAAGTGGCGGATGCCCCGGCTCCGGATGAGGTGGCCTATCGGGCCATGCGGGGTATCGAGGATCCGGCTGCGCGCCTTGAGGCGGCCGAGGCCTTTCTTGCGGACTTTCCGCAATCGAACCTGAGACCCCGCATACTCGGCGGAGTATTCTGGGGCAAGCACGACAACGATGCTGTCGCTGCGAATACATGGGCGCGCACCATGCTGCCAGGGGAGACCGACAACATCTGCAAGGGTTCGCTGTATGGCGCCATGTTCGACGCAGCGGCGGAGGCCGGCGACAAGACAACCGGTCTCGCGGTGGCCAACGAGTTCTGGGATGCCGGTATAGAAGATGCCCGCACGCTGAACTCCATTGGCTGGACGCTGATCGTTGATCCCGAATGGGACCCGGCGCTGGGCGCCAGGATGGGCGACAGGGCGGCCGAACTCGGCGATGCCGACAGCAGGGCCATGTACCTCGATACGGCCGGTTGGGGATACTACAAGAGCGGCGACTATCCCGGCGCGAAGCGGGCGCTGGAGGCCGCTGTCGCTCTTCTGACCGAACCCGACACGGAATTCACAACTCACCTAGTGGCGGTTTACGAGAAGACCGGTGATGAGGATGCCATGTTCGACCTTATCGAGAACCTGCTCGGCACCTGCGTCAATACCGAACTGCGGGCCAAGGCCGATGCGATTCTCACGAAGCGGGGCGGCGACCTGAAGGCGTTCGATGATCGACTCTGGGCCACGCGGATGGCCAGGGCGACACCTGCGCCCGATTTCGAGTTGAATGATCTGGACGGCAAACCGGTGAAGTTGTCGGATTTCGGCGGGAAGGTGTTACTGCTTAACTTCTTCTTCCCGACTTGACCAGGCTGTGTTGTGGAGTTTCCACATCTCGCGGCGCTTTCGAAGAAGATCGAGAATCCCGACTTTGCGATGCTTTCGGTCAACACACGCCTGAACCAGGCTGATCTGGCCCGGCAGATGGTGCAGGAGCACGGTGCGGACTGGCCGATTCTGCTCGACACGAAAGAGGTTACCTATGGCCTCTATGGCGTCAGTGGCGTACCGACGACCCTGTTCATCGACAGGGACGGCCGCACCATCTTCAAGACCCTCGGCTTTGCGGAGGGTGATGAGGAGAATCTGGAGATCATGGTCGAGGCTTTGCTGAATCGTCCCGCCAACTTATAATGAATTTTCTTGCCGACGGAGGGGCATAGCGTCTCCTCTGTCGGCCGTTTCCCGGCCATTGTTGCGGTTGATCTACTAGTATGAATATTGCATCTGTTCTCCGAAGGTACCTCTGCCCCGAACCCCTGGAGGAGAACATGAAGAAGCTGATTCCGGTTTTGATTCTGATACCCCTTTTCATTTTCCTTGGCTGTACCGAGGATGAGTTGGTGGAATTGATTCCAGCGGATGCCGCCGATTCGGTAGCGGCATACTGGTTCATGGCCCTGTCCGATACTCTGATGGATATCGAGGCCGCCTGCCGGGATCTCGAAGAGCCCGACGAGTATATACGCACTCTCGATTTCAGCATATTCAGAGCCGGCTTTACCTCTGTTACCGCAGTGGAGGCTACACACGGGCTGGCCAATCTGGGACACAGTTCGCTCGACTTCATCGAGCTGGTTTACAGCAGCGACCTGTGGGACTTCATCGACGACATCAAGGCGATTGAAAATGACGATCCGCCACGTCTGGGGCACCCGCTGCGGAGGGGTTTACAGGGTCGCCATCTGCAGATTCTGGCCGAGACTCCGCTCTTCATGGTGAACCAGGTGCGGGAGATTCCTCCCGATCTCACCGTGCCCCGCACACAATTGCTGGTCAGGAACACAATCATGCCCGCGTTGACTGCGGCTATCGGCCATGTCGATCTGGCCCTTGACGACACCGGATTCTCGCAGACATTCGTTATCGGTGAGGAGACCCATGAGGTTGATCTCGGCGAAGTGTACTGCTTCAAGGCGATGCTGTTGGGTCTGCGGTCGTCCATGCGGATGATGGTTTCCTACAACTTCGACATCGCCGGGCCGGATGGCACCTACGACTGGTTGGAGACTGATCATCATACCAGCGAGGCAACGGTAGTGCCCGGGACCGCCGAAGATCCCGATACGCTGGATATCCATGTAACCGAACTGGATGGCGGCATCGATGCCGCCCGGATGTTCCTGCATCAGCTGACACCCGGCAGCGAGTTCATGACGCTGTGGGAGGATCCCTACAGCGGGGCGACCGAACTCGGATTGGCCCACGATGACCTGCTCGCCATGTTGACCACCATGGAGGCCGGTATCGCCTCGATTCAGGGTGAGGGCGATGATCAGGATGATGACATCATCATGATCGGCGATCTCGAAGATCTCAACGCCGAGATCGATCCCGGTGAGGGTGACCCCGACTTCATGCAGGACTGGACCACGATCAACGATGTCATCGACTGGATCGAGGACATCCTCCAGAACGAGTACAATCTGGTAGAGACGATTGACGGTGTCCCGATCGATGTCGTCATCAACCTGTCGGCCTTCTTCAACACACCCGTTGCGGATTTCAAGACGCTGCTCCCCTACCACGAGACGCGACCCGAAGAGGAGTGGATTGAGACCACTGAGGAGGAGCCGAATATGTGGGCTCGCAATCCGGATTATCCCTACGAGTTCTGGGATGGCGACGAGGTGATATCCTACGAGAATATCGGCTATGTGCGGAGGTACTTCGAGAGAACGGAGATGAGCGATTTACCCGTGAACTTCCTGGACGCTCCCGAAGGCAGTGTTATCAATGTGGGTGAAGTGCTGCCCTATTTCCCCGATTACACCCTGGGCGGCATCTATCCCGACATGACGCGTGAGTTGTGGGAGACGATCTGGTCGAACTTCAATTCCGAAGGGCGATAGAGGTTGCGCCACGCGCTCAGTTTCGCGCTCTGTCTGTTGTTGACGTTTGGAGGGACAGGCCCCTGTTTCGGCCTGTCCCTCCGCTTTTTCCCCTCCTGGGAGCAGTTGCTGGTCGAGGACATCACCCGGGCCACGGATTCCGGCGCTCTGCCGAGGGAGCTGTTCGCGCCGGGCTTTGAGCGCCTGTCGCGTCTGCGCGTTGATACCGATCTCGATCTGCTGCTCCGCTCCCGTAAAGCGGACGAACTGCATGATTACCGCAGTTACGGCAAACGGCTCTACCTGCTGCACGCCCGTCGCCACGCCTGGATCTCGCTGGTGGCATCCCGCAATTGCACCGAACTGCGGCAGCGGAACACCTACTCGGATGATGACCGTCTGGTTGGTGATCGCAACGGCGATGGGCTGCATCTCACCGCTGGTCTGAAGCGGGGCCGCTGGGCGTTGCAGTTGGGGCTTGGACGTACCCGCGCCTGGAACGGCACGGCGTCGCTGGTTCGCGTCACCGGTCGGGGGCTGCTGGTTCTCGACGCGGGATCGGTCAGTCATGACTGGCGACTGGAGCAGGCTTTTTTGGGAAAGCGTTTCCGTTTTGATTTTCCGTTGCGCGGTGAGCGTCTTGCGTTTGGCTTTCGCTCGGCTGCAAAGGGCTGGCCGTCGTTGACCCTCCGCCGCGAGGTGACCTACTGCAATCTGGAACGCGCCGGGGGGGACTTCAACCGGATCTTCGCGAAACGGTACGGCGGGAATCTTGACTGGCGTCTGCCCGTGCTGGATGCGCAGCTTGCCGCCACACTGGATCATGGGTATCTCGGGTTGAACATGTTCGCCGACGGGAATCGTTATCTGCGTCTCGACCGGCTTGACCTGCACACGCAT
Source organism: bacterium (assembly GCA_024231955.1). GTDB lineage: Bacteria > Krumholzibacteriota > Krumholzibacteriia > JACNKJ01 > JACNKJ01 > JAAEPZ01. Next base: position 329,793 of record JAAEPZ010001024.1, on the reverse strand, counting down.
ACCCTGGAACTGCGTCTGCCCCTGCCTCAGCGTACGCGCCTTCTTCTTGGTCAGGGCGAACGGGTTGCCCATGTCGACGATGGTCTCGTCAAACTTTGGCCCTTCACATTCTGGGACATATTCACCAACAGTCGCTACGATCTGGACGAACTGCACTACCGGCTGTTGACCTGGTCGGTGGGCGCCGCCCGCACTTTCGATTTGCCTGGAGACGGCAGGCTGACTTGCGAACTGCGGCATCAGTGGCTGGCGGGAGGCGGCCATGTCGACTGGAAGGAGAGGGTGATGATCGTATGGCCCCACATCTTCGGCTATGAGTATCATCGGGCCACACTACCTCTGCCGGCGACGCGCCTTCTGCGGCTGGATCTGACCGCTCAACTTCCCCTCCCCTCCGATTGGGTGATCGAAGTGGGGCTCCGGCAACTCGCGCCGCTGGACAACCTGGGCAGTTCGGGAGATGGCGAGGAGAACCCATCCGTCCCTCCCCCGGCCGAGGGGGATGAAAGTTTTGTGTTTGGGGGGATTGAGTTCCGGTTGGGGGTTGAGCGGGTCCGGTCGAGATGATCCGCTTTGGCGGTCGTCAATCATGTGCCGACAGGCAACCACTTTTCCAGGGTCTTGACCAACTCGTCGGCCTTGAGCGGCTTCGTCAAGTAGTCGTTGGCGCCGGCCTTGAGATAGATCTCTCGGTCGCCGGCAAGGGCATTGGCGGTAAGGGCAACGATCGGGATCTCCTTGTTGCGCACTCCATGGCTGCCCTCTCTGATGAGACCGATGGCCTCTTCACCGCCCATGATAGGCATCTGAATATCCATCAGGACGATGTCGAATTCCGCCTTTGCCAGGGACTCAAGCGCAATCAGGCCGTTCTCGGCGATCTCAATCGATCCGACACCGATCTTGCTCAGAAACCGGCGGGCAACTTTCTGGTTGATCGTGTTGTCCTCGGCAACAAGCACCCGCATGCTCTGCAAATCCACCCGGTCCTGCCAGGACGGCGTTTCGATACTGATCTCTCCGAGAGGCTTGCGAATCTCACCCGCGGCCATGCTGGACAGATCCGCCGCCAAAGCCTGCTGTTTTATCGGTAGGGAGATCCGACCGGTCAGCGCGGCTTCCAAATCCTGAGACCTTTCCCGCCTGACGCCCAGTTCAGTCAACACATAGATGTTGATGCCGGCCTCGGCTATGGCCAGCCAGGTCAAGGGGTCCGCCAGCACAATCTCATCGGCCACAAATAAGATCAATTGATTGCGGTTGCCGGGACCTCTGGACGAGAAGTTCGTCATGGCCTCGCGTGGTCGTGAGAAAACATCCACGGTCGCCTGCCAGCTTTGGAGCAGATTCGCCAGGTGCTCTGCCGTAGCGGCATTGCCGTGACAAACCAGAGCTTGCCAATCGGACAGATCGGGAGCAGGCTCGGAGGTGGATGTGGCAACCGCCGCCTGATCCACATCCAGCACCATCGTGATCCAGAATGTGGTGCCCTCACCGAGGACACTTTCCACGCCTATGTCGCCGCCCATCAGATCGGCAAGCAAGCGGCAGATGGACAGTCCCAGACCGGTACCGCCGAAATTGCGCGTGGTCGAGGTGTCGGCCTGCATGAAAGGATCGAATAGCCGCGCCTGGGCGCTAGGCGAGATGCCGATGCCTGTATCGCGGATGCTGACCTTGATCTTGACCGTCCGGCTGTCGCTATGCTCGCATGTGGCTTTCACCACGATCTCACCCTCGGAGGTGAACTTGATCGCGTTGCCCACCAGATTGATGATGGCCTGGCGCACGCGGACAGGATCACCCAGCAGGTTGTCGGGCAGCGCGGGATCAAGATCGATGATGAGGGCGAGACCCTTTTCGCAGGTCTTCAGGGCCAGCAGATCACCGACGTCTTCGATGACCGAACCAACATCACAAGGTACACGCTCGAGTTCGAGTTTACCGGCTTCGATCTTCGAGAAGTCGAGGATGTCGTTGATGATCGCCAGCAGGGAGTCGGCACTGGTGTGTACCGTGCTGACATACTCCCGCTGTTCGGAGTCCAGCTCAGTGCCGCGCAAAAGTTCCGTCATGCCCAGAATGCCGTTCATTGGGGTGCGGATTTCATGACTCATGTTGGCCAGAAATTCGCTCTTGGAGAGGTTGGCGTTTTCCGCCTCCTCCTTGGCCTGCTCCATGTCCGCAATCGCCGACGCCAATTCGCCTATTGCGGAGTTCTCACGGAAAAGGGCCCGCCGGGTCTCGTCGGCGCTGGATATGAGGTCCTCCTGAAACCTGATCCGCAGGAGCGTGGCGGCCATGATGCTCGCAGCCGATTCGAGGAGTTTTTCGTTCTCGTCGATTCTAACCGTGTTCGGTTTCATGTACAGGGCCAGTACCCCCAGAATCGTACCCCGATCCTTAATGGGGACAATGTAATGACCATGCGGTTCCGTCTCCGGGAATATCTTGTGATGATCACTGTCGACCGTCGACTTGAAGAGCAACTGACCGTTGACGGCAGCCTGCCCGCATAGGCATTGCCCCAACTCCACACGGGCGCAACTCTCCCGCACCGGTTTGGATAGATTGATCTCCGCCTTGCGCACGAGTACCGGTGGATTTCCCTCGACAATGAGAGCCGCTCCCTGATTCAGAATTCCCAGAAAATCGAATCCCATCAGCATGGAGAGGGATTCCGAAAGGAACAGCGGAGTGCTGGATGCGGTGGCGGCCAACTTCTGTAAGGTGTTGAGAGCCTCACGGCGAAGAGCGTCGGATTTCAGCCGTCCCTGATTAATCTCCAGTGCTTGCTGGTTGCTCCTCAATACATCCAGCAGGTCGTCAAGTTTGGTGTTCCGACGAACCAATTCCGCTGATGCAGAACACAATGAGTTCGTTTGGGGGCGGAATATCACGATGCCGTCCAGGAGCAGAATCAGCAAAGTAATGATCCAGAGCATTTGGGCATTACGTCTGATATTCACGATTCTGATCCGAGCGTTATTCTCCATGGAATTCACGATGATGTTCATCTGCGGCAGGAATATGTCGGAAACCTTCAGGATGGAGGCGACCTCCATCTCCGTGGGTGATCTATCCTCGTTGAGCACCAATTGCGATATCTCGATAATCTCATCGACTAATGCATTAAGGTCGGTGAACAGCTGCAGTATGTGATCGTCTTCAATTGCCGGCACTCCTCTCTCCGGCTTTCCGCTCTGCAGTATCCGTTGAACGGTCGAAAAGGAATCGGTGTTGATCCTGAGAGTGCTGCCGATCCTGGCTCGCTCATCATTGTCCTGCTCGCTTGCCAGGGTCAAAACCCCCTTGGCGATTACCTGTGACAGCATCCGTTGCCTGCCGGCGATATTGATTGCCGCGGCATCACCTTCGACTGTTTGGTAGGATCTGCGCATGACCAACAGGCCGACCGTTATCATTACGGCGACCAGTCCGAGTGCGATGATGTACCTGACCGTCATCGCAATCCGGGAGGAGGGCTTCGGCATCTGTTTCGAATCAATCATCGAATGTCCTGAATCCTGCGAAGGCGATATCTCGACTGCAGTTGATTGCTGCGGTAATCGTTCATTTAAACAGCCATGCATCTCGGTCAGCGTGATACCATGTCCTTGTATTCGGGATATAGCACCTCATTCTCGGTGGAAATTCTCTCGCTCAGGGCCTCAAAAATTTCGTTTGTCGCTTGTATGTATTTTTGCGGGTCAGCTTTGATCACGGTGCCGTAAATCCAGGTGTTCCTGTAGGCGCTGAACGCTTCACCGATGTTTCCCATCTCCTCAATGTACTTTTCGGCAAGTGCAATTAACTGTGGATCTCCGCTGTTCAGCAATTCCGGATAGAAGTACTTGTCCTCTATGGCCAGATGAATCATGAGCTGACGGTACATGCTGGTCATTTTCTCCAGAACGAGATTGGGGTCGCCGATAAGCTTGTCGACCTCCAGGAGCCCTCGGATCTCCTCGATGGCGGCCATCAGTTCATCGTGTTGCTTGCGCAGTTTATCGATTCGAGCCATTCCCGGATCTCTCCTGTAGAGGGCAGACGCACCTGTTGCAGTTTTATAACTAATATCTGTATCGTCAACGCAGGGGGATTCTTTAGGAGCATCCCGCGTGGTCGGAGATATGGTTACCGGGTGGAGTCGGGCTTGTTGATTATATGGTCGGAGCGGTGTGTCGGGGTTGCCCCCTATCCCGGAGCATTGTTGCTCAGCCTTGCGCCAGCGACTGCCTGTCTGTTGCGATAGAGCCCGGAAGAGGTGCTCCAGAATTATTTTGGTGATGCAAATAGGGGGACATCTCTGATGACTCGGGCCGAGAATGCCGCTTGAACGGTCTGGTCAGGCTGACCGGATTGGCGCAAAATAAAAAGGCGCGGAACGGAGTCCGCGCCTGAGATCGTTACGCCGGATTGCTGCCGCTACGATTCGAGCTGCTTGCGCATCTCGCTCTTGTAGGCCTCCACACCCGGTTGATCGAAGGGGTTCACGCCAAGCATCAGAGCGCTGATTGCGGCGGAGGCTTCGAAGAAGTAGAGCAGCTCGCCGAGGCAGGACTCCTCAAGCTCATCCATGACAATCCTCATCACGGGCACACCGCCAGCATCATGAGCGGTCATCGTTCCCAGCTCCGCCGCGCGGTTGAGATCGGACAGGCAGCGGCCGGCGAGGCTGTTCAGGCCGTCGTCGTCCTCGTCCATCTTGGGGATGACCGGACCGGGATCGGGTTGATCGATCGAGATGAATGTTTCGATCATGTGCCGCGGGCCGTCTTGCAGATATTGTCCCAGGCTGTGCAGGTCGGTGGTGTAGGACGCGCAGGTGGGGAAGAGCCCCTTACCCTGCTTTCCTTCACATTCGCCGAACAGTTGAGCCCACCAACTGCCGATTCCCGTCATCACGGGTTCGAAGCCGGCCAGCACCTCGATCTGCTTCCCCGCTTCAAAGAAATGGTGACGCAGCGCAGCGTAGTGCAGGGCGGGATTGGAGAGGAGAACATCCACCTGGCCTGCGGCATCGGCGTCAAGCGAGCCCCTCAGGAAAGCCTTTTGCGCCCGACGGGCGCCGGCGAGGAGGGCATCGATGTGCAATCCTGCCGCGGCTAGAGGGAGCAGTCCGACTGGGCTGAATACGCTGAAGCGCCCGCCGACATCGGGTGGAATGGGGAAGGTGCGCCAGCCGTTGCGATTGGCCATGGCGCGCAGAGCGCCGTTGTGTGGATCGGTGGTGGCGATGATGTGTTTGTCGGTCCGTGGGCCGAGACGCTGTTGCAGTTCGGCACGCAAGAGGCGGAAGGCGATGGCGGTTTCCAGAGTAGTACCGCTCTTGCTGATGACGTTGACCGCGAACTTCTGCCTTTTAAGACGCTGGATCAGTTCGAAGAGATCGAAGCTGCCCAATTGCTCACCCGCGAAGTGAATCTCGGGACCGATGGGCTCCTTGCCCGATTCGTTGAGCAGCACATGGCCGCCGAAACGACCGGGGCTGGAGAAAACCTGCAGCAGGGCCTTGGCGCCGAGATAGCTGCCGCCGATCCCCGTGATCACGAGGTGATCCACATTCTCGACCAGCTCAAGGGAGAGGTCCTGAATCTCCTCGACCCACTCCTCGGCTTGCGACGGGAGATCGAGCCATCCCAGGAAATCCGATCCGGCACAGGTTCCGTCGATGAGGGTGTTCCTGGCCTGCAGCGCCCTGGCCGCCAGGCTTTGCAACTGATCGGCGTCGGGAAAGTCCCTGCCCCCGGGTGAATCCTGAGCGGAGAATATTTCTAAGCGGATCGATTCTGACACGATGTCCTCCTCGGCGAGGTAGCGGACGCTTGGGTCCAGGATTCGCCAGCCCTAAAATGCAAGTGCCGGGCAGTGTCCTTCGAAAATCGACATCTGACAAGGATAGATTTAGCGAATTCGGCATCAGACGGAGGAATTACTTCACATCCGACCACAAGCTGCAGCGGACCATTTTGGGGAGGTGGATATTCTTCCGTCAGACAGGGATGTGTCATGTCGAGAAGAAAATATTTGAAAAAAGTAGCTCTGATTCGTCCTGGGAGATCCGGCCGATGAGACGGATCGTGAGCTTGGATATCTGTAACACGACATCTCTTGTCAGATGCGGGAGCTGAGAACATGATTGTTTTTGTAGCGCTGCTGTTGTGCCTGTCGATTTTCGGTCTGATTCGTCGACGTTGGACCGAAGTTCCCTGGTGGCTAATTATTCTGCCCCTGCTGCCGTTGATGGTGTTGGTGGCCCTGTACAAGTAGGGTTCGCTCCGATCCGGCGACAAAGACCATTCCTCCGGGATGACAAGCCGCGGGCCTCTTAGTAGATTGTCGCCATGCCGTTATTCAGTATGAACAAGGTGTCGTTTGACTTTGGCCGCGTGCCGATACTCCGCAATGTCGATCTGTCGCTCGAACCGGGCGAGCGGGCCGCCATTGTCGGCAGAAACGGCGTGGGTAAGTCCACTCTGTTCAACATCATCATGCGGGAGATGCGGCCGGATGCCGGCACTGTCGATCGCAGCAGGCGCATGCGGATCGCCATGTTGCAGCAGGACCATGCCCTGTCGGGAGAGATGAAGCTGTTCGAAGCGGTTCGCGGCGAATGTAGAGAGCTGATCGAACTTGAGGGCCGCATGGAGAGGGCCCTCTCCACCATGGAGGCGCTGCCCCCCAGCACGCCGGAGCACGACAAGGCCACTCAACACTATGGCCAGATTCATCATGAGTTCGAGTCCATGGGTGGCTACGATCTCGATCAGCGCGTGGCTGCGACACTTACCGGTCTCGGTTTCTCGCCCGAGGATATTGAGCGGCCCATAACGCAACTCTCCGGCGGTGAACAGCGGGTGGCGGCCCTGGCGGCCACACTGTTGCAGAAACCCGACCTTCTCCTGCTTGATGAGCCGACCAACCACCTGGATCTTCAGGCAATCGAATGGCTGGAGGGGCACCTGCTGAGCGAGAAGTCGGCGCTGCTCATGGTGAGCCATGATCGGAGTTTCCTCAATCGACTCTGCAGCGTGACGTTCCATCTCAAGGATGCGAAGCTCTCCCGTTATCCCGGCAACTATGATTTCTTCGAACGGGAGCGGCACGAACGCGATCGTCTCGACCTGTTGGCCTGGCAGAGGCAGCAGGAGGATATCGCCCGTAAAGAGGATTACATCCGGCGCAATATCGTAGGGCAGAAAACCAAGCAGGCCCAAAGTCGCCGCAAGCAGCTTGAGAAGATGGTGCGGCTCAGCAAACCCACCAACGAGCAGACTCTCCATCTCCGCCTGACCCCGGCCCGGCGTGGCGGGGACACCTTCCTGGTCACGGATAAGCTCGCGAAGTCCTTTGGCGACAAAAAGCTGTTTTCGGATGTCGATCTCCACATCGCCCGCGGCGAGAAGATCGGCCTGGTGGGTGTCAACGGCGCGGGTAAAACCACGCTGGTGCGCATTCTGCTGGGTCGCCTGCCTGCCGACTCGGGGAGCGTTCGCCCGGGCAAGGATGTCGATGTCGGTTTCTTCGATCAACATCTTGACCTGGTCGATGACGCCCATACTGTGGCCGATGAGTTCCGCACCGTGAACCCCTTCATGGGTGAAGGGGAGCTGCGCGGGCAACTGGCCCGGTTCGGTTTTTTCGATGACGATCTGGACAAGAAGGTCGGCCAGCTGTCCGGTGGCGAGCGGAACCGGCTCAGTCTGCTGAAGCTGGTCTATCAGAAGCACAATTTCCTGATTCTCGATGAGCCCACCAACCATCTCGATATTCCGGCCACGCAATCGCTGGAGGACGCCCTCTCCGTCTACGAGGGCACCCTCTTGATAATCAGTCATGATCGGAGCTTCCTCGACCGACTGGCGGAGCGGGTGATCGAGGTGGCTCACGGCAAGGTGACCGATTACCCCGGGCGCTGGGCCGAGTTCACCGCCTGGAAGAGGTCGCAGCTCCAGAACGAAGCGGCGCGAAGGTCTTTCGCCGGCAGTCTTACCTCCCCCACCAAAGGGGATGCAGTCGCGCAGCCTGACGGCAAACCCGGTGTAATCAGGTGGAGCAAGAACAAGTTGATGCGCAAGATGCGCAATATTGAGGAGCTGGAGGCGAAGATCGCCGAGGCCGCAGACGAGAAGGAGCGACTCGAGGCCAAGCTGGCGGGGAGTCATGAACTCGATCGGGATGAGATCCTTACCGCCACCTGCCGTCACCAGGAATTGCTGGAGACCATCTCCAGACGTGAGGAGCGCTGGGCCAAGCTGGCCGAGTCCATAGAGGAGCAGGAGTCGCTCTCATGAGCCGGGTCAACAACCTCGGCACCTATATTGTGCTTGGTCTGCTGGTTGTGATCTGGGGTGTGGCCTACCCGGTGATCAAAATCCTGCTCGGTGTCCTGACCCCCTTCGAGCTGATGCTCGTCCGCTTCTGGATAACCTCTCTCCCTTTGCTGGGTATCGCAATCGCCCGGCGCCGCGAGGTGATTGCTCTGCTCCGAAGCGACCCCGGACGTATCCTGTTGCTCGCCCTCCTCGGCGTACCGGGCTACCATCTGACACTGAATTTCGGCACCCACATGATGATGCGGGATCCGCTCACCACGAATTGCGCCGCGACCATCGCCGCGATTCTGGTGGCGAGCCTGCCCGCCTGGACGGGGCTCTTCAGCAGAATCGCCGGGCAGGAGCGGATGACCCGCCTGCAGTGGGCCGGACAGATCGTCGCCTTTATCGGTGTGATCATCGTCGTCAGTCGCGGGGATCTCTCCGGTCTGCGCTTCACGTCGGGAGCTCTGCTGGTGCTTGGCGCTCCGCTCAGTTGGGCGCTCTATTCCGTGCTGGCCCGGCCGCTGCTGACCCGGGTATCCTCGAGTATGCCGCTGGTGGCCATCGCCATTCTGATCGGCACGATTGCGATGACCCCCTTCACGCCCTCCACCATGTCGACCCATCTGGCGGCGTTGGGTCTGGAGAGGTGGATCTGGTTGATATTCCTCAGTCTGCTCGCCACCTTCGCCGGTTATCTGGCCTGGGCGCTGGCCATTGCCCGTCTGGGCGCCAACCGGACATCCGTGTCGATCTACTTCATCCCACTCTCCACTCTGGTGGCCGGGATGCTGTTACTTGGAGAGCAGGTTGGCCGGGTGGAGATCCTGGGGGGGCTGGTGATCCTGGGCGGAGTGATCCTGACCGGAATCCCTCGCCGTTGATTCAGGCTTGCCTCTTGCTTTATTTGCCCCATAACGGGTAAGATCCTCATCGCTACTCAATCCCCATCAACTCCTTGTCCGCAAATCCCCAATCGAGGTACTCATGTCGCTCAATGTTGAACTCCTGAAAGAACTATGCACCGCTCCCGGAGCCCCCGGTCATGAAGATAAGGTAAGGGAGCTTGTCGTTCGCGAATGGAAGACCGTCTGCGACGATGTCTCGATCGATTCTCTGGGTAACGTGATTGGTGTCAAAAAAGGTACCGCGGGCGGCAAGTTCATGATCAGCGGTCACATGGATGAGATCGGCTTCATGATCAGCAATATCACCGACAAGGGGTTCATGCACTTCATCCCCCTCGGCGGATTCGATCCCAAGACGTTGACTGCCCAGCGCGTGATCGTGCACGGCCGCAAGGATCTGATCGGCGTGATGGGGAGCAAACCCATTCACGTGATGACCGATGCCGACAAAGGCAAGCCCCCGAAGCTGAAGGACTTCTTCATCGATGTCGGTCTGCCCGGCGACAAGGTGAAGGAGCTGGTCCGCGTGGGTGATGTAGTCACGCGCGAGCGGGAGATCATCGAGATCGGCGACATGCTCAACGGCAAGAGCTTCGATGACCGGATCGGCCTTTTCGTCATGCTCGAAGGTCTGCGTGCCGCCAAGGCCAACAAGATGGATATCTACCTCGTCGGCAGCGTCCAGGAGGAGGTGGGCCTGCGCGGAGCGACGGTGGCCACCCAGAATATCAAACCGGACATGGGTATTGCTCTCGATGTCACCCTGGCCTGCGACGTTCCGTTTACCGAAGCGCATCAGTTCATCTCGAAGATGGGCGAGGGTGCGGCGATCAAAGCCTATGACGGCAGCGTCGTGACGAACCCGCGGGTGGTCAACTACATGCGCGAGCTCTGCGAGAAGCGGGAGATCGCCCATCAGCTGGAGATCCTGCCCGCCGGCGGCACCGATACGGGGGCGATCGAGCGTTCGGGTGGCGGCGCTGCGGCCGGTTGCATCAGCGTGCCCACGCGCTATGTCCACTCGCACATCGAGATGATCCATCCCAAGGATGTCGAAGCGAGCATCGACCTGATGGCCGCCATGATCGAGGACTGCGAAAAGGGCATGTTCAAGTTCTAGGATTTTATTAGGCTGCAAAGTCAGCCCTGCCTGAAGGCCGCTCCAACCGGGGCGGCCTTTTTTCTGGTCTCCAGTGGGTGATGCTCCGTAACTACCCGCAGGTTAATCTGTCTTTCCCCCTGAGGATCAACCCGATCCGACCATTTCCATCTTCTGGTGAACGACCAGGGCTTGCCATGGATTCGAGGCCTGATATAATCTGTCGGCCTTCAACTGTTATGTCCGCCATGACCGGTATCCATTCGGCATGGCTATCCGGGAGAGATATAGTGAAACGAATTTTATCTGCGATACTGATCATGGCCTGGGCCGCCGGCGCCATGGCGGCACGGACCGAGACGATCGATGGTGTACCCCATGTCGCCAATGGGGCCGCCTCCTCCGTCGAGATGGAGACGGTGACGTTGAATGAGCTCTTCAGGGTTGGCGGCGAGGATGATGAGATCTTCTTCGGTGTTGTGGGGGGGACGATGTGCGATCCCGACGGGAATCTGTATGTCCTCGACGGCCAGCAGTCCGAGGTGCAGATGTACTCGCCGGAGGGGGAGTGGTTGCGGACCCTGAGTCGGCAGGGCGAGGGTCCCGGTGAGATCAACCGACCTGATGGGATGTACATGGATCAGGCCGGCAATATCTGCATGTTCCAGGGACCGATGGGCCGCCTCGTCAGGATAGATGGCGAGGGTGTGCCGGTGGGGGATATCACCTACGATCCCAACGACGGCACCTCGGGCGGGTTGAAGCTCATTTTCGCCGGACATAATGCCGGCGACGGGATGATCCTGGGAGGGTTGCGGATCATTTTCGGGCAGACGGCCGTGAGCAACAACCACTACTTCCTGGTGCGCTGTGATGCCGAGGGCAAGCAGATCCGCTCGATCGAGGAGAAGGACCATTTCATCGATTACTCCGATTTTCACCTCAGCGAGATCGGCATGGACTTCGTGTTCGGACGGTGGGCCGCCGATGACGAGGGGCGGGTGTATATCGCCCGCGACCGGAACGAATACCGGATCGAGGTGCTGGGACCCACGGGCGAACTCGAGCGGGTGATCACCCGCGATTACAAGTCGTTGCGACGCAATGCCCAACAGAGAACCGTTGCCACGCAGATCATCGAGGGGATCAGCGCCTACCACGGCACCCCGCTGCTGGGGCTCGACATCGAGGATACCGAGCCGGACATCATCGGGATGCGGGTTGACGATGACGGCTACCTCTGGGTACGGACCAGTCGTGGCGAGAACGAGAAGCCGGAGGGCGTCTTTACGGTGATGGATGTTTTTGCCCCCGATGGCGAGTTCGTCAAACAGGTTGGCCTGAAGTGCTCCGCAAATCCGGAGCAGGATGCGCTGACGTTCCTTGAGGACGGTCGCGTCCTGGTCGTGGTCAGTTCGCTGGACGCCTGGCTCACCCAGCAGCGAGTGGCCAGGGAGAGTGGAGATGCCGATGTGGAGGAGGCCCCGCCGCTCGAGGTGATCGTCTACGAGATGAAGTAGACGAATCCGTCGATCCGGTCGGATTGGATTTACCCGTCCCGGTACGCGGCCGCCAGCCGGCGGTCGGCACCGGGACGTTTTCGTGAGCAGGTGTCCGGACCCCCGGTAGTCTGAGACGGGTAGCGCAACTTCCTCGCCCGTGCGGCTTGGCTTGAGCTGGCGCCATGGCTCAGCAACTTCGGACGGGGCGGAAGCAACCGACCGTCCGCAATCATTGTTTTTCAACTCCATTTGTGATAAGAATGAGACCTCTTCGTTGAGATGGGTCCGTGCGCTGCAATGACTGTCCGGTAAGGGTTGTGAGCTCACTGATGACGAAGAGCCTTGGAGCAGTACTTAATTACATGAATGTTCAGTAGCTGTCAGTTCTTCCGGGGAGTGAGCCATGTCCATCGATCAGAACCCGTCAAGCAATACAGAAACAACCACCGCACAAAAATACCCCTTAGGTTCCAGGTACTACATCATCTCCCCCAGCGAGTGGGGGCAGCAGGCCTGCGATCACCTGCTGCACGGCATGATGTCCTGGGAGGGGCACGTCACCCTGGTTATCCCCAGGCGGGATGAGGACAAGTTCAGGACATTCAAACCGGCGATCAAGGCCTGGTCCGACTTCGATTCGGTGGAGGATGCCTGCAAGAAGCTCAACGGTCTGGGTCGCCCAATCGACTACATGTTCGATGACAGGCTGGATTCGATACATGCGAGGATGATCCAGAACAAGACGGAGGGCTACCGGGTCATCGTCTATATCACCTCCACGGCGGAATACCACTTCGATCACACAAAGGCCTTCTGTGACTACGCCGACAGGGTGCTGGTCGAGAAGCCCTGTACCCCCTTCTTCCACCAACTGGCCGATTTCGAGGAGTATGTCGGCAAACACGGTCGCGAAAACAAAATCCGCAGCGCGGAGCATTACCTGTTCAGACCGGGGGTAACCGCAGCCCTGAGGGATGATGATCACTACAATCTCAGGAGTTTCCTCACGGCAAAGAGGGGCCAGAAACTCGAGTACACGTTCTGTTTTGCCGAGGCTGTCGGACACGATGATCCCAACATGCGACTGAGCGCCTACAACGACGGCAGTATCCTGGATATCGCCGTAATCCATGGCCTGGGACCTGTTGCCCGGATTCTGTTGCCGGCGCTGGGTCTGGATAAGGACTTTGATCTTGCCGAGCATCTGACCTGGACCCACGTGACCCCCTACAAGGCAACCGACAGCAGCAAAAAACACCAGACAGTGGCGACGCTGGCCGAAACGGCCGTCGAGTTGCGGGGGAGACTGACGGGAAAGTTGGAGGATGGCTCAACTCTTGACGTCGATATCACTCTCCGCAGCGCCAAAGGTTGCGAGCAGTATCAGCGCTACTTCGAATTCAGAACCGCCTCAGCCGACCCGGAGAACGATCCGGACAACACAGACTACTTCGGCGTATCGCTGGGGAGCTCGGGCTATTCCGTCAAGTACCGTGAAGCGGAGGGGGACAGGACATACCATCGGGATCACGAAGGCGGCAAAGCGTCGGATGAGGACAAGAGGGGCCGTTCGGGCGCCAGCAACGCTCAGGCGGCGATGCTGACGGCTTTATCCAGAGATGAGTGGGATGATGACAATGATGCCAAGGGGAGATTCATCCCGATCAAGCAGACCTGTCAGATCCTCCGGTTGGGCTTCCACGCTCAGAGCTTTGCCAGTTGTGCGGCGCACAACCCCTATGTCTGGGGATACAAATTCAAATTCAAGGATTGGAGTGATACCCAAGAAGCAGGTGATTGGGACGGAGCTGCAGGAGATGACGATGGGGACATAACTCGAGTAATCGACGATCATGTCACCTATGCCGACTACGAAACGAGCATCAGGGCGAGCGATGAGGATGTTTTTGATCTGATCAGCAAGGTGTTCCGTTTTGAAGAGGAGAGTCCACTCTACAGGTTCTTTACCTGCATCGGCGAGGAGGGTGTGGGGCATGGCGACGTCAGTGTCGCGATCAGGGAATTCTATCAGAGCTATGCCGAACAGAGGGATGCGGCTGCGAACAGCAAAGCTCAACGGATGCCGACTCCCTTGTCGGTGGATGACTTCCTCTATATCTCCATAGCCAGAGACGAGCAATGGGTTCGCGATACGCCCAAAAGCGATATCGGGTATCAGTTCACCCTTGATGATGTCGTGCGCAAGATCGCCGGATTCTTCAAGGAGGCGCCGCAGGCGGGGCGGGATGCGGCCGGAGCGCTAACTGAAAGATTCGGGAAAATTACCGATTGGAGAGGAAAGGGCTTCGATGCCCCGCGACTGATTGTGATCAACAGGGTTGATCGTTTGTCCGACAAGAGCTGGCAAGCCCTTGTCTTCCTCCTGGATGCCCTGCCTATCTTCACGCGGGTCATTTTGCTGAGCAACCGGGGGGACAGGAAGGCGGGCTTCATCTATCAGACGAAAAGGGCGGTCAAAGGGTGCAATGAGTTCTATCGAAGCATGAGAACATCTCGAGGGGGGGGGAGAAGAGAGACCGACATCGGTTCCGGTGTAAAGCGTTCACTTTCCAAAGCCATCGGCGATATCGTCGATCCGGCCGATCTCCCGAACCTGATGCCGAATACATCCTGGTATGCGCATGCTCACAACGTTAGCATCGTAGGGCAACTGGCCGGGAGAAAGTCGAAGATCGCCTCTTTGGTTCAGCTCCTGGCGGGCGACAATATCACGCTTCATCGACAGCTGAACTCCTATATCCTGTATGTTGCCGCGCCGATGGCGGTCCATTGCAATTCGGAGTATCTGGTTGAGGACTATCTGAAAGCTCTGGCGGTGCCTCAGTCCCTCACGCCCAACCCGACCGCCATGATGAACCGCATCAGCCGCTTCGTCCTGGCCGATATGGATCAGAAGCACTTCACATCAATCCGCTCCCTGGCGGTACTGGACAGCCTCGATGCCGAATTGATCGAGAAGCGGTTTCCCGACCTTTATGCCGCCATCAAAGAGGATCAGCCCGTAAAGGCGCTGTTTGACATCAGGGGGGGCGACGATATTCAGAGGATGTATTCCTGGTGCCGGCGGGCGGCGCTCAAGGTGAGCAATCGGGAGCTGCGCGCACTGAGGGATGAGCGCCACCGCAGATTGATGCTTTTGCATACGGTTCGGGAGATCCCATTCAGGAGGAACGAGTTTTCCGGGGAGATCCAGAGATATCGCAGCCGTTACCTGGCGCTGCTCTTCGGTAGCGGCGTTCGGAATTTGCCTCTGAGCTGGAATCTCTTCGGCGAATCGGCTTATCGCGTGATTCAGTCTCTGGCTTTTGAGGGCTCCGAGAGTATAGCCATGGCGACGGCCTGCATCGATAATCTGACCAGAAACAGCGGTGACTCCGTGGATCTGGACATACAGGTCTGGGCGAGGTTTGAAGCTACCGCCGGGATGTGGCTGTTTGAGGGTGTGGATGCCGTTGCCGCCCAGGAGCAGGTGGGGTTGCGACGACTGGAGGCCGCCTTCAAGATGGCCATGGTGCCCCGCAGGTATGCGGATAACTATCATCAGGAGGATCACATCTTCAAGCCTCTCCGCTCGGCGGGCGTCAGATATCTGATGGCTCTGCTTTCGAGAGCATCGTTGAGAGAGCGGATGCTTGAGGTCAGGGGGCACTGGAAGGATGAGTATCCCGAGGCCGATACCGTTGCTTCGGTATTGAATGTGGAGCTTGAAGAGTTGAGGAGAGACGGCAATGGGCCAAGTACGGATAAAAGTTATGATTGCGCTCGCATACTGAGAGCACTCTCGCTATACAGATTCCTCCGATACGATATGCCGATTCAGCCCGGCAAGACTCCGGCGGATCTGTCCGAGGAGGCGGCCGCAATGTACGTGAAAGCCGTTCGAAACTGTCACGCAATCAGATCTTACTATGAGGCCGCCATACTGACGCCGGAAGATGGTGACGGGACCAAGAGCAAAGTGCGTTTGGTGAAATGTGCCGAGGACCTTTATTTGAGTATGCAGAGCAACCGAGAGACGATATCCGAATACCATCGAGTCTATATCGACCTCCTCAGCCGCTTCCTGCAGGGAGACCTTGTTGACCATCATGCGGATCTGAAACGGAGGTTCTACCAGACCGGCCAGAGGCGATTTGCAAATATTCTGAAGCGCGTCGTCGTTGGGCTCAAAAAGAGGGCTATGTCGACGACCAGGAGCAGTAAAGGGTGATCCATGGCAAGAGCAAGGCTTGAAGCCCTCCGCGAGGAGATGAAAGACAAGGGGCTGGAAGCTCTCCTTGTTTCCGAGCCCCACTATGCGGCGGCTCTCTTCGATGGAGCGCAGACGTTCAACGGCACCAGGCAGGAACCCGCGGGCAGGCTTGGGATTGTCGTCACGGCGGATGGCCTGCTATGCCTGGGCAATGACACCGAAGTCGCCCGTTTCGCCACCGAAGAGCTGGCGGATTACACCAATGTCGACAAGGAGTGCTACCCATGGCACTCCTGGAACCTGGAGCGGGCGGCAAAGGGGGCTTTATCCGAGCGTGGTCTGAAGTCGTGGTGGGCAGATTGTTTCGGGGCGGACCGCAAGGCGTGTCGCGAACTTCTCGATGCCCAGCTCTACCCTCTTGAGGCTGATGAGATCGAGCGTCTGCATCTGTTGGGGCGCTTGACGGCCTCCATCCTGGAGCAGACAGTTGCCGAGCTCAAAATCGGTGTCAGCGAGCTGGAGATATCCAGCCGAATCCACGCCCGGCTTCTGGCGAAGGGGGCGCTGCCCGATCTGATCTTCGTGGGTTTCGACGACCGGATTGCCGAATACAGACACTGTAAGCCGGGATCATCACAGCTTGAGCATTCGGCTCTCCTGTCGATCACCGCCGGCTACAGGGGACTTTACGTCAGCGCCACCAGACTGGCAGCGCTGAAACCGGCCCCCGAACTGGCGGAGCAGACGAGGAGGGCGTGTGCGATCGAGACGGCCGCTCTCGAAGCGGTCGTCGAGGGGAAACGTCTCGAAGAGATCTTTGCCGCAATTAGGGACGAGTATGCGGCTCAGGGGGAGCCCGCGGGCTGGCGACGGCACCATCTGGGCGGGCCATCGGGGTTCAAGGGGCGAGACGCCAAGATCGGTCCCGACAGCTCCGGTCCTCCGCTATCTCCCGGGCGGCCGTTTGTCTTCAATCCGGTGTATCTCGCGGGCAAATCGGAGGACACCTTCATTATCGACCCGGATTCCGGCAAGTTGGTCTGTCTGACTGAGGATTCCGTCTGGCCGCGATACTCAATCAACACAAGCGGCGGATTCTCTATCTCGCGCCCCGGCGTCTATTGCCCGGATAACCTCCAGGTTGGTTTGGTCGGGTTGGGGCGCATGGGGAGCGGGGTTGCCGATCAGTTGACCGGAACGGGCGCAGACCTGTTCGGCTGTGATCCCAATGTTTCGAATCGAGACTATCCCGTAACGGATAACCTGCGCACCCTTTGCGAGCAGCTCACGCCTCCGCGACTCATTCTCCTGATGGTGCCGTCGAGTGAGGTGGAATCGGTGCTCCTTGGCGACAATGGCCTGGTGAAATTGTGCCGTGCCGGCGACGTGATTGTCGATTGCGGCAATTGCAATCATCACGATTCGGTGAGACGGGGGCGGGCCGTTCTCGATGCGGGCATCGGCTATCTGGATGCCGGAGTCAGCGGTGGACTCGAGGGGGCGGCCGACGGCATGTGCATCGCCTGCGGCGGGCAGGAGGTTCATTTCAATCTCGCCCGGAAAGCCCTTGAAAGGATCGTGCGACCGGGATGTCTGACCCATACCGGTCCCCTGGGGACAGGCCACTTCCTGAAGACCGTTCACAATGGTATTGAGTATGGAATGATGCAGGCGATTGCCGAGGGGTTGGCCACCATCGAGCACAACGCAAACGGCTATCCGGTTACCGCGCAACTGGGGACAGCCGTCTGGCGCCGCGGCAGCATCATCGAATCACGTCTTTTCGACTGGTTCGGGGAGGCTACCGAACTGGGGGTCACCGGAATCCAACCCTCGATAGGCGGCGGCGAAACGGGACGCTGGGCCGCCAGGGAGGCGGTAGCTGCCGGAATCGATGCCCCGGCCCTGGAGGCGGCCCTGGATGTCCGCTCCAATCCACGGCAGGGGAGACAGACCATTGCCCGTCTGCTCGCAAGGGTTCGTCAGGTATTCGGCGGCCATGCCATCAAGACCGGGGACAGATAGTCGTCCCTGAATCGGGACAAGTCCAAACCGATTTCACTTCCGTAATATTTATGTTATCCACTGTGGAAAAGGGTGTGGAAATCTTGTGGGGAAGGGTGTCCACACTGTGGGTAATCTGTGGATAGCTCACGGTAAGTTGTTGGTAATCGGTTGTGTGGATTGTGGACAGGGCGGTGGATAAGTCGCCTTACCTGTGGAAAATCAAGCATATAGGGACGTATAAGGAACAGGGCTCAATCGCCCGCCATCCATGTGGATAACGGGCGATCCGTTTCTCGCCATGGTGATATCATTGAACGCCAATCACGACCGTCAACATCACTTTCATGGCGCTGTGGATACCCATATGTCGGCGGATATCCTCGAGAGGGATACTATCCCTTGAATATCGGCTTTTCCGACCCTATCGGATCAGCACAAGTCGCCGATTAACCCGGCCTTTCGGGCTTGAGAGGCTGGCGAAATAGAGCCCTCCGGCGAGATCGCGCCCCGCGGCATCCTGTCCATTCCAGGGGATCTCAAGCAGTCCTGCCTCGTAATCGCCGTTGAATAAGGTCGTTACGAGTCTACCCTCGAGATCGAAGATGTCCAGCCGTCCAGAGCCCGCCTCCTCGGCCATGATCCGCAGGATCGTGGTCGGGTTGAAAGGATTGGGGAAGTTGGTCAGGGCCAATCGATCGCCAACGATGGAGGTCAGGTCAATATCCTCCCCCCCGGAGCGCTCCCATTCCCCTCCCGGATCGCGGGCGTATAGGGTGTAGCGCCAGGTTGAACCGGGTTCGAGGGAGGCTCGATCATCCACGGCCCGGAAGCTGTGGGGACCGTTTTGGCTGAAGGGGATCTCGGATTCGGGACCGGGGGGACTCAGCCGTGATGCTGTGAGCAGCATGTCGTCGGGGTTGATGTACTCGGCCATCTCCCAGGCGACATCCACGACCCGCCCATCCCAACCGACCGCAAAGAAGTTCATGGCGGTGGGGGTGTCGGGGATGAACCGCAGGGCCAGCAGCGCGGAGTAGTCGGAGACATAGACCACACTGTTGCTGACGTTTACGGAGTGGGTCTCGTGGGTCGTGTTGTAGCGACATACCTCAAGGGGATTTTCCGGATCAGCCAGTGAGTAGACGACGACCCCCAGGCCGCCGGCGGCCAGAAACAGGAAGTCCCCCTCAATATGGCAACTCAACGCCTCGACCGAGATGGAGGTCAACTCGACGGGGTCGGTCGGATCGCTGATGTTCAGCACCCGCATGGTGTAGCCGTTGCAGCAGACATAGGCGTAATCGCCCCGGATCAGTACATCCACCACCCGCACACCGGGAACCCACTGTCCGAGATGCGCCAGGATCTGACCGTTGTCGTCGATCCGGTAGAGTTGCAGCCCCTCAATCCGTTCGGCCACGCAAGCCAGGTCCCCCTGAATATCGATGGCGATGGCCTCGTGTTGGTTGCCGCTGGTGAGGGCGCCGGCCTCGGCGATCTCGGTCGGCAAGGCCGGATTACTGATGTCCACCGAGACCAGCCCTGAACGGTAAACCGCCAGGAAGGCCACATCGCCCCGCAAGAGGACATCGCGGCAGGTGCCGGAGAAGGGGGAGATGGAGCCGATGAGCGAACCATCGCCGCTGGTGTCCCAGTCTACGATCACATAGCCGTCACTGGCCGTGGCGATGTGGGCATCGCCGTTATCCATCTCGATATGCCAGGCGTTGAGCGCGAAGTAGGAGCCGCCCTCGGTGAAACCGACGCCGGGGGGCTCGTGATCCGGAGCGGCGAAGGTGTGGACGAAGCAGCCCATGTGCCCCATGGGGGTGTAGATGCGGTCGTCCTCAACAGCGGCGAAGCGGGTGAAGTCCCAGGCCTGGGTGTGCCCCAGGGAGTGGGGGTTGGCGGAATCGCTGACATCGATGATATGGATGCCGTCCTTTATCCAGCCCCACTGGGTCATGTAGATTTTGCCGTCGGCCATGGAGATGTTGTTGATGGTCTCGTAGAACTCCTCATCGTAGCCGAGGAGCAGCGGTGTGGCGGGGTTGATCATGTCGTAAACCCTGATGCCCGCCTGCTCGGTGTTGACCACACCGGATTGATCCACCGCTACGTACATGGTGTCGCCGTCGAGCAGGGCGTCCTTGACCCAGTAAGTCTTGCTGTCGTGGACAACGGCGAAATTGACGATAAGGCTGGGTGTGGTGGGTGTGCCGATATCGTAGATGAAGAGGCCGTTGAGACGGGTGGCCACCACGACGATCCGACCATTGGTGGTGACGTTGTACAGGTAGTTGTCGTCATTGGCGACCGATCCGACCAGTGCCGGGTCGGTCGGATCGACGGCATCCACGATCTGCAGGCCGTAGTTGTCGGAGAGCACGGCGAGACTGTCGCCGAAGAAGCTCATGCTGACGGGATCACCGAACAGGTCGAGTTCACCGATCACATCACCGGTACTCGGGTTGGTGAGGTCGACGATATTCAAACCGGAGGAGCCGGCCACAAAGCAGAGGCGAGTGCCCCCCCGCTTCTGAAAGGCCACATCGGCATTGATGCCGAAACCCGTGAGCTCCCGCACCATCTGAGGATCGGCTGGGTCGCCGACATCATAGACCTTGAGGCGACCGTTGGCTGTCGTGAAGGCCATGATGTCGTCGCACATGTCGATCGAGATCGCTTTCTGCCCCTCATTATAGATGTCGCTGAGCATGTGGATGTTCTCTTTGTTAACGGCATCCCAGATCTGTACTCCATAGGCCAGCGTGGTGTAGATCGTATCGCCCCGTGCGGCGCAGTCCTCGTTGAATGTCCACTGCGCGCTGTCGAGATAGGTCAATGCGGACTCCGCGTGCGCGGCGCAGGGCAGGAGCTGAATAACCAGGGTTATAAGCAGCGTGGCGAGGACTGCCCTCCCGAATTGATAATGATTGCTCATGGTATCTCCAGATTTCCTGTAGTGTCCTAGGGTTTCCGATGTTATCTCTTGGTCAGTTTTTGCAACGCCTGTGCCAGAGAAACAACGATCAGCCAAGGACGAGAGTGATTGATGCCCACCCCGATCAAAGCCGCAGCGACCGTGATCAACACATTGAACGAGCGACCGTTGCATGCCGCCCTCAAGAATCGCCTGGCGCAACCCGGGGATTGTCTCGAAGCGCCGCTGGAGGGGTACATCATCGACATCCTGCGCGATGATCTGTTGATCGAGATCCAGACGCGGAGCTTCTCCTCGCTGAAACGCAAACTGCTGGATCTCACCCGGCGGCACCGGGTGCTGCTGGTACATCCCATAGCCCTGGAAAAGTGGATCGTCAAGGGGGAGGATAGCCGCAGGAGGTCGCCCCGCCGCGGGAGGATCGAGGAGATTTTCGAGGAGCTGGTCAGTTTCCCCGCCCTGTTGGCGGAGCCGAACTTCACACTGGAGGTCTTACTGACCCGCGAGGAGGAGAAGCGTCGTTACGAAGCGGGGCGGGCACGTCGCCGCAAGGGCTGGGTGATCGAGGAGCGTCGCCTGGTTGATGTCGTCGAAAGTCGGATCTTCTCAACCCCGGAGGACATGGTCGCGCTGCTGCCGGCAGGGTTGCCGGAACCGTTCACCACCGCCGATCTCGCCGCAGCTTCCGGTCTGCCCAGGTGGCGGGCACAGAAGATGGCCTATTGTCTGCGTGAGATGGGCGCAATCCGGCAGATGGGCAAGATTGGCCGCTCCCTGGCCTATTCAAGATGAAAGGCGCGAAGCCGGTTCGTCCTGGCGGTGATTCCTGATCACCATTGCGGCCGCCCGACGTGAACCGTCTAGATCAAGGCCGTTTTGGAGATCAGGCGCATTGTCGTGTGAATAAGCAGGAATATCGAGGTTTTCTGGCAGAAGGCGGATACCACGAATATCACCCTGAGAGCCGTTGTCCCCTTCTTCTCCTTCTTCTCATCTTGAATCAAATCATCTTGAATCAAATAGCTCTGAATCGGGATGAAAAACAGCCCCAGCGAGGCAATCGCCAAGGGCAGGCTGAAGAGCCACATATTGACACCCGAATCGCTGAGCATCCGAGTGAAACTCAAGATCCTCTCCGGATCGCTGGTGAACAGTATTCCGAAGAGCACACCATAGAAGGGGAGGAAATAGGAGATATGGCTTTTGGCGGATGTGGTTTGGTCGGTCAGATTATCGAAATGACGAGTCGTTGACGTCTTCATACTCCAGATGAAATAGCTCAGATCCCAAGCCAGAAAAATAGCGACTGCGATGAGTGCAGTGATGTCGGTCTCATACTTGACGCCGCAGAACCAGAGGAGGGCAACGACGGCAAACAGGATCAGATTCCAGGCGCCGTCGAATAGTCCCGTGGATTTGACCAACTCTTTCGGGCCTTGATCAGACATGGGATCTCCTGTCTACTGGAACTATTCGATTTAATGATGAGCAATTCTAGTGATTCGTCATTGCTGCATCAAGTAAATAAATTGCCGCATGTCGGAATAATTGTCCGTTTGAAGTGATTTGACCAAAGCCGATGACTCCCTATCAACCGCCTGAAACTTACGACTGGCGGCGGCGAGGCAATCTGTTGCCATGAATCCGCCGATCGCCTAATGTGGGCCGTGATCGTTACTTAATCTGAAAGGGCCTATGACCTCCCGCAAATTTCTGGTCGCTGCTCTTATACTTGTCGGCTTCCTGTTGGGTTGCCTGGCGGGATTCCGTCTGGGGCGCATGCGGGATATCCCCCTCTGCAAGCACCACACCCAGTGGTCGATCGGCATCTACTCCGGGTCTACGCCCATGGAGATGACCTCAATCGGGGACGATCGCAACCCCGTGCTCACGGCGGAACAGATAGACGACATGCCCGCCGCCACGGTCGCCGACCCCTTCCTGTTTCCCCACGACGACAAGTGGTTGATGTTCTTCGAGGTCATCTCGAGCGAGACGTTCATCGGCTGCATCGGGCTTGCCGAAAGCAGCGATGGCCTGGACTGGAGCTACAGGCAGGTTGTGCTGGAGGAGCCCTTTCATCTGTCCTACCCCCAGGTGTTCGAGTGGGAGGGGGAGTGCTATATGCTTCCCGAGAGCCACAAGGCGTTCTCCTTGCGGCTCTACAAGGCGAAAGATTTTCCCCTGGAGTGGGAGTTCCACACTGAGTTGATGACCGGCATCTTCGTGGACTCGACGATTCTCCGCTATCGGGATCGCTGGTGGCTTTTCGCCTCAACCAATCCGCATGGGGACACAACGCTGCGGCTGTATTTCGCCGACAACCTGGAGGGTCCCTGGCGGGAGCACGCGGCGAGTCCACTTATCGACGGCGATGGTCAGGCCGCCCGTCCGGCCGGGCGACTGATCGAGTGGGATGGTCGTCTGTTCCGTCTGGCGCAGGATTCCTTTCCGCTCTACGGTCGCGGCGTGAACGCCTTCGAGATCCTTGAACTGGATCCCGAACGCTACGAGGAGCGGCCCTATCGAAACGGTGTGATTTACGCAGGCGACGGGGATTGGAACGGGGCCGGCATGCACCAGTTAGATGCCCATCCGCTGCCGGACGGCAGCTGGATCGCAGCGGTCGACGGCCTGCGCACCTGGTGGAGTTTCGAGCTGTAGCTTCGCGTTGGCCGGTCGAGTCGGGATCAATCCCCCATCTTCCTGGCGATCACAATGAAGAACCCGCCCTCCTTGTGCCCCGTCACGATCATCCCCAGGTTGACGATCAGCCTTTCGAACAGGTTGCCCAGACGGTCCGGTTGGAACAGCCTTTCCGAATGATCTATGTTCTCGAAGGGGACCGTTTTGGGCAGGCTGTGGACGAATTTGAAATTGGTCTCCTCCAGCCAGCCCAGCACCTCGCCGACCGTGTGCTTGGATTCGTGAGGATTCTTGTATTGATCGTTGAACCAGGAATCCCTTTTGGCCTGACTGATGTCTCCGGATATGGTCCGCTGATCCAGGAATTTCATCCTGTCCCTGGTCAGCCGGAACAGCACTCGGCGCAGGTCGGTGGCGAGTCTGCCGTACTTGTGGTAGAGGCCGATCAGGATGTACCCGTTTGGTTTGACCAGATTCGCTATCGACTTGAAGGCCAGCAGCGGGTCGCTGGTGTGATGGAGGACCCCGTTTGAGATCACAAGGTCGAAGCTGCGGGGCTTGAAGGCGGGTCTGAACAGATTCATCTGGATGAAATGCGCCCTCTTTAAATCATTGGCGTCCCTGAAGGCGCTCCCCATTTTCAGCGAGTTCAGGCAGATGTCGGTGCCGATTACGGTTCTGTTGGCGATGGAGAGGAAGTTCGTCAGCTGGCCGGTGCCGCAGCCGCACTCCAGGATGCGGGTGCCCGCCGGAACCTGATCGTCCAGCAGCTTGGCGAAGAGGCCTCTCCTCGCTTTGGCGATCAAGCTGCCGACGTTGTCGAAGTCATCGTAGTTCGGGAAAGGGGTCTTTTCATAGAACGACTTGATCCTGGCGGTGACGTCCTCTTTGGCCGGATCCCATTCATTGGGCCAGAACAATGATGAGATGCCATCGTCCTCCGCATAGGTCTGCCCGCACCCGGAGCAACTCAAACTCTCACTGTCGAACACCAGATCCCCGCCACATTGCGGACAGAGGAAAAGCTCGATATTGTCGGCGATGAAGACTCTGTCGCATTCACGCATACCTTACTCACTCCAGTCAGTTGATCCGCACAGCTCCGATTTATCTTTCCGGGTAAATACAAGGTCCTGTGCAGCACACCGACCATATCCTTTATCCCGGTCGGGATCAAGCTGTCTGCAGGTGCGGATGATCCGATTGCCGGGATCGGTTCCAATGAGATGATGTGTGAGGTCCTGGCGAAAAAAACCGCCCCGGCTGAGCCGAGGCGGTTTCCGTAATGATATTGGCTATTCGTCAGCGCACCAGCGTCAGCTTGGTGACGGCCGCCGCGTCGCTTCCAGCCAGGCGGGCGAAGTAGACTCCGCTGGGCAACTGGCGCCCATCGGCGTCCTGCGCCTGCCAGGTCAGTGAGTGATGTCCGGCCTCAAAGCGTTTCGCATCCAGTTGCGATACGAACCGGCCGCTGACGTCGAAGATCTCCAGCTTGTAGTGACCGGCATGCTTGAGATCGAAGCTGATCCTGGTGACGGGGTTGAACGGGTTCGGGTAGCTGGCCAGCCTAGTGCCCGCGACGAGCAGCGGCTGATCATCGATGCCGATGGGGGGGTGATCGTAGAACAGGGCCAGCAGCCCCGAGTAATCGGAGACAAACAACATGTCATTCAATACGACCAGCGCCTGTGCGTCGCCGGTTGTATTGTAACTGGCGGTCTCAACCGGGTGAGCCGGATCGCTGATCCGGAAGGAGGTCACACCCGCCCCATTTGTGGCGACGTGCAGCAGATCCCCCTCGATATCGGCACCCTTGGCCATGATGGGGAACTGATCCACCTGCGTCGGCAGCGCGGGGTTCGAGATATTGACCACTATCAGACCGTCGGCGGAACCGCAGACGTAGGCGATATCGCCGTGCAGCTTCACACCCATCGTCTTGTCGGTGGTGGGGAAGTTGCCCACGTGGATGATATCCGCCGGGTCGCTGATATCCCAGAGGTTCATGCCGTCATTGCGGTCGGCGGTGGCGGCCAGGTTGCCCTCGATGCTGACCGCTATGGACTGCAGCGCGAAGCCGCTCTCGCCCAGCAATGTCGGGTTGGCGGGATCGTTGACGTCAACCGTCAGCAGACCCTCAAGGTAGACGGCCAGGTAGGCGATATCGCCCACAACCTCGACAGCGCGGCATACACCGACGTTCAGGTCGCCCAGTTCGATAGCGCCGGCGGGATCGCTCCAGTCGACGAT
This sequence comes from bacterium, assembly GCA_024231955.1. Lineage (GTDB taxonomy): Bacteria > Krumholzibacteriota > Krumholzibacteriia > JACNKJ01 > JACNKJ01 > JAAEPZ01. Next base: position 303,903 of record JAAEPZ010001024.1, on the reverse strand, counting down.
CACCAGGCCCTCAGCCGCGGAGGCGACATAGACCAGATCGTTGGCCGTATCGAGTCCCCAGGAGTTCAGCACGAAGTGTCCGCCCTCATAGGTGAAGCCGGTTACCGGGTCGAAGCGGTGCGCGAAGCTCCCCATGTGACCCATGGCGGTGTAGACGATGTCGCCCTGAACGGCGGCGAAACGGGTGAAGTCCCACGCCGCCGTGTGCCCCAGCGAATGGGGATTCGCCGTATCGCCGACATCCACGATATGAATACCGTCTTTGGCGTCGCCCCAGTGGGTCATGAAGACCTTGCCGTCGGCGTAGTGACTGTCGACGGTGCTGTAGTAGGACTCGGGATCATTGCCCAGCAGAACCGGCGCGGCCGGAGTGCCGAGATCGTAGATGACAACACCCTCCTGATCGGTCGTGACGTACAGGGTAACACCGTCGAGCATGACGTCCTGCACGCGCAAGGAGCCGCCGCCCAGATCGGGTATCACGTTGATGAGCTCGTAGGGATTGGTGCGGTCGGCGATGTCGTAGACATAAAAGCCGTCATTGCGGGCTGCGACCACGGCCAGGTCGCCGGAGGTGGTGACGTTGCGCAGGCTGCTGTCGCTCATCGAGGCGGAGCCCATGAGCGTCAGGCTCGCGGGATCGGTGGCGTCCACGGTGTAAAGACCGGCGTAGCGGGCCAGAACGACAAGACTGTCGCCGTGAACACTCAGACTGGATTCATAGCTGGCCAGGTCGAGATCATCCAGGATGACAGGATTGAGGGGATCGGTCAGATTCACGGTCTTCAGACCGGTGGAGCCGGCGATGAAAGCGATGAGGCTTTCGCCGCGTTGGCTGAACACGATGTCGTTGTAGACGCCGAAACCGCTGATCTCGTTCACCAGTTCGGGTGAGGAGGGATTGCTGATATCCAGCAGCGTCAGCACTCCGGCCTGGTTGATGGCGGCCACGAGATCGTCCATGACGTCGACTACGGTTGCTTTGTCGCCATTGAGGAAGTGATAGTCACTCAGCATCACGGGCGCTGCGGGATCGGAGGCATCCCAGATCTGCACGCCGTAGGGCATCGAAGTGACGATAAGATTGCCCTGGACGCTGCAGTCCTGGTTGAACGTCCACTGTGCGCTGTCGACATACTCGAGTTCATCGGCTGCGACTAACCCGGTTGTGCTCACTATCAATATGAGCGCCAACCAGGCAATCACGGCACGTATCGGAGTTTTGGTATTCATGTCGGACTCCATCAACGCAGAAGGGTGAGTTTGTGTGTCGAGCCAAGTTGCTTACCGGAGGCGGTACGGCCGGCGAGCCGGGCGAAGTAGACGCCGCTGGGTAGCTCCCGACCCTCATTGTCTAGACCCTGCCAGATCACGCTCTGTAGACCGGCCGGGAATTTCCCCTCCCTCAAGGTCGTGAGACGCCGACCGCGGATGTCGAAGATATCAAGCTGATAGATGCCTGCTTCGGGCAGATCGAAGGTGATGTTCGTGTGGGGGTTGAACGGGTTCGGGAAGTTGCCGAGCAGAGAGGCGTAGCCGGCCACCTGATCATTAATGGCATTGACATAGGGCCAGCGAAACGCCATCAGGCTGGCGTTGTCCGCAATGAAGATATTGTTGCCGCTCAAGCACAACGCCATCGCATTGTCGTTCGTGTCCAGAGTACTGACCAGGAACGGGTCGGTCGGGGTAGCGATATTGTAGGCCATGAGGCCAAAGTTACCGGCCGTGACCATCAGGAGCGTGTCATCCGCATCTTCGTAGACTACGCAGCTTGTGCCGTGCTTTTCGAAGGTGGTGACCAGAGTCGGCAGCGTGGGGTCGGAGACATCGATGACATGGATCCCTTCGCGGTCGACGGCCACGTAGGCCAGGTCGCCGAACAGCTCGACATCGATAACCCTGTTGGAGGAAGTATCAGGCGGTGTTATCGCAGGGAGGTAGTTGCCCAGCCAGGTGATGTTGGAGGGGTCGTTTACGCTCCACAGGTTCATGCCGCCGATGCGGTCGGCAGTGACGGCCAGCGTGTCCTGAACCGAGATCCGGATCGCCTCCATGCCGGGTACCTTGGCGTTGCCCAGAATTACCGGGTCGGTCTTGTCGGTCATGCTGACGGTGAAGATCCCCTGGGTGAATGCAACCACATAGGCGATATCGTCAACCACTTCGATGCCCCGAGCCTGCCCCAAGTCAAGGGAGCCGATGATCGTCGGAGCGGCGGCGTCGGTGAAGTCCAAGATGACGAGACCGTCGGAGGTGGAGGCGACGAACACCGTGTCGCCTCGAGCCTCGGCGCCCCAGGCCTCGACCAGAAGTTCGTTGCTCAAGTATTTCAACTGATGATCATCAGTGAGTTCGTAGGCGAAGATGCCCATCTCGCCGACGCAGGAGTAGACGCGGTCACCTGATGCAGTGACGTAACGGATGAAGTCATAGGCCTGCGTGCTGCCGATGATGGAGAGGTTTGTCTCGGTCAGGTCAAAGATCAGAGCACCGGGGGAGGTGCCGCTGAAGTGGCTGGCGTAGAGCATGTCGCCATACTGGCAGGCGCCCTCAAAAGCGTTGTAGGGATAGGCCTGATCGGAATCGATGGAGTGATCGTAGGCCACGAGTACGGGGTTGGCCGGATCGGGTTGGGTTTCGTAGACCAGGGGGCCGGCGGTTACGGTCAGTGCACAGATGCGCGAGCCTGAAATCGTGACATCCTCGACCCTGAGGTCCGTGTATTCCGGATTGATGGTGGGCAGGATGGTCGTCAGCAGTATCGGCGACGACAGATCCGAGATGTCGATGACATGGAAGCCGGAGTTATTGGCGGCAACGGCGGCCAGGTTGCCGCTGGTTACGACCTTGCTGAGTTGACCGTCCAGCGGCATGGTGTTGACTAGTTCCATGTTGCCGGGATCGGCAATGTTGATGGTGTGCAGACCGGAGCTGATACCGGTTACCAGCAGGGTGTCGCCCATGGCGGCGACGCCGCTGAGACTGCTCATGATAAGGTTATCGCGCAGAACCGGATTCGCCGGGTCATCCAGATTGAAGGCGTTCAGACTGAAAGTGGTTTTGCCCGCCGTGAAGGCATAGAGAGTGTCGGCCACGGTATGAAGTACGATATCCGCATGGGTGCCGATGCCGGCTATACTTGCCAGCTCAAACGGAGCCTCGGGGTCGCTGATGTCCAGAATCACCAGATTGCCGGGGGCGGCGTCCGTGGTGTAGGCGAGGATGTCACCCTCGCGGTCTACGGACCAGGGTTGCAGAGTGTTGGCATAGTGCTCCGCGAAGAGAGCCGGGGAGGTCGGGTCGGAGACATCCCAGAACTGGATTCCGCTCCTCATTGCCGTAATGAGCGTATCGGTGCTTGCCACGCAGTCCCGATTGTAGGTCCACTGAGTGCTGTCCAGGTATTTCAGCTGGGTATCGGCAAGCGCACTACCAGACAGGCAGGCAAGCAGCAGGATCAACCCGAGCAGGTTCAGGACGGTTGAGGTAATTCTCTTGAGCGGATACATTGATACTCCTGATCGAATGTGTCAAACCTCGATGATCCGGATGGAGGTTTGAATGGTGATTCCACTGTAGTACATTAATTCTACCATTTTAGCGGATGGCGAGGCTACCCTAAACACACCTAACTACTTGCACAGCAATAGGTAAGGAACAATTAGGTGTCATAAGGAAGGAAGATCCAATGAGAATTGTCAGTTACGGTCCACGCTATGGGGAGCGTCCTGGAGTCATGCTCAATGAAACGCAGTTACTGGATCTTACCATTGCCCTGCCCGATAATCCTGCGAGTTGGCGTAAAATTCTCGAAGATGATCTCCTGGATGACGTGATCACGGCAGTTGGGGCCGTCGATCATGATCCCGCGCATCTCGTTGATTTAAAATCCGTTCGCCTGGCACCTCCCATCCCCGAGCCCAGCAAGGTGATCTGTCTCGGCCTGAATTACAGGGACCACGCTGAGGAGCAGAATCGACCGTTGCCCACAGCCCCGCTCCTCTTTCCCAAGGTGCCCAGCGCACTGATCGGTCAGGGTGAGAGTGTCGTTTTGCCCAGGGGGGAGGCGAAGGTGGATTACGAAGTGGAGCTGGCCTTTGTCATCGGCAGACGCGCGCGCAATGTGACGATTCACGACGCCTGGGATCATGTGCTCGGTTACACCGTGATGAACGACGTCAGCGGGCGGGAGACACAGGGCGCGGAGCGGCAATGGCTGCGGGCCAAGGGGTTTGAGACATTCGGACCCATGGGACCCTGGATCGTGACCCGGGATGAGATCGCCGATCCGCACAACCTGGAGATCTCCAGCCGGATCAACGGCGAGTTGCGACAGAGGAGCAACACGCGCGAGTTGATCTTCCGTGTGGATTTCATGGTGGAATATCTCTCCAGCAATATGACCCTTGAGCCGGGGGATGTGATCAGCACGGGCACTCCCGGCGGGGTTGGTCTGTATTGCGACCCGCCCGTGTTCCTCAAGAATGGCGATGTGATGAGCATGACTATCGAGGGCATCGGTACGTTGGAGAACATGGTGGTCGACCCGGCCTGACGCCGTATGCGGATATGTTGAAGTGAGGGCGCCGCCTCGATCGGGGCGGCGTTTCCCTGATAACGGGTTGCCTGCCGTGACTACCGGTCGTCAAACAGCCCCAGCCATTTCAGAGCCTCATCGAGATTGTTGAATGTCCCCTCGATCTGCGCCTCGTACGCTTCCTCCAGCTTGAGGCCCATCTCGGGACCTGGTTGCCAGCCCTGCTGCAGCAGATGCCGTCCCATCAGGATGGGCGTGGGCGGCTCTTCGCGGACCTGCAACTCCTCGGCCCTGGCCAGCAGCCATTCGCCGGCGGGGAATTCGCGGGCCAGCGCGTCGGGCGTCGTGCGCCCGAAGTGATCGGCCTGAGCCACACGGAGCAGATCCGTGATATTCACCTGGGTCGCCAATCGACGGATCGCGGCATCGCCGATCTCGTTGCGCACACGATAGAAGTCGGCAGGGCGGAGATGGTAGCGGACATGGCTCTCGATCTGCATGATCAGATCCATGTCGTTGGTCAACCGCTCCATGAAGCTGCGTGTCGGCTTGACCCCGGCATCGGCATGCCCGGGGCTGACGATCCGGCCATTCTGCACCTTCGTGGTCGGCGGCTTGCCCAGATCGTGGCAGAGTGCACCGAACATCAGAGCCAGATCCTTGTGACGATCACCCTGCCGTAGGGCCGCAGCCTCATTCACGACCAGCAGCGTGTGCTCCCAGACGCTCCCCTCGGGATGCCAGACCGGCTCCTGGGGACAGTCCACCATGGTCACGAGTTCGGGGTGGTAGGCGATTATCCCCGCAAGTCGGGCCGTCTCCAGGCCAAGGCCGGGGCGCTTTGCCAGCAGGAACAGCTTCTCGAACTCGGCGAAGATCCGCTCCCGGGCAAGGGATCCCAGATCCATCCGGCTACACTCGACCAACGTTTCCGGGGCGACCGTCATCTCCAGGCGGGCGCTGAACTGCATCAGGCGATAGGCGCGGAGCGGGTCCTCGGCAAAGGCGGGGCCGGTGTGGCGAAGTATGCGCCGGTCGAGATCCCTCCGGCCACCATGGTAATCGTGGATCTCGTCGGTGAGGATATCCATGAGCATGGCGTTGATGGTGAAGTCGCGCCGTGCGCAGGCCTCTTTCCGCGTGATGGTCGGGTCGAGATCGACCACGAACCCGCGGTGACCTGCACCCACCTTGCTTTCCCTGCGCGGCAAGGCGAAGTCCGCCTCGCCGTCCGGATGGAATAACTTGAGTACACCAAAGGAGCGTCCGACGGCCTCCACGCGGCCGTGCGCCCGCAGAATATTCTCGAGTTTTTCAAGATTGAGACCGTAGACCTCGATATCAAAGTCGTAACTGCCGGTATTGAGCAGGTGATCGCGCACGCAGCCGCCGACGAAAAATGCTCGTCCACCTGCGTCCTCAATCCTTTTGGCGATTTTTGTGATAACCGCTTTCATCTTTTTGAATCTTTCCGAATCCGCCCCAACACGGTTCTGCTCTTGTTATTAACTCGCCTGCCAAGCCTCGTGAGCATAGGTAAATCCTTTCATAATGGCAAGATGGAATGAAATTGGGAAACCAGTATCTAGACAATTTCAACGCCTCTGACTATACTACCGAAGCCTTAACTGACAGCTGGAACGCTGCCTGCGCGCCCTCATGGAGAGCCCAAATGCTGATCGAACTTTGCAAATGTAAACTCCATCGTGCCACTATCACGGAAGCCAACCTTCAATACGAGGGTAGTCTGACCGTGGACCGCGACCTCATGGATGCGGCCGGCCTTCTCCCTTACGAGAAGGTGTCTGTGGTGAACATCAACAACGGGAGCCGCCTCGAGACCTATGTGATCGAGGGTGGAAGGGGTACCGGGGTGATCTGCCTCAACGGTGCCGCCGCGCGACTGGGAGCGAAGGGCGACAAGGTGATAATCATCGCCTTCGCCAGAATGACCCCCGAAGAGGCTGAGGAGTTCAGGCCGCGCCTCGTGCTGGTCGATGAGGACAACAAGCCCACCGACACACGTATTGCGTAACGGGATCAGCTCCCTCCGCAACCTCATCGTCATCCAATTCACCGACCTGTCGCCTCGGATTGTCCACGGCTCTGCAGCTGATGGGTGAGCTCCGTCCATTCCCGTTGATGTTGATTGATTAGGTGGGTCTGGAGTTTGCTGCAGGTTACAAAAAGCGACGCCACCTGACGGTGGCGCCGCTTGTCTCTTTTGGGTACCCCCGGAGATCTAGTCGAGCATATCCAGAAGTTCGGTCACGGCACGCTCGATCTGGGCGTCGCGACCTTGGAGATTCTCCTCCGGCACGTCGGGCACCATGACGTCCGGCATGACGGGATTGTTCTCCAGGTTCACGCCGATCGAACCGTCGGGCATGGCGCGATACCAACCGGAACCTGGCACCCGGAAGCCCGTGCCGTCGATCAGTTCCGTGTCGCTCGTGCCGATCACCGCGCCGAAGGTGGGCATACCGATCAGCTTGCCCAGTCCTAGCGCCTTGAAACCCCAGGGGAAGATCTCGCCATCGGAGTAGCTCCGCTCGTTGATCAGCACGACGATGGGCTTGTCCCAGCGATCCTGCGCATCGAATGTACCCTCTTCGCGACTGCGGTTCGTGGTGTAACCGTAGACCCTGCGGCTGAGGAAGGTGAGCACCTGATCGTGGATGCGGCCGCCGTTGTTGAAGCGGACATCGAGGATCAGAGCGTCCTTGTTGTGGGTGCGGCTGAAGATGTCGGCCTGGAATTTATCCCAGTCGAAACTGCCCATGGCGCTCATGTGGATGTAGGCCACGCGATCATGCGAGAGACGGTTGGCCATAGTCCGGTTGTCGTCGACCCAGTTGCGATAGTTCAGCCAGTAGACACTGGTGACGGGGACGATGGTGATCGTCCGCTCCTCGTCGTCGAGATCGCGGATAGTGAGGTCCACCTCCTCGCCCGCCTGGTGATTGAGCAGCGGGTAGTGGTTCTCGTTCCTGCCGATCTCGTGACCGTTGACCGCCAGGATGATCTCGCCCGCGACAACACTCTTGCCCTCACGGTCAAGCGGGCCGCGGGGCAGCACCCAGCCCACCTTGACACCCTTGCCGTCGTAGTCATCGTCGGGATAGAAACCAAGCAGGCCGGTGCGATCGTCTCCGCCCGTGTTCCCCGGTCCGCCGTAGCAGCCGAGGTGGCTGGCATTGAGCTCGCCGATCATCTCGCGGATAATATCCTTGAAGTCCTCGGGCATGATCGCGACTTTCGCCAACGGCTCATACCTCTTGCGGATGTCATCCCAGTCGGCACCATGGAATTCGCTGTCATAGAAGCCGTCGTTGAGCAGACGCCAGGCTTCGTTGAACTTCTGCAGTCGCCGCGCTTCCGCATTGACCGTGAGCTCGACGCTGAAGCCGAACGTGTTCGGTGATGCCCCCGACGAGTTGTCGATCTCGCGGATCTGGCCACGGCTGAGATAGCGGATCTTGCCGCTGTCCTCGCTCCAGAGCATGCGGTCGGGGTTTGCGCCACCCTGCGTGATGCGGATGAGATTGTCGCCGTCCCAATCGACGGTCCACAGGTCCATATTCTCCAGCACGTCGGTGCGGAGGGCGTAGTGCTTGCCGTCGGGACTCTGGTCGTAGTCCCAATAGCCGCCGTCGACCATGGTGACGGTGTGTATCCGATTGGGGATATCGTCCCAGTCGATCTTCACTTCGACGGCCTCGTCGTCCGCCTCCTCCCCATCACCCTCTTCACCTTCGGTCTCCTCGGCGGGTTCGTCAGACTCCTCCTCCTCACGATCGCGTTCGGCCTGGGTCTTGTCGGCCTCCTCGTGAGTGAGCCAGAAGTAGCGGATCCGGTACTCGCCGTCATCGTTGCGGCTGGCCCAGGCCAGCCGCTGGCCATCTCCACTCCAGAGCGGGTGGAAATCGTCGTTGGGATGGTTGGAGATATTGACGGGCTCGCCCTTCTCCTCGGTATCGTAGATGAAGATATCCTCGGCCGAACCGTGATTCGAGAAACTGTAGGCGATGTAGCGCGAATCGGGGGCCCAGTCAACGTGGAGCGCACCGAGGGCTTTGCCCAAACGCTTCTGATCGTCGCCATCAGGCCGCATGCACCAGATCTGACCGTTGGCGCGACGGTAAAGCACCTTCTCGCCGTCGGGGCTGACCTGCGGAGAATACTCATTCTCGCGGGTGTCGGTAAGGCGCTCCTCCTCGCGGTAGCGGCTCTTGCCCAGCTCCGCGCCTTTGGTGTCCGTGCTGCGGGCAAGGAATATGTCATCCTGGCCATGGCGGTCGCTGATGTAGAGCAGCACCTCTTCGTCCAGCCAGACGATATCCTTCTCGCGGGCGTCGGTGGTTGTGATCCGCACCGCGTCCTGCATCTCGTCATCCTTGATCGTTGCCGCGTAGACCTCACCTTCGACAATGAACGCCACCTGCGCCTCGCCGGGGGCGAAGGCGAATTCGGTTGCGCCACTGCTGTGGACACTGTGCTCGAAGGGGTTCTCCTTGAGGTCGGCGATACAGTCGATCTTGACCTCCCGCGGCCTCCCGCCTGCGGTGGCGACCGTCCACAATTTACCCTCCGATTCGAAGGTGGCCAGACGACCGTCGCGGCTGGCCGTCATGAACTGGATATCGTCCCCTTTAATCCTGGTGATCTGGTCCGGTGTTCCGTCCGGTTCGACACGATCGCCAGAGAACTTGAGGTCGACGCTCCAGAGGTTGGCGACCCCGTCTTTCCGCTCGCTCTCGAAGAGCAGTGTCTTGCCGTCGCCGCTCCACTGCGGATTGTCATCCTTGCCCTGCCAGGTGGTGATATGCCAACTGGTGCCGCCGGAGAGGGCGCGAACCCAGATGTCGCGACTCGCCCAACCGCGGTAGTTTTTGCGCCACCAGTTGGTGTAGCCGCGGACATAGGCGATCCACTTGCCGTCGGGGCTGACCGTCGCGTTGAAGGCCCGATCGCCGATCACGACTTCGGGACGTCCGCCGCTGCGCGCCACCCTGTAGACCAGGTCCATGCGCGCCTCGCGCCGGCTGTTGAAGTAGATGCTCCCGTCTGGACCCCAGCAAAGCGCGAAGTCGTCGCGGCTGTGGAAGGTCATCCGCTCCGGTGCGCCCCCGGTCGCGCTGACGATGTAGATGTCGTAGTTGCCGTTCCGGTCGCTGGAGAATGCGATCTCACGACCGTCGGGCGACCACTTGGGCATTTTGTCGTGCGCAATATTGTCCGTGATGCGCCTGGCTTCGCCACCCTGACTGTCGACGATCCAGATGTCGCCGCGCCAGCTGAATGCAAGTTGGGATCCGTCGGGGTTAAGGGCCGGGAATCGAGCACCTGTTGCCGATTCGGCCTGAACGGCGGTTGACGCCGTACACAGGCAAATCACTGCCAGTAGAAACAGAGAAACGGGAGTCATGAATTTCATGGCCAAACTCCATATGAATTCTTGTGAAGGCATAAGTGTGAAGGCAAGAGGGAGACGCGTTAAGAATCTAGCATCAACATCGTCTTCCGTTCAACTTGCTTTGGCGATGGGGGGTGTTTAGTGAGACACATGTACGGGGAGAAGGTTGCACAGAATGGATCGATTAGGGTACGCGACACGGCTTGAGAAGGTGTCGATGATCAGCGCGCCGACACGATTGTTACGGTTTTGTCGTAGATATCGGAAAATGACAATGGTATGATATTATGTTGCCACCCTCATCAGATAACATTAATCGCGGAGACTGTAATGCGTAAAAAAGCCAAGAAGAGGTCGGTGTTGGAGTCGGACAACCTGAACAAGTTTTGCTATTGCGCTCTTTACAGCATGTTGGGTTTCCGGGAAGAGGCCACAAAATTGGAAGCCGAGTTGCGCGAGGCTGATCGGAGTGACTCTAATCTTCTCACTGAACTGGCGGGAAGATTGGTGGCATATCTGGATTTACGTAATGAGTTTGGGGTTGTTGTCGCCAATCCCAAGGGGACTGAAGAGCTGTTTTCCAAAATGCGATCGACACTGAGAGATATTGTGGATCTGACTACGAAACTGCTGGATCCGCCGAGTGAAGATGCTGTGTGGGCTCCATTGAGTCGTGAGTGTAGGCTGGATGCGGAATCGGGGAGTTATGAGGAGGGTAGGGCCACCGGTTACAGCAGAAATCCTTTCAAGGAGATAGCAGATGATAATAAGGGCCAAATCGCCCTCGCGGCTGTCTGCTATCTTTTGAGATCGCACGCACTGATGTTCGGCAGGCGGCACAGTCTGCGAGATGCCAATGCAGCTCGCGTTTCGTTAAATGATCTCTTTCAGACATATCAACTGGGGTGGAGGTTATATCAGAACCTCCCCAATACTCATCAAGGCCCATCCAGCGAGGGTCTGAGTTCTCACCTGGATGAGATAATCAAGTTCAATAATTCGCCTGAAGAGGCTGCCTCCTGTCCCTACTTCGTCTGGAACCTGATTACGCTCAGCGAAATCCAGAGCGGCAATACCTATAAGCAGATCGGTAATCAGGATGCTGCCGACAAGCACTATCGTCATGCGCAATCCAGATTCTCCTTGCTTATGGATACCGCCGAAAGGGACGGCGATCCAAATTCCGAGATTGGTGTTAGTGATGTCTTCCGACACTGGCAGCTGAGTCCGACTATGGCTCGTGTCTATTTCGAGCGGGCGAAGATCCTCTTTGATCGAGGTCTGTTTCTGGAGGCTCTGTCGAACCAGTGCTTATGTTTGCATGTATCCGTGCTGGGGAGCCATTATCTGGAGTTTGAGAAGGATGGTCCCGCCGACAGGCTCCTGAATAAACTTACGGACATTAAAATCTTCCTTGAAGCCGAGAGGGCTCATCCACTTATCGATAAGCGTTGGGTTGGATTCAAGTTTGGAGATCCCGTTTGCAGCGATGCGCTGGATAAGGAGCTTGATCACGGATCATCATCTTTGCCGCAACTCCTGACCGAGAATCTGTGTTACTCGTACGCGCCCCTGATTGCCCGGGTTCTGGCTGCGATGGGCTTCATTCTGTTCACTTTGCGCAACAAGCGGGTGTCGAGAGGTCAATGGGATCCGAAGCAATGGGAGGTGAGCGTAGCCAATAAATCGAAGCAGAACGAATGGCTCCAGAGTTACTTCAGGTTTGATTGTGTGTGGAACTCCCGAAATACAGAGAATCGGATATCAGCGCCCTCAATGGGTTTGTATTGTGAAACGCTGTTGGCCGATGCGATAGACGATGAAAGCGTATGCCCCCCCATAACCGATAGATCCGATAAGAAGGATGTCTTTCCCGGAAGGATAGAGCATAGGCTGGCCTTGATGATGCGCAAGAACAGCTCGGTCGATATTTCCGGCGGAAGAGAGCTGGACGAGAAGGAGTTCTATGAAACCATCTTCACCAGTCTGACGCAGAACATTGTCAACCTGGTGACGGTGCCTCGGCGCAATCAGAATATGCTTATGCGGGGTGGTTATCGATATCGCAGAAATCATGGAGATCTAAGCAGGGGAAGCGTCAGCAGCGGTTTCCGTCACGTGACCGATAGCTCGCCCCATCTGGATGCCCCTGCGACGAGTGAGACTGGCAAGGGGGCCGACAAGTTTGTGGTGTTGCGCAGATGGCAATCCTACAACCCCCGGATACCGCGGCATAAAAACCAGTCACTGCGAGGTGGAGGGTATTTCCTGCTCTGGAGTGGACGGGGGATCGTCATCGATCCCGGATACGATTTCATACAGAATTTCTATGACGAGGGGTTCTCTCTTGAGGATATCGATGCGGTAATAATCTCACATTCTCACCCCGACCATGATGATGATTTCTCGACGCTGACGACCCTGATTCGTGAATGGAATGATTATCATGAGAAGATAGGCGATCCAAAAAGCCGCCGCTTCCTGGACGTATTCCTCAGTGCAAGTGCGCATGCCAAATTCTCCCCCTGGCTACAGGCGAGTAGCGTCAAGGTGGGCCGCGTCATGCCGTTGCCCGTGCTCCGTTGGGACAAGGAGGAGCACAACCCGGATTCAGGAACTATGCGCGGCAGTAATGTTGTTTTGGATCTATTGCCGCCTCAAGAGGGGGCGACGGATGGAAGCACCTATTATAATCTCGGCATCGAAGTCGTTCCGGCCTGGCATGATGACGTGATCAGCAAGACTTCGGCGCTTGGCTTGAAGCTCCACCTTTATGATGATGATAGAAACAAGGTAGGCATCCTGGGCTACACCGGAGATACCGGTGCTTACGGCATACCTCTCAAAGAGGATGAGACGGAGGATAGCGCCTACTCAATCAGCACCCATTACAGGGATTGCGATGTACTGCTGGCCCATCTGGGTGATGTTCGCTTGCGTGAGCTGGCATCGGTCATGAAGGTTATGGAGCCATCCGATAAGGAGAATGTCCTCATCCAGCTGTTGGCGCTGCAGAGGGAGATTTTGCTTCCTCTTGGCGAAAACCCTCTATTTTTCCGCAAAGTTGAGGAATATCTACACTTTCTGATCGCCTTGAATCTTGCTCCGTCCCTGATAATGGAGATGCAAATCGAGTCTCAAACGAATGACAATCCCACTGTCCAGGACTGGTTTGGCGACTTCTTCGCAAAGAGGGGGTACAGCAGTTTTGGGTTGAACTGGAGTGACGGAATTGAGGAGAATCTTCTGAAAAAGATTCTTAAGAAACATGCTACGGGTAGGATTTTAAGAGATGAGATATGGCGTGAAATGGCTACGAAGGAGATTGCCAGGATAATTAAAGAGGATCTGCCGAAGATAAGAAACAAGCACAACTCCGACTCATATCAGCTCCTGGCCTTGGTGGTTATCACCTCTCTGCTTGAATGGCAGTATCCATATCATCTGGGGATTGTCGGCATATACCGCATGTTCTCGAGTATGGCGACCAGTGCAGTTGCCGCCGGGAAGAGTGGTCGACTGTTTATCGTGGGTGAGTTGCCCGAGGAGTTGGCAAGCTACAGGCATATCATCGCGCATTGGTTGAACATGGTCAAAGTGGAGATGCCCGGGAAGAGGGATAAGAAGGGTTCGCGGGGCCCGCGCCCGGTAAGTGCTGTTACTGGCGACATAGGGCTTCATGTCGGTCTTGGTCGCGATAAAGGCGACAAGAATGTGGTTCCTAAGATACGGTGCACCTACTGCAACAAGAATAATGAATTGATCCTTAAGGGGGGGAGTTATCACCTCCCGAGCGTTATATACGAAACTCCCATCAAGCGGGCGCAGGCTGCAATGGTCTATCTCTGTTCGGAGCATGAACACCATCCCATGGGACAGAATGATGCCCATTTGCCGTCTCACTTCATCAACCGACTGGAACTGAAGAATCCCTAGCGCAGACAACGTAATTATCGCGAGTTAATGAGGTCCTCCAGTTTCTGCCGTTTAGCCGGTCAGCCTGAGGCGAATGGGCGAATACGGTCCGATATTATAGTAATGAGCAATAGGGTTGATGCAGTGTTACATATGTGAGATACTGCAATTTGAAGCGCAATCAATTTTAGAGGTGTTTGGTCGGTAACTGCTGAGAGTACGGGGAAGACAATGGACTTGCTGGAGAAGATTGAGAGTAGAACTGCGAACGTCTGCATTTTCGGGCTCGGGTATGTCGGTTTACCTTTGGCTGTAGCCATCTCCAAGACAGAAAATTACCGTGTCATGGCTCTGGATGTGAAACCAAGCGTTCTGGCCAATGTCCGGGCAGGGACGTCACACATCGAGAGTGTTGATAACGGCGATCTGAAGAGCCTGCAGGATAGCGGAGTGCTGCGAGTGTTCAGCCTTAAGGAGTTCGACTTGCCGCATCAGGATTGTGGGGAAGTTGATATCTTCATTGTCTGTGTACCCACACCTCAAAAAAAGAACCAACCCAATCTCGAGTATATTCGCAGATCCGCAAAATCAATCCGCGACTATATCTTACGCAACAACCCTGCCGAGCTGATGGTTTTGGTTGAGAGCACAACTTATCCCGGCTCAACCAAACAAGAGATCCAGGAGTACCTGGAGCCCTATGTTAACGGAAAACTGTACGTAGCGTACTCGCCGGAGAGGGTGAACCCCGCAAGCGACTTTGATTTCCTCAATATCGCCAAGGTGCTGGGTGGGGTTATCCCCGGCGAGTCATATAAACTGGCCTATCAATTCTATGATAGTGTATTTGAGATAATTATCCGTGTTGAGACTCTCGAATGCGCGGAGGCCGTCAAGGTTATTGAAAATACGTTCAGGTTCATAGCGCTTACCTTTGCCAATCAGCTGGTCATGTCTCCTCAGGCGGAAGGGCGTGATGTTTGGGCTATTTTGGAAAAAGCCAAGGCTGAATTCGACACATTGAAGCCGTACCTGGAAAATATGATAGAGCATATCTCCAGGGTGGGAGTATTCAAGAATCTGAGGGATGTCGGGGTGTGTCTGGAGGCTGTGGAATTTGCTCTGCAGAGCGCATCTTGTCGGGAGTCCGGCTGCCCGCTTCCGGACTATTACAGTCAGGGGGAGCCGTGCTCCACCCGATTTGGTTTTTCCCACATCAAGATCAACCCGGATTCCGCGAATCAATGTTTCAGGTGTCTGTGCACACTGCTCTGGTGTGATATCCTCGAGCTTCTGACGGTCGCCAAAATCGACAGGCGCAATGTGCTGGGTGGGATTAAGACAAAACCCTTCGGTTTGGATATGTGCGAGCCCGGGGCGGGGGTTGGGGGGCATTGCATCCCGATTGATCCGATCTATATACGCCACTTTGCCGAGTGCAGGGAGGCCCCTTTGCCTATCATAAATGAGTGCATCCATTTCAACTCCGAAAGGCTTCCCAGGGCCCAGGCCGAATATATTGAAAAGAAGGCGCAGCTCTCTGTGTCAGGTGACGATCATTGTACATATATTCTGCTGGGAGTGACATACAAGGAGAATGTGCCGGATATGCGCGAGACCCCTTCAAAAAGGATTGGGGCTCAACTGAAGGCGTTAATGACATCAAAAGATATTCTTTACTATTTCGACCCCGTTTTTTCGGAATCTCAAGCACGCCTCAAAGGCTCTGCTTCCTTGAAACTGGATGGCAAGAATAAAGCGATGGTTAGTGGGATATCCCGGGCGGTGTTTAGAGGGCTTATGGATAGCAAAAAGCCGGTTTGTGTAGTCATACTGCGTAATCACGATGTTTTTTATGAAGATGATGTGTATGGAGATATAAACGGCAAGGATAATTGCACCGTCGTGGATTTTGTGAATACCTATACGAAAAGAGGCATGCAACCCCCTGATAGATACTTTGCATGGGGTAAGGCTGATGAGTGATTGGGGAGCTTGCTGAGTCCACCCGGATCAATCGCCCTCATCGATCAGGTAGCCAGGCCACTCCTGTCCGGGCTCGGCCGGATCGAAATAGAGCTGGTACAGGGTGCCGCCGCAATCCGGAGTTTCGCCATAGGCGAGTCCGACGCTCAGTGATCTCTCAATGGCCAGATTGCCGGCACGCACCAGATTGTTCCAACCGTATCCGGCATTCGTCTGACTCCAGTCGCCCCAGACTCCGCTGGCGCCCACACCGTTGACGTGCAGCATATCGCCCGGCATCATGTAGCGATATGGATCGACACCCTCCACCTCAAGACGATCCCAGGCCTCCGAGTTGTATTGTCCGGCATTTTCGGCGAAGCGTCGCACCTCGGGCAGGGTTCGGAAAGAACCGTTCACGATGACCTCGCCCTGCGGTCCTATATACTCGCGCACCAGCGCCAGGGCGCCGGCCTCGATTACCCTTACCCGCTCCTCGTTCCAGATGCTCGACTCGCCCCACCCGGGTCTGCCGTCCATGGGACCCCAGATGGCATCGCGAACACTGTCCTCGCCGGACCACCAGGAGCGCCCCCAGGAAAAGTCGTCAAGGTATACACCTTTTACTCGCCCGCGGTAATCGCTGAGGAAGGCCTCGATCCAACCGAGGAACATCTCCACGTGGGCATCGTCGAAACGGTAGCAGTGGACGCCGCCGTTCATCACGAGATCCTCCTGTCCAACATTGCCAGGCGCCAGCTGCCATTTCGGCCAGTCGCCAATATCCATGTACCGGCATTTCCCCCACATATTAAAGTAGAGCACGGCGTGGTCGAGGTACTGCTCCTCAAGGTACGGCAGGTTCTGTTGCCCAAGTATGATCGTATCGTAATTCTTGAGAACTTCCTGATCAAGGTCGCGCAGATAGTCCCCCTTGGTGACTATGTGGGTACTGAAACCGCGATTCGAGAGGGTTCTGTGGTCTACTTTCTCGTTGGTATCGGAGAGGGGGGTTTGACAGCCGCTGAGAAGGAGGAGAGAGATGAGTATCAGGGATCCGGATAAGGTGTTGCGCAGCATGATTCTGTCCAGGGTTGAGTTCAGGGGGGGATCCTCACATCGGTCACACGATTCGAACGGTCTGCAAGTAGAGTGCCTTGTAGCTTGGATGTGATTGGCAGGGAGGGGGTAGGATGCACCCTACCTGATGCTAACTATACCTCATGGTAGGCTGAAAGCAATTTTAACCCCGACAACTGTGTAAAGATGCGAATAACCATCATTGAGGCTGATATTTCTGATAATGCTAAATATGTCTATCATTATGACAATGGTCCGTGACAGATTAAAAATCCCGCCTATAATGCTTGCAATAGCGATCATTGGGGTGCATTGTCACCCTAATGATTACTGGAGGCACCATTGTGAGTATGTATGGCATGAGTGATCGAGCGATTTTGAAAACCCTGGGCGATCGTCTGCGAAGTCGGCGTCTTGATATGAACCTGACTCAGCAGAAGCTGGCCGGGCTTGCGGGTCTGGACCGGATGACCGTGGGCAATATTGAGCGAGGTGTCCCAACGGGCATGCTGAGCTTCGTGCAGGTCCTGCGCGCCCTTTCCGCCCTCGACGAACTCGACGCTCTCTTGCCCAACGCCGGTCCCAGTCCGTTGCTGTTGGCGAAAACGCAGGGTCGTGTACGTCGCAGGGCGTCCGGACAACGGGCCCGCAACCGCGAAAGCGATGGTGACCGGTGAACGGGGTCAAGGTTGCGACGATCAAGCTCTGGGGAGAGGAGGTGGGTGCGGTTGCGCTGGACCCGCAGCGCGGTTTCGCCGATTTCGAGTTCACCCCCGCCTTTCTGACGTTGGGGCTGGACATCGCCCCTCTCAAAATGCCGCTCGCCAGTGCACAAAACGGGCGGATGCGGTACAGCTTTCCCGAACTGTCGCGCGATACGTTCATGGGTTTGCCGGGCCTGCTGGCCGATTCCCTGCCCGACAGGTTCGGCAATACGATCATAGACAACTGGCTCGCCCGCCAGGGGCGTAAGCCCGGCGACTTCACCGCGCCCGAGAGGCTCTGCTATACGGGCAGTCGTGCGGTGGGGGCGCTGGAATTCGAGCCGGCAGTCAGGTCCGGGTTCGCCAGCTCGGTGACGGTTCAGGTGGATGAGATGGTCGATCTGATCGGCCGGATCATGGCGCAGCGCTCCAATCTCTCCGCGAACCTGGACGATGAACCCACCGCCGCACTGCAGGATATCATCCGCGTCGGCACCTCGGCGGGCGGTGCGCGACCCAAAGCCGTGATCGCCTACAACCATGATACCGGCGAGGTGCGCTCAGGCCAGGTGGAGCCTCCGGCCGGGTTCGAGCAATGGCTGATCAAGTTCGACGGCGTGCAGGACAACACCCTGGGCGATCCCGCCGGGTATGGTCGGATAGAGTACGCCTATCATCTGATGGCGCGCAGCGTGGGGATCGAAATGACCGCATGTAGTCTCCTGGAGGAGAACGGTCGCGCTCACTTCATGACCCGTCGCTTCGATCGACCCGGCAATGGCGAGAAGCTGCACCTGCAATCGCTCTGCGCACTGGCCCACTTCGACTTTAATCAGGCCGGCGCCTACTCATATGAACAGGCGTTTCAGGTAATGCGGGAGCTCCGGCTCCCCTATTCCGCAATCGAGCAGCAATTCCGGCGCATGGTCTTCAATGTCGTTGCCCGCAACCAGGATGATCACACCAAGAACATAGCTTTCCTGATGGATCGCACCGGCACCTGGCGCCTGTCGCCGGCTTTCGATGTCGCCTGGGCCTATAATCCGGCCGGCAGCTGGACCAATTGGCACCAGATGTCCATTGGGGGGCTGCGCGATGGCATCACTCGCGAAAACCTGCTGGCGGTCGGCAGGGAGCTGAGTATCAAAAGGGGCGGAGCGATCATAGAGGAGATCGTGGAGGGGGTCGCCGCCTGGTCCGGCTTCGCGCGGGAAGCAGAGGTGCCGCCGAAGCGGATTGGGCAGATAGCATCCACTCATCAGCTTTTAACCGGTCCGAATCCCTGACGGATCCCGGGAGTCATATGTCAGACCTGAAGATTGTCAGAGAGATTGCAACCGACCCCTTGTCATTGATGATTGAGGCCGATTTCCCGGGCTTCACCCCGGAGGAGCTGTTCGACCACTTCGTCCGACCGGATCTCCTGCCCCTCTGGTGGGCGCAGGAGGCGGCAACCGAGGAGCGAGAAGGGGGCAGTTATCACCTGTCGTGGCCTGCGATGGAGCAGGATCTGCGTGGCGTGTTCGCGGTTTTCGAGCCGGGCACCCGCCTGGTCTTCACCTGGGCCTGGGATCATGAACCGAACGCCCCGGTTCGCGAGGTTGCGATTGAGTTCGGTGCGCGGGATGGGGGCGCCGGATTGCGCCTGACCCATGGCCCGTATACCGACGTCGAGAGCGAGCAGGGGGAGCGCATGGGACACCTCGAGGGCTGGGAGTTCTTCCTGGGTCGTTTGCGCGACTTGAAGGGGGGCATCTGAGCCCGACATCATCAAACCGGACAACTGGATACCAGTAATTGACTGTGGGTCTATTCCCGTCTAACTTGATGTCTCCGGAAGGAATCGCGCTATGCGCAGCCTATCCCGAGTGGGATGGCGTCAATATCTCAAATCCTGGATACCAACATGATTATCATTCTGAAAAAGCAGGCGACGAAAGAGGATGCCGACAAGCTCCTTGGAATCATCAAGGAGCAAGGCCTCAAGCCGCTTTACATGCCCGGCAGCGAGCGTACGGTGCTCGGCGCCTTGGGCGACGAACGGGTTCTTGCCGGGCTCCAGCTCGATGCCTATACCTTTGTCGACAGGGTCGTGCCGATCTTGAGCCCCTACAAGCTGGCCAGCCGCGACCTGCAGGCAAGCGATACGGTGGTCAAGGTCGGCGATGCCGTAATCGGTCCGGGGCACTTCAACATCATGGCGGGCCCCTGCGCCGTTGAAAGCGAAGAGCAGATTGTGACCGTCGCCCGGGCGATCAAGGCCGCCGGCGGACATATCCTCCGGGGCGGCGCCTTCAAGCCGCGCACCAGCCCCTACAGCTTTCAGGGTCTGGAGAAGGAGGGCCTCAAGCTGTTGCAGATAGCATCGCGGGAGACGGGGCTGCCGGTGGTCACCGAGATCATCGACATATACGATGTGGAGATGATGAGTGATTATGTCGATATGTTCCAGGTCGGAGCGCGCAATATGCAGAACTTCCGTCTGCTGCGTGAGCTTGGCCGCGCCGGCAAACCTGTGTTGCTCAAGCGGGGAATGAGCGCCAGCTACAACGACTTCCTGATGAGCGCCGAGTATATCCTCAACGAGGGTAACCCCGATGTCGTGCTCTGTGAGCGGGGCATCAAGACCTTCGTCACCAGCACCCGCAATACCCTTGATCTCAACATCATCCCCTGGGTGCGTCAGCATACGCATTTGCCGATCATCGTCGATCCCAGTCACGGCACCGGCATCCGCGATCTGGTGCTGCCGATGGCCAAGGCTTCGGTGGCCTGCGGCGCCGATGGCGTCATGATCGAGGTTCATCCTCAACCCGACAAGGCGCTCAGTGACGGTCCGCAGTCGCTTTACCCCGACCAGTTCGCGAAGCTGGTCGAGCAGATTGCCAGGTACTCCGATCTCGAGGGGAGATCACTCTGATGACTCCAGGTGGCGCGGGCAAAATACACCCCCTGGTCAAGGTGCTGCCCGGCGCGGTCGATCCGTTGCGGCTATTCAGCGCGCTGTCCGCGGGTGGTGCGGCGGATCGGGCTCTGTTGCTCGAATCCGCCGATGTTCACAAGCGCAACGCCGTGCGCAGCCTGGGTTGTCCGGCACCGCTTCTGAAACTTGAGGGGCGTGCGGGGGAGTGGTCGCTTGAGGCGTTGGAGCCTCGGGGGCGGAAACTGCTGGCCGCGTTCACCCCGGCCCTCGCCGAGGTCAGCTCGATCAAGAGCCGGACCGAATCGTTGATCACCGGACGCATGCCCGCACCGCGTCATGGTATCGAGGAGCGTCTGCGGCTGAAGGAGCCCGGTCCCATGGACCTGCTCCGCGTTTTGCAGGGATCATTCGAACTGGTCGGCGGGGGCGGTTTCCCGCCGGGCGGGTTGTTCGGCGCTTTTGCCTATGACTTCATCGATTGTTTCGAATCGCTGCCCGGCGAGCAGGAGGATCCCGATCCCGTACCCGACTTCCACTTCTGTCTCGCCGACAGACTCTTTCAGGTTGATCACCAGCTCAACCGCACCGTGATCATCGCCACGGTTTTCGGCGATGGCGATGATCCGGCAGGTTGCGTGGGGTATCATGAAGCTCAGGACTGGATTCGCACCTGTGAGGAGGCGGTAGCGCGGGCGGCGGAGCTCGAACCGCTGCCGCCGCGCCCCAAGCTGCGCAAGCAGGAGGTTGAGGTCGATCTGTCGGACGAGGCCTATGAGCGCGTGGTGGAGGAGATGAAGGAGCATATCCTCGCCGGCGATGTGTTTCAGATTGTCCCCAGCCGCAGTTTCAGCGCTCCGCTCAAGGAGGATCCGCTTACCGTCTACCGCCGTCTGCGCCAGTTGAACCCGAGCCCCTACATGTTCCTTTTCAGGATGGGCGAAACCACTCTGCTCGGGGCCAGTCCCGAGACGGCGCTGCATGTGTCCGCGCCGCCTGAGCGTCGTGTGGGGATTCGTCCCATCGCCGGAACGCGCCCGCGGGGGATTCGCGGCAGCTCGATTGATCAGGATCTGGATTCGCGCCACGAGGCCGACCTCAAACTCGACAGCAAGGAGCTGGCCGAGCATGTCATGCTCGTCGATCTGGCGCGCAACGATATCGCCAGGGTGAGCAAGCCCGCCACCCGACGCGCCGATGCGCTGTTCGAGGTGGAGAAGTACAGCCATGTGCAGCATCTGGTCAGCCGGATCAGCGGCGAGTTGGAGGACGGTCTCGATCCGCTGCACGCCTACCTGGCCACGATGAACATGGGCACGCTCACCGGCGCGCCCAAAGTCGAGGCCATGCGCATCCTGCGCCGGGCGGAGAGAACGCGCCGCGGTTTCTACGGCGGCGCCGTAGGCTACTATCAGTTCGACGGGACCTTCGACACGGCTATCGTCATCCGCTCGCTCACGCTGGCCGGGGACAGGGCCGTCGCCCGCGCCGGCGCGGGGGTCGTCTACGATTCGATCCCCGCCAACGAAGCCGAAGAGACGAGGCACAAGGCCCGCGCGCCCCTGACGGCGCTGGGCTACAGAGACGTGGAGGTGGAGGCATGAAGGTCCTCTTCATCGATAACTTCGATTCCTTCACCTACAACCTCGTGGATGAATTCGCGAAGCGGGGCGCGGAGGTCTCCGTCTATCGCAGCGATATCACCCTGGGCGATCTGCGCAAGATGATCGAGACGACCGCCCCCGATCTCCTGGTGATCTCCCCCGGGCCCGCGACACCCGCCAAGGCGGGCGTCTGCCTCGAGGCCGTCCGCGAGTTTGCGGGCAAGTTGCCTATCTTCGGCGTCTGCCTCGGTCACCAGGTCGTGGTGGAGGTGTTCGGCGGGCGGGTAACACGCGCCCCCCTCCCCGTTCACGGCAAGACGAGTCGCATTACCCATGACGGCGAAGGTGTTTTCGCGGGACAACCGGAACCGATGCCGGTGGGACGCTACCACAGCCTGATCGGTGTCGAGCTGCCCACCTGTCTCAAGGTCAGCGCCTCGTTTGATGGGATAGTGATGGGGGTCCGGCACCGGACGATGCCGATCGAGACGGTGCAGTTTCACCCCGAGAGCATTTTGACGCCGACCGGCGGCCTGCTGGTCGAGCGAACCATGGCCTGGGCCCAGGCCTGGGCACCGGAGGAGTGAGATGGATCTGATCAGGAAGAAGCTTTACGAGGGTGAGGATCTCAGTTTCGAAGAGTCGCGGGTAATCATCGGTCAGATTATGCGTGGCGAGTTGGACCCGGTCGTCATCAGCGCAATCCTGATGGCCTTCAAGATCAAAGGTGAGAAAGCTCAGGAGATCGGCGGCGCGGCGGGGGCGATGCTCAAGGTGGCCCGCGCCCTGCCGACGCAGCGGGACGACCTGCTCGATGTCGTCGGCACGGGCGGCGACGGTTTTCACAGCATCAATATCTCAACCGCCGCGGCGATCGTTCTGGCGGCGGCCGGCGTGTCCGTGGCCAAGCACGGCAACCGGGCGGTCTCCAGCCGCGCCGGGAGTTCGGATGTCCTGGCCGAGCTGGGCGTCAAGATCGACCTCACGCCCGAGGTCGGCGGCAAGGTGCTGGATGAGGTGGGGATCACTTTCCTCTATGCGCCCGTCTATCACCCGGCGATGAAATATGTGGCGCCTGTGCGGCAGCATCTCGGCACACGCACGCTTTTCAATATCCTCGGCCCTCTGTGCAATCCGGCACGGCCGCAATCGATTGTTCTCGGCGTCTACAGCCCGGACCTGCTCGAGGTCATGGCCACGGCTCTTCTGGATCTGGGTATGGAGCACGCCTTCGTGATTCATGGCGCGGGCATGGATGAGCTGGCGCTGCATGGCCCGACGCAGATCATCGCCGTGAGTGGCGGCGGCCTGCGCAGCCTGGAGGTCGATCCCGGAATGTTGGGGATCGAGGGGGCGGATCCCACCGAACTCAAGGGTGGAGACGCCGGTCAGAATGCCCATCTCCTGCGGGAGATCCTCGGCGGACGGGAGACGGGCGCCATGGCCCGGGCGGTGGCGCTGAACGCCGCGGCCGGTCTGGTGCTCAAAGGCATTGCGGATGACTGGGCGCGCGCCTACCGCACGACGTTCGATCTGCTTGCATCCGGCGAGCCCGAGAAACTGCTGGATCGCTGGGCGCAGGCAACGCAGGATCTGTCGTGAGCAGCGTGTTGCGGGAGATTCTGGCCCACAAGGCGGAGGAGGTGGCCGCCGCCAGGAGGCGTATCGCGCTGGCCGGGTTCGAGTCGCGCCTGACCCCCTCGGATCGTGACTTTCGTGGCGCCCTGGCGCAAGCGGGTCGCCGCTTCATCTTCGAGGTGAAGAAGGCCAGCCCGTCACGGGGACCGATCAGACCGGATCTCGAGATCGGCGAGTTGCTTGCGCTTTATGAAGCCTATGCGGACTGCATCAGCGTTCTGACCGACAGCCGTTACTTCGGCGGCGACAAGGACGACCTCATCGCCGCGCGGGCTCTCACTACCCGGCCGCTGCTCCGCAAGGACTTCATCATCGACCCCTACCAGATCAGCGAAGCGCGCCTGTGGGGCGCGGACTGTGTCCTGCTGATCGCCGCCGCCCTGGATGACGCGCAGTTGATCGATTTCAGGGCGCAGGCGCTGGCTATGAACATGGATGCACTGGTGGAGGTGCATGACGAGGTTGAACTGGAGCGGGCGCTGAAGGCGGATGTCGATCTGCTCGGCATCAACAACCGCAATCTCAACGACCTGACGA
The DNA here is from genome assembly GCA_024231955.1 of bacterium. Taxonomy (GTDB): domain Bacteria; phylum Krumholzibacteriota; class Krumholzibacteriia; order JACNKJ01; family JACNKJ01; genus JAAEPZ01. The sequence goes on along the minus strand of JAAEPZ010001024.1, from coordinate 279,584 downwards.
CCGACCTGGCGGTCACCGGTAGGCTGGCGGCGCTGGTGCCGGACGATGTGCTGCTCGTGAGCGAGTCGGGCATCAACTCGCATCACGATGTGCGGCGCCTGGCTGCCCATGCCGACGCCTTCCTGATCGGCAGCAGCATTCTCGCCTCCCCCGACATGGAGGCGAGAGTCAAGGAGCTGGCCTTCGGTCGGGTCAAGGTGTGCGGCATCACCAATCGCGCCGATGCCGAGGCCGCGCTGGCCGCGGGTGCGAGCTGGCTCGGGTTTATTTTCCACGAGGGCAGTCCCCGGGCAATCCAGCCGGATTCCTGCGCGCGGATCACCCGGGCGTTGCCGGGGGTCAAGGTGGGCGTGTTCGTCAACAAGAGGCTAGAGGAGATCTGTGATATCGCGCGACTGACCGGATTGCACGGACTTCAGCTGCACGGCGATTATCGCGAGGCGGATGTGCGGCAACTCAAGGCGCAACTGCCCGAGACATTCGTCACCCGGGTGCTCCCGGTAAGCGATCGGATGGTTGAGCTGCCCGAGAGTGAGGCGGATTATCTTCTGCTCGATACGTTTGATCCGGATCGGCACGGCGGCACCGGTCGCCGTTTCAACTACGATCTTCTGAATGGACTCATCGAGCATGATGCCGACCGTTTTGCCCGGCAGGTGATCCTCGCGGGTGGACTCAAACCGGAGAACATCGCGGCGGCCGCGGCGCTGTCGCCGTGTGCGCTGGATCTGGCCAGCGGTGTGGAGAGCGAACCGGGGCGTAAGGATCCTGCGAAACTGAAGGCGCTGTTCAAAGCTCTGCGCGAGGATTGACGAGCGCTCAACTAAAAAGGACATGCAATGCGCGGACGCGGACGTTTCGGAGAATACGGCGGCTTCTACGTGCCGGAGATTCTGATGCCGGCCCTGGAGGAGCTGGAGGCGGCATACCTGGACGCGAAGCGCGACCCGGAATTCAAGCGCGAACTCAAGCGTCTGCTCACCGAATATGCCGGTCGCCCGACCTCCCTGACCCTGTGTGAAAATCTGAGCCGCAAACTCGGCTGGCCCATCGTGCTCAAGCGGGAGGATCTCGTCCACGGTGGTGCTCACAAAACCAATCAGGTGTTGGGGCAGGCGCTGCTGGCCAAAAGGATGGGCAAGAGGCGCCTCATCGCCGAAACCGGCGCCGGGCAGCACGGCGTGGCCACGGCCATGATGGGCGCGCTGTTCAACTTGCCGACGGACATCTACATGGGCGGCCTCGATGCCGAGCGGCAATCGCTGAACGTGTTTCGCATGCGCCTGATGGGTGCGAACGTGATCCCGGTGCAGTCGGGGAGCCGCACTTTGAAGGATGCGATCAACGAGGCTCTGCGCGACTGGGCCACCAACGTCGCCGATACGCACTACCTGCTCGGTACGGTCTGCGGTCCGCACCCCTATCCGCGGATGGTCGGTGAATTCCAGCGCGTGATCGGGCGCGAGGCGCGACGGCAGTTCCGTCGCTACGGCGCTGCTCCTCGGGCCGTGGTGGCCTGCGTCGGCGGCGGCAGCAACGCCATCGGGCTGTTCAAGGATTTCCTCCCGACGTCGGCTGAGATTCACGGCATTGAGGCCGGCGGCCGCGGCATCGCTTCGGGTGAGCACGGCGCGACCATCTCGACCGGCTCGCCCGGTATTCTGCACGGCGCGCGCAGCTACCTGCTGCAGGATGAGCACGGACAGATCACGGAGACCCACAGCGTCAGCGCGGGGTTGGACTATCCGGGAGTCGGACCGGAGCACTCCGCGCTCAGGGACAGCGGCCGCGCAACCTACTGGTCGGTGACCGACGACGAAGCGCTGGCCGCTTTCAAGTTGCTCAGCGAAACCGAGGGGATCGTCCCCGCGCTGGAGAGTTCCCATGCGCTGGCGGGAGCGGTAAAGCTGGCGCGGCGCTATGCGCGGAGGGAGAAATTGAGGAAAGCCGAGTGGCGGTCGCGCATTGAGGATGCGATCCTGGTCGGACTTTCCGGGCGTGGCGACAAGGACATGGAGACCGCGCGGGGTTGCTTCCCGGAGCTGGGGTGAACGAATAGAGGTAAGATCGGATATTGATATCGGACTTGATATTTGATTCCGCTGTGTATATCCGTTTGACCGGAATCCCTCTCCTCTGCGCCCCTCTGCGATTGCTGTTATGTTTTCGCGAAATGACCCTTGTCTTGTCAGGGGGCAAGGGCTGAGATGATTATCCACTCAATCTGAATGTAAACCGCCACCAACACCAAAGTCGCGTACAGCCAGGTTCGGTGTCCGCTTCTCTTGATGAGGTTGACTTCATTCTTGATCCCACGTGCTCGAACAGCGCGGATGCCGTCTGCCAGCCACGGCAAACCAACCAATGCGAACAGCGGCACCAGCGGAAAGTGGTATGTCGGATGCGAAAAGCTGATGAAGTAGGGCAAGGCGTACAGGAATCCGAGCAGCAGAATGAATGTGCGAGCATCCGTCCTTTCATTGCTGTCTTTGGATCGCAGGATCAATCCGTGAATGAATGCGATCAGCAACAGCAGATAGAGAGCCGCATCAATGGCGATCAACATCAATGCCGGGAATCTGCCGAGCTGATAGGCTCGCATCAGGTAGCTGCCCGTGAAGATGTCGAAAGCGAAAAAGGCTCTGGATCTGTTGAATGAGCGGAGCAGAAAGAGATCCGGTCGAGTTCTGATGTGATCCCATGCATAACTTCGGTATAGTTCGTCACGCACTGCATCGGATTGCCCCTCAATCATCACCTTCTGTTCCGTGTACTCCCGGGGGACTCCGTCCGTCTCCGCAGTATGGGATCCGAACCACCAGGTGCGGTAGAGGGGTGTCCATTCATTATTGCCGTAATACATGTTTTTGATATTCGCCGTATTTACGAAAACGAAACGATTGCTGATCTCATGGGCTTCAATCAGCCAGATACCCAGAATTGAGAATGAGACAATTAGAGGGACAACAAGAGTCATTATCTTGCGTGTTCTCCGGTAGAGAACCAGCGGGACGACAATGGCGATCAACAGGCAGGAGGCCCGGACCAGCATCAATAAGCCCAGACTCAAACCCAGGAAAAGAGATTTCCATATCGTTGCGTTATCGCGAATTCGGATGGAGTTCGCCAGAACCAGCAGGAGAAGACCGGCCACCGGCAATTGAGTCAGCGGTGTGATCGAGTGCAGGATATGTCCGGGGTACAGTATGAAGATGGCTAGGCCGATATTGGCTATGAACGTACCCGCAAGGCGTCGCAGGACCCAGAAGAGGCTGAAGAAGAACAGCAGGAACGGTGCGAGCATGGCCAAGCGGGATATCAGCTCCGATGTTCCGAAGAGCCGATGGACTCCGGCCAGATAGAGCGGAAGCCCGGGCGGCCAGTAGGGGTCGGCGATCTCTCCCGTCGTCAATTGAGTCGCCATCAGATGATAGGACGCAGGATCCGATTTCAAAGGGAGATCATGAACCGAGAAGATGAAAACGATTCGAATCAGCAGCCCGAGGATCAATAGCATGAGGGTTGCTGTCTTGGATTCCATGAGTCCGCGCATTATCCTATATCCTTGTCTTCGGATCAACATTGGGGATCGACTGCCAAAATAGATGAAACGGGGCAACTTGACAATCCGGAATCTCCGGCTGTTCGTACACAAAGAGCGGGCTTACAAACATCCGGGCTTGATGGGTTGGAGGTCTACTCGTAGTATACGCGCATGAGCAACACACGCTATTCCAAAGTTTTCCGGGATCTGGCCGAGCGGCGCGAAGGTGCGTTTGTCCCCTTCACTGTTCTGGGAGATCCCGATCCCGAGGCCAGCCTTGAGATCCTCCGCGCCTTCGCACGCGGTGGAGCCGATATGGTGGAGTTGGGTATCCCATTCAGCGATCCCGTGGCTGATGGTCCCGTGATCCAGGCGGCCGATCTCCGGGCACGGGCGGCGGGCGTCACGCCGGACGTTGCGCTAGGTATCATCAAACGATTCAGGGACGAGTATCCGGAGATGCCGATCGGCCTGCTGCTTTACGCCAACCTGATCCACAAGCCTGGATTGTCAACCTTCTACCGCGATCTCGCCGCCGCCGGCGTGGACAGCGTATTGATCCCCGATGTTCCCCTCGAAGAGAGCGCCCCTTTCAAGAAGGCGGCAGACGCCAATGGCGTGGACACGGTCTTCATGGCCACTCCATCGACAACACCCGAACGGCTCGGTCGGATCGTGAAGCAGGGGGGCGCGTACCTCTACACAGTGAGCCGCGTCGGCGTGACGGGGCAAGACAGTTCGCTGTCCGATTCCGCCGCCCCGCTGATCAAGAAGATCCGTCGGATCGCGAAGGTCCCTATCCTGCTTGGCTTCGGCATAAGTAAACCGGATCAAGTCCGTGCGGCGCTGACGGCCGGAGCCGACGGGGCCATCTGCGGCAGTGCCGTGGTGAATATCATCGCAGAACATGTGGAGGACTGGGGATGTAGAGGCGGCGATGCGGAAAGCGTTAAACGTCTATGTGTTGCGATTAAGAACTTTGTGACCTCCATGAAGAGGAAGACGATAGTTTGAATAAATACAGACAGGCACTTGAGTACTCATTGCTAGATATCATTAACCTCTTCAGACGCTACGTCTGGTTTCTCGGTGCCACCCTAACGGCAGTTGTTGCTCTAGGGTCTTTCGTCGTGTATTTCGTTTTGACGCCCCTCTACGAATCAACAGCCTCTCTATTGCCTGGGCATTCCGATGTCGTCTCCTCTAGTATCCCACTTCTCGATCGTGGACAGTTGACCGGCGGCTTCCAGATTGGAAATCTGACAACCAGAAACAGTCTTAATTTGGAGTTGATGGCTAGCGATACCGTTCGCTCGTCGATAGTCGATTCTCTGAGTTTGGTGGAGTTCTTCGACCTTTCTGATTTGGCTCAGCGCCATCCGGAAGAGGCACGCCAATTGGCGATGGAGGAGTTGAGGCAGGCTACTCACTTCGAATTATCGATGCAGATCCAGATCCTGATTGTGCATGTGTTTACTTCGGATTCGGATATGAGTGCACGGATCGCCAACATGTATCTCGAAACTTTGGACAAGATTAACAGGGAGCGATATCAGGCGTTTGCCCAGCACAAGGTCCGCTATCTCGACGAACGTTTACATGTAGTCAAGAACCTGACTGTTGAAGCTGAGCAAAAGGTTGCCCAGTTTAAGGTGGAGAAGAGAGTTTTTGATAATGACGGCGTCGACGAATCCGTTCAATCCATACTTGCTGATCTTCAGAAAATGTTGCTTGAGAAAAAGATTTTCATGGATGCACAATCAAAGGATTTGTCGCCGACCAATCCCGAACTTATCAGGCTGGAATCCGAAATCGATGTCTATGCCGGAATGGTTGCCGCCATTCAAAACTTTGGGAACGAGGATTCCAAGCACGAATCGCAAGTCTCGCAGGGGATACCTCGAAATCTCAACCCCGCCGAACAGATAGCGTACAAGAAACTTAAGTATGACTTGAGTCTTTTGCAGAATCTCCAATTGTTTCTGCTAGAAAACCGCGAATCAGCTCATTTGCAGACGATTCTCGACACGGAAACGATGACGGTTCTTGATCATCCATTCCCAGCTTCGGAACCCGTCTGGCCGAACGAGAAACTCCTAATTCTGCAATTGAGCGTATGCGCTCTGTTCGCCAGTGCTATGGGACTATTGTTCTTTGACGCATGTGGTCGCTTGGGAAAAGGCTCATTCAAGCAGGGCCTGCGAATTATGTTGAGGCTGTCATGAGTCAAAATGTTCTCTTGCTCCTTCTTCTGATTCCGGCTGCGATGGTCATTCTGGCCGCAGGTCTTAAAATTATCCGTCATCCGTTTATCCTTATCGGTTTAGCGATCTACGCCATAAGCCTCGATCATTACGGTAGGTATCTAGGTTCCTTTGTCACGGTCAACAACACAGTCAAGGTTGTTCTGATCGCGATTCTCCTGATCTGGATGATGATATCGAACAAGAGGATACGGCTTCCATGGCACTTAGTCTGGTTTTTGCCGTATTTTGTGTTCGCCGCCGTGTCACTTCTATACAGCCCAAACATCGATTTGGGATTTGTATTCATCAGTCGGTTCGTGTTGATCTGGCTTTTTGCGATCATCATCGCCAATATGATCGAAACTCCTCGTCATCTGATATTCATCTTTCTCATGATGTTCCTGTCGTCTGCCATCGTAAGTATGCTCGCACACATGCAGACGCTCAATGCTTTCACCCTTGCCGGTGTGGCCGCTTTTCAGAAAATCGGTCCAGATGCCGGCGGCGTTCGAGCCATAAGCACATTCTGGGATTCCAATGTCATGGGAAGCTATGTGATGGTGTTGAGCATTTTCCTGATAGCTCTTTTGAGTATTAAATCTTTGAACCGATTCTATAGAATCGTAGTGCTTGGCGTTCTGTTCATCTCCTTCGGCGCGATTCTTTTGAGTTTCTCCCGTAGCGCATGGTTAGGTTTGGCCATGAGTCTGATTCTGTTCTTTCGATTCAAGGCGATGCGTCCGCAGATCTACCTGTTCCTGGCTATCGGCCTGGTGGGTATCGTTTATCTGAATCTGATGACGCCTTACGGTTTGGAGCTTGCTTCCCGATTTAGTTCAATCGGCAAACTTCAAAGCGACTATTCAGGGAATTTCCGATTGAATCTGATTCTGAGTGGTTTCGAAATCTGGTCCAATGGAATGAACTGGTTGTGGGGGGCGGGATTCCGTGCCTTTGAAGTCATGATTATGGAGAATTGGTATTACAGAACATCGAACGATATGATCTTTCACTCAGCAACCCATGTCAGTCATACTCTTTGGATTACATTGTTGGCTGAGGGGGGTATCCTTGGTCTTGGTTTGTTTGTGCTGTTTCTACGCTCCGTTTTCAGAGAGCTGAGGGAGCTGTTGAGACGGAACTCCTCTGGAGTCATTCGGATTATGATAATCTGCTGTTGGGTGTATATGGTTATGAAAATGGTGAACTTCATGTTCAATCCCAACCCGCATGACAACTTGTTCTGGCTGGTTCTTGGACTGATTGGTGCCCTGGAGAGAATGACCAGAGCCGACCCATCCACTGATCAGAATGATCTGAGTGCGGGGACAGCGTGAACCATGTTATTCTTTGGTCTGTTGTAGATCGGATCCGGACCACACGCTGATCACATTGACCATATAGAGAATCATCAATAGGGTTTGAGAGATATAGGCGGAGAGTGCGGCAGCGTATATGATACGATTAACCGGAACGGCATAGGCGAGTGTGAATGGCGTCACCCGGCGTATCCGTATGAAACTACCGAAATGTGAGTGGTGCCCGTGCTGGAAGAAGCGGGGACAACGAGCGGTCATCTTCCGCCGCCCCGCTGATCAAGAAGATCCGTCGGATTGCGAAGGTCCCTATCCTGCTTGGCTTCGGCATAAGTAATTCGGATCAAGTCCGTGCGGCGCTGACGGCCGGAGCCGATGGGGCCATCAGCGGCAATGCTGTGGTGAATATCATCCCACAGCACGCGGCGAAGGGCAATCTGCGGGGGAGACGTCGGAGTATCTTGGCGGAGGAGATCCGCGAGTTCATCGCCGACATGGGAAAGGTGACGGTGTTATGATGAGAGCGTTGCGTCATGCAGTCGAGGTGGATCTCGCCGACCTCATTCGGATCACAACCGTGCGCTGGCCGCTTCTGCTCATCCTGGGTGTTGTTGCCGGTCTGACTGCGTTCGGCGCCAGCTTCCTAATGACACCGAAATATCACGCCTTCTCCTCCATCCTCCCGAGCCGCGGCTTCATGCGGGAGCAGCAGATCGTACTGACCCACGGCACATTAAACAAGGCGATGTCGCTGAGACCGACCACGGCGTCGAACAGCACCAATCTTGTGCTGGGCGCCAGCTATGTCATCAGGGCAGCGATTGTCGACGAACTTGATCTCATCCCCTTCTTTGGTCTTGAGGAGTTGGATGCCAAGGAGCCGCAGCGTGCGCGGCATGAAGCGGTGGAGCGGCTGCGGATCATCACTCATTTCGAACTCTCTATTTACCGTGATGTTCTGTTCATTCATGTCATGGCTCATAATCCCCAGGCATCTGCTGATATAGCAAACGCCTACGTGCGCTTGATTCAGGAGGAGAATACGCGATTCTACCAGGAGGTGGCCGAGAACAGGATCGCTATGCTGGAGACTCAGTTGGCCGTTGTGCAGGACAGCCTGCGCGTTCAGACGGATGAAACCGTGGGACACTACACCAGCCACGGAATACGAGATCTGGGGAAGGATCGGAACCTGGCGTATTCGCTCATCTACGATCTGATGTTTAAGCAGCAGCAGGTGCGGCTGGCGCTGGCCAGGGCGCGATTGGACAAGACCGAGTCCGCCCCTGAGGTCACCGAGTTGAAGGCCCTGGAAGTCATATACGGCAAGGTGCTTGCGCAATACGATTCAAGGGGTGAAGGTTCGAGCGAGGATGAGCAATCGATCTTCAATATAGACAACGTTCTCATTGCCCAGGGACTGCTGGACGGAATGCATGAGCTCGAAATCCTCGAGAACTCGCTGGCCATGCAACTCGCTGCAGCCAGGATGGAGCTGAGCGGCGGTGAATTTCGCCTGCCGATTCTGGACAAGGCATTCCCTCCGGCCGAGCCCATCTGGCCCAACCGCTGGCTGTTGACAATAGGGTTCCTCCTTCTTATCCCTTTGCTGGCTTGGTTTGCCTTTTTTATGCACGAGATGTACGCTGCCGGGCGGAGTGCTTGAGATGAGCATCGTTTTGATCGCTGCGATCCTGATTGTGGGCGTAGTGTTCACGTTCCTGTCCCTGCGCTGGCCGATCGTTCTGATACTCGCCATCCTTTTGGTCTTGGGGATGGATTACATCGGGAAACTCATTGGGTTCATCACGATGAACAATGCCCTGAAGGCAGTGTTCATCGTGATATTCTTCATTCGAGCCGGTATTACAGGCGAGAAGATTCGGGTAGCTCGGCACTTGATAGACTTTCTCCCCTTCCTGATTATCGTCGGTCTGTCGATAACTCATACCGGCAACCTGAGCACAGCCATGATCGGCTGGAGCCGTTTCGCATTTACCTGGGTATTCGCTGTTCTGGTGGCGAATGTCGTTAAGACCGGGAAAGATCTTAGGTTGGTGGTGACAGGTATTCTGTTGTCCGTCTTGGTGGTGGCCAGTATGGCGCTTATTCAGGGCCTACAACTGTTCTCGAGTGGGCCGTTGGCCACTCACGCCATGGAGCAGGCTATGGATACCGGGACGCGGGTGTCTGGGAGCTTCTGGAGCCCCAATAAAATGGCGATGTATCTTGTCAGTCTGAGTATATTCCTTTTCGCTATGATTCCCGGCCGACAATTGAGTGCCAGGGCCAAGCTATTGCATGCCGTCGTATTGGTTCTGTCGTTTGTCGCGATTCTGATGTCACTCTCCCGCAGTGGTTGGGTGGCGATCTGTCTAGCCGGCTTCCTGTTCCTGTTCTCGAAAACTCATCGCAGGACAACGCTGGTCTGCGGCATCCTGGGTTTGATCTGTGTTGTTGTCGTATTGATAGCAACGCCCTATGGAGTAAGCTTACTGGAACGATTGCAGTCACTCCAGGAGATCAGTACGGGAACCTCAAGCGGAGCGCGCCTAGTACTGTATTCTACGGGGCTCGATATCTTTTTGACTGGATTCAACTGGATATGGGGCTGCGGATACAAGTCCTTCACTCATGAAATAGTGGAGCATCTTCATCCGCTGATGAGCCACGACGTCTATTATCACGCCGGTATCAGAAACAGCCACAATGCCTGGATAGATATGGCCACGGAATTGGGCTTGTTGGGGTTGATGGCGTTTCTGTTCTTCATACGCTCGGTCTACCGAGAGATATCATTGATGCTTCGTAAATCCATGGATATCTGGCCGCGATCCATACTGATTGCTATCTGTGTGCTGTTTACGGTTAAACTTGTGGATTTCAATTTCAATCCCGAGATGCAGGTAGGCGGTCTCTGGTTTGCCATGGGGCTGTTGGGGGCGATTGGCGGCATGGTCGAATCCCACAAATCCCGCTAGGCAGCCATTGCTCTCCCTGTGTCTCTCGGACTTTCAATTCCCGGAATTTCTGAATAGTACTCTTAGACAGAACTCCTTCTATACGGTGGGATCGGGTTGTAGAGAGCTGCTCCTTAACCGCATGATCTTCACCACATACATGAGAAGCAGAAGTGTTTGCGAGATATAGGCTGAGAGCACGGCACCTCGCCAATCCAGAGTTGGAATCAAGAACAGGTTCAATCCAAGGTTCGCAAGAACTGCCACGACCATCGCCGAACAGCGGTAACCGAATTGATCAGCACCGCCAAGAGCATCTCCCATGGGCAGGTAAAGGGCTTGCAGAGGCAGAAGCCAGATCATGTGGCGGAGCATGAGCGGTACCTCCGGATAGTGGGGACCCAGTATCGGACCCAGATAGGGTGCGGCAACATACATGATGAGACTGACCGGAATGGCATAGACGAGTGTGTATGGTATTACCCGGCGCATCAGTAAGAAACTACCGGAATGTGAGTGGTGCCCGCGCTGGAAGAAGCGGGGGTAAAGAGCTGTCATCAAAGCTTGCAACGGCAATAGAACGAATGCGACTAGACGAAATCCCGCCGCATACTGTCCCGCAACCGCAAGTCCCGCCATCACGGGCAGCAACATTTTATCGATACTCAAAAGGTAGTTGCGACTGGCGCCCATGATCGCGATGAAGAATCCGTCCTTGATGTTGCGCAGGATGGAGGGGAGATTGATGGGAGTCAGGGACCAGGCCCATCCTCGACCATAGGCGATCAGTGCGAATGCGAGGGCCAGAGCGCTACCAATCAAATGAGCGATCGAGAAGCGAAGCAGATTGAGGTCGAACACCAATTCGGTGAAGCCTGTTACCGCTAATCTGGCGAAAAAGAGCGCAACCAGAACCCGAGCAACTCTCTCCATCCGTTCCGATCCCTGCAACACACCGTTGAAAACGCAAATCAGTCCGAAGATGAGGAGTTCCGATATTGCCAGGAGGAGAATCACCAGCCGCGGAATGTCGATTCGCAATACGGCCGGGCCGAACATAGTAACGACTGTAGTCGCTATTATGCCCAGAAAGAGAGTCACTCTCAGACCGCTGCTCCAGATGGAAACGCGACTGTCGGCATCTCTTGCGACGGACCGAGTGATCAGGGCCGGGTAGCCGAGAGTGATAAAGGCCGCCAAACCCAGCAGAAGCGCCTGAAGACTCGTATAGCGACCATACTCCTCCGCGCCGAGGGCGCGAGTGACCAGTATGAAGTAGACGGATTGAATCAGAATGCGAAACACTTGTCCGGTGAGTAGATGCAGGGAGCCCAGGAAGATCCCCCTGTGACCTCTTTCCCGGATTCTGTCCTTGAGACGTCTATATGCGTTCATAAAATCGAGTATCCACGTAACCTGAGTTTCATGCAAGTGTTGGGCAACTGTCCATGTGAATCACCGAGCTGTACAGATCGCTTTGTTGCGAAGTGTCCTCATGTGGATGAACAGAATGCGGAGGACCGGTATCAGGAGTCGTTTCATGAATTTCGGCAGATACAGCTTCCGGCCAAGATATGAATCGACATAGAGCTCCAACGGCCAGCTCAACTCAAGTTCGCGTTGAATTTCGATCATCTTAAAACCGGCCTTACCAAGAGAGATCTCAAGAGCGCGGTCCGTCCAGAGATGGAGATGAAGGGTGGAAACGCGTGTTTCGAGCCATGTCCTGGAGACACTTCGGAATCCGGGTATTCGCACAAGATTGAGAAACAGGGAATCCCAAAAACAGCGGCGCGGAGTGTGCAGATAAAGGAATCCGCCATCTTTGAGGTGATCTCTCGAATCCTTGAATAGGCCATTCGGGTTGAGTACATGCTCGGCGACATCAAGCATCAGAACGCCGTTGAATGAATCGCGGACTTCAGACAGTGGGCAAGTATGAATCTGCATCCCTTGTCGCTTGCAGGTCTCGGCACGTACACCAGGTAACTCCAGACCTATGCCCTTAATACCGAGATTCATGTTCTCGATCTTTTCTATCAGGTGGCCGTATCCGCATCCCACATCCAGAACGCTTGGCGAATCGTCAGTTTCAATGAGATCAACGAGATCCTCGCAGACACGATCCATCTTGAGATTCAAGGTCGGGTCTATGGCCTTGTAGTGGTTTTCGGAGTTCTTGTTGTCGTAGAGCGCTGCAAGCTCTCTTTCCGAGATAGGGGTCCCAAGAAAGGTCAGGCCGCAATTCGGACAGATGTGAAAATCGAGTAGATCTGGCATGCCATGCCGATTTCTCAGAGTGAAGCGGTGCGGGCTGCTGACGCTACAAACCTTGCAGCTGACCGCATCACGGCGATCCCGGCTGGACATGTGACAACCTCACGAGGGGACAAGGGGTGGGGCACGGGGAGTTAGAGTCCGATTTCAACGATATTAGCAAGCTGCTTTCGACCACGTCAATCTCTGAGTAAAGCTGCCGGAATCCGGAGGTCTTACATTCCAATAGGGGACCGGGGTGTACTCAGGTCTTCAATAACCAAGCTGACGATGTTGCAATATGAGCCTGCAAAGTGGACAAGGTGACAATCGCCCCCTCTATATGAATGATCCCGAGCGAGACCTAAAGGGATTTATGGAGGCCCGCCCCATTAGATTGACCTCCTCGCTCCGCAGTGCTAGCTTTGCTCTGCTTGCTCATTATCCGCAGACAATCCCAGTACTCAGCACAGCGAGGAGTCCGCCTTGTCACGAGACCATGAAGAGTTCACCCCCGACGTGTCCGGCCTGGATCCCAGCGCCTATGAGGCGATAGACGGGGAGGAATACAAGCCGGTGGTGCCCGCGACGGCATCGCAGACCGAGTTGACCTGGCGCGCAATCTTGATGGGCATCGTCCTGGGCGCGGTCTTCGGAGCGGCCAATGCCTACCTGGCCCTGAAGGTCGGCCTGACCGTCGCCGCCTCCATCCCCGCGGCGGTGATGGCCGTGTTCTTCTTCCGCGTCGTCAAAGGGGGCACGTTGCTCGAGAGCAACATGGTGCAGACCATCGGCAGCGCGGGGGAATCGGTAGCGGCGGGCGTGGTGTTCACCATCCCGGCCTTCTTCCTCTGGATGCAGGACGACCCCTCCGCGGACCCCGGGCGGCTCAAGATCTTCATCCTCGCACTGGTCGGCGGTCTGCTCGGCGTCCTCTTCATGATCCCGTTGCGCAAACACCTCATAGTCAAGGAGCACGGCAAACTGGCCTATCCGGAGGGTACGGCCTGTGCCGAAGTCCTTGTCTCCAGCCAGGCGGGCGCGAGCAAGGCCGCCCAGCTGTTCGCCGGTATGGGACTCGGTGGCGTCTACATGTTCTTCATGCACGAGAAATTCCTCGGCCTCTGGCAGAAGGCGCCCTGGCACAACTTCCGCGAGCGCTATCACATCGGCATGGAGATCACACCGGAACTGCTGGGCGTGGGCTACATCATCGGGCCCCGCATCTCCGGGTTGATGCTCGGCGGCGCCGTTCTGGGCGTGTTGGTGCTGGTGCCGCTCATATCGTATATCCGTGAGATGGCGGGCTTGCCGATGATGGACCCGGACGAGATCCGCGGCGACTACGTGAAACTGATCGGCGCGGGGGCCGTCGCCTGCGGCGGCATCGTGACGCTGATCAAGAGCCTGCCGACCATAGTCAGCAGCTTCCGCTCAGGCATGGCCGGCTTCGCCAACGATACCAAGGAGCTGGCCGAAAAACGGACCTCGCGCGATCTCTCGTTGAAGTGGGTCCTGATTGTGGCCGCTGTGCTGATCGTCACCATGTGGCTGCTGCCCGACTCCATCCTGCCGGTTGGTCCCGGCGGCGCGGTGGCGATTCTGTTCTTCTCCTTCATTTTCGTCACCGTCTCCAGCCGGATCGTCGGTCTGATCGGCGGCACGAGCAACCCGGTCAGCGGCATGACCATTGCCACGCTGCTTATCACCGCGGCCCTCTTCGTCGCCTTCGGCGCGGGCGCCGACGCCAAATATGCGGTGCTCTCCATCGGCGCGGTGGTCTGCATTTCGGCCTGCATCGCCGGCGACACGAGTCAGGACCTCAAGACCGGTTTCCTGGTGGGGGCGACGCCCCGCACCCAGCAGATCGGTGAGTTCATCGGTGTGGTGACAAGCGCCATCGTCATTGCCTTCGTCATCTACCTGTTCAAGGACGATGTTCAAAGCGGCGTGTTGCTCGCTCCCCAGGCCAATCTGATGCGTACGATCATCGACGGCGTCATGGGCGGCGACATGCCCTGGGCTCTGTTGGTTATCGGTGTCTTCTCGGCCATCGTTGTCGAGCTCCTGGGCATGAACAGTCTCGCCTTCGCGGTCGGCCTGTACCTGCCGATCGAACTGTCCACCCCCATCATGCTGGGTGGCCTGATCCGCGCCTGGACCGAGTTCAAGTACTCGGGCAAAGAGAAGGAGGAGCGCCGCGAGCGCGGCGTACTCTTCGGCAGTGGCCTGATCGCAGGCGGTGCGCTGATCGGCCTGCTGGTCAACGGTGCCGTCGGTATCGGTTCAATCTGGGAACCGCTGGGCAAATTCATGGGCAAGGCCCAGGCTGACGGCACAGAGACCGGCGTTCTCGGACTCACGGATGGTCTTGGCGGCGGTTGGTCGATGGTGATCTTCCTGGTGCTGGTCGCCGCTCTCTGGCGGATGGCCAACGGCAAACTCAAGAAGCGGGAGAACTAGCGCTTGATGCTCTGGAAGATATTCCTGTCCTTCCTGAAAGTGGGGACATTCGGCTTCGGCAGCGGACCGGCCATGGTTGTGTTGATCGAGCGTGAGATGGTGGACATGGGTCTGATGACCACCACCGAGATCACGGACGCTGTGGCTCTGAGCACCTGTCTGCCCGGCCCTCTGGCCACCAAAATGGCCCTGTTCTGCGGGTATACCGCAGCAGGCTATATCGGGGCGATTGTGGCCATGCTGGCGATGCTGCTGCCGAGCACCGTAGCGCTGCTGGTTCTGGTCAAGTTCGTGCAGACCTTCCGCGACCAGCCCAGAATGACGGCCGCGCTGCGGGCGCTCAGGCCGGTGGTGGTGGCGATCTTTCTGTTCCTTGCGTTCAATTCCGGCCGCAACATGCGTTTCGGTTGGGATTCGATCGCGCTTTGCGTCGTCGCCCTGACGTTACTGATTCTGAAGGTGGAGCCCGCCTGGATTGTCTTCGGGGCAATAATCATGGGCCTGCTGTTCTACTGATTGAGCGAGGTTGAAATGGGAAACATCGAAATCGTGAGCGCGTTTCAACGCGCCTGGGATCTGTTCAAGATCGATCCGCTGAGAACGCTGGTTGCCTTTCTGGTGGTTGCGGCCATTGCCATGACCGTGTTCCTGGGACCAATCGCGCTGGCGGGCTTTTTCGTCTACCTGCGCAAGCTGGCGCGCAATGAGAATCCCGATGTTGTGGTTGTGCTGGAACCGTTCTCCGACTTCAGACGGTTCTTCCTGGGCGGCATCATCTGGCTTGTCGCTCAGGTGCTTGTGATCTTCCTGTACAACTGGCTCGGGATCTTTTCCACGCTCCTGTCGATTGCGATTACAGCCCTCATGTTGCCCTATATGCCGATTCTGACCTACACGGGCAAGGAGGGCTACGATGCCCTCATGGATTGTATCGCCTTCTTCAAGGTGCGCTGGCCGATGGCCGTCTCGGTGGCCGTGGCCATAAACCTCCTGAACTGGCTGGGTTCAATACCTATGTTCCTCGGGCTTATCATAACGCTCCCACTCTCCTGGATCCTGATCTATGTCTGCTACGAGCAGGTTTACGGACTCGATGATTCCGGGATGGTTTGCCGCGATGAGTAGCTGTAGCGAATGGGGGCGCGGATGATCAGGCTGTTTGGGATCGAACGACCGGTTATCGCCATGCTGCACCTGCCCGCCAGTCCCGGTGTGGAGGGCTTTACCGGGATCGCCGCCGCGATAGATCGTCTGAAATCAGATCTTGATGCCTATCTGGCTGCCGATGTTGATGCCCTGCTTCTCGAAAACATGCACGACTTTCCCTGTATCCGCGAAGGGGAGATGGGGCCCGAGATCCCGGCCTACCTGACCCGGCTTGCGCTGGAGGTGCGTCGGCTGGCCGACGAGCGGACCAAAATCCCCCTCCCTATCGGCCTGCAGGTTCTGTTTGCGGCGAATCGAACGGCTCTGGCTGTGGTGCAGGCGGCGGACATGCAATTCATCCGCGCGGAGGCCTGGACTCACGCCCATGTCAGCGACAAGGGGATCATTGATGCGCAGGGCGGGCGTGTAAAACGCTTCCAGCACCGGATCGGCGCCAATTCGATTCAGGTTTTCACCGACATCAAGAAGAAGCACGCCAGCCATGCCCTCACGGCGGACATTGATCTGGGGGAAGTTGCCGAGCTTCTGGCTCTGCATCGCAGCGACGGCGCCATCGTCACGGGAACGGTTACCGGGCAGGCACCTACCGAGTCCGATCTCAAAACCGTCCGGGAGCACACCGACTTGCCGCTCTTGATAGGTAGCGGCATCGAACTGGATAACATCGAGCGGTTCTATCCGTTGGCCGACGCCTTTATCGTCGGCAGCAGCTTCAAATCAACCGGTCAGTGGGATGCGCCGGTAGACAGAGGCAAGGCTCTCATCTTCATGGAGAGGGTGCGGGAGCTGCGTCGACGATAATTCCCGGGATATGTGCAAAGCAAAACCCCCAACCGTTTTGGCGGTTGGAGGTTTGCCCCCTTGATCTCCTTTTTACAGGAAGGAAGCCTGAGTAGGTGGGATCAACTCAATCTCAATGATATCTCCTATCCGAGTGTGGCTCAGCTCCGGACATTTTTCAAGTTGGGTGAGGACTATCGGGAAACCGATATCCAGGACGAAGTTTCCATCCGTATCGCAATGTTGAAGGAGTCGTCCGCGAACGACCTCCAGATCGTCACCTCGATATGTCAGCTGGGGGGCTTTAACGGCCTCGCCGCGGCCGGGGATGATCCGCTCACAGCTGAATATGGCGCCAATTATCACCAGATGGGTCTTGCCCACCTTGATCTTCTTTTTCTCATTTTCGTCTTTGTAGAGCCAGAATCCCTTGGTTAATACACTAGGTCGAAATAGAAACTTTGCGCCGATGATCTGGAATATCTCACCGGGAATCGCCCACTTATGCCAGACGTTGGAATATTTCTTCGGAGCGGCTTTCATGATACACCTCTGGTACACGGGTACCCGCTTATTGCAGAACCCACACATAAATTCTAACCCGGATTTTGATTCCGTCCAGCCGGACTTGTCTTGAATCGAATTAAGAGCTACTCTGCGATATCAATTTCTGTCGAAAATAATAGGAGATGCTGATGCCACTAGTTCCCAAGGCAATCAAGGAGTTGAAACCCTATAGTCCGGGTAAGCCGATCGAAGAGGTGAAGCGCGAACTGGGTCTGGATGTTGTGGTCAAGCTGGCCAGCAACGAGAATCCGTGGGGTCCGTCGCCGATGGCGCTGAAGGCCATGGCCGGGGCTGAGGCCGGATTGCACCGTTATCCCGATATGATGGCAATGGAGCTCAGGGGACATCTGGCTGAACGCTTTGGTGTTGAGCGGGAGAATGTCGTTGTCGGCAGCGGCAGCGAGGGGATCATGGCCTGCATCATGCGGACATTTCTCTGCGACGAGGACGAGATCCTTACCGCCGCCAACACCTTTGTCGGTTTCATGGTTCTGGCCCGTGGCAGCGGCAAAAAGTTGACTCTCGTACCGCGTCGCCCTGATTATCGCTACGATCTGGAGGCTATGGCCGCAGCCGTAAACGAATATACCAAAATCATTTACCTGGCCAACCCCGATAATCCCACGGGCACGATTTTCACGCGTGATGAGTTCGACCTGTTCATGACAGCCGTGCCCGACCGCTGCCTGGTGATCTATGACGAGGCCTATTTCGAGTTCACGGCGGGCGAGGAAAGTTTCCCCGACTCGATGAGCTACCGGTACGACAACGTCATCACTCTCCGCACCTTCAGCAAAGCGTATGGACTGGCCGGCATCCGTATCGGTTACGGCTTTGCCCACGAGAATCTGATCGTCAACCTGATGAAGGTCAAACCACCCTTCGAACCCAGTAGCTTGGCTCAGGTGGCCGGTCTGGCGGCTCTCGACGACGTCGAGTTCCTGAGTAAAACAGTCCGGGGCACGGCAGAGGGTATGGCTGTTCTCGTCGATGGTCTTAAAAAGGCGGGTTTCAACCCCCTGGCGAGTTACACCAACTTCATTGCAGTTCCAACTGATAGTGCAGAGCAGTGCGCCACACTCTGTCGGCGGTTGCTGGAAAATGGAGCCGTGGTCCGGCCTTTACCGGCATTCGGCTTTCCCGATCTGTTCCGGGTAACCGTTGGCACGCCGGAGGAGAACACATTCTTCCTGCAGGCTCTGGACAAGGCTTTGAGCGACTGATCGACTTAATGTCATCTAAAATGTGACCTGTTTAACATTACATGAGAAATACAGGTGTGATTTCGTCATTTATAGACGACTTCAACCTTTATTCTCTTGCTCCAACTCCTTGTCCCCGCTAGGATTCGAGAGTTGGCTTCCAAACCACACTCTTTCGGCAAACAATAAGGAGTTCCATGTCTTTCATTCCGAGATCAGCACTGAGCAAGGTGCTGGTAGCGGCTCCATTTCTACTTCAAGCCAGTTCGGCACTGGCCCAGGAGGAGGAGGTGATCGGTTGGGGTATCGTTTCGGATAACGTTGCGGCCCTCATCCTGTTCACCTTGTTCTCAGGTGTAGTGCTGTACCAGATCGGACAGGCGCGACGCGGTAAAGAGCTCTTTATCCGTCGCATTGCCGGTCTGAACGCTGTTGAAGAGGCGATCGGTCGGTCGACCGAGCTTGGTAGAAAAGTGATGTTCGTTCCCGGTATCGGTACGGTGGGCGAGGTTGAGACCCTTTCAGCCCTTTCCGTGCTCAAACATGTCGCCAAGCACTGTGCGGAGTATGGCACTCCGCTCGAGGTGCCCAACAAGGATCCTTTGACCTATGCTGCTGCGCGTGAAGCGGTCAAGGAGGCCTATCTGGAGGCGGGACGTCCTGATCTCTTTAACGAGGAGATGGTTCCCTATCTGACCTATGACCAGTTCGCCTTCACGGCGCAGGTCACGGGTAAAATGGTGCGCGAGAAACCCGCAGCGAACTTCCTGATCGGATCGTTCTTCGCGGAGAGTCTGCTCCTGGCCGAAGCCGGTCAGAGCACTGGCGCCATTCAGATCGCCGGTACCGCACAGGTTGCCCAGCTGCCGTTCTTCGTCACCACCTGCGATTACACGCTGATTGGTGAGGAGCTCTACGCGGCGAGCGCCTATCTTTCCAAGGATCCTGTGATGCTCGGGTGCATCAAGGGTCAGGACATAGTTAAAGCCATCGTGCTCCTCTGGATCGTGATCGGCATTCTGGTGCTGTCCGCTACCGGCAGCACAATCATGCAAGACCTGCTCAATTCGAGCCTGGGCAATTAGGAGGGGTGAATAATGCTAAAGAAAAAGATACCCGTCCTGTTGTGTTTCCTGGCGGGTTTGCTTCCGATCATTTCGTTTTTCTTCACATCTCCCGGCGATGGTCTGCGAGAAGCCAATGATACTCTCGAGCAATGGCTCGTGGTCGTGTCGGGCTTCGCGCTCCTGCTGGGTGTGATAAGTGTGTTTCAGGTCAACCTCAGGAAGATCTCCAACCGCAGCAAGGGCTGGGTTAATGCGATCTACCTGCTGGCGTCGCTGGTTATTATGGGTGCTTTCGGACTAATGGACGCCTTCAGCGAGATGCCCGGTTGGGGGTGGGTCGGCACATCCGGCAACACCGGTTTCAACTGGATCTTCGACGCCATCTTCCAGCCGCTGCAGTCGACGATGTTCAGCCTGCTGGCCTTCTACGTAGCTTCGGCCGCCTTCCGCGCCTTCCGCGCTCGGAACCTGGAGGCCGGATTGCTGCTGGCGGCGGCCATGGTCGTCATGCTGGGGATCAACCCTTACGTCGTCAAGGTGCTCCCCTTCCTCCCCGAATGGACGCGCTGGATCATGAACGGTCCCAACGCCGCAGCGCAGCGGGGTATCATTATTGGTGCAGCCCTTGGCGCCGCATCAATGACTCTCCGGATCCTGCTCGGCATCGAGCGATCTTGGCTCGGGTTACAGGAGGGTGAATAATGAACTTCATGGATTGGATTACAAATCTCGACAGGCGCTGGCTCTACCTCCTGGTGGGTGTCTTCGCCATTGTTCCGCTGATTTTCCCCCTGGGGATGCCGGTTAACGTCTCCCCCGCCGTTCAGTCGCTCTACGACCATGTTGAGGGGATGAACCCGGGTGAGATCATCATGGTTTCCATGGATTACGGCCCCTCGACAGGACCCGAAAACGATCCAATGGCCTGCGCATTGATTCGACATGCGCTGAGTCGTGACCTCCGTATAGTCATGCTGGCGCTCTACCCGATCGGTGGCGTGAACGAGGGGATTCAGGAGCTTCAACGCTGTGTCGGTGATCTCGATCCGCCCAACGGCGTGCTCGAGAGCACGAAGTTCCCGGGCAAGATCTACGGCAAGGACTTCGTTTATCTGGGCTACAAGGATGGCGGTCTGGCCACCATGCGCCAGATGAACGAGAACATCCACGAGGTCTTCCCGAGCGACTACTGGCAGACTCCGGTAACCGAGTATGAGCTGAGCAACGAGGTGCAGGGTTATGATGACGTGAACTTCGCCTTCAGCGTCGCTACCGGCATCATCGGCGAATGGTGGGCCAACACGGTCAACGCCCAGTTCGGTCTGCCCGTCGCCGTCGGCTGTACGGCGGTCAGCGCTCCCAAGTACTTTGCCTATTACAATGCCGGTCAGATGTTCGCCCTGCTGGGTGGTCTGAAGGGTGCGGCCGAGTACGAGCGACTGGTTCTCGATAACTATCCGCAGGCCAAAGCCGATACCGAAGAGCAGGTTTTCTACGCCGCCAAGGGCTGGGACGTGCAGTCGGTAGTCTATTCTATCATCACCATCTTCATCATTCTCGGCAACGTGGCGTATCTGTTGGAACGCCGCCGCACGAGAATGCAGCTGTAAGGGAGGGGTGAGATGCATATCTTTTTCGCTATGGCTCCGCTGAATACACCTGATGGATTTGGAATATGGGTTGGAGCTTTCTTCACGCTCTGTATCCTGAGTTTCCTTTACAAGGACAACCCCTTCTTCCGGTTCGCCGAGAGTATCTTTGCCGGTTGCAGCCTTGGCTATTACATCGGCAACACGTTCAGCCAGACAATCGTGCCCAACGTCCTCGAGCCTCTCGTGCACGATGGTCACACCCCCTTCATCTCCTGGGGATGGTGGGTGCTGGTGATTCCGATCATAATCGGCGTGAATCTCTACACGCGATATATTCCCAAGATCGCCTGGGTAGCCCGTTTCTCACTGGCCATCTATGTCGGGTACTACGCCGCTCTGGAGATGATGCTCAAGCTGCAGGGTGAGGTTCTGCCTCAGTCTGCGGACACGATCATCTCCCTGGTGCCGCGCGGGACACCTATGATCGACTGGTTCACATCCATCGTTGTGATGATTGGCGTGCTCTGCGTTCTCGTCTACTTTTTCTTCTCCGCCGAGCACAAAGGTGTTCTTGGTGGTGTGAGCAAGGTGGGCGTGTGGTTCCTGATGATCTCGTTCGGAGCGGCTTTCGCCTACACGATCATGGGTCGTATCTCGATTCTGATCGGCAGGGTGGTGTTCCTGATGGGAGACTGGTTGGGCTATGGGGCTTGATGTCCCACCCCGATCTCTTGCATAATGAACCCGGCCCTTGTGGGCCGGGTTTTTTTTGTCTGTAATGCGTGGGGGGACATGCGCAGGTTTTTTCACTTCGTCATTTTCATTTTCTGCCTGTTTATGATTATGGAGTTGAGTTGGGGACTCTCCGTCTGGTTGGAGGCCGGACGTTGGCCCGGTACGGATCTGTCCGGGTTGTCTCTCTTCACGACCGAGCAGGCCAGAGAACTGCGAACCTATCTCAACGATGAGCATCTGTCGGCAGTCGACAACTCCGGTTTTACCTCCATCGCCGATGATACCGAGGTTGATGATCTGCTCGACTCCGGTAAGCTGAAGCGTATAATCCCCGGCCTGGTCGGCCTCCGCGATGTCAGTTATCCCTATCTCAGAACCGATGCCTACTTCGAAGCCGACCTGATCGCTCGTCTGTTCTATGAGCGCCTGCAGGAGATGGGTATCAGCAACGGACGGATTCTCATCTCATCAGCTCTGCGCACAATGGAGTTCCAGGAGCGGCTGCGCGGTGAAAACGACAACGCCACGGTTCGTTCATCGCACACATCCGGACTGGCCTTCGATCTGCACTACGAGCGCTTCGGCCCCGGAGCGGGTGACAACAAGCCGGAAATCCCCTGGCGTAAGTGGTGGTGGAACGAGCGCGAACGGCGCCGCCGCCCCGACGACGCGCAAAGGCTGAAGGGATTACTGGCTTCGATTCTGATCAGAGAGCAGGCGCTGGGCAGAATACTGGTGATTTATGAAGAGGAGCAACCGGTCTTCCACGTTACTGTTCTGGCTCCACTCGATTGAGATCCCATATCTTGCGCGACAAGTAACTGTCCCACCTGAGAACCAGGAAGAAGAGCATGGCGGCGACGACCATGGCGATCCAGACCCACCAGACATCTTCGCGCAGGTACTGGGACAGGGACAGGTAGCGGTTGCTTTCGATCACCTTGATCTGCTGCAGCACCTGCGATGCACCCAAAACCAACCCGATCAGCAGCGATGTGAAGATCTTCGGTCGCCAGGGGCGCGGCTGCCGGTCCGGCTTGGACTGATGACGGAATTCCCGCCAGAGCCAGAGGAAGCTGCCGTGACCCACAATGAGTCCGGTGCCGGCCAGGCCGAAAACGGGGAGGCGCGTACGGAGTACTTCGAGGAAGGGATCGAGCAGGATAGGCCACCACAGCAAAGTGAAGAAGAGACCGGTTAGACAAAAAGCGAGGATGAGGGGTATGGCGCGCATCAACATCAGGTGCATGGCGTTGCCGCGTTTGGGGGTCAAGTGTAACTCGCTTTCATTGGCTGCTGTCGGGTTTCATGATCCGGTAACGAAAGATTATCCGCAGGCCGGGAATGATGCAAGGTTGCTTTCCTGGCGGCCGCGGCCGTGCTAGTATGGGTCCATGAGTACACCATCCCGAACACCGCGTAAAATCATGATAGTCTCCCCGTGGCCGGACTTCTGGTCCATGGATGGCAAGGCCGGTGTCAGTGATGATGCCGAGTTCGTCAGTCGAGCGCTGGAGGCGGGACATGAACTGCACTTCGTCGTGCCTGCCGGTGGCCGTTTCCACGCCGAGGAGGCGCACGAGCGGCTCCATGTACACACCTTTACCGATGTCTTCGAGAGTACCCGCTGGTTGCCGACGCCCCTGCGCCGAATTCTCTGGTTCAGTTACTTCATCGGGCCTGTACCCCGCCGCGCCCTCCAGGTTGCGCGAAGCGTGCAGCCCGATATCGTTTTCGGTTTCAGCTACCACGGCGCGCGTGGCGCCGAGCTTGTCGGCCGGAAGTTGAATATCCCCTCGCTGGTGAAGCACTTCGGCGTCTACACCGCCGCCTTCTTCAAGGAATGGTCCCCCTTGAAGTATCGCTACAAGAATCTCGAAACGCTGTACGGTTTGACCCGCGATGTTGACCGTCTCGTGCTTCTCAATGATGGTTCGCTGGGGCGCGAGGTGGCGACCCGCGCCGGCTTCCCGCCCGAACGGATCTCCCTGTTGCTTAACGGCATCAACACCGAGTGGCTGGACATTCAATATGACACGGCCGCTCAACGGAATGCTCTCGGGATCGGCCAGGACGAAGCTGTGGTGCTGTTCCTGGCCCGGCTGGCCCACTTCAAGGGGACGAAGCAGCTGATTCGGATCCTGCCGGAGTTGCTGGCTGCCATGCAACGCCCGACCCGCATCGTTATCGCGGGCAGCGGCGAAGATGAGGCCTGGATGCGGGAGGCGGTGGCGCAGATGAAGTGTGCCGATCGTGTTCTCTTTCTGGGCGCGGTGCCGCACGATGATGTCCCGCCCCTTTTCGCGGCCGCGGATTGCTTCCTGACGATCAATACCTATTCGAACATGGCTATTCCGACCTGCGAGTCCATGGTGTGCGGTACGCCTGTAGTGGCGACCGATGTCACCGGGACGGCGGAGACGGTTCGCGATGGTGAGAATGGTCGTCTGGTCCCCATGGGTGACGACAGCGCCCTGATTGCGGCGATCCGTGCCGTTGTGGAGGATCCTGTCGAGCAGGCGCGATTGGCTGAGGGGGCGCGCAGGTTTGCGCGTGAGAACTTCGACTCCTGGGATCGTCGCGTCGGCCGTGAACTCGACATTATCGACGAGCTTTGCGAGCGTGGGCGCTCCATTTAGCCCTTGCACTTGGGCGGACTATTGGCTGTTGGGAGAAGCTCGGTTCAGATTTTCAGGCTACCGGTCGCCGCATCCTGCAGCATCAGGGCTTGCCTCACCGTCTCACGATCATTGGCGAGGTAGCTCTCGACGCAGAGGCGATGGAACTCCCGCAGACCTTCGAGATTTTCGGCCGTCAGATTATAATCGACGCGGGTGGTCAGGTATTCGTGCACGCGCATCTCGGCCAAACCCCTCTCGGCGGCGATCTCTTCACAGATCAGAGGCAGCTCTCTGATGCCCACCCGATAGCTCTCCGTGAGGAGGCTGATGAGGCGCTCGGTCCGTTCGCTGTTCGCGATGCCACGATACACCCAGAGGGCATAGACGAATGGCTGTTTGAACGATGTCCGCCACCACTCACCAAGATCGATAACCATGTCGGCTACTTCGGGGATCAGGCTCATGGCCTGGTCACCCGTGATCAGGGCCGAAAGCGCCTGCTTGCCGTCGGGTCCGAGAAGCGGTTGTTCCGGGTGAGGTCGAAAGCTGTGAAAATCGGGATTGATCTGGTGGTTGTGATCAAGAAGCAGGCGGAGCATGGCGACGCCGACGCGGCTGCCGCGATCCACAAGAACCTGCTCCAGGTTTTCCAGGGGTTGGTTGCTCAGAAGACGTACGCTCTCGATGGGACCGTCCCCGGCGACACAGATGCCCGGGACAAAGCCGTTGCCTACACCGCGGAGGAATTCCACGGAGGGGATCAGAGCAGCATCCAGTTCGCCATAACGCAGTTGATCGGCCAGTGAACTCGGGTTGGCGTAGACCAGTTCGTAGTCGCCTTCGATACTATTCTCCAGCCCTCTAATCAGAGGTCGGGTGTTGATCGACGAGATCACTCCGATCCGGAGCTGCTCCATATATCTCTCCTTGGTGGTCCAAATGACGAGCCGAAGCCCTCTTTGGCCGCGCATATTAGGTCAAGGTCTGAAATCCCGCAAGTACTTATTTTTTCCGACGTTCGGCGGGATTGCCAGGGGGTGAAATGGTGTTTTTTTACTGCCCGGAACGGGCCGGTTTCGTTCGACAGTCATTGCCCGCAGCAGGGATTGCAAGAGAGGGGCCATCCGTTTTGGGATACCTCGGGGAGCGCTGGGTCCGTGCTGTAGCGGGTTTCAGGTCTGATGTACTCTGGAATTGGTGAGGATAACTGGTGCTGCGTGATAATTGAGACACGGCATTGTGTCCGGACGAACACATCGGGTCAGGGGCGCCTGGTGATCACGCAGAAGAGGCTGGAGTCCCGAATCTCTGTTATCTCGATTTCGGAAGTGAGATTGCATGTGAGTTTGGCGAACCCTGCCGCATCGACAGTGGTCGCGGTGAAACCGTCCTTGCAGACTATGGTGCCCTGTCCCGTGGCTGTTTCATCGATCTCGCCGATGAGCCCCTGGGCGGCCTGAATCCTGAACCACTCCAGACGGGCGGACCAGAAGGCCGCAGCGTAAGTGGAGAAGAGCACCTTGCCGCCGGGCCTGACAACCCGGAGAGCTTCGGTGATGAGCGCGGCCTGATCTACATGGAAGGCCGAGATGCCGTTTTGCAGGCAGAAGACGCAATCGAATGTGGCGTCGGCCAGAGCGAGATTGATGGCGTTCATTATGGCCAACCGGCAGTTGTCCCTATCTGCCAGATAGGATGCACCCAGCCTGAGATTGGATGGAGCTGTGTCGATGCCGACGATCAGCTCACAGTCGGCCGCAACCTGCCTCATGATCCTGCCGTATCCGCAGCCAAGCTCCAGTACCCGATCCTTCGGGTTGAGATGTTGGCGCAGGAAGTCGATCTCGTCATCCAGATAACGGTTCACCGCCGGGGTTGCCAGTTCGTAGCAACGACGGAGGCGGTTGGCGGCGAGATTGTCGGCATAGTAGCTCATGAGCGGCACTCGTTGGTCAGATGGTAGACGTACTCGGCTTCGTCGGACTGGTGACGCTCAGCCCCTGTGGCGGTATAGAGCCCGCATGCGGCCAGGTTGGAGGTGTTGGTGAGAACCCACATCTTGAAGCAATTCCGTTTATGGCAGATCGTTTTGAGTTTGTCGATCATGGCGCGACCGACTCCCTGCCGCCGATGGGTCGCCGCCACCTCGATCTCGTAGAGGAGCATCATCGGTTCCGGGTTACTGAAGCGTGGGAGCAGGTAGGCGATCAGAAAACCCAGCGGCTGGTTATTTTGAACAGCCGCCAGAAGGTATCCCTGTTCATCGCCCAGACTGAGGTGCAGGCTGGGATCTGGAGCCGCATTTCCTTTCAATAGGGTCAAGGTTTGCGTGGCCAGGTCGATGTCGTCAGTTCCGAGTCTGAGGATCTCCATTGGTATCCGCCCCCTTTTTACTCAAACTAGCACATAGGGGTAAAAAGGTGAACGCCGACTCTGGGGGGAGAGTCGGCGTTCGCTCGTCGAACTATGAAATTATCAGGAAGTGTTCCAGTCATGATGTGCTGTATTCATGGAACATCTCACCGTACGCAACACCCTGGAAGAGGTTCCGCTGTTTATGAAATTTCTTTGGCTGGAATCGGATATTTCTTTTTTGTAGTCGACGCCCGTTGAAGAGCATCCAGTCATCCGTCTGCGGATCAGGTGTCCGGCTCCCATCGTAGTCGGGATGATTCATCATGAAATCCGTTGTGTGCAACATTCATCGGACTTGTCCGTTAGTTTCCTTGTCTCTGCAGAATTTCCCATCCATTGAATCCCTGGAGTCACAATGTCCCTGCCTTTTCCCACCTCTCGGCTCGGCATCAGGAGCCTGATGTCCCTGTCATTGACCCTGCTTCTCTGTCTTTCCCCTCTCATGTCCACGGCTATGGCCGGTAAGTGGGACGGCAAGGAGGTAACCCGCGACGGCATTCTCCGGGTCGAAAATACCGACAAACCCATGCACAAAGCCGAAACCATCAACATGAGTGAGCTGTGGCGACTCGGCGGCGAAACCGATGACGAGGACGAATTCTTCGGCGCGATAACCGATATGGCCGTGGGCGAGAACGGGGACATCTACCTGCTCGACAAGGTCCTCAACCAGGTTAAGATCTTCACGGCTGACGGCGAATATCTCCGCACCATAGGGCGTGAAGGCGAGGGGCCGGGAGAGTTCCGTAGTTCCAACGGCATGGCGCTGATCGCCGACGGCACCGTATGCGTCATGTCCCAGCGACCGGAACGGATCGTCCTGCTCACGCCGGACGGCCTGCCTGCAGGCACGCAGCCGCTGCCCCAGGTTGAGGGTATCGACTTTGTCGGGGTTACGAAAACACACAACCATGGCGGCGAGATCTTCATCAATTTCCAGTACAATCACTTCGAAGAGGGTGGCTTCACCCAGATGCGGCGGATCGCTCGGATCGACGGCGAGGGGAATGTCCGCGCCACCTTTGCCAAAGGTGAACGGGGCCTCGATTTCTCCAATCCCGTATTCCGGGAGAAGGTCTGGGACGACTTCCAGAATCGTTGGGATGTCAACCCTGACGGTACCGTGGTTGTGGCGCCGACCTGGGGCGAATACGAGGTCGAAGTGTGGTCGCCGGAGGGTGAATTGCGGCATGTGATCACCCGTGAGTTGCCCCGGCGCCGTCGGAAAGCGGCCGAACTGGACCTCCTGCGCATGCAGTATGAACCCGCTCTGCGCAACGTCCCCGGCTCCTCCGCCGAGGTGGAGCCATTCGATCATCCCGTGATTACCGTCTACAGTCGCGATGATGACACTGTGTGGGTGCTCAATTGCCATGGCGGTTTCGACAGACCCGAGGGCAGCATCGGACGTTTCGATGTCTTCGACGCCCAAGGTCGTTTCCTGCGTGAGGTGACCCTCCTCGGCGAGGGGGAACCGATGGCCGACGGCTACTATTTCGTCGGTGACCGTCTTTACGTAATGCGCGGTCAATTGGATGCCGAGGTGCTCGCCGATGGCGGTCTCGATGAGGCCGTCGCCGGACGTGAGGCGGAACCCATGTCCGTGATCTGTTACGATCTCAATCGCTGAATCGCGATTTTGCCGGTTGTGACGGCCCTCTCCACCCGGAGGGGGCTTTTTTATCAGGTCAATAAATCGGGATTGCCATTCCCGAGAACCGCAGGCAATATTCCGAATATACGGGAAGGTTAGATGAGGTTTAAGTATCATACCAGTATCCGACCAACCGGAATGGAGAGGTCATGAACAATGTTGCCCAGCGCCTCAATGAATTTCTGTCCGAGTATGCCCGGCATGTGAAGGATGTGCTTCAGCCGACCCAACTCGAGATTCGGGAACTCTTCGCCGCGTGGCAAAACCCCGACTACTGGACCAAGTACAAATCCATCGATCGGATCCCCATCCCGACACCTGTCCGTACAACGATGAGCCGGATCAAACGCCCGGAGCAGGTGGTCGACAAGATCTTCCGAAAAAGCGAAGAGTTCACCGCCGGGTTGTCGCCGGCAAGTTATTATCAGATGCGCGATACGCTCGGCGTGAGGATACTTGTATATCTCAACAGTCACTTGCCGCTGGTTGATCGTGAATTGCGAAACGTTCCCTGGCTGGAGGTCTCGGAGGAGGAGCCGCCAATGGCCTACTTCGGTTCTCAGACAACCCCCGTGCCGGGTCTGGAGCATATCGAGACGCTGGAAAAGGAGAGCGGTTATACCTCCATCCATTACAATCTCCGTTTGCGCGACAGCAAGGTGCCGGCGATCAAGCGACCCTGGTTCGAACTGCAGCTCTGTACTCTGGGGCAGGAGTGGTGGGGCACGATGGAGCATCATCTGGGCTACAAGCCGAGTAAGGGGACGCACATGGCGGCCAAACGGCAACTGCGTGTGCTCAGTCGCATGATCGGCGCGATCGATGAGAATTTCAATCTGCTTTACGAAGAGTTGAAGCGTTTTCAGGAGGAGACGACCTACGAGGCGGATGATCACATCAGCGCCGAGACCCTGCCGCCTCTATTGGCCGAGTTGGGGATCAGTTGCGCACAACGGGATATCAACAACATACTCAAGTTCCTGATCAGTCGCGGTATCGAGCTGGTGAAGGATCTGCGACAAATCGCCACCCCGAATCGGCTGGCTATCATCAACAATACCTATCTGGCCGAGATCGGGCGTGCGCCGCTCAACCTCGAGGTGATCGCCGCGTTGGCTGCGATGAAGAACATTCCATGTGACGAGAAGGCGACCCGCAAGGCGGTATCGGCTCAGATTGCATACCGCGGTGCCTGGGATTCGATCCGGCAGGAGTTCACGCAGGGGTGACTTAAAATACCGTCCACTGTCCACCTGGTGATTTATAACCGAAAACAGGCCGACCCCAATCGGGGCCGGCCTGCGTGGTTTCGGGGTGCTCGGTTTAGAAAGTGTTCCAGAGCATCTGATTGGTCACCTCATGGTGGAACATGATCTCGCTGCGTTTGATCAGGTTGCCGAGATCGCGCGGGCAACGTCTTGCCGCCATCAGCTTCAACTCGATATACTTGGCATGCGATTCAGTGCCCATGATCGTCTTCAGAAATTCGCTGCGTCGGAAGAGGCGGATGGAATCCTGGATATTTCCGGGCAAAACCCGTTTGCGAATCCGCTTGGGTGGTTCGGCGTCACCGGCAGGTTCCGGTCCCTCTCCACCTGTTCTCAACAGCGAGTAAATGAGCAGGTAGGGGTTGGTGTCCGGGGCGACCGATCGCACTTCGATACGTGTGCCCCGCTTCCCCGCCAGGGGGATGCGGATCATTGCCGAACGGTTCACCGCCGAAGAGGTTATCTCGTTGGGAGCTTCGAAAGCGGGGTCGAGACGACGGTAGGAGTTGACACTCGGATTGAGGATCAGGCAGAGGTCCTCGGCATTGTGCAGAATCCTCTCGATGTATTTGTGCCCCAGGGCGGACAGGTTGGCCTCATTATTCTCATCGTAGAACAGGTTCTCATCTCCACGTGATATCGACATGTTGATGTGCATGCCGCTGCCGTTGATCCCGGTGATCGGCTTGGGGAGGAACGAGCAGGTCATATCCATGCGCTGAGCCACCTGCCGACAGATCAATTTGTAGAGCTGTACCATATCCGCGGCGATAATCGCCGGGCAGTACTTGTAGTTCATCTCGAATTGGGAGGGACCGACCTCCGGATGGTCCTTCTCGTTCTGGAAACCCATGGCGCGCTGTACTTCGGCGGCGGTGTCCATGAAAAGGCGGAGCGGGTCCTGCGGCAGAGAGTGGTAGTACCCACCCTGAGAGATGACCTCGAACTTGCCCGTATCGTAATAATTCCGTTCGGCGTCCCGCCCCTTGAAGAGGAAGCCCTCGATCTCGGGGGAGACGTTGGGCACGCTGCCGTCCCTTCTGAACATCTCTTCGCAGTAGCCGTGAAGGCGGCCTCGGAAATCGGCATCGAAGAATGTGCCGTCCTTGTCCCGGACATGTCCGAATACCAACACCTTCCCGGGCCCGAAAACATCCGCAGGCAACCAGTAGAAGGCGCGCCAGTCGATCTCGAGCCGGAGATCCGATTCGGCGATCTTGGTGAAACCCTGGATTGAGGAGCCATCGAAGGTCAGCTGATCGGCGGAGTTCAGTAGAAATTTCTTGTCGTAGTCGAGCATGTGCATACGACCTTCGAGATCGGTGAAGCATACGCTGACAGCCTTGATCCGCTTCTCATTGACCAGGTATTCGCGCCGCTCCCTCTCGACCTGCTCCATGGGTTGCCACTCCACCTGCATGGTGCGGGAGGCAAGGTTGAGCTCTTCGAGCCGCTCGTAGGGGATCTCCAGGAATTCACGCAAGTTGGAGTTCAGCATTATGACTCTCTTGGTTTGAGGAGGGTGACAGCACTCTCTATCCGTAGCGGATGATGAGATAGTGATTCTAGCTTATTGAATAGTCTTTGTAAAGAACCGTTTAGGCTTATATCGTCACCTAATAGGCTTAAATTGAGGGTTATATTGGGAATGTCGTGGACAATATCTGGCCAGTTGCATTTCTGGTAATACCCGATAGTGGCTCATCACTTCGCGGCCGTGTCATGATGTTGACGACTTGACCTCATTCCGGCTGACAAACGGCACAGTAATGACTCGACCGGCCGCCCACTTTCAGCCTGACAATCTTTCCGCTGCAGACCGGACAGGGTTCACCGGTGCGCCCATACACCCTGAGTTGATCGCGAAAGTTGCCGGGCTTGCCGGTGAAGTCGACGAAATCCTGGAAGGTGGTGCCGCCGTGTTTAATCCCCTGACGTAAAACGCGACGCGATTCCCGGAAGACCCGCGCCAGGGTCTTCACGTCGAGATCCACAGGGCGTGCCAGTGGATGAACCCCTGCGCGATGCAGAGCCTCATCGGCGTAGATGTTCCCCAACCCGGCGGCTATCCCCTGGTTCAGGAGCAACACTTTGATCGGTGCGGTTCGTTTCCCGATCTTGAGCAG
The DNA here is from genome assembly GCA_024231955.1 of bacterium. Taxonomy (GTDB): domain Bacteria; phylum Krumholzibacteriota; class Krumholzibacteriia; order JACNKJ01; family JACNKJ01; genus JAAEPZ01. Next base: position 247,605 of record JAAEPZ010001024.1, on the reverse strand, counting down.
CCAGTCGCGCCGGCTGATGAGGAGCATGTCTTGCCCGACATGAGGTATCGCCGCCGCCCCCGGCGCTCCGTCGAGTAGTTCGAACCCGCCGAACTTACGGATGTCGCGATAGAAGACGACTCGCCCCTCGAAATCGAAAAATAGGTGCACGTGTTTGTCGGGTCGGTAGTCCGATTGGACGAAGACCTGCCCGGTCATCCGCAGATGAAGCAGCAACTGTGCGGTTACGTCGTCAACATCGTGACCGAAACCAAGGAAGATATACTTGCCGTGCCGCATCACCTCGTTGAGTCGCAGACCGAGCAGAGCACTGCGCACCTTGCGCGGCGTGGGCTTGAGTGCTCCCGCGTATGTTACGCGAATGCCATCCAGCCTTTTCCCAAGCAGCGCATCACTCATGGCGCGTGCGACATTTTCGACTTCCGGCAGTTCGGGCATGCTTTCTCCGGCGTTTGATTATGGGAGGGGAGTTTATCACGAGTAGGGGTATGGTGTATAATGGAGGGTTCGTACGGGGCGGAAACACGCTCCATTTCTCAGGGATCGATTTTCCGGGAGTCACCATGCCTCGCCTGTTTACTGCGCTTGCGATAATGTTCATCTCCATCACCGTGGAGGCGGCCACCGGTGTGCACACCACTTACCTCTGGCACATGCATCAGCCGATCTACTGGCCCGCTGAGAGCGGCTGGACACCCGGGCGCTATGAGACGGCGTATGAGACAATAACCCTGGGACACAGTCAGAACAGTGTTTTCGATATTTTCAACAGCGATGACCGTGTCGGCGATTACCAGTGGTATCCGCGCGATGCCGTGTCCTCGATCCGCGACCTGCCCGAGGCTGGAGCGCAGGTCTCCTTTGCCGGGGCGCTGATCGAAAACATCACAAGTCTGGGCGATGCAGGCTGGAACGGCGGGCGCTATGCCTCCGACTGGTATCGTCACTATCGTGAGGCGCGTGGCTGGAGCAACTCCTTGGGGAAGCCGCGTCTGGAGCCGGTGCTGGTCGGGTTCCACCACGGCATAGGTCCCCTCATGGATGACAACGCGTTCAGGATGGAGCTCGCCTGCGCGAAAGAGATCTACGGAGATGCGTGGGGCGGAGGCGAGATCTCCCGAGGATTCTTCCCGGCCGAGATGTGTTTCAGCGAGCGGTTGATCCCCGCTCTGGTTGACGCCGGCGTTGAGTGGAGCATCGTGCCCGATCTCCATATCGCTCGCGCCTGCGGCAACTACCCCTTCGAGGGTTACCAGGACAATTGCGATCCCCCCAACCGCGCCGATCAGGTGAATCCCGATCAGGCGGCTTATACCAGTCACTCGATCTCACGCGGGGTCACCTTGAAAGTGCCCTACCCTTACGGCTTCACGCCCCATCGCGCCGAGTATGTCGATCCGGCGACGGGAGTCGTGGAGGAGCTGATCGTTGTTCCCGCCGCCAACGCCATGAGCTGGGATGAGGGATACGGCATGTTCGGTACCGGGAGCGTTGACGCCATAGCCGCCGCCAATGATCCCCTGCACCCGATGCTGGTCCTGTTCGCCCATGACGGCGACAACGCCTGGAGCGGCGGTTACAGCTACTACTATGAGAACGTGACCGGCTTCAGCCACCAGGCAGCCGGTTCTGGCTACACGCCGACGACCGTGGCAACCTACCTGGCGCAGCATCCGGTAGACGACAATGATGTCGTCCATGTCGAGGATGGCGGCTGGGTGAACGCCGATGGCGATTTCGGCAGCCCGCAGTACATCAACTGGAACTGGCCCCCGGTCAATCAAAGTGGAGCATTCGATATCCCCGCCGGCTGGGCCGAGGATGAGCGCAACTGGGCGGTGCTCACCGCGGCGCAGAATATCGTGGAGACCGCGGAGGCGATTTCGGGTCCGCCCAATCCGGCGCGGGTCGTGCGTCCGTTGTCCGGCGCCAGTGCGGTGGAGCAAGCCTGGCATTTCCTGCTTGCGGGATATGAGAGCGGCTACATGTACTACGGCACTGCGCTGGACATGGAGATCAAGGCGACGCTGGCCTGCAACGCGGCTGTGGCGGCAGCCGAACCTGTGCTGGTCGGTGGCGGCGATACGGTTGCGCCCACGGTCTGGTTGCCCCAGCGGCTGCCCTGGAATCCCGGCGGTCGAGGGGCCGGCAGCCTGTGGGGGTATCCCGGCGGGGCGGGTGCCGAGATGGGGAGCGATTTCCACATCTGGACCTATATCCACGATTTTTCGGGTTTGTCGAGGATCGAATTGATGGTGCGGGAGGATGTCGATGGCGTCAACGATCCCGCCGGCCACGACAACGAAACCTATCTCGGTGGTGCCGATGTGGGCGACTGGACCGTGACGCCCATGAACCTTTTCGAGATGCCGTCGGGCGAGCCGTGGGAGATGTCGGGTGTGGACTTCTCCGTTTTGCCCGACCACATCGCCGATCGCTACTGGGCTCACCTTACGGGCTACAGCGAGGTGCTGCTCGACTACTACATAGAGGCGGAGGATGTGCTGGGCAATGTCAAGCGTTCGCCGATTCAGCATGTCTGGGTTGGTGAGGGCGGCTCGACACAGAGCGGTTTTGTCATGGATGGCGAGAGGGATGCCACGGCCATGCTGCTCGAGCAGGGCGCGCAGTTGAGCCTGTGGGCTGTGCGCGAGGGGGATATCCTCTACGTGGCGACCGAGGGGGTCTCCGTGACGGAGAACCTGGATCACTTCCTCATGATCTGCGACGATACGCTGGGGCTGGCGGCAGCGCCGTGGGCCAAGGCGGGTACCGTCGCACCTTGGGATCTCTACCTCGCTGGCGAGGACGGCAACGGCTGGTGCGGCTGGTTCGATGCCGACGAGAATGTGCAGACGGGCGCGGGTTCCGCCTCGGCGCAGGGGAGTTGGCTCGAGGGGGCGCTCGATCTCAACGATATCTATGAGGGGGAGATCCCCGCGGAGCTGTGGCTGGCTGCCGCGGGTTACGGCACGAACGATGGCGATCCTCTGATCGTCCAGGTGCCTGCGGGTGATGGGGACGGAGATCTCGACCCGCAGGAGTATCACCGGTTGCCATTCGTGACGGCAATCGAGGAGACGCCCGCCTTCAGCGTCCCGCCCTCTCTGTTTCCCAACCCATTCAACCCCGAAACCCGTGTGCGATTGAGTCTGTCCCGGACCTGTCGCCTGCAGCTTGATGTTTTCGATGCCCGTGGTCGTCACGTAGCCAATCTGCATGACGGGCTGACGAATTCCGGTGAACAGACCTTCACCTGGTCAGGTGTAGATGATCTTGGACACCCCTGCGCAAGTGGCGTCTATCTGATCAGGGTGCGGCAGGACCGGTCCCTGACGACTCTTCGCGGAGTGTTGTTGAAATAGGGCTGGACCGTGTTCGGGGATGACAGAACGCCGATTGCCGTGTACTTTCATCGGGACAGCACTATGAAATGCAGGTTGTCCACTTCGCCGCGTCGCCAGGTTCAACCCTCTCTCGGGGCCATCTATGCCGGCGACCACTCGGGTATCCGTTTGCCCGGGACCGATATTCTTTGAATCGCCCGGGGATGGGCGCCGGAAAGGATCAGTCATGATATTTCAGTTGAGTTCGTTCACTCTAATTGCCCTGTTTGTCTGCCTGGCGATGGTCCATTCAGATGACCACGCTCGGGCGGCTGATGCGCTGACCGCGCCCGCGGATGTCGCCGCGCCGCCCAAGGACGCCGAGGTGACGGCGAGCGGTCTGGCCTCCAAGGTGCTCGTCAAAGGTACGGGTGCGGAGCATCCCGGTCCCCGCGACAATGTGACCGTGCACTACACGGGCTGGACCACCGACGGCGAGATGTTCGACTCGTCGGTCGAGCGGGGCGAAACCATCTCCTTCCCGCTGGACAGGGTCATCCCCGGCTGGACCGAGGGCCTGCAGCTGATGGTTGTCGGCGAAAAACGTCGCCTCTGGATCCCCGTGGAACTTGCCTACCAAAACATGCCGGGCCGTCCGGCGGGCATGCTGGTTTTCGACGTCGAACTGTTCGAGTTCGAGAAGGCACCGCCGCCGCCGCCGGTTCCTGCAGATGTCGCCGCGCCGCCCAAGGATGCCGAGGTTACTGCGAGCGGGCTCGCCTCCAAGGTTATCTCGCCCGGCACGGGTACCGATCATCCGCAAGCCACGAGCACGGTGACCGTGCATTACACGGGCTGGACCACTGATGGCGAGATGTTCGATTCGTCGGTTACCCGGGGTGAATCGATCTCCTTCCCATTGGACAGGGTCATCCCCGGCTGGACCGAGGGTCTGCAGCTGATGGTCATCGGTGAAAAACGTCGCCTGTGGATCCCCCAGGCTCTCGCCTATAACGGTCAGCCCGGAGCGCCTGCGGGCATGCTGGTTTTCGATGTCGAGCTGCTGGGGATCAAGTAGCGGACGGAATCTGAATGACGGCCAGTTAACAATAAAAGGCGGTGGGTTGCCCCACCGCCTTTTTCATATATCGGATCCGTTCTTGGCGCGAACGGCTGTCCGTGTTCAATAACCGCACATCATCTGAGCCGGAGCACCTTGCCGCTGCCGGTGAGCTCGCCGGAGTTGACGCGGTAAAGATAGAGTCCGGCGGGGACATCCCGCCCTTCGTTGTCGCGGCCATTCCAGATCAGCGTGTTGACGCCGGCCGGCAGTTGTCTTCCGGACAGATGCGTCACCCGGCGTCCCCGGATGTCGAAGATATCCAACGTGACATCCGCAGCCGTAGCCAGACTGAAGTTGAAACCCGTCTCGGTGCGGAAGGGGTTGACCGTTACCTCAGGCTCCATGCCGCAGAAACGGTCCTCGGCAACAGCGGTGAGGTCGTTGATGAAAACGGTGACCGTGGCTTCATCGTTGGCGGGGTTCTCGTCGCCGGTGAGATTCGTACTCGCGCTCAGGTCGACATTGCCCAAAGCATACGGCAGTGAGGTCATCGAAATCGTGTCCTGCCGCCCGAAGGGGAGGTCGACGGGGTCCATGATGCCCGGCATCCCCGTGTCCGACCATGAGAGTTCGACGTCGTACTCGTCGTTCAGACCGTAATTGGTGACGATGAATCTGACCGGGATGATTTCACCCTGATCGAAGACCTGTCCCTCAAGCGGTTCGATGAATTTCAGCACGCCTGTGTCGTGGGCGAGAGGTTCGCCCATCAGGCGATCGACGCCGAACTTGACGAGGTAGCAGGTCACCCAGCTCATGTCCTCGGTGACGGGATCCTGGGTTTCGGCGACGATGCCGCCGTCGTCGTCCGTGTCGAGTGAGAGGAGGTTATCGGTCAGAGCCTTGCCGTTGTCCCACATGTACTGTTCGCCCATAAGATCCCAAATGGCGAAGTGGGCATTCAGGTAAGCGACGTTCCAGGAGCTGTCCCAGTCGTAGCCGGGAACATTGTACCAATCCACCCAGGTCGGTATGTAGGCGTAGTTCATGGTGAGCCACCAGTTCGTATCGGGATGGCCGTCCCGGAATGTGGAGTTGCAGACGCCCCACACCGCCGTCCCGCTGCTCATGGCCCAGTACTCGGCGTTCATGTAAGTGGACGGGTTGATGTCGAGCCAGCCCCTAATGGTGTTGCCTTGCTGGACGGCCGTGGACATGTAGGAGGTGTTCCCCAGCGCTTCTCCGTACAGATACAGGTTGCCGGCCGCCCAACCCTGGACGAAGGCGTTGAGATAGCGATCGTAGATCGTACCGGAAAAGAGATCCAGAGGATGGGCGGCGATATAGTCCGCGCAGGTCACGGCGTAGGCGTCGAAGCTGTCGTCGCCCGTCGCCGCTTTGTACCGCAGCACGGCGGTGAGTCCCCAGGCGCAGTTGTGTACGCGATAGTAATCCTGGCCGACGCCGCCCTCTTCGTTCCAGGCGGGATAACGGGTGCAGTAGATCCACGCGGCGGCGATGTTCTCGTCGTAGGTGTCGCGCCCCGAGAACTCCCGATAACGGGACCAGCACCAGATCGCTTCGAGCGTGTTGTCGGTCTGGATGACGTCTCCCAGATAACCTGCTTCAGCTTCGATCATACCGCCGTAATCGGAAGAATCAGGATCGGCGAGTTGCCACGTCGCGAAGAAGTCGGTCATCTGCACAAACTCGCGCACATAGTTGAAGGGACCCAGCGAGGGCGGCGGATCGCGGAATGCTGGTGGCGTCCAGGGTCGCTGGATCTCCGGGATCCCCCCCTCGGAGTCCGGTGCAGGCACCGTGGCGAGCGCCGGCGACGCGAAAGTCGATAAGATGATTACCAGCATCAGAGTGAGGAACAACGGCTGTCGAGTCACTTTCGGACCTCCTGTGAAAGACCTGCTCACAATTATACAATATTGATATGGGGGTCGTATACGGATGGTCCGGTAATTATCGGCAAGACAGGGGAGCGGAAATCAGGACTCCAGGCCGTCCAGCTCCTCCCAGCGGACGTATAGCTCGGCGAGTTCGGACTTGAGGGCCTCAAGACGGGCAGTGACGATGGCCACCTGCTCGCCCGCCTCCTGGTAGAAGCTCGGATCCCCCAGTTTCTCATGCAGGTCGGTCTGTTCGGTTTCGCCGGATTCGATCTGCTGCGGCAACGCCTCCAGCTCCCGCCGCTCCTTCCAGGTCAACTTGCGGGGACTATCGACGCGGGGCTTTCCCTGCTTCCCCTTTTTGCTGTTGGATTTCGGAGTCGCCTTGTCCTTGACGGTCCGCGCCCAATCCGAATAGCCGCCCACCGTTTCGGCGATGTGGCCGGCGCCTTCGAGCACGAGCGTGCTGGTGGTGACGTTGTCGAGGAACTCCCGGTCATGACTGACCAGAAGCAGCGTTCCCTCGAAGTCGACCAGCATCTCCTCGAGCAGTTCGACGGTCTCGATGTCGAGATCGTTGGTCGGCTCATCAAGCACCAGCACGTTGGCGGGTTTGGTGAAGAGGCGGGCCAGGAGCAGACGGTTGCGTTCGCCGCCCGAGAGGTGGCTGATCGGCGAGCGGGCCTGATCGGCAGTGAAGAGGAAGTTCTTGAGATAGGTGACGATATGAACCGCTTTGCCGTTGAAGTAGACGGTGTCGCTGCCCCCGGTGATGTTCTCCTGCACCGACAGGCTCTCGTCGAGTTGGTCGCGTTGCTGGTCGTAGTAGGCCACCTGCAGGTTCACGCCGTGCTCGATCTCGCCGCCGGTCGGAGTCAACTCGCCCAGCAGCAGGCGGAGCAGCGTGGTCTTGCCCGACCCGTTGGGACCGAGGATACCGATCTTGTCGCCGCGGGCGATCCGTGTGGTGAAGTGCTTGACCATCACCAGATCATCCCACGCGAAGTCAAGATCCCGAGTCCGAATCACTTGTCTGCCGGAGCGCATGCCGTCCTGCAGGGCGATGCGGGCGCTCCCCGTTTGCTCGCGTCGATCTCTCCGCTCCTCCCTCATCTTCAACAGAGCGCGGACCCGCCCTTCGTTGCGGGTGCGACGGGCGAGGATCCCCCGCCGGAGCCAGACCTCCTCCTCGGCCAGCTTGCGGTCGAATTCGGAGTTGCGGCTCTCCTCGATGCGGAGCGTCTCTTCGCGTCGCTGCAGGAAGGTGTCGTAGCCGCATTTCCAGTCGCTGAGACGGCCGCGGTCGAGTTCGATGATCCGCCGGGCCAGCGCCCGCAGGAAGGCGCGATCGTGGGTGACGAAGAAGATCGTCCCGGCAAAACGGCCCAGTTCCGCTTCGAGCCAATCGATGGCGTCGATGTCGAGATGGTTGGTGGGCTCGTCCAGCAGCAGGATATCCGGTTCGATCACCAGAGCGCGCGCCAGCAGTGTCCGCCGTTTGGTGCCGGTGGAGAGGGTGGCGAATTCGGCGTTTCGATCGAGTTTGCAGCGGGTGATGGTCTGCTCGATCAGATGCAGCTGATCCGCGTCGGGGGTGGGCAGGCCAGCCTGGGCGAAGCCGCCGGCGACGACATCGAGGATGGTCCCCGTCATCTCGGGCGGCATCTCCTGCGCCAGTATCGCCACACGCAGCCTGGGCTGACGGGCGATTTCGCCGGAGTCCGGTTTGATCAACCCCGCGAGCAGGCGCAACATTGTGGTTTTGCCCACGCCGTTGCGACCCATAAGGCAGATACGCTCCCCCTTTTCGACGAGCAGGTTGACGTCGTCGAGAAGCGGGGGACCGCTGATTCTGAAGGAGATGTTTTTTAGATCGAGTAGAGCCATGGTGGGGACAATAAAGCCGCGGGAGGCGGATCCGCAATGATTCCGTCAATCCGAATCCAGATAGTGGCGGAAGTCGCCGCAGCAGGAGAGCGCCACGCCTATCTCGAGAAGCTTCAGGTCCTTGTACTTTTCGAAGTAGGGGCGGCGAATGACATTGAAGTGATAGTACGACATGGGGATTCAAAGTAAATAGGGGACACGCACCTGGAAGGTGCATGTCCCCTGAGTTAGAAGGGGACACGCACCTGTAAGTGCGTGTCCCCCTGTTCCATTCTACTTCAGCAGCATCAGCTTTCGGCTCTCCGTACCTCGGGCGTGAACCAGTCGGGCGAAGTAGAGGCCGCTGGGCAGGGCGTGGCCGGAGTCGTCGCGGCCGTTCCAGACGGCGGTGTGATCGCCCGCCGTCTGCATGTCATTCACCAGTTCACGCACGAGTCGGCCGTTGATGTCGAAGATCCGCAGGCTGATCGGACCTGTGGCGTTGAGCGAATAGCCGATCGTGGTCGTCGGGTTGAACGGATTGGGGAAAGCGTTGCGCAAAGCGGAGAGTGCGGGGACACCGTCGGGCGCGGCGGTGGCGAGTCCGTCGACCGCATTGAATGCGTTGACCTTCACCCCCAGCGGCTGGTCGTAGCTGACGTTGTCGCCCGTATTGCGCAGGTGGTCGCGCATCTCGTCGCTGGTCATGCCGGGGGCGAGGGAGCGAACCAGTCCGCAGACGCCGGCCACGAGGGGGCAGGCCATGGAGGTGCCGTCGCAGTACATGTAGGGGTTCGTGCCGTCATAGCCGTAGGAGAGCGAGTAGAGCAGCTCCGTGAGAAAATCGAAGCTGTAGTTGCTCTGGATGGTGGACCAGATGTGCTCGCCGGGCGCAGCGACATCCACCCAGGTGCCGTAGGTCGAGAACGAAGCGCGTTGATTGCTCTCGTTGGTCGCGCCGACCGAGATCACGTGATCGCAGGCGGCGGGGAGCATCTGCACGGAGTTGTTGTCGTTGCCGGCGGCCGCCACGCAGACGATACCGGCGGCGACGGCATCATCGATCAGGGCCTGGATGAAGCCGAAGTCGGCGGTGGGTCCGCCGAAACTCATCGAGATGACATCGGGCAGTTCGGCCATGGCGTAGTTGAATGAGGTGGTGATGGCCCCGAGGCTGAAGTTGTCGCCGTTGGTGGTTTTCAACCCCATCAGCTTGCAGCTCCAACCGGCGCCGGCGATACCCAGGCTGTTGTTGGCCGTGGCCGAGGCGATGCCCCCGCAGTGGGTGCCGTGGAAGCCTACGTCCATGCCCGCTTCGTGGTAGGGGGCGGGTCGGGGATCGTTGTCGTTCTGGCCGCAGTCCCAACCGTAGATGTCGTCGATGTAGCCGTTGGCGTCGTCATCAAGGCCATTGCCCGCGATCTCATCCGGGTTATGCCAGGCGTTGGCCGCGATATCGGGATGACTCCAGTCCAGACCGGTATCGATGATGGCGATAACCACCTCTTCGTCGCCGGTGGTGATATCCCAGGCCTCTTTCAGTTTGATCCCGGAGGTGGGGTTGGTGACGTACCACTGCGACCCGACCATGGGGTCATTGGGATTGAGCAGCACCGAGTAGTTGTAGTTCGGGGAGACGGCCCGGAAGAGTCCGGTGTCGTTCAGTTCGCGGCAGGCGGTCATTATGTCGCAATCCGGATCGGAGCTGAGGAGGCGCAGGTAGAGGTTGTCACCCTGTTGCTGCGTACTCTTTTTGATGAGCGGCTCATAGTTGTTCAGTGAGTGGCGTGCGATGATCGACGCCGTCTGCGTGTCGGAACTACGTAGACTCCTGTCCGTGGCTAGCTCGAAGGTGTCCGCCGATTTCAGGATGACCAGCAACTCTCCCGGTATGAAATCGGCGGCATATGCGAGTGCCGGAATGAGGAGCATAGCTGCGATAATCAATATGCGACGGATCATGTGATTCCCCCTGTGGCAGATGTACCCGATTTATGGATCGACCTCCTGAATTCAGGATGCTGTCAATCGATCACTGTTCGCATTATATCATATTGCGGAAAGTGCTTTAAAGATAAGCCGTCACGGCAGGGGCCTTTTGTCGGCTTTGCGGTAACAGAAAGAGCCCCCTCCCGAGCGGGAGGGGGCTCTTAATTGAAGTGAGGATCGATCCTCGTCCACACTCGAGTCTAGTACAGGCTTTTGAGTGTGCTGAAGGAGGATTCCTCGGCCGCGACCATGCTGTTGATGGTCACGAGAACCTCGCCACCACCACAGCTGCTGTAGGTGTCCACGATCAGATAGTAGGTGCCGCCCTCAACGCTCTCGTAGGTGATGCACTCGGGGTTACCGGAGTCATCGCCCGCGACACAGGCGTTCAGAGGATCGCCGCAGTCGGAGAGCAGGTAGAGGGACAGATCGGTGTAGCCGGCGATCTGCGTAACGCAGACATCAACCGTGCCGCCGGCCGGGAGGATAACGTAGTACACGGCGTCGGGACCCATGGCCCCCCAGCCGGTGCAGCCGTCGCCCGTCGGATCGTAGTCGTTCGTGTAATCGCAAAGGTTCAACGAGAATACGGTCTTGTCGTTCAGGTTGGCAGCCTCGGCGCAGGTCTCGCCGCCGGGGTAGACTTCAGGAGGCTCGGGGCAGGCCGTGCCGGTGAGGACGTAGGTGCCCTGATAGCTCGTGGCGTTGTAGCCGATCACCTTGATGTAGTAAGTGCCGTCGGCGGGGAATTCGAATTCGAGCATAGAGTAGTAGCCCTCGCCGCCGTCATCGTCATCAGCCAGCTCGTTTTCGGCCGCATCGTAGACATAGAGTTTGGTGTCCTCGACGTCGGTGCCGTCACCGGCATGCGTCTCCAGTATGACGCAATCGCCGGACGTGCCGGTGATGGCGAAGAAATCTATATCCCCGGCCGGGTCGATCGCAGCGGACATGGGATCGCCGACCGTGAAGGGGTTGGCCGACGCGATAGTGCCATTATCCTCGGCTTCAGCCGCACGTGACGGGTTGTCGAAAGGCTGGACGGGCTTTTCGAGGGCAGGTTTGGCGAGAGCAGTGCAGGAGATGCACAGAGCCAGGGTGAGAACCAGTAACATTAGCTTTTTCATTGGTGCCTCCAGAGGCAAAGTAAGGAGCAAGTGATGTTGGACCATTCGTGTCGATCCTTCGGCACGAATCTGGGATTCGATCAGAAGCTGGGGAGGATTCAGAGCGCCATGTTGACTGATGCAATCGTTGGAATCAGGTACTGCGTCGTAAATCGATCCTCTCAACTCCGTAATTGTATCATAAAGTGAAAACTAAATCAAATATCCCGGTCAATATGTCCTATAGTTGTTACACGGAGTTGGAGGCCAATGTGAGTGTGTGGGGCGTGCGAGCGCAGACCATTTTCGATTCATGTGTTTAATATGAAGCTAAAGTGTTACTGTCGAAAGAGATTGGAGACTCAGAGGGCGCAGCTCCAGGAGGACATATGAGTGAGATGAAGGATCTGATCCTGGCCAGGGTCGGGGAGTTTGAATCCGGTACCGACAAGACGCGTCAACGTCTGCTGGATGATGCGGTTGCCGATTTCATGGGTCGTCTGGAAAATGTCGAGACCTTTTCAAAGCTGGATCTGAACGCCGCGGCGGCGGTTGTCGAGGATTCCCTGATCGAGAAATTGCTGGAGACGACCTTACCCGACGGTGTGATCGATGCCGACGAACGAGCGCGCCAGGCCTCAATCCGTCTGGCCTTCAAGAACTGCCTGCCCCGATTGCATGTCGCCACGCCTCTCCCCACGGCTCAACTGGTGCCGAGCGTTGTTGCCTCCGCCGGTTTGGTTGGTGGAGCTCTTGGGGTGATCATCCTGGGCGGGTTGTCCCGTCTGGTGCTGGGCAACCCGACAACGGGACTCGTGCTTGGCGGTCCTCTCGGTGCGTGGGCCTTTCTCCGTTTCATCTTTCAGATCGAGAGAATGAATTTCCTGAAACCGGTGCTCAAGCCGATCTTCGGCCTATTTGTGAAGCAGAAGGTCGTGACCCCCTGGACCGATGTCCATCAAGGGCTCGCCTGCGGCGTGGAGGTCTGGCTGGATGGCGCCGTCCGCCTGCTCAGCGTGTTGAGTTCCGGTGAAACGGCGCAGCGGGTGATAGAGTCGGATCACAAGGCCATGGCCCTGCTTGGTGAACGGCTGCAATTGCTCCAGGACTGCCCCGAAGAGGATCTCGGCCTGGCGGTGGATGATCTCCTCCTCACAGCCGGTGAGGCGGGATTCGAGGGGATCTCAAGCCGAACACCTGCACCGGCGACAGGACCGGGGATCTGGTCGGCCGAATTGAGCGGTGAGTACGAGACCTTCGGTCATATTGAGGAGGGGGACCCGATTCTGATAGAGCGGCGCCCCGTCACCCGTGAGGGTGAAGTATTGAAACGGGGCCTGGTGAGGAAGGATCGCGAAGGTAGATGATGAAGAACAAACACCTGTATGCCATCGACTTTGGAACCTGCAACAGCTACTTCTGTCGCTGCGCCGTTGATGAAGCGCAACCCGAATCGATTCAACTCGTCGAGGGGGAGGACGGTCTGGCGACCGTGCTTCTTCATCGTGGCGACCGTGAACCTCTGATCGGGAACACGGCAATCGAGGAGTGGGGTGAGGCCACCGAGAGCGAGCGCACAGGCTATGACTTCCGCTTCAACTTCAAGCCGGACATCGTCACCAATGAGCGCGCCCGCCGGGATGCCGTGCTGTTTCTGAAGACTTTCATCCTCCAGGCGCAGCGTGCAAGTATAGCCTTCGCACCCGATCGGGCCGAGGTGCTGATCGGCGTGCCCAGCGAGGCGGCCAGTTCGTTCAGTGAGCGCCTTGCCGCGATAGCCGGTGAGGCCGGCTACGGGTCACCGACTTTGATAGACGAACCCAAGGGCGCGCTTCTGCATCACCTGTGGCGAGGCGATATCACAGCCGGGGATGCCTCGCGCGGCACGCTGGTTGTTGATTTCGGCGGCGGCACCTGCGATTTCGCCTACATGACGCGCCTCGAGGTTCGTCACTCCTGGGGTGATATGCTGCTTGGCGGACGGTTGTATGATGACCTGTTCTTCCAGTGGTTTCTCGAGTTGAATCCCACGGCGGAGGCCGGGATGCGGAGGACGGGGGACACGTTCTACTATCTGTGGCACGCCTGTCGCGAACTGAAGGAGAAGTTCTCCCGCGCCATGATGCAGGATCGGTCGGTCCTGTTCACGCGGGTTGTCGGTCGCGGCAATTACGGTGGTGTGAGCAATATCGGTTGGGATGAGTTCGTCGCCAGAGCCACGGCCTATACGCCAAGCGCGACGCTCGCCCGGTATCTTGGTGAACAGTGTGAGAGCGACGCCTGGCGCGACCGTTTCGCCGCGGGACCTATGGACCTGCTCGACTGGTTCCGGCGCACGCTGGCGGATGGGCTTGAGGGGAACAATATCCGTTCGTCCGATATCGAGCGGGTGATTCTGACCGGCGGCAGCAGCCTCTGGCCGATGGTCAAGGATACGCTCTGCGAGGTGCTGCATCTGGACCAGGAGCGGATCATCCGCAGCAATCGCCCGTTTGCCTCCATTGCCGAGGGGCTGGCCGTGCTCCGGCCGCTGCAACGGCGGACGAGTGAATCGCGCAACAGCCTGCTCGGAGAGCAGGCCCGCTTCCTGGATGAGATGACGAAGATGATCGACGGGGAGTTCGTGAAGGTGGTTGATGTCGTCATCAAATCATTGCTGACTCTTCTGTTCGACAACAAGGTTGTACCCTTGTTGCGCCGATTCAAAAGTGAGGGCGGCACCATTCGCCACCTCGAGGAGAGGATAGCGGTGATGATGAGAGCCGCCGAACCCGAGATGCAGTCGATACTGACGCGGGATCTGGGCGACCTGGCGGCGCATCTGCCCACAATGCTTGAAAAGCGGATGGCCGCGTGGTTCAAATCCCACGGGACGACCTACCTGCCCGACCCGGGTACTATCGGGATCGATACTCCGCACAACTTCGGAACCCATGGACTCGAGCGTGAATTCAGCTCTTTCTTTGACGACATCCAGCACACGCTGGCGGTCGGCCTGGTGGGGGCGATCGTGGCCAGTGTCTGCGGCGGCGGCGGATTGGCGCTGATCGCAAGCGGTCTGCCGGGGATAATCGCCGGCCTCGTGCTGGTTGTGGTTTCGGGATACTTCCTGGCGCGCCATGGCCGCAAGCTCTCTCTGGATATGGCCAAGGATCAGAACCTCCCGCCTGGACTGCTGAAGGTGATCCTTCCGGACATGGTGATGAGCAGACAGCTCAAGAGGGGTAGGGAGGAGTTTCGCAAGCAGATTCTCGAGGCCATCAAGGAGGGCCAGGCCGGTTCGCGGAGCGATCTCACAAAGCGGATCAGTGCGAACATCAAGCATGAGATCGACAGTCTCTCCGAGCTCAATCAGCTGTAGAGCTCCATAGGTCGGTATGGGGCTATGGAGCCAGCCTTGCATGGATCGTCGAGGTTATGCCGCCGCTCTGCTCCCTCACTCTCACATCCTGGAATCCCAGCTCCTCGAGTTGTGCGCGAAACTGCTCATGGGTGACGAAGTCGTCGACACTCAGCGGCAGGTAGGCGTAGGCTTTGGGCTCACCAGAGATCAGTCCGCCGACCAGAGGGAGTATGCGGCGCATGTAAAAACGGATGAGCCTGCCGGTCAGCGGTTTCCGCGAGGGGAAGAAATCCAGCACGAGCAGTTCGCCGCCGGGTTTGAGAGTGCGAGCCATCTCGGAGAGACCGCGCTGCAGGTCGGCGAAGTTGCGGACGCCGTAGCCGCACATGACACCGTCGAATGTGTTGTCGGGCAGGGGCAGGGCAAGAGCGTCGGCCACGATGAAACCGAGGCAGCCGGGCTTGTCGGCGAGTTTGACGCACCCCTTGCGGCACATGGCGGGGGCGAAGTCGGTGGCCAGAACCTCGTTGCCGTCGCGGGCTTCGAGCCAGGTGAGCGACAGCGGACCCGTCCCGGAGGCGATATCCAGCACCCGTTTCACCTGCGGGCTGAACAGCGCTACGCCCTGTTTGCGCCAGCGGCGATCCAGGCCGGCGGTGAGCAGGGTGTTGAGGAGATCGTATCGGTGACTGATCGCGTTGAACAGGCCGCGGATGCGGGCTGAATCGCGGCTGACTGGTCGGCTTGTGTCGTTTGTCATGGATTGAGAGATAACATGAGTGTTGCGCCCGGCAAAGTGATCAATACGGGATATTCTCAAGAGCTCACCCCTCTTATCCGCTTTACCCTCTGTGCCGTTGCCGCATACAGCGATCCATCTCCCCCCCCGACACCGCAGGTGCCTGTCCCCGATCTATGGAGGAGAACGCGCCTGTGGCGCGGGTTTCCACTTTATAAGGAGCAGTAATTGGTTGGAGTCCAGGTTTGGGATTCTGCTATGCTTCACCCTCGCTGAAAAGCTTTGTCCCCCCGATCCAGGAGCTTAACATGTGTGAATGCCGCTTTTTCCGCGCGGAGGACTTCCCCGCCATAGCGAAGTGCTTCGACGAAGCCTTCGCCGACTACCAGATGAAGTCCACCCGCAAGGCCGACACCTTTCTCTACAACCGGTGTGCCAAGAACAGTGTGGCCTGGGATTACAGCGTCGGCGTCTTCGCCGAAGATCGCCTTGTCGGCTTCACGCTGATCGGTCTGGCGGAGCGGCAAGGCCGCCTCAACGCCTTCGACGCCGGCACGGGACTCGTCCCCGATTACAGGGCGCAGGGTCTGGCGCGGGAGATGTTTGCGTTCGCCCTTCCCAAGCTGCGCGAGAGCGGTTGCACCCGCTTCCTGCTCGAAGCGCTGCAGGACAATGAACCGGCGATCAAGGCCTATACCAAAACCGGATTCTCAATTACCCGGGAACTGGATTGCTTCAGGCTCACGACAGCCAGGTTGATCGCCCCGGCACCGGATGCCGGACTGCGGATCGAAGCGCTGGATCGGCGGGACCCCGGTTTCTCCGAACTGCTCGAGTCTTTCAGACCGCAATTGGATTGGGAGCCCTCCTGGGAGAACAGCTTCACCGCTCTGCGGGTTATCCCCGACGATCTCACCCTCCTGGGCGCGTTCCGGGGCGAGGTGTGTGTCGGCCTGCTCGCCTACTATCCGTTGCTCAACTGGATTCTGCAGATCCTGGTGCACAGGGATCATCGCCGACGGGGGATCGGCGGGCGGCTTGTCGCACAACTGGTTCATGATCTCGGCGAGGAGCATGAAGCGGTGAGCCTGACCAATATCGATCACTCCGACGGCGGGATGATCGCCTTCCTGAAAACACTGGGATTCGAACTGGTCATCTCGCAATACGAGATGGCGATGGATCTCTGATCAGAGCCGCCTCAGACGTGGAATGCACCAGCCCGCCAGCCCACAAGCCGATCCCAGAATGCCCCACGTTCCGAAAAGCTGGTGGGTGGGCATGTGCCCCAGCAACATGCCGGTGACACCGCAGGAGAGGGCGGTCATCCCCACGACGGCCATCCCGACCAGGCTGAACACACGTCCCTGCATCTCCTCCGGCACCAGCTCCTGCACGATCGAGATCCGGTAGATGCTGATCAACGGAATGAACAGTGCGTGCATCAGGATCAACGGCACCAGCCGCGGGAAGGCGGGGGCCAGCATGATTGGCGCATAGGTCAGTCCATCCAGGAGCATGCCCCACAGCCAGACACGTCCCATGCGCCGCCGGACCGGACGGCGTACGATCAGAAACGAGGAGGCCATCATACCCAGAGCGAGCACGGCCTCGATCGCCCCGTAATACTTGCCGGACAAGCCGAGATCGCTGCCGATATACACAGGCATGGCCACGATTGCCGGTCCCATGATGAAGAAATTGTTCACCGCGGTGAGGATGAGCAGCCAGCGAAGCCCCTTGTGTCGCCAGGCCAGCGAGAGCCCTGCTCGAGCCTCTCGCCAGGCGGAGGGTTTCGGCGCCATGGTATCCCCTGTGCGGATATCCGTGTGGCGCATCAGCTTAAGCAGGATGAAACTCATGACGAACAGCAGTGAGGAGCCCAGGAAGAGGTATTCGGTGCGGACCAGGGCCAGAAATCCGGCCGCCATGAGCGGACCCAGGAACCAGGCGAACTGGTCTGAGCCTTGCACCAGCGCGTTTGCCTTGACCAGGTCCTTCTTGGCGACCATCCGGGGGAGCATGGCATCCCGGGCGGGTGTGAAGAGACTGGTTGCGAGGGCGAGCGAGAAGGCGGAGGCGGCGCAGATGACGATACTGAGGTGTCCGAGCCAGGAGGCGATGGGGATGCAGAGCATCAGCAGTGCGCGGAAGAGGCTGGTGCTGAACATAACCCTGCGGCGGTCGAGACGGTCCACGATCACACCGGCCACCAACCCGAAGAGCAGGATGGGCAGGTATTCCATCATGGCCATGAAGCCCGTCATCTGCTTGGAACCGGTGAATTCCAGGGTGAGCCAGAGGAGCCCGATGTGAAAACTGACATCGCCGAGGCGGCTCGTCAGCTGCCCCGCCGCAAGTAACATCAGGTTGCGATCACGAAACACGTTGCCCGACTTTCCGCTTATCCGTAAACTGGTGCGTGATCATCGTACCAAGGAAGTGGTGAATGGCGCTGAGAGAAAACAATGCTCTGATCTTTCTGATTCTGTTGGGAATCTCGTTTGTTCTGTTCGGCCAGATCCTCAATAACGACTTCTGGACCCGTGAGGAGTTCGAGTACCTGGCCAATAGCCTGGTCAACCTGCCGGCGGACATGGTGTTCTCGGAAAGCGTATCCATTGAGCACCCCCTGGTGAACATGTTCCACCGGTTCGAGTATCTACTCTTCGGCGATAAGCCGATGGGATACTATCTGCTGAACATCTTCATCCATGCCATCAACGCATTCCTGCTCTATCTCCTGATCTACCAGATCCTGAAGGGTTTTGGAATAGCCTTCTTGAGCTCGGTGATGTTCGCCTGCGCCGTAGGTAATTTCGGTAAGGAGGTGATGTACGCCGCCGGTGTAAGCGGAATTCTCATGCACACGGTCTTCCTGCTCACAGTGCTCTGCTATGTCATGAACGAGATCAAGAGTCAGGGCAAGATCGTCTCTTTCTGGTTCCTGGCCACCCTCTTCTTCTTCACCATCTCCATCGTCAACCGGTTCGCCTTCTTCAGTGGCGTGGGAGTGCTGTTGGCGTATAACGTGTTCTTCAGGAGGGAGCGCGAGCGGCCGGTTTTCGCCCTCCCGATTCTCTTGCTGCTGGTTTTCGGCAGTATTCTGACCGGTTTTCAGTGGGAGAGCTTGAAGATGGTGACGAACAGCTATCCTGAAGGGTGGGGTGCCGGCTTCTTCCTCGGGAACTTCTTCAAGAATATCCCGGCTTACCTGATCCACATGTTCTACCCCGCTCATTACACAGAGCTGGTGCAGGGCGAAGGGTTTTTGTCGACACTATATAGCTGGAATTTCTGGATCAGACCTTTGCTTGGCGTGATTATTTTCGCCTATGCCGCCTATGGCTTCGTCTTCGGCAATACCAGTCTCCGTTTTTTCATCGCCTGGACAGTGGTGACGATACTGCCTTTCTGCTTCTTCCATATGCCGGGTGACTGGCTTAATACCAAGTATCTCTATCTGTCCTCGGTTGGTCTCTGTCTTATCCTGGCGACAGGCACGATGAAGATGTATGGAGTGCTTGTCGGCCGCGGCAGGCGAAGGTTCCTCCCCTTCGTTATCCCTGCGATATTCATCATGTCGGTGTTCGTCATTGTCGACAAGCTGGACAAAGCCTACGAGTATCGATCCAAGCAGCCCGAGACACTGGAGTTCAAGGCCAGGTTTCTGGAGATGAAGAGACAGAGTCTCCAGGTTAAGGATTGACCCTGACATCAGCGCAATACAAGAAGCCCGCACCTTCCGGTGCGGGCTTTACTTTGATCAGATCTGATGGTCGGGCTCTAGTACAGGCTCTTGACCGAAGACCAGGTTTTCTCTGCGGCTGGCAGCCAGCAGAGCACGAAATCGAGATGGTTGCCAATCCAGTGCTGAGGAGCGCCGCTGCGGTCACCATACTGTTTGACGCGAATCTCGAACTCTTCGCAGCTCATGTTGGGCCTGATGTGGGCCAGAGCGTAGAATGACCCGCCGGTGCCGGGAGCCATCTGCCCGACCTCATTGCGGAAGTAGGCGGTGTTGCTGAATTCGCCCGCGATTTCGACATCGAAATCCCAAACGTTCTCGCCATCATCGTACCAGGCTTCACTGATGTTGATGGTTTCGGGGAAACGAAGAACGACGACGTTGGTGAATTCTCCATCGACGCTTCCGTTGTCAATGCGGAATTCAAAAGTAACCGTGTCACCCGGGTTGGCGCTGACGGGAGCGACTATCGAAGACGTACCTCCGTCCATGCTCGCCATAGCAGGCGCCGCGATAAGCAGCGAAAGGCAGAGAGTTAGTAGTAGTTTACGCATGTTGATCCTCTCAATCGACTCATTCAAATTCGGTGGTGGCGGAGATCGAGTTGCCTGAGCATCCCGATGAAGTGTGGCCCAGTAAGTCAGGGGTTACATTTAGCCACTTGCTAATTATATCCGATTGAAAACCGCTAAGTCAAATTAACTGCCACGTATTTTATTGATTCTATAGGTGAATAGGGCAAGGTGAAGTGCCGCAAGATGTTACTGAATGGTGAAGTTGTCCGTTGCCGCAGCATAATATTCTGTTGTTAATGTGACATTTGTGTTTCGGTCTTTAGCAACATCTCTTGAGGTTAATGGTTACGTCAGACGTACAATGATATCAATTGGTCACTTAGAGGCAGGATTGAGGTTCTGTGATCTGTTTGGTCAACAGGGGTTGAACGTCTTGTATTCAAGAAATGCGTAATATTGACAAGTTGCATGAAAAAGGGCTCCGTTGCCGGAGCCCTTGTCTTTCTACACAATTCTCTGGACTAGTTGTGACTAGTACAGGGCCTTCACACTGGAGAAGGTGCTGGCTTCCGCAGCTGTGGAGCCAACGACGAACTCAACATCGCCTTCGACGAAGTGAGGCTCGTCACCATAGACATCACCCTCTTGGAGCCAGTGGATCAACTCGACGCCATCGGTGCAGTTCACGGTAACTTCGACATAGAAAAAGACGTGGTCGTCACCATAGATCTCACCCCAACCCTCATCCCCATCCAGGAAGGAGGCGACGTTGGTGCCAGCGCCACTGAAGTTGAATGCACAGAGGCCACCGACATGCATGGAGTCATCGTAGTAGCCACTGACAACTTCGCAGCAGGCGGGGAAAGTGAAAATGACATTGGCGGTCCACTCGGTGTCAACGCTACCATTGTAGATGTCGAACTCGAAAGTAACGGTGGAACCGGGTGTGACGTTCGTCGGACCGATCAGGGTACAGGTGCCGCCAGCCATCGAACGATCAGCCAGGGCGGGGGTCACACAGATTGCAACGAGAGCGAGGATCAAAAACAGTTTCTTCATGATGTTCTCCCTAGGAAGTCAGAACAATGCATAAGATATGCACAACATTACTATTGTGGGGAGCGCCATAACACATGGAGAGATGACGATCCCGAGTTGCCAGAGTATCCTCAATCGGGTTAACTATATCTCAGAGTGTCGAACAATATCAACAAAAATCCATTATTGGGTGAGCATATATTTCAAATTCTAGAACCAAAGCTCGAAATATCACCATTTCACCCGCCTATAGTCATGCATATGTTACGCATTGGGGTTGCTCGCCCTATATCGTTACGGGTGTAATTTATGTGAAATAGCACTTATATCCTGGGTCCAGATCCCTCTTGCAGGTGGAACTCCGGTATCCAGCCGGAAGAGGATATATCTATGGATGATATGATAATCATGCTCCGGGTGTCTTGGGGATAAGGAAAAGGGCTCCGTTACCGGAGCCCTCTTCGCATAAACCACTTAAGACCAATTGTGACTAGTACAGGGACTTCACATTGGAGAAAGTGCTGATATCGGCGGCAGTGGTGCCGACTGTGAACTCAACATCGCCTTCGACGAAGTGAGGCTCGTCACCATAGATGTCACCCTGCTGGAACCAGTGAATCAACTCGATGCCATCGGTGCAGTTCACGGTAACTTCGACATAGAAATAGACGTGGTCGTTACCATAGATCTCGCCATAGCCTTCGTCGCCATCAAGGAAGGAGGCGACGTTGGTGCCTGCGCCTTCGAAGGTGAATGCACAGAGGCCACCGGCATGCATGGAGTCATCGTAGTAGCCACTGACAACTTCGCAGCAGGCGGGGAAAGTGAAAACGACATCGGCGGTCCACTCTGCGTCAGCGCTGCCATTGAAGATGTCGAATTCAAAAGTGACAGTCGAACCCGGGGTAACCGTGGTCGGGCTGTTCAGGACACATGTTCCGCCGGCCATCGAGCGGTCGGCCAGGGCGGGGGTCGCACAGATGGCAACGAGAGCGAGGATCAAAAACAGTTTTTTCATGGTGATCTCCAAAGGGGATAAAGGTAATGCATTAGCGCATATCATTACTGTTGCGAAGCAAGGCCAAGGCACCCGGAATGATATTGTGAGAGCTATTCACAAGTGTTCCTGACTTGCGCAACTATACCTCATTACGTCATGTAATAGCAACAAATTTCCAATGTATAGCCATTGGAAGTCTCAAAATTATTGCAGAAGATTGGCGCCTGTGAAGTTTCTGTATAGCGAGTCGAGCAGCAAGAGGGTGAGTGTTTCGGCTTCTCTTAACTGGCTATATACTGAGGGTTGTCTCGTATTGCATCCAGGGTCGGTTCAGGACAGGATCAGGGCAAATCGATGACCGGTTTACCGTTACGTGCATTGGATGGATGTTGATGAGCGACCAGTGTTTGAGTACAATTCGGCAACCTGAAGTTCAACCCCGGAGGTAAGAGTCGTGATTGACTGGTCGTTGGTCGGCAGAGTGCTGTTTAGTCTCAAGTACCTGTTCTTCATATTGTTTGCCCTGACCGGTTGGGTTCTGCTGCTGCGCAATCGTGGCATGCGCTCGTCGCGGATCGCGATGCAGGTGCTGTCCCTGCTCCTCTTTGGTGGAGTGCTCGGCATTTTTATCCACTGGTTCCAGCGTCCATTTGGGTTGCACCCCAGCCCGATGTGCGCCACGTCCAAGGGGATCGCCATCCCGATTCTCTACCACAAGATTGCCATACCTCAGCTGATGCTGCTCCTGACCGCCATCGTTTTCACCCTCATCGGCGGCAAGGCGTTCTGCGGTTGGGTTTGTCCGATCGGTGCCCTGCAGGAGTTGATCGGCAAGATTCCCGGTCTTAAACGGTTCCGGGTGTCCTTCAATGTCACCAACACGATTCGCACACTGCTCTTCCTGCTCTTTCTGGTTGGGGTCATCGTCGGCAAGACGATCATCTACGACCACTTCAACCCTTTCGAGCTGTTGCACTGGAGCAACCTCGGTTCGCCGACGGTCTGGGGACCGACCGCCGCAGTGTTGCTGGCGGCGCTGTTCATCTACAGACCGTTCTGTTCGTTTATCTGTCCGCTGGGTCTGATCACCTGGCTCTTTGAACGCTTCAGTTTCGGCCGGATCCGGGTGAGTGATGCCTGCGACAACTGCGGTCGCTGCATCAGGCGGACGGATTGCCAGGCCATGCCCAAGCTGGTGGAGGGCGCGAAGCGGATTCCCGATTGTCACGGATGTGGCGATTGCCTGGACACCTGCCCTAAAGACGCCATCAGTTTCGGCAGAGGTAAGCGGGTGTAAATATCGTCTGCTGTGAGAGTATTGCGCCCCGGGCTCAGGTCCGGGGCGCTTCTGTTGCAGTCAACTCGAGCAGTTGTGCCCAGAATGATTCCAGAGCGGTGACCAGCTCGGGGATCTCCTCCGGCCGGGGAGGTTCCGGGTCGAGCAGAGCGGGGACATTGGGCAGTTGAGCGGCGAGAATGGCACCGGCTTCCCGGCAATGCTCCTCGAGCTTCATGGCGAGTGTCGTTTCGATTCCGCTACGGTTGATCAGCACCGCGACGGGCACATTCATATCGAGGCAGAGATCGATCTGCATATCCAGCCGCTGCTTTCCGTATTTGTCCGGTGTGGCGACAAGCACGGCACAATCGAGTTGGTCCAGAATTGGGTGCATGTGGAAATGGATGCCGGGCGGTCCCTTCATCAGAACCAGATCAAGGTTGCGCTCGTGGGCGAGCTGAACCCCCTCGCTGCGCAATTTGGCGGACAAGCGTCCGCCGTTCTCCTGACAGAACCCGCGACGCGCGAACAGCAAAGCCCCCAGATCGATTTCACGCTGAAACCAGGTGCCGAACTCCTGCGGACGGAAGGTGATGGCCCCCGTCGGGCAGACCAGGCCGCAAACCTGACAACTGTCACAGGCGGCCGGATTGATGTCGGGGTACTGACCGATCATGAGGATCGCTTCGCGATTGCAGGACTGGTAGCAGAGCCCGCAGTTGTCGCACCGGGCGAAATTGATTGCGGGCAGCTTGTCTGCGAAGAAATCCCGGCGAGCATCCTCTCCGTGGCCCGGGAGAAGAAGATCAAGATCGGGTCGATCACAATCACAATCGGCCAGCACCAACGGTTGCTGTAGCTGTGCCAGGGCCAACGTCAACGTGGTGGTTCCGACTCTCCTGTCGCAACCTATCAGGGCTATCTCCCGCATAATCCCCCCATTCCTGAATCGGGTATTACGTCTTCACGGAAGTATAGATATGTCGAGCGGATCTGTCTTCATACTTTGGGCGGCGTCTTGACTCCCTGCCAGGATTTAAGCACCTTGTCAATTCGCGGACCGGTACCTCCGGTTGCTGCGGGGTGGGTGGGCGCGATGAACCCGACTTGATGACGCAGTCCGGCAGCGTCTGCCGGGCCATTTCGGAGGTACCCCAATGGCGACACTAATCACCGGTTACGATCTGACCATCGAAGATATCGTTGCGGTCGCGCGCAACGGCGAAAAGATCGAACTTCACCCCGAAGCCATCGCCCGCATCGACAAGTGCCGCGCCTTCATCGAGGAGCGGATTGAAGCTCGCGAGATCATGTACGGCGTCAACACCGGCATCGGCGAGTTTTCCGAAGTGGTCCTGGACGACGATCAGGTCAAGGATTTTCAGAAGTACCTCATCTACAATCACGCGGCGGGCATAGGTAAAGCCGCTCCGCTGGACCATGTCCGTTCCGCCATGCTTTTGCGCATCAACGTCCACGCCAAGGGTCACTCCGGCTGCCGTTCAATCATAACCCAGACCCTCATCGAGATGCTCAACAAGCAGGTGACCCCCTATGTCTGCGAGAAGGGCTCCGTGGGCGCTTGCGGCGACCTGGCGCCGATGAGCCAGATCGCCCTCTGCATGATGGGCGAGGGGGAGTGTTTCTATGAGGGCGTGAAGATGACCACCATGAAGGCCTTCGAAAAGACGGGTATCAGCGTTCCCGGCCTTAAGGCGCGTGACGGATTGGCGACCATCAATGGATCGCAGCTCCTCACCGGCATCGGCTGTCTGACGCTCTTCGACGCCGAGCGCTGGCTGAAGCAGGCCGAGATCGCGGCCGCCATGACGCTGGAAGCTCTGAAGGCCAACATGAAGCCCTACGACACCCGGCTGCACGAACTGCGCGGTTTCCGGGGCGCGGTGACCAGCGCGGCCAACATCCGCATGGTTGTGGAGGGCTCCGATCTCTGCACCGGCAAGGAGAAGGTGAAGGTGCAGGACGCCTACTCCATGCGTTCGACGCCGCAGGTGGTCGGCGCAGCCCGCGATCAGATGCGGTGGACCCGCGAGCAACTGGAGATCGAGGCCAACGGCGTCTGCGATAATCCCATCTTCCTGCCGGATGATCAGGTTGTCCTCACCGGCGCCAACTTCCAGGGCACACCCGTCAGCCTGCCGCTGGACACCCTTGGAGGGGCCATCACCATGGTCAGCGCGCTCTCCGAACGGCGGATGAATCGCCTGACCAACCCGGCGCTGAGCGTCGGCCTGCCCGCCTTCCTGACCAAGGGTGCCGGCATGTTCAGCGGCCTGATGCTGAGCCAGTACACGGCCGATATGCAGATCGTCGAGCAGAAGATCCTCTCGACACCGGCCTACCATCAGTCGATTCCCGCCGCCGCCGATCAGGAGGATTTCGTCTCCATGGGGATGAACAGCGCCCTGAAGACACGTCAGATCATGGACGTGGCCTGGGGTGTTCTGGGTATCGAGTTCTTTGCAGCCGCCCAGGGGCTGGACTTCCGCGAGTTTAAGCCGGGCAAGGGCACGCTGGCCGCCAAGGCCGCGGTGCGTAAGCGCGTCGAGTTCCTGGACGTCGACCGCCCCCTGTTCAATGACCACAACGCCATGCTCGATGCGGTCCAGAACCTGGAGATGCTTGAGGCCGTTGAAAACGAGATTGGCGAACTCAGCACCTATTAGACGTCCTGACTGAGCGGATTAAGGCCCCCACAGTGTGCGCTGTGGGGGCTTTCTCTTGAGGGCTGCCCCATTGGTCTAAACCGGAAAAATAGCGGTTTCAGACTTCATTTATGATGACATTACTGATACAATGTATGGGCACAATTATGTCCAGCGGTCATCCACCCGCGAAGCAGACATCATTAGCATGACCCTTTGCCTCCCTGATCCGCTTACGGGGCAGGTTCTCCGGACGGATCTCCACCCAACCAGGGGGTTCGCATGCTGCGCAAACTTGCACTTGTCCTACTTGTTACCCTTCTCCTTATCCCCGGCTCCGGAAACGCCAATCCGGTGATGGAGCCTGTACCTGTCTGGTTCAATCTGCCTCCCGTAGCTCCGATGTACTATCCCATCTCCATGTTCATCTGGAACACGACCCAGCGGAACATCCAGATCTCGGATACCTCGCCCTGGGATATTGTCGAAGCGGATATGAGCACTTTGGTCTATTCGCCCGGGGTCGCCCTGTGCTGGGCCGTCGAACTGCCGCCGGGGTTCTTCTGGCCCGGTCAGTGGGGTCAGCGGAATAATGCGGGCCAGCAGGTGCCGCCCGGTGATTACTACAGTCGCATAAATTGGTGGTTCGTGGAGGAGCCGAGCGAGTCCTACACCAGTTATGCCTGGATGCGTATCCTCGGCGATATCGCCTGGCTGGTGGACAACTCGCCTGTGGAGGTCGGAGGACAGCTCACTCTGACCCTGGACAACAGGTCGGAATCAACCTATCAACTCGCAAACGAGGCCCCCTGGCGCATCACGGACATGACGGGAGCCACCGTTTACGAACCTCCACTTACGCCGATGCCGGTCGATCTCCCGCCGGGCGGTTCTCTGGAATGGATCCTGCCGATCGACGCCTCCGGCGCGAACCTCTCTCCCGGCGATTACCAGGTCGAGATCGATGTCGTTGATCAGCTTTCGGGTTTTGCCCGCAAGTTCCGGCGGCTGATCTCCATCATCCCCGCGGTGGGCGAGGTGGTCTGGACCGTGACCCCCGTCGTCAACGGCACGAAGAGTGTCGTGATGCTCACGGTCAACAATCTGACCACGCAAAACGTAGTGATGAGCGATTACGGACCCTGGCATATCGAGAACGACCTGGGGGAGAATATCTTCACCCCCATAGCCTGTCAGGCGTTCTGGTCACTACCGCCGGGGGGGAGCATGTCCTGGCCTTGGCACGAGGTTGATGACGCGGGTCAATATGTGCCCGGTGGCACCTATACCGCAGTTTTCGGATATACCCTCGACTCCGATAAGGACCGCAGCCGGGAGCAGGAGCGGTTCTCTTTTGAGTTGATCGATCCGGATGGCGTTGCCGGTTGCGTATTCGTGGAGACCGACGATCATGAATATGATGAGGGTGAGACCGTCTCATTGACCTACACCAACTGCGTACTCACCAGAGTGGGCATGCGGGCGACTCAATTCTGGTGGATCGCCAATGAGTTCGGAATGCCCGTCTACTGTCCGGTGGCGGGTTGGGCCCTTACCTACTGGGAGCATGAGGAGGGGTTCTCGTCAAGTTGGGATCAGATGGATATGCGGGGCGACCGGGTGCAACCCGGAACCTATTATGTCATGGTCGCCTTCTCCGATGATCTCTTCCTGACGAACTGGGTCGTCTCCTCGGCCCCCTTCGTTCTCACGGGGGGCGGCACGGAGGTGGCGGAGGCTCCCGCACCCGTGGCCTACCTCGGTCAGAATTACCCCAACCCCTTCAACCCCGGCACGGTGATTACCTACTCGCTGAAGGAGGAGGGGCATGTTCGCCTGCGCATCATCGACGCCAACGGGCGTGTGATCAGAACGCTGGTGGATGAGATGAAGGCGGAATCGAGCCGCTACGAGATCATTTGGGATGGTCGCGACGACAATGATCTGGAGATGCCCAACGGTGTCTACTTCTCCCGGCTGGAGTTCAAGAATTCCAGTGAAAGTCGGAAACTTGTTCTGCTGAAGTAGTGACCTGATGTGACTGTACAGGGAACCCCCACAGCTCTTGCTGCGGGGGTTTCCGTTTGCGGATGATCATGCCCGTTAACGCAGCAGCACCAATTTGTCTCTTGCCCAAGTACCCGCCATCCCTACCTGCAGCAGGTAGACTCCGGTCGGCAGATCATTGCCGTTGTCGTCCTGTGCCTGCCAGATGAGCGAATGGGTACCTGCCGGGAATTGACGATCGGCCACACTTGCCGCGTAACGGCCGGAGCAGTCGTAAACATTCAATGTCACGCGACCGGCCCGGGCAGTTGCGAATGTGATCGTCACCTGCGGATTGAACGGGTTCGGGTAGGTGCCGAGGAGATACAGATTCCCCGGCGTCTGTCCGGCTACGCCCACGCCGTTGGGGAGAATCGACTCGAAAGCGCCAAGGTCGGGTGAGGTGCCTACGGGTTGGGGGCGGCTCTGCCCGTTGATGTCGCTGGCGGTCAGGCAGTCCGCGCAGCCGGCGGCAATGCAGGGGCTGTCGGAGGCCAGGCTGAAGTCGCCTGCAGGGGCGTCGTTGAAGAGCGGATCGTCCGTGAGTATCCCTTCGCCATCCCAACCGCCCGAGATGAGGTTGTGGTGAGCCGTCAAACCGGAGGGGGCCATGATCTCGGGGTTGGAGTCGGACTGGTTACCCCACAGGATCGAGTTGCACACCTCCCCCGTTGAGGAGAACATCACGATGGCGCCGCCCATGGCGGTGGCTGTGTTATTCCATACGGTTGCCTGAGTGAGTTCAAGGGCACTGTTGTAGACGTAGACGGCTCCGCCGAGCGGCGCTTCATTTTCGATCAGCAGCAGGTCGCTCAGATCCATGACGGATCCGTTCAGGGCTGCGATACAGCCACCGGAGGTGCCGCCTGGCTGCACCGTATTGCCCTGGAAGCGACTGCGCTGCACGTACAGGTGCGCGTTGTCGCCAAGGATCGCCGCGCCCGCCGTCGAGGCCAGATTGCCGGTGAACTCGCTATCGCTGACCAGGGCCGTGCCGTCCGACAATCCCAGAGCACCCCCCGAGACGCCGCTGTTGCCGCTGAATGTGGAGTTGGAGACGGTGAGGCTGTCGCCGGTATGGTGGATGGCGCCACCGCCGACCGAACTCGTGCAGGCCGCGAAGGTGCAATCCAGGAAAGTCGCACTGCCGTTTATCCAGGCACCTCCGCCGCCGTTGCCGCCGATCTCGCCCAGCGATGAACTGTCGATGCGGCAACCCGTGAAGGTCGGCGCGGCGCCGTCGATCAGGATTGCGCCGCCCCGGTCGCTGTCGAATCCATGACGCAGCGTGATGTTCTCGATGCGGCAGTTCGGGCCCTCACCCCTCGTGAACGTAAAGAGGCGATTGCCACCCTCGCCGTCGAGGATCACATCACCTGCATCACCTGTCGACATGATGACGATGTCATCGCCGTAGGGATCGAGTGCGGTATTGGCGATGCCCTTGTAAACGCCCGGGTGGATCAGCACCGTATCTCCCGGTGCGGCCACATTGACAGCCGCCTGGATTTTGACGAATGGCCTTATCGGGCTGCCGTTGCCGTCCACCTCGCCGTTTTCGCCATCAACATGCCATACCGGACCATCCCAGCATGAGCCTCCGTAGGCCACTCTCAGAAAATCATCCATGCTCTCCACGTCAACCTGACCATCGCTATCCTCAACTCGCAGCCACGGGCTGAGAGTGGTGGTGAATTCGAAGACGCGCCAGTGGGGACCGGGTCCGATGGCGTCGATGACGCCATCGCCATCGAAGTCCCACTCCCAGGAGATGATCTCGCCGCTCACCGCAACACTGCGATCCTCGAACCAGAGCGTGTCGCAGGTAACGGGCGCAAGCTCGCTGAATGACATGGCCGCGTGGGGGCCGCGATCGCCGACGACGAAGTCGGCATAGTAGGTGTTGTCCCCGAAGCTGCAGCCGGCGTTGTAGGCCATGTGGAAGAAACCATCCATGCCCCAGTCATCGCCCCAACTGTTCTTGCCGATCCAGTATTGCCCCTCATCGTTATAGCCGATGATCTGAACCGCATGGCGACCCTCGTAGGTGCCGCTGGCCTGGTAGATGCCCCCGCCGTAGGCATCAAAGGTGTCGTAGACATCCATGCTGCAGGAGAGAGTCCCGTGATTGTTCAGGGCATCCTTGATCAGCGCGACGTTTTCATAAGAGCAGACACGATTGTAGGTGTTGAAACGGTAGGTCTGGTTGGTGGGGTCCGAGCAGTCGGCCTCACAGGGCAACGTGTCGATCCCGGCGTAGGGGGCGCAGGTCTCCTCGACCATGCCGTGTTCAACAGCCATGCGGTAGACATGGTAGGGGAAGCCGCCGTCGCAGTCATCCGAGTAGCTGTAGTAATCGTTGATGCAGTTCAGGACATGCTGCTCGGATAGATCGAAAAAGGGGATGTTGCCCCCGCCGATTGCGATCAGGTAGGCGCTTTCGAGCACGGCTGTTGCCGCGAACGACCAGCAGGAGCCGCACGAGCCCTGGCTGCGGGGATTGGTGACGAAATTGCCGTTGTTGTCGCGCCAGTCCAGCAGGGCGCGACTGCGATCATATCCCCCAGGATTGTAGATATCCCGATCATCGGGATCGGGATCGACCAGGTCGGCCGACATCAGGGTTGCTCGCCGCTCGGCGGAGGTCAGGCGCATCCTGCTGGTCTCTCTAGCGACCCAGTCGTGTCCCAATCGATCCAGTTCGGCCCGGATCTTGACGAGTTCCGCCTCCAGTGCGGCTTGCCGTTCGGGCGTCAACTGGACGATCTCGTTGGCAACTGCCGGTGTGGTGACCGGAATCAGGGTCGGTATTATTCCGATCGTCAGGATAAATGCCAGATACTTCATCGGTGTCCCCCCAATATGATGCATTATCAAACTCACGGATATCCGCGCCGAGGCAGAACACAGCAGGATCGGATACCGAGAGGTAATACCCGGTGTTTGTTGTAGTTATGATTGCGAGTACCGAGCCGGAACCGGATTCCAAGGGCGGTAACGGTAAGATTTTTGAGAAACTGACCGGGAAATGTGCTACAATTGGCGACGTTATTGACACCCCACAGGCTGTAAAGTTCTAAGGATCGCACATGCCCGTTTGTCTCTGTCGCTTCCCCAAAACTTTGGCTGCGTCTCCGTTTTGTCTGGCAGTCCTGTGGCTGTTTCTCTCCATCGGTACGTCGATCGCCTCCGATACTCGCCTTTACACTACGGATCTGAATCAGGATGGCCTGCTTGAGACCACCCGCATCGAGCGGGTTGCCGACGGTTTGCAGGTGCGGAACAGCTGTGGCCACCTGCTGGGGAGCGTTAGGGATGTCGGTGGTGACGATGAGTTGGCGTTCGTCGACACCAACGGCGATGGCTATCCTGATCTGGTGCGGGGTCCGGAGCTTCTTATTGACGGCCGGCTTTTCAATCGGCCAGCTGACGGCGGCGATCGGTATCGCAACATCGAGGATGAGTTTGTCGAGGTCTGGAACAGTGGTGAGGATCTGTGCAATGTCTGGGATGCCGAGGTTGTGGATTTCGACGACGATGATCAGATAGAGATCATTACCCAATCCTACCACTACCCCGGCGGCTCGATCAGGATCTACGAAAACTCCGGCGATAACAACTTTGAACCGGCCTGGCAGAGCGAGATCATCAGCGAGAATACATTCACCGCGCTTTGCACCGGCGATATCGATCGTGACGGCCGCATGGAGATAGTGGCCGGAGAGGCGGGGTTCGACGGCAGGATTTACATGTGGGAGCATGAGGACGGCGCAGGCTCCGGGAGCGAGTGTGTCGAAGTGCCCCTGGATCTCCACATGGGTGTTCGGGTGCGCAAGATTATTGAGTGCGATCTCGATTCGGACGGCCGTCGCGAGTATTGCATCGCCGCCGGTTCCTCCGATGGGGGCAGCAGCATCAAGATCCTTGAACACGCCGGCGTTCCGGGGGTCAACGAGTTCACATCATTCTTTACTCACTACTCCAGCGATTACATCACGGGCATCTGTGCCGGGGATTCGGACAATGACGGGAAAGACGAGATTCTGGTGCTGCTGGGTGGCTGGCCCGGCGAGGTGATGGTAGTGCGCCGTTTCGAATATGATCCCGACCTGGGCTTCCTGATCTACAAGGAGTTCTCCCTGGGCTACCAGGCTCCGATCCTGAGTGCCGAGATTGCCGATGTCGATGACGATGGCGAGAATGAACTCCTGCTCGGAACCGAGAATCGTTTCCTGGTGGTGGAGAACTCGGATGATGACGCTTACCAGATCAGCTGGATCGCCATCAGTGGCATCGAGGGCAATATTCTTGACCTGAATCTGGGACCCGATAACGCATTCGGTTGTCCGCTGATCGCCTTCGCCACTCACACCGGACAACTGGGGGCATACGGCTTCGATCGTCACACCTACATCAATCACATCCAGATACCCGTTCAGACCTCCTACACTGTCCGCAGTATCGATTTTGGCCTATTCGATGATGGCGACATCCTTGAGGATTTCATCTTTACCCGCAGCTACCTCAACTGTATCGCCCAATGGGAGCCGATTGTCCTGACCGGTGTGGACGATGCGTCCGTCGCGTTCGACTTCGAGCTGGCTGCGACCCGCAATCCCTTCATCACCGATACGGAGCTCCGTTTCGTGTTGCCTGAAGCGGCGGCATACAGTCTGAACATCTACGATACCCGCGGCCGACTCGTGCGCGAGTTCGGCAATGGATCCGCTCGGGCAGGGACCCATATCCTGGCCTGGGACGGTTGCGATCGTCAGGGGCGCAACCAGGCGGCCGGCGTTTATCTGGCTCGTCTGGAGGTCGGAGCGGCAAGTCGAACGGCGCGCCTTATCCTTGTCCGCTGATAACAGATTCACCCGTTTTGCCGATACCGGGCAAAAAAACGGCCCCCGCCTTTCGAGGTGGGGGCCGTTTACTCTGTGGATTGAGTGCCGTCGCTTACTTGGCTCCCGACATGGAATAGAAGCTCCGTAACGCCTTGAGACCTCCATGCACCGCTGCGGCGGAATTGTCCAGGGCGCTCTGCTCCTCCTTGGTGAGCTCCAACTCGATGATCTTCTCCGCCCCATGCTTGCTGATCAGGACGGGAACACCGAGGTAGATACCCTCGTGACCGTACTCGCCGCGCAGGTAGGCGGCGGCCGGGATGATCCGCTTCTCGTTCGTCAGGATGGCCTCAACCATCTCGGCCGCACTGGCGGCCGGGGCGTAGAAGGCCGAACCGGTTTTCAGATACTTCACGATCTCCGCGCCGCCATTGCGGGTGCGATCACACAGCTCCTCGACCTCGGCGGCCGGCATCAGTTCCGTGATCGGAATGCCTGCTACAGTCGTGAAGCGGGGCAGCGGCACCATCGTATCCCCGTGACCGCCGAGCACCATGGCCTGCACATCGGTCACGGCCACGTTCAGCCTTTCGGCCACGAAGTAGCGGAAGCGGGTGCTGTCCAGGATCCCCGCCATACCGACCACCCGTTTAAGGGCGAAACCGCTGGCGTCCAGGGCGACCATACACATGATGTCCAGCGGGTTGCTGACCACGATGATCGTGCTGTCAGGTGCGTACTTGGCCACGTTGCTGGCCGCCGTCTGAACGATCTGCGTGTTGATCTTGAGCAGGTCCATGCGGTCCATACCGGGCTTGCGGGGGACACCGGCGGTAATCACCACGACATCGCTGCCCACGATATCCGCGTAATTGTTCGAGCCGACAATCGGTACGCCGTAGTTACGCAACGGTGCGGCCTGCGAGAAGTCCATCCCCTTGGCCTGAGGCATCCCCTCGATAATATCGATCATCGCCAATTCGGCGATGTTCTTCTCGGCAATGTAGTATGTGCAGGTGGCTCCAACATGACCCGCGCCGATGACACTGACTTTCTTCATGTTCTTTCCTTTCCGGCTTGAACAGGCTGTTGGGTTTAGAAGTAGCTGCGAATCGGTTCCGCTGACGCGGCAAGGGCCTGAAGGTCCTCATTTTTCAGATCGAGTTCGATTATCTCCTCGATCCCATTTGCACCGACTTTGCAGGGAACACTGAGGGCGACATCTTCGAGGCCGTACTCGCCCGCGAGCATGATGCTCATGGACAGCACTTTTTTGGTGTCGATGCAGATCGCCTCCACAACCTGGGCGATGGCCGCGCTGGGCGCGTAGTAGGCGTTGGAGCGTTTCGCGAGATCGACGATCACGCTGCCGGCGTCCCGGGTGTTGGTCACAACCTCTTCGATATCCTCCGCCGAGAGGAGCATCCCCGCTTCGATGCCGTTGATGCGGCTGTAAAACGGGAGCGGCAGCATCAGACGCGTGTGACTGCCGATGACAAGGGCGGTGATATCCCGCGGACTGACGTTCAGCTTCTCGGCCACGAAATGCGCCATGCGGGTGCTGTCCAGCAAGCCGCCGATCCCCATGACCCGTTTGCGATCGAAACCGGTTTCACGGCAGATCACCATGACCATGGCGTCAACGGGCTCCGTGGCCACGATGATGGTGGAATTGGGGGCCAACTCGACGATGCTTTTGCAGAGCCCCTTGATGATATCCACGTTTTTCTGGAAGTGTTCGCCCCGATCGCGACCCGGCGCCCGGATCAGCCCGGCAGTGATGACGACGACATCGCTATCCTTGATATCCTTGATGTCGTGGCTGCCCTCGATCTTCGTTCGGTATTGGCGGATTGGCGCCGCCTCCATGAGATCCAGAGCCTTGCCGTGGGACATCCCCTCTTTAATGTCGATCAACATGATGTGCGCAGCCGCCATCTCCGCAATGAAGAATGCGGAATTAACGCCGACATTGCCGCTACCGATTATACTCACCTTCTGCATTCAATCGCTCCTTGTAGCTATCGGACAAACCCGGGGAGGTCCCCTATTCAGCAGGTTGCCGAACCTGTTTCCACTATGCCAGAGAAAATCCAAACAATCAATCAAAGGTGGGTTTGCATCCATGAAATCTTGTGGGGAGGTAAAAAGAGGGGCCTGAAGGTTAACGATCTTCAGGCCCCGGATTATCCCGGTCTACCGGAGAACCGGTTTCATGACCACTTGAGCGCCTATTCGTCGCCGGTGTCGTCATCAACATAGAGCGAGGTGCTCAGGTATCGCTCACCCGTGTCGGGTAGAATCGTGACGATCAGGCGATCCCGGCTCTCCTCCCGGCGGGCGACCTCCAGCGCAATGGAGAGCGCAGCCCCGCTGGAGATTCCCGCCAGGATGCCCTCCCCGGTCGCCAATGTCCTCGCTGTCGCTATTGCATCTGCCGTCTCAACCCGGATCACCTCATCGACTACCGAGGCGTCATAGTTTTCAGGGACGAAGCCGGCTCCGATCCCCTGGATCATGTGGGGACCGGGAGGTCGGCCGGAGAGGACCGGGCTGTCCGCAGGCTCGACTGCGATCACCCGGAGGGATGCATTGTGCCGTTTGAGCGCCCGACCAGTGCCGGTGATCGTGCCGCCGGTACCCACACCGGCGATCAGTATGTCGATCTCGCCGTCGGTATCGCGCCAGATCTCTGCGGCAGTCGTCAGCTCGTGGATCTCCGGGTTGTGCCGGTTGCCGAATTGATCCGGGTGGAACCAGTCGGGATTGTCGCGCTTGAGACGGATGGCCTCGGCAATCGCTCCGGGCATCCCGCTGTCCGCCGGGGTCAATCTGAGCTCCGCACCGAGAGCAACCAGCAAATGACGTCGCTCCCGGCTCATGCTTTCGGGCATCGTCAGTACCAGATGATAACCCTTGGCGGCAGACGCCATGGCCAACGCGATGCCCGTGTTGCCGCTGCTGGGCTCGATGATGGTCGCGCCGGGAGCAAGCAGCCCCTCCTCCTCGGCGCGCCGGAGAAGATGGACGCCGATCCGGTCCTTCACGCTGCCGCCGGGATTGAAGCTCTCCAGTTTCACCACGATTGTTCCGGGCAACCCTTTACCCAGTCGGGTCAGATGCACCAGGGGCGTGTTCCCCACGGTGGTGGTGATGTCCGAATGTATACTTCTCATTGCACAGCCTCCATGTGTCCCGACTCCGGGTCCATTTTGTCGGCCTCGACGCCGAGTCTATTCTCCAGGAAACGCAAACGCTCCTCGATCCCGCTGATCGACAATGCGTTGGGATCGTCGATCAGATCGTGCCGCAGATTGATCCCGGTATTGCCGCGCATGCCTACGGGGCGGGCGGGAATGCCGGCCACGATCATCTTGTCACTTACCGGACGGATGACCACACTGCCGGCTCCGATACGAGCCCCCGATCCTATCTCGATTGGTCCCAGCACCTTGGCGCCGGCGCCAACCACAACCATGTTGCCCAGGGTCGGGTGACGTTTGCCCCGGTCGAGGTTGGTGCCGCCCAGAGTGACACCCTGGTAGAGCAGGACATCATCACCGATTACAGCAGTCTCACCGATCACCACACCGGCTCCATGGTCGATGAAAAAGCGGCGACCGATCACGGCGGCCGGGTGAATCTCGATGCCGGTGCCGCTGCGGACGATAGCCATGATGAAACGCGCAACAAAACAACAACGTCGATTCCAGAGGCAGTGAGCGATACGGTATGCCCAGATGGCGTGTATGGTCGGATAGAGCAGCAGCAATTCGATCCGATTGCGGGCTGCCGGGTCTCGTGTCATGGCAGAGGCCAGATCTTCGCGGAGATTCCGGAGGAGCGACATTATCATCCTTTCAAAGCATAAAAAAAAGCGCGGACCCTGCTGGATCCGCGCTTTGAATTCGTTTCAGTCTATCGGTTGTCACCGATATGCGCGACCCGGCCTGCCTCTGTGGAGGTGGCGGCAACAACAAAGATGCATTCGGGTCCGTTTCATACCGCTTATGATACCACTTTGGTTCGCCGAGGTCAATATGGCCGGAATTTGTCCGGGATGCCTCATTCCGGTAATGCCTGCTGGTATCGACTGCTGATATGGACTATATTCCGGCCTTGATAATTTCCCACGACAGAAGAGCTTATGGGTACACAAAAGCAAACGACCAAAGGTGAGCAGCTGCAGAATATGGTGAATACGGTCTGGGGCCTCCATGGCGCCAACCGTGATGAGCGCCTTCCGCTGACCGAACGTGTGAATCTGCTGCGCACACATTATGAATTACAGAGGATCAAGGAGGAGGAGCTCGACATCCCCCAGCGGGATCGCTCCTTCCTGTACCTGCAGGAGGAGCCGACCGCGGCGGTGCTTCTCGTGCCGGGTGGCCACAGTACCCCTTCTCAGTATTTCCATCTGGGACGTCATCTCTACCGATCCGGGATGACTGTCTACAGCTCCCTGCTGCCCAATGAGGCGGCGGTCGGATCGCAGAGTGGCGGCGTACCCTGGCAGCTATCGC
The DNA here is from genome assembly GCA_024231955.1 of bacterium. Taxonomy (GTDB): domain Bacteria; phylum Krumholzibacteriota; class Krumholzibacteriia; order JACNKJ01; family JACNKJ01; genus JAAEPZ01. The sequence goes on along the minus strand of JAAEPZ010001024.1, from coordinate 210,613 downwards.
TTGCGGAACTTGAGATGCGATACGATATGCTCGAATTGCTTGATGTGCCGATCCATATTGTCAGCTCCAGCTTCGGCAGCATCCTGGCGCTTATTCTGGCCAGGAAATGCAAGGCGGCCAGTCTGACCTTGCTGTCGCCGCCGCTGCGACCCAATCTCAAACTCAGCGAACGGATCGCGCTGACCTGGCGACGGATAATCCCACGGCTCTTCGAGCGGATGATCTCCAGCAGCCCGCACCGCTGGCTGGCGGATCGCTACAATGCCGTTCGTCAGGCGAGTCAAAAGCTGGGTGAAATCCGGGCACCGATTCTGGCAATCCACGCCAAGGACAATCCCGAGCTGTCACCCGACGGTCTCAAGGTGATCAAAAAAGCGTTTGGTGAAAACGATGCGCGGATCATTCTGCTGGACAAGGGTGGTCACGGGTTGCTGAAGGGTGAGGAGTCGGGACGCGTGCAGCAGGAGGTTCTGTCTTTCATTCAGAAACATCAGGGCAGAAGGGGCGATTCCTCCGGGCGCGGCTTTGCGGGTGGGGGGAAGGATTCCGAGGAGCGGCAGAAATCTCCTACAAGAAGAAGTAGACGAAACCGCGGGAAGCGATCCGGGGAATAGAATTGTCCGTTTGAATCAAGTGGTTACGGCTATTCCCAGATCGCGACAAAAGTGTGCCCATTCTCCATCGCTGAACTTCTTCACGAAGTTGAAGTACTCGCTCCGCATGGTCTCCAGAATTTTCAGATAATCTTCGAAGCCAACTTCAAGTTTAAACAGAATATCATTCAGGCCTCGCCGTCCATCATCCAATCTGTCGGCATAAATTGCTGCCTGGTGGTAGTACCACTTGCCTCGGGTGATGGTCTCGTTTCGGGTTGGCGCCCAGCGGAATGCGGACTTGTGAGGATCGCGAAACCAGGCGTTGCTGAAGATTCCGATACTGATCAGCAGGTGATCGGCATTGCTTCGGTAAAGCATATACTTGGAGCGAATTTCGGGTAGGCCGGCCGCGTGCTCATGGAGCTCGCTTTCGTAGGGGATGATCGGCTGGTCGCTGACCATGTTTCCCGCGGCACCGATATAGCGGCAGAGCAGATCGACCAGGTACATGTTCACATCTTCATCGGGACGATGGATGCCGGTAGTCAAGCCGGCCTCCTTGCGGCTGTGCAGAAGTGCGTCGATCATCCATGAAAAACGATCCTGACGCCCGGTAGGCATACCTTTGTTAAACTCGATGAAGCGGTCATCCTGGTCCATGCTATCCTCCGTAGTAGGCATTACGTGCCAGAATTCGCAAAGCATATGCCACCCCAACACCCTCTATGGAATGGCAGGATTGCAATACCCCTGTGGCTACCGATCCCAGACCTTGCGTATTGCATTGTTTGCTTTTCGCCTGTTGAGGGATCAATCGGGATGGATCGGTAATCTGAAGGGGCGATAGGGAATGACAGGAAAGCCATTCCAGGTGCAGACCTTGCCGGGCCGTCATGTCTAATTAAAGATTAACTCGTTTAGATTAGGTGACTTAGTCTGGATTTTTGAAGTGGCATACCCTTTGCTGATTTGTGGGCACGGGGACACTCAACGGATACAGAATCTTACGAGTGAGTCAGTACAAGGGAGGTTCAGGCTCAGTCTGTTAGTCATGATCGAGCCTTTCCTGTGTTACGGAACCTGCAAAAGAAGGATGAATGCCGATGTCCGACTGGAAGGAACGCGAATACTCGAACATCTATGTGGGAACGGAGGAGCAGGTTTCTCCGGTTTTGACCTCCGTGGAGGCCGCCGGGTATCTTAAGATGCACGTGAAGACCGTTTGCCGATTAGCCAAGGAGGGCAAAATCCCGGCAAAGAAGGTTGGTAGCGAATGGCGGTTTCTGAAAAGCGTATTGGATCGCTGGTTGGCCATGGAGGTCAACGCCTAAGACTTGATTTGGTGGAGGGGCGCATGGAGGCGGCCCTCTGCTGAATCGAAATCTTACATAGCTGTGTAAGCACCGCCCCGGCAACGGGGCGGTTTTTATTGTTACATTACCTCACCTCGCCTACTATCCCGCCGTTGCCCTTGCTGCCACAGGTTCCATATATCAACTTCCTGTTTCGGAGGCTTTCGTGAAAGTTCTCGCACTCCTCTTTGCAATCCTTTTGCTGCCCGGCGTTGCTGTTTGCGGCACAGACTCCGCTGGAGAGACGCTTTCGGTGCCGACGGGTGCGGATATTCACGATGAACTCGAACACTTCATGTCTTTGGGTCTGTGGCGCGGGAGTCTGGCTCAGCGTCCGCTCAGCCGGCGCGATTTGACGGCCATCGTTGCGGAGATTGTCGCCAACAGTGAGGGGTTATCAGTTGTAGAGCTTGAACGACTTGCCGCGCTGGAGCGCTACGTGGCTGAGCGAACCTGGCGTCGGAAAGCCGACGCAATCCCCGACGATCGGTTCCCCGCCTCCATCTGGGAAACCGGTCTGGGACTTCAATTCTTCGGCGGACCGTCGACCGTGGATTCCCTCATCGACCCCAACCACCGGCCACGCCGCAAGGGGATGATCAAACTCTCCCTGAACGCCGAACTGGCGGGTCAACTGAGCGCGGAGCTGCGCTTCTACGAAAATTACAGCAAGCTGACCAGCCGCCCCAATGCGGATGACTGGGTGGACAATCTGGCGGTCGATTTCCGCGGCCTTTTCACCGATCCCTTCGCCCGCCTGAACCGGGCGGTCATCGGTTGGGACAATGACTGGCTCCGGTTCCGTTTCGGCAGGGAGGACAGGAAGATGGGGCAGGGTCGCTGGGGCACGCTTTTCCTCAGTGAGAACCCATTTCCACTCGACGGTTTGAGCAGTCGCATCACCACGCGTTACCTGTCTCTCTACAGCCTCGTAGCCCAGAACCGGCGCGGTCCGCAGCCGCCCTCGGGGCTGGAGGGGGATATACTGCCCGACTACATCAACGGGGATGCCTGGATTGCTGCTCACAGGATCGAGCTCCGACCTCCCGGTCCGTTGACCGTCGGGATCTTCGAGGCTGCCGCCTGGGGCGGTCGCGGACTGGATCTGGCCTATGCCAATCCCGTCGGTTTTTTGGTCTCCATGACCCAGGATATCTGGGATCGCTCCCGCACGGATGACAAGAAGGTGGTGGGTGCGGATTTCAGACTGAACCTGGCGCCGGTTTCCCTGTACGGGGAATTCCTGCTGGATCGTCTGGTCGCTCTTGATGCGGCGGAGAAGGGGGAATCGGCGGGGATATCGAGCTTTGGCGAGTTGGTGGGGTTGCGCTGGGCGTCACCTCCCGGATTGGCTGGCGCCGATCTCGATCTCGAATATGTGCATATCGATCCGCAGGTCTATTTCCACCATGATGGAGATCCCCGGCGCTTCCTGCTCACTGAGGACACATATAATGAAGGCGCCCTCCTGGGGCACTGGCTGGGGCCGAACACGGACGGCCTCTTCGTCGCGCTCAGCCTTCCGCCTCGTGGCCGTCTTGGACGTCTGCGTCTGGAATACCAGAAACTTCGCTACGGGATGCTGGACGGGATGACAGGTACCCAGATGGGCTTCATCGATATGAAGAGGAGCGAGAAGGGTTGGATCTCGGGGGAGGTGGCCGGTCTGCAGGTATGTCGCCTGACCTGGCGCCGCAACGATCTCCGCTTCGGCCTGCCCGGCCTCCTGGATGCCGATCTCAGCCTTGCGCACATCAATCGCACAGGCGCCTGGTCATCCGTTATCACCGATGAACGGGAGAGCGGTTGGCAGATTGAATTGCGTCTCAATTGGCGCACGATCGCCAGATTGAGCGATGGTTGGATGTAGTCCACCTCTTCGGATGCACCGCTTCCCCTCCGGCTTGCGGCAGCTGAAATCCGCTGATGCCCGCCAATTAAGGCCCAAACACGTTTCTATCCCTTTCCGAATGTTTTGCTTTTCTGCTATAATCATCTGTTGGGCCGGCCTGAGGGCCTGTCATTGCATGTTCACATTCGTCGTGTTAGGAGATAGAGATGCAACTTCGTAGGGTGGTTGCCCTTATAGTCTTGATGGTCTGCGCTATACCCGCCATGGCCCTGGATATCATTGATCTTCATGAAAACAACAGCGCTGGTGTACCCACCCTGCTCAACCAGGAGGTATCGGTCAGCGGCATCGTGACGAGTCCCAATGGCACATTCAGCAGCTACAATTTTGAGGTCTATATCCAGGACGAAACCGGCGGCGTGAATCTCTATGTCAGCGGCGGCGCCGGAACCTATACCGCCGAACTCGGTGACAGCGTTTTCGTCACCGCGACGGTGGCGCACTACAATGGATTGACGGAATTGAGCCCGCCCTTCTCGCTGTTCAATTTCGGCGGGGGGTACGAGGTGCCCGATCCGTTGGTGATCACCTGTGCCGATCTGGAAAACACCTTCGACACCGGAGACTATTCCGAGGCCAACGAGGCGCGTCTGATCAGGATCAACAACGTGAGCCTGACCAGCGGCAGCTGGCCCGTCACCACCTCCGGGTCGAACTCGATTCTCAACATCAGCGATGGCACCGCGACGACTCTGCTCTTCATCGACAAGGACTCGCCGGTTAACGGCAGTCCCGATCCGGGCACGGTTTTCGATATCATCGGTGTCGTGAAGCAGTATGACGACACTTCGCCCTATACCGCGGGCTATGAGATCTCTCCCCGCTTCCTGACCGATGTCGTCATCCACGAACCGGGCCCCCCGATCAATGGCGTGGGCCAGGTCGTGAATGTAACCTCGAACTCGGCCATCATCTACTTCGAGACGACCACCCCCGGCAGCAGCGAGGTCGAATACGGCCTCACCGACGCCTACGGCCTTACCGCCGGCAATCCGGGCGATGCGGTGCTGCAGCATACGGTCGAACTGACCGGTCTCGACGCCAATACGATCTATCACTATCGCGTGAAGAGCAGCGATGGCGAAGGCACCCGTTATGGTCCCGATCAGCTCCTGGCCGTGGCCAACGATCAGCCCGGTGAGCTGGAGATCTACATGAGCTTCACCGTGGATACCTCCTACGCCTCGGAGGGCAACGAGGTCGCGGACAACATGACCCTGAGCAACCAGGTCGTCAGCATGATCAACAGCGCCGACTACTCGGTTGATGCCTGCCTCTACAGCTTCAGCCTGACCAACGTGCGCGATGCTCTGGTGGCCGCCCATCAGCGCGGTTGCCTGGTGCGTCTGATCATTGAGGATGACAACTCCCACACCGCCGCCGACTACTGCGCCGGTTACGGCATCCCCTACATCACCAGCACCTTCGGCGGCAACCACGGCTCGCCCAACTACGGCATCATGCACAACAAGTATGTCGTCATAGATGGCCGGAACGGCGACAGGTACGATGACTGGATCTGGACCGGCAGCGGCAACATGAGCATCGCCGGCAATGATGACGTGAACAACGGCGTCAAGATCCAGGACTACTGCATGGCCCAGGCCTACACAATCGAGTTCGATGAGATGTGGGGCAGCGACACGCAGACGCCCAACGCCTCCGCCGCGCGTCTGGGCTCGGACAAGCAGGACAACACCCCGCATGAGTTCTTCATCAACGGCATACGGATCGAGCAGTACATGAGCCCGAGCGACGGTGTCACGGACAAGATCGTCAACACCGTGAAGACCGCCGATCACTCGGTCTACTTCGCGATCCTGGCCTTTACAGAATACAATATCTGCAACGCCATGCGCGATCGTCGTGACGATGATCTCGGCGGCGACATGGAGATTCGCGGCGTCTTCGACGAGGGTCTCGGCGATTGCGACAACGGCAGCGTCTACTACCAGATGGCGGGCGACGTCTGCAGCCCCTTCGCCTGGTATACTCCGGCGGATGTTCTGATCGATACCCCGCTGCCCGGCAGCAGGCTGCTGCATCACAAGTACATGATCGTCGACGCCAACTGGGCGGATGATGATCCCCTGGTGCTCACCGGCAGCCACAACTGGAGCTTCAGCGCCAACAGCCGGAACGATGAGAACACGCTGATCATTCATGATCAGGCCGTGGCCAACATGTTCCTGCAGGAGTTCGCGCAGCGGTATCACGAGTCCGGCGGAACGGGCGGTCTGGGTGAGGTTACCGCGGTCGACGATTACGATCAGGTCGACAATGGCCGCATGCTGGGTCGGATGAGCAATTTCCCGAATCCGTTCAACCCCACGACCAATATCCTCTTCACCACACACCTGGATTGCCGTGTCAGTCTGAACATCTATGACGTCACGGGCCGCAAGATCCGGACGCTGTTCGAGGATCACCCGCTGGCGGCCGGCGAGCAGAGCGTACCCTGGGACGGTATCGACGACAACGGTCTCCAGGTTTCCAGCGGCGTCTACTTCGTCTCGGTCACCAGCTTCGATGCGAAGTCGGGACAAGGGGAAAAGATGGTTAAGAAGATCGTCACCGTTCAATAGGGATTGGAATTTTGAGAAAGCCCCTCCTTAAGCGGGAGGGGCTTTTTATATTCCCATTACTCAACAGGCTGGTACAATGAAACGGCCCGTCCGACTCGGCGGGTTGCTTTTCAAGGTTCTGGAGGATCTTCGTGGCCTTCTTCATTGCGCTCAGGCTGGGGCTGCTCCTGGCTCTGGTGCTCCCCTATCGTCTCTATGTGAATCTGGCGGGCGGCTGTATGAGCGCCCTGAGTCGCCTCTCCCCGAAGCGGCGTGTCGTGGCCGGAAACCTCGCGGCTATGGCGCGGGCATCGGGCAGGGCTCCGGTCAACCCGGCGAGGGTGTTCGCGTCATATGGTCGTTATTGGGGTGAGTTGCTGTCGATTGTACGCAGGCCGTCAACTCTGGACGACATCCCTCTGCGCGTTGAGGGTGAGGAGCATTTGCGGCGGGCGGCTGAGAGTGGCCCGGTGTGTGTTCTCACGGCTCATGTGGGCAATTGGGATCTGATGGGCTTCTGGTTGTCCCGGAGATTGCCCGAATTTACCGTGGTGGTTGAGGAGCTGAAGCCCGAACGGTTGTTCAGGTTGTTCAAGTGGATGCGTGAAAGGGGCGGAGATAGGATCCTGGTCGCCGAGGGGCAGGGGATGCGCCTTTTCCGTCATCTGAAACGGGGTGGATCGGTGGCCCTGGCGGCTGATCGTGTGGTTGGCAATAGCGGTGAAAATGGTCAGGGACAACGAGTTGCGCGGATAGCAGGCGGATATCGAAGCCTGCCGGGCGCCGGGATGGATCTGGCGCAAAGGGCCGGTGCCACCCTGTTGCCGATGTTCATGTTGCGCGAGGGGGAGGGGTTTGTGCTCAAGGTGCATCCGGCTCTGTCCAAGAGCGGAGATCCGGTGCAGGCCTTTGCAGACGTGCTTGAATGCACTATTTTGGAGTATCCCGAGCAGTGGGTGGTGCTGTATGCTCTCCACGATGCTGCCTCCGGGTTGCATGAGTCGGATGAACTTGTAAAAGGAGCGGCGGGTCTTTGAAGATTGGTATGGTCAGTGAGTTCTACTACCCGCAGCCGGGTGGCATCAGTGAGCACATTCGGGCTCTCTCACGGGAGCTGACCGCTTTGGGACACGAAGTGGTCGTCATTTCGAGTCACATTGACGGAGATATCCAGGAGCGGGAGCCGCGGGTGATACGCCTTGGGCGGAGCATCCCCGTTCACTACAACGGCAGTCTCTCACGCGTGAGCGCCGGTTGGCGATTGGGTCCCCGTTTCGATGCGATGCTAGCCGCCGAGAAGTTCGACCTGCTCCATATCCACAATCCCATGATGCCCACATTGCCGCTTCTGACGCTGTCGCGGGCCAAGTGTCCGCTGGTCGGCACTTTCCACAGTTTCTATCCGCGCGATCTTCTGGCCATGCTATTCAAGCCGTTCCTTTCGCCTCTGCTCAACCGGCTGGATGCCCGGATCGCCGTGAGTCCTGCCGCCGAGAGTGCCGCCGGGGATATCTTCCCCGGCGACTTCGAAGTCATACCCAATGGCGTAGACTTCAAACGGTTCTCAAGCAGCATGAACTGCACCGACAAGACGTTGCTTGGTCTGGACGAGAACAACATGAAGATCCTGTTCGTCGGTGCGATGGTTAAGCGGAAGGGCCTGCCCTGCTTGCTCAAGGCGTTCGAGATACTGTGCGATCAGCGCGATGATATCGAGCTGCTCGTGATCGGTGACGGTCCCGACCGCTCACGTATCCAGAAGGCGCTGCCCGCTTCGATCCGTGAGTCGGTCCATTTCGTCGGCTTCGTACCCCGTCAGAAGCTGGTGGAGTACTACGGCAACGCGGACATCTTCTGCGCACCCAGCCTTGGTCGGGAGAGCTTCGGCATGGTGCTGCTGGAGGGGATGGCCGCGAAGCTGCCGGTAGTCGGTTTCGATATCGATGGCTATCGCGATGTCGTCGAGCACGGCAGGGATGGTCTGCTGGTGGAGCACGGCAATACTGTTGCTCTGGCCAGGGCGCTGGACTACTTCCTCGATCATCCCGATGTCCGACAGGCCTACGCCGAGCGGGGCCAGATCAAAGCCGCCGGTCTGGCCTGGAGCGAGATCGCCCTCCGTATCGATGCGGTCTACAACAGGGTGCTCGGCATCCCGGCCGTTGATGTCCCATCCGATCCGCAGCTGGCGAAGAGAGCGGCCGGCGTCTGATCCCATCGCAACGGGATACTCCAATGACGACCCGGCAGGATGCTTCGGTCTTCTCAACCGCATGCCGGTTTCCGATGAGGGTTACTTGAGCAGAATGATCCGACAGAGATCACTGTTGTTTTCCGCTTGCAGGCGGGCGAGATAAAGCCCCGATGGGAGCGGATCGCCGGATTCGCCGCAACCATTCCAGTTCACGGAATGCCGCCCCGCAGACAGGTCACCCGAATACAGATTGATGACCCTCCGCCCCCCGATATCGAATATCCTCAGATCGGTCCGTCCGCCTGTGGGCAGATCGAACAGCAGAGTCGTGTTGGGGTTGCAGGGGTTGGGGTTGCCATGCAGTCCGAAAGGTCCGGTGACGGCGGTCGGGGGGATGCCCGTGATCACGGGGGTCATGTAAATACCGATGGCCCATGAGGTATGCTGTTTGCCGTCGGTGGCGCACAGCCATCTGTCCCCGATCCACCAGGGATCGATCTGATGCATTCGGGTGCCGTTCCAGCCGCTGCCGGTGGGTTGCAGGATGGGACTCTCCGGCAACTCGTGCTCTTCGTAGTTTTCGGTGTCGAGACGATCTATCTCGAGAGCACGAACCTGAAGGCCGTATACCTCGGAGCAGTCCTGGGTGAAGCGGATGATCCGTTCGTTGGCCAGCACGAGCGGGCGCCCGCCGCACCTGATGCGGGCCGGGTCCGATGACCTGACCGGGCTCATGGGATGTTCAACCCAGGCCTCCGGGTCCGTGAGATCGTGAGAGTAGTACAGGTACAGATGAGTCGCACTGGTATTGCTCGTGAGGATCCACCAGAGATCATCGTAACGGAAGATGGATGAATCCGCGAAGATGCGCCCCGTGAGAATATCCGCGACTTTCTCCCACTGGTAGGGGAATTGTTCCGGCGTGGCCCGGTAGAGCCGCACGAACTCCTGCGGATAGTGATCCGGCAGCATGTAGTACATGCCGTCCCACTTGAAGACGAAGGGGTAGGAGAGATGGGTGACGTCCCAAAGCACGATGCGATCGTAGGTCCATTCGAGGCCATCGGGGCTGGTGGCGACCGAGATCATGCCTCCATCGGTATAGGGCTTGATCTCGAAGAACATGTACCAGATGCCGTCCTCGTGGAACAGGAAGGGGTCGGCCACAAACGAAATGGAGTCGTGGTCGTCGACATCGAATTTGGTCAGTACCGGGTTGCTTTCGATCTCGGTGAGTTCTAATGGGGGATAAAGGACATCGCGCCAATCCGGTATCGGTTGGGGATCCGCTTTGATGCCGGAGACGGCAGATGACATCATCAGCGCCAGCAAGAGCAGAATCCTCAGTAGGTGTTGCATGTTCACCTGCGACATGAATCATATTCCGATTACTAATAAGACGGTAACTTACTAATACTATAGTGCCGTATCGGCATTTCGCGGGGGGATCGCTTAAAATACTCCGCTATTTCAACTTACGATCAGTTGGGCGATTCATCTTCAGGCAGGAACTTTCCCACTGCATGAAGTCCAGCTTGCGATAGAAGGGCAGGGTATCCGGGTCGGTGAGGAGGATCGTCTGATAGATCCCGTTGATCGAGGCCTGCAGCCTTTTCATCAATTCCGATCCGACTCCCCGTCGCTGGTGTTCGGGGCGAATGAGAATATCGCAGATGAAGAGCGTCGAAAAATCGTCTGTCAGACAGCGGATGAGTCCGATCAGTTCACTGTTGCGACGCACGGTGATTACGTTGGTGGAGTTGCGCCAGGCTCCCATCAGGAGTTCGGGGAAGCGGAATCGCTGATCTCCCACCGATTCGTAGAGTCCCACCAGCTCCTCCATCACAACCGATCCTTCGGCACTGTAGACATACTCGCCCGGCAGCGGCGCTGTCTGATCGATGATGTAACTCTTCCAGTCGTTGCGGTTGACCTTAAGCTGTGGACCGATCCAGAGCGCCATCCCGATGCCATCGACGAAGAACTCCTCGCCGCCGTCGGTTTTGACGCGATAGGCGGCCCGGCTGACCCCCTCGATTCTGAAACCGTAACTGCCGAAGAGTGCGAGCGCCTGCTGATTCCAGGACAGGGTGCCGAGGTAGATGCGCCAGAAGCCCATTTTGGCGGCGTACTTGATCATTCGCGCTATCAGGGCGCTGCCTATGCCGGTGTTCTGGTACTGGGGGAGGACGTCGATATGGAAGTGAAGGTTGTGTTGGCGGTGATAGTTGCCGCTGGCTGCGGCGTGGAGACTGAGGGCGCCGACGGTCTTGTTCTTGAGAATGGCGATTACATACTTATCAGCCTGTTCGAACTCCGTGGGCTCACGGTCGGTCAAAGACAAAATGGTGCCCCGCGGCCAACCCGAATCCTTGGGCAGGGCCGTAAAGAAAATCGGAAGAGATTCATGCTCCTTGCCGACTATCTCCGTTCGGATATCCTGTTTTGGCCTGCTGCTTGTCACATCATCCTCTTTCACTGGATCCTGGCAATAGTCACCCATCTAGAAGGGGTTGACCAAGCCAATACTCCAGTAGTATCGCCTCTCGACAGGGGTGCCGTCCAGCCCCCAGGGCAATAATTGTCCCTCTCCATACCCTATCCTCAGCCCGATCTTGCCGCTTATGTTCAACGGGAGGCCCAACTCCCAGCCGAATCCGGTTCTGACGAGGGGGGTGTCCCCTCTATTGGAGGTCCGGCCATGATCGAGGAACATTGTTCCCGACAGGCCACCTGTCGAACAGCCCAGAACATTTATGGGTAGAGGTGGCAACAGTGGCAATCTCCATTCCATAGTCCCCAGAAAGGTTCTGTTCCCTTTCAGATTATCACGCAAACCTCTCAACCACAGATGATCGGACAGGGACAGGATATCATCCAGGATAATGTGATTCTCACGGTAGGTGAATGGCGCCAGGGGGGGCTCCGCCCGTAATCCGGCAGCCTCTCGAGGGGCTGTAGTTCCCCATTGCTGATCATGGCGTAACCGCAGGAACACCTGTCCGGGTAAATGTGAATCGAATATATGACCCAGATCAAAGCGCAGGCGCTGATAATCCAGATCTCCACCCAGATGATCCCCCGACCACTCGTAGCGCAGCAGCAGCCCTGTACCCATACGGGGGGATTCGCCTCTGTGCGGTCGCTGGTTTGTGTAGCGGTATTCAGCACGCAGGTGATGTTGCCCGTATTCGGTGAGGGGGGTGGTGAGACCGCCGGCTATCCGCTCCGCAGGTTCAAAGGTTTCGGGATTCTGAAGATGTACCTGGCGCATCTCGATCCGGATACCCAGCGTGTGATTTGCGTGAAAATGTTCGCCACGATTGAACGGCAACCGCCAGTTCAGATTGGCGAAATCCTGGACATCATAGAGCAGCCTGTCGCCATATATTCCGGCTCCCAGACGCACGTTCTTGCCGACGGCCAGACCGAAGATGCCGGGCAGCGGCAGGGCTGTCGTATCCCAACGGAGGTAGGCGGCGCGCGCTGTGAGCTTGTCATGGTCATCCGTGCCGACATCCAGAACGGCCAGAATGCTCTGCCGCTGGACCTTGTCGGACCAGAATGCGGCACCTGCAACACCCCAGGGTGCGGGTGAGGGGATGGCGAATCGGAACAGACAATCCAATCGCTTGAGGCTGCGATAGCTACGGGATTCACTCACCACAGGGCGAAGATTCGGGTCCAGCGGGGGAATCATCACCGGAGGTTTGCGGTGAAGCCAGGCCACCAGATCGGGACGAATCACGGGGGTCACGGGTGATACCACCCGCGCCGGATCGACCCGGAAGAGTCGCGTGCTGTCCGTAGTCGCCAGCGAGGCTGCAACCAGCGACCAGTCCGTCGAATCGGGGCCGGCCGGGATCAGGCCCAGGCAACTCATCGCCTCACCCGTGTCGGTGATGCAGATCACACTGTCTTCACCCGATCGGGGATCAACCGCGTGGATATTCGGCACGAGGTCATGCCGCGTTCCGGTGAAGTAGATGCGATCACCGGTCGGGCTCCAGACGGGGTGACGATCCCGCGCTCCGTTTTGGGTAATAAAGCTGAGCACACCCGTATTGGTGTCGATGAGAGCCAGATCGACGCCCCGTCCGGGGAGAAAACAGGCGCAGGCCAGCTGTTCTCCATCGGGGCTGAAAGCGAGATCGAAGAGACGTTGCTCGTTTTGATCACCGCAGTAGATCGTCCGGATTTCGCCGTTGCGGAGTTGCCTGACGATCTTGCTGCTTGCCCCGTCGTTGACGACATAGGCCACCGACTCGCCATCCGGATCCCAGGCGGGATACTGGGCGTTGGCGCTCCAGGTAAGCCACTGCGACCGCCCTCCGGCCACATTCGCGACCTTGATATCCCAGACGGAGCTGCCGTGGGCGACACGGTGCTTCTTGGCGTAAATCAGGCGCTTGCCGTCGGGGCTGAAAGAGAGGTGATTGTCGATCCGCCCGCAGTCCAGCTCCCGGTGATCCCCCTCCGTGCCGGTCTCCTTGACGCTCAGCGCCCAAAGCTCTCCGGCGCCATCGCGTCCGAGCAGGGCCAGGTGCGTGCTGTCCGGTGACAGGGTCAGGGTCCGTGTGTGGCGTCGCGGGGCGGATAGGATCTCCCCCGTCATGAAGGGTGATTCCTTCTGGGCCATGATCGCATAGCTGTAGGCCGTGACGGCGCGTCGCCACTCCTCCTCGAATTCGGCCGGGGTCACCCCAACGGTCGCAGTGAAGGAGTCGCGCCAATTCCCCAGGCCCAGAGCGTTACGTCCGCCGACGATTCCGGTGATGACGCTATCGCCATAAGTGGCGGCCAGGTAGCGAACCTTGGAGAAGCCGCTGTCGTGAGGATCGAGCCATTGCCGGTGTCCCTCAATGAATCGTTTGCGGATCGCCAGATCGCTGCGTGCGGGACCCCAGGACTCGGTGTGATATTCCGCCAACCCCTCCAGGAACCAGGCGGGGGTGGTCAGCCAACCCCAGAAACCGGTCCAGTCGCGCGAGGCCTCCATCCAGACGACATGCTGGAATTCGTGGGCGATCACCTGCCGGAGCCAGCTGTCGCTGCCGCCGAAGTAGATGGGGTAGTTGTTGAGATGGGTGAAGAGGAGCATGCGGCGGGGCAGGGCGAAGCCGTTGATGATCTCATCCTCGTCGGTCAGGAAGATGCTGGTTTTGAAGGGGAGACCGGCGAGGCCCATCGCCTCGCAGACGGGCCGGTAAATGTGTTCGGCGGCTGCCGCGGCGCGCTGCGCCTCCTCCTCGATCCGCTCCGGGTAGATGATCACGAAATGCTCGGATTCGAACTCCCGCAAATCGAGCTCCTGATGAGCTCGGTCGGTGCGCATGCCGAGGAACGGGTGATGTCCGGCGAGACATGGTGCGCCATGCCCGCAGATGAGCAGCAACAGGGCACTGAGCAGAGTGCGAGTGACGGGACCGGTCATGGAACCATCCAGCGGGTTAGGGGGCGCACCGCCAGGGATTGAGAACCTGCACGTCCTTGCTGGCCTCAATGTTGTAGGGCGAGCTGGCCGCCGTGGCGCCGCCTATGATGTAGACAAAACCGTTGACCACGTCGGCGGTCGAACCGCCCCGGGGGAGCGGCATGGGGGCTATTTCGCTCCAGTGTTCGTAAACCAGGCTGTAGACCTCGGCCTTATCGGTGACGCCACTGGGGCCGGTGAATCCGCCGAAGGCGTAAACCTTGCCTTCGTGGACCACGGTGGACAGCGACATCCTCGCCGTGGGCATGGCCGGCCAGGTGTGCCAGGTGCCGAACAGCGGATTGAAGACACCGAAACGGTCCATTGGTGTCGCGCCGTCGGAGGTGCCGCCGAGCGCGATCAGGAAGTCGTTGCCGAGACCCTGATCGTCCTGAATCACGGCGCTGCCCATCCAGGCGCGACTCTGCTGCATGGAATGGGGATTCCAGCGCCAATCCTCGATTAGGGTTTCGAATATCATCACACTGTCGGCCACGGCTCCGCGAGTCCAGCCGCCGTAGACCAGGATATCGGTTCCGTCTGCGTCGATCAGGCCCACCCTTTCGGCGGAGAAACCGCGTCGCGGGGCGTCGATTACGGTCTCCGTCGTATGCGGATATTCGCTCCAGCTCTCGTCGTAGGGATCGAAAACCTCGATCCGCGGGAAGATCGTATCCGCAGGCGTGACGCCACCGACCACGTAGATCAGGTCGTCAATATTGACGGCCTGCAGGCCCCAGCGGGCGGTCGGCATGTCGGGTGCGGAGGCCCAGGTGCTGTCTACGGGGTTGAAAACCTCGACCGAGCCCAGAACGCCTTCGCTGTGACGACCACCGAAGATGTAGATGCGGTCGTTGTAGACCGCCGAGGCATGATCGGTCCGGGCCTCGGTCATCGGCTTGCTCATACCCCATTCGGGGGCGGCGCCGACGAGGATCTCGTGGTCGTACTCGGCAACGTTCTCGTCATTGTCGGTGGCGGTGAAGGTGGTGACGTAGTAGCCGGGTTCGTTGAAGACGGTATTGACGGCGAAGGTCATCGTGTCCGCGAAAGATTCGATGATATCCGGCCCGTCGAAACCGTCATAGTCCCAGGTCAACTCGTCGCCGGCATCGTCGCTGGCGAAACCGATGAGTGTGAACTCCTCGCCGCACTGCGCGGAATCCTGTGCGGTGACGGTGATCTCAGGCAGCTCATCCGTGATCGTGATGTAGGTCAGCCAGCGGAACATGCGGTTCTTGACCGTGGTGACCTGGAGTGTGGCCACGTAATCGCCGGGCTGACGGTAGTGGTAGTAGGTGCCCATGGTCGAGGGGTCGTCCGGCGGCGAAGCCCAGGCCGGATTCTCGATGGAGTTGGTCCAGATCGCATCGAAGGCGCCATCGGAGTTGAAATCCCAGGAGTGACGAGCCACATCGAGGTAGTGTCCCGAATAGGTGCCCCAGAAGATCAGGGTATCGTTGACCGTTGTCTGCAGGTTCTCGGGACCCGTGATGTGCTCTTCAATATAGGTCACCTCCTCCGAACAGGAACCCAACAGCAGGGCCAGGAGGATCAGGGTCCAGAGATAGAACTGACGGCGAAACATGAGATCTCCTATCAAACACGCTCAGGATATGCGGATCGAGCCGCTGCCGCGAGGGCAGGCGCGGCGCACCGCTCTATAGTGACGACCCAACAGCCTAAGACTTTGAGCGGGACGGCACAAGTCCCTTATTGAGGGATGTTTTGGCAATGAAATCATACGTGCCCGGAGTATTCGTCCGGTGAGGTACGAAAACGAAAAACCCGAGCCACTGCAGTGACTCGGGATGAAGATTCGGACCGGTATCAGGCCGGTCGCTCCAAGCTACTTCAACATGATCATTTTGCGGGTCTCCGAATAGGTTCCCGCCGTGAGATTGTAGAAGTAGATACCGCTGGCGATCCGATTGCCGCCCTCATTGCAGCCGTTCCAGGTCACGGCGTGGCTGCCCGCCTCTCTCATTTCGTTCAACAGGGTTTTGATCAAACGACCCTGAGCATCGAAAACGCTCAGTGCGGCATGACCGTCGACCGGGAGATCGAATCTGATCGAGGTCGTAGGATTGAAGGGGTTGGGATAGTTGCCGTGCAGCTTGGCGCTGGACGGCAACAGGTTGGTGTAGACGGCGTAATCCGGCTGATAGCGGCCCGTGGCCTTGATGATGTAGCTTCGAACCATACCCGGTGACGGGTTGGTTTCGTTCATGAAACTGAAGGCCAGCACATCGCCCAGGCGCAATTCAAGCGGCTGATCATCATTCGCCAGATCACCGGCAACACTCTCCGGATTACTCTGTTTGAGCTCATAATCGCTGACACTCAAACTTGTGAGAATCGGTTCGGTCTCACTCGGCAGGTACTGGCAAACGATGTCCGTCTCGAACTTGCTCGTCCAGCTCAATCGCATCTCTATCGCTCCGGGATGCTCGCTCAAGGCCTGGAAAGATTCCAACTTCGCCCATTCGCGGGAGGGGAGCTCGGCGATCTCAAACCACTCGCCTTCGGCATCTTTCATTTCGACTTTGAGCCCCGGTTCGGGATCCACTGCGATCTTGCCCTCCTCCTCATGGGGCGGGATTTCAATCTGGATGCAGCCGGTCTTCTTGGCTGCGAAGACACTGAATCCACCGCCGTCATAGAGCCCGGGGAAACTCAAGGTCAGCGTACCCGGACCCTCGGCCTGGAATATCGCGCCATCACGACTTGTGATCAACTCCAATACGTCGGCGCCATTCTGGTCGACTGCACTGGTAGGCGCCATCGTCTCGGAGTAGGCCATGATGCCGCCGTCGATCGTACAGATGACCTTGCTGTCGGCCTCATGATCAACCGTGATCAGAGAGATGTCGTTCAGATAGGTGATCTCGTTCTCGAGTTCGCGCAGCTGGAAATCAATCCGGTTATCTCTGACGGCAGGCGCCTCGGGCAGGAGGTAGAAATCGGTGACGACATCCTTATACCCGGACTGCTCGCAAGCGGTCAGCAGCGGATTCTCACTTCTGAAATCCTCTCCGTCATAACTGTAAAGCACAGGGCAGGAGGGACGCGGCACGTTGATCGTGAAACTGCGGCCGGCCGACCAGTCACCCTCGCCAACGACATTGCCGGCCTTGACGCGCCAGTGGTAGGTGCCGTTGGACAACCCCGGGCTGACGGTCCAGCTGGAGCCTGTTCCCGTATGTTCGCACATGATGGGAGCTCTGAAATCGTGCTCATGATCGATCTGGACCGTGTAACTCATTTCATGGCCGTTTTGATCCTCCCAGACCAGGTTCGGATGGGTGTTCGTCGTTATCTTGCCGTGAAGCGGCGAAGTCAGCACGACTTGAGCGGGAAGAGCCAGATCATAGAAGATGCTGGTGCTGCTTGGGCTGAAATTGCTGATTACCAGATCCAGCGTCCCATCGCCGTTCATATCGCCGACATCGAGACCATTGGGTCGGTAATAGCTGCTGGATGAGTTGATCATGTCGAGATAGGTCGGATCGCCGAGGCCGCCGGTGGTGTCGTTGATCAACAGCGCCAGCTCATGGTGAACCTCGTTCTGGTACGACTTACTGATGATGACGTCCATCCAGCCGTCGCCATCGGCATCCAGCAGCTCCAGTCCCACCTGTTGACCTCCGCTGATGCTCTTGCTCTGGTAGGTGCCGAAGCCGGCATCTCCGTCGTTGGCGTAAGTTCTCACTACGCTTGCGGCGGAGGAGTACAGGCTCTGTCCGACGATGATGTCCAGGTCCCTGTCGCCATCGATATCCTGACAGGCGATGGGTCCGGGATTGTCGAAGCTGCCGATCTGAACGCCGGTCGCATATGTGCCGTCACCCTGATTGAGCAGAATGCAGAGATCGTCGGTGTCGCGATTGGCGGCCGCAACATCGATCCAGCCGTCGTTGTTCAGATCGCCCACGCAGATATTGCGGGCCTGGCCAAAGGTGTCATAGGCGGCGAAATCGACATCGAAAGTGCCACCGCCCAGATTCTCGAATACTATGACATTGTGCACAGTGCCGCAGACAAGATCCATGTCGCCGTCGTTGTCGACATCAGCGGCGTGGAGGTCTTCAGGCGGTCCGGCTAGCCAGGGGACCTTATGGTAGACGACGGGATTCGCAAATGTGCCGTCACCATTGTTCGCGAAGTAACTCCAGGAGTAGTTGCCGAAGTTACCCGTAGCCAGATCCACATCCCCATCGTTATCGAAATCGGCTGCTGTGATGCTGATCGGGTTGTAATCCTCGTAACCGTAGGGGCCGACGTTGTAGACGGTGTACGGGCTGTATTCGCCCATCCCCAGATTCTTGATGATGGTAATCGTCTTGTCATACATCTGCACGGAAGCGATATCCAGATCACCATCATTGTCCAGATCCGACAGCACCGCATCGGTGCTGCTGCAGTACTCAGGCTGGGGCAGGTCTGTGACGGGATGGAAATCAGCGTCACCTGTGGCTGATGCGGTTATGGAGACGCTGATCGGGTGTGCCAGGGTTTCGCCGGGGTTTGTCGAGGCAATCCCCTCGGTCATTGTCAAGGTGATCCTCTCGCCCGCCTTGAAATCGAAATTGGGATAGGCTCCGACCTGATACCCGTACAGCATTGAGCCGGCAGTATAGGGGATGCTGCCGCTCTGATCGCCGGACAGGGCAAAACTCGCCGGAGAGATGCTGCCGAAATCCACGATATGATTGAAGGTCGCTCTCATACTGGCATCCGGCAGGACGTCGACCGTGTTCATGTCGGGAAACATCTGGATGGCGCTGAAGCTGTAGTTGAAGGTGTAGCTCCATGGTTCGGAGAAATCGGTCAACTCACCGTTTGCGTATGCGCAAACCCGCCACCAGTAAGTGCCCGACAGAGTGTGATGCATAAACGGCAGTTCGACACTCGTGTCAACGGCTATGGTATCGAGTTCAATGGATGTTGCGTTGAAATCGGCAGCGCTTGCCACTTGATACCGATAGTAGACCGCGTCCGGGAATTCATCCCACGTCAATACCACAGTCTCGGGTGAGGCAAGGGTGGAGCCGTCGATGGGTGATAGGAGTTCAGGCGAGGGACCCGCTTCACGATAGATAGCATTGAGTGTCGTATAGACGATCATGTCCTCGTAATCTATTGGCAGGGATCTCGTACTCTCGGTGTTGCCGTCGCTCCAGCGGGCGAATACATAACTCTTGTCGTCGGTGTACAGCTCATTGGGTGCGGAGAACTCGTATTCCGGCTGCATGGCCGAACCGACAAGTTGTTTGTACCCAGGAGTGGATTTGGTATAACCGTTCAACTCGATTTCACCGTTGATGACATTGCCCTCTTCATCCATTTGAGCATAGAAAAGGATATCATGGGCCCATGGAATCGGTGAGAGGTTGTGGTCATCTTCATAATTGGTTTTGTCGGGGTAGTTCAGCGTATGCCAGGTCTCACTGTAGGCGGGACCCACGCCGGATTTATTCCCGACCTCCTCGCCGAAAAGCTGCATCAGGATGTTGTTGCTGAAGGGCGACTCGGGGCTGAAGTAGTTTCCCCATCTCAAATTGGCCCGCATCCAGGCATCTTCGGGATGGGCGGCAAAATAGTCGGCGCCTAAGCCGGGTTCTCCTGACCAGATGCGGGAGACATTGGGGATCATTTTTAGATTGATCTGATTGTGGTGCAGATATCGTCCGGGATCGATCTCCTCGTAGACATCATTGCAAAACAGATCGAGGATGATATCCAGCCACTTCGGGGTGGTGATGTTCCAGAATCCGGGAACCGGGAAACTGCCTCCCCCAACATGACCTTCGCCATGCGCGCCGCACGAGTAGTCTACGTGACCTCCGACAAATACGACCGGGTGAGTTCCCTCAACGAAGTACTGGGTGTTTGAGGCGAATGTGTCCAGGTAGTATTCATGGAACAGGTAACGGACACCGACCAGAGACGCCTGTTCGGGATCCATATCGTCTACGGTGACGATGATGCCCTCCCAATCCCCCTCGTGGTCATTCCAGCCGTCATTATACGGGTAGAAGAAATTATACTGAATGCAGACGTTGCCCCCTTCGGCCCATACCGTCGGGTAAATTGTGGCCGGGAATTCCGACCCGGGACGTGTATATGGATTAGAGTAAGGGTTGCCGGAGGCATCGAATCCCGTATAGGCGGCCTTCCATTCGGCGGCAGTTTCATTGCCCGGTCCGCCATAGTTCCAGGTGGTGATGAGGAGCCAGTCTTTCTGCCAATAATCGTAATCGGGATGACCGATTAGATCGGGAATGACCCAACTGTTGGGGGCCTGCTGAGTTCCAAAATCGGAACCGCCATTCCCATAGTGGTACTCCGCCCAATTGCATCCCCATACCTGTTGCTGGACATAGTCCGGGGAATCCGGATCATTGCAGAATGGCCACGCGCTTTGATCTACATCGTAGAAATCGCAATGGTTGATGTAGCCATGGTCGGTCAGATCGCCCTGATCAAAGAACCAGGTAGACATGTCACGCCAATCCAGTCGATCACCTTGTGCATAGATCTCGACCGGTTCCGGCTCCAGAGGATTTCCCGAGTGGAATATCATGCATGGCGCAAACTTGCGGGCGAGTTCCAACCCGAACGTACTTTCGTCCGCACTTGCCTGTTGTGATATCAATGAAGGCATGAAGCCCGAGAGTAGGAGAATTATCAGATAGTGCCGCACAACAAAATGAGCATTGACCCTTAAGTTGGACATAATCCAATTCCCTTTCGTATGTGGTAAATGAATTTATTGATAAGGAGCGAAATGGAGCTTGATACCTTGTCATTGACCTATTCCGTTATGCGTATTGCCTCTGCAGACTGCTTGCCGGTGGTACAGCCATGAGAGCTAATGTTTGCTCCTGCCGGAACGAAACACCACATAAACAATATTGAATTGGCCGCAATCAGGTCACTACCAATTGTGTGTGTTGAGCTTCGTTGATATGAAAGATCTCGGTTGTGGCCGGACTCCCCATCCTCGCTGCATGACAGCATTTTCTAAATCCACTAACACTCAATATTAACAAGACGGATAAGGGTGAGGATTTCCGGGAAAATTCGTCGACAAATATTTGGGTCGAATCATGATTCGTGGCGCTCCCGGAGGGGGCTGGCGTTCAGCGTACGATCGATATTCAGGCAACGACGCTCGCCGTTGTGCGTCCGCGGGAAACGGATGCTCCTGCAGTCACGCCTGAGACGATCCACCTTTTCGGCGGCAGCGCTCCAGATGGTCAATCTCTGCGTGTGGTGGTGGACAGGTGGCGGGTCACCGGGTAACGGGGGTTGTCACTCTCTGCGGCGCACCGGTTGACGTCCTCTCCTAATCCCGTGTGTTGCCGATGTTTAACGTTCATCAGCTCTCTGGCCTCGTGGTTGCTGAACGAGATTTGCAGTCGGGAAGGCAAGAATGGGATAAGACTCCGCAAGCATCAGACTCTTGTTAATGAGCGGTAGCGTATCCGTTCAGACCTGAATCCGGGATGAGTATATCTCAGCTGGCAAGGCTGGCGAGTTTAGGTTTTCCGGTGGGACTGCGTGACGGGATCGGTGGACAAGGCCTTCATGCAGGGGGATTTGGGAGGAGTCGTTCTGCAGGCGGGGGATTTTGTTCGAGTGCGTTGACCCTTGCCTGCAAGGGTTTCGGCGATGTGCTCTTCGCGGATGGCTGAGGGGATCCGGACTTGTCCGGTTGCCGAACCGGAGATGGTCGCTGAAGGTGCAAGCGCGTTCCGACATGTGCGGCGTTGGCGCGCCGCCGTATCGACGGAGGAGATCGCTCTCCGCCGATCCCGTTTTTTCTATTTGTCCGTCAGTGTGGCGATGTGCACATAGAGCTCATGTACATCGATCGGTTTACGGATATATCCGTCCATACCGGCAGCCAGACACTTCTCGCGATCCCCTTCGAGAGCCGCAGCGGTCATCGCCAGGATACTCAGATGTTCCTTGGTTTCCCGCTCCATGAATCTGATCCGCTCGGTGACCTCATAGCCGTCCATAATGGGCATCTGGATATCCAGCAGGAGGATGTCATAGCTGTTGCCCTCCAGTTTGTCGAGAACCTCCTGCCCGTTCTCCACTACGGTGATGTCATGCCCGACACGATCCAGCAGCTTAACGGCGAGCAGTTGGTTGACCTTGTTGTCCTCCGCCAGGAGGATCTTGAGAGGCCTGATGTTGTGGGGGTCTAGGTGATTGATGTCATAAGCCACGGCACTGGGGCTGGTTTCGTCCGGGGCGCCCGGCAGCAGACGCTGGATATGGAACAGCAGGTCGCTGGTTTTGACGGGGCGCGGAATCTGCGCCGTGATTCCAAGCTGGGCCATGTTTGAGGGATCCAGTTTCCGGCTGATCGGGGTGAGGACAATGACCGGTGGCCGGTTGTCCTGGCTCATGTCCAGAGATCTGATCGTTTGCTCAAGGGGCATGCCGAAGGAATCATCCAGCAGGATGAGGCTGCAGGCTGAATCTCCCTTTGATCGCAGGTATTCGGCGGCCCCGTCCAGCTCTTTGATCGGAATGACATTGAAGGCGTTGGCGGAGAGGAACCGGGTAAGATACTCGCGTCGTGTGCTCTGGTTTTCAATCAACATGATCTCGGTTCGCTTACCGATTTGAACCGATCGCTCTCCGGATATCCCCGGCGTCAAACTGAAGGGGAGGATGAAATGGAATGTCGTACCCGGATGGAAGACATCGTCCGGATTGTTGGGACTCTCCAGCCAGATCTCACCATCCATCAACTGTACGAGCTGCTTCGAGATTGTTGTGCCCAGACCGGAACCACCGTAGCGGCGGGTTGTGGAGCCGTCAGCCTGAGTGAAGCTGTCGAAGATGGTTTTCTGCCGCTCCGGCAGAATGCCGATGCCGGAGTCGGCCACCGAGAAATGGAGTTTGATCGAATCCTCGCTCTGTTCGTACACCTCGATCCGGAATATCACCTCGCCCTGGTTGGTGAATTTGATGGCATTGCCGATGATGTTGATGCAGATCTGCCTGAGCCGGTGCGGGTCGCCGAGCAGTAATTCCGGCGCTTCGGGCGCGACGCAGACAACGAGATCCAGATTCTTCCGCTCGGCACGCAGCGCAAGATCGGCCAGTGAATACTCTACGGCGTCCCGCAGGTTAAAGCGGATTGATTCCAGATGCATGTGCCCGGCTTCGATTTTGGAGAAGTCGAGGATGTCGTTGATCACAGTCAGCAGATGCCTGGCCGATGAATGCACCATACTCAGATTGTCCGCTTGCTCCTGATCAAGATCAGTTTCCAGAGTGAGTTCGGTCATGCCGATGATACCGTTGAGCGGCGTGCGGATTTCGTGACTCATGTTGGCCAGGAACGCACTCTTGGCGCGGAGCGAGGCTTCGGCCCTGTTTCGCGCGTCCATCAGTTCGTTCGCCCGCATTTTGATATCCCTGATATCCCGCGCCGTACTGACCATGCCGATGGGGCGTCTGTTGATGTCCGTTATCAATGAGCAGCTCATCAATGTGGGGAAGATACTGCCGTCGGCGTGCAGGTGTCCGACCTCATCTTCGTGAGCCCTCTTGGACATGAGGGCTCTGTAGTAGGGGAGCACCTCCTGCTCGAACTGCTGCTCATTATGGAATCGTTTGATGTGGGTACCGATGAGATCGTCGGTCTCCAGGCCATGCATTTCCGCCCAGGCTGCGTTGGCGTAGAGGATGAAGCCATCCATGTCGGAGATGATAATGCCGTCAAGTGTCTGGGCTATGGCCGCGACAAACATGTTGAGCCGTTCCGCCGTGTTGCGCGTCTTCGAGATGTTGTTGGCGTTACAGGTGATATGTCGAACCTGACCCTGTTCATCGAGAACGGGCGAGAGGGTTATGAGTACGGTAACCTTTCCGCCGGCAAGGCTCGTGACCTCCTCTTCACACCTGATTTTGACCTTCTCCTGTATGACGGTCTTGAATATCACCTCCATACGTCTCAAGGTTTCCGGATCACTCCTGAACCAGGGCAGATCCAACCAGGTTTTTCCGATGAAGTACTCTGAACTGATGCCGAGCTTTTCGAGTACGGGGCTGTCCACGAACAGAAATGACCCATCCCGCGCGAGATCGCAGGTGATGGAGTGTATCTGTTCGTTGAGACTGTGCAGTTCGGTGTTGGGTTTTGGGAATAGCGGCGCCTGGTCAGGGCTGATCTGGGGGATGAAGCGGAGCAGATAGCGCGCTGTCGGATTGTTGATGAGCGAGACCAGGCGGCAGTGTACCGGCTGGGACGAATCGCCGGATAATTGCAGAGAGAGAATGATGTCGTAAAGCAGATCAGTGCCGGCTCCCGGATGATCGCCGAATTTGAAGGTCCATTCTCCCCTGAGGAAAAGGCTTTCGATATTGCGCCCTATGATCTCCGTAATATTGAGACCAAGCAGATTCAGACACGCGCCGTTGACCCGGATGATTCTGCCGCGCCTGTCCAGATAGAGAAGAGGGCCGACCAGCTTGCGGATGGCGCTCAACTCCCCCTTCAGGTCGAGGTGGTCATTGCTGCGGATGTCGTCTTCAGGGCCAAATTCCATTTGGAGGCCTTTATCCTTTCAGTTTTGAGGTTGAATGCACATCAACCCATGGCTTCATCGAGCGCTGGCGAGCATTGTCCGATAGATCGCGACCGTCTGTCGATTGATATGTTCATCGCAAAGTTCCTCCTCGATCAGTACCCGTCCCGCGCGACCCAGGCGGACGCGCAGATCGGCATCGGCGATCAACCTCTCCAGGGCCTGGGCCAGGGCGCTCGGGTCGCGGGGGGGGACAAGCAGACCGTTGCCCTCGTGGCGGACAACCTCGCGACATCCGGCGATGTCGGAGGCGACGATCGGTCGTGTTGCCGCCGCTGCCTCCAGGAGAAAACGGGGCAACCCTTCGCGGTAGGAGGGGAGGCAGGCTATATGGGCGTCAGCCATTAGGGCGGGCATGTCGTCCCGTTGCTTCAGCCACTCCACAGCTCCCTCCTCGTGCCACGCTTCCAGCTCCGCTTCGGTTACTGTCCGGGGATTGCCATGGTCGGGCAAACCGGCCAACAGCACACGGCAATGAACATTGCGCCGTTTCAGGATTCTGGCGGCCTCCACCAGTTCAACGACTCCCTTGTCGCGCAACATCCTGGAGGCGAACAGAACGACGGGCTCGCCGTCCGGGTCCGGGGATGGCGAGAAACGGGTCGGATCCACACCGGACCCACGAATCAGAGTTGTCCTCTCCTCCGTGACGACACGCCGGCGGATGAACTCCTGCCGGTCTTCGCCGTTCTGAAAACTCATCATATGCGTCTTGCCGACAAGCGCGCTCTTCATCGCCCCCAACGCGAAGCGACGTATCAGACGACCTCTCCATCCGGCGCTGGTGAACAGGAACCCCAAGCCGGTGAAAGTGTTGAGAACCCGCGGTACGCCGGCGGCGCGCGTGGCCAGGGATCCCGTCAAAGACATTTTCAACCCTATGTGATGCACAAGATCGGGACGAACCCGCCGGTAGAGACTGCGCAGCTCCCCGAGCGCTTTCAGTTCACGTAACGGGTCGAGATTGTCGCCGATGAAATGGGGCAGGGGGCAGAGTTCAAAACCCTCGTCGGCGATCCGCTCACCATCCTGATGCACACGGGTACCGATGAATACCCGGAAGCCATCAGCCCGCGCCGCCCGCGCCAGCGCCAGTCGGTGAGACAGGAAGAAGAAGTCGTTGTTAACGAGTATGATCAGCTGCGGTTTTGAAATGGGAGATCCTTGCGTTTTTGTGTTGTCGATGTCGGGGCAACCCCCCTGCCGGCGATTCAGCTTAACCCATTTACCGCAATAATGACAGTTCCTTGCATCTCGCCCTGACCGTTGTGTAACACATGTTATGCGTTGATGTTAGGTTGGGCAGCCACCTGAGAACGTTTCCGGTCCCGGACGTAATCGGATCCGACCGGTTTACGATCCGACTCGGGGGAGATAAAAGGATTTGCATAGCCCTAAATCGCTATGTATCTTGGGCTGGTTATTGCAAATGCCGCAAACCGTTTACGAAACAGCCTCACGTTTGCCCAGGATTGAACATGAAGTCTCATGGCCTGAAAAGATTCCTTGATCTCGCGAGCGCACTGACGCTGTTCATTGTGGCGTCGCCCGTGTATCTGCTGTGCGTGACCGGTGTCTGGCTGATTATTCGTCGTCCAGTCCATTTCCGCCAGGAGCGGTTGGGTCGGGATGGTGTCCCCTTCCGTATGTACAAATTCCGAACGATGAACAACAGACGGAATGCGGATGGTTCTCTGCTGCCTGACGAGGAGAGGATCAATTTCCTGGGTCGATTTCTGCGACACACGAGCCTTGATGAACTGCCTCAGCTGATCAACATCATTAAAGGTGATATGAGTCTGGTCGGTCCCCGTCCCCAACTCGCCTGTTTCACCAGTGACTGCAGCCTTGATGAACTGCGCCGCTTCAAGGCTCTGCCCGGTCTGACCGGTCTGGCGCAAATCAAGGGGCGCAATGCCATCACCTGGAGACAGAAGTTCCGATTCGATGTATGGTATGTCGATCACTACAGCCTGTTGCTCGATCTGAGAATCATCCTGATGACCATCCCCGCCGTATTGGCCCGCCGTGGAGTCGAAAAGGTTGAGCCGGAGGAGATGACCTTTACACTGGAGACGAGTGACGGCGCCGAGGTGATTCATCTGCATCCCGAAGCGGCCTCAGCAGAGGAGCTTCGGGAGGCAGCCCGGATAAAGGCCAAGGCGGCCAGGTGATTTCCGCGGTAAATCCACACTTTGCCCGAGATAATCGATGATACCCAAATTCTTGAGTCACAGCGTAACCTACCTGCTGGCGCGGATTGTTCCGGGCGCGGTGAGCCTGCTGGCGATTTACGTCTATTCCCACCTGCTCCCGTCGGAGGAGATGGGCCACTACGCTCTTGTCCTGACGGGGATGGACTTCGGCCACAGGCTGTTCTTCATCTGGTTGCAGATGGGCCTCGTGCGCTACCTGCCCGCCTTCGCCGACCGACGGGACACATTTCTCTCCACCGTAACCGTGGGTTATCTGATCTCGGTGGCCGTGACGGTCGTGGTCGGTCTGGTGGCGCTGATCGCTCAGCCGAAGGGGATCCCCCTGACGCTGATCGGTGCAGGTATCCTGCTTCTCTGGTCCAATACCTGGTTCGAGCTCAACCTCGAACTCGCCCGCGCCGATCTCAAGCCGTGGCGCTTCGGATTTCTGGAGCTCGTTCGCACGATCCTGTCTCTGGGGTTGGGTGGGTTCCTGGCCTGGCGCGGATATGGAGCGCTGGGGGTGTTGATCGGTCTGATCGTTGGTCGGATCATCCCCATGCTCGTATTCGTCTTCGGCTCCTGGCGGGGCGTCAGGCTCCGCCTGGTCGACTGGGGGATCTTCCGTCAATTGCTCCACTACGGAAAGCCGATGATCATCAATTACCCGGCCGCCTGGATTGTCGATTTCTCAGACCGCTTCCTGCTGGGCGAGTTGATCGGCACCGAGGCGACGGGGCTGTATTCACCCGGCTATGATATCACCCGTTTCAGCCTGATGTTGATGGGTTCGGTCATCCACCTGGCGGCGTTTCCGGTCAATGTGCACGCTCTCGAGGATGGTGGAGTTCGCCGATGTGTGCGGAGTATGCGGCAGAATCTGCTCGCACTGCTTCTGGTGGCGCTGCCCGTCACGGTGGCCTTCATCATGTTGGCGCCCAACATCGCTACTACAATTCTCGGCGAGGAGTACCAGGCCACCGCCATCCGGCTGATCCCCTTCATGGCTGTAGGGATGTTCTTCTACGTGTTGCGCGCCTACTACGTCAACTATGCGTTCATGCTGACCGGACGGCTTGTATTCCAGATGTGGATCACCATCGCCGCCGCAGCGGTCAGCGTCTGCCTCAATCTTGTTCTGATCCCGCGTATCGGTCTGATCGGCGCGGCTTATACCGCCGTGACCACCTATATCGTGGCCTTTATCGTCAGTCTCTTCTACGCCCGCAGGATATTCCCCCTGCCGTTCAAGGTGAAGGATCTGGCGCAGGGGATCGGCGTGGTGGCCGTGATGGCGTTGGCGCTCTGGCCTCTGGCCGGGATGACCGGTCGACTGGCGCTGATCCTGCAGGTCGTGGTGGGGATCGCAACCGTTGGCGGTATGGTGCTGGCGTTGAACATCCTCGATGTGCGGTCTCTTCTGCATGGAAAATTGAACCGACACCGCTCGGATCGGGGAGCGGACTCGTGAGCGGCCCCTCAGGAGACAGCATTTTCTTTCTGATCGGCAGCTTGGGGATCGGTGGCGCCGAAACTCAGTTGACCCGTCTTGCCGTTGAAATGCAAAGGCGTGGTCGCCGGGTGACCGTTGCGACAATCCAGCCAACGGCACGACCCGGCACGCCTCAGGCGGAACTGGTCGCTGCACTGCGGGACGCGGGGGTCGAATTGCTGACCCTGACGAGCACGTCTCGCGGATCCCGCCTGAAAGTGGCCTGGACGTTGACCGCCGCACTGCGCGCCCGTCGACCGGCCGTACTGATCAGCTTCCTTTACCATGCCGACCTACTCGCGCGGTTGACCCGTCCCGCGAGTCGTGTGCCCGTAGTCATCACATCCGTACGCAATGAATCCTTTGCGGGGCGTCACGGGCAGGGGAGCTTCAGGGGCGGCATCCGCAACCTCCTCATGAGGAGCACCAATTTTCTGGCGGATGTAGCCGTGGCCAATTCGGCCGCAGCCCGGGAGAAACTGATTGCCGCCGGTGTTTTTCGTGAACGGGATCTGCGTGTGATTCACAATTGCATCGATACGGCGGTTTTCGACCGGAGAGCCGGTTCGCGAAACCCGGAGCTGCGGGCTTCGTTCGGGGTGGGTGAGACCGATTTTCTCTGGCTGGCCGTTGGCAGTCTTGAGGAGCAAAAGGATTTTCCCACGCTGCTGGTCGCGATGGATCATCTCGTGAGAGCGGAGCCGAATACTCGACTGGTCATAGCCGGTGAGGGTCGTCAGAGGAGCTCCCTCGAGATTCAGTTGGCGGATTCGAAGTTGAGCGGGCATGTCGGCTTGCCGGGTATTCGTCATGACCTTCCGGCGTTGCTCAAATCCGCCGACGGTCTGGTGCTCTCCTCCCGCTGGGAGGGGTTGCCGAATGTCATCATGGAGGCGTCGTGCGCCGCGTTGCCGGTGGTGGTGACCGATGTGGGCGGCGTGAGGGAGCTGGTGCGGGACGGGCAAAGCGGTTTGGTTGTTCAAGCGAAGGATCCGGAGGCTCTGGCGAACGCCATGCATACTGTGCAGCGTATGTCGGTGGAGGAGAGAGAAAGAATGGGCCAGACCGGAAGAACACTTGTGGAAGACGCCTTCGCTCACCACACGATTGCGAATCGGTGGGATGCTTTACTGGAAGAGTACGCCAGTAAAGTCTGAACAAAGACCGTGTCTTCTCCCGGTTGGCCCGGGTGGCCGATCAATACCCCCCAGTCTCGATCGGCGATCTGCTGGAAACTGTCACGGTCTCAATCCCTCTCAGGATTATCCGAGACCAGGCGAAGTCCCCGTATTCGTGTCCACTGGAGATCGCTTCTAAACTGCGACCCGTCATCTCCTTGCATTGTCCCATCCTCCACCGAGGGCAAGGAGATTGTGGACCTTTTGCCCACATCTGTTCAACGATTTGCGTGTTCCCTCCGGCCCTGTTCGCAATGCCGAACGGACATCCGAGATTCGATGTTGAAGGATAAATGACGCCGTTACGAGGGCCGTAATGCATCTGCACTGCGTATTTGTCCTCCAACCAGCAGGGGAAGTGAACGAGCAAAGATCGTTTCACTGGATGGGGTCACTGCCTTAAAGATACCATATGTAATTCTCGTGATGCAAGCCCAAGCCCCAGTATGTATCCCAGAGTAAGCGCATTTTCACCATCGAGAAGGAAGCACTGAAAGAGCGAGGCTGTTGCAAAACCCAGTAAAGAGAGCAGCATCCCCAGGTGAAGATCCCTCTCGAACGAGGGTTTGCGGTTGCGACGCAGATCGCGAACACTCCCAAGAACCAGCATGAGAAAAACCGCCAGCGCGCTCAGGCTTCCGGCCAGACCGGTCGTGGCCCAGAGGTGCATGGGATCGCTGTGCGCGTGCGAAACGGAGAAGTAGTCATGCTCTGGCAGATACTCATCGCGCACTTTGGGCCAGTTGCCGGGGCCGATCCCGAGGAGCGGATAGTCACTGCCCATGTCGCGAGCGGCTTGCCACAGGTAGACCCGATCGGTTTCGCTCTGGGTCTTCATCTGTAGAGTCGTCTCAATGCGGGCACGGAATCCCGGGGCAATCGCCACCAGCAGGACCACGGCCACAATGCTTGCGAGTATGAATCGGAGTGCGGACTTCCGGCCGAGTTGCATGAAGAATACACTGATGCCGACTGCCAGCCCCAGAAGGGGGCTTCGCTTCAGGGGGGCGTATATGGAGAACATGATGATCGCAATTCCGCTCCATAGCAGGAGTGCGCGGCGACCGCGAGCACGCCAGGCTACAGGGAGCGCCAGGAGCAGGATCGTCATCTGGACGCCGGTATAGGTGAGACTCGTGTTGAGGAGACCTATCGGCGCATAGAGATCCCAGCGTGTAATCTCCCTGATCGGTCCGCGGATGGTCTTGCCGTAAAGGGGATCGGTGCCGGTGAAATACTGGAAGAGCCCATAGAGTCCCCCGAGCACGGCGGCGATCAACAGGGCGTGAAAAGCGAATCGCAACCGGCGTGGTTCCCTCGCCAGCCAGATTACGACGAAGAAACCGGTAAGAGCCATGCCGTAGTCGCGGCAGACGTAGCTGAGTGAATTGAGAGGCCAGGAGCTGGTTATGGCCGAAATGGTTTGAGCGAGCAGCGCCAGGCCAAGGGCGATGAGCACCGGCTGGAAGCCGGGCGGTTTAAGGTATCTCTTCAGGCCGCAGTAGATAGCCATCAACCCGCCCAGGCAGGCGAAGACCTGCGGCGCGAAAATGCCCGTCTCCAGGCTGACGGCGAACAGGACCAACAGGATCAGGCACGCTCGGGGCCATCCCCCCGGGAGCCGGGTTTCAATTGCGGATTCTGACTGTCCTGTCATGATCGGTTTCGCTTCCTTGTCCGAATGTGGGTGTCATCTCCGGGAGGTATAGCACATTCTGTGGCTTCGCTGCGCGATTTGTCGGTTTCGCCTCCCACTATATGATATGGTCTCCCTCAATGTGCAAATCGGTCTCTAAGTTAAGATGGGTAGTGAAGTCGATGCCTGAGAACATCTCGGTGAGATCGCGATCGGGGCAGACTGCAATCCTCGTGAGGTGATAATTGTGACGGACAGCAATTCAATTACGACAATCCGCCGGATGGCCGACAAGATCGAAGCGGGGATCTGCGCCAGGATGATGTCGACAACCGAACCCTGGATCACACTGCAGCGGGATTTCGACTCGGCGCTGGAGATAATGTTCGACCCTGAGCGGGAGGTGTATGTCGCGCTGCAGGACGACGAGATTGCGGGGTTTGCGATCCTGGCGATGCAGGGGCCATTCAGGGGATACCTGCAGTCTCTGGCCGTGGCCCCCTCGCGGCGTAATCGGGGTATTGGCCACAAGCTGTTGACCTATATCGAGGAGAGGGTATTCGGAGAGACGCCCAATGTCTTTGTTTGCGCGTCCTCGTTCAATCCCGGAGCCAGACGTTTATACGAGAAATGCGGCTACGAGCTGATAGGCGAGTTGAAGGGGTGGATTGTCCCGGGGCACTCCGAGTTTCTCCTGCGCAAGAGCATCGGATCGATCACGGGGTTTACGCCGGGGGATAAGCAGTAGCCTATACGCGCAGCCTTTTCAGAAGCTCCTGGCGCAGGGTGGTCGCGTCCAGATCCCTCTCGATGATACCGGCTTCGCACAGGCTGATGGTCCGCGTCTCCTCACTGACCACCACCACCAGCGCGTCCGATTCCTCACTGATCCCTATCGCCGCCCGGTGCCGTGTCCCCAGAACCCGACTGAGGGTTGGGTCCTGAGACAGGGGCAGTATCACCCGCGCCGCGATCAGCGTGTCCTCGCTGATGATGACGGCGCCATCGTGCAGCGGTGAAGGGGGGGTGAATATGGTTTCGATCAGATCGGCATTGACCTTCGAGTTGACGATCACGCCGTTTTCGGAGTAGTTGCGCAATCCGGTCTCCCGCTCTATGACGATCAGGCCGCCCAGTCCGGAACGCGCAAGCCCCTCGACCGAACGGCAGACCTCCTGGATATAACCGACATCTTTTTCGACCTTGAGAAACAGGCTGACGATACGGTTGCGTCCGAGTTGGGCCAGGGCGGAGCGCATCTCGTGCTGAAACAGGATAATGAAGACGATCACCCAGACGGTCCGCAGGTTGTTGATGATCCAGTTCAGAGTGGTCAGCCCGATACCCTGGGCGAGCAGGCCGGCGATGAGGATAACCAGAAAACCGTTGAGCATCAGCGCGGCGCGAGTGCCCCGCACGAGGGCGTACAGGCGGTAGAACACGAAGGCTACCACCAGAACATCCAGAATATTGATCAGGTAGATGATGACCTGATTCACAGCTCTTCACTCTCCTTG
Source organism: bacterium (assembly GCA_024231955.1). Classification (GTDB taxonomy): domain Bacteria; phylum Krumholzibacteriota; class Krumholzibacteriia; order JACNKJ01; family JACNKJ01; genus JAAEPZ01. The sequence goes on along the minus strand of JAAEPZ010001024.1, from coordinate 177,885 downwards.
CGCATCATGGGCAGCCAGGCTGCCAGAAAGCGCTTTGTCGCAGCCACGTCATGCACCCGCACGATTTGTGCCCCTGCTCTGCCGCCCTGCGCAACAGCGGCAAGGCTGCCCTCAAGTCGGTGAGCCGGGTCGGGCTCATCCATCAACAATCCCAAGAAACTCTTGCGGCTGGCGCCAAGCAGAACGGGCACGCCCAGCGATCTGAACTCGCCCAACCGGCGGATGAGCGCGGTGTTGTCCCTCAACCTTTTCCCGAAGCCGATGCCCGGATCGACCACCAGTCGATCATGACCGATACCGGCCTCCACCGCCAGTGCGATTCGCCCCTCGAGCCATCTGTAGATCTCATCCACCGTATCGCGGTAGCCGGGATCATCCTGCATGGTCGCAGGCTCGCCCTGCATGTGCATCAGCACCAGGGCCGCTCCGCTCTCGGCCACGAGGGGAGCCATCTCCGGGTCGCCCAGGGCCGAGACATCGTTGACGATCCCCGCACCCGCCTCCAGCGCCGCCGCCGCCACGGCCGCCTTACGGGTGTCGATGGAGATCGGCGTTCCACAACGGCCGGCCAACTCGCGAATCACAGGCACGACTCGGCTGATCTCCTCTGCGACGGTCACCTCGGCCGCTCCCGGTCTGGTGGATTCCCCACCCAGATCCAGTATTGCCGCTCCCTCGGCCACAAGCCGCAGGCCGTTGGCGACGGCAACATCGACATCGACGTTCACACCCCCGTCGGAAAAACTGTCCGGCGTGAGGTTGAGAATGCCCATGATCAAGGGTGCGTCCCCGAACCTAAGTTGACTGTCGGGCAGGGTCAAGGATTTCGATGAGGTAGTCGCAGGATCGAGAAGCCGCTCTACACCCAGGCCCAGTTCGGCCAGGGCAAAAGGTTGAGTGCTCAGGCGTGCGGGGAGCTGGCGAAGTTGTCTGTCCGTGCCGACGATATGCACAGTGCTGGTGGCCGGTTCGCCAAGGATCACGTCACGGTGGACGGCGCAGTCGCCACCCAGGGAGAGCAGCGTCTGCTTGAGGATATTGGCCGCCGGAGCCTTCAGACCATCGACGCGGATCACCCGCGTTCGCGCCTTGTGACCGACGATGCCTGCACCAACCGGGTCGCATCCCGAACCCTTCAGGAGATCGCGCAACTCCATTCTGTCGCAGCAGATCTCACGGGGGCTGCTCAGGATACTCTTGCCGCTCGGCGGTGTGGGCATTCCACCTCAGTTTTCGGGTTTCTCGGGTGAATCGTCGCTATCCGCATCATCCTGCAAAGGGGCGCTCTCTTCAGAGGGCTCGGCCGGCGCCGCGGGGTCCATCTCGTCCTGCGAAAGCTCGAGCTTGCCCGCCTCACTCAGAACATCGTCGATCCGCTCGTGGGTAGGCTTGGTTTTGCTGATCCTGAGCTGACGAGCGGACTCGGCCGCCTCCTTGTCGAAGGGGGCGAGCTCTTCACCCTTGAGCAGCAGATCCACCTCTTCACCGGAGATGGTTTCGCGCTCCATCAGAGCGTTGGCAACGCGATCCAGGCCGTCACGATTCTGTTCGAGAACCTCCTGCGCGCGTTCACGGCAGCGCTCCACGATATCCCGCACCTCGCTGTCGATGATCTGCGCCGTGGCTTCGCTGCAATTGCTGTTCTGCGTGATGGAGCGTCCCAGGAAGACGGTCTCCTCATTGTCGCCGTAGGCAATGGGCCCCAATTTGTCGCTCATGCCCCACTGCGTGACCATGTGGCGGGCGATACTCGTCACCTTCTTGATGTCGCTGGCGGCACCGCTGGAGGTGTTGCTGTAGATGAGCTGCTCGGCCACCATCCCGGCCAGGGCCATGGTGATGGTATCCAGCAGCGCCTCCCGGTCGCGATAGATGTACTTCTCCTCGTCCGGCAGGAAGTGGGTGACGCCTCCGGCCATGCCGCGGGCGACAATCGTCACTTTGTGCAGTGTGTCGGCATTCTCAAGCAGCGTGCCGACTATGGCGTGTCCCGCCTCGTGGTAGGCGGTCTTGAGCCGGGTTTCGTCGCTGAAGACGCGGCTGCGTCGCTCGGGACCCAGCATGGACTTGTCGCGCGCCTCCTCGAAATCGATACTGTAGACCTTGTCATGGTTGAGACGAGCCGCAAGCAGCGCCGCTTCGTTGCAGATGTTGGCGAGGTCGGCTCCGCTGAGACCCGGTGTCCCCTGGGCCAGCGTCTTGACATTGACATCGTCAGCCACCGGCAGGTTGCGCATGTGCACCTTGAGGATCCCCTCGCGCCCACGAACATCGGGCATGTCGACGATGATCTGACGGTCGAAGCGACCGGGGCGCAACAGCGCCGGATCGAGGACGTCGGGACGGTTGGTGGCGGCCAGCAGGATGACGCCGTCGCTCGTGTCGAAGCCGTCCATCTCCACCAGCAACTGGTTGAGAGTCTGCTCCCGCTCGTCGTGACCGCCGCCCAGACCGGCGCCACGATGGCGACCGACGGCATCGAGTTCATCGACAAACAGGATACAGGGCGCACTCTTCTTGCCCTGCTCGAAGAGGTCGCGGACCCGGCTTGCACCGACACCAACGAACATCTCGACGAAATCGGAGCCGCTCATCGAGAAGAACGGCACCCTGGCTTCGCCGGCGACGGCTTTGGCCAGGAGAGTCTTGCCCGTTCCCGGGGGGCCGACCAGGAGCGCGCCGCGGGGGATCCGGGCGCCCATCCTTTTGAATTTCTTGGGATCGCTGAGGAACTCGACGATCTCGTTGAGCTCGACTTTGGCTTCGTCGGCACCGGCGACATCATCGAACGAGGTGGCCGGCTTGTCGCCGGAGACCAGCTTGGCGCGGCTCTTGCCGAAACTGAAGGCGCGGTTGCTGCCGCCCTGCATCTGTCTGATGAAGAAGAACCAGAGGAAGACCAGCAGCAGGATGGGGGCCCAGTAGATCAACATGTTGCCCCAGTTGAAGCGGGGTTTGTCGATCTGAATCTGGATCGGATGCGTTTCGGTCGAGTAGGCGCGGATCGTCTCCAGCAGGTCGGGCAGTTCGAAGGGGAGGGATGTGGTGAAGTGCTCCACATCGACCGCTTTATCGCCGTATGTGATCTGTACCGGATGGCGGAATTTACCGTGCAGCTCGGTGTTTTCGAATGTCACCAGGCTCAGGTTGTTCTGCTCCAGTTCGGTCATGAATCGCGAGTAGTTGACCTGGAACTCCCGCGGCTTGCCGGATTCGAGGAGCTGCGCTCCCACGAACAGCAGAATCAGCATGAGGACCCAGAAACTCATTGTCCGCATGGCGCGGGGCATCTGAGGAATATTACCATTCTTGCCGGGCTCGGATTTCTTACCGTTGGGGCTCATGCCCATCCTTTCGTGAGGGGCGACAAGCCCCTGGTCATCTATGTGTACATCCGTCTCAATTGCGACGTAGATATAATACTAAGAAGAGGAGAGTCAGCAACAGGACAGGCAACCAGTACATGAAAATGTGTGTCCAGTCACGGGTCGGTTGACGCTCCTGAACGAGTATCGGATTCTCCTCGGTGGCATGTATCTCGATTGTAGCTGCAAAATCGGGAATTCTGTAGGGTAATACCGTACTGAAGTTCAAAGTCTCCCTGGATTTGCCCCTGATTGTCACCCGGACCGGAGTACGAAACATTCCGGTGATCTCCAGATCACTTATCGAGACTTCATACATATTACCCTGTTCGAGTTCCTCCATGAAGCAGGAATAGGAGATGGGTGTCTTTTCCCGCTTCATATGAACGACAAACTGAACTACCGCCCAGATCGATATCAGCACCATGATCCCGATTATCAATCTACGCACACCGTCCCCCTCCAGCTGTTGTTGATCGAACCGTGAAATGCCCCCGGGAGGGCTCCTCTACTTCGGATCCAGAATCGCGATATGGGGCAGGTTGCGATAATGTTGCCTGTAATCCAGGCCGTATCCGACGACGAATTCATCCTCAATAGGGAATCCGACCTTATCGACCTTTACCTCGATCTTTCGTGTTTCGACCTTATCCAGCAACGTACAGACAATGAGGCTGGCGGGCTTGCGCAGTTCAAGGTGTTCGCGGATGTAGGACAAGGTCAGACCGGTATCGACGATATCTTCGACGATTACTACATGCCGACCCTCGATATTCAGTTTAAGATCCTGGACAATCTGGACGCTGCCGGTGGAGCGTTTGCCCTCGTAGCTGCGGATCAGCATAAAGTCGACCTCATGCGGGATCTCGACGGCGCGCGTCAAGTCGGCCAGGAATATGAATCCACCCTTGAGCAGCGTGATTAAAATCGGGTTCTTCCCCTCATACTCTCTCGCAATCTCGGCACCAAGTTCGTTGACACGATTCCGGATCTTCTCGCTGGACAACAAGATACGTGCGACTTTGTATTCGATTTGGTCCGCCATGTGGGCTCTGACCTCCGGCTGGTGATGGATTGATTCCTCTGTTGATGACATTCTATGAAGATCTGCGCTCCAGGTCCAGACAAAGGCATTGCTTCGTGCTCTCCGTGACCGGCGCCTGATCGCCACGCACCAGGCCGGGCACCCAGAGCACTTGATCATCTCCGTCCAGGAGCAGGGGATATGTCCCTCTCGCGCCCCGGGGCACCTTGCAATCGATGAACAGATCCGAGAGTTTGCGACTGCCCGGCCCGCCCAGCGGACGGATCCGCTGCCCGGGCCGGATGCTGGTCAGACGCAGGGGTAAGGTGAGACGGTCGTAATCGAATTGGGCAGAGGAGGGGTCTACCGGTCTTGCCCCGGGGGGATCGCTGCATCCGATCCGCAGCCGCCAGCCGGCGCCTAGGGGCAATTCGCCGGAAGCCGGCAGCACCTGGCTGCTCCCCGCCGGATTCAAGGTGGGGTGGCTGCCTGAGTTTGTCACATTCCCGGACTCAAAGCGGAGTTCACGATCGGTAAAACGAGCCCTCAACCCGGCGGGCAGATCTAAGCACTTGCCGGTGGCCCCCTCGCGACAGTGCCGGTACAGCTCACGGACACTGTCCTCGCTGGACTCGCCCAATCGCCCCATCTCCCTGGCCAGCAGCCACCGCCCGAGAACCGGCGGCAGCTTCCGGAAAGCCGCCAGATCCAGAGATGTGAATTTGCCGGTGCTCGGGGGGAAACCGCGGCTGACGAGTTCACTGTCCAGGTAATCGGCGATTTCGCCGGTCTGCCTCGCCAGGCGAGCAGCCGCCGGGGTCGGATCGAACCCGAATTCCGATCTGAGCCAGGGCATCAGACGATGGCGGACCCTGTTGCGTCTAAGGGTAACCTCGTTATTACTTGGATCCTCACACCAGGTGATTCCGGTCTCTTTGAGGTGAGCCCTGAGCTCCTCTCGCCTGAAATCGAGCAATGGTCGGTAAAGGGTGACCGGGTTCCCGGGCAGGATCGGGCGCGCCGATTTGAGCGGCGACAGACCGCGCAAGCCGGTGCCGCGCAGCAGCCAGAGCCAGAGGGTCTCCGCCAGATCCTCGGCTATGTGTCCTGTGAATACGGCGGTGCAACTCTGCTCCCGAGCCACCCGGGCAAGTCGCTCATACCTCAGTTCACGCGCCGTCGCCTCCATGTTGCCGCCCTGTTGGGCGAGCACCTCGGGCAGGGGGAGCGTCTCCCTCAGACAGCGGAGTTCGAGACGATCGGCCAGGGCGCTGACGACCTCCCCCTCGGCGGAGGATTCCGGTCGGAGACGATGATCCAGGTGAATCAGTGTGAACCGACAACCGGTCAACGGTGTGATGATTGAGCACAAGTGTGTCAATGCGACACTATCCGCACCCCCGGAACAGGCCACGAGAACACTGGTCCCTTGCCGAAAATCCGGTAGGGAGCGGACGGCTTTTAGGAATCTGGATTCGATTCGGTTCAGCAAAGCAACCTCGTGAAAGAGTCATCTGCGCGGGATCATTATCCGCATTCGAACTCAGCTTAGGACCGTTCGCGCCTCGGCGGCAACCGGGAATCTGCGGTGGTGCTATTGATGTGTCAAATGTTGTCGCGATTGGAGGATGTCGGATTCATGTATGCGGCCGGCATGTGACGATCCGCTGTCCAGACGTCGGTTCCCGCGTGCAACGGCGACTGGGACATGAGCTTACACTACACCAGAACCGGCGGCGGGGGTAGCCGGATAATGACGGAATGCGCATTTGCCATATTTATGCTTGCCATGTCGGCTGTTACAGATGATTCTCGGCAAATGAAAATCTATACGCGCGGTGGTGATAAAGGGGAGACAGGCCTGATCGGGGGGAGTCGGATCCGGAAGGACGATCCCCGCCTGAAAGCCTATGGCAGTGTCGATGAATTATCCGCACACCTGGGTTTTGTCCGGTCTCTCGACAATTCGGGTTACTTTGGTAAAGCGTTGGTGGGTATCCAGAAGGAGCTCTTTGTGATTGGCTCCCTGCTTGCTTGTCCTGACCCGGGACAGTCCTCCCTCCCTTCATTGAACAGCGATTCCGTGAAGGTGCTGGAGAATCTGATCAACGAGATGGACAGAGAACTACCACCGCTTTCGGCCTTTATCCTGCCCGGGGGGGCACCTCACGCAGCGGCACTTCATCTGGCGCGTACCGTCTGCCGCCGCTGCGAGAGAGAGGTCGTCGCCCTGGCCCGATCGGTCGAGGTCGAGGAGTTGGTTATCATCTACCTGAACAGATTGTCCGATCTCCTTTTCGTCTCGGCACGGATGGCCAACCATCTGAGCGGCGAACGGGATGAACTCTGGAACGAATAACAGTTGCGGGATAAACGAAGCGGTCGCGAGGCGACCATTTGCAGGAGGAATGATCTAATGAAGCACCTGATTAAAATGACATTGATGTTGCTTGTCGTCACCGCTTTGCTGGTGGGCGGCTGCTCCAAGACCCAGGTCACCCGAGTCGACACCGATACCACGATCGACCTGTCCGGGCATTGGAACGACACCGACAGCCGCATGGTCTCCGAAACGATGGTCGGCGATTGCCTGAACGCCCCCTGGGTCAACCAGCACGCCATGGCCAAGAGCAAGCGCCCTGTGATTATCGTGGGGAGCATCCGCAACAAGACCACCGATCACATCGCCACCGAGATCTTCGTCAAGGATCTTGAGCGTGCGTGCATCAACAGCGGTATGATCGATGTCGTGGCCTCAGCCGATGAGCGGGGCGAACTGCGCGGCGAGCGTCTTGATCAGCGGGCCAACGCCACCCCCGAGACCATCAAGCAGATGGGCAGGGAGCTGGGCGCCGACTACATGTTGATCGGCAGCATCAACCAGCAGGACGATGCCGCGGGCAACGACAAGGTAATCTTCTTCTCCACCGATCTCGAATTGATCGACATCCAGAGCAACAGGAAAGTCTGGATGGGCAATGAGAAGATCAAGAAGGTGCGTCAGCAGGGCAGATATAAAGGTTAGGGGCAGTAGAGAATGAATGCTGCACTTGATCGTTCGACATTCCGGAGCAGGAGATCGCTGACCAGCGTGCTCCTGCTCTGTCTGTTGTTGACGCTGACCTCCCTCTCCTGCAGCACCTACTCCGACAAGGCCGGCAAGATGCGCGCCGGCCTCGAGGTGGGCGATCCCGCGACGGCCTTGATCGAGCTCGAGAAGATCGGCGATCCCGAGGGCCTGCCCTATTTTATGGAGCGGGGACTCCTGGAGTATCTCACGGGGGATCTGACCGGTTGTCAGACCAGCCTGAGCGAAGCCGAGACGGTGATCGAGGATCTCTACACCAAGAGCCTCTCGAAAGAGGCTCTGACGATGATCCTCAACGACTCCATGCAGGATTACCAGGGTGAGATCTTCGAGCGGTTGTGGGTCCATTTTTATCGCGCACTGGCCTACATTGCCGCGGGGGAGTTCTCCGAAGCCGCCGTGGAGGGTCGTTCGATCACCTTCGATGCGCGTCGCTTTTCCGATCAGGGTGAGGAGGAGGCGAAGTATCGCAACGATCCTTTCCTGCAGCTGTTCGCGGGTTGGCTTTACGAGGCCGACGGGGCTGTCAACGATGCCTGGATCAACTACCGGGATGCCGAACGGTTGTATCGCGCCGAGGATGTCTACGGGGTCGAGACGCCAGAGGGGATCTACACCGATCTGATCAGGGCAGGCCGCCGTCTGGGTTTCACGGATGAGGTCAAACCCTATCTCGGCGATCATCCCCGCGCCGAGGCCTCTCCCGCCGACGCCGACAACGGTGAGGTGGTGCTGCTGGTCTCCACCGGTTTGATGCCCCTCAAGGTCTCCAACCGGATTGATTTTCCCATCTTCAAGGACAATGATCAGGATCGGGACAACTATGCAATGGTTGCGTCGGAGGGCTATCGGCACTGGAGTACCCGTCGGCACGATAATCTCAGCAGTGAAGTGGACTACATCCTCAGTATAGCCCTGCCGGAAGTGCCGTTACCGGCCGGTCGGCCGCCCCGCGCCGTCTGGGATGCTGTCGGTCGAAGTGGCGAGTTGGAGATCGGCGCCAATCTGGGTGCTATCGAGAAGCAGTGCCTGGATGATCGCTACAAGGGCGTGGTGATACGCACTCTGGTGCGCGCTCTCACCAAGTACTGGAGCAAGGAGAAGCTGGAGGAGAAGAACAAGGCCGTCGGCTTCCTGGCGGACATCATGGGCTCGGCTACCGAGGTGGCCGACACCCGCTGCTGGTCCAGTCTGCCCGCCCATGTCCATTTCGCCAGAATTTCTCTCCCCGCCGGCCGGCAAACGATCAATGTTCGAACCGGGGCGCAAAGTTTGCATGGCGAGGTGGAGGTCAAGCCGGGACGCCTGAGCTTCCTGCACCTGCGCGCGTATTGAGATCGCGCCACGTAATCGTAGTACTGTGATTGGTAATCAGATATCAAGGAGCGGCAATGGCTGTTTTTCACAAGGATGTGCTCAAACTCGATGCCGAAGAGACATGTGCCACCCTGGCCGATGTGATCCAGAAGCAGGTCACCCGCCGGATGATGCGCAAGGGCGCCGTCGTCGGCGTGAGCGGCGGTATCGACAGTACGGTCGTCGCCGCGCTCTGCTGCAGGGCGCTTGGCCCCGAGAAGGTGTTCGGCGTCGCGATGCCGGAGCATGACTCGAACCCCGAGAGCTATGACCTGGCCCGGGAGTTGTCCGGTCAGTTCGGCTTCGAACTCATCAAAGAGAACATGACCCCCTCCCTGGAGGGGTTCAATTGCTACGAACGGCGCGATGAGGCCGTAAAACGGCTGTTTCCCGATTATGTGCCGGGGTGCAAGTTCAGCATCGTGCTGCCGGCGAACATCCTCGAACAGGACCGTCTCAATATCTTCCGGATCAACATGGAATATCCGGACGGCACCAAGACAAGCAAGCGGATTCCGGTGAAGGAGTACCTCCAGATTGTGGCCGCCAGCAACATGAAGCAGCGCAGCCGCATGTTGATGCTCTACTATCACGCGGAGAAGCTCAACTATATCGTCGCCGGAACCGGCAACCGCAACGAACACGATCTCGGCTTCTTCGTGAAGTGGGGGGATGGCGGGGCGGACATCAAGCCGATCGCCCATCTCTACAAGACGCAGGTCTTTCAACTGGCCGCCCACCTCGGCGTGCCCGAGTCCATTCAGGGTCGCACGCCAACCACCGATACGTATCCGGCCGAGCAGGATCAGGAGCAGTTCTTCTACAGTCTCCCCTTCGACATCATGGACATGCTGCACTACGCCTGGCTGAACAAGGTCGACAGGGAGCAGGCGGCTGAGGTCATGGAACTCACCCCCGAGCAGGTGGACAGGGTCTGGCGAGATTTCGAGAGGAAGATCAGCACCACCGAATATCTGCGGCTGATGCCGCTGCACTGGGACGAGTAAAATCCAGATTCAATGCCTACGACAAAGCCCCGGTGCATCAGCACCGGGGCTTTTTGTGGGGCCAGCCGGGGGGATCCGGCGTATTCGGGAGAGTAGCGCGCCGTACTCGCCCGAAGTCCTACATCTTGCTTTGCACCGATTCGAGGGCTTCGGTCGACCACTCGTCCACACGCGAGTTGTTCAGTATCACCGGTGTGAGCAGGATCACCAGCTCGGTTTTCGTCTCCGATTTGACGGTGCGTTTGAAGAGGTTGCCCAGGATGGGGATGCGTCCAAGGCCCGGAACCATGTGCTGGGTATCGCGCAATCCGTCCGAAAGCAGGCCCGCAATCACCAGCGTTTGACCATCCAGTACCTTGCCGACGGTATCGAGTTCCCGCACACTGAGAATCGGTGCCGTATCCTCATTGGGACTTGTGGCAATCCGGACGATATCGGTGATCGTGGGGTGAACGCTCAGCGTGATCATGTCCTTGCTGCTGATCTGGGGGGTGACGTCGAGCACGAGACCCACCGGTATGATCTCCGGCGAGTAGGCGATCACCGGCTCGGTGACGACCCCATTGGTGACGATCGGTGGTTCGACGGTGGCCTTGTAGAAAACCTCCTCCGTGATCACACGGACGATGGCCTTCTGGTTGTTGAGCGTGGTGATGCGCGGGGTGCTGACGACCTTGATCTGACCCTGCTCCTGAACCATCTCCAGCAGACCGGATATCGATTTCCCGTTGACCACGAAGCGGAAGAAGGGGGTGGCCATGCCGGCGAGACCCTCGGCCGTGTTCAACTCGGCGGTGCCGTTGGTGCCGTTATCGGCGTTGTACCATGAGTTCCAGTTGATGCCGGCGTTCAGATTGTCATTGAGCGTGACCTCGAGAATCTGCACTTCGATTGCCACCTGACGCAGCAGGGCGTTGCGCATACGTGCGAGATACACCTCGGCCTGACGCAGGCGATTCCACTCGGCCGTGGCCTGGATCAGTCCGGCCATGGGGCTGACGACGAGTGACCGCCCCTCCTCGTCGGCCAGGCTGATGGAGACCATGCCGGATTCGGTGTTGGATTGATTGTCCTCGCCACCATTGGTGAAGATGAGCACCTTGAGGGCATTGACGATCTCGGGCCAGATATCCATCTCGGTTGCGGTCGTGATCTGGCTGTTGTTCTCCTCGCCGCCGCTGCTCGCGCTGCTCTGCCCGCGTCCGGACACGCGCAGCACACCCTGACCTTTTCTGCTGGTGACCATGTAATCGAACTCGAACCAACGCGTGGCCAGACCATGCTTGTAGATCAGAAGTTGATCGCCAACCAGTTCGTAGCCCAGGCCGATCGGCTCCAGGATAGCCCGCAGCGCTTCGTGGATATCGACATTCTCCAGGTGCACATTGGCCAGCCCGGTGACATCCGGAGCGATCTGCAGACTGTAACCGTTGGTTTTGGCCACGAACTTGAGGATGTCGCGGACATCAACCCACTCACCGGTGATGATGGTGACGGTCTGGTTGCTCTGCGGTTCGATCACGGCCGGGACGGAATCGCGCTGAACCAGTTTGGCCAACCCCATACTCTCCGTGTCGGAGTCGTAGGCGGCCATGGCCTCACCGTAGGGGATCGTCATGACGATCAACGCGAATAGGACCGGAAGCAGACGAATAATCGGCATCATAGTTACTCTCCTTGGGAGTTCCCTCTCCCGGCACATCATTGCGAATCCTCATCAATGGTTTCGTTTTTGGCTACGGGCTTGAAAACGAGGCTGGAGCGCTCCGAACTTTCGCTCCTGATCACATCGAGTTTAAGAGTCCGTCCCTTGCCGTTCAGCTTGACGCCGTCGGAGTCGATCGTCTCAACTTCGAATCCCCGTACCGTGTCGCCGACGAAGAAGACTTTGCCGTTGATCATGGCGCAGGCGTTGCTGCCCAGAAAAACGGCCTCGCACTGCAGGGAGTCGAGGGGCTGGTGCTGCTGAACATCGCTCTGACTTGTCCTGACGACCCGTTTCTTCGTCGGGACATACCTGACTCTGAACGGATTGCGCAGGTTCTCCTTGCGCGGGGTCGGTGCAGGTGCGACCGAGCCGGTCATGTCGGCCTGAACCAGGCCGCGACATTCCGATATCTCCTTGCTCACGGTCTGCAGGTTGGGTGGGGGCTGTAGTTCGGTGACATCCGCGGTAGTCAGCCCCATGGTCTGCACGTCGGGCGTGGCCGCCGGATTGGTCTCCTTGAGCAAAGCCGGCAGGCGCAGCGCTACGGTTATGATCATCAGTATGACCACAACTGCAGCGACGCGCGGATCCTGGGAGAGTTTAGTTTGACGCTTGGGCATAGTACTCCATCTCCAGCGTGACCGTGACGCCCTCCTTGCTGTCCCGAACGGAAAGCGAGTTAACGGAAAGTGCACGTGGGATCAACGTCAGTTCATCCATGAAATGGACGAATTGCGTATAGGTGGAATTGAAACGAACACGCAACCTGTTGGGGGAGATTCTGGTGATGGCCGTGGGTTTGGAATCGGTGGTTTGCCCCATCCTGTTGATGAGGTTCAAGGTGTAGTCATCCTCAAAGTAACCGGAGGTTATTGGTGCGACCGGTATCTCGCTTCGTGATCCCGGGGACTGCACCATGATCGGATCGACTCCACTGCGATCGGCCGCGCCGGCAATCTGACGGAAGACATTTCCGACCTGTCTCTCCTTCGGGAAGTATTCCTCGTAACTGGAATCCAGGACGGTCTTCCAGGTCATCTCATCCTCGCCCTGTATGGCCAGGTTCTTATTCCAGCCGCTGAGTTCATCGATGCGAATGGCTATATCATCAATCAGGTGATCCTTGCGCAGAGATTCCCGATACCTGGGCAGTGCCAGCAGGAAGAAAGAGATCAGCCAGACGACGCCAACCAGGGTAACTATCCAGCGATGACCGGAGGTCAGATAGGTTTTGATCCGGTTAAACATTATCCCGACAGCTCCTTGCTGATGCTGTATGCGAGTTTGAACGTGACGATGGACTGCTTGGTTGACACCTTTTCCTCCCCGGTAATCTCCAGGAAGATGGGCTCGTCGTCTTTGCACAACAGCGGGGAATTGCGCAGAGCCTCTTTCAACTTGAGGAATTGATTCTGGGCATCGCGACTGCTGCCGGTGCGGCAGTCGCCATCGATGGTAACCGTGTAGCCGCGCACAGTCCTCTCCACCACCAGGTTCGTCAGACGGACGGAATCGGGTGTGCGCTGGGAGAGGTCGCGCAGGAAACCGGCGAGGTTGCCGCGGCCGGGACCCAGTTCCGTGAGGAAATCGTTGCGCGTGAGCAGGTTGAGGTTGCCCAGATAATTGTACGCACTCGCCCGAGCCTGCTCCCGCGAGTGGGAAAGTTGAACCGATTGCTGAGTGGCGATCCGGTCCTGGATATCGCCGGTGAGCCAGCTCCCGGCGAGAATGAGTGGCAGGAGCCAGAGCGTGGCGGTCGCAGTGCCCAGCAGGGAGTAGTGCCGCAGTTTCCAGGCGACAGTATCCTCCCGCCGCACCGGAATCAGATTGAGATTGTAGCTTTCGTACTGCATCACGGCGCCGGCAAGCATCGTAACCTGCCGCCACGAGGCGGCTGCGCCGTCGTAAGAGAAGCGCTCCTCCGGGAGCCAACGTATGAGTTCGAAGTTTTCCGATTTGTCCAGAAGCGTGAGCATGCTGTCGGCCAGACCCGGTTCACCGGTTACGATGATACTGGTCACTTCGGTTGATACTTCACCCTGTCGTGCAAAGAAATTGGATCGTTCAACTTCGGTAGCCAGGCGTTGCAGATACTCATCCGGGTCCGCCCCGTCCGAGAGATCCTCGGAGAGCGATCGAATCAGTATCGGGCCGGAACGATCACCGATAATCAGAAAGTTCTCGCTCTCACCCAGGTAGACGAGATTCCAGGCCCCCTTCGCTTCCAGAAGTTCAGGATGGTGCTTGCGCATGAGCGCTTCCAGCGCCAGAGGCTTGGGGATGGCGCGCGTGGGACGCAGACCGCTACCGGCGAGATGGAGGAGTTGGTTGTTGAGGAACTCCTCCTCGGTCGAGAGGATCGTAAAAACCTTTCGGGGATCGCTCTGCACATCGCCATCCGGGTGGATCACTTCGCAGAAATCGATATACCAGTTGCGATCATTCTGGCCACGTTGCTTCCGCATCATGCCCAGAATCGCATTGGTGCGCTCTTTGACCTTCAAATTGGGCAGACGCATCTGGTTGAGCGAGGCCTTGTCGCTGGCCATGAGCAGAGTCGTGCGCTTCTCCTGGGCGATCATCTCTCGCCAGCGTTTCCCCTGCCTCGTCGAGGAGACGGACAGCGTATCATCCCACTCCACCAGGAAATCAAATTCCCCCGATGTGGGTTTCAGGCAGACAACCCGATAAGCGTCAGACTCCGGCGTCAGGCAATATGCTTGATGATTCTTTACCAATATCCACTCCCCTCGGGAATATTATCGCGGATCGTCCACTCATTGCCATCCGGCCCGGCGGAGAATATCTGTCGAGTAATCATATTGAGATGATAGTTGTTGGCCCAGGCATCGACCGCGAACTCCGTGCCGAGACCGAGACGCTCATACATGCCGTTGTCCCCGGCCCAATCGTTTGTCAGCGGCAGGTCGGGGTCGATATCGATCAATCTTTGCATGAAGGCCAGCGAGATGCGGGTCCTGGCGATGGGATCAATATCCAGCCTGATCCTCTTCCCGCGCAGACCGCTGCGGATTGTCTCCCTCTTCCTGGGCAACGAATTGGTGTCCTGATCCTGTTTGTCGATCAGACCGACGGGGCTCATACCCGCCTGCTCCAGGCGAGACAGGTAAAGGTTGCGCAGGGCGGAATTGCGTCTCTGATTATCGCGTCGCGAGAGCTTCTGGCTGACGTCGGTTTCGATCAGATGATCTTTTTCGCCGGAATCGGCCGCCGCTCGAGCCATGACCTGCAACTGCAGGCGGTTTCTGTAGGCCTGGGCTCTATGATGGAGCGCCTCGGAGACGGTTATCGCCATATCATCCACATGCGGTATCCGTGCAAGCATCCAGATGCCGTCCGTGTCCAGATCAAGTTGCTCATCGGCGCCGCAGCTGATGACGATGAGGTCGGCAATATCATGAGGGTTGGTGCTTGGCGTCAGATCATAGATGTAGGTCGTGCCGAATCCGTCGGTGGTTACCGCGTGCTCGGGGTCGCGAATGCCGGCATCGAGGTAGGGACCGTCCCAACCATCCTCGCCGGGATTCCTGATCAGGGCGATCAGACCGATCTCCTCTGCCGGGAAATCGCCAATATCCGAGTAGTAGGCCAGGAGAGCACTCTGGATGTTCTCCAACTCCCTGGCGGTCGAGGCCTGGCGGGAATGTTGAATCTGCTGGGTAACCGATGGACACAGGGCCACGACGATTATCGCCAGCATGGCCAGGGAGATCAGGCTCTCCAGGTACGAGAAGCCGAAAGGGGGTTTAATGCGGGTGAGGGTGCTCATTTCATCAACTGTCCCTGGATTGAGAAGATCGGCAGGAGCATCGACAACGCCGCAACGGCGATCAACGCACCCAGGACCACGAGGATGATGGCCTCCATGAAGGTGAATAGCCGCTTCAGAGTGCGGGGGAGATCCTTGTCGAGATAGTGCCCCGCTTTGGCCATGGTTTTCTCCAGCTGCCCTGTGCTCTCCCCGACGGCGATCAGGCGTTGGAGAAGGGCCGGAAAACGCTCGTATCTGGAAAAGGATTCGGCCAGGCCGTTGCCGGTCACCACGGACATCCGCACATCTTTGATGTCCTTGGCCAGAATGGAGTTGTTGACCACCCGCTCCAGCATCTCAAGCACACGGATGATATCCACACCCGCGCCAAGAAGGGTCGAGAAGTTGCGGGCGAAGCGCGACAACGCCAGCCGCAATGCGAAGTTGCCCAGAACAGGCGTATTCAGCAGCAGATTGTCGAAGAAGCGACGGCCACCCTCGGTGCGAATGGTGATTTTGAAGCCGATCACGCTCAGGATGATCACGGTCAGTCCCAGCGGCCACCAGATCTGGAAAGCGTCACCGACGGCAATGACCTGCCGTGTCAGGACCGGCAGCTCGAAGTCCATATCCTTGAAGACACCCATGAACCGCGGGATGACGTACATCACCATGAGCAGGAACAGTCCGATGACGGCCGTGGTGAGCATGATGGGGTAGAGCATGGCCTGCTTGACCTGCCCCTGGAGATTTTCCTGCCACTCGAGATGGTCCACCAGTTGAGCGAATGAGTTGTCCAGACTACCTGTTTTCTCGCCGGCGCTGATCAACGCGATGTACAACGGCGAGAAGGCTTCCGGATGGTGGCTCATGGCTTCGGTGACCTGGGTACCGCCGGATACTCCGCCACGCAGCGCCCGGACTATCTCTCTGAAGGGTATCGCGCCCAACGTATCTTCAAAATCGCGAAGTGCCTGAATCAGTGGAATGCCTGCGCTGAGACAGGTGGCCATATGCAGCGTGAAGTCACGCAAGTCCTGAGAGCGCGGACGACGTCGCCGGTGAATGAATTTGCCGGCGATCCCGGGCGCAGTACGGCATCTGAGGAGAACCAGGTTCTGGGCCGCCAGATCATGCTCAAGGGTGAGGGCATCGGCGGAGTGACGGAAACCACTGATGGTTTCGCCGGCGGGACTGAGTGCCTTGAAATGGAACTCCTTCATGCCACAACTCTCATCATTTCATTCAATGAGGTCCGACCGCGAAGCACCTTGTCCATGGTGTCGTTGCGGAGGGTGTTCATGCCGTTTTCTAGGGCGAGCTCCAGGATCTCGTCCCGGGTTGCATTGCTGTTGATCAATTTGCGGATCTTTTCGTCCAGACGGAGATACTCGAAGACCGCCTGCCTCCCCTTGTAACCTGTGTCGCGACAGGCGGGGCAACCGCGTCCAATAGTGAATGTGGATTCCCCACCCTTCATATCGAGGTTGAGCAACTCCAGCTGCTCCTCTGTCGGCGCCTGACTGATGCGGCAGACGGGGCATATCGAGCGGACGAGTCGCTGGGCGATGATGCCGATAAGTGTGGCCGAGAGCAGGAAGGGCTCTATCCCCATATCGATCAGACGGGGGATTGCGCCGACGGCATCGTTGGTGTGCAGAGTGCTGAATACCAGATGCCCGGTCAGCGCCGCGCGAATTGCGAGCTGGGCCGTCTCCTGATCGCGGATCTCGCCGACGAGGAGAATGTCCGGATCCTGTCTGAGGATTGCGCGCAATCCGGCGGCGAATGTGAAACCCTGTTTGGGTTGGACCTGCCCTTGATTGATCAGGGGGAGTTCGTATTCCACCGGATCCTCGAGGGTGATCATCTTGACGTCGGGTTTGTTGAGGAACGAGAGCGCCGAGTAGAGGGTGGTTGTTTTGCCGGAGCCCGTCGGACCGGTGACCAGGATGATGCCGTTGGGACGGGTGATATCCCGTTTGAAGCTCTTGAGGACGGCCTTGCTCATCCCGATCTTGTCGATGCCGACGGTGAGTGTGTCCTTGTCCAGGATACGGGAGACGATGGTCTCCCCGTGAACGGTCGGGAAGGTCGAGACCCGTAGGTCGATCTTTCTTTCGTCGTGTTTGACCGCGATGCGGCCATCCTGAGGTATGCGCGTTTCGGAGATGTTCATCCCGGCCATGATCTTCATGCGGGTGATGAGAACACTTTGGAGCGACTTGGGCATGGAGAGACCGGAGGTGAGGCGCCCGTCGATGCGGTAACGGCAGCGAACCAGCTTCTCCTCGGCCTCGACATGGATATCGGTGGCCTTTTCGTCTATCCCCTTGCGGATGATCAGGTCGACGAGGGTAACGAAGGGGGAGTCGCCCTCCACCGAGTGCACGCCGGCATCATGAGCCTGTCGCGCCTGCTGGATGCTCTCCTCGATCAGGCTGTTGAGATCGGCAGTATGGCCGTAGTGGTGCCGCTGGGTGTCCTGGATGTCACCTTCGGTGGCGTGCACCACCTCTATATAGTGACCAGTGAGCCGGGCGGCTTCATCGATGACATCGATCGCCATGGGGTTGGCCATCGCCAGGCAGAGGGTGTTGCCGCGGATGGAGATGGGAAAGAGCATGTGCTTTTCCGCAAAATCGGAGGGGATGGCCTCTACCGCCTCCTTCTGGATCCACTCCTCCTGCAGGGAGACATGCGACACGCCGGCCTGGCTGGCCAGGATACGCCCGATCTCCTTTTCGGTGACGATTCCCAACCGCTGCAGAACTGCGCCGAGCTTCTCATCGGTCTGGTTTTGCTCCTTGAGGGCGAGGTCCAGATTCTCCTCATTGACGAGGCCGGACTTCAATAGAATATCGCCCAGCCTGGAGTAGTTTCCCGCTCCCATTGCTTCTCCCTGTTTAGCTCCTGCTCATCCCATTGACTCTGCAACTCCCCCGCTCACCACCCGCTTCTTGGCGGTGGCGGAGGATTCTGTTCGACTAATTCGTATCCGCTACAAACCGAGATGCTCCCTGGAATACCGCACCAATATCATCCCCGCCGATCTGCTCGTTGTATTTGTTCGGATTGAACGGCGTCTCGAAAGAGGAGTTCGGACCCGCCGAAATCACCATGACGTTATGCAGGTCGTTATCGGTTGTCGACTCGGGGGCAAAGCGGATGTTGACGATGTACGGATTCCCCCACGGATCCAGCGGCACGCGGGCCAGGTAGGGTCCGTTCCAGCCCGGTGTCACATGGGGATTTTTGCTCACCGTATAGAGGGTGCCTCTGCTCGCGGTCCGGTTTGTGATCAGGGCGCTGGTGAGGGTATTGACGGCCCCGGTGTTATTCCATCTGGATCCACCGACAGATCTAACGCCATCGCAAATACCGATCAGCCCGCCGCCAAGCGATTCATTTCCAACCAGCCTGGATGCGTTCGTGCCGGTTGTGTTCGTCTCCATCGGCCAATGGCCGACATCCTTGTAGAAGGTCAGAATCGCGGTTGAGATCGTATTGGCGTCGCTCTGTGCCCGAGCCACTTTGCCGCTCTTAATGTTCTGCACCAGTGGCGGGGCGATAGCCACAGCCATGATGGCGACCAGTGCCACAGCGATGATCACCTCGATCAGTGTGAATCCTTTGAGCCCGTAATTGGCTTTCATCTGCCGTCCTCCGTTACTTGAATCAATTTGAAATCTCTGCCTGCCTTCTCCGCACCGGATGAAGTTACACCCGGTGAATGTGGTCAAAATCTGACCATTCGATACACGTTCCACTGGGGAACAGCAAAGCTCGTTCCAGTAGTGTGATATGTTCGGGAAATGCCCCTGATCACGAGGAATTATCGGGAAGCACAGGTCATTGTGAGGTCGATCCGGATTTCATGAGAAGCCGTGATCTGTCCGATCGGGTAACGGCTCACTAGTGGCAGGTGAGTGTTGGGATATAAAAAAGCGTCCACCTCCCAGGGGGAAGTGGACGCAGGAGAACGGCAGGAATCGAAACCAAATCAAGACCAAATCCTCACCAAATATCTCGCTCAATATCTGCTTGCCGGCTGGAAGATGAACCCAACGTCATCTCCACCCAGCTGTTCATTCTCAACATTCGCTGACAATGATGTCTCGAATATCTTGTTGGGACCGGCGGATACGACCAGCAAGTTGTGCTTGTCATAATCCGCAGTATTGCTGCCGGCGATAGCCGACCGGGACCATCTGATATTGACTGCATACGGATTTCCCCAGGGATCGGTAGGCACCTTACTCAGGTAAGGGCCATTCCAGCCGGGGGTCTCCTGCGGCTTGTTGCTAGTCTTGTAAAACTCCGCAACACTACTAGAACTGTTCCGAATGAGTACGTCGGTCAGGGTCATGCTTCGCCCATTGTCATCCCAGCTTCCCGACCCCGCTATCGTATTGGTCCCACGCGGAACGCCACTGTTTCCTCCACCCATCGATGCGTTGCCCAACAGTTTGTAGGCATAACGACCATCCGGCATTACTACCGGCCACTCCCCGACATCCTTATAAAACGTGAGTACGGCATTGCCGATTGTCTGCGCATCGCTTTGCGCTCGCGTGACCTTACCCATTTTAATATTCTGAACTAGTGGCGGTGCCACTGTGACAGCCATAATCGCAACAAGAGCAACAGCGATGATCACCTCTATAAGAGTAAATCCTCTATTTGGGTGCTTGCAGTTCATCCATGCCTCCGAATTAGTGTTGAACGACCCCATCACGTCACAAAACATCCCGTGTCATCCAGGGTAATACGAAAAGTTACGAGTTGTTGACGGACGTTTAGCAATCACCATTCCCGAGGTACGGGTTGAGGAGGGAAATGCCACCTGAAGGTGAATGATTCAGAAGATTCTGATGCAATGTGTCATAAGCGTAAAAATGTTAATGATTTTGCCTTGATATCCGGTCTTATATATCACAAGTGCAATATGATTATGGGTGGATATTGTTGGGAATAATCTACGGGAATTGATTGGGTGGGATTTTGAGCACTTTATGGAAGGTTTTTCCCGTTGTGAGCAATATTCAGCCTGAAGTGAGACGCTCGTATCGGGATCTCCGGCCGGAGAGGATTGATCATCGCCTCTTGCGGCTGAGGCGTCTGATTATGGCCTCCTGGCGATTGGCCCATGCCTTACCCCGGGTGCCGTATCGGAAACCGACGGCGATCTTGATTTCATCATTGAGGACACGCAGGCGCTTGATCCCCTTTTTGAGGTCGTGTCGCTCCTGTTTGACCTTGTTCAGGTCAGGGCTGACCAGCCCGTTGATATTGTCGAGGAGCTTGACCTCATCCATGATCTCCTTCTTGAACGACGATGAGATAATGGGGGAGACCTTGGACATCAGTTCAGCTCGCTCCGTCTCGGCTCTGGTGATGAGATGCTCCATCTCCTCGACACAGGTTTTGGTGTTGCCCAGGAGATTTTGAGCGGATTCGATCACATGCATGGCCGAGCCGTGGAGATTGATGATGAAGTTGAACTTGCTCCCCTTTCTTGCGGTTTGGAGATGCTCGGCGACCTCCTTGCTTTTGGATGTCACATCCTCAAGTATGGCCGGAAACTCATCACTCCACTCAATTCTGGTGATGCGGGCATCCTGTTTGAACGACAGCAGAATACTGCCGGCTATTCCGCCTACGATAATCGGCTCGTTAAACCACATCCGGGGCTCCCTCTAAAGGTGTTGGATCTCATTTGTTACCGAAAGCAAATGTAAATCCAAAATCGCCGTGACGACCATTGTGATTTAGATGTGGAATTGGATTTTCAGGTTTTCTGACTATCTTGTCGCCATGTCCGATTCCAAACATCTCGGTTATCGCACCATATTACACTTCTGGTTGCCCCTTGCCCTCACCTGGCTGATGATGGCCCTGGAGGGTCCGTTCCTGGCCGCCGTCATCGCCCGGATGGCGGCACCCAAGTTCAATCTTGCGGCGTTCGGCGTCACCTTCTCCTTTGCCATCATCATGGAAGCGCCCGTGATCATGCTCCTGAGCGCGGCCACCGCCCTGGTTGACTCCGCGAACTCGTTCCGCAAGCTCCGGAATTTCACCCTCCTCCTCAACGGCGGCATCACCTTGGGGATGATGCTCCTTCTGGTGCCGCCGCTGTTCAACTTCATCATGGACGATCTGATCGGGTTGCCCGAGGAGGTCAGGCATCTCGCTTACAGGGCGCTGATGATAATGTTGCCCTGGCCCGGGGCGATTGGATACCGCCGCTTCTATCAGGGGATTCTCATACGCTCGGGCCTGACTCGTCGGGTTGCCTACGGCACTATCGTCCGTTTGAGTTCGATGGCCCTCGCAACCCTGCTCCTCTTCTTCACGACCGAGTTGGCGGGATGCTGGATCGCGGCCGTCGGATTGTCTGTGGGGGTTTGTTGCGAGGGGCTTGCCAGTCGTTTGATGAGCAGAGGCGCGGTCAGAAATCTGCTTGCTGCCGCGTCAACCGACAACGGTGATCTGAGCTACAGAGCGATTCTCGATTTCTATGCCCCTCTGGCGCTGACCTCGATCATTTCGCTGGGGGTGCAGCCCATGGTCACCTTCTTCATGGGTCAGGCGCGGTTTTCGCTGGAGTCGCTGGCTATCCTGCCGGTGACGGGCTCCCTGCTCTTCATCTTCAAGACTCCCGGTCTCAGCTATCAGGAGGTGGCGATCACGCTGCTCAGCAAGCGCCGGGCGCATCTGGGCAGGATCAATCGCTTTGCCGCGGGTGTGGCCGGTATCGCCACTCTGGCCCTGGCCGCTCTGGTCTGGAGTCCGTTGATCGACCTCTGGCTCAGGTCCATTTCGGGCCTGTCGCCTGAGCTCGCCTCCTTTGCGGTCATCCCGCTGCGTATCGCGACCATCCTGCCGGCGCTGGAGGTATTGCTGGCCGTGCAGCGGGCTATGATGGTGGATTCCCGCAAGACCGCGAAGATCACCCTCGCGACCATTATAGAGGTGAGCGGACTTGTCCTCTCTCTGCTGCTGCTGGTCAAGGGGCTCGACCTGATTGGGGTCGTCGCGGCCAATATATCGTTTGTGATCGCCAGATTGATGGGCAATCTGTCCCTGCTGCCGGCCTGTATCCGCTACAGAAAACTATCCTGAACCACTCATGAGGTGTACTTGAAACTGGCCAACATCGTGCTGCCGATCTTTCTGATCATCGGTGTGGGCTATCTGCTGCGCCGGGTGGGTCTGCTGCGCGATGACACCACTGCCGGCCTTTCCCGCCTTGTCTTCTGGGTCGCGGCGCCGTCGCTGCTCTTCAAGAGCACGGCTCAATACGATTTCGACTGGGCAGCCCGCCTGCCTCTGCTCCTCACCATCGGTGGGGTGACGGTGATCGTGGCGCTAGCCACCTACCTGGCGTGTCTCCGCGCAGCTCCGGCCCGTCGCGGCGTATTGGCCCAGGGCGCCTTCCGCGGCAATAATGTGTTCTTCGGCCTGCCAGTCGCGCTCAACGCATTGGGTGAAGGCTCGATGGCGTCCATCTCCATTATCATCGCCTTCATGGTGATGATGGAGAACCTGCTCTCGATTCTGGTTCTGACCTGGCCGCATCAACGTTTCAGCGCGCGCGATCCCAGGGTCTGGCTGGCGGCCGCGCGCAGATTGCTCTGCAATCCCTTGCTCATCGGCTGTGGTCTCGGGGTGCTCTTCTCGCAGTTCGGTTGGCAGGTGCCTCTGGTGCTCGAACGGAGTATCGGTATGGTCGGTGGTATTGCCGCGCCAGCGGGACTGCTCTGCGTGGGGGCGAGTCTGGATTTTTCCCGCTTGAACTCCGAGCTGCGCGCAGCGTGCTCCATCTCATCCATCCGCCTTGCCCTGCACCCGGTTCTCACGCTCGCCGCGCTTTACCTCATCGGGACACGGGGTATGGACCTGACCGTACCCGTGCTGCTCGCGACCAGCCCCACCGCCGTGCTGAGTTACGTCATGGCCCGTGAGATGGAGGGCGATGCATCCCTTGCGGGCACCATCGTCATCGCTACCACCGTGGCGTCGCTGGTCACTGTCCCCCTCTGGCTGATTATCCTCGGCGTCACCTGACGGCCTTGGGCGTCAGGGCTGTTCATCCGCATGGTTCCCCGGCCCAACAGACCTCATCCGGAAATAGTTGAGTCATCACCGGTCTCGGCGGTTGCCGCATGCCAGGCGCTGATCTCCTCCCGGATGACCAGGGTGCCCGGGATGGCGATCAGCCAGGCGATCAGGAGGATCAGGGCCTGGAACGAGAAACCTCTGCTGATCATCCCCCATATTGACCAGGTGCAGAGGCCGAGTATCCCGCCGAGAAACAGCCAGATCGCGCTATGGATTCGGAGCCAGAGGAAGATCCCGACCGTGAGAAAATAGACCGTCGCGATGATGGGCAGGACCTTTGGCGATAAAGGGCTGCGCAATATCTGGGCGATCGGCAGCATGCTGCCGGCAATGATGATGGCTGTATAGACACCCAGGATCCCCTGGGGGAAAGCGAGTCGATTCTTCAATGTGCGCCTCCGCTCGAGATGCTGATTGTGGTCGGCGATGGAATGCGGGCATAACGCCATAATCGCATGACTCCAGCCGCGGGGCAAGCGGGGTTGGGTCGCCGGCTAACGGATAAAGAGCAGTGTGATCCCCGCCAGCGCCAGCAGCACCCCCAGCCAGGCGCGCGGACTGACATATTGCCCCCGCAGTATGGCGATGGGCAGGATGAACAGCGGACTCGTGGCCAGCAGCGTCTGGGCTACTCCCGCACTGGTGTAGCGCAGTGAGACCTGCTGCAGAACCAGCGTGATGAAGGTGCCGATAAAGGTGACGCCGATCAGGGTCATCCAGAGACGCCGGGCGTCGGATGCTCGTACCCACCCGCCTACGGGACGCCGGCGGAGCATCAGCCAGATGAGGGTGATCACCAGCCCTGCGAGGAGACGGAGGAGGGCGCTGCGGAAGACATCGATGTCGCTGCCGATCATGGCCTGATGGGAGATCACCGCGCCACTGCCCTGACAGAGGGCGGCCAGAGCGCCGAAAAGTATCCCCAGCTTGTGGTGCCCTTTTGGCTGGGCCTCCCCGTTTTCCCGTTCGCTGATCACCCAGATGACACCGAGGACGGCGAGCAGTATGCCCAGCCAGGCGATGGGTGAGAGGATCTCGCCGAGGAACGCCAGGGCGATGAGTCCCGCCAACGGTGGCGCCAGAACCCCAAGCAGCAGCGTCTTGCGTGAGCCCAGATTCCTCAGGGACATGAAGTAGAACGTGTCTCCGAGACCGATGCCGATGCCGCCGCTGATCGCCAGCAGGAGGGCGGCGCGGGTGTCGAAGGGGGAGAGGAGTGTGCCCCGCGCGGCCATGGTGATCAGCAGCAGCGCGCTGGCGATGATCCCCTTCGCCATGTTCATCTCGAGCGGCGGCACCCGCTTGCCGATCCTCTTGAAGAGGATGGTGGCCACGGCCCAGAGCAGGGCGGCGAGCAGTGCCGCCAGTTCCCCGCCAAAGGGGGGACCTGTCAGGTTCATGGTTGCTCCCCGCTTACGGGGGAGTTTGCGTCGGGGGACGCGTTCCGCCCCTTGACCAGTTGCGACAGCAGCATCCCACCGAACATGAGGGCGCAACCGGTCAACCCGCGCAGGCCGAGGCGCTCACTCAGAACCACCCAGCCGCCAATCAGGGCAAAAACCGATTCGAGGCTCAGGATGATCGCAGCGTGGGCGGGATGCGCATCGCGCTGAGCGATCACCTGCATCGTGTAGGCGCATCCGACCGAGAGGAACCCCGAATAGAGGAGGGGGAGGGCTGCGCCCGAGATGGCGGCCATGGTCGTGGTTTCAAACAGCAGTGACGCGATCAGGCTCAGCAGGGAGTTGGTGACGAACTGGATGAAGGCCAGATGGAGGGGCGCGATACGGTCGCTGAGATGGTCGATCAGCTGCACGTGTCCGGCCCAGAAAAAGGCGCCTGCCAGCACGAGGAGATCGCCGAAGGAGATCCCCCCGGTCTCGGGCACGCTGAGCAGGTAGAGGCCGACTGTGGCGAGAATCGCGCCCAACCAGGTGCCGCGACCGGCGCGTTGCCGCCAGATCAGTCCCAGCAGCGGAACTATGATGACGTAGAGCCCGGTGATGAATCCGGCTTTGCCGGCGCTGGTGTAGACGATACCCATCTGCTGGCAGCTCGAACCGCCGAAGAGGATCAGTCCGGCCAGCAATCCGCCGGGCAGCGCTCTCTTCAGACCAGCGATCAGGGTGGGGGCGCGACCGTTTTCCGGATCGCTCCCCAGGCGGACTCGCCGGTGCCGGCGGAGCATGAAGGGGAGCAGAACCAGGGCGCCCATGGTGAAGCGGATGGCGTTGAAGGCGAAGGGGCCCATGAAATCCATGCCGATCCGCTGGGCTACGAAGGCGAAACCCCAGATGGCGGCTGCGAGCAGCAGCATGGAATTGGATTTGACTGTCCCGGTTTTCATCCTCGACTCCGTTGGGAGAATGAGACAATCTAGTCATATCGGACCGAAATGTCGCGGGGAAAGATCCGGGGACGCAATGTGCGCGTATGCCGCACCCGTTTTCCTCAGCGTCCGAGTTACGGACAGTGACACCGGATCTTCAGGTTTCATTGGCATGCCGGGTCCGGAAACCGTTGAGACAGCTCGTGTGCTGTGCAGGCGAAATGTCCGTACCTCCGTTCACAAGGAGTCGTGTATGAAGGGTCTCTGTTTCGACATCCAGAGTTATGCCATCCACGATGGTCCGGGTATCCGCACCGCGGTCTACCTGAAGGGGTGCCCTCTGTCGTGTCGCTGGTGCCACAACCCGGAGAGCCAATCGCCTGAGCGGGAGCTGATTCTCCTCCCCGCGCGCTGCAAGACATGCGGTGCCTGTGTTGAGGAGTGTCCCGCCGGGGTTGCCGCCCCGAGGATGGCGCAGGCCGGGTGTACCGTCTGCGGCGCCTGTGTGGAGGTCTGCGTGTACGACGCCCGTCGTTCGGCGGGGGAGTGGCTGGAGTCAACGGAGCTGCTCGCACGCCTCGAGCGGGATCTCCCCTTCCACGATAGGTCCGGTGGCGGCATCACCTTTACCGGCGGCGAACCGCTGAGTCAGGGGGATTTTCTGCTCGAATGTCTGCGCGATTGCCGGCGGCGGGGGTGGCGCACAGCGGTGGATACCTGCGGCTATGCGTCGCCTGAATTGATGCTTGAGGTTGCGGCGGCGACCGATCTGCTGCTCTTTGATCTGAAGCTGCTCGATCCCCAGCGGCATCTGACGGAGACGGGCGTGCCCGGAGAGCCCATTCTGGACAATCTGCGCGAACTGGATCGCAGCGAGGCGGAGGTCTGGCTGCGCGTGCCGTTGATTCCGGGTGTGAACAGCGATCCTGCCGATCTTGCCGCGCTGGGAGATTTCATCGGGTCGCTGCAGCGGTTGCGGCGGGTGCATCTGCTCCCTTTCCACAGGTTGGGCACGGACAAGTACACGCGACTGGGGCGTCCGGGCGGAGCCGTTACTATCCCCGATCTGCGGGACGACATCCTGCTCGGCGCCGCGGAGCAACTGAAGAGTCTTGGTCTGGAGGTCCATATTGGCGGTTGAACGATGAACGACAGAGTGCAAAGGCTGCGAGCGGTCTCTTTGAGCGGGCGGCCGCGGATCTCCGCCGAGCGGGCGCAGCTGATCACCGGTTTTTACGGCGCCAACGGGGATTCTCTATCTCCGGCGATGATGCGCGCCGGCGCTTTCCACCACCTGTGCGAGCGGAAGAGCATCCATATCGGGGATGATGAACTCATAGTCGGCGAGAGGGGTCCCGCACCTCTGAACGTGCCGACCTTTCCCGAACTCACCTGCCACAGCGTCGAGGATCTGCGTTTGCTGGACGGCAGGGAGAGGACGAGTTACGCGGTCGACGCCGAGACCATCGCGATCTACGAAGAGGAGATCATCCCCTTCTGGCGGAAGCGCAATGCGCGCGAGCAGATATTCGCCGACCTGCCCGAGGAGTGGCGGTCGGCTTATGAAGCCGGGATCTTCACCGAGTTCATGGAGCAGCGGGCGCCGGGGCATACGGTGGCCGACGGGAAGATTTTCGGCAAGGGGATGCGTGCGTTTCAGGCCGACATCGAAAAGGCATCCGCGCGACTGGCCGATGATCCCGTAGCCCTCGACCGTCTGGCGGCAATGACGGTGGCGGCCGACGCGTCGATCGTTTTCGCCCGCAGGCATGCCGAGCTGGCGACCGCCATGGCGGCGTCCACAGCCGATGCCGACAGACGAGCCGAACTGGAGAGGATTGCCGCTATCTGCGAGCGGGTCCCGGCCGAGCCGCCCCGCGACTTCCACGAAGCGCTGCAGGCCTACTGGTTCTGCCACCTGGGGGTCATCACCGAGCTCAACGGCTGGGACGCTTTCAGCCCCGGTCATCTCGATCAGCATCTCGAACCGTTCTACCAGGCCGGTCTGGCCGACGGCACTCTGACCCGCGAGAGCGCGAAGGAGCTGCTGGAGTGTCTCTTCGTTAAGTTCAACAATCATCCCGCGCCGCCCAAGGTGGGTGTTACCGCAGCCGAGAGCGGCACCTATACCGACTTCGCGAACATCAATATAGGCGGAGTGCTCCGCGATGGCGCCGATGGCGTCAGTGATGTGTCCTACCTGCTGCTCGAGGTGATTGACGAGTTGCATATTCTGCAGCCCAGTTCGAATGTCCAGATCTCCGAAAAGACGCCCGAGGAGTTTCTTCTCACCGCCTGCGGTTTGATCCGCCGGGGGTATGGCTACCCTTCGGTGTTCAACTCCGATGTCGTCGTGGCCGAGATGTTGCGCCAGGGCAAGTGTCTTGAGGACGCCCGCGAGGGGGGCAACAGCGGCTGTGTCGAGACGGGGGCCTTCGGCAAGGAGGCCTATATCCTCACGGGCTATCTCAATCTGCCCAAGCTGCTCGAACTGGCCCTGCACGATGGACTTGATCCCCGCACCGGCAGGCAACTGGGTCCGCAGACCGGCAAGGTCGACGATTTCGTCTCCTATGCCGATCTCTTCAATGCCTGGCGGGAGCAGTTGCGCCACTTCATCGAGATCAAGATCCGCGGCAATGAGGTCATTGCCGGATTCTACGCGGAGCGGATGCCCGCGCCGTTCCTGTCGCTTCTGATCGACGACTGCATCGCCAGCGGCCGGGACTACAACGAGGGGGGCGCGCGCTACAACACGCGCTATATTCAGGGTGTGGGTATCGGCACGCTGACCGACAGCCTGGCGGCCATCAAGAAGCACATCTTCGATCTGAAATCCGTCTCGCTGCCCGAACTCGTGACGGCGCTGGACAACGATTTCGCCGGTGAGGACAGCCTGCGCGGTCTGCTGATGAACAGGACTCCCCATTGGGGCAACGATCGCAACTATGCCGATGACCTGATGCGGACCGCTTTCACGGCTTTCTTCGAAGCGGTGGATGGTCGCCCTAGCGCCGGCGGCGGCACGTACAGGATCAACATGTTGCCCACCACCTGCCATGTGCATTTCGGGGCGATGACGGGCGCAACGCCCGAGGGACGTCGCGCCGGTGCGCCCTTCTCGGAGGGGATCTCCCCCGTGCAGGGGAGGGACCGACGCGGTCCGACCGCAGTCGTGCTTTCGGCCGCCAAGATGGATCACGTCAAAACCGGCGGCACACTGCTCAACATGAAGTTCCTGCCCCAGGTGCTCGAGGGGGCGGCCGGTCTGTCCGGACTGGCCGGACTGATTCGCGGTTACTTCGATCTCGGAGGGCATCACATACAGTTCAATGTCGTGAGCGCCGATCTGCTGCGGGCCGCTCAGGCCGATCCCGATACGTATCGGCATCTGATCGTGCGGGTGGCCGGGTACAGCGACTATTTCTGCGATCTCTCCACCGTGCTGCAGGATGAGATCATCAACCGCACAGAGCAGTGTTGACCGGCTACCTGAAATTGGCGGCCAGGCCGATGAAGAGGCCGTTGCGGGCGCGGATGACATCGTCGCGGCTGCTCCGCGCGGCGATGGATCGGGAAGACGCGGCATCCTTGCCGCAGCTGAACAGGTCGAAGTCGGTGTTGAGCGGGTTGTTGTCGGGGCCGAAGCGGCAGGGGACATCTCCGTCGTTCATCGCCGCTGCGGCGAGACCGCCCAGGATGCGGGTGTAGACATAGGGGACGCCCCAGGGATCGAGCAGGTTCTGCCGATCAATCTCCTCCAGCGAGGAGGGATACTCTCCGCAGGAGGCCTGAAAGAGGATGATCTCCTTCTCGACCATCCTGATCTCGGTAACGGCCCGGGCTATCATGGTGCGGGTGAGGTATCCCTGGATCGCCAGGAAGCTCCCGGCAAGGATGATGATCATCAGCATCAGAACGATAGCGAGTTCAATCAGAGTGAAGCCGCGGGGTTTGCGGCGCATCTCGCCGGTGTTGCGGTGAAGCCTTCCGCTCTCCGCCGGTCCGTCTGGATTGGTGAGTCTTGACGCAATCATAAGTGACGTCCCCGGTTTGCTCACCCGGACCGTCGATTCTGATCTCAATTTCGAAATTCTGCAAGTAAAAGAGTGAGCGTCGGACCGATCAGTAGACCGGCACCTCGACCAGGCGGCATTCGAGCTGACCGTTGTAGAGTGGGATCCGCTGCTTGGTGCGCAGGCCGATGGACTTGACCAGCTCCATGTCGCCGCAGAGGATCCAGGCGGTGGAGTTGGTGCAGCGCTGCTTGAGGAAGTCGCCGAACTCGCGGTAGAGCTTCACAATCTCCCCCTTGTCGCCGATCCGGCGGCCGTAGGGGGGATTGGTGATGATCGTCACATTCTCCAGGCTCTTGATCGTCCGGAAATCCTGCCGCGTCAGTTTCGGTTTCGGCGAACCCGGCAGCCGGGCCAGGTTGGCGCGCGCGGCGTCGAGGGCCTGGGTGCTGAGGTCACTGCCCGAGACGAGATCCGTCGGGAGCGGTTTGATCTCGGCGGCGGCTTCGTCCTTGATCCTCTGCCAGAGTCCGGCGTCGAAGTCGGGGAGGGTGGCGACCGGCGTCTTGTCGGCCATGCGCAGCCAGGAGGCCGGCACGTTGCCCGCAGCGAGGAGAGCCTCGGCGAGGAGCGTGCCCGATCCGCACATGGGATCGACCAGCGGCGTCTCGCCGCGCCAGCCCGACAGCCGGATTATCGCCGCGCCCAGGGTCTCCTGCAGCGGCGCTTCGCGGGCATCGAGGCGGTAGCCCCGCCTGTGCAGCGAGCCGCCGGAGGCGTCGAGACTGATGATCGCCCGGTTCTTGTGGATGCTCAGGTTGAGCCACACGTCGGCGTTGAGCCTGTCGATGCTGGGGCGCTTGCCGGTCCTCTCGCGGAACTGGTCGACGATGGCGTCCTTGAGCCGCTGCGTCGCGTACTGGGAGTGGTTGACGTTGCTGTCGGAGGCGTTGGCGTTGATGACCAGCGACTGATCGACCCCCAGGAACTCGCTCCAGTCGATCTTGCCGGCGGTCTTGTAAAGGTAACGGTCGGAATGGCACTGAAAGGTGATTATCGGCGCCAGGATGCGATTGACCAGTCGGGAGCGGTAATTGATCCGGTAAAACGCCTCGGGGTCCGCCTCGAAGTAGACTCCACGATACTTGGGGACGGGCTTGGTCGCACCCAGCTCGACAAGTTCGTCGGCGACCAGTTCCTCCATCGCGTGAGCGCACTGGGCGAAGTAGCGGCCATATTTCTGGTATTCGTACACGGAACCTCCTGCTCCACATAATGCCCTGCGGGGGCACTCGGCGCCAGAGGGGAGAGGGGATTGTAGGGGAAAATCTCGGTACGATGCCGCCATGTATCCGGATCAGAGGTGGACAACGGATCTGACTAACGTGACGACGGGCGTGTTTGGGTGCTCATCGCACAAAGTCAACCATACCGTCTCGAATCCCCGGCTGCTTACTCTGCATCAGGGCATATTGGCGACAAGGGCGTTGATGCCGATGTCCCAAAGCTGAAACGAGTCGTCATCGTTCAGAGTGATGACGCGCGATTCGTCCTCCGAAAACGCGGCGATGCCTATGCGTGTGCTGCCGTGGGTGAAGGAGCACACCTCTGTCGGCTCATCGCCGACGATCTCCCACACATCGACTACACCGCTTTCGGTGGCGGTAAGGAAGCGGTTCGATCCGGCGGCATGGCTGAATGCCGCGAAGATTACGGCCTCGGTCTTCAGGGGGAACTGGAGGGGGGTGCCGATGTCGTTCAGCACGACCAGATCCGCTCGACCCGACTCGAAGACGACAATGGCGAGGGTTCCGGATCTGTCGCCCTCGATGAACAGGGTCGCGTCGCCGTGCCGCCCGCCATCCAGCGGTTGGCGTGTCGAGGTCAACGTGTCCGCCAACATGACGTGTCCCACCGTATCACCGAACAGAATCCAGGACCCGAACATGCCGGCGATAAGGTGGGTGGGCTTGGCGTGATATTCGAGTTGCACGCTGCTTTTCAGGTTTCCGTCCAGATCGAATATGTCCAGATAGAATTGACGGGCGACGAAAACCTCCCGGCCGGAGGTGCTGAACCCCATGTACTCGAGTCGGCGGCCACGGGCATCATCACCCGGCAGAAGCCTCGTCGTCCGGAGGTTATCGAGACTCACGAGGTAGACCGTTCCGGGCGGATCCGGTCCATCCCGGCCCCGTTCGCTGGCTACGATCAGATAGCGTCCGTCGCGGCGAAGTTTGGTGAAAACCTCACCCTCGCGCCATCGCTCCATCAAATAGCCCGCCCCTGCGCCCGACAACTGCGCCTCTTCGGCGTAGTTCTCACGTCGATGTCTGGCGACCGCCATCGCCGAACGCAGTGCTTCCTCACCTTCGGGAGTCCGTTTTACCTCCAATGCGCCGTAGGCTTCGTCAACGGCCTGCAGCGGACTGAGGTAGAGCATCTGATATGTTCGAGCGACCGCCGACAGGACCCGCTGGTCGCGTTCGCGCTCCGCGGTGGCCTGACGAGCCTGGAACTGCCAGAGGGCGATGGACAGGAGCATAATCAGCACGACACCGACACTGTAGGCCAGTTGTACCGCACGCCTGTGATGGCGGTGATCGTCATTGACGAGTTTGTCAACCTCCAGCCCGCGGACAGGGGCGGCCAGTTTAGCCATGGCCTTCAGGAATTTCGGGTTGCGCAGGGTCAGATTGGGTTGAGTCTGCGCCCAACGCAGATCGACCCAGAATGGTTCGCTGTCGAATTTTCCGGCCAGATCCTTCGGCAGAGCCGTTGTCCGCTCCCAATCGAAGTCGGAGCGCTCATTGTCCCAAAGCACCTCTCCGTCGGTAAGAATGATGAAGAGCTCATTGGCTGATCTGCTCTCAAGCCAGTAATCGACCTCCTTTGATACCCAATCGGAGGCGGCGGCGCCCTTCGACGCCAGCAGCAGGAAGAAACGGGAGCCGTCCAGAGCTTTACGAATTGATGGCCACCCCTCGGGCGCTACGGACAGATCGGTTTCGTCGCGAAAAACACGCATGCCGCGAAGTCGATACCAGGGCTTGGCGAGTCTCTGCAGGGCGTATTGGAGCCGTTCGGCAGTCTTACTGTCCGCAGTATGGCTGTAGGAGATGAATGCATCATATCGTTTCCGGTCGGAATCCGCAGCAGTGTCACTCATATTGCTCCACCTCCGTATCGATAGCGGCATCATCAATCGAGTTGTCACCTAACAGCAGTTCGATTCGCAAAGGGTGCGGTGATCGCGTTATCTGGCGCAATCGAACCCATCGAAGAACTCGACCAGGTTTGACGAGTCCCCCTTCGAGACCTCGATGTCGTACTTGTCGCAGAACTCGCGGAAGATCATCAGATTGGCGTCGTGATCGTAGGGGGTGAAATCGCCCTCGACGTTCCCCTGCAGCTTGGCGTTGATGTCCAGCATCCGGATCGGGGATTCGCAGGAGAGATCGAAGTTGTCGAGATCCAGATGCTTGACCTGCCTGCTGTCCACGGTGAGGTAGTACACCCGGCGCTCGGCGATGTCGAACACCATGCTCCAGCGCGTGCAGGGCTCCTTGAACATGTTGGTCCACCATCTCTTGGGTGCGACGACAACCTCGGTCAACACCTTCATCGAAAAGTCCACCGCCGATCCTTGGGGACGGTCGCGGAACCGCTCCATCCTGTATACCGCCTTGGCGACCCGCTCCACCGACGCCCCCGGATTGAACGGCGGGACAGCTCCCCGCTCCAGATATTCGATGCCGTATTCGTAGGGCGCGTTGGCCAGGGCCCTGACCGGCAGATCATCCCCATGATAGCATACGGCTTCACCGCGCCTGAACTCGATGACGGCACAGTCCCCGGCGGCATCCGCCACCATGTAGTGATTGGGGGAGATATCCTCCACCCGCACCAGGGAGTTGGCCGCAATGACCTCCTCTACGCTGCCGCAGGTGTCGAGCATGTACTGAACCCAGGTGGGCGTGCTCAGGCCGGGGCGCTCGTCGAGCGCTTCGAATTCCGAAGCCAGGAGCTCCATGGTGCTGATGACCAGTCCGGCTTCGTTCAGGCCGCTCCAGGGGTACTCGCGCCCCAGCAGGTTGAACGTCACGCTGCCGTACGCGGAGGTCCACTTCGCGGTCGCGCCGGTCGTCCCCTCCAGGAACCACTCCTTGGCGACACCCCGGTTGTTGATGAACACGTGGCCGTCGCCCCAGGGGAAGTCGAGATTGGTCGCGTAGAACACTCCATCGGACGTCTCCATGCTGAACGAAGTGCAGGCACAGACCGGATGAGTCGCGCCGGTGACCAGTAGACAGATAAGCAGGGTGATAAGCGGGCGCATCGCGCTCCTCGCTTTCGACGGGGTTCGAGACCATCTTCCGGGTCCGAGGCGGGCAGGATTCGAGTCTAATGGTTTTGCGGATGTATTGCGAGCGTCAAACCGGTGAGATCGGTCCCTTTTGATCAGGGTTGGCTGGCCTTTGGCCGGGCAACAGCAAAGCACCACATCCGCAAGGGCGGAGGTGGTGCAGGGTGAAGGTTCAATCTTTGATCAGGTCAGCGATAAAGGTTCTTGACGGAGCCCCAGGTTTTTTCGGTGGTTGCCACTCCGGCCTCGATGTGGAGCAGGTAGTCCTCGGTCTCCCCATCCTCGAAAGAACCCGTGCCGTCCCAATCCTGGGATACCGGTAGTTCGGTGATCGAGAAGCGGGTCCAGACAAACCCGGGATGGGGACCGATCAGGAAGCCTGATGTTGTCAGCGCCGAGATCGGTCCGGTGAAACCCATCGGAACTACGAGGTTCACCAGCACGTGTTCGGGTGCGGGGGCGCCCGGGCAATTGGAGCTGCCGCCCCAGGAGCCATTCTGATTCCAGTCCATCAGCACGTTGACGTAGCCGTTCACGGGCATGTTGTTCGTGACCGTGATGTCGATGTTCGGCCCCCAGAGGGCCGTGGTGCAGGTGGGTCCAAGATAACCGTCATGGACGCAGGGGATCACGGTGTTGCCGACGATGGTGTAGGCGGGTGGAATGAGCAGACCGGCATCGCCGTCCTGCCAGCATTCGTCGGCGTCATAGGGGTTGAACAGGGAGCAGAGTCCCGCGTTGCCCTCGACCTCGAAATCGTGCGAGGGGCCGAAGAACGCCCAGATCGTCGCGGGGCTGTGCCAGATGTATCCGTTGGTCGGGACGTTCAAACAGGTCGGGAAGTTGCCGATCACACCCATGATCGGATAGCACAATGCGCCCTCCGGGGCATCTCCCCATTCGCCGAGTGTCTGGGCGTCTGCAGGGCAGACCGTCAGAGCAATCAGCAGAGCGCTCAACACAATTGCCAAACGTTCGCGTTTCATCTCATCTTACCTCCTTATCGGGGAATATCATTCGCATTGTAGATTGAGTATAGTCGGCTTTGGGAGATACGAAAGCGATGCGTCAGCCGGACTGTAAGCCCCGTTACAGTCCGGCGTATTTGAGATGCTGTGAGACGTATCAGGTGCGGAGATGGACGGGGAGGTGTGGCGTTGCGGCGGTTAATGATGCTTCCCGGTATCCCGGCCTCACGCGGCGATGTAGAGCAGGTACAATCCGCCTGCAATCACCAGCAGACCGCAGACCTTGCGCATAATCACGGCACCGCGAGAGCGCTCGTTCCAGTCGAGGTAGCGTTGCACGTTTTCGGCGAAGGCACCGGCCAATATGATCACCGAGGAGTGCCCGAGACCGTAGGCCGTGAGCAGCAGCGCACCCCAGGCGGGACTGGACGCGCTCATGCCGAAGGTGACGGCCAGCACCGGGGCCATGAAGGCGAAGGTGCAGGGTCCGAGCGCTATGCCGAATATCAGGCCGAGCAGCAGCGCCGCGAGGGGGCCGCGCCGTTTCATCTTCACCTCTCCCGGTCCGGACCAGGGGTTCGGGATGATATCCAGCAGATGCAGACCGACGACGAAGAAGATCGCCGCAACGAACCAGTTGCCCCATTTCCCGACATCGCCGAGCATCCGTCCCGCCATGGCCGTGGCCAGACCGATGATCGCGATGGATACCAGCGTACCGCCGGCGAACAGAGTGGCGAGCCCCAGCGCGCGCCGTGAACCGATCCGTCCCTGTCCGCCGATGAAGGCGACGATCAGCGGCAGACTCGCCAGGTGACAGGGGCTGAGCAGGATGCTGAGTATCCCCCAGACGAATGCGGCGGCCAATGCCGGGCCGGGTGCGCCGCTCACCGCGTGCGCCAGTTGGGAGAAGAGGTCGGTCATCTGCCGTCACCATCCGTGGGTGCGGGCAATTCGAGCCCCAGTTCACTCCACTTGGCGAGTATGTCCGTCCGGGAGATGAACCCCTCATGACGGTAGAGTTCCCGACCATCGGCGGCGAAGAAGATCTGCGTCGGAATCACCCTGATGTTGTAGGCCTTGCTCGCCTCTCGATCCACTTTGACGTCGATGAACTCCACCTGCAGCTTGTCCGCGTACGCGACCTTCAGCTCATCGAGGACGGGGAACATCTTCTTGCACTGGGTGCAGGTCGTCGAACCGAGATCGACCAACCGCGGCAGCGTCAGGTTTGCGATAGGCACATCCACATCATCGACGTTCAATCGTTTATGACGCGCCCCCAGAACCACCACTATGGCGATGACCAGAACCAGCAGGGCGACAATGCGCTGTTGTCCAGTCATTGCAGCAGCTCCTTGATCTCAGCGACCGAGAGCAGCTTGCCGGAGGACTTCACGTTGCCGTCCACGACGAAACCCGGTGTCATCATGACGCCGAAACCGATGATCTCGTTGATGTCGCTGATCTTCTCAATCTCGCAGTCGAGTCCGAGTTGGCTGATCGCGTCTCTGGCATTCTTCTCAAGCTGGTTGCACTTCAGGCAACCGGTGCCCAGTATCTGGATCTTCATATCCTCTCCAATCAGAAATAGTATCCGTAAATCAATCCCGACAGCGTGGCCATGATCACCACGAGCAGAATGAAGACGACTGTTTTGCCCGTTCCGATGACGCTGCGGATAACGAGCATGTTGGGCAGCGACAGCGCCGGACCGGCCAGCAGCAGCGCCAGTGCCGGGCCCTTGCCCATGCCGCTGCCGATCAGACCCTGCAGGATCGGCACCTCGGTGAGCGTCGCGAAGTACATGAACGCCCCGGCGATCGCGGCGAACAGGTTCGCGCCGAGCGAGTTGCCGCCGACGCAGCGGCTGATCCAGGTCGAGGGGATGAGCCCCTCCTCACCGGGTCTGCCCAGCAGCGCACCCGCGATCAGGACGCCGAAGAGGAGCAGCGGCAGTATCTGGCGCGCGAACGTCCATGATGATTCGAACCATGCGCCGGGTTCACCTTTGTGTCCGGAGCAGACGGCCGACAGCAGGAGTATTGCGGCGGCGAAGGGGACCATCGGTTGCGACGGCACCAGTAAACCGAGCGCCAGTGTGGGCAGCGCAACGATCGCCAGGCGTCGCCAGCCCAGGCCGAACCAGAGCACCAGCATCAGACCCAGCGCAGCCGAGGCCGCGCCGGTGATGATCCACTTCACATTGAAGACGGCTACGGCGATGCCGCTCTCGGCCGTGCCGCTGTTCCAGTTGGCGAATATCAGGATTGCGATCATGGTCATGAAGTAGAGCGCGGTCTGCGGCAGGGGGCGGGCTGCGTCGTCCCGCACCTCCACCTGCGCCTGGGCGGCCTTCTCCAGCTCCTGCTTGCGGAAGATGAGATGCATCCCCAAACCGATCACGATGCTGAAGACAACAGCGCCGACAGCGCGGGCAACGCCCAACTCGGGACCGAGAACCCGTGCGGTCAGAATGATCGCCATGATGTTGATCGCCGGACCCGCATAGAGGAACGTCGCCGCTGGACCCAGCCCCGCGCCCATGCGGTAGATGCCGGCGAACAGGGGGAGGATCGTGCAGGAGCACACGGCGAGAATGCCCCCCGATACGGATGCCACACCGTAGGCCACGGCTTTGTTGGCCCGCGGTCCCAGGTATCTCATGACCGCGGTCTGGCTTACGAACACGGCGATCGCACCGGCGATGAACAGCGCCGGGATCAGACAGAGAACGACATGCTCACGCGCATACGATTTGAGCAGCAGCAGGGACTCCGTGAGGGCGTTGTCGAAACGAGCTTGCCCGACCGGCAGGTGGTAGCAGGCGATGAAAACCGCGATGAACAGCGCCGGGATTTTCCAGTCCCGCTTCCAGTTGAAACCGGTCACGAGGATTCCTCCAACACCGATTCGATGCATGTGAAGAAATTGAGCACGCAGGGACACTTGAGTTGATAGTAGATGCAGGCGCCCCGCTTTTCCGAGCGGAGAATGCCGGCGTCCCTGAGCAGCGCCAGGTGGCGCGAGACTGTGGACATGTCCGCGCCCACCATGTCGGTGAGATCGGCCACGCACCGTTCGGAACGGGACAGTGTCTCCACAATGAACAGGCGGGTCGGATGGGCCAGGGCCTTGAGCAGCCGGGCGCGGTCGGCGTAGTGCTTGTCGTTGTTCTTCATGATCCCTTTGCTCTTGTTTGGTTATTTGGCAATATGGCCAAGTGTTGGCAAATTGTCAAGAGGGCGATTGTGCTGGTAGTGGCGGGGTATCTGTTTTAGCCTGCCCTATCCGGAGAATGGCCTCCGGAATCATACGGCAGGTGGACATGTCCGGCGGAAAGCAAAACAATCAGGGGCCGGGGAAGATGGCCCGGGTGACCAATGTGCTCATCTGGCTGCTGGCCTTCCTGATCATGGCGGCAGCCGTGATCTACCAGCGGAAGACGGGACCGACCTATCCCATGCGGGGGACCTTCACCCTCGAGGGGAGGAGCATCTCCTACAAGCTGATCCGCAGCGACTGGTCGCAGGAGACCAGCGAGGGGGCCAGAGTGGAGCTGCCCGATCCGGGCCGCAATTATTTCGGCGAACTCCACTACAAGCGTCTGCGCACCACCGACGATTTCAGCATCGCGCCCATGGAGCGGGAGATTGCGGACGAGAAGCCCGTGCTCGTGGGGCTGTTGCCCGCGCAGCCGGCCGCCGGCAAGCTGGAGTACTTCATCACGCTCTCCGATTCGGCGGGGTCGACCAGGAACATCCCCGATCGCAGCGTGATCATCCGCTTCAAGAACAAGGTTTCCAAGCCGATCCTGCTTGCGCATGTTCTGCTGATGGTCCTGGCGCTGCTGGTCGGCTTGCGCGCCGGTCTCGGGGCCCTCTTCACCCCCGGTGTGTTGCGTCGTTGGACCTGGGCCACGCTGCTGCTGATGACCGGCGGCGGCATGATCTTCGGCCCGCTGGTGCAGAAGCAGGCATTCGGCGCCTACTGGACCGGTTTCCCTTTTGGTGGGGACTGGACCGACAACAAGACCCTGATCATGTGGCTGGCGTGGGTTGTCGCCTGCGCGGCAATCGGGCTGGGCAGGACGAAACCGAAGCTGGTGCGCCGCATGGTAGTGATCCTGGCGCTGATTGTGACGATGGCCGTCTACCTCATTCCGCACAGCATGGGCGGCAGCGAGCTGGATTACTCTAAGCTGGAGCAGGGGGTGGATCCGGCGGATGCCATCGGCACGGGTCGAAAATAGGACAGCCGCCCGTCGAGGGGGCGGCTGTCAACTGAAGATGTAATAGCCCGAACCATTCAGTCATTACCTCATCAGTATCAGTACCTGCTGCTGGAGCGGCTCCTTGAGCTGCTCCGGTAGCGACGGTTGTATCTTCTGGATTCCTCTTCGGCCCGCTCGATGATCTCATCGACATCAAGCTTGAAGCCCTCGTCGATCAGATCCTCGATGTAGTCCTTGTCCACGCCGTAGATCTTCAGGTCGATCAGCTGCTTGACGTCGAAGTCCTTCAATCCGGCCCGCTTCAGCTCCCTGATGTACCGTTTGCCGATACCGTGGATCTTCATCGCCAGGAGATCATCGTGGTCGTCCGGCAAGTATCCGGCACCGTCAATCTCCTTGATGTATGAGGCCGAGAGACCGTGGATCTTCAGCTCCAGCAGTTTGTCGAAATCATCGAACTCGACCCCGGCATCGGCGATCTCCTGGATATAGTGGGGTGAGATGCCGTGGATCTTCATCTCCAGCAGCCTGTCGAAATCGTCGATCTCGACTCCGGCATTGGCCATCTCCTCGACGTAATCGGGCGAGATGCCGTGGATCTTCATCTCCAGCAGTTTGTCGTAGTCTTCGAGCTCGACCCCGGCATTGACCATCTCCTGGATGTAGTCAGGCGAGATGCCGTGGATCTTCATCTCCAGCAACTGTTCGTAGTCATCCGGCAGGAAGCCCGCCCTGGTCATCTTCTGCACATAACTTGGCGAGAGGCCGTGAATCTTCATCTCGATCAACCGATCATGGTCTTTCGGCTTGAAGCCCGCATTGATCATCCCCTCGACGTAACGGGGGCTGATGCCGTGGATCTTCATCTCCAGCAACTGCTCGAAGTCCTCCGGCCTGTAGCCGATATCGGCCATATCGCGGACATAGGAGGCCGAGATGCCGTGGATCTTCATCGTCAGCAGATCATCGTAATCGTCGGGCCTGAAACCCGCATCGGTCATCTCGCGGACGTAGGAGGATGAGATGCCGTGGATCTTCATCGCCAGCAGATCGTCGTAGTCATCCGGTTCGAATCCCGCTTCGATCATCTCCTCCAGATATTCGGGATCCACTCCGTGAATCTTCATCTCGAGCAGTTGATCGCGATCGGCGGGCTTGAGCCCGGCATCGGTCATTCTGTCGACGTAATCCGGGTCGATACCATGGACCCGCATCTCGATGATGTCATCGATGTCGCGCGAGGTGTAACCGAGTTTGCCCATCTTCTCGATGTAATCCATGTCGGTGCCGTGAACACGCAGCTCGATCAGCTTGCGCAGGGAGGTCCCCTCGAAACCGGCGTCATTGAGTCCCTGGATGAAATCGAGGCTCACGTCATGGATGGCCAGTTCGAACAGACGACGTGTGGAGCGGACCTTGTACCCGAGTTTGTCCATCTCCTTGACGAAGCGGGGATTCTCGCGGAAGAAACAGTCACCCGAGGCGCGCCGGCTTTTGCCGACCTTGTTCTCGGGGACTACGCAATAGAATGTGCCGGCATTACGTTCGAGTGCGAAGACCTCGGGGAACTTGCCGTCCAGACCGCGCAGGCCCTCTATGCCGTCATCATCATTCGAGTCGAAGGAGATCACGGTCTGAGAATTGCGGCTGCCGAACTCGATTCTGAGTTCCACGCTGTCTTTCCGCAGCCAGGCTTTCCAGAAACCTTCAAGATCATCATCATTCTGGGTGTACCCGATATCGGCGGAGGCCAGGGCATCGTGTTGCGACGGTCCGCCGATGGTCATGATGCCGAGGCCGATGAAGGCCAGCAAGGTCACCATGCTGATCAGCCCGGCCGAAGCCTTGCGATCCTTACCCTTTTTCTGGGGCAATCCGGCCATTCTCCGGATGCGACTCAACAGGGAGGCGCCATCAGCCGCGGCGGCGAGGTGACTGGGGGAGCCGCGACGGAGAGTTTCCATCCTGGTCAAGGCGCGCGCATAGGCCAGTTGATCGCCGGTGACCTGGACGGTGAGATCGTCACAGCAATTTTCCCGTTCGATCCGGATCTGTCGTGAGATCCACCAGGTGGCCGGATGGAAGAACAGCAGAGTTTCCACAACGATCTGCAGATAGCCGATGGCGATGTCATGCCTGCGAATATGGGCCAGTTCATGAATCAGAATCAGCTCCAGTTGCCCGACGCTCAAACCGCTCAATGCACTGGTCGGAACCAGGATCACCGGCCGCAGCCAACCGATCACACAGGGGATCTTGACCCGCGCCGTCTGGAAAGCCCTGATCGGAGTCTTGATACGCAGATCGAAGCAGAGCTGGACGATGCGCAGACGCCAGTCTTCGGGCAGGTCATCTATGCCGTGTCGGCTGAGATTGCGGATTCTGAACCAGCCGCCGACATTGTACAGCGACAACAGACCTACGCCGGTCAACCAGAAGAGGAAGATCCCGCGGGTCAGGTCGACCTGTTTGGCGAGGGTGACGAGCAGGGGGGATGCAACTGTTGTCGCCTCGTCAGCCTCTTGAGTAACCACGGCACCAACTGGCCCCTGGACCGAGGCTGCTTCCAAACTTTCAACACCGGTGGCGCCGTGGAAAATTGGAGTTTCGTTGACCTCGGACATTGACCGGTAGACGTTTGCGCCTGTGACCAGCGATGTGATGAGCATGAGCATCAGTGCGCCGCAGGATAGAGCATACCGCAATCGGGCGCTGTTGCAGCGGAGTGTGTAAAGCAGTCCTGCCAAAACCAGGGCTATCAGACAGCCCTGCCATAACGAGTGGACCAGAGTCCAGGTGACAATATGTGTGGCGGACTGGAAGAATGTCGCTGAAAGCCAGGTCATTGTGATTCTCCCTCGAGTTCGTTCAGTAGTTGACGTATCTCGGCCAGCTCCTCGTCGGATGCTTCACGGGAAGCCAGAGCTTGCATTACCAGTTTGCTCGCCGAACCGCTGAAGGCTCGGTCGAGAAGATCACCCATCAGTTGACGTTGGGTGTGCTCCTCATCGCAATGTGCGGAATAGATATGGGCGCGTGTGCGCTCGTCACGTTCGAGGAGACCTTTCTCGCTCATGATCTGCATCAGCTTGAGTACGGTCGTATAACCACGTTGCGATCCGCCGGACAGCGCCTCGTGGACCTGCTTGACCGTACTCGCTCCATTCAGCCAAAGGACATTGAGGATTTCAAGCTCGGTGTCGGTGGGACGAGGTATCGGTTTTGGAGTCATGCTCTCTCCTTCTTGGGGGTGCAGGTATGACGCATGAACGTACGAAAGGTTTCGTAATGATACGAAGATTTTCGTAGAAAAGTCAAGCCCCTCACGCAATAATCTCTAACTTGCTGTTAATGCGCCTGTTGTGGAGTTAGATCTGAATGTGGGAAATAACAGTGCAACTGAATGCGGAATCTATCTATCCTGTTTTCAGGAAAAGTGAAGTTCCGTTTAAACCCTTTCCCGATTCCGACCGTCAATGTTCATGTCCATACCGGGAATCAAGTAAGGAGAAGCCGTGAATGAGCCCGTGAACCCGGAGGGTCGTGCAGACTCGGCATCCGGGCGAATCACAGGGGAGCTGGATCTGATATCCGCCTCCCTCCAGGGCGACAGGCGCGCTTTCGAGACGCTCTACACACGGCATATCGGTCGGGTTTTCGCACTGTGTTTGCGTATGACGGGGGACAAGCGGCGGGCGGAATCACTGACCCAGGACGCATTCATCAGAGCCTGGAGCAAGTTGGCCACTTTTCAGGGTCGGGGAGAGTTCGGGGCCTGGCTGAGACGACTTGCGGTCAATGTCGTGATCGAGGATGCACGTCGTCGCAAAAGAGAGCGGGGGGCCGAGATCATCCCCTTTGTCGATCAGGGTCTGCCGACCCGGGGAAGCGAAACGCAGCTCCATGAGGAGCGCATCGATCTCGAAAGGGCGATTGCGGATCTGCCCAGGGGCGCGAGGCACGCTTTTGTTCTGCATGATGTGACCGGCTTGCGTCACCACGAGATCGGACGTCTGACGGGACTGGCCACAGGAACGATCAAGGCGCAACTGCACAGGGCG
Source organism: bacterium (assembly GCA_024231955.1). GTDB lineage: Bacteria > Krumholzibacteriota > Krumholzibacteriia > JACNKJ01 > JACNKJ01 > JAAEPZ01. Next base: position 134,467 of record JAAEPZ010001024.1, on the reverse strand, counting down.
CGGAAACTGTTGAGAGAGAATCTGAACCGAAAGGGAGGTAGCCGTGATGACACATAAAGACGCGCTGCTGCTTCTCAATGACCACATTGACGGCGTACTGTCCCCGGATCATGAAGATGAACTGCATGATCACCTTGCTACCTGCCCGAGCTGCCGCGCCGAACTGGATCAACTGCGCGCGCTGGTCACAGCTGCGGCCGATCTGCCCGAGGATATCCAACCCGAGCGGGATCTCTGGACGGGGATAGAGCAGATGCTCGAAGGGCATCCCCGGCGGATGCCTGCATCACCTCGTCGCTCGAAGGCCTGGTTCGTAGTGGGCGGAATCGGTCTGGCTGCGGCGATCATCCTGGTGACGTTGGGCATGTCCGGCATTCTGTTCAGGGAGCAGGTCGAGATTATTCCCGACAACTACGCCAATACGGCCAGTCATTACATAGAGATGATGGAGGCGGAGTGCAGGCAGGGGGAGGTTGCCCTGCATGCTGCGATCGACAACTCGAATGAATCGGTTACGCTGGTGCGGATGAGGGATGACATCCAGATCATAGACCAGGCGCTTGAGGAGTCCATATCCGCCTGGCGAGCCAACCCGCACAACCGGCGCTTGGCCCGACTGGTGATGACCAGCTATCGTTTCAAGGTGGATCTGCTGAACAAAGCGGCCCGCGTTGCGTCGAACACCTGAGCCTGGAAATATCGGCAATGACCGCGCGTTCATGATGTCGCGCCAATTACTGCGGAGGATGACAATGAAGAGAACCGGAACACTGCTGCTGACCTTGCTGACGCTGACCCTGTTCATGCTGGCCCCTGCCATGGCGCAGGAGGAGATTGACGAGACCCGTGATGTCGCCAAGGATGCGTCGATTTTCATCGGCAATCCCGTCGGCGAGGTCATCGTGATCGGCTGGGACAGGTCGGAAGTTCGGATCGAGGGCGAACTGGGCGAGGGCACCCGCAGGCTGGACGTCGAGGGTGATGAGCACAGACTTGTCGTCGAGGTCGTCATTCCCAGGCGGAAGCGCTATGTCGAGGACACCGATCTTGAGATCCATGTCCCCAGAGGGGCGAGGGTGGAGATAGATGTCGTGTCCGCCGATGTCCGGGTTGAGGGTTTGACGAATGACCTGGTCATAAATTCTGTGAGCGGTGATGTGGAGATCGATTGCCGGCTCGAGATGCTGGATGTCGATTCTGTGAGCGGGGATCTCGATTTAAGAGGTGAGACCGGGAGATGCTCGATCGAAACCGTCAGTGGCGATCTGGAGCTCTTGAGCGATTCCATCAAGCAGCTGGAGGTGGATTCCGTCAGTGGCGACCTGGAACTGAATCTGGTCAGGGTCGACCGACTGATGCTGGATACCGTCTCCGGAGAGATCAGTTTTGAGGGGAGCATTCTGAAACGGGCCTCCCTGGAATCCCACAGCGGCGGTATCGAGCTGTTTTTCGACGGCGAACCGAGCGCCGGGTTCGAGATCAGCACCTACAACGGCGAGATCGACAACTCCTTCGGCCCGCGTCCGCATAGAGTCGACCGGTGGGAACCGGAATTGGAATTGAGTTTCGAGTCGGGTGGCGGCGATGCCGACATCCGGGTGGAAACCTTCAGTGGTGACGTGGTCTTGGATACTAAATAGGTTCAGGTCGTCTGAGCACGTCATTACAGGATGCCCCCTCGGGGGCGTCCTGATTTTTTTGTCGTCATATGGGGATCTCCGGCAGGTTGCCGGAATTCAGTCCTCTTGGGAATCGGCGGGGGGGAGGTCGAGACAGTAATCCGCCTCTCCGCGTCTGATGAGCTCGGCCTTGGTGTAGCGCATGAAGCCGGTATAGCCGCTGGATACCGCCAGCAGCAGACCATGGATACCGTCGCGCCAGCCGCCCTTCAGGATCAGCATGCGCCAGAACTTGCTTGATGCATGGGCCAGCGCCGGCCAGGTCCCGGTTCGTTTTTTGGGATCGGCCGCAATTTGACGTGCCGCCAGCGTGGAGTAGCGGTCGATCTTGGCGAGATACTGAGGGAAGTAGGGATCCGTGTTGTGCTCAAGGTGGCCATCAAGTCGACCGGCAGGACCGGTGATGATCACCTTTTCGTGGACCGGTGCATCGTTGTAGCGGCCTTGCTCCCGGCGAAAGAGACGGAGGATTTCATCCTGCCCCCACCCGCCATGGCGGATGCGCTTGCCCAGAAACCAGGAGATCCGGGGGATGATGAACCCGGCCTTGTCGGTGTCGGTGATCGTCCGGCGAATCTCCGTGCGCAGTGCGGGGCTGATGACCTCGTCCGAATCCAGGGCAAACACCCAGTCGCCGGTTGCGTGATCGAGCGCGCGCTGCTTGGTCTCTCCAAAACCGGTGAAGGGGAGGTCGATCACGCGTGCGCCCATCTCCCGAGCGATATCGGGGGTGTCGTCCCGCGAGCCGGTGTCCGCCACGATCACCTCGTCCGCGAAATCCTCCCCCTCGACAAACACAGAGGCCAGGGAATCGCGCAGGCGCCGACCGTCGTCCTTGACGATCATAACCACGCTCAATGTGATCCTCTCCTGCGCCATCATCTCCCTCCGATCATGTCGTTGTATACGGCCAGATACCGCTCGGTGATCGCCGGAATCGTAACACTGGCTCTCGCCCACTGATAGGCTTTGTCGCTGAGGATCTGCGCCTGCGCCGGATCGTTGAGCATGAGGTCGATCTGTCCGGCCAGGCACTCCGGTTCGCGGGGGCCGCAGGTGAGTCCGCGGTCGGCGACGGAGTCGTACATGCCGCCCGCCAGTGTCGACACCACCGGAACACGATAGATGAAGGCATCATAGATGCTGCTGCAGAGCCCCTCGGTTTCATTGGATGTGATCAGGAAGACATCGAAAAGCAGGAAGAAATCCTCGACGCGATCGTGATGCCCCAGCGGCAGATAGTGGTTTTCCAGATCCAGCTCGCGGATGCGGGGTGCGACCTGATCGATCATCTGCCGGTTGCCGAAGTGAAGGAAGACGAAGTCGCGGCGGAGCCGTTTGAGATGGCCGATTGTCTCCACCATCGTGACCGGATCCTTTTGCGGCACCATATCCCCCGTGGTGGCGATGATCCGCTTGCCCGCCAGGTTGTGCTTCGCGGCGAAATCGGCTGCCCGCAGCTTGTCGAGCTGCCTCTCCTTGACCGTCGAGGAGATCACCTCGATATCTGGTATGCCGAAGTCGGCCATGGTATCTCGGATAGCCCTGCTGATGGCCACCGTGCGCTCGGTCAGGCGATACTTGAGCAGGGTCAGACGTCCGGAGGGGGCGAAGTTCACCCTCCGAGTGTAGAGCAGCGGACGTCGATGGGCGGGACGGGTCAGGACTGCAAGCGATTGTCCCTTGGCGGTTTGCGCGTGGAGGAGGTCGTAAGCCCTTGCGCCCGAGCCCGCGAGAAATGCCATGGCGCCCGCCTGACCGTCGACCGCGTGTATGGAGATGCCGAGATCGGCTGCAGCTTGAGCCATGGGATAATCTCTGCGGCACAGCAGCCCTGTTTCGATACCCGCCGCACGGAGCCCCTCAAGTGTGTAAAGGGTCTGTCGCTCCCCGCCGCGCCAGGTTCTCTCGGTATTGATCTGCAGTATCTTCATTGTTGATCCATTGTTCGCATAGAGGCGAACCTAGCATGTGCCGGACGGGGGGGCAACGAGTGAGGGGGAAAAAAAAGGCACCCAAAGGGTGCCAAGCTCGCCGGATCAAGCGATCCAGCGAAGGATCAAAATAGTGCTCAGATACCATAATTAAACACTGTTTGAACTACGATAACAACCCCTTTCTGCCCGATGGGGGGATGTCGTGATTGTGTCATGCGCGAATGCGGTCAAGCGCAAGACGGTACTGGGTCCGTGTTTCAGCACTATCGTAGCGGTTTCGCAGCGCCCAATCATGCGTCATAGGCGCAATCCTCACCTGAGACACTACCGGCGATCGTCGTGCCGGTAGTGTCATGAAGAGCCAGTCGTTGACGGTTGTAATGCGTGTCAGCGCAGCAGAGTCATACGACTCGTGACGGTCTTGCCGTTCGCTTCGAGTCGACAGAAATAGAGCCCCGATGTCTGCTCGACACCCTCACCGTTGCGTCCGTCCCAGGTGATCGTGGAGATGCCCGCCGGCAGAACATCGTCGAAGAGTCGCATCACGCGCCGACCGGAGACATTGAAGATCTCAAGCCTGGCATGGCCCGCCTGAGGCAGGTTTAACTGAAGATCGGTTCTGGGATTGAACGGATTGGGGAAATTCCTCAATGTCAGTTGAGCGCTGGGGGTGGTGCCTGTGGCGCCTGTTGCATTATTGCTGTCGCCGGGAGTGGGTATGTCGAACAGATCCCAGTGTTCGGTCCCGTCCGGGCTGCGCCCTTCGCTGATATCGGTGGTCTGAGGCCCGAAGTCATAGCTGTCGATAACCTCATTGCCCGCGGACAAGCGCCCGAAGATGGCGATGGACTCGCCGCCTGCGCTCAGTTTGAAGCTGGTGTGCAGCGGGCCATCCTCCTCGTCGTTGTCGCACCAGACGAGGAGATAGTCGTGGGCGTCAAGCGTGGACTCGGGGAAGATCCACTTGGTAGGCATGGACAGGTCGTCGGTGAGGAAGAGTCCACCCATCTCCACCGCGTCGGGGCCGGGATTGTAGATCTCGACCCAGTCGGCGAAGGCGCCGGTTTCATCCTGGTTGGTCGAGCTGTTGGCGGCGAGGAACTCGTTGATGAACAGGACTATCTCCTCGGGAGCTTCGGGATTCTGGTTTGCGGTGCCGGGTGTGGCCAGACTGAGCAGTTGCCAGTCGCCGGTGCCGTCGGCCCAGCGGCCCCAGCTCAGGTCTGCGGAGAGAGCGGGGAACGTCACCTGGCCGATGATCACCGGCACGCTGCCTGTTTCGTCGAGCAGGAAGAGGTCCTCCCCGTCGCCATCGAGCTTGAACGGCGCGTGATAATCTCCTTCGCCGGGCTCTTCGTCGCACCAGATCAGCATGTGCTCACCGGCGGGCAGCGAAACGTCCGGAAAGGTGTAATGGGCCGACCCGTCGTGATGATCGGTGAGCGCCAACCCGTTCAAGCTGATTGGCGCGTCGCCGGTGTTGGTGATCTCCACCCAGTCCTCGTAATCTCCGAATTCGTCCGCGATAGTCGTATTGTTGTCGGCCATGATCTCGTTGATAACCAGATCGTCGATTGCGGTCCATTCGCCGATCTCGGTTTGGAGCCAGCTGTCACGGCTGCGGACGAAGGTCTCCAGCGCGGGGATCAAGCGGTTGCCCTCGTAGATGTTCGAGTTCATGGCGCTCTCGAACTCGGAATTGCTGAACATCTTGTTGGTGTCGGACAGGACGTAGGGGCGGATGAGGTCGCGAAGCGCATCCATCCGGGCAACGAGAAGATCGGGATCGGCTGCGCCGGCCATAAGCCGCTGAATGTGTCCCACGTAGATGTCCTGGTAGGCGGGCACCGACCACAGTATTTCGGCCAGGGGGCGGTTCGCGCCCGACTGCGTGTTGCTCCACCAGATATCGAACTGGTGCAATTGAGTGGCGGAGTAGTGCCACATGTTGAAGAGGCCCCAGGCCTCGTTCATGTCCCACTTGAGGAAGACGATGCGGTCATCGAGTTCGCGGTGATAGAAGTAGTAGTTTGCGCAGCGGCCGACATAGCTGTCGAGATTGACCGTGAACAGGTCGATGGCCAGCATCGCCAGCGCGCTGTGGACATCCATGGTGTTGTGCAGGCTGTCGGGGAGGTTCGAAACGGGGGTGTTGTTGAGGAGATCCATGATCTCCACCAGGTCGGACCAGTCGTTCGTCTCCTCGTTGGTCTTCAATTCGTAGGAGCTGTAGTAGGAGGACTCGCTGGCGCCCCGATACTCGAAAGTGCCGTTGGGTTCACCTTTCCAGAGGTTGCCGTCTTCACTCGCACCGTAGCGGCTTTCGAGGAACTCCTGGTCGATCTGCTCGATCAGCGTGTACAGGCCCCAGTATTCGTCGTTGATGTAGAGAGCGGCGAAATTGGTGCGCCCGGCGGCGAGCCCGACCGCATCACAGAGCTCGTAACAGGCCTTCTCGCGAACGAAACTCGGATCCAGAAAACTGTTGTTGAGATTCAGTTTGTCCAGGCCGTCGATCTCCTGATCGGTGACGTACTCATCAATGTCGAGCTTGAAGGACTTTTTTACTCCGGGATAGGACATATAGCTGCTGTTGCCCTTGAAGCGAACACCGATGCTGTCGAAATGCACGCCGTTCCAGTCGAATTCGGCGGCCAGATAATCGGGATCGGATTGCCCCTCGAAGTTGTCTTCGAGTTGATTCCACCAATTGCCCTGATGGAACGTCAAGCGGATCTCATGTACGGCATCATCCGCAAAGAGGGGGTGCTCGGCGGGGATCAGCGCCGCCCCGGCTCCGCCGGGCAAATGGACGAGTACCAACAGGGATATAATAAGGAACGTGCGGATCATGTCGGGCCCCCCGATGTTGTTGTAGCTTGATATTGTGAGTATATCAGATCCTGACAATCCTCATGCGGCGGATGCGGCACGAATGTGCGTGATTTCCTGTAATTATTGCGCACGCCTATTCAGCAATGGCGCAGAGTCGTCCCCTATGCGTGTCAGCGGATCAGCACCATGCGTCTGGTTTCCGTCGTGTCGTTCGCATCTATCCGGTAGAGGTAGGTTCCCGACGGTACACTATGACCATTGGAGTCGTGACCATCCCAGACCAGATTCTGGACGCCCGAATCGAGGATGCTGTTGCATAGCGCCCGCACATGTCGCCCCATGATGTCGTAGATCTGTATTGAGACCGGCCCCGGACGTGAATTGGTGAAGCTGATGCTGGTCTCGTTCCGGAACGGATTGGGGTTGCACTGCGACAGGAATCCCGTCGGGTCGGTGAATTCGCCGGCGGCCGTCAGGTCGCCGTAGAAGTAGGTTCTGAGGAACTCGTCCCAGCCGGTATCGGCGGCAAAATCGAGAGAGTAGGAGTGATAAGAGGGGAAATAGGCCTCCACCGTGCGGGGGAAGAAGAGCGACAGACCGTAATAGCCGGCTTCGCCCGGCAGATTCCATTCGGCGAAGACCACCTCATCGAATGCGGTGAGAATCGCATCGCACATGGTGTCGACAAACGGGTCATAAGACGCAAATCTCAACTTGTTGAATACGGTCCAGAGATCAACGCGATTGAAGTCATTGATGACCCCTCCGGCCAGCACTTTGCAGAGCTGTCGCGCCTGGCGGATGCTATCGTAGTGGAATGCCATATCGGCGGTCAGATAGACCACCAGTTCGTCAATCAGCAGAGCCAGCGCCTCGACAGTCTCGCTGCGGGCGGCGCACAAGGTCTTGCACAGGTCGGTGGAGATATTGTCCTCGACCAGATCCACCAGATGAGTGCCGATATCCTCATTGGTCAGGAGATCCGAATCATCCAGGCAGATGCAGATGTCGTCGAAGATATCCATCCAGAGGGCGTACCCGCTCAGGTCTTCGCTTCCGACATAGACATCCACGCAATCCCTCAATTCGTAAACGGATTCGACCGCGCCCATAAGGCAGGGACCGGTGAAGGCGATGATATCCAGGCCCCCGGTCTCAGTGATCGCCCGCTTGAAGTCATCCATGGACAACATGGTCGTCCCCTCGCTGCTGACATCGATACAGGCACCCGCGTGACCGCCGCCGTGATCGTAAAGGCACAACATGTACCGCTCGGCGGGGTAGTTGTCCCTCCCGTACTGCAGCAGATCCCGCAGCGTGGTGTAGTGACCCATATCGACCTCGCCCAACTCGGCAAGAAGGGTGCGGGTGCCGTCGCTTTCGATATGCCACAGAAAAGCCGGGCCGTAGCTGGTGTCCTGCAGCACGATGAAGTCGATGTTCTCGCTCGAGAAGGCCATTTCGGTCAGGTTGTCGAGGGGGTCGAAGGCGTAGGTGAAATCGGCATCGTCGTAGAACATCACGGTCCAGTCGCGATCAGGATTCTCCGCGGCTTCCCGCAGCGCCTGCTCCAGATCCATGCGTGAGGGCTCGTAGTCGGACAGAAGAGCCCCCCTGTCCATGAGTCCGATGGTGGGATCTTCCGGATTATAATGGAGCCCATTCAGATTCTCCGCGCCAATGGTCGTCTCGTCGGCGATCGCCTCCAGAGTGATCCGGGGCAGGAGCAGACAGATGATGCCGATCAAGGCCAAAATGTGTCTGCAGGAATTCAGGTGATGATGTGATGGTTTGCGACTGTGCATAGGAAGCCCCCCCAGGTTTCTTCAGCTACCGGATCGAGATACAATTACGCTTTGCAGGTATCGGGAGCATGGTTTTCGATCGTCTGGGGGAGGTGGATTCGGGGTGGGGTCTGGATATCGCGGAACAAGGTTTCCGGATCAGGCCCGAACTCACATCCTGGATCGACAAGGGGGAAGAACCCTGGCTCCTGTAGTGTTGCCCTGTGCTGTAATATTTATCATACCAGATTGGCGGCTTCAAGTAAAACTGGATACCGAATGGATGTCAAAAATGCCGACACCTACCCGGCGCTTCCGGTTGAGCGCCGGGTGAGCGGACGGGATCAAGCGAGTTGTCGCTAGCGCGGCAACGCCTCCAGAAAATCGACGATCGCCTGGTAGTAGTTCAGGTTGTTGGCCAGGCCGGAGATGCCGTGACCCTGGCCGGGAAACTCCACCAGCGTTACGGGTGCGCCGATCGCCTTCGCGGCCTCCGCGAAGCGTCGACTCTCGCTGATCGGCACGCGCCAGTCATTGACCCCATGCGTGAGCAGCAGCGGCGCACGCAGCCGCTCGACATGACTGATGGGCGAGCGCTCCATGAGCTTGTCGAATTCGGTTGCCGGGTCACCGGCTTCAAGGACAACCCAGTCGGGGATGTTGCAGGTGTCGTAGAAGGTGGTGATGTCGCAGAACCCGGCGTGGCTGATGCCGAAGCCGAAATCGAAGTTTTCGTTGCGACCGTTGGTTTCCGTCGGGAAGGTGAGGCAGCGCATGGTCGCGTAGCCGCCGTGGCTGCCGCCGATCACACCTATCTGCGACGGTTTGTAGCCCTTCTCCTCGACCAGCCAGCGTGCGGCGTAGAAGACGTCAATGATCTCGTCGCCACCAAGATCGCCATCGTTGAGGCTCTTGAACTCGGCGCCGAAGCCGCCGCAGCCGCGGGGCGATGGACTCATGAAGGCGATGCCCAGGCCGCCGAGAATGTGCGACCGTTTGCTGAAGTAGTTGCCGCCCCCGTAGAAGGACATGATGATGACCAGGCGGTTTTCGTCGACGGGTTGGACCAGCGGCTCCATATAGAAGGCGTGGAGCATACGCTGCGAGCCGTCGTCCGTCTTGTCGAATGTCGGATAGGATACCTTCTCCGGTTTGCAGTTGACGAGTTGCTTCGCCAGCGCTTGCGGCATGGAGATGAACGGCTCCCACCCGAACGACCACTTGCCGCGACGCTGTTTGATGTTCAGCCGCTCAAGTTTGAACGGCGTCACCAGATCGACGCGGGACATGATTGCCTGGTTTCCGAAATCATCCTTGATGCTCATCGCCGATCCGATCACCTCGTGGTGAAGCAGCTCGCCCGTGCGTGCATCAAGCAGCTGAAGATCGGTTTCATGGGGTCGTTTCACCGGCACGAGCAAGGTGGGCGGTTCGGTCTCCAGCAGGTGAACCGAGCTGGTGTTCTCCCGGTAATCGGTGAGTTGCCGCACCGCGCGCGCATTCAGATCGCAGAGGTAGGAGTTGGTGAAGCCGGTCTCGGAGGATTGGAAAACGAATGTGTGGTCGTCAATCCAACCCTTGAGTATGTCGACGCCGAAACGCTCCACGCGCGGTTCGTGGATGTAATCGAGCGAAGGGTTATCCAGGTTGACCAGAGCGAGGCTCGTGGTGCGTCGATTGGTGTCATGCTGGACGGTGACGATCACATTCCTGTTGTCGGCGGTGAATGGTATTTCGCTCCAGGTGAAGCGGTCGGCGCTGGCGGCGTCGTCCAGGATGGCCCGCTCGGCGCCAGTAACCAGATCGAGCACTCTGAGCGTGCTGACGAACGGCTCCTGCAGACCCGTGCGATCGACGTAGGCCAGGTACCGGCCGTCAGCGGACAAGCCCCAGGCGTAGGTGTAGTCGCTGCGGGTGACCTGCTTGATCTCACCCGAGTTCAGATCCAGTGTATAGACGTTGGTGTGTTCGTCGTTGGCCTCGTCCGAAGAGAAGTAGAAGAGGTCGTCGGCCGGGTTGAATTCCCCATTCCACCAGCTGCGGAGCGACCAGTCGGTGTCGCCGATTTTACGACCCCGACCCAGCGACAGCTCACCCTCCGCCGATATCGGAAGATGGCACAACCACTCTCCATCGGATTGCGTATCGAAATAGAGCAACGACCCGTTCTTGAGATCGACATTCGTTACGACGTATGGATAGCTCTGCAGGTAGGGTTCGAGATCGACGGCGCGATCGCGAAAGTGGACTACATACTCGCCTGCGGGTTGAGAGCTCTTTTTGCTGCCGGCCATGACGTGCAGGGGGGCGAGGCAGATGATGATCAGGGTGATCAGGCTCACAATACCTCGGAACGATGTTGCGGGACGGTTTGAATCGGACATGGAGGGCCTTCCGGGCTGAGATGGTGGGCGAGGTGGCGTCAGGATGCCATGAAGCGTGGGTGCAATCCAAGTGAGTTCGATATGGATTTCACACATGAAGACCGGAAAGGTTACTACAAAGCGGATCACGGACCCTACCGATCACCGCTCCGCATCAGATTGAAGCGCTCGACAGCTCCGCTGGTGAATCGGGTATTGGTCAACTCGTCGACAAAGATGAGCAGATCGAAAGCGTGTGCGGGGACCAGTTCGGCAACGCCCCCTTCGGCGCGCATCTCCCGGCGGGTGTTGAACCAGTCGCCCACCGGACCCGCAGGCGCAAGACGCAGGTCGATGAAGCATTGCGGCAAGCCCGCCGAGGCCAGAACGCCATCCACGGAATCGGGTCCGGCGGGGGGCAACGGTTGATCTCGCTCCGTTCCCCGACCGAAGGTGAATCCGATCGTCACCATGTCGTCGCCCAACTGATCGCCAAGACGGCAACCCATGGGGATCATCCCACTGGTGGGTGGGCGGTTGGGGATGTTCAGATCGAACGTGTCCCGCGCCACATGCAGATTGTGCGCCCAGATGATCAGCTTCTCCCCCTGATGGCGCTCATCGAGGAGCCACAGGGCGTTGCCCGCCATGGCCCGTTCGCGGACATGGCCCGTCTCCAGGAAATCATCGCGAATCATGACCTCGAACATCTCGTGCGACTGTTTCATGTTCAGCCCCAGGCGCAGGTGATCCTCGTACTCGTTATGCGATGAGCGGCTGATGTACGCATCCCGTCCGTCCGCGATCCGCTTATGAAGGGTCTCGAACCCGTCAAGGAGCGCCTGTCTCCGTTCAGCGGTCAGTGCCCGGTAGTTGTCGGCGGTGAGGGGCCACATGAGGTCGTTGAACGGATCGAGTTTAATCGAGTTGAGGAGATCGACCGCCGCAGGATCCACTCTGGTCAGGTACTGCGTCAGGTCGGCGACGGCGGGGAGGGGGTCCATGATGTCGAGACCGTGAAAACTCACCTTGTTCTGGTGCGCGGGGTCCTGATTCCAGGTGCGTACCCACATCAACAGGTCCAGAACCTCCTCGGTGTTCCAGATGAACCAGGCCGACATCGCGTCAGCCAACTCCGCGGGGTCTCCCGGTCCGCCCAGAACCCAGTCATTGAGACGTCGGGCGCAGGGCATGCTCTCCTCCATCGCCAGAACCGTGAACCCTTTTTCGGCCACCAGGTATTCGATGATCCTGTGTTTGAGAAGAAATTGCTCATGGGCATCGTGTCGACTCTCGCCAAGCAAGGCGAGGCGGGCATCCCCGACCATTTCGTCCAGAGGGGCCAGGTCGAGCATTGCCGAACCGGGCTGGATAGAGTCAAGGGGGTGGACGCTGCGTTCGACCCATGTCTTCACCGTCGTGGTGCCAGGTTGGGCGAGCACCTGAAGAGATGCGATGAGAATCAGCAGTGTTGCAGTCAGTAATCGGCTGGTTGTCTGACGGTAGCTCATATAACTCCCTTAGGTTTTGAGTAACATGGGAAGTATCGGCTTAACTTGTTGAAAATACCAGACTACCAAAGTAGTGTTTGGTTACATACTCGGGTATTTGGAGTGCATATGTCCCACGCGACACTGATTGTTTTCATTTTTTCCCTGGTGATCGGGGTGGCCGGTATCAGCCTGCTCAATGAGCTGTATCGGCGTCATGGTCGCGTCTACCTGCGGGCGGGAGTATGGCAACTGGTGCTCTTCAACCTGGTGCTTCTCGGTCAACTGCTCTATTCCTACTATTCACTGAACCTGGCGGCAGAGGGCGATGCAGCCGTGCGCATCACCATCTGTCACCTGGCAGCATCCTCACCGTTGAAGCTCTTCTGGGTTGTGCTGTTGGGTATCATGGGGATCAACCTGCTCGGCATGACCGTCTCAATACGGGCGGTTTCCAACCTGCGCGCCCTGGCGACCGGTTTGGCTCTGGGCATGTTGATCCTGGCGGTCGTGGCCTTGAGAACTCTTGATCCGCGACCGCTCTTCCGTTTCCAGGCAGTGGTCGAGATGATTGTTGTCCTTGGGATCCTGGGTATCACGGTGTTTCTGCTCATTCGCCATCGTCGGGTGCGGGTGGCGGCGGAGCGGCGTCTTGCGCGGGATTTCGGGTTGACCCTCTTGGTGATCTGGCTGCCGGTGGTCATTTCGATTCTGCTGGGTTCCCGCCTGTGGCCCAATTCGAACGAATTTCGCCTGTTCATCCATTCACTGCTCCTCCTTGGCTTCAACCTCATTCCGTTTCTGTTGTTGCGGGGACGCTTGCCTGAATTGCCCCCGTTTCAGGCGGGGCGGGAGCCGGACTGGCACGACCTGATCGGCAAGTTTGGCATCACTCCCAGGGAGAGGGAAATTATCGAGTTGATCTGTCGCGGCAAGAGGAACCAGGAGATTGCCGACGAGTTGTTCATCTCCCTGCAGACCGTAAAGGATCACAACTATCGGATCTTCAGGAAACTCGGTGTGAAGACTCGAGTGCAGGTTGCCAACCTTGTGCGTGGCGATAATGAATAACGGGATCCCGCATAGACGCGGAATCCCATCGTGATTGGGTGACTCATCACAAGCCGTTCAGGATCTCTCCTTGAGCAGGTGGCTTGCGGCTGCATCCAGGTCGAGTTTGTAGATCCGCTTCAGATCGGTCACTACCTGAAGCGATTCCTCCTTGAAAGGGCATTTGCCCTCGAAACTGTGAAGTACAATTCCCTCAAGAAGATCGCCCAGAGTGATCTCGTGATATTCAGCCAATCCTTTAAGAACCTTTAGGATACGTTTTTCAATTCGGATACCGGTTTGCACGCGCTCGATCACAAGATCGGGTTTGCTGCTCTTGCCCGTTGTCTTGGCCATTTCATCCCCTTTGCTGTGGTGTACAGGTGTGAATGTATAAAGATACATTGATATGTCAAGGTGTCTCCGGAGATTCAAGCTGCTCCCGGAGTGCAACCCCTGGCACGGGCTATCAGATCAGAGATGAGTCCGGATGTGGCGGCGGTTTCCCTGTTTTGCATCCATATTGTATTTACGATTATGAAATATGGAAACTCGCGCTAAAATACTGTATGTGAGCGGATGTTGGGAGTCAGGTACGGAGTTGAGGGGGATTCCCAAACGGATAAGGAGAGAGATATGAATTGGATTAAGAGACTGGTTGGACTGTCTCGATCCGGGACCGCTGCTGAATTAGCGCGCGATCCGGACTACGCACCCCCGGCTTCCGCAAAGAGTAAAGGTCTGGCTCAGGACTTGCCGCGGATCACGCAAAAGCATCTGCACAGGGAGTTTGGCGAGGAGGACTATACGGAGCAAGAGGATGATCTCGGTCCGAGTGTTGAGGACGGCATCGGCTACTGGAACGATGAGGAGTATGCCGAGGCGTATGCCGTATTCAAGGAGGCGATAGATTGCGGGCCGAATGACTATGATCGGTCGTGTCTGGATTGCCTGCTTGGGCAACTTGAAGTGATGAAAAATGATCTGAATGCCGCCGTCTACCATTTTACTCAATGCCTGGCAAACCAAAGTCGTGCGGATGACTATGCCTGGCAGGCGGCAAAGCGCCTGTCCTATATCTATGAGGCGGTTGGGAATCTTGAAGCGGCTCAGGATCTAGCGGATCTGGCGGATTACATCAACGATGAATGTCTTGATCAGCCCGTGGGCCACACGGTGAGTGTCCGAGCCGATCACCAGGATCTGGTATGGCGAGTGATGAGATGGCAACGCTAATCCACTTGATGAGGCGGGATCGGTACTCAGTTCTCCAGCGCAGCTCCCAGTAATTCGTCTATCGCCTCCAGGAGCTTTCTATTGGAGATCGGCTTGGCGAACACCTTGCCCGCACCGAGGCACTTGGCAATATCCAGATAGTCCAGGTTGGCCAATCCGCTGAAACCGGAGATCGCGATTATGGGGATATTGGGGTAGTTGAGCCGTACCTCCCTGATCATCTCCATCCCCTCCATCTCGGGCATCACGATATCGGTTATCACAATATCGGGTTGGTGCTCCCTGATCTTTTGCAGACCCTGCCGGCCATTCAGGGCTGAGTCCACCGTATAGCCTGCATCTATGAGACACCCTTCAAGCATTGAACATATTGATTGCTCATCGTCGATAACCAGAACTCTGGGCATTAGCACCTCTTTGACCCGTCAATATTGCATTCTGACAAGCTGGACGTCAATTACTGCCCAATTGTCGGGAACGAATGAAATTTATGCAAGAGGTAAGAGTATGATATTGACAGTTTCTCTGATTATGTCGACTAGCTGGTCGAATATTGGCCAAAGCCCGCCCGTTGAGTGGTGTCAATATTACCTGAAGTTGTCGACCATCACTATGTCGCTGCTGAATTCCGTAAATGAATCAAAGATGATATCGCTTCGATCCGGCGCCATGTGATAGCCGCGGAGGTACAGGCTGTCGAATACAGCCAGCGTATCGATGCGACCCGATGCGAAGTCGAGTTGGCCGATGTGGATATTCACCAAATCACCACACATGAAGTAGAGCCCGTCGGAGCCGCTTTTCCGTCCGAACCATCCCACCATATTGCCGGCGGTGCGGAGCAGTTCGTCCCCCCCGTCGACCAGATCGAGCGCCCGCAGGTCTCGTGTTCCATGCTGAAGGTAGAGGATAGTGTCGTTTACATAATCTCCATCCAACATGATGTCGCCCGGCGACAACACGCCCTCGGCCCCACTGCCGTCACGGCGCATCCGCCGGTACTGCTTGCCGGTATCTACGATGCAGCTGAAGAATAGCCATTGACCGTCAGCCGACCACTGTCTGACATCACGACTTGCATTGTGAATCAGATCGTGAGTTGATCCGTCCATATCGACAATTCGGATCGTACTGTGCGTCCGCTGAATCGCCGTGACCGCAATCGACTCGCCATCGGGTGCCCAGACCGGATTCTCCAGGTCGGGGCCATCGAAATGGGACCATTGCCTGGCATTGCCGCCGGTCCGATCGCAGACCCAGATCTCCGGAAATCCTCCGCGATCGCTGACGAAAGCGATTTGCTCGCCGTTGGGTGAATAGCGCGGCTCTATATCCATCCTGGTGGAGTTCGCAATGATACTGAGATCGTTGCAGTGAGCGGCACCATGCGACGGCAGTGAAGCACGGAGGATATCGGTGTTCTCCCTGATATCCATGTAGGCCAGCCGTTCGCACCTGCTGGCCACGGTTGGCCCCGAGATGTCCTTGCCCCGCAATTGCACCCTGGTCCTGTCGCCCGAGGCCAGGTTGATCCGTTCCAGTATGTGATTGTCATCGGGAGCCGTTGCCAGGAGCAGGCTCTCCCCATCGGTGGTCCAGTCCAGGCTGGTTACGGTCCGCAACGAATCGGCCAGGAGATATGACCCACCATCTCCCATATCCACCACGACAATGCTCATCATCTGTGTGTCGGTCAGGTGGATGAACGCCAGTTTCATTCCATCAGGTGAAAAGCGAGGGGATACGTTGCCGAACCTTGAGGTGAATCCGGCGGGATGGAAATCCAGCGGTCCGGACTCCAGATCATGGAGTTTGAGCGTGAACGGGTCGTATATCCCGCCTCTGCTGGAGTAGATGATCTTTTTGCCGCATGGCGCCCAATCGGCGCCGCCCGCCTGTTGGCACTCTTCGATCGCGATCGCCGCGCTGTGTCCATCTACGTCGATTATCGCTACCCCCGCGCCGGAATCCTGATAACAGTAGACCAGTTGCCCTCCATCGGGACTCCAGGAGATATCATCGATGATCCCATCCTCCTCGATCACCCGCTGGAGGGAGTTGTCGGCGATCGTCTTGATCCAGATCCCGCTACAACGACTGTTCCTCTTGTTCCAGGCGAATGCGAGCCTGGTGCCGTCGGCCGACAGCGCCGGCGAAAACTCAACACCCGGAAAACTGGTCAGGGGACGCTCTGCCCAAGGAGCGGACGGAGTCGGCGATTCCGGCAATCTGAAGGCGTGCATGGTGATTCCGAATACAAGAAGCAGCACGAGGATAATGGCTCCGCGCAGAACCCGAGACCGGTTGAGTGTGCTTCCCTGAACACCTCCCGCAGCTGCGCACGTCTCACCGGACGGCTCATCGCCGACCGCCTCAACCGGCATCACCATGCGATATCCCGTCTTGTAGATCGTCTCGATATAGGCTGGGTGCCTGGGATCATCACCAAGGATTCCCCGCAACTGCGAGATCACCCGGGTCAGCGTTTCGTCATTGACGACAAGCCCTTTCCAGATTGTCGTGAAGAGTTCGACCCTGGTGCAGACATTGCCGCTGCGCCTGGCCAGATAGACCAGTGTCTGCATGATCTTTGGTTCGAGGCGGTGCGTCACGTCCTTGCGTGTGATCTTGTTGGTTGTCGGCAGGACGAGCCATTCTCCGATGCGGAATGATCTCAGTTGAGGTGAATCCGCTGTTTTTGGGGGCTGGGTAGGCATGGTTGCACCCTGGGATGAGAGGTCGGTCGAGGGCAATGGTTCAGAGGGGAAACTAAGGTTTGAGGCCTGCAAGTCAAATGGCAGCATGGTGTTAATCTATCCGAGAAGGGAAAATCCGAAAAGCATCACAACTCCATCAGGTTCAGGATGGGCCGGCGGGGTAGGATTGATCGTGTTTATCGCCGTATCTCCTCTCTCTCCGAAAGGTGCTTTATATGCTCAAAGCTATGTTACTGATCATCTGTCTCATCACCCTGCCCGTTGGAGCTGTGGCCGATGGCTTCACCTCCATAACCGGCGAATGTACTTGGAGCACCATCAAGTCATTGTACTGATAATCGATGCCCTCTCCCCCCGACTGGGGTCTGTTGCTTGTCAGCCTCCAGGGTTGGTGGTGTCGAGTGATCAGGATACAGTGACGGTAAAGCCCCGGAGAGATCCGGGGCTTTTTGATGTTGTGGAGAGTTTAGTACAACTGAAAGTAAATGCTCAGCTTACGTGGTTATGATAACTTGCTGGATTGCCAGGGAAGTGATAGTCTGCCGGCATCGAATGGCGATGTGTTTTTGCGATTTACCGGATCAGGACACTAATGGGAGCCTGAAGGTGGATTAATCTCGGAAATTCACTAAATTGCGCCACCAAATCGAGCCAGTCGGCTCCTCTTTTCAGACACCGATCGCATTCGGTTGGAAGCATCGATGGGATCTTTACGGCGATGAAGGAGAAACAAGTGCCGAGCCACTTTTATGTCTGCGAAGAATGTGACAGCAAATTCAGGAGCCAGGGAGCAATTGAGCATCTCGATGAGGTCGAGTGTCCCACCTGCGGCAAGAGGAAACTGCAGGCGTTGCCCGATACGCAGAATGCGGAGAAGAGCCGCGGCACGGGCGCTTGCGGAACCGGCTGGGGAGGCGGTTGAGCCTTCTAGCATTCGTCCGGCGGACGAAAACGAATTGCCGATGATTGGGTGAAGATCACCAATCGTTTTGATGCATGAAGTCCCGACAGGAATGTTCCCGCCGGGACTTTGCCCTATCCGTAATCCACGTCAGTCCGATGATTTCGTATCACCAACCCGGGATGGCATCCGCCCTGACCCAGTACATGTCGTTGTTGCCGGAGAAGAACAGGTACCTCTCATCGGGGGAGAAGGTTGCGCAGATGTTCTCGCCCGGCGTATTGAGCCAGTCCGGCAATCGCACCGCCGGCGACCAGTCGCCGTCGGCCTGACGTCGGCTGATGAAGAGGTCGCCGAATTCGTTGGGATGCTCCTCATCGGTGCGATACGAGTCGAAGATCAGGATATCGCCTTTCGCCGAAACCAGGGGATGCGCCCCACCGACAGGCTCATTCACCTGCGTCGGGAGGGGGACGAGCTCGCCGAAGCCATCACCTTGCGGATGGAGTACGGCCAGCGTGCCGTTGATCCCCTCCCCGCTGAGATCGGTGACGTACAGGTTGCCTGCCTTGTCGGTGTAGGGACGCATGCCCGGGCAGATCAGGCGGTCGTTGCCCCAGCCCTCCCCGATACGGTCGAGCAGCCAGATCTCGTGGCCGCGCCCGATGAACATCCGTTTGCCGTCGGCCGTGATGTGGGGTTCGAATCCGCGGATGCCCGCGGGTTCCGGCGCCGTCCAACCGTTGTCGGTTTGTCGGGAGACCAGCAACCCGTAGTTGGTGGAGAAGTAGAGCTCATCTCCGTCGGGTGTGAAGGCGGGATTGTATTCGAAGCGGCCGCAGATCGAGACGATCCCCGGGGCGAATACCTCGGGCACTTTGCCGGGTGGAGTCTGTCCCAGATAGGGACCTGCAAGATCCGTGAGTACGCCGGGAGCGTGGAGGAGGGGGACGTCGGTGGAGGCGGCGATGTCGAGCAGTGCCCTGTCGATCAGCTTCAGCCCCCAGTAGGAGCTCTCGTTGTCGGGATTCAATTCAAGCGCCTTTTCGTAGCACTCGACAGCCCTGGCGCGGTTGCCCACATGCTTGTAGCCGTCGGCCAGACTGTCCCAGGTGTTCCAGGATTCGGGGTACAGCTCTGCCGCCAGCTGAAAAACGGTCAGAGCTGTGGGAGCCTTGCACTCCCGCTTCAGACCATAGGCGAGAATGTTGAGGATCGTTTCGAAATCGGTCCGATAGAATGAATGATCGGTGCTGGGAAATCCCGGACCGGCGGCGCGAACGAAGGTGAGGGTCCGCCCATCCGGAGCGATGGAGGCGAAGCGCTCATAGCCGTCGGTGTTGATCAGAGCGCCGAGATTGAGTCCAGCGCCCCAGCTGCCGTCGGATTGGCGGATACTGAGAAACAGGTCGGCGCTCCCGAAACTGTCCGGTTTGTTGAAGCCGGTGTGGAGTAGAAACCGTTGCTGTGGATCGACCCAGGGATCACCTTCGATGGCCGTGGTGTTGACCTCCCCCGTCAGGACAGCAGGCGCACCGTAATCTCTGTCCGATTTGCGCATGACGAACAGATCGTGTGCGCGATCTTCCGTGCGGGCCGTGAAGAGCAGATCGCCATTGTCAGCACGGGTGATCTGACTGCTGATTTCTATGTCACCGTTCGCGGAGGTGAAAAGCTCCGGTTCGCTCCAGCCCGTGCCGTTGCGTCTCGTGATCCAGATCCTGTTCAGGGTGTCGCCGCTGCCGCCGGGCAACGCACGCTCCGAGGTGAACAGGATGCTCTGACCATTGTCCATATAGATCGGCCCTCCGCAGTAGAGATCCGTAGAGAAATCGGGGATCTCGGGCAGGGACCATTCACCATCTTCAAGACGGCTTATGAAGATCCGCTGACTGTCGCGATAGAAGGCGGACCAGACGGCTTCATCTCCGTCTGGCGTGAAGCTCAACGCGCCGTGAGATTTGAACTCCGTCGACAGGAGGTCGGGGGCGAGCGGTGTGGGGGGGACTCCCGCCGGTTCGGTGGCTAAGAGCGGACCGGCGGTAAACCCGGCTGCCTGCAGGGGGAGGCTGAACGTGACGGGTATGGTGAGAGCAACCGACAAAGCAACGAGGGAAAGTCTGTGGCGAAAGATCATTGAAGCCTCTTGGGAAAAGGGGGTGCAGCCGGGGGGTGATCCGGGAGGTGATACTCTACGGGATTGGGTTGATGGTGTGAAAGGTTAAACATCTTGTGCGCCGTTTGTTCCGGGAACCGGACAGGTTGCCCCGATCCCGAGAATCGAGAGGGCCTGCCCCTCCGGCTCCGACGCCTGATCAGGTGATCAGGGGGAGGCTGTTCCTCTCGTGGAATTCGGCGATCCGTAAGATCTCCCTCATTATCGCCCCCTTCTCATCACCGCTGAGCTGGTATGGCGGATCGATAATATCCGCGCCCGTCAACCCCTGCCCACCCATGAAGACGCCTCCCATGACCAGCATATGCTCCGGCAGTTCATCGATGAGATTGGCGGCCGCCCACATGCGGGCCCAGGAGCGGGTTGTGGTTTTCGTTTCGTAGCCGCCGCCGCCAAGCAGCAGCAGATGGTGGCAATTCTCACGCAACATCCTCACCGCTTCGGCCTGGCCGTTGTTGGTGAGCCGGAGCTCGGAAAGGGGATCGGATCTGTGCGTATCCGCACCGATCACCGACACGATGACCGTTGGATTGAAGCGCTCCAGGGCGGGCTTGGCCACCCTCCGGAAGACCTCCAGATAGGCTTCGTCGTCACACCCCGGCGGCAGGGGAATATTGATGGTGTAGCCCTTGCCCAGCTTCTCGCCCAGTTCGGTCTCCGCACCGGAGTGGGGATAGAAGCCGGGGCTGAACTGGTGGAGGTCGATGAAGAGCACGCGATCATCGTCGTAGTAGGCATCCTGCACACCGTTGCCGTGGTGGGCATCGATGTCGACATAGGCCACGCGGAAACCACGCGCAAGGAGGCGGTCGATGGCCATGATCGCATCATTGGCGTAGCAGAAGCCCTCTGCGTGTGCTCGACTGGCGTGATGGAAGCCGCCAAGCGGGTTGAACACGATGTTGGCGTTCTCATCGGTGATCAGATCCACGGCGGTGCTGGTGGCGGAGGTGAAGAGGCGCATGTAATCGAAGATCCCCTTGAAAAGGGGGCATTCATCGCCTCCGATATTGAAGGCCAACAGCCGCTCATGCCATGATCCGTCATTGGCCGCCTCAAGTGCATCCAGATAATCCCGGTCATGCGATTCGGCCAACCGCTCCTTGCTGATGAGCACGGGTTCCTCAACGCGAATCCAGGGCTCACTGAGGTAGCCCTCCTGGCGGATCAGTTGCAGGGCGTCCCGCGCGCGCTCCGGCTTGAAAGGGTGCCCCTGGCCATAGCTGAACTGGGAATAGCGGCCGGAGTAGACGATGATGCTGTCCTTGGGCTTGGTGATATCCGCCGGCTTGTAGCGCAGGGTGAAGGTGCAATAGCCCGAGTCGAAATGCTTGCTGGTGGTTGGCCAGGCACGCTCCAGCAGGGCGATAATGGGGGAGTTCTGGGCGATCACCTCGGCGTAGAGGCCGTCGAGATTGCGAGAGTAGGCGATCTTGTTCAGGTGACTGGCCAGGAAAGTGCCGATTCCCTGACCCTGAAAATCCTCGGCCACGGCGATGTCGAACTCGCCCATGTTGTTGGCCGGATTATACATGATTCTACCCTCGGCCACGATCCGCTGTTTGTGCCGCGGCCCCACAACTCCGACAATCGCGATGTCCGCACTGTAGTCGATGGTCGCAAGTTTCTGGGCAATCCGATCGGACAGGGTCTTGATCGCGCCGTGGTAACGCATCCGTACGCTTTTCGGCGAAAGGGTGTAGAACATGCGCTGAAGACGCCGGGCATCGCAGGGCTTCACCGGCCTGAAGAATATCTCGACATCATTCTTGAAGCGTTTCCTGACCTCATAGCGCTGGGGATAGATACTGCCGTGCTCCGGCGGGATCACGTGATCCGGACTGACGTAGTTCAGCCTCTTGGCCTCCTCAAGGAGCTCGGCCCGGAACTTGGGATGGGCGATGGAGATCAGCGCAACCGCCCGCTCCCGTACCGACAGACCGTAAAGGTTGGTCATGCCGTACTCGGTAACCACGTAATGGGCCTTGGAGCGGGGAAAGGCAACTCCACCGCCGGTGCTCAGCGGCACGATGCGCGAGTGCTTCCCGTCGGGGCTGGTGGACGGCAGCGCCATGATGCTGAAGCCCCCCTCGGAGCGGTTGGCGCCGGAGATGAAATCCGTGCTTGAGGGGAGGCTGCGGAGGGTTCCCGTGACATGATTTTCGGCGCGGGCCAGGCCGGTCAACTCCATCTCCTCAACGGCTTGTACGGCAATCATGTGTGGATTGCACGCGATGAGCTCTGGTGCATTGATCTGGTCGATGGGCAGCAGTTCAAAATAGGGATTCCGGTCCACCGTTTCATAGAGGTCACGGGAGCCCATGACCATGGTGGCGACGCTTTTGCCGCGGTGGAACTTCTTCTTCTGGTTGTTGACCGCCTTCAACCGGAAGAGGCGCAGAATATCATCGGTCAGAATATCGGTGTGGATGCCCAGATCATGTTTGGTGTCGAGATAGCGCATCGTCGCGGAGCTGATCGGGCAGTGATCGAAATGGAGACAACTGCCGTCGTCGATCAGCGAGGCGATGTGTCGTCCGATGGTGAGGGAGATCGGATCGAGGTCATGGGGAGCCACCTCGCTGATGGGCTCATTCCGCTCCACCAGCCAATCGATGAACTCCATTTGCAGGAGGGTGTCGCCCAGAGTCACCGGTACGTGTTCATTGACCTGTGCGATCACCAGGCCGGCGCTCTCGACGGCGGCACGCGCCACATCGACGACCGGACCCAGACAACATGTTCCATACTCATCGGGAGGGGACACCTGAATCAGAGCTACATCAATCTGGATACTGCCGTCCCGCAATGCCGCCGGCATCTCGCTGACATTCATCGGCGTGTAGTCGGCCTGCCCCTTGGACACGGCTGCGGATAGTCCACGCCCGATGTAAAACGTGTTGTAGCGGAAATGGTTGGTCAGTTCGGGGCGGGCCAGGATCGATTCGGCCTGGACGGAGCTGAGGTGAATCAGTTCGATATCCCAGAAATGCCCTGCATCCTCGGCGAGCGCCTGAGTCAGCGCCAACGGCTCCCCGGCGGCGGAACCGATGAAGACAGACTGACCGTTGGTGATCAGATTGACCGCCTCTCGAGCCGAAAGCAATTTAGCGGAGTATTCCCTCCGCCAGTCGTTGTCGGATGTCGGGTTTGATTTGCGGTTCACGCGGGATTCTCCTCAATCAATGATGCCGATGGCCGCCAACGCCGCTTCAATATTCACGTGGCAGGCGCGCTGCGTTCGTTCAATGTAGTTTTGATGGTATTCCTCGGCCGACCAGAACTTTCGGGCAGGTTCGATCTCCGTCACGATCTCCCGTCTTGCGTAGGGTGGCGACCCCTGCAACTCTCCGAGCACGTGTTCGGCAATCCGTTTCTGTTCATTACTCACGGTGAAGATTGCAGAGCGATATTGCGAGCCAATATCCGGCCCTTGCCGATTCAGCTGCGTTGGGTCGTGGAGCTTGAAGAAGAAGCGCACCAATTGCCCGTAGCCGATCCTGGTCGGATCGAAAACAACCTTCACCGATTCGGCATGACCGGTACGATCGGAGCACACCTCTCTGTAGGTGGGATCCTCCACACCGCCGTTCTGGTAGCCGCTCTCGGTGGCGATCACACCAGGCACTCGACCGAATGCGTGCTCTATGCCCCAGAAACAGCCGCCGGCAAAGTAGGCAACTGATCTGTTCTTACCGTTGTCACTGCGCAACTCCGGCGCTTTGATCTCCGTATCGGGGGTGTTGGAAAACGGGATGACCGTCTCTCCCTCTGCGATGGTTGCTGCGGTCGGACCGTCAGGCTGGGCAGCCGAACAGATTATGAGCAGCAGTATGAAATGTCGGATTCCTATCATTTTGACAGTATACTGTATCCGAGGCAGGGCGCTTGAATTATTTCGGAATATGGGCATTTTAACGTATTTGCGGGGGAGATTCAGGTAATATCGCACTCCGCCCGCTCGTCATGTGGGTGCAAAGGGAATATCGATCGACCTCGAGGGCGGCAGATCCGTGGATGTGGATTGGGTTGACCTCTCCACCTTTATCCGGCTAATCGACCGTTTCGCCCGGGATGATTCCCGAAAGCGAACAGACCTCACCCGATGGCGAGGCCTGTTCGCGATGGAATGGTCGTTGACTCATTTGAGCAGCAGCATGCGTCTGCTGAACACCTGATTGTCGACCTCCAGGCGATAGAGGTAGGCACCGGAGCTCAGACGATTGCCGCGGTCGTCGAGTCCCAGCCATCGCAGTTCGTGCAGACCTGCCGTTTCCGTGATTTCATTGCACAATGTGCGCACCAGGCGCCCGTTGATGTCGTAGATCCGCAGGCTGACGACGGCGGACCCGGTCAGCGTGTAGCCGATCATGGTCGACGGGTTGAAGGGGTTGGGGCGATTCTGATGCAGCCTGGCCAAAGCGAGCGGCTGCTCGGTATCGTCGCCCGGCTGCTCCTCCAGGCCGGTGAGGGTGCAGTGGAGAGGGAGCAGGCCGACACCGTTCGCCGATGCCAGATAGAGATCCTCGTCACCAACCACGATCCCCGCCGACCAGTGGGGGGCACCGCTTACCTGGACAGGCGCCTCGGGGCTGGAGACATCGAAAATCTGCACCCCGCCCTGATGACAGGCCATATAGACAAGGTCCTCAGAGAAGGCGAACGAGAGGGGATAGCCCGGGAATCTGACGGAATTCACGTAGGGGAATTCCGGCAAATTCGCGATGGAGTAGATCTCGATACCCGTGTTCGCGGTGGAGATATAGGCGAGATCCCCTTTGAAAGCGACGCGCTTGGGGTAGATGCGCAAGGTTTCGATAATGGTGGGTGCACTCGGAATCGAAACATCAATCAGCAACAGATCACTGCTTGTCGAGAGCAGCACATGATTGCCGGTTATCGCGATATAGCGGGAATAGCCCTCGGTATTCAGCATGCCGACTTTGGTGGGCATGAAAGGGTCGGCCACGTCGAGAATGCGCAGGCCATCCCCGTTGGCGACATAGAGGAGATCACCGCGTTTGGCCAGATGTGACGAGTTGCGGCTGAGGCTGAATCCGCTCACCAGCTCCGGCTTGGCGGGGGTGCTGATATCGGCGATATAGATGCCCTCACTCTCGCCGGCGATATAGGCATAGTCGCCATCCACGATGCAATGACGGGAGTATAACACATCGGGCACTCTGCCCATGGCCATCATCGCATGGGGGTTCTCCGCGTTGAGGATCTGCAGCCCGGCATACCGGCAGGAGAGGTAGCCGATGTCGTCGGCAAAGGTGATATCCACGATCCAGCCGGAGAAGAAGACCTCGTCGCTCATCTCCGGACTGGTCGGGTTGGAGATATCGATTAGACACAGACTGCCGGGGTAGGCGTTGGTGATGTAGGCCGTGTCGCCATCGACCTCAATCCCCTGCGGACTGCCTCCACTCATCACCTTCCCGAGAAGTAGCGGCATCTCGGGTGTGTGGACATCTATCACCTGCAGGCCCCACCCGCAGCCGGTGAAGAGCAGATCGTCCACGATCTTGAGTTCGCAAAAACCGCCGCCATCGGTCTGGGATACATATTGGGGATCTAGAGGATCGGTGATGTCGTAGATGTAGATGCCGAAATTGGAATCGAGCGTATAGGCGTAATTGCCCGATACCGTGACGGAATTGATGCTCGGTCCCGGACGATCATTGCCCACGCTTCCCCTCTTGGTCGGAATATCATCCAGATCGATGACCACCATCTCCCGCATATCCGCGATGAAGGCGTAGCGCCCCTGGATCGCAATATCCTGGGCGTAGTGCGGAGTATCGACCGTGGTGAACACGGTGGGATCCGTGGGATCGCTGATATCGAAGATATGCATTCCGGCCTCATCGGCGGCGATATAGGCGAAATCACCATCTATCTCCACATCGCGCGCGTTGCCGGCGACCGGCAGGCTTCCGCAAATCCAGGGAGCGGTGAGGTCGGAGATGTCGACGATACGGAAGTCATCCGTATGGCAGGCCACGAAGACGTAATTGTCGCGCATCGCCATGCTGCAGGCGTTGCTGATCTCCAGTTCGGACACCGTTTGCGGATCGTCGCTGTCCCTGACGTCAATGATCCGCAAGGCGTCGGTGGAGATGACCACGATATGATTGTCGATCTTGCCCACATCGGTGGTTTCTCCCGGCAAGGTAATGGTGGAGATGATATCGATGTAGCTCGTGTAGTCGATGCATTCGGTCGCTTCTGTGTTTACGGGGACGGCAATACAAAGGATAAGCAGGCCTAGGGGCAGGATGCGGAGTAAGGGGCGCCCAATTCGTACTGCAAGTGGGGATACTGTTGATTTGCATATAATCATACTTTCCTCCCTGTGAGTAATCCGGTTATTGAATCTATTATAGACGAGATATTGTTTCATGAGCAGAGCATGAGCGGAGATTGATAACCAATATGGCATCCGAAATTGCACCACGTCGGCCGCACCACCCCGATTCGCCCCGGTTTGATTGCATGCGGCCCGATTTGGTTGCATACGGCCCAGGTTTGATTGCATACGGATTGATGCTGCCGGTTGCCCGCCCCATGATATTTTATGGGTCACTGCCCCTGGGTCCAGAAACCGGTATATTCCCTGCCATCAATGTTCTATACTTGTTTGAATTCATTAGGCGTTGTCCCCATGGACGCATCATTCGGGTGGAGGTGAACAACGAATCGGACTCTCCGCCCGAGCCCTGGCTGCTTCGGCAGTATTGACACTGATGGGAGGGTTGAAAATGGAACTGAAGGATTCCGTAACCTGCGTGCTGAGCATATTGGTGGTTTTACTGTCGCTGTCTCATATGCCCGTCGCGGCGGCGATCATCTACGTCGATGCCGATGCCACAGGTACGACAACGGGTTTGATCTGGGAGGACGCTTTCACCGATTTGCAGTCGGCGCTTAATGCCGCCGCTGTCGATGATGAGATCTGGGTGGCGGACGGCATCTACCTCCCATCTGTTGAGGTAGAGGGGACCGGTAACCGCTTCTTCAGTTTTCAGCTGAAAAACGAGGTTGCTCTCTATGGCGGCTTTGCCGGGGGCGAAACCGAGTTTGCCGCCCGCGACTGGACACTCAACATCGCCACGCTCAGTGGTGATATCGGCCTTGTCGGCGACAACACCGACAACTGTCTGCACGTCTTTCACCATCCGCAGGATTTCGGCCTGGATGCCTCCGCCCGACTCGATGGCTTTACCGTCACCGGGGGTTATGCCGATCTGGCCGGCGGCGATTCCCGCAAGGGTGGCGGGATGTACAACGAGGACTCCTCGCCAACACTGGCCAACTGCACATTCACGGACAACAGGGCCTGGAGCAGCAGTTATGCCCGGGGGGGGGCCATCTACAATCAGGATTCCTCGCCGACCATCGTGGACTGCACATTCTCGGGCAACTACAGCTACTCGACCGGCGGTGCCATATACAGCTCCTCCGGTTCATCGCCGCTGATCGCAGGCTGCCTCTTCACGGGCAACCAGGCCGGAGAGGGGGGCAACGGCGACGGGGGCGCCATCTACCACTCCTCCGGCTTGATGACTACGATTGTCGACTGTGTCTTCAAGAACAACTGGGCCAAGTACAACGGTGGGGTGATCTTCAACTACGGCAATGGCGGGGGTGCCAATATCGCCAACTGCACCTTCTCGGACAATGAGGCGGGCATGTACGGCGGCGCCATCTACAATCGATCCGGTACGGTGCTCAACTGCGCGAACAGCATCTTCAACCGCAATGCCGTCACGGCCGGCAATGGTCACGGTGGCGTGGTCTACAACACCGCCTGTGATCCGGTTTTCACCAACTGCGTTTTCTACGACAACGAATCGGGTTGCGTGGGGCAGGGCGTCTACAATATCCAGTTTGCCGATGCGATTTTCAGGAACTGTATTCTTGAGGGCGAATGGGTTCTATACAATGGGGGCGATTGCGATGTTGTCGTCACCTACTGCTGTCTGGAGCAGGCCGGCTACGAAGCTCCCGAGTTGCACAACGTCTATGCCGATCCGTTGCTGGTCGATCCCGGCAACGACGATTTCCATCTGCAGGCGGAGTCGCCCTGCATCGATGCGGGCGACAACGAGGTTATCCCCGTCGATCTTTGTGATGTGGACGGCGATGAGGATTTCGACGAAGTACTGCCGTGGGACTTCGAGGGGGACGACAGACGTCAGGACGACACCGAAACCGCCGACAGCGGCAACGGTAACGCGCCCATCGTCGATATCGGCGCCGATGAGCTGGCCTCGACCGTCGGAGTGCCGAACCAGACTCTGGCCGCGAGTCTGCTTGCGCTGCGCAATTATCCCAACCCCTTCAACCCCGGTACGACGATCAGCTTTGTTCTGGACGCGGATGCCGATGTCGAGCTGGCGATCTTCGACCTGCAGGGGCGGTTGATCCGTACCCTGATCGCCGGTCGGTGCCGGGAGGGTGTGAATGAGGTCGTCTGGAGAGGTGTGGATGATGTGGGCGGGCGGGTCGCCTCGGGTATCTACCTCTATCGGTTGGCGACGGGTGATCTGGTGACGAGTGGTCGCATGGTTCTGCTCAAGTAAATCGGCAGTGACACCTGAAGAGACGTCGCTCCCCGGCGGGGGCGGCGTCTTTTTGTTCCGGATCCGCGGCATCGACCGAGCGTTCCGGTGTTGGGAACCTGCCTCCCCTGCTACCGCCTGTGGGGAACGGGGCCGTTCAGATTCTCCCATTCATCCGCAGGCAGTGATCGCACAACCATGCGTTGAATCGGCGAAAAATTGTCCAATCCCTAAAATAAATCTCAGATGATGGACATTGATTGAATCCGGAAAAGCGGCTGTGTTTGACCTGCACAGATTCCGTCGCTCCAAAACATATCAATACTTGAATGCATAATAGCGATCTAGGGCTGGCGCATAAGACGCAGCTTATATGTAAATAGATAGTCTCGTCGACGTAATCTTCAAGTTTGGTGCGGCTCTATAATTCCGTGGGGTTTATGGGAGTGTAATGTTGTGTAATGAGAATATTACCCGCAATGTCTTCCCTTTCTAATTCTTCAAAGAGACTGTGCGGGTTTGCGGCATAATGTCTTGGTGTTCGGAAAACCTTACGGCATGCTGTTCAGGCCATATCCTTCGTGAGTAAAGTATGCATACAGGAACATACGAATCGGGTGTTTCTGAACTAGTACGTCTAGTAGACACATCAGAATTGTATAGACTTTGTGTGGTGAAATATGGTCTATTTGTAATGTTGCTTTAGTGTATTCACAATCATTCATCAGAAGTGGACACTTCTTGTCCAGGCTGATGATGTGCCGGGGGTCATAACCCGATCAACTGAAAGGACTGATTCAAATGAAGAAGTTGCTCTCAATTCTGGCGATCCTTTCCATCGCTACTGCGGCTTTTGCCGTGCCTTCACACATGGAAGTCCCAGGTGTTGTTATAATGCCGGATCTGACTCGTGATATCATCTATGATCAGGGTCCGTATGCCCTTGCTGCCGGTAATGCTCAGTTGGCGAACAACGCCGAAATCGCCGACGATATTCCCGGAAGTCTCGTTGGCCAGACTTTCAACCAGGTTGGAGTCTACTGCATCCAGTGGGGCGCCACCGGCGCCGATCCCATTGCTTTGAACGTCAACATCTATGATGGTTCCTGCCCGCCCGCGATGGCTGCTTCGCAAAGCTTCACCATCGCCTGGGGCGACATGGCCGTCACCGACGTTTCCGAAAGTGGCTACTGGATTTTCTACATGGTCGCGAATCTGGGTGATCCGATTACCATTACAGAGGACATGTCTCTCGGCTTCCAGATCGATCTGGGACACGGTGCCGATGCTCCGTATGGTGGCTTCCTGGCTACCGAGGAAACCAACATCACCGACTGTGAATCCTATCGTGATGGCGAGACCTGGGGCTACCCCCGTTGGACTCCCTACAGTCAGACAACGACGACCGGTGCGCCGCGTGACCTGGCCTATACGCTCGGTCTGTTGACGACGGCAGCCGAGGCGGAAACCTGGTCCACATTGAAGGTTCTGTACTAGACACAGCCGCGACAGGTTTTTCGATTTCAAGCCCGACTCCTCAGGAGTCGGGCATTTGTTTTGCCCATGCCCCTCCGGTGTTGGGAATCAGCCGTACCCGTCTCCCGTAGTTTGCCGATGGGTGGGAATCATGAGTAGCGGATCTCCACCTTGGGATGGATCCTGATCACCCGCTACGATGACGATTGTCCCCGCTGACGGGCTTTGGTATAATCGGCTGGAATTCCGAATGCAATGGTAACGGTGACTGACCGGGCAATGGCAACTGACCTTGGGCGATTCACGGTATCAGATGTGTGATAATCAAGTCCCTCGATGTAATTCAGGAACCGCTTCATCTCCATCCAGTATGTGAGGCCATGCGAAAAACAATGCGACATTTCCGACGCTCTCGTCGCTGCCTGCCGATTATCGGTCTGGCCGTGTTGGTCTGTCTGATCGCAGGTCTGGGTTCCCATATCGGCTTCGTCTACTGTATTGAGCCTGACGGGAACGGTAAACTCGAGTTCGCTCTCGGCGGATTGTGTGTTCGGCCGGAAGTGCTGCAGGACACCCACAGTGCTTGTTCTGCGGAGGATTCCGAGTGCGCCGACTGCGGGGATCCCTGCACGGATTGCACCGACCTGAATCTTTCCGGACTTCAGATTCTGACGCTTCCGGGGGTGAACAACCAGCACGATTCCATACCCGCCCTCTTTGATATTCCAGCCGAGAATCTGGAACCGGCGTCAACACGGTTCGCATGCGGCGCAGCGACCGCCCCTTTCGACGTTCCACCGGATCTGGATCCGCTCCACCTTGTCTCCTCAACGATTCTGATCATCTGATCCTTTCAGACATCAATCTGTCCTGACGGCGGGCTCGGCTCGCCGGTTATGAACTCATGTCTGATGATCGGAGTGATTGTGCGAACAATAATCCTGCAAATATGCATCCTGGCGACTTTGTCAATGTCCTCGTCGCCTGTCTATGCCCTTTCCGATTCGGTCGCAAACCGACAGGTGGCGACGGAGATCGGCCCCGACCTCTCCCTGGCTCACGCGCTTGAGCTGGCAACTCAAAACAGTCCCCGGCTGGCCGCGGCCAGGGCCGTCGTAGAACGTAGTGAAGCGTTGCGCCGACAGGCCGGTAAGTTCACGAACCCGGATCTGGAGGTTGAACTGGAGAACCTCGGCGCCACCGATGGCGATTGGCTTGATGGCGCAGAGAGTGCCTTTCGTATCACCCAGACCCTTGAACTCGGCGGTAAGCGTGGACATCGCAAGAGTCTGGCGACACTGGAGATGGATCAAGCCCGCCTCGACTTGGCGGAGATGCAGTCAAACCTGGCCGCCGACGTATCCGCCGCCTACATCGCCCTGCTGGTTGCCCAGGCAAGCGTCGAGTTGCATGTCAAGGCGTTGACCATCGCCGAGGAGCTGCATAACGCCGTTGTCGAGAGGGTCCAGTCGGGCAAGGTCCCCTCCCTCGAAGAGGTCAAGTCCAGTGTGGAGCTGGCGGAGGCCAGAATCGCCTCCAACCGCAGCATCAGGGTTCTCCGTGTTGCGCGTGCCGGACTTGCCGCAACCTGGGGTGTGGAGACATTCGATTTCGGCCACGCCCTCGGTGATCTCACCAATCTGGGCGAGATACCGGCCGAGAGTCGCCTGGACAGTATCTGGCGGCAGAGCCCGGCCGTGGCTCGCCTGGAGCTGCTGGAGGAGATCGGCAGAGTGCGGGTGCGTCAGGAGAGGGGGCTCCGCATACCAGACCTCAATGTAAGCGCAGGCCTGACACGCTCTCTTCAGGGGAACGACAAGGCTTACGTCCTCGCTCTGGAGCTGCCTCTGCCCCTTTTCGATCGCAACACCGATGGTATCGCCGCTGCAGATGCCGAGTTGAGAATGACCAGTCATGAGGTTCGGGATGAGCGCCTTGTTGCGCGCAGTGAACTCGGCGCCGTATACCGCGAGCTGCTCTCGCTGCGGGAGGAGGTCCGGGCCGTCTCCAGGAGCGCCCTGCCTGCCGCCGAACGCGCTCTCGCCGTATCCCGCGAGGGTTACAGCCAGGGGAAGTTTGGTTTGCTTGAGTTGCTCGACGCGCAACGTACGTTGCTGTCCGTGCAGGAGCAGCAGATCGAGAGCCTGGGTGAATACCACGATACCATCAACGAACTTGAACACCTGATTGGCGGGCCTTTGGTCGTGGGCGATCCTGGTATCACTGCGCAGCAGGGGAGATAGGTCATGACAATGAGCAAGATGAATTCCACGAAGATTCTGATCAGTCTGTTGCTGATTGCCTGTGCAGTGATTTTCAGTGCCCCCGGCGAGGCGGAGCATGTTCACAGCGCCGCTTGCGGCAGCCAGAAGGCGGCTGCCGCCGAAGTCGATGAGCACAAAGGGCATGACCACGCCGCCGAAGAGGCAGATCACGACGATGGTGAAGATGACCATGAAGGGCATGACCATGTCGCCGAGGAGGTGGGGCAAGACGATGATGATGACCACGAGGGTGAGGAGGGTCTGCTCCATCTCAGCCGGGCGGAGCGGGCAAACATCGGGCTGGAGGTGGTTTCCGCCGGTCCCGCCACAATCGGCAACCACATTAACCTGCCCGGCGAGATCGAATTGAACGCCGATCGTGTCGCCCATATCGTCCCCGGTGTCGGCGGTATCGTTCGGGATGTCCACAAGAGGTTGGGCGATAAGGTCAAGGCCGGCGAGCTGATGGCGATCCTCGATTGCCGCGAGCTGGCCGAAGCCAAGGCGGTCTACCTCGAAGCTCACGGCAACCTGGAGCTGGCCCGCAGCAACTTTGAACGCGAAAAGAATTTGCAGGGCAAGGGCATCAGCAGCGACCAGGAATTTCTGGATGCCAGGCAGGCACAGACCTCCGCAAGCATCGCTCTCCGCTCGGCGGAGCAGCAACTGCTGGCCATGGGGGAGACGAAGGATCGTTTGGGTCGCATGCTCAAGGAGGACAATACATCCTTCGCCGAATATCGTCTCAATGCTCCCATCGACGGTACGATCATCGAAAAGCACATTACTCTGGGCGAAGCCCTGGACGGCGGCGACGAAGTGTTCGTGCTGGCGGACCTCAGCAGCGTCTGGGTGAGGATCGGTATTTACCAGAAGGATCTGCCCCGGATCGCAAAGGGGCAGTCGGTACGACTGTTCGACGGCGCCGGCCACGTCCTGGCCGATGGGGAGATCGATTTCATCTCGCCCATACTGGGTGAACGCACCCGCGCGGCGACGGCTCGCGTCACCCTGTCCAACCCGAACGGCAATCTGAATCCCGGCAGTTTCGTTACTGCGGCCGTGGAGACCGATATTGTCGATGTGCCGGTGGCGGTTGAGGCGGAGGCCGTTCAGATGCTGGACGGCGAGACCGTGCTCTTCGTTGTGGAGGGGGATGGCTTCGAGCCCAGACCCGTTATCACCGGAAGCGGTGACGGCAAGCTGATCGAGATTCTGGGCGGTCTTGAGTCCGGCGAGCACTATGTGGCTCACGGCGCTTTCGAGTTGAAGGCCAAGATGTTGACCAGCAATATGGACCCTCACGCCGGCCACGGGCATTAGGAGGCGGATATGCGATACGATCTCACAACTCTTGCCCTGCGCTATCGCCCACTTGTTCTGCTGTTGTTGCTGGCGCTTATAGCCGGCGGCGTCTACAGCTATTCGCGTCTGCCGGTTGACGCGTTCCCGGATATCTCGCCGATCATGGTGCCGGTGTTTGCGGAGGCTCACGGCATGGCGCCCGAAGAGGTTGAGCGTCTGATCACCTACCCCATCGAAACGGCGATGAACGGCCTGCCGGGCGTGACGCAGATCAAGTCCACTTCGGCATTCGGCATGGCCGTGATCTACGTCTACTTCAAGGATGATGTGGATATCTACTTCGCCCGCCAGCTGGTGGCGGAACGTCTGAACGCAGCTCAACAGGATCTGCCGGAGATGCATGAAGCGCCTGGTCTTGGTCCGATCTCGACGGGATTGGGGCAGATCTTCATCTATTACCTCACGCTTGCCGAGGGTGCGGACACCGAGGGCAAGGAGGCGGACGTCTATCTGCGCGAGATCAACGACTGGGTCGTGAAATACCAGTTGAAGACGGTGCCCGGCGTGACGGATATCCTTTCCATCGGCGGGCATGTTCTTCAATACCAGATCCGCGTGGATCCCTACGCTCTGAGCAAGTATGACCTTGCTCTTGATGATCTGGTGGAATCGGTGCGGGCCAACAACCGCAACGCCGGGGGGCAGTTCCTGCTGCTGGGTAGCGAGGAGTTTCTGGTGCGCGGTATCGGCCTGCTCGAGGATCTCGACCAGATGCGTCAGATCCCGATCGAAACGGTGGACGGTGTGCCGATCCACCTGGGTGACGTGGCCGAGGTCGTCTATGGTCGCGAGATCCGGCGGGGAGTCGTCAGTCTCAACGGCGAGGGCGAGGTCGTATCGGGCATCGTGCTGCAGCTGTACGGCGAGAACACTTCAAATGTGATCGAGCGTCTCTACGACAAGATCCCCGAGCTGCAGGCGGCCTTGCCGGACGGTGTTGAGCTTCACCCTTACTATGAGCAGGCGGAGCTCGTGCAGGCCGCGACCTGGACAGTCAAGAAGTCGCTGCTGATCGGCGCCATGCTGGTGCTGGTCACGCTGGTGGTTTTCCTGGGCAGTTTCCGCACTGCGCTGATACCCGCCCTGGCCCTGCCGGTCAGTGCGCTCATCGCGATCATCTGCATGCGGGTGGCCGGTATCTCGGCCAACCTGATGTCGCTGGGCGGCATCGCCATCGCCATCGGGATGCTGGGTGACGGCACCATCGTGATGGTGGAGAACATCTACCGGCACCTCACGACGCGACGGATTACCGACGAGAGCGGAGACATGCCGAAGGTCGTGCGCAATGCCGCCAATGAGGTGGGTCGTCCCATCATCTTCTCGATTCTGATCATCGTGATCGTCTTTCTCCCCATATTCTCACTGGAGAATGTCGAGGGGAAGATGTTCAGACCCATGGCTTTCACACTCGTCTACGCGCTGCTGGGCTCCATCGCCATGGCGGTGATCGTGGCGCCCGTGCTCTCAAGTTACCTGCTGCGGGGCGGAGTGAAGGAGTGGCCCTTCCTGGTCAAGCTGAAGAGCGGCTACAGACGCCTGCTCAATGCGACGCTGCAGCGCACCCGCATTGTCGTGGGCGTATCCCTTGTGGCGGTCGTGCTCAGTCTCGTCCTGGTGCCGCATCTGGGCACCGAGTTCATCCCCACGCTGGAGGAGGGCTCGATCCTGATCGGTGTCACGATGGCGCCGTCCATATCTCTGGAGGAGGGCGTCAAGAAGATCCAGAGCCTGGAGCGTGCGGTGATGAAGTTCGACGAGGTTGAGGAGGTGCTGTCGCGTGTCGGCCGACCCGAGGCGGGTAGCCATCCCCATCCGGTCAACTACGCCGAGGTGCATCTCTCGCTCAAACCTCTCTCCGAGTGGCGGGATTACGGCGACAAGCAGGAGTTGACGAATGCGCTCAACGAGCGGTTGTCCTCGTTCCCGGGGGTGCAGCTCAACTTCACGCAGCCGATCCAGAATGCGTTCGACGAATTGCTCTCCGGCATCAAGGCCCAACTGGCCATCAAGGTCTACGGTGAGGATCTGGAGATGATCAGATCCATCGCCGGTGAGGTGCGGGAGGCGATTGAGGATGTCCCCGGACTCGTGGACCTGTCGCTCGAACAGAACTACGGACAGCCGCAGCTGCAGGTGGTTGCCGATCGCAACGCCTGCGCGCGCTACGGTGTCGATGTCAGCGAGATACTTGAGATCGTCGAACTGGCGGTCGGCGGAGAGGTGATCGACGACATCTATGTCGGGGCCAGACGCTTCGGCATCCATGTTCGCTATCAGGCCCCGTTCCGCGATGACCCGCAGGCTATCGCCGATCTGCTGGTCCCCTGTTCCGACGGTGCGCGTGTGCCGCTGGGGCAGGTCGCCGAGATCTCGCTGGGCTCGGGCCCGGTTCAGATCAACCGCGAGAAGAATCAGCGTCGCTGGGTCGTGCAGGGTAACGTGCGCGGCCGGGATCTGGGTTCCGTCGTTGCGGATATCCGTGCGCGCGTGGACGAAAAGGTGGAGCTGCCTGCCGGTGTCTTCATCGAATATGGCGGGCAGTTCGCCAACCAGCAACGCGCCATGGGGCGTCTGGCGGTGATCGTGCCGATCGTTCTGCTGCTGGTTCTGGTGTTGCTCAGCATGACGTACGAATCGTTGCGGATGGGGTTGCTGATCTTCCTCACGATTCCGCTCGCGCTCGTGGGTGGTGTCCTGGGACTCTTCCTCAGCGGCGAGTATCTGTCTGTGCCGGCGGCGGTGGGATTCATCGCGTTGTTCGGCATTGCCGTTCAGAATGGAGTCGTGCTCGTGGGGAGTATCCGCCAGGCTATCGATGAGGGTCGGGAGGTCGGTGCGGCCGTGGTCGAGGGTGCGGTCCTCCGCGTTCGACCGGTTCTGATGACGGCCGCCACAACCATGCTTGGCCTGTTGCCTCTGTTGCTGGCCACGGGCCTGGGTGCCGAGGTTCAGAGACCGTTGGCCGTCGTGGTGGTGGCCGGTCTGGCCAGCGCCACCTTCAGTACGCTCTTCGTTGTGCCGGCGCTGTTCAAGTCCTTCAACCCGCGTCGCGAAAGTGCGTAAGCCGCGACGATTGTGAGGCGGAACCTGAACAGGTGACACAATCTTTCCGATTGACAGGCGTCGCAGCTGCGGCGCCTGTCTCTTTGCCGGCAACTCCGGCCGACGGGGTCGTGAGGTTATCCGGAATTAAATGCGGAAAATTCCGCATATGTGATTGACATGCCGTCGTCCCCCCGCTAATCTTCAGTAAATGCGGAAAATTCCACATCAACTGTCAAAGCCGTGGGAGAGCAATTGAAAAGGCCGGATCAGGAGCAGCTCAGTCGCCGGGAACGGCAGATAATGGATATCATCTACCGCCAGGAGAGGGCGACCACGACCGAGATCCTGGAGGAGTTGCCCGAAGCCCCCGGCAACTCCACAGTGCGGTCGCTGCTCACGATTCTCGAGCGCAAGGGACATCTGCGGCATGAGAAGTCCGGCAAGATATTCGTCTATTATCCCACGGTCCCCAGAGATGCCGCAGGGAGGACGGCTCTGCAGAAACTGCGGGACAACTTCTTCGACGGCTCGCGTGATCTGATGGTGGCGGCTCTGCTGGATCTGCCGCCGTCGGCTGAACTCTCCACCGAGTTGGACAACCTGACCGAGAAGATCGAGAGGGCCCGTCGCCAATCCGTCCCCGACGGAAACAAGGGGCGCGATGATGCTTGAGCAGGCTGCACTCGGGTTGCATGAGCTGGCCTGGATCTGGGCTTCCCACTTCCCGCCGCTATGCTGGAAGGGCGCATTGTTGATCGGGGTGTGCTGGTTGATGACCCGCGTGATCAGGAGGGGGTCATCAGCGGAGCGGCATCTGATCTGGACGACCGGAGCGGTGGCGCTGCTGCTGTTGCCGGTTCTCAGTGTCTGGTTGACGACCTGGCGATCGAGCAGTCTCCCCTCCTCTCCATCCGTTGATGATGATTGTCGGCGCAGGGCGCTGGTCCACAATGTGCCGTCGGTTGCGGACAACGATCCCATGACGCAACAGGTGTTGCTGCTTACCGATGACGCTGTCCACGCCGAGTCGTTGGATTCCGTCCTGCTGGTTTCGGATTCCTGTCTGGATTCGAGAGCGGAGGTTCCGTTTCTCATCTGGTTGAGCGGCGTTGCGCTCACGGCGACGATATTCATCTGCGGCCAGGTTGGTGTCCGCAGGCTGGCGCGCAGGGCCAGGCCGCTGACCGATCCCGACCTGATGCTCCTGGCCGCCACTCTGGCTCGCCACATGGGACTGTCACGACCGGTACGTTTCCTGAGTGGCGATACGGATCAAATGCCGCTGACCTGGGGCGTGTGGCGCAGTGCGATTCTGCTTCCCGCCGGTTGTGAACACTGGGATCGCGATAGGCTGCGCGACGTGCTGCTGCATGAACTTGCGCATGTTCAGCGTCGCGATACGTTGACCCAGGCGGTCGCACATCTGGCTTGTATCCTCTTCTGGTTCAATCCCATGCTGTGGTTCATGGTCGCCGGTATGCGGCTGGAGAGGGAGCAGGCCTGTGACGATCGAGTGTTGGCCCAGGGCATCCCGCCCTGCGATTACGCTGCCCACCTGGTCGCCGTAACCCGTGAGCTGCATGCTTCGCGCAGATTGATTCCGGCGGGGCCGGCTCTGACCGGTCCCCGGCAATTGACGCAAAGGGTGGATGCTCTTCTCGAGGAGGAGCGTTCCCGCCGTTGTCCCGACAGACGGGGGACCCTGTTTATTGCAGCCGTCGGCGCGACGATGTTGCTGTTTCTCGCGGGGATGGGACCGGTTGTGGCCGGCAATCGACACCAGGCCACTACCGCGCGGGCGGTGCGCGCTGTGCCGGTAGCGGTAGATACGATTCTGGTCAATATGCCGGGTGCGGGGCTCTCCACGGTTCTGGTTGCGGATATCGAATCGCCGCTGCCCCATTCGGATAAACTTGAGCACCTGGATCGTCCATCCTGGTGGAGAGAGGTTTCCGCAACGACCGATCCCTGACATTTCCTGACAAATGACTTTTAAAAAGCCCGTGCAAGCGGGCCTGACAGGCGAGGTGTGCCCGTGATGAAACGACCGTTCCCAATTTCGAAACTATTGCTGTCGATATCCGCCGTCTGTTGCCTGCTGATTCTCGCGATCCAGGGGGTCTCCGCCCGCAATCTCCAACTTGAGGAGCTGTGGCGAGCGGGCGGCTCGAATGATGACCTCATGTTCGGTGTGATAACCAGGGTCCTTGCCGATGACGAAGGTTCGGTCTACCTGCTGGACCGTCAGCTGGCCCAGGTGCCGGTCATCGCGCGAGACGGTACCCATCTGCGCACCCTTGGCCGCGCCGGTGAGGGGCCGGGTGAGGCGCGACGACCCGTGGATATGACCTTCCTGCCCGATGGCCGGCTGGGTATCGTCAAACCGCACCCGGGCAGCATCGTGACCCTGCAGCCCGACGGCACCCCCTCCAGTACCATCTTTACGCAGGCGCCGGAGGCGGGGAACGGACATGGTCACAGCTTCTCCGGGTTGCATGCGGCAGCTTGCCGTGGGGGAAATCTGGTTCTCGATTGCAGCAAGGGGATGCCCGGACCCGGTAAGCAGAAGTCCGATCTGTATCTGGCTGCCCATGACTCCGAGGGGCGGGAACTTTGCCGCTATTTCCTGAAAACCCTGAGTATGGATTTCACCAATTGCCATATGAGTGAAGCGGCGGATGATCGTCCCCGTGACGGGCGTTGGACGGTGGGGCCCGACGGACGGGTCTACATAGCTTCAGAACGCAACAGCTACCTGGTCAGGGTCTTCGAACCCGACGGCACGCTTCTGCGGACAATTGAACGTGACTATCGAAGTTTGAAGCGCAATGCCGATGAGACGGCCGTGATCCGTCAATACTTCGAGGACTATGCGGCCGAATTGCCCGGCGGGTGCGGCTATGATTTCGAACCGACACGCCAGGATATCGAAACACTCCATGTCACCGATGCCGGCAATCTGTGGGTGCGGACCAGTCGCAGCGGATACGAGCAACCGCCCGGAGTGATAATGACTCTG
Source organism: bacterium (assembly GCA_024231955.1). Classification (GTDB taxonomy): domain Bacteria; phylum Krumholzibacteriota; class Krumholzibacteriia; order JACNKJ01; family JACNKJ01; genus JAAEPZ01. The sequence goes on along the minus strand of JAAEPZ010001024.1, from coordinate 94,560 downwards.
GACGAGTTCGACGGCGAGGGTCGCTACCTGGGTCAGGTTCTGCTGCCCGGCGGGTTCGACGCCGACCGTGATCTCCTCTTCATGCCAGGCGGTGACCTTCTGGTGGTCGTGGTCGGGGGACGCGAAGCCAGGTTGGCTCAACGCGGATCGCCGTTGCCCCCTGGACCGGAGCGGGCAATAGAGGCAATGACTGTGATCTGCTTCAGTATCGATTGATGGGCCGGATGCGGGGGCCCGTGTTCGAGCAGGCTCCCGATTCGTCGTATCAGTATCATGTCCGTACGCACGTGATGACGGATTTCTGTTGATCGGCTGACGTGGCCGAGGTTGTCGATCCGATGTGAGGGTGCAACTTGTCGCGAGCTGTCTCCGGATTGCTTGCCGGCGGCTTACACTGTGGATTATATCGTCCGTTCCTGTTAGAATATTGTCAACGTATGTGGCGACGGATCGGGGATGATGGACAAACAATTGTCAGATCGGGTGGCAGCCAACAGGACGAACCCTCCCGGTATTATCCTCCCGTCGATGAGTATCCATCAGATTATGAATTCCAATCGGGTAAAGGATGGTTCCCTGTAATGAGATATCTCCCTTTCCTCCTCACTTTATGCATGTTGTCCTTATCGGTCTTTGCAGATGAAACCGGTTCCAGTGTCCCAGGCTTTTCGGTAAGGGATCTCCAATCGACCCGATCCCGGCTGGACGTTCCCGGTTTTCAGGTGCTGCATGAGATAAACGAACCCTTCACGCAGGTCTATGATTCCGATTTCGGCTTTTACCGCTACTCCTACGATCTGGTGCATCCGCTTACGCCGCAAGCCGGTTACAGCTATTGGATCAGTGTTCAGGCGCAGCTGGACTATCCGCCGCAATGGATGTGGGCCGAGAGTGCCGCCGAGTATGATTGGGGGGCGGAGGGTGTCTTTCGCTCACAATATCACGCCATGCCGGAATGGACCTCATTCACCGAGTTTGCCGGGTCCTATTCCGAATTGGCGTTCCGCATCTACTCTGAAGATGGCCTGGAGGTGGAGAAACTGCCGATTGTGGAGGGCGGGTGGTGGAGTGCGCAGCAGGCGCCCAACATCTCCTACGAGGCCGAGTGTGCCGATGATTTCTACTTTGAAGGTGAATCTCCCATCACGAGGATCGAGTGGTGGGGCGGCTACACGGCTTCGCCTGTTTTGCCCCAGTACTTTCATTTGCGCATCTATGGCGGTACGATTGTCCCTACGCATTCAACGACCTGGGGGCAGGTCAAAGCGCTCTATTGAGCAACGACATACCGGTGTCGCAGGTAGTACTGCGCTCACCTCCATTGCCTATGACTGCAACTTCACGGCCGGAGTGGGGTTCGACTTCAAGGAGAATCAGGTCTTCGACCTCTCCTTCGTGAAGGCCCCGAGGTGGAGCAGAGGAACAGCAACACCGGTATTTCCAGCAAACTCAGTCAGGTCAACTGGCGGCTCATGTATCCGAATCAGTCTTAGGCTTGGGCTAGTGCCGCCGAGATACCCCGCAGGCATCGCCTGCGGGGTATCTGTTTAAGGTTACGTACCGGATGACAATCCGCCGAATGGCGTGGTGAGGTCTGTCGGGTCGATTGTCATCCGTAATGGGATTTCTAGAATACCGGGAATAATCCCGACCTTCTGCTACACTATGCATCTGACTGAACCGTTTGCCACTGGAGACCCGCAATGCACACCTCACAAAAACAGCGAAGATTCTTCGAGGGATTGGTCCGAGACCATTCCGCCGAACTCTATGGCTACGCGCACCGTTTTTGTGGCGATCCGGAGATGGCCGAAGATCTGGTCGCGGATACCTTCACGGCTGCCTGGCGTGGCCTCAACAGTTTGCGGCACAGGGAGAGGGCGCGGGCCTGGCTCTACGGCATCCTGCGCAATCACTGCTCCCGCTGGCTCAGGGACAAGCTGCGCAGGTCGGAGTCTCCCATTGACGATCAGGGCACTGTGATGGAACCCGAATCCATCCCCGACGTCCTGGATTCGCTGGCTCTGCAGGATCATCTGCAAACACTGCTGAGCCGGATCGAACCTCGCTACCGGGAGCCCTTCCTGATGGTCTTCCTGGCGGGATTCAGTTGCAAGGAGACGGCGGCCGAACTGGATCTACCTCTGGGCACGGTGCTGTCACGCATTCACAGGGCGCGCAAGGCTCTGCGCAGGGAGGTCGCCAACCTGGCGGTTGCTGATGATGGATCCGTATCGAGGAGCGACAAACCGTCTAATATAAGGACGATTGGAGGTCGACAATGACTGCCCCCGAATCGAGAGACAGCTTGAGACGGCAGATGGGGGAAGCGTCGGCTCTCCCGCCGGATGACCCTCTCCGTCGCGAAGTGGAAAACAGGATCACGGGGGATGACGCCTGGGCGGAACCGGAGTGGCTGGCCCAGCTGCAGGAGGCGGAGGGTCTCCGTCTTGAGCTGGCGCGAACCGCACCATCGGAGCGGTTGACCCAACGGTTGCTGGCCATCCCGGATGAGAATCGGGTCCGGATTGTTCCGGTCCCGGGGCGGACCTGGCTGGCTGCTGCGGCAATTCTGATCTTCCTGTTTGCGGTCTGGCAAGGTTGGCGCATTGATCGGCAGCACCGTCTGCACGGTCGGGTCGAGACCCTGGCCATGCTGGCTCTGGATGACCATCTCAATGACCGTCTGCTGACGGACGCCACGGTTGATCATGTCGAGCTGTGTGATGCCCTGGGGGAGCAGCTGGGCTTTGAGGTACAGATGCCGATTGTGGACAGGGGCTTCACTCTGCGTGGCGGTCGCACCGACAAGTGGGGCGGCACCCGGATTGCCTTCTCGCTGTGGGAAAAAGGTGGGCAGATTTTCACCCTGAGTCAGTTCAGGACCACTGACTACGACTTGCCGGCCCATCTGTCTCGGGAGCTGTTCTGCTGTCCGGAGCCGGGTATCGACAGCATCCCCACCGATATCATCGTTTGGGCCACCGACGAGGCTGGGTATGTCCTGGTGGGACCACACAGCGAGGTAAACGAATTCGAATTGACGGCAAATGAGATGCAGGCGGCCGTTGCCGCTGATCATGACATGGCGATGTACGACAAACAGACTGAACAGAAACGAGGAGAGATATGAAAAGGGTTTTAATCCTGAGTGCCCTGGTACTGGTGATGATGGGCTGGAGCGTGGTCGGCCAGGCAGGGTCCAAGTCGGACAAGGGGGATACTGACGCCACCGAGATCGCGGTTCTCTGTGGAGACTGTGGCGAGATCAAGGGTGGCGATGCCTGTTGTGACGCCGATGCCGTGAAATGCGGCGGTTGCGGCCTGATCAAGGGTTCCCCCGGGTGCTGCAAGATCGAGCCGGGCAAGGATGCCCCTCTTTGCAGCGGTTGCGGGGAAATCTATGAGAGCGAGAAGTGTTGCGACCCCGATGCCGTGAAATGTGGCGATTGCGGACTGGCGAAGGGCTCTCCCGGGTGCTGTAATCCCGCCATCAAGACCAGTGAAAAGGCCAAATGCTCCTCCAGTTGCTGCGGCAAGGGGTAGTGTCAGGGGACGCTTGACGTGGTGATGTAGTGCAACCTCCCGTCATCGCGGACAGGCAGAAAACTCCACTGACTGGTAGCCCGCCGCATTTGCGGCGGGCTTTTTTATCTGTTGCCGGACGGGCGTAACAATGAACTTCTCCGAATCAGGGGGCAGCTTGTGATTTGTGTTGGAGGTAAACCGATTACCGCTACTCCTGTCTCATCAGGCGGCAATATTGCTGGATTGAGAGTCGCTGGACCAACCGTTTCGGCTAATATCAATGAGGTTCTCTTATGATTGGTTATGTTCGAATTACCATTCGTTGATGGACTTTGGCTCAATCTTGAGTCACAAACTAAAAACAAATCGCCTAAGATGGTCAGTTTGAACAAAAAAATGATGTAATTCTTCTGAAATGGTATTATAGTACTGCATTCCGAGAATCGAACATACGTGAATTTTTAAGATGGAGTCAGCGGAATAATCCTTTTGGGGTATTGCGCCGGGTTCTTTTGTGGTATCTCTTTTGCAGAAGTGTAACAAGAGGGGGGAGCGACCATAGTCGCCCATGATACCGTTCAGCTCATATAAGGAGGGAATAGAGTGAATTCTCTACACAAACTGTTGGTCGGTCTGGCGCTGGTTGCCGTACTCGGTGTGGCCGTTGCCGATCAAGTGATGGCTCAGTCTGCCCTGCAGAAGGTAATGCAGGAGCGCGGGCTGACTGAGAAGGATGTCCTGGCCGCCGCCAAGACCTATACTCCAACCGGCGGTCGCGACGAGTATATCGTGTGCAGTTCCGGAGGACAAAGTGGTCAGGTGCTTTTCTACGGAATCCCGTCAATGCGCATATTGAAGTATGTTGCCGTCTTCACACCCGAGCCCTGGCAGGGCTATGGCTTCGATGACGAATCCAAGGCCGTGCTGAAAGATGGCCGGATTCGGGGTAAGGATATCACCTACGGTGATACCCACCATCCCTCGTTCTCGGAGACCGACGGTGAATACGATGGTCGTTTCGTCTTCATCAACGACAAGGCCAACCCTCGCGTTGCAGTGATCGATCTGCACGATTTCGAGACGAAGCAGATCGTGGTCAACCCATTCTTCAAGTCCGATCACGGCGGTTGCTTCGTAACTCCGAACACCGAGTACATCATGGAGGCCAGTCAGTATGCGGCCCCCCTGTCAGAGGAATTTGTCCCTCTGGAGGAGTTCAACGACAAGTACCGCGGTGGCCTGACCTACTGGAAATTCGACAATGAGAAGGGGAGGATCGATCCCGAGAGCACCTTCACCTTCGAACTGCCCCCCTACAGTCAGGATCTGAGCGATGCCGGTAAGGGTCCGAGCTACGGTTGGGGTTTCACCAACTCATTCTGCTCGGAGCGCTATGTCGGCGGTATCGAGCGCGGTCGCCCTCCGTTCGAAGCCGGTTGCTCCTCCAAGGACACCGACTTCATGCATGTGACCAACTGGAAGAAGGCTGAAGAGCTCGTCAAGGCCGGTAAGGTCAAGAAGGTCAACGGCAGCTATCTGATCACCATGAAACAGGCGATCGAAGAGAAGCTGTTGTTCCTGATTCCCGAGCCCAAGAGCCCTCACGGCGTCGATGTGACCCCCGATGGCAAGCAGATCATCGTATCGGGTAAGCTGGACAGTCATGCCTGGGTTTACAACTTCGCCAAGATCATGAAAGCGATCGATGACAAGAATTTCGAAGATGTCGATGCGTACGGTATCCCGATCATCGCCCTGGATACCGCCCTGGACAGATCAGTCAACGTCGGCCTGGGTCCTCTGCACACGCAGTTCGATTCCGAACCCGGTGTCTGCTATACGTCGATCTACGTCGATTCCAAGGTGACCAAGTGGAACTATCGCACCGGCAAAGTTCTGGACGATATCCCCATCCACTACAATGTGGGTCACTTGATGACCATGGAGGGTGATTCCAAAACCCCCGACGGCAAATACCTGGTTGCTCTCAACAAGCTGTCCATCGACCGTTTCAACCCGGTGGGTCCTCTGCATCCGCAGAACCACCAGTTGATCGACATCAGCGGCAATCAGATGGAGCTGCTTTACGACATGCCTCTGCCTCTGGGCGAACCTCACTATGCAGCGGCCATCAAGGCCGACAAACTGAAGCCGGTGGTGCGCTACAAGTCCGGTTGGGACAGCCGAGCGGATAAGCGCTCACCCTATAAGGCCCGCGCCGGCCGTGAGCGTGTCGAGCGCAATGGCAATAAGGTTGAAGTTTATGGTACATTGATCCGCTCGCACATTACGCCCGAAATCATTGAGGTCTTCGAGGGGGACACCGTCTCCATCCACCTGACCAACCTTGAGCGGGCACAGGATGAAGTCCATGGCTTTGCCATGTATGGACAGAATGTTCAGCTTTCGATCGAGCCTGGTAAGACGGCTTCGACCACCTTCGTGGCCGAACAGACCGGTGTCTATCCGTACTACTGCACCGAGTTCTGCTCGGCGCTGCACCTTGAGATGCAGGGGTACCTGTTGGTCCAGCCCAAGGGCTACAAGGCCAAGGGTGGCGACATGCAGGAGGGTGTGAAGTACACCAAGGCCGACTACGAAACTCAGGTTGCCACCAACGTGGCTACCCAGGAGGTCATCAATCAGGTTGTGGGCTTCATCACAAGTCACAACTATACTGATTTCCCGACGGTAGTCGCCCTTGTTGAAGATGCTACGGACCAGTTGGGATTCGCTGACGAAGCCAAGGCCAAGTCCGAAGCCGCAGCCGCCAAGAATGATTGGCAGAACGCCATGCTCTGGGCCAACCAGTGGTGGCAGTACCAGGTCAAGACAGCGGACCTCGGCCTCAGGGCCAAGACCCACCTGGAGCAGAACGGTGCGGTCAAGTCCAAGTAAGGTTTTCTGTCTGGACTGAGTGCAGACACATAGCAGTGTAGAGATGTTATGGCATCAGGTTTCGAATCGCTTGATTCGGAGCCTGATGTCTTGATTGCAAAATGTCCTCCGGGGGCCGAATCAATGAACCGCTATTCAAGGATTATCCTTTTACCGATTCTGGTGGTGATGGTGACGGGGCTGCTTTCCTGCTCACTTGAAAGCCGCGACGAGCGCAGGGCGCGTGCCCGGGAGCGGCAGGGTATTATCCTGGCGGCACTGGAGCCGCTGGTTGTGGATTCTCCGAGCATGCAGCTCTACAAATCCCACACCTGTAATACCTGCCATGGAGACGATGGTATCACTCCGCTTCTGCCGAGCTACCCCGTACTGGCCCGGCAGAACGAGGGTTATGTCCTGAAGCAGTTGAGGGAGATCAAGAACGGGGAGAGGGCCAACGGCCAGTCATCGGTCATGGCCGCGGTCGTGGCGAATGTGCCGGATGAGGATTTTGTGGTGCTGGCCGCCTTCATCGCCGATGAACTCGGCGATGGCGCTCCGATCGGCAAGGGTACTCCCGATCCGGAATCACCGGGAGCAACTCTCTTCAAACGCAAGACCTGTACTGCCTGCCATGGCAAGGATGCGGTTACCCCGCTGCTGGCGACCTATCCCAAGGTGGCCGGGCACGGCAAGGAGTACGCGATACAGCAGATGATGGACATCAAGAATGGTATCCGGGCCAACGGGATGAATGTCCTCGGGATGAAGGGCATCATGCACCTGGTGACCGAGGAGGAGATCGGCCAACTGGCCGCCTACCTGGAGACCATGCCGCGACCGGCGCCTGAGCCGCCAGCGGTCGAAGAGACGACGGAATAAAGAACACATACGGGCCGAGTCGCTGGCGACACGGCCCGCTTTCAAAGGAGACGATATGCGCAATCAGTGGCTGGTAACGATAGTAGCTTTCATAGTGCTGACAGCCGGTAGCGTCTTGGCCTGGAACGAAGAGGGCGGTGAAAAGGATGAGGCTATGCACCTCACCCCCGACCTGGAGAACGGGCTTGAGGTCTACGAGGTCTGTTCGGCCTGTCACCTGCCCGAGGGCTGGGGCACCAAAGACGGTACCTTCCCCCAGGTGGCCGGACAACATGTGCGCGTTGCCATCAAGCAGCTGGCCGATATTCGCGATTTGAATCGCGACAACCCCACGATGTATCCCTTTGCGTTGCCGGAATCCATTGGCGGACCCCAAGCGCTGGCGGATGTCTCGGCCTATATCGAGCAGATGCTGATGAATCCCGACAACGGCAAGGGTGAATGGGCGGAGGGCACGCCTGAATTCACCAAGGGGCAAGAGCTTTACGCCGTCAATTGCGTACAGTGCCACGGCGAAGACGGCTCGGGCAATGAGGAGGAGTTCTACCCCCTCATCCTGGGGCAGCACTATCTCTATATGCTGCGGCAGTTCGAGTGGATTCGGGACGGGAAGCGTCGCAACGCCAACCCCGATATGGTCAAGCAGATTGCCGAGTTTTCCGATCAGGACATGCAGATGGTCATCAACTACGTGTCCCGCATCCCTGTCCCCAAGGAGAAGCTGGCCCCGTCCGCGGATTGGTTGAACCCGGATTTCGATTGAGTCCGGTATGATGTGCCCCGGGATGCCTATGCGGATCCCGGGTGATTCAAGCAAAGGATGAGAGATGACTGATAACAAACGTAAACTGCTGATCAGTGGAGTTCTGGTTGCGTTGGCGGTTGGGTTGTTGATCCCGATCTACATGGTTCCGACCTGGTGGGTCTCTCTTGAGGCGCCCAACTATCCCGAAGAGGCTTTCCCTGATGGCGTGCGGATCATCTTCCATGTCAATGGCGTCTTCAACGGTTGCGAGAAAATCGAGAAGGTTGAGATCCAGGAGGATGAGGCGCTCGACTGTGTCCATGAAATGGATACGATCAACCATTACGTCGGCATGTATCCCATTGCATCGGGCGGACCGGTGGAGCTTTTCTTCTCCGTCTTCCTGTTCGGTCTCGTGGCCGTAATGCTCTTGGGGTGGATCTTCGTCAAGCCGTTGATCCGCACAATCGTGATGTCGGTCGGTTTCGCGGTTCTCATTGTCTGGATGGGGCTTGCCTGGTACGGCGAGGGTGGTCTGAAGTACCATAACGCCAAGTATCTCGAGGGCAGGATCACCGTTCTGGGCGAGGATGTTGAGGACGATGAGGAGACGATGACCGCGGCGGAGGCGTTGATCGCCCGCCTGAAGGCGTCGCTGGCCGAATCCGAGGCCACCGAGGAGGAGGTTGCCGATGAGGCGGATGCTGCCGATCTGAGCGATAAGGAGAAGAGCATCCGCTATCTGGAGAATGCCTATATCTCCTACAACAATCGGAAGTCGACTCCGGGCGAGGAGTGGCGGGGCAGTGGCTCGCAGCTGGTCCCTTGGCATTACGAGAAGAGTCTTGGCCGTTATTTCCGCGACTCCGACGCACTGAGTCCCATGGTTTCCAAGATGACGACAGCCGGCAATTTCGTGTTCTGGTTCGTCACGGTGATAGCGGTGCTCATTCTGATTGTTGCCCGCAAACCCCGCGGGATCATCAACTGGGCACTCATCTGTATCCCCATCACTCTGCCCGTTCTCTTCGTTATCGAATACGTGGCCTGGTTGTGGTGGTACGGTCACAACATGAGCAGTATGGGCGCATTCACGCTGAAGGCCTTCATGCCGACGGCCTTTGGTCAGGGCAAGGTGGCTCAGTTCACGACCAACTCATATCCCGATGTCGGATTCTGGTTGATGGTCCTTTTCTCGGTGTTGCTGGTGGCGGCGGCGCTGTTGCGTCGTCAGACTACCGCCAGGGAGAGCGAGTAAGATGCGTCAGCACCTGTTTCGTTTAGTCCTGATGTTGCCTCTGATGTGCGGGGCCGCTCTGGTCCCGCATGCCCGTGCCGACGATGGTAAAGATCTGCCCCTCTTTCAGGATCTGATCGACGCCACGGAGGAGAACGGCATTCTGATTCCGCCGCCGGGGGTCTACCGCGGTCCGGTGATGATCGACTATCCCCTGACGATCGAAGGCGGTGGTCAGGTGACCATCGACAATGGCGGCGAGGGTTCGGTCATCTATGTCGATTCGGACGGGGTCACCATCAAGGGACTGCGCCTGACGGGCTCCGGCATCTCCTATAACGACATAGATGCCGGCGTTCAGATCCGCGGCAATTTCAACATCGTCAAGGACTGTGTCATCGACGATTGCCTCTTCGGCATCGACCTGCAGATGTGCGAACACTGTATCATTCGGCGCAATACCATCTCCTCGAAGATCGAGATGGATCTGGGACAAAGGGGCGACGGCGTGCGGTTGTGGTACTCCTTCCACAACAAGATTGAGGACAACGTCTGCACCGATGTCCGCGATATGGTGGTTTGGTACTCGTCCGAGAACGAGATCACCGGCAACAGTCTGTCGGGCAGTCGCTACTCGCTGCACTTCATGTACTCGAAGTACAATCTGGTCGAGAACAACGAATACTACCAAAACGCCGTCGGGATCTTCCTGATGTACAGCGACGGCATCATTGTCCGCAATAACAGCATCGCACATGCGGTTGGTCCAACCGGCGTCGGTATCGGTTTCAAGGAGACCTCGAAGCTCACGATCGAGAACAACAAGATCCTGTATTGCGCCAGCGGTCTCTACATCGATGTCTCCCCCTACGATCCGGAGACGACCAACCAGTTTACCGCCAACCTGATCGCCTACAACGGCATCGGGGTTCGTTTTCTGAACGACTGGCAAGGCAATCACTTCAGGGAGAACCATTTCGTCGACAATATGACCCAGGTTTTCGTCGGTGGCGGCGGCACCGCCAATCGCAATATCTGGGAGGGCAATCACTGGAGCGACTATCAGGGGTTCGACCGGGATAAGGACGGGGTCGGGGATACCCCTCACGAGGTATTCGCCTACGCCGATCGTATCTGGCAGGACAACCACTACGCGCAGTTCTTCAAGGGTTCGCCTCTTCTGGAGACAATAGATCTCCTGGAGCGTCTGGCGCCGTTCTCGGCGCCCGATCTTGTCGTTCGCGATTCGATACCAAGGATCCGGGAGGCGGCGATATCTCCGCCGGTTGAAAACTCGGATCTGCCTTGAGCTGATGGAAAGAGTGCTTGCATATGGCTGAAAACGGAAAGAGGAGCGGCTCAACGGTCTCCACGAAATCCGGGCAAACCTCGCGCCGGACTTTCCTCCGGTCGGTAACCCTGGCCGGCGGCTTGATCGGCGCCTCACTGATGGGTTTCATACCGGTCATCAAGGGTTGGGTGAAACGACTTCGCCCACCCGGCGCCCTGGTCGAAACGGACTTCCTGGCCTCATGCATCAAGTGCGGCCAGTGTGTTCAGGTCTGTCCCGTTGAGGCCATCCATATTGCCGATCTGGATGACGGCATCGGCGTCGGCACCCCCTACATCGATCCTCGCGCCCAGGCGTGTGACTTCTCCTGCGACGGACTGCAGTGTGTTCTGGCCTGTCCGACCGGCGCGCTGACCCATCATATCGACTACCCGCATCAGGCTGAGATGGCGATGGCGAAGATTGTGAACCCGACACTCTGTCTGGCGAGTCGTGGCGAGGGTGTTCACGGTAGCGCCCGGGGCCGCGACTTCAAGGGTAAATTGCGCTACACCGAGATCGATCGCTGGAACCCGATCTCCGTGACCGAGCATCCCTACGATCTCGATGTCTGCGACCTCTGTGTGCGGCAATGCCCCATCGAACAGCGGATGACTCAATGCGATGAGGGCAATCCGCCGGCGAATGATCCCAATCAGTGTCCGCCCGAGCACGCCATCCGCCTGGTCGAAACCGGGGAGTCCGACGGACGCAAAACCTTCACCCCCGAAATCCTGTCGGGCTGCGTGGGTTGCGGCGTTTGCCAGATGATCTGTCCCGCGGAATCATCGGTTTTCGAGATGGATGTCTCCACCCAGGGCGCGGTACTGGGTTCGCGGAGAGGGGGCCATTCATGAGAACGCTTATCGAATCTCTGGCTGTCCTCTTCGGACGAACTCCCCGGCAGCCCGCTCCCGAGAGTATCTCGGATGCGGCGCGCGCGATTCACGAACAGAGGATGGAGAGGCGCACCCACGAGGAGACCGAACGGATAAAAGGCCTCCACAGCGCTCAGGCCCGCAAGCTGAAGAGGTGGCGCCTTCGTCGCTGGGCGACGTTGATACTGGTGAACCTGCTCTTCATCGTATCCTACAAACTCGATATCCAGATGCTGGAGGGGGCGCTGACCGCATCCCGGTTTGTCGGCTTTCATATGGCCGATCTCAATGCCGCGCTGCAGGTCATGCTCGCGTACAAACAGGTGCTGATCAATCTGCTCATTGGCATCGTGACGATCCTCCTGATCTGGTGGACGCTTGGCGGCCGGACTTTCTGCTCCTGGATCTGCCCCTATCATCTGGTGTCGGAGTGGGCCGAGATCATCCACATGTACCTGCGGAAGAGGAACATCGTCAGGGAGCACACCTTCTCACGCGCCACCCGCACCTGGCTGTGGCTGATCTTCGCAGCTTTGGCCTTCGTAACGGGCTACACGGTTTTCGAGACGATCTCACCCACGGGCATCCTCAGTCGGGCTCTCACATACGGACCCGGTCTGGCACTGCTGTGGGTCGGCTTTCTGCTCCTCATCGAAATTTTCTATTCGCGGAGAGCCTGGTGTCGCTACGTCTGCCCCATCGGCTTGACCTATGGCCTGGTGGGATCCACCTCGCCTTTCCGGGTGCAACATGATCTGAAAAAATGCCACCACGACGGCATCTGCAGAGCGGTCTGCCTGGTGCCACATACGCTGGAGGCCACGAAGCGTGGACGTTCGTCCAAAGTGAAAACCTATCTCGGTGCTGATTGCACACGTTGCGGCAAGTGTATCGACGTCTGTCCGACCGGTGCATTGCAATACAAGTTCAAGGGATTGGGGAAATCGAAATGAGGGGAAGCAGCTTGTGATCCGTTTCGAACAGCTGACCAAGACATTCCGGCGCAACACCGTTCTGGATGGCATCGATCTGAACATTGAGCGGGGTGATCGCATCGCCCTGGTCGGATCCAACGGAGCCGGAAAGACAACTCTCATCCGTTGTCTTCTCGGCGAGTATACGCACGGGGGGACGATCCTTGTCGACGGCAAGGCGCCCCGAACCCATCGTTGCGAGGTGTTGAGGCGCATCGGTTTCGTGCCGCAGCTGCCTCCCCCCCTGAAGATGACGGTGGGGCAGCTGGTTAATTTCTCGGCCGAACTCTGCGGCAGTGAACCGGAGCGGATGAATCGGATCGCCGAAGAGCTGGGGCTGCCGGTTCAGGATTTCCGCCGTCGCCCCTTTGTCAAACTTTCGGGCGGAGAGAAGCAGAAGCTGCTCATTGCGATAGCCCTGGGGCGCGACGTCGATCTGCTGGTCATGGATGAGCCCGCGGCCAATCTGGATCCGCGCGCGCGTCAGGTCTTCTTTGGGTTCCTGGCCGAACGCCAGGCGGACATATCGATGATCATCTCGAGTCATCGCCTGGATGAGGTGGCCGCCCTTGTGAATCGCGTGGTCGAACTGGACCGCGGTCGCATCACCCTGAATGACCATGTTGACGATCGCGTCGATATGGCGGCGATGTTGTCCTGTCAACTCGAAGTAAACCGCGCGGATGACGCCTTCGCCAAGGCCATCGGCGCCTGGAATTTCGAAATGGTCAATGGCGGCCTGAAATGGCGGGGCCGAGTGGCGGGGCCCGATCGACTGCGTTTCCTGGGAACGCTGTCCCGCTATGCGGCTTTGCTGCGGGGAATCGAAATGAAGGAGGGGGACAATGAAGCTGTTCAGTAGATACGCGATTGCCGCTGGCGCGGGAATCCTGATCTGTGTCGGAATCCTCGGCGGCTGCAGCCGCAAGGATGAGACCGGCCCCGGTGAAGTGCGTTGGGATCGCGATACCTGCGCGCTCTGCATCATGGCGGTCAGTGATCACAATTATGCTGCCCAGATTCGCGGCGGCGTCGCCGGCAAGCGGACCAAACTGGCGTTCTTCGACGATCTGGGCTGCGCCGTTCTCTGGCTCGACGAGCAGGATTGGAAGAGCGATCCGCGCACCGAGATCTGGGTCACCGACTGGCGGGACGGCACCTGGCTTGAAGCCCCGTCGGCCTGGTATCTGCCGGGTAAAGTGACGCCAATGGATTTCGGTCTTGGCGCACAGCTTGAGAAAACAGACGAGACCCTGAATTACGAGCAGGCCGTCGATCACATCCGCAACCGTAACCAAAAGGCCCATTGAGCATGAAGCAACTGATTCAACTGGCCCGGGCGGATATCGGCGAATCCCTGCGTGCGCGCTGGTTCCTGGTCTATACGCTGGTCTTCGGCGGCATCATGGTCGGGCTCTTCATCTCCGGACTCACCGAGTCGCGAGTGATGGGGTTCACCGGCCTCTCCCGCATTCTGGTGACCTATCTGCAGGTCACCATGGCCATCCTGCCGATTTTCATGCTGATCACAACGGTGCGCTCGGTGGTGGGGGAGCGGGAGGCGGGGGTCTTCGAATATATACTGGCCCTGCCGGTCTCCATCGGCGCCTGGTTCTGGGGTAAGCTGATGGGGCGCTTCGTAGTGGTCTTTCTCCCGGTTATCGGAGCGTTGCTATTGGCCGTTGTCTGGGGGTTGTTCAAGGGGGTGAGCATCCCCTGGTTTCAGATCAGCATCTATTCGGGGCTGCTCGCTTCGCTGGCCTGGTGCTTCCTGGGCATCGGCATGTTGGTCTCGACGCTTTCACGCTCAACGGATGTGGCGCAGGGTGCGGCCTTCATGATCTGGCTCGTTCTGTTGCTGTTCCTCGACCTTATCCTGCTGGGCGTCCTCATCAGTGATGGTCTGCCCGCGGAGATGGCCATAGGCATCTCACTGGTGAATCCGTTGCAGTCCTTCAGGACGGCGGCAATGCTGTTGTTTGATCCACAGCTGGTGCTGCTCGGTCCGGCGGCATACGTGATTCTGGACAACTTCGGCCGCAACGGCTACCTGGCGTGGGCGATGATCTACCCGCTGTTCATCGGTCTGCTTTGCGCCGGAGCCGGTTTTTGGGGATTCAAGAGGGGGGACTATTCCTGATTTCCGTCGATTGCCCAAGGGCATTCGCAGTCAGGAGTTCTCCGGATTACAAAACGTTTTGCTTTAATGGGATTCTGGTATGTGTATACTGGAATACACAGCAGATATCTCCTTTCGGCATGCCGATGTTCTGATTCAACGGAGCATCAGTTTTCTTTGTACGGAGTGTGACGATTGGCTCCAGAAAATCGAGATCATAGCCAGGGCGGCTCATCCGGCACCGGAGAGCCCCGCAATGAGAAGTTTGTCTTTCCCAGATGGACAAACCGCCTGGTCGAGTTGTCGATCGTGTTGGTTGTGGGCGGCCTGATCTACGCTACAGTGCTCATTACCGGCGTCTTCTCTCCGGAGAATTCGGCGATCGGGTATGCTCCCGTTCAGCCGGTTCCCTATAGCCATGCCGTGCATGCCGGTGAGTTGGACATCGACTGTCGCTACTGCCATACCGGGGTGGAGACCGGGGCCCAGGCTACATTGCCTCCGGCATCAACCTGCATGAACTGTCACAAGTACATCAAGCTGGAGAGTGAGCTGCTCGAACCGGTGCGGCTGGCGGTTGAGACCGGTGAACCGATCCGGTGGATCCGCGTTCACGATCTGCCCGACTTCACCTTCTTCAACCATGCCGGTCATATCCAGTCGGGCGTGGGTTGCGTGTCGTGCCATGGTCGTGTCGACAATATGGAGGTTGTGGAGCAGGTAGAGAGGTTGACCATGGGCTGGTGTCTCGACTGCCACCGTGATCCCGATTCCGAATTGCGTCCCGAAGCCCTGGTGACCGCCATGGATTGGCACCCGGAGGGTGACCCTGCGGTCCTGGGCGGCAAACTGCGCGCGGAGGGTGAGATCGACCCCTCCACCGATTGCAATACCTGTCATCGTTAGTTGCGAGGCGCCGTCGGCGCGCGTCTTTTTTGGAGAGGTTCCGAATGTCCGAGATCAAGAACACTGGTGACAGGCAATACTGGCGCAGCATTGCGGAGCTGACTGGTAGCGAGGTCAGCCGGCGGCATGCGGATAACGAATTTCCGGGGGGGATTGCGCCGCCGGCGGGGGATTTTTCCCGTCGCCGCTTCCTGCAGATCATGTCGGCCTCGGTTGCACTCGGCTCACTGGCGGGCTGCCGCTGGCCCGAGGAGAGGATAATCCCCTTCGCCAGCCGTCCCGAGGGGATGACCCCCGGCACACCCCTGGCCTTCGCCACCGCCATGGAGCTTGGCCCCGTGGCCCAGGCCCTTGTGGCCACGAGCTATGATGGCCGGCCCATCAAGGTCGACGGCAATCCCGACTTCCATCTCAGCGGCGGCGGTTCGAGCGCCATGGCCCAGGCCAGTGTCCTAGACCTCTATGATCCGGATCGCAGCCGGGGGATTGTCCGCCGTCAGGGTGGTGAGAGCCCGGCAACCTGGGATGACTTCGCCGCTTTCGCCGATTCACGCTTCGGCGGCAATCTTGATGGCGTTGCCCTTCTGACCGAGGTCGGCAGCTCACCCTCGCACTGGGAGATGCTGGAGCGGGCGACACGGCGCGGCGCCCGGTTGTACTACTGGGAGCCCGTTTGCCGTATCAACGAGATTCGCGGGGCGCAACAGGCTTTCGGTCAACCCGCAAAAACGGTTCTGGATGTGAGTCAGGCCCAGGTCATCGTCGACTTCGATGCCAACCTGCTTCAGGATCATCCGACCGCCTTGCGGAACACGCGTCAGTTCGTGGATGCCCGTGATCCCGAATCCGGTCACATGAACCGGCTCTACTGTTTCGAGAACAGTTACAGCATCACCGGCGGCATGGCCGATCATCGTTTCCCCACACCGGCCAGGGACATCGGTTTCACGCTCTGGGCCCTTGCGGCTGAACTGGTTTTCGGTCAGGGACTCGAATTGCCCTCGGCAGCCGGTATCGATCACGCGAATCTGCGGAAATGGCGCAACCATCCCGCAGGCGGCAAGCATATTGCCGCCCTGGCGTCTGACCTCATGACTCATCGCGGGCAGAGTCTGTTGCTGGCCGGTATGCGCCAGGAGCCCGCCGTCCACACGTTGATCCATGTCCTCAATACGGCGCTGGGCAATGTGGGACGCGCCATCAGTTACCTGCCCCTCCGCCTGCCCGCGATTGGCGACATCAAGGAGTTGGCGGAGGAGTTGAATCGTGGTCGGGTGAACACGCTGGTGTTGCTGGGCGGCAACCCAGTCCATGACGCCCCGGTCGATCTGGACTTCGCCGCCGCCATGATGAGGGCGCAGGAGCGTATCCATCTCAGTACTCACGACAACGCCACCAGCCGTGCGGCCACCTGGCATCTGAATCGCGCGCACTATCTTGAGAGTTGGGGAGACGCAACGGCCTGGGACGACACCCACCTTTCGGTGCAACCTCTGATCGAACCGCTCTTCGCCGGCAAAACCGGTCTCGAGCTGCTGTCGCTCATCGTGGACGATACCCCCCGCACCTCATATCAGATCGTGCGGGACGGCTTCCACCGACGTGGTGGAGGGCGAGGCCCGGCGCCGACCAATGACGGTCGTTTCGAGAAGCGGTGGCGGGAGTTCATCCACAACGGTTTCATGGCCGATAGCGCGACCGCACCATCTCCTCTTCCTCTTGCCGGAGCGGCGATCGAGGAGCCCGGGGCCGGCGGCGATCTGAGTGCCCGGAATCTGGAGATCAGCTTCACGCTCGATCAATCGATCTACGATGGACGTTTCGCCAACAATGCCTGGTTGCAGGAGACCCCGGACTTCATGACGAAGTTGACCTGGGACAACGCCGCGCTCATCGGGCCCGCGACAGCTGATGAATTGGGCGTGAAACACGGCGATCTCCTGAGTCTGGAGTACGGGGGACGGCAGCGGGAGATCGTGGCCTACATCCTGCCGGGGCAGGCGAAGTATTCGGTGACCGTCACTCTGGGCTACGGTCGGGAGGACACCGGCAGAGTGGGCAGCGGCGCCGGCTTCAATGTTTATCCGCTGCGAACCTGGGATGCGCTGAACCATGGGGACGGCCTGAGGATCACCAATACCGGTCGCAGCTATCCGTTGGCGACCACCCAGGATCATCACGCCATCGACGCCTCGGGCGCGGCGGAGACGCAGCGCCGTGTTTCATCGCTGGTGCGCGAGGCCAATCTGGATGACTACACGACCGACCCTGAGGTTATCGCGCACGCCGGTCTGCACCACCCCGCTCTGAAGTCCCTGTGGAAAGAGTTCGATTATCCGGGATACAAGTGGGGCAAGGCCATCGACCTGAACAAGTGTACGGGCTGCAATGCGTGCGTTGTCAGTTGCCAGGCCGAGAACAATGTGGCGGTCGTGGGCAAGGACGAGGTGAGCCGCGGTCGCGAGATGTCGTGGCTCCGTCTGGACAGGTACTTCAAGGGCGATATGGATGATCCCGAGGTCGTAACCCAGCCCGTCGGTTGTGTGCAATGCGAACTGGCGCCCTGCGAACAGGTCTGCCCGGTTGCGGCGACCGTACACTCCGATGAGGGCCTGAACACGATGGTCTACAACCGCTGTGTGGGGACTCGCTACTGTTCGAACAACTGCCCCTACAAGGTGCGGCGATTCAACTGGTTCAATAATTTCGAGGATCTTACCGATACCGAGCGGCTCGTTCTGAACCCGGACGTCACGGTGCGGGCGCGAGGCGTGATCGAAAAGTGCAGCTACTGTACGCAACGGATCGAGGCTGCCCGCGTGGCTGCGCGGGTAGCCGGTCGGAAGATTGAGGATGGCGATATCACGACTGCCTGTCAGCAGGCCTGCCCGGCGGGTGCGATCGTCTTCGGCGATCTGAATGATCCCGAGTCGCGGGTCAGCAAGTTGCGTGAGAAGAACAGAGGTTATGACCTTCTGGCTTTCCTGAACATCAAACCGCGGACCTTCTATCTGGCGAAGATCCGCAATCCGAATCCGAAGATCGCCTCCTCCGCGCTTCACGGTGAGCAGAGCGGCGGCCATGGCAATCAAAGCGGCGGTCATTAGCCGTCGGCGAATTGAGCAGGGGTCCGTAGACCCCGCCAAGAAACACACGGGTAGTTCTTGCGGAACTGGAGCCTGAAGTATGAAACAGTCGGTCATTGACCCGCTGAACAACACAGTAGATGATCCCACCAGGCCGACCGAGTTGGTTCTGGGGGGGCAGAGCTACACGACGATTACCGAGACGGTAGCGGATATCGCCCTGGAGCAGAAGACTCCGAAAGCCTGGTATGTGGCTTTCGCGTTCTTCGCCAGTTTGACAGGCGTCCTCTTCCTCATGATCGGCTATCTGATCGTCACCGGCGTGGGTGTCTGGGGATTGAACAATCCGGTCTCCTGGGGCTGGGCCATCGTCAACTTCGTGTTCTGGGTGGGTATTGGTCATGCGGGGACACTGATCTCGGCCATCCTCTTCCTGCTCAGGCAGAAGTGGCGGACGAGCATCAACCGTTTCGCGGAGGCGATGACGATTTTCGCCGTGGTTTGCGCGGGGCTGTTCCCGGCCATACATGTGGGACGCATCTGGCTGGTGCACTGGCTCTTCCCTATTCCGAACTATCAGGCCATGTGGCCCAACTTCCGCAGCCCGCTGCTCTGGGATGTTTTCGCTGTCGGCACCTACGCTCTGGTCTCGTTGCTCTTCTGGTACACCGGCATGGTGCCGGATCTGGCCACGCTGCGCGACAGGGCGAAGGGTCGCGTCCGTCAGATCATCTACGGAACCCTGGCCATCGGCTGGCGGGGCAGTCATCGTCACTGGCACCGCTACGAGAAGGCCTATCTGCTGCTGGCCGGGTTGGCTACGCCGCTGGTGCTGTCGGTGCACTCTGTGGTTTCGTTTGACTTCGCCACCAGTCAGCTGCCGGGTTGGCATACCTCCATCTTCCCGCCCTATTTCGTGGCCGGCGCCGTGTTCTCGGGTTTTGCGATGGTGGGCACCGTGCTGATTCCGGCGCGACAGTGGTTCGGCCTCAAGCATCTGATCACGCTGCATCACCTGGACAACATGAACAAGATCATCCTGGCGACCGGTTCGATTGTCGGGTTTGCCTACGCCACGGAGTTCTTCATCGCCTGGTACGGCGGCAATCCCTACGAGAGCTTCGCCTTCGTCAATCGCGCCTTCGGCCCCTACGCCTGGGCCTACTGGACCATGGTCACCTGCAACGTCGTCACCCCGCAGCTGTTCTGGTTCAAAAAGATCCGCACCAACATCAAGGTCATGTGGGTCATGTACATCTTCGTGAACATCGGCATGTGGTTCGAGCGGTTCGTCATCACCGTCACCTCGCTGAGCCGCGATTTCCTCCCCTCGAGTTGGGCCTACTATAAACCCACGCTCATCGATATCCTGACCTTCGTTGGCTCCTTCGGGCTGTTCTTCACCCTGTTCCTGCTCTTTGTCAGGTTCCTGCCGGTGATTGCCATGGCCGAGGTCAAGACCGTGATGCCGATCGCCGATCTTGCCGGCGATGAGAACAGGCCCGCCGGCGATTACCACGGGGACATTCACCCCAAGAGGCGAAAGGGGGACAAGTGATGAAAGCGGACGCTGAAACACTCTACGGAATGATTGTCGAGTTCGAGGATGTGCCCCTCCTGATGACCGCCGTGAGCAAGTGTCGCGATTTCGGTTTCACGAAGTGGGACGTACACACCCCCTTCCCGCTTCACGGAATGGACAGGGCGATGGGGATCAAGCCCACGCGGCTGCCCTATCTGGTTCTGGGTGGCGGCTTGATGGGTTTGGCCGCCGGCACCGCGATGCAGTTGTGGATGAATGCGATCGATTATCCGCTCAACATCTCGGGCAAGCCGCTCTTCGGGATTCCCGCCAACATCCCGGTGATGTTCGAGTTGACGGTGCTGGTGAGCGCACTGACGGTGTTCTTCGGCATGTGGTCGATGAATGGTCTGCCCCGTCTTTATCACCCGCTGTTCAAGAGCAGGCGATTCCGTCGCGCGACACAGGACCGTTTCTTCATCGTGATCGAAGCGGTTGATCCGAAGTTCGAATTGGAGGAGACCCGGAAATTCCTGGCCTCTCTGGGCGGAAATGTGATCGAAGAGGTCACCGAGAATCCGGAGGACTGACTCATGCCTCGACCTCTTACCTATATCAGCCTGGTCCTGGTTGCAGCGAGTCTCATCCCGATCGGGATGGTCTTCAAATCGCGATCGGTTCGGAGTAGGCAGGAGACGCGGATCCAGGTGGTCTACGACATGGATTCCCAATTCCACTTCAGGGCGCAGTCGGAGAATCCGTTCTTCGCCGATGGCCGCTCCATGCGCCTGGCGCCCGAGGGGACTGTAGCCCGGGGCGCTCTGCGGAATGATGACCCGTTTTTCAACGGCACGGTTGAGGGCGACACGCTTTTCGTCACTCAGTTTCCGCTTGAGGTGGATTCGGGGCTGCTGGATCGCGGGCAGGAGCGCTATGACATTTTCTGCGCGACGTGTCACGGCCTGACGGGGGACGGCAATGGCCTGACTCACATCCGGGCCGCGGCTCTGGCCGAGGGGACCTGGACGCCGCCCACCGATCTGGCCAGCGCTTCGGTGATCGAGCGGCCCGCCGGGCACCTGTACAACACGATCAAGAATGGGATCCGTAACATGCCGGCTTACGGATCACAGATTCCGCCGCGGGATCGCTGGGCGATCGTCTCCTACGTGAGAGCGTTGCAGTTGTCCCGCAACGCGACCATGCGGGACGTTCCGCCCGAGTTGCGCGGCGAACTGCCCAGGTAGGGCGTTAAACGAGAATTCCGTGTCGGCCTTGAAGGCCGGCCAAGCAGGGGAGATTGAATTGGCTCACCAACGAGTCCCCAGTTTGAAAGACACCGAGACCATGCTTTCGAGCCTTGGTCCCAAGGTGTTCAACGCATGCCTGGTGATTGGCCTGATCGGCCTTGCCGCGGCCCTGGGCCTGGGTTTGGCCGAGGGCGACAATCTGCGTCACTTCGGTTTCTCATACCTCGTGAACTTCGCCTTCTTCCTGAGCATCAGTCTGGGAGCGCTGTTCTTTCTCGCCATCATGTTCATCACGAAGGCCAGCTGGAATGTCGTCATACGTCGTCTGGCCGAGGTCATTGCCGCGATCATGCCGCTGCTGGGGCTGCTGGCGATTCCGGTGATTCTGCTGGCCGGGCAGATCTACGGCTGGGCGCAGCCGGATGCCCGCACCAGTCACGCCATGGCCCACAAGGCGGCCTTTTTGAGCAAGGACGCCTTCATCATACGCTGGGCGATCTACTTTGCGATCTGGTCGGCTTATGGTCTCTTCTACTGGCGCACCTCCGTCAAGCAGGACGGTAGTGGCGATGTTGCCCTGACCCGACGTCTTGAGAACTACAGCGGTCATGCCCTGGTGGTCTGCTCGCTGGCCACATCGCTGGCCGCGATGGATCTGCTGATGAGTATCGACTTCCTGTGGTTCAGTACGATCTTCGGCGTCTATTACTGGACGGGCGGTTTCGTCACCTTCTTTGCGGTGCTGACCTTGATCACACTGGGACTGCAGAGTACGGGGCGGCTGACGAAGATCGTCAGCATGGAGCACTACCACGACTACGGCAAGCTGATGTTCGGCTTCACCTTCTTCTGGGGCTACATCGCCTTCAGTCAGTATATGCTCTACTGGTATGCCAACATACCGGAGGAGACGGCCTGGTACATGTTGCGTTCGGAAAACGGTTGGGGTTGGGTGGCTCTGGCCGTGCTGTTCGGTACATTCCTCGCGCCCTTTTGCGGGCTGCTCTCGGTTCAGGCCAAGAGGAATCTCGGGATGATGGCCTTCTGGGCCGCCTGGATCATCGTCGCTCAGTGGGTCAACCTCTACTGGGTGGTCATGCCGGAGTTCAGCCACTCGTTCACCATCAGCATCATGGACCTGGCCGCCTTCTTCGGGGTCGGAGGTATCTGGCTGGCGGGGATCACCCGATTGGCGATGGGCACTTCGCTGGTGCCCCTGAAAGATCCGCGCCTCGAAGAGTCGTTGCGCTTTGAAAACGTCTAGGACCGTATCGCAGGAGTTGTCCATGTCCACGGCTCGAAAGACAAAATCAGGATTCGATATCGTCGGTGTAGCCCTCTGCACTTTGGCGGCGCTGCTCTTTGTCTATGCACTGTCGCTGTTCCTGAGCGGGAGCTTCAACACCGCCCTGGTCGATGAGCGGGAGTTCAAAGTCATGGATGTCCCGGTGAACGCGGAGACTGCCGCCGTTCTCGCGGAGCAGAGGGCCGGCTTGAACGAGGGTGTTCACTGGATTGACAAGGATGCCGGTGTTGTCGGCTTGCCGATCGACCTGGCCAAAGCCGCTGTCGTGGAAAAATTGCAGTAGCTTCACGGCCGCCCGGTTCGATTGAGGGCGGCGCGAAAGGAAACAGATCTTGAATGGAGCAACACACGTTTCTGGAGACGGCATGATGTCCAGGGTCTTTCCCGCGGATGCATCCTTCAATGCCGTCGAGGCGGATGCGGCCTTTCAGGGCCTGGCGCTGATATCGCTGGCGGTCATGCTGCTGGTGGCAGGGCTGGCCGTGATCTATGTAATCCGCTTTCGGCGTACCGCCGAATCACAGGTCGGTGCGGGCTCGGGTGGCATCAATCCGGTTTTCTTCGCACTGTGGGTGCTCTGCGCCATGGGGTTGGCGTTCCTCGCAGGCAATATGAATCTTCAGGGTTACCTGGATCGGGCCGTGGCGCCTCGCGATGCCCAGGAGATTGTGGTCACTGCCCGCATGTGGAACTGGGATTTCCAGTATCCCAATGGCGAGGTCACCGACTCCCTGCATGTCGCCATGGGTCAACCGGTCAAGTTGATAATGCAGTCCGATGATGTCGCGCACTCCCTGGCCATCCCCGCGCTCCGCCTCAAGCAACAGGTGCTGCCGGACAGAACGTCCACGACCTGGTTCCAGGCCGACCGACCCGACACCTTCTCACTGCGCAGCCACACTTTCAGCGGCGATGGCTACGGCGACATGAAGGCAGCCCTGATCGTCCACCGTCCGGAGCTTTATGCGGAGTGGGTAAAATCGATTTCGGATATCTTCGCGGGCAAAACCCCGGTGGAGGTCGGTGAAATTCTCTACACCACTCTCAGTTGCAAAGCCTGCCACAGTCTCGACGGCACCCGTCTGGTGGGTCCATCCCTCAAGGATGTCTACGGCAATACTTTCGCTACCGTGTCGGGAGAATCCGTCGTGGTCGACGACGAGTACGTCCGCGAATCGATTCTCGATCCCGGAGTTTCGATCATCGACGGCTATGATGCCGTCATGACACCCTATCGCGGGCGAATCGAAGAGCGTGAAATCAATGCGATCATCGCCTGGCTCAAGACCATTTCGAGTCACTCCGGGCAGGAGGGGAATTAGATGACAAGGGAAACCGCTCCGGCGGCGCCGGCAAGTTATCTCGACAGTGATGCAGGGTTGAGCGGGTGGTTCCGCACCAATGATCACAAGCGCATCGCCCTCGGCTTCCTGTTCTGGACAGTCGGCCTCTTCATGCTTGGCGCTATCGCGGCCTGCCTCCTGAAGCTGAGCGTATTCGCCAATGGCGAACATGATGTTCCGGTCCTGAATCAGATGCAGACCTATCACGGCGTGATCATGGTCTTCCTGGTAGTCGTGCCGTTGATCCCCTCGGTACTGGGCTACTTCCTGCTGCCGCTGCAACTCGGCGCGAGGAACATGGCTTTGCCGACCATGTCCCGTATGGCCATCGGCAGTTACATCGCCGGCACGTTGTGTATCCTGGTAACGCTGCTCCTCTATCCCCTCTCCACGGGCTGGACACTCGCCACACCCTACTCACTTATCGACGGCGGATCCTTTGCCCTGTTTGCCCTCGGCCTTTTGCTTGTCGCACTGAGCTGGGTGCTCACGGGCGGCAACATCATCGTCACCGTGCATCGGTGTCGTCCCGACTGGATGGGCTTCTTCCGGATGCCGCTTCTCTGCTGGTCCCTCTATCTTACCGCTTTCGTGCTGGTGGTGTCGGGGCTGATCTTCGGTATCGCGATCATATTCCTGGCTCTGATCGAGGCCAGAGGTTCCGGTGTTTTGAGCGGAATCGGTGATCCCACCAACTGGGAGAGCTACTTCTGGTTCGTGACGACCTCGGCGGGTCTCTTTGCGATGATCCCTGCCGTTGGTGTGATGAGCGAGGTGATTTCGGGTCTGGCCCGCAAGGTGATCGCCGGTTACCGGCTGATTGTGGGCGCGCTGATTGCGTTGCTGGCCATCGCTCTCCTCTCGTGGGGCGTTCATCTGGTCGGACATGGACAGGGGGAATCCCTGAGTTTCGTCTTCAGCATCCTCTCGTTGCTGGCCGTCATCCCGGTAGCTGTGATCGTCTACTGCTGGTTGGCCACCCTTTACCGCGGCGCCGTGGCCTGGAACACCGTGACCGTGTTTGCTTTGACCTTCCTGATCTGCGGCGGCATCGGCGTGCTGCTGGGTTTGTTCCTGACCAATCTGTCTCTGGCCGCCTATCTTGATTCGACCATATTCGCCACGGCTCACATCCACTATCTTCTGATGGGTGGTGTCGTAACAGCCATGCTGACCGGTCTGTTCTACTGGTGGCCAAAGATCACCGGTCGGATTTACGATGAGAAGTGGGGCGTGTTCGCCGGAGTTGTGTATCTCATCGGTTTTAACCTGGCGTTTTTCCCGCAGATCATCATGGGTACCCTTGGGCAACCGGCCGGCATACATGATTTCGCCGCAGAGATGGCGGATCTGAACAGACTCTCAGCCACCGGCATGGGGGTGTTGGCAGTCGGTCTGGCGCTGATTCTGACGACGTTGATCATCTCGCTGCTGAAGGGCGCTGCAGCTCCGGCGAATCCATGGGGGGTGGCGTCGCTTGAATGGCGGGCGGCCTCTCCGCCGAGCAGAGAGAACTTCGATGCAACACCCGAGGCGATCGAACCCTACGTCGGCTAGCGATCTTCGATCACTTCTGTTAGTGTAGACAAATTCCCATACCGGGCAGCCATTACGAAGTTCGTGCTTTGTCCAACATCAAATCAGGAGGCAGCAATGTTTGCCGACAAGAGAGTCCTCACCATTACTCTCCTCATATTGGTTGTATCCTGCTATGCGCTTGCCGAGGAGGCACCGCCCGACAGCTTGCTCCATTTTTGGCTGGAGCCTGTAGTTGTCGAAGGCAATATCCTGCATCATGGCGAGTTCGAGATCGTGTTGGATAAAACCAACCATACGGATCTGCTGCGGGAACATGGTTTCGCCATCGTCAATCGTGGACCGGCATTCGCCAGTGATCTCTATATCGATGGGCTCAAACGGGATGACATCGTCCTCCGTGTTGACGGTGAACGCTACCCGTGCGCCTGCCCAAACCGGATGGACACGCCACTCTCACGCATCAACCCGCTCGAGGTTTGCAGCTGTGAGGTGGACAAGTGCTCATGCGCCACCGGCAGCGGGCTCGGGGGCAGTGTCGAGTTTCGTCGTGCCGAGCCGCAACAGCTGCTTGGTTATCAGGTAGCTCTCAGCGGGAGCGCTCTGGGTGGCGAGGGTTTTGATGGAGCCTTCTCCACGGACTGGCGGGGCTATCGCCTCACCGGGCGCCATGCCACGGGCGGCCCCTACGAGGATGGCTCCGGTCGCGACTTTGTCGAACTCTACGGCAATGCGCTCGGTTTCTCCGAGAATCACCGGTACAGCATGACGGAGATATCCGTCTTCGGCGGCAGCGAACGCTGGCGTCAGGGTGCGAGTTTCTCCGAGAGTCATGATGTGGTTTTCCCCTATCTCCTGATGGATGAGCGGAAAACCGAGTTCTGGAGTCTCCACAGCAGTTGGCGGGGCAACAAGGTGTACCTGAACCACACCCGTCATCTGATGGACAGCGAGTTGCGCAACAAACCCATGCTTATGGTTTCCGACGCGGACAACCTCACCGCCGGCATCACGGGCGAGAACTACGAAATCTTCTATCGCAACTGGGACATCGAAAACTTCTTCGACAATCCGATGATGCACATCGACAATCACATGATCCCCAACCTCCGCCTGTTCTCGGCAACCGTGAACAAGCACTTTCATCCCGAGCCGGGGGTCGAGCTTGGTGTGCGCCTGGGTGTGCAGCGCCAGTGGCTGGGGGATACTCAGCGCTTGAGTTTCCACAAGGCTCTCCATGCCGACGCCGAGGATCAGCGCTGGTTCGTCCCCTTCGGACTAATGGCCAGCAAGGTCAAATCTCTGGGCAATGATCTTGTCGCCGGTCTGCAGGCGGATCTGGGCTCGGAACCTCCCCATCCTCGCGATCTCTACATTGCGGTTCAGAAGCCGATGAACAAGCCCTGGTGGAGCGGTAATCCGGAGCTGAAAGCCCCGATGCGCGGCACCGTCCGCGCCCGTCTGAACGGCATGGGGGCCAAGCTGGAGGTTTACGCAACCCGGATCTGGGATTACGCAAATCTGTGCAGCACGAGCATACCCCTGGATGGCGGCAGTCGCGCCTATATGAGTTTCGAGAATATCGAAGCCGGCCTGGTCGGGGTCAACCTGACCTATGAGCGACGCTATCTCGATTTGAGGGCGACCTATACCATCGGCAAGAACATCAGCGAGGATCGTCCCCTGGCCGAGGTGCAACCCTTTACGCTGGAGACGACGGTCAAGGCGCCCCATTGGCGAGGGTTTGGTCTTTGGTTGCGACATGTTTACGCCGACAAGCAGACGCGTGTGGATACGAGTCTCAGCGAGACAGCTACCCCCTCCTGGTACCGTTACGACATGGGGTTAAGCTGGAGGAGCGAGCGGGTTGCGCTCAACCTGGAGATCGAGAACCTGGCCGACGAGGAGTACAGCCAGCATCTCTCCTATCAGCGCGATCCTTTCGCGGCCAAGATGCGGGTACTGGCGCCCGGGCGTCAACTGCGCCTGGCGGTCTCTTTCCGCGGATAACACCGGATGAGATTTCGGACAGACCCTTTCCCGTCGGGAGAGGGTCTGTCCCGTTTCAGTGAGATCGTATTTATGCGATCCGGTTGTCCGATCTACCGTCCTGAACGGAAAAGCCGACCCGGTGAGGGTCGGCTTTTCTTGATCGGCGGCAGACAGTTTTGGTGTCGTGCGCTTACGGGTTCAGCAAACAGGTAGGTTTCTACCGGATCAGTGACTCTCCGTCTCCGCTTCGTCCTCTCTGTCCATTTTGACCTTGCAACCGGCGCAGTAGTATTTGCCGTCTACTTCGGACAGGCGCTCCATCGGCACATCCGTCATGCCGCAACCGCCATCACAATCGTGAGCGGCCAGTTTGGTGTCGGCGGTCGTCTCATCAGCCGTCTCGGTCTTGTCGCCGCAACCGGGCAGCAGGATCATCCCCAGCGCCAGTATGGCAAGCAACAGGAACATCGTAATTTTTTTCATAGGTCAACCTCCCTCAGGATTATTCCAACGCCCACACTACCGGATGGCGATTGCGATGGGAAGCTGGAATTTGGGGTTGTGGGGATGTCGGTAAGATCGATAGTCAGACTGTAGTAGATGACGTCGCCGTCAGCCACCGCACCAACCGGTTGGGCGACTATCGTCACGGCATCCTCCCGGACGAAGTTGCAGGGATCGGGGATGGACCAGAGTTGGCAATTGGAGTCCTCTCGAAAAGTGTTGGTGTCGCCATTCTACTGCGATTGCCCGGAAAGCGTCATGTTCCAGTTCCAGGTTATGGGCATATCGACGCTCCCTCCAGAGTAGCTGCCCGACCCGTCGGCGCCGGCGCCATCGGTCCAGGGGATCGATATCGAAATCTGATCCGTCAGCAGCGAAGCCTCCAGGTTGCCGTAGATCGGATAGGGGATGGCCACGGGATTCTCATTCCAGACACAGGTGACGATCAACTCGAGTATGTTGGTTGTCGGGATGATCTCAAGCTCCAGTGTGCCGTCCGTTATGACGCCGGAGGCGGTGACCGCGAATCCCGGCGCGACCACGCTTGTCTGGGTGCAGTTGCCCTCCGTTATGGTGCTGACGCCATGACTGCCGGTGCCCGACCCGGTGACCACACCCTCATCGCGGGTGAGGTTCAGGTTGATCTGCATATTGTCGACAAATCGGATCAGCGGGCCGGAGCCGATATCGTGCAGCCAGGCGATGTTCATCACCGCGGTCCAGTCGCCGGCCGTTATCTCAACCTGTGCGGCGCCATCGGGGTTTTCGGAACCGCTACAGGTGCTTAAATGAGCGCGGGTCGATTCTATCCCCTCACTGTCGCCGGCGGTGAAGGTGCTGGTGGCCGTGCCGGCGGCGTTTACGCCGGCAGTGGCGGGGTTCATAGTACCCAGACCCCCCATTGCCGCGAAGGTGACCTCATGGCCGGCCATGGCCTCGTCATCACACATGACGGTTGCGGTGATCTGACTGGTCGCCCCGGTGCCGATACTGGACGGCGATGCGACGACATCCACTTCGGGGGGGCAGCACTCGAGATACACATCGACCGCCAGGATGTACTTCTTGAACAGAACCCCGGCAACGGACAGTTCGAGCTTGTCCTGGAAGGTCACCTGCGTTGCGGTGACCTCCCCCTCCATGATCTGGGGGGGCGCGGCAACGTAATCAGGTCCGTCGGGATAGTGATGAACCTCCCAACTGGCATCAAACATCAACCCTTTGACCTCGTGACAGTCGTCATTGAAGAGCCCCTTGCGCGCCATGTCCGTGACGTTGGCCCTGAACCAGCTCACGTAGTTGGAGAGGGCGGCAGCGGCGGTCGAGCCGTCACCGAAATCGGAATGGAAGTTGCCGAAGACGTTGCCCAGGCAACCGAAGATGGAGAAGTGGGTGACCTCGGCGGTCAGGCTGGCGCCATCGAGAGCCAGTGTGACGGGGAAGCCCTCGTCCACCCAGGCCTGCGCGACGTCATCCCAGACCAGCAGGTTGACGGGAGTACCCGGCGCCAATGGTGGATCGAGGGGGAAGCTGATCGTCACCGGCGTCGTAAACTCCGTGCCTGTCGGGCCGAACTCCGCGCCACCGAGGAAGGGGATGCATGGCTGCGTGCCGTCGGGAAGCATGTATGCGTCGGATACGCCCGCAACAGTGATCTCGGTTGCGGCGATCAATGCGCCGGGAGGGATGACGACGGACGCTGAACCGGTGCCGGCGACAGTTCCGCCTGCGGGACCGACCAGGTTGTCGCCTCCGCCTGCGGGACCACCGCTGTCTCCGCCGCAACCGGACAGGTGTACCAAACCCGCCAGCAAAAGGGCGGCAGCAATCAAGCGCAGCCACAGACTATAATCTTTATCTGTCTTGTGTTGTCTATGTGTCATCTAGCTCTCCTCGATCGGGTCGGCTGATGGCCCAATTGTCCCGCTTTCAACCCCCTGATGCAAGCACTGGCTGTCGGTTGGGGAGGTCTCCGGCTGAACCCGGATTGTTTTTTCCCTGAAATCCCATTTTATGCGCCACCTTATCGCTCCGTTTCGGCTCCTCTATTCAGTGAATACAATGCAGACGGTGAATCGTCGCAACAAGGAGACTGGCAATGTCCGAATACATCATTCAGGGAACCGATGCGAATTTCGATCAGATCGTAGGCGATAGCGATGTTCCCGTACTCGTCGATTTCTGGGCTCCGTGGTGCGGCCCGTGCAAGATGATCGGCCCGGTCCTGGAGGAGTTGGCGCAGGAGTACGAAGGCCGCGCCAAGATCGTGAAAGTGAACGTTGATGATGAGCAGAAGATCGCCGGGCAGTTGGGCATCCGTTCGATCCCCACACTCGTCCTCTATCGTAATGGAAACCCTGCGGAAACGATGCTGGGCGCTCGCCCCAAAGCGGAGTTCGTCGAATTGCTGGACAACGCCTTGAGCAATTAGACGGATTGCCTCTTACCGATTCCTTGGGGGGGGAATCACCAGTTCCGGATACATCGGGCGCAGGACAACATCGCTCCGGACAGGCTGACATCTGGCGGTTACCGCCAACCGCGAGGGCTGTTGCATGATATGCAACAGCCCTTTTTGATTTCATGATTGTGCCGGCAGAGAACCGGTTGCCCGGTGCGTGGGATCAGGGCGATACGACAAGCCGGGACCAGGTCAGTTCGACAACCTCCGTGTCGGTCATAGTCATCACCAGATCTCCGCCGACAATCGCCCAGGAGCCGGCGAAGGCTTCGTAGGGCGGTACATCCACACCATCCTCGGTGTAGGTGGTAACGGTGATGCTGGTGCCGGCGACGGTGATGGTGCCGGTTTCGTTGTAAAGGACATCATCGTTTGCCGCCAGATCATGGGTTTCGAAATGACCCAGCGGGAAGACGAGCAGCCGGTTGCTCACCGCTGCGGGATCCCAGCCGAAGAATTCGCCGGGATCGGTGGGAGCGCTATCTATCGTGACCGACTCGATGACCCAGGGACCCATCAGGTCGATCAGATTCATATCGAAATCGAAGACGACCGTCGCCCCTCCGATCTCCAGGGGGGGGATATGGGTCAGCACCCCCTCGGAGGTCAGCGGATTCCAGCCCAGGGAGACATTGACGAGGGCCGAGAGACCGAGCAGCGGGGAGATGTCCGATATGTAGTTCTGGTGTGCCGAGAGGTACTGCAGGCCGCTCATGCCCGACACCATGCCGATGTCCCGGACATCGTTCCAGCTGATGTCGAGGAGTGTCAGGTTGACCATCCCCGTCAGGGGGGTCAGATCCACGATCTCATTATTGGCCAGGGACAACACCTCCAGTTGAGTCATGGCGGTGATGGGGTCCAGATTGCTGATCTCATGGTTGAGCAACTCCAGCGCCATCAACCGGCTCAAACCCGCGATGGGGGTGAGATCACTGATGGTGCCGTTGCTCACACTGATGCTCGTGATGTTGGTCAGCCCCGACAGGGGACTCAGGCTGGAGATTGTTCCGCCCTGCGCCGTCAGTATCTGCAGATTGGTCAGACTGCCTACGCCCGTCAGACTGGTGATATTGGGTGTGTCCTGAAAGGACAGTCTCTCCAGGTTGATCAAACTCGCGAGGGGGGTCAGATCGGATACGGTACAGCTGCCGAACTGTAATCTCTTCAGACTGGTCACGCCGGACAGTGGCGACAGCGAACCGATCGGATTGCTCGAGATGTAGAACTCCTCAAGATTGGCCAGCCCCGCCAGATTGGGAATGATGCTTATGTCGTTGGTGCTCAGGTCGAGCTCCTCGAGCAGGGGCAGTTCGGCGAGCAACTGCGTGTTGCCGGCGTCGGTCAACAGGTTGTTGCGGAGATCCAGGTTGCGCAGGTTCAGGCAGTACTGCAGGCCCTGCAGATCGGCTATGGACTGATGACGGGCGTCCAGCGAGAACAGGGTCAGCAGATCAAGATCGGTGATGCTCCCTGTGGGGATGCCCAACTCGTTACGCAGACACTGCTCGAAGTTCGCATCGGTGAAAGCGATGCCGACAGCCACTCGCGGGGTGCAGGGCAAACTGACTCCATCGGAATAATTGTCGCTGTTGTCGTACGTGAAGGCCGAGTAGTAATAGGTGGTGCCGTTGGTGACATCCTGATCAACATAGATGCCGGCCAGGCCGGAGAATATCTCCTCGCCGGAACTGATGGTGGGGGAGGCGGTAGTGGAGCGCCGCAGCATGAGCCCGCCAAGATCGGAAACCTGGGGCAGGATCCAGCCCAGGGTGACGCTGCCATCGCCCGGCAGGGCCGTGAAATTAAGAACCTCATTGGGAGCAGTAGTGTCGCCCTGATCGGTGCCGCCCCCGCTGCTGCTGCCGCAACCGGTGAACAGCAGTATTCCGATCAGTAAGTAGGGGATCAATCTGAGCTGGTTCCTGGCGATGGTATGCATGGCGTCCTCTCGTTGGGTGATCATCCGACTGGCGCGCAACGCTTCAAGCTACTGTTTGTGCGTGGTGTTACGGAGATCAATAGTCCCGGTTATATCAAAATCGTCAATCACTGTCGTGAATAATGCAATGTTCTTGCCAGTGGCTCAGCCGGACTCTCCACACGGGATCGGAAACCCGAATATCACCGGTTGTCTCATGTGTATCGGCGTGGGTTGAAAGCAATCGCCTCTATGTTTGATGTATGACTGTGCACCGACGTATGACCGTATATGCCGACGGCCCGCAACATCTTCATGATTGCGGGCCGCCTGATAACGGAATAATTCAGCTCTATCGGATCACGCGATAGCAGATCACCTCCTGGGGGGTGGGCTCCTCCTCATCGGAATCCAGAGCTGTACCCCCGCCGAACTGGGCAACCATTGCGGCCAGCCCCCCTTTGACCAGGACCACCAGGTCGTCATTGATCCAGAAGAGACAATCGTAGAAGCTGTCCCCCTCGCAGACGATGGCCGTTTGACGGATGAATTTTCCGCCCCTGTCGAAGATGTCGTAGCTGAGCAGAACACCCTCCTGCTCTTCACGCAGTCCGCGGCTGCTGAGCACCCAGAGCGTGCCGTCGTCGGCGATATGCATGCCCCTGCGCCAGTAGTCGATGGGCGCATCGTTCTCCTCGATGATGAGTTCGTAGGGGATGTTGATGCCGACCATGGCGCTTTCGAAGAGATCGCGCATCCATTTCCTTTCGGCTGCGCTCCGCTTGACGACCTCGAATTCCCGCTCGATGACCCGGACCGGCGCGCCGTTCGCTTCGAACACGTTGATTGCATAGTTGTCGTGATCAAGCGCCGCGTAAACCCTGCCGTCGGGTCCGACGGTATAACCCCACCATGCGCTGGGGGCGGCTATCCTCTCTTTGAAAACCAGATTGGTGTAATCGCGGTTCGCATCCTGCTCCCAGTAACGGACCCGCTCCTCGCCGTCGGGGGTGACTCCGATCAGGAAGCTCTTGCGATCCTGCTGACCCTGGGTTTCGCCCTGACGGATCTGACTGCCCGCCACCACGATGTTGCCGCCGCCCGCACCGGCGGTAATAAGGGCGAACATACCGTTATCATTATCGGTGCCTCCGATGCGTATGTTCTCGGCCGGCAGACCGTCGTGGTCGACCATGATGATCTTCCCCGGGAACTCCTCCGCCAGCCCGACCTTGTCCGCGGTGATCAGCATGTCGCGAGGACGCAGCACCTCGCCGGGGCCTTCACCCTGCCGGAACAATGTGCGCAGCAATTCGCCATCCGGCGCGAATACATGGACCTGGCAGAGTTGGGCGTCCATTACGTAGACGTTGCCGTTCTTGTCGCCACCGACCTCGCTGATGAGCCCCAGCAGAACACTATCCTCGTCGTCCCCGCCGATTCGCCACAGCTCCTCCAGATGCAGAACGTCCCGGCCGTTGCTTGGGGTGGAGCCGTTCTTCACGTGCGGAACATCACCGCCGTCGGCCCAACCGGGACCGGCAATGAGGAGGATCAGCGTCAGGGCGATCAGGATGAGGTGGGCCGGAATACAGGATTTAATCGATTTATGCATGGAAATCCCCCCCCGGGAATTGTAGATCAGGAGTGAATGGTTAGCTTCGCTCACACCTACGGTTCGCGGGAGAGATGGGTTACGGGAATTCCCGAGGGGGAGATCCCGCAGACGATCTTCGATACGCGCCGGTGTGCCGCGCCGGCGCTCGAGTATGTTGGGACACATGGTGAGCGGCAGATCGAAGATGAAGCGATATCGATTCAGTGCCGGAGCATCGTTTGATCCGGGGCAGCGTGTCGAGCAGGGTCAGTATTTCCCGGGACTGCATGGTGCAATCAGATGCTAGGAGCCGAGTGGCCTCTTGAAAATACCGACAATCTGCACGCCGTTGCTCCTCTTCGCTTCGTGGAGAAACCTGTAGGTATAGCGCCAGCAGAAACGCCGCAAGGGGCGGAGGTCGAGAACCATGAAGTTGTTGTAGAGTAGCGCAAGAAGCAGGCGGAACGGGAAGAATCGCCTGCTCACGTATTTGATGCTTTCAACCTCAAGTTCGGGACATGCCTTCCGAACCTGCTCCTGCAGAAGATCATCGGTGTAGTGACGGTGATGCTTCTTGTGGACGGGGGTGTTGGTCGACGGCACGGTGATGATTATCCGCCCGCCCGGGTTGGTTCTGTCGTTTAGCGTCTTGATGAATCCGTCGACGCGATCATCCGGAATATGTTCCAGCACCTCAATCGAGATGACCACATCGAATGTCTCCGTAAGGTCGGCGGCGTCGACCGCCCGGAAATCCACGTCGGGGTAGAATGCCTGCGCAAAGGCGATGGCTTGTGAGGAGAGATCGACTCCGATGGTCCTTTTGACCTTCGTCGCTATCATCCCCGCAAAACGACCGTCACCGCATCCGACATCGAGAATCGATTCCGGATTGTAGCCGAGAACCTTTTGCTCCAGACGTTTCAAGTGGGTGAGGTAAATGAAGCCCCAGCGTCGGAAACGCATGGGGGACACGAATCCGTCTTTGTCGAAGTAGGGGATGTGATGATAGGGGAACTCGTACTGATTGGCCTGCAGGTCGAATATCTCTTTATCGCTTGTCGCCATCGCTCCACTCCATTATCTGAGGAGGTCACCAAGGTATCAGTCCTATCCGACATGGGCAAGGCCATAACCGGTCTCGATCAAGGTTTGGATTTGGTCGGTCTCGCTGCGGCAATATCAATCAGAGTTTGAGATCGACACCGGGGGCAAACGCCGAATTGCTCCCAATCGTGCAAGATTGTCATATATCTGCTTGTGAACGGTCATGCAATCCGGATATCAGGACTATACTTATTCAGTTCGCATCGCCGGACCCCAATGTGCGAAATCTCGTGACTCCATTCCGGAACATCCCGTTCGGTGGCGAAGCAGCAATCAGGAGCCCTCGGGCTGATTCGAGCTTATCATCCGGCAATACACTGCCTAAGTATCAATGGCTCACTGAGAGGGATCGAGGCATCCCGCTCCATTCAGGTGAAAGCACCTGGTCACGTTGCTATGGTTGTCGATCCCTCCAGATCAATTCCATATGAACCCCGATCCCGTATCGGGGATTTCCAAGGAGGTCGATACCATGAGACGCGCACTTGTATTGGGCGCTTGGCTCATCGCGATCCTGGCCCAGGTGAGCGAAGCCGGAATTCCCAAGACAATGAGCTATCAGGGTGTACTGAAGGAGACGGACAACAGCATCGTCGCAGACGGCGACTACGATTTCACATTCACCCTTTACGATGTCGAAACCGGTGGGGACCCTCTCTGGCAGGAATCTCAGAACCTGACGGTAACCAAGGGCATCTTCAACGCGATACTCGGCAGTATCGTGCCGTTGAATCTCCCCTTTCACAGGGCATACTGGCTGGGCATGTCGGTAGGCGCGGACCCGGAACTGGTGCCGCGGGTTGCCCTGACAGCAT
Organism: bacterium; assembly: GCA_024231955.1. Classification (GTDB taxonomy): domain Bacteria; phylum Krumholzibacteriota; class Krumholzibacteriia; order JACNKJ01; family JACNKJ01; genus JAAEPZ01. The sequence goes on along the minus strand of JAAEPZ010001024.1, from coordinate 58,644 downwards.
CTCCGTATGCCCTGCGGGCTGAATTCGCGGAGGTCGGCGCCGACGCCGACTGGCAGATCAATATCGACGACATGCATGCCGCCGTTCCCGGCAACGTAGGCATCGGCACGGTGAACCCCACGGCCAAGCTGCATGTGGAGGTCGGGGGGGAGCCCGACAGTCTGGCGGTCTATGGCCTCAACAAGGCCAACGGAAACTGGGGATACCTCGGGGGACCTTATGGCGCTTACGGACGCAACCTGACCGTGGGCGATCGCGTCGGCATCCTCGGCCACAACAACTGGGGCGTTTACGGCATCAGTATAGAGGGCGGCAACTGGGGCGGTCTGGGCGGTCCCGGCTGGGGTGCTTATGGCTTCAATGAGGAGGGCCCCACCTATGGTGCCCTGGGTGGATATTCCTGGGGCGTCGTGGGACAGCGCCAGTGCATGGGCGCCTTGGGTGGATTGGAATATGGTGTCTACAGCGATGACGCCGCCTACTTTGCGGGGATGACCACGATGGGCGGCTTCAAACTCGAGAGTGGCGCGATAGCGGGCCATGTTTTGACCAGCGACGGGGACGGGGTCGGCACCTGGCAATTTCCGGGAGTTTTGACCCTCCCCTGGTCGGGAGTCGCCAACAGCGCCACACCCGGCTTGATGATAACCCAGAACGGAACGGGCAATACCGGCGTCTTTTTCGCGAATCGGGCGGTCAGCGGCGGGCACGTTGTGCATGCCGAGGTGACCGGCACCGGTGAGGCGAGTCCCGTGGCGGTCTACGGCCGAAGCACCCCCTGGGGTTCCGGTAAGCACGGCATCGGCGGCCAGTTCATCGGTGGCCTCAAGGGTGTGGATGCCAAGGTCATCTCCACCGGGGGCGACACCTACAACTCGTTCTACGGAGTCCACGCCGTGGCGGACGGCAACTGGGGCAGTCAGTACGGCGTCTGCGGCAGTGCGAGAGTGTTGAACGAGGTCGCTTACGGCGTCTACGGCGGCGCCAGCGGCAGCGGTAAGATCTACGGCGTCTACGGCATTGCGGACGTCGGCACAGGCACGGCCTACGGCGTCTACGGCGTCGCGGAACCCGACGGCAGCAATCCGAAATACGCGGGCTATTTCGATGGTGTCGTTCAGGTTACCGACTCCCTCATCGTCAGAGGCGACAATCTGCGGGCGGGACTCTTCGAGTCGGACCATCCGGACCACAGCACCCATGTCCTGCACGCCGAGTACACGGGTGGCGGCTCGTATAATACCACTGGTGTTTACGGCAAGAGTATACCTGCCGACAATTACGGCACCGGCGGCTTTTTCGATGGGGGCCGGCGGGGCGTGGTCGGTCAGGCCTGGGGCACGGGAGATTACCTCTATACTGGTGTTTACGGCATCGCCACGGCGGGCGCAAGCGGCACGGCGGTGGCGGTCTTTGGCTCCACGACCGGTCCCGGCACGAACTACGCCGGCTACTTCAACGGCGCGCTTTACGCCACCAGCGCCAACGCGGGGATCAAGGCCTTCAAGATCGATCATCCCCTTGATCCCGCCAACAAGTACCTGAGCCACAGCAGCGTCGAGAGTCCGGAGATGATGAATATCTACAACGGCAATATCGTCCTCGATTTCGACGGCGGCGCCCGGGTGGATCTGCCGGACTGGTTCGAGGCGCTGAACCGCGATTTCCGATATCAGCTGACGGCCATCGGCGCCCCCGGTCCCAACCTCTACGTAGCGCAGGAGATTGAGGGCAACCGTTTTCGGATCGCCGGGGGGGAGGCGGGGATGAAGGTGTCCTGGCAGGTGACCGGTGTTCGCCATGATCCCCTGGCGGAGGCGCAGAGAGTTCAGGTGGAGCAGGACAAATCCATGGCCGAGGTCGGCAGATACCTGAATCCCGAGCTCTACGGCCTGCCGGAATCCATGGCCGTCGTTTATCTCGAAGAGGGGAACCGCTAGACGGGTTGCCCCCTGACCTCGTCAAAGAAAGGAGAGGTCCATGCGAAAGTTTTCAAGATGGATACCGGCCCTGGTGGCTCTGCTGCTGGCGGCAACCCCGGCCGCGGCCGAGATAACCATGCCCCGCAGTGTGCTTGGCAACGGAGCCGTTTTGACAAGCGGCGACAACAATCACGCCCTTGGCACTCTGGGGCAGGCAGTCGTGGGGATCGTCACCGGCTCCGGTCATATCGGCGAGATCGGTTTCTGGTATGACTACAATCAGATCGTGACCGGCGTGGCCGAACCCGATCTGCCGTTGGCCTTCAGTTTGAAGCAGAATTTCCCGAATCCCTTCAATCCGCTGACGGTCATCGGCTTCGATCTGCCCGATCCGGCAAGGGTGCATCTGCGCGTCTACGACCTGACGGGGCGGCTGCAGTGCACGATCATCGCCGGAGTGCGGATGGAGCCGGGGCGGTGCGAGGTAACCTGGAACGGCAGAAATGATGCGGGGGCTAAACTGAGCTCCGGCATCTATTTTTATCGGATCGACGCCGGATCATTCAGCCGGACCAGGCGGATGGTGTTGCTGAAGTAGCAGGGATCGGGAACAGGGGGAATATCGTCCCGAGGGTGAAACAGCCTGGAACCTCGCTGCCAGGCAGGGCGGGCTTGCGTTCCGCCCTGCCTCCGGCGGCGGAATATCACCGAATGAATATCCTCAAGTGGGGTCGAGGGGTTCACTGAGCAGCCGGGTACCCGCCGTTCGATTGAACGGGGGCGTGTCTTCCGCCCATGTAATTCAATGACGATCCCATTATCCCCGGATCGCTCAAACCCACATCGGGACGATATCCGGATCCGTGGAAGCCGGATCGTTGCTGTCCGCGAGATGCTCCGCGTAGGCATCGCTGCCCGCGCCGAAGACGACCTCATCAAAGAAACCGATGAAGTGGAACAGGCTCCCGAAAGCGCCCAGGCTCAATGTGTGACCGGCCTCATGATCCATGTGCCAGGAGGCGGAATTGGTATCGACAAAGGCGAAATTCCCCATATTGAAAGCGGTGTCCCAGGCATTGAGATTGGAGATCCAGCCACCCTTGGTGAAGATGGTGCCGGTACTCCAGTCCACGCGGATCCCGTCGATTCTGCAGAAGTCAGATTGTCCGAATGTGATCAGGAATCCCAGGGCGTTGAGCACGAACATCACCAGACCGATACCGATCACCAGCCACGACATCGGCATCAGCCAGTTTGCCCATCCCAGTATCCCCTGATAGACTTCGCTGTTGGCTATCGTATCGAAAGCCGCCAGGAAATTGAGTACACCCAGCCCGACGCCGATTATGATGCCGATGGGTCCCAGGAGAAGTCCGAAGACTATCGAGGCCAGAACCATGTTCATGCCCGCGTTGATGCCGATCAGCATCCCGCGGAGGAACTCCCCACCGGCCGTGCCGGCCGCGGCTCGAGCGCCGAGATAGCCGGCGGTCAGGAGTCCGATGACTCCGGCGATGGCCAGTATCCCGAAGCCGACGCCGCACATGAAGGCGGCAATCACCAGCACGGCGAGAACCACACCGATGATGACGCCGATGATTGCGCCGAAGACGCTCCAGAAGGACAATCCGGTCGGATCCGTCCGGTTGGTCGGATTGTTGCCGACATATGTGTAGAGGGCAAGCTGAGCGGTGTCGCCGTCGCTGCTTTCGGGCCGGTAGAGGTGGAGTGGATCGGGGGTGACGAAGCGACCGATCTCCGGAGCATAGCAGCGTTTGCCCATGAAATACAATCCGGCGTCCGAATCGAATTCATGCAAGCCGAACGTCTGACAGGCCGGGTTGCCGTCGCGGTGCAGCACATTGCCGAAGGGATAGTAGGCTATCCGCGCGATCCTGGTGCCGTTCGTGTCGCTGAAGAAACTGGCGCTGCCCAGGGGATCGGTATGGATCCAGCGGGTTTGCCCCGCATCAACCAGGGCCACGCGATTCCGGCCCAGCAGAATGAACCGCGTTACCTGACCATCTCTGATCTCCGCCAGATTGCCGATCATCATGGTCTCCACGGCGGGACCGCCGCCGGCCGCCGGCTGCACCCGTTTGCGGATCCGATTTCCGCGGTGATCGTAAAGGTATTCGATCGTCGCGCCGTCGTCGCGCTCCACTTTGTGGAGCTGGTTCTTGAGATCGTAGTGCAACTGCCGTCCCGGCAGTGCTCCAATGTTGCCGTTTGAGTCGTAAGGGAGCGGGAAGGCGGGAGCGGCACCCTTCTTGAGGCCGGTGAGACGGTCGGGGCGCGTCGGATCATCGTAATCGAATGTGGTCGCCGTCTCGGCGATATCGGTGAGCGAGCGCCCGTTCTCGTACTTGTACTTGATGTCGAAATTTCCGGTCGGGCCCTGCCCGTGGGAGCGGGTCAACTGGTAGAGATGATCATACTCATACTCCACCTGGGGAATATTGCCGGAGGCGGCGTCGGAGACCGAAAGCAGCATGTGCAGCATGTCGTATGCGTATTGAACGTTCTGGTAGATCTGTCCGCCGGGACCCCTCGTGACGAGAGAATCCACCTTGCCCGGGCCGGGCGCATAGGTGATCTCACTGGTTATCCCATTGGCGTAGGCGATGCGCGTCGGCAGGTTGCGGGCGTCATACTCGATCTCGCTGACGAAATCCGTGATGGAGCGGATCATGCCGTTCAGGTAGTAGGTGTACTCCGCTCGCGCGCCATCGGGATAGATGACGGCGGTCTGTTTTCCCAACTGGTTGTATTCGAATTCAACCACATGAGGCTGCGCCTGACCGTCATAGTGATATTCCTGATGGATGGTCTGACCGTGTGTGTTGTAGGCGAACACCTGCTTGCCGCCCAGATAACTCACCTCGTGCAGACGTCCCCAGGCCCCGCTGGGCAGGTCGTCGTATGAGAAGCTCTCTCTGGCGGTGTTCCCCTCCAGCAGATCGGTAATCCGCCCCGAGCTGTCGTAGTTGATCCGGATGTCGTTGTTGTTGCCGTCCTGGGTGCGGACTACGGTGCCTGCGGCATCATACCAGAGCCGACGCAGGCCGGCATCGCGATGATTGATGGCCAGTCGGTTCCCGCGGCGATCGTACCTGTAGGTGGCGACCGCACCGGTATCGTTGCCCAGCGCGGTCAATCGGCCCATCACGTCGGTAGTATAGCTGGTGGTCACCATGGCGCCGTTGGCGTCGATCTCACTGATGGATATCCGCCGCTGCAGGGCATTCAGGCGCACTTGACGCGGCGTGTCGGTTTGCCCACGGGCCTGATTTGCCGCGGAGTCGTCATTGTCGTTGGCATCCCGTTCGATGATGTCAAACGGAGAGTACTCCACGGTGGAGACGCCGCCATTGTAATTCAGGGTCCTGACGGGGCGCCCCTCCGCGTCGAAATATACCCGTCGCGCCGGTCTGCCCGCGAACTCGGGCTGCGCAAAGTCAAAGTCGCTGTCGAGTGTCGGCTCATACTCGATGGCGCTCTGCCCCCAGGGATTGCGTCCGATCCAGCCGCTGACAATGATCTCATCGACATCGCGCTCGACCCGCTTCTGCAGGACCTCCTGGTGCCCATCGAAGTAGGTGACCGTGCGCAGGTTGCGGGAGTCGACGCGATAGACCACCTCCTGGCTGGTCGGCAGGGAGTCGTTTTCATAGCGATAGGTTCTGGTCGGATCGGCGATGGAATCCCCTGGTACGGCCACGACGGTCAATCTGCCCTGAGCATCGTACCGCATCTCGGAGGCGTTGCCGTCGGGTGTGGTCATCCTGGTCGGGCGCAGGCTGCGGAGATCGTAGTCGGTGTAGGTGATTCCCAGATCATCATGTCGCTCGATCCTGGTCAGCTCGGCGGGATCGAGAACGAACCGCACGATATTGCCCATGGGATCCATCTCGGCGTTGATGACTCCGCCGGCGGTATACCCGTTGCGCTCATGCTGCAGGAGATACGCCGGATTGCTGTCGGCATCCTGCCCCGCAGTATATCCCAGCTGACCGCCGGACATGCCGGTGTAGTGCAGATCGAATTCCGTTTGACCCAACGCGAGCCGCTCTTCCCGCATCTTCAGCCCCGATTGAACCTGCCCCAAGGCGAGGCCAATGAATTCCGGACCATCGTAGTAGGTGCGGATCTCGTCGAAAATGGAATCCATTTCGTCACGTCGCACAACCCGCGCAAGAGCGTTGCGGATATTGCCGGCGGGATCGGTGGCATACTCAAATGTGCTGTTCACGCGATGCTCGACAACCGGATGCCCCTGTCGATCGCCGTAGGCCCGAAACGCCTCCCGGATCACGTTGCCGAGGGGATCATAGCTGAAGTGACGCTCCTCGATACGGGCGTCGTTGCTCCGCTCTCTGAATATGCGTCGAGTCCGTTCGGCATACATGAAGACCCGATCCGGCAGATCGGCGCCGGAGTGAAGTACCCTAACCTTGTAGTCGGTCTCCTCGACGCGGAGCGGGAGTTCGGCCTGCGGCGTGCCATCCAACTGGTACAGCTCGACACGCGCCAACATCCGATTGAGCACCGCGTGTTCCGGGCCATTGTCGGGCAGGTTCTCCTGCCCCATCAGGAAATGGTGCACGGTCATCTGGTCCGGCCTGCTGGCGTCGCCCACCTCTATCTGGTCGACACGTGTGAATCCGTTGAACCGGCGGCGTTCGGCGTCAAAGTGGCCATCATGGTAGGAGAGCCGCGTTTCGGTCCGCTGGCCGGTGATCTCGTCCACCTCCAGCATGGTTTTGACCACGGTCAGGGGGAAGGGGAAGTGCGTCCGCCACGGTTGCCCCGTATCGCGGTCGTGGATCGCCTCGGCAATCACGTCGCCGTACTCGATCCGCGAAACAAGTCCCAACCCGTTGTCGATGGCCTCGAGGCGGTAGGCCGCCGTATCGGCGAACTGCATGTAGAAATAACCGGTCCCCGCCGAGCGCCTGCTGTTCCACAACAGGCCTACGGTGGCTTCGCCGCGCATCCCCACCGGGCGCATCGTCCCCGGAATGGGTGGTGGCAGATGCGAATGCACCGTGGCGTCGGCATAGGTCTGCCCGCCCTGGTTGATGATGACGGAGACCTTCCCGCCGGAGACCCAGATCAGGTCGGCGCATCCGTCGCCATCGACATCCGCGAAGAATAGCTGGTCGGGGTTGCGGGTCAGGCCGGTCAGCCGGGGGCTGTTCGTCATCCGGATCCGCTCACCATAGCGGCCGTGGCCCAGATTGGGGTAGTACTCGATATTCCCGGAGCGCACCCTGACAATGTCGGCCAGACCATCGCCGGTCATGTCCGCCAGGCGGACGAGAGGATTGGCGAAATCGACATCGACTGCCTCGTCGCGAGCGACGAGTTGCGGTTCGGCCCAACCTTTCTCGGACAGGCTCTCGTATGCCAGCAGGGCGCTGCCGGAGCTGTAGACGGCATCAAGTTTGCCGTCGCCGTCGATATCCGTGATGCGGACGCGACCGGTCTGCCAGGGGGGCTCCCCCTTGGCGTCCCTTGGATAGCCCACGAAGTTTCCCCAGCCGTCGCCGCCGTTATTGCGATAGTAGCCGTGCAGAGGGGTATTCGCCATGCCCGGGTAGAGGTCGGCGGTGCCGTTGGCCTCGAGATCGATGAAGAACAGGCCATCCTTGCGGAGATCCGAGAGGGGTGGGGCCTCCTTCAGGGGTCGGGGCGCGCCCCACAGGTTGTCGCCCATGTTGGGCCAATAGGTGTGGCGCCCGTTGATGACCTGCAGGATCCCCGGAAGGGGCAGATCATCCATGACCACCAGCGCCACGTCCGGATCGGTCAGCGGCGGTGGGGCGGAATGCGGCGAGCCGGTCTCCATCCAGCCGCACTGCATTCGGGTCAAGACGCATTCATTGTACTTGAAGCTGATGGGTGCGCGCAGGACATCGTCGGAGCCGTCCTGAGCGGCGCCATGAGCCCGAAACTGCACGGACGCCAGTTGGGACGCCGCATTGACCGGGTTGGTCGTATAGTCGAGATGCCAGGTGCGCAGGTGCAGATCCGCGGCTCCGTCGACGCGATGGAGTTCGATGCCGGTGCAGCGTCGCTCCATCCGCCGCAGAAAACCGGATCTGCCGCTCAGCCGAATATCGGGTCGGGTTTCGTAGATGAGCCTGATCAGATATACCGCGTAACGCACTTCGCTCAGATAGGCATGGCCGCCATGATGGTCGTAGATGTAGTCGATGGTGTTGCCGCAAGTATCGCTGGAGCGCTCCAGCAGCCAGCTCTGGACATGGGACGGGTCGTCGGGGTTCGCTGTCCGACCCTCCGCGGTCAGCCCCAGTTCGTGACGATGGCCGTTGGTTTCGATGATGACCCATCCGGCACCGCTGCGTTGATACCGGGAGAAGCCGGCCTCCCGCGAGGCGTGGTACTCGTTATCGTCGCCGGGGACGATCTCCACCTCCCCGTCCAGGAACCGCCGTCGGCCGCCGGGTTTGGGCACACCGAAATCCTGACGGCTTTCGATGCTCCGTAAAGGCAATCGCCAGCCCAGTCCGAAGGGCGAGTGATCGGCTCCATGGACATATTCCAGTTTCAGTTTGGGTGCGAACCCGGCCCGCCCCTCCGGCAGCTCGACCGGCACCGAATAGGAACCCTGACCGCTGTTCAGGTCCAGACTGAACGATTCGCCCAGACCCGCTCCAAAGTTACCTCCCGAGGGGGGAGATACGCCCGTTTCCCCGACGCCTGATTTTACCATCGTATTCAGCTCCGGTACTTGAAGTTGTACTCGAAGAAAACATTGAAATCATCGATACCGCTCAGGTCGAGTTTGCCGTCCACTACCAGACCGGGATTGTCGGCCGGGTCGATGGTGACGGTCCAGCTGTCCAGCATTGGTTTGTTGCGCAGCTTCTTGAGAGGATTCACGCTGGAGTCCGCCAGGCCCTCGTTGTCCAGGGTCACTTTCATTGCACTGGCCACGGATCCCGTTTGCAGGCTCAAGGTCAATCCGGGAGCGGCGCTGCCGCTGACCCGCAACGTGACGCCGGTGATGACCAGGTCCTCTTGCGTGTAGGGGAACATCTCCGAGACGAACTCCAGTTCCGCAGTGCCCTGACTGCGCAAGTAGTACAGTTCGTCGGGCGCTTCCAGCAGCAGCGACAGGGCGCGCGAAGCCGAACCCGAGGTGGGCAGGGCGGCCTTGACCGTCTGTTCGAGCGCCTGATCGAAGAAGGCGTCATAGGAGATCGACAGCTGCACATCCAGGATCTGCCGGAGGTCGATATCGTTGGCGTCCGGCGGCAGCTCCAGTTGCCAGAAAGTGGCCACGCCGTTGTTCTCGAAGATCCGCAGCTTCTTGGGATCCAGCCGGAAGATGACCATGTCGCGCCGCACCTCGTAATCGGAGAGGGGCATGACATCGGCCGGATAGACGAGATTCTTTTTGGTCCCCGTCTGACTTCTGAACTCCGAAACTCCGATGTTGCGCAAGGTGCCGCTGATTCCCGATGCGCGAGTCAAACCGACGAAAACGATCTCGACATTGCGGATCTTGCGCAGGTACTGCCCCGGATAGCAGCGGTCGAATTGATCCAGAGTCGTCTCGAAAAGCGCCTTGCCGAGCAGCTTCAGGCTCTGGAAGGCCATGGGATAGTTGTCGGCAAGAGAGATGGTCTGGGTGACGGGCGCTTTCTTCGACTGGGTCCGGGCGTAATCGAGCTGGAAGAAATCGACATCCGCCAGCAAGGTATTGGCGCCCATGAGATCATTCATGCTGTGTACGCCGTAGTCGAATTTGATCAGGTTCAGGCCCCGATCGGTCTCGGCGTCATAGGCCCGCTCCATCATGAAGGCGACTTCCGTGGCCATATCCAGGTAGTGACGCATGTGGAAACGGGCGTCGCGCGCCAATTCGTACCAGAGTTGCTCGCTGAACTCCTTCATGTCCAGGAAGTTGAGATTCTCCTGCGCATGACGGTGTTGCATGCGTGCGATGGCGACCCGCTGCACTGCGATCTGTTGCCGGGCAAGGGCTTGATTGAGCTGAGCCTGGGCAACGGCTTTGTACGCCGCAGCGGATGCAACTTCACGCCCCAGCCTGGAAGCCTCGAGATCGTGTGTGATCCTGGTTCGACGGTGAACCAGATCCTGAACCACTAGGCTGCGTCGTTTCCCGGAGACGTTGTAGTAGGAATAGCCGGAGATGGTCTGCCTGACCTCATCATCCTGATCCTGGGCGGCGGCGCCGGCCCAGGCTTCAAGTTCCGTCAGCTCGAGCAATTCCCAGCGTACTGCCGCAAACTGGTTTTGAGCGTTGACGGCATTGCTGTGCTGAACATCCGCGTAATTGACGCTTGCCTGGGCGGATTGCACCCCGGCGCCCGCTTCCGTCAACCCCCGCTGCTCGAGTTCGATCGTCGCCGAGGCCAGTTCGGTCTGTTGGGCGAGTTGCTCCCGCCTGAACTCCTCATTCTCGGCTTGGGATTTGAACTGAATGTAGCGCTGCTCCGCTTGCTGTGCCTGTGTGCCGAAATGACGCGCCAGATTGTAGAGATGCTCAAATGTGAACGGCGGGATGTAGTCGGCGGCCAGCCCGAAATAGTTCAGCCGGGTCCTGATCTGCTCCAGACGTCCCTGAACCTTCAGAACCCGCTGGATGACGGCGGGGTTCTCGTTGAGGGTTTGCACATCACCCGCATTGACGATACTTGATATCCGCCCTCGCATCGGAACCAGACTAGTGTCCTTGTAGAGCAGCGAATTGTTGGGAACCTGGCCGCTGGTGCGGATGATCTTCTCATACTTGGCCCGCGCCTGATTGAACAGGGTGACGTCATTGCGCGCCTGCCGATAGAGGAGGTCGCCCCATTCCAGATAGAGATCGGCCAGACGCATCCAGAGCTTGGGGACCTCCGTGTACCTGTTGATGTACGGGTAGGCCAGAACGGAGGCATAGGAATCCTCCGCAGACTCGTAGTCGCCCATCGCGGCGTAGGTATCGCCGATTGCCATCGGGATCACGAAGAAGAAGACATGGGGGATGTAGGCGACATACTGGACGTGGTTGAAACTGTGTCCCATCAGGATGCCGAGGTCTCTGGATGAAATGCGCGACGTGTAGAATCTCTGAAGACTGGACTGCGCATTCCCGGCCAGTCGGATCTTGACCGGAGCTCCATCTTCCGCAAACAGAGTCAGAGCCTTGCCGGCGGTGACCTTGATCTTGTCGAGAGCGGGGAGGGCGAGCAGTTCGAGCACCTCACCGGCAAGATGGGTATCGCTGAGGTCGCGTGCGCCGACGACTGTCCCGGGTCGCCGGATGCCCGCCGTTCGTCTGACCCCCGGTTGGATCTCTAGACTGCGGGTGGCGGCATCCAGGCCGGGCAATTCCATCCGAGCCGACACCGCGCGACTGGCGATGATCGGGGTGAGGTTGTGGGCGGCCGTCACTCGCTTGATTTTGGCTAGGGTTCTGGTCTTGGCGGATGCCTGCCCCGCTCGACCCTGGAGATCGGCCAGTACCGCGAGCACCTTCACCTGGTTGTCGTGCTGCTTGGCTCGCGCGAGCCTGCCGGCGCTGGATTGGGCGGTTCTGATGGCTTTGGCCCGCTCCCCTTTCTTCTCCAGAACTATGGCCAGATCGTTCTGCAAAGCTCCCTGAAGCGCAGGCATACCGGACGGCACCGCCTCCAGAGCGCTGGCGTATCGGCGCTCAGCCATACTCCAATCCTGACTGGACACCCCTTTCAGCGCCCTCTCGATATCCAGTTCGACCTGCTGCACCCAACCGACACTGATGCCGGCGCTCTGGAAGGGCGAGAGCTTCTGGTGAACACTGGTGGGGAGTCTGATATCTCCATACAAAGCGGGCGGGATGTCATCGGTGGGAGGCGGCGTATTGTTGAGCAGATGTGCCGTCACCTGAATCATGGGTGAGGCCAGGGCCTTGAGTTGAGCCTTATTCAGCGTATAGCGATAACCGGGATCCAATGGTAGCGTGGGGTGAGCCAGATGCAGGATACACTTGTAGAGCTTCTCGTAGGCTTGTAGCGCCAACCTGAATTCCTCATTGTACAGGTACTGGTGTGCCTCAATGAGACTATCCCGCACCCATTTCTCGAATTCCGCCTCGGGAGAGTTTACCTGGTAGTCTACCGCAGAGCCTGCGACGAGGTATTTTGCACTTGTGAATGAGTATCGATTTTCGATCATGTAACGAGGAGAGGGCATGTTATGCCTCCAGTACAATGACGAACCCAACGGGATACTTGTATATTTTTGAGGATAGCAGTATTAGTGCGGGCGGTGGCCGCAGTCAAGAATAAATTGAACTAAAGGTGATTATTTGCTCTTATATCTGGCTGCGCCTATCCCGAGGATGTACCCGGAGAGGGTCTTGATGGTCCCGTCGATGAAGGGTGAGAGCTCATGTCCGCGGGCAGAGATGGACAGGGCGGTTATGGCGAACACGAGCAGGAGAACCCCGGGGACGCCCAGCGTGACGATGGCAAAGAGGGGAACTCGCGGCGGTTGGGCGGCATCATCGGGTCGATCGAAGGTGGTCGACATCGCTGCCGGTGCGGGTCTTGCCGCAGCTGCCGAATGCTGTGGTGCGAAATGGTCCACCCCGATGCCCATCTTCTCATCGGCATCATCCACCAGATCCAGTATCTCGGGTATGGGACTTGAGGCAGGCGGCTCAGTCGGCACGGGGGCGGCCAGAGCTCTCTTGTGCGCCCGCCTTCGGTGTTGCAGCCGAATTGAGACGATGATCGATCCCAGGCCAATAACCAGTGCAATTACCGCAATGAGCAAGTTTACCGAACTCATCCTGCGCTCCTTGTCACGAGTTCACAAGTATCGCCGTCAGCAAGCCGGGGTCGCGTTGTTTTGAATCTCCTGATTATGTCCTGATGTCCCGCCTCCGGCGTGCCTCCGTTATGGGCTTTTAACTCCAAACCCATATCCTGCCGGTCACGATCAAGTAGTACCAAGACGCGACAAGTTAGACAAGGACTGATGCCGTTGTCGCCCGGCAAGCCGCTATCGAAAAACCGGAGTCCATGCGGACTCCGGTTTTTCGGTGCTGCTAGAATCCATCTACTTCAAGAGGAGCATCTTGCGGGTGAGGGCATGTCCACCCGCCTCAAGGCGATAAAGGTAGAGACCGGAGCCCTGCCGATGCCCTGTGTCATCGCGCCCATCCCATGTGACCTCATGCCGGCCGACCTCAAGTCGTTCGTTGACCAGCGTGCGCACCCGGCGGCCTGCGGCATCGATGATCTGCAGCTGCACCGACCCCGCCTCGGGCAGGGCGAACACGATCTTCGTCGTCGGGTTGAAGGGGTTGGGCATGTTCTGTCCCAATACCAGCGCGGGGACGGGTCCCTCGTCATTCACGGCCACCTCACCGAGATCGAAGCGGAAGCCGTCGATCCACAGAATGAAACCGTCGCCCCAGGTATCCGCGTGGAACTCGATGGCCCGCACATCACCCAGGTCGGGCGTGCCGTGTGTGGTCAGCACCCAATCCGCGTTGCCGCCAACGGGGACGGTGAAGTGAACCCAACTGTCGAGATGGGCATTCAGTGCCTCGTCTGCCGAGTGATACTCGTAGCTGCCGTGCTCGCAGCGGAGGAAAATCCAGGGGCTGTGGCTCTGGAAGCCGTACTCATTTTCGTTCTCGGCGTAAATATCGAACTCGAAACTCGTCATGCTCGACAGGTTCCAGCGCGCGTTGCCGCTCCCCGGGTAGCGCATCCAGGTATCGTAGGCGCCATTGGTGTCATATTTGACCGAGGCCGAGCCGACCACGGTGCGGCTCCCGTCATCAGTCAGGGTAACGGTGGCGCCCATGTCCGCATGCCCGGACCACTGGTGGGCATTGAGCTCCGTCAGCTCATCGGGCAGGGCGAACATGTGATCGCCGAAGGACACCTGGCGTTCGACAACGACCGTATCGGTCTGGCCGCCCCAGAAGGCGTTGTTGACCTCGACGATGTCCAGCCACACGTAGTTGACGATGCCGTCGTACTCCACCTCGATCAGGAGGAGCCCATTGCTGCCGGTCACGTTGACATAGCCGAACGGGTTGTCGTTTAGCGTATCGCCGGAGGGGCAGGGGGGCGCGAGCAGCGGATCGATCTCCACGTTGGGCAATATCCACTCGCCCATCTCGTCGGTCACGCCGGTGAACTTGACCTGATTGCTCAACACCTCACCCACGTCGGGGCGCTCCTCCTTCTGGAAAACCCGCACCTGAGCACAGCGCAGCGGGCGCCCCTCAAGGTCGGTGATGCGCAGTTTCACCTGCTCGGGCAGGCTGTAGAGGTACTGACCGAAGTAGCCGTGGGCGATATCCTGCCAGCTGTTCATGGCGTTGGCGCTGTGCTCGCTGATGAATTCGGAGCAATTCATCATCAAACCGCCGACGCTCGTATACGCTTCGCCGTTGACCTCGTTCAGCCAGGGCTCCAGGTTGAGCCTGTAGATGTCGATCAGCCCCAGCTGATGGCCCCATTCATGAAGCAGCCCGTAGTCGAGGTCCTGTTCCGGTCTGTAGTAGCCCGATGTCCGCAGGCTGCCGTCGGTTACGGCGTAGCGGAAGGGGAAGATGGCGAACTCGATATTCTCGATCTCGGGATCAGGGTCGGCATCGCCGATCAGGGGCAGGGTGTCGTAGTGAACGCGCTTGGCGCAACCGGCTGTGGCGAACATCTCGTTCAGACGCGCCATGTGCCGATTCAGCCAATCAATAAAATCGTCGGTTGCCGCTGCGGGATAGTTCGCCGTCCCCTCGCGGAAATTCTCCAGACGCGAACGATCGATGCAGGAGAAGAAGGCGACCGACTTGGTGTCGATGGCCAGCGTGTTGTTCTCGGGTCGATCGTCGTAGTAGGTCATCTCGAACCCGATCTCGTGGGACAAATCGTCCCATGCCAGCTCCGTCGAGAAGGTGGTGATGTCGTCCGGTTCTAGGAAAGCCATCGCATCACCCGTGTCGTGCGGAGCGCCGTCCACGGTCCAGGACACATCCACCATGTCATAGATGGTCACAGTGCCCCGGTTGCGTATGGTCGCGGTGTAGGTCACCACATCGTCGATCTCGGGTCGGCGCTGCGTGAACTCGTCCTGTCCGCAGCCGAGCCCCGTAGCCACCGAACAGAAATAGGGGCCGAAGCCGCTTGGGTCGGTGATCTCGTACAGCGTGTATTCGGGGCAGTAGCGTGGGAAGCGGGGCGAGCGAGAGATGGAGACGACCTGCAGGTCGTGGGAATAGCGGGGTGTGCGGGGGCCGATGGCCTCCACGATCATCTGCTGTTGCGCGTCCCCGGTAACCGTGGTCACGGTATACCAGTAGGAGGTGCCGTTCACGGCGGTATCGTCCAGGTGCGTCGTCATGGCGATGTCGGTGATGGTCGTGATGGCCGTCATGCCGGAAACATCGGTGAAGGGCGCGGTGTCGCGGTAGATCGCGTAGTGGTCGAAGTCGCCGCCGGGGTCGACGATCTCGTCCCAGAAGATCTGCACCGAGTTGTCGAGCGCGAAGCACATCTGGCCGCCCGGCGCGGGCAGGCTCGCTATGGCGTCCGCCTTAAGGTCGAACGCGGAGTAGACATTGGCGATTGCGGCGGTCGGGGCATCACCGTCACCATTGCTCATCGTCCACCATGTGCGCAGGGGCAGGTAGAGCAGACCCTCCGCGGAGAGGGTGGCGCTGGCCAGGGCATGACCATGATCGGTGGCGTCGGAATTGACGGCGATGGTGTCGAGCAGTATCGCCTGGGCGCCATCGTCCTGAAGCGCGAAGTAGGTGTCGCCCAGATTGTTGCCGATCACGATCACGCCGTTCGGCGTGACGATGGGGGACGAGGAGACCATCTCCCAGCCGAGACTGCCGGTCTCCCAACTCCACTTGATCGAACCGTCGCCCGTGTTGATGGCGTAGAGACGACCGTCACCCTGATTGCTGTTGGTCTGGAAGTAGTAGGTGGCGCCATCGTGGCTCAGACAGCCCGTCGCCTGGGCGCGCTGGGGATTGTTCGTGCCGGGCAGATACTCGTAAACCTGCAGCGTGGGTGAACTCCAGAGCGGATCGCCCCCGGCATCGAGGCCGGTAATCCAGATGTCATCGAGGCCGGAGGGCACGTAGATGAAGCCCGTCGCGGGGTCGATGGTGGCGGCGGCATCGATGTGTCCGCAGCCGCCGACGGCCCAGAACTCATCTTCGTAGTCGACGGTCCAGCAGTGGATGATGCCGTCCCTGCCCCCCTGAATGCAGAACAGCTCGTCATAGGAATCCACATATATGGCGGGGTCGCTGAGGCAGGCGCTGCTGCCGGTGCTCGCCGCCCACTCCTCCGTGATCTCGAAACCGTCGTCGTAAGCGGCATGGGGGCTGCCGTTCCAGTCGTGCATATAGATGAGATCGCGGGGACCGACGGTGGGGGAGTTCTTCGACATGTGCCATGGCTCCGGATCGAAACCGTTGTGGCGGAAGTACTGCGGCCCGAGATCGGTATCGAAGCCCATGAGGGGATGCCCGTCGGGATACTCCGTCGAGTCGGTGGCATCGTTGGCCACATAGATGGTGTAGCCGTCGTTGGAGAACGCGGGGGTCACCTTGGCTATGGTCTCCCCGCCGTAGGGGTTGCCCTGCCAGAACAGGGAGCCGTCGTGCATGTCCATGCCCTGGATCCCCTTGGGCCAATGATAGGTGCCCAGCACGATGCCGGCCCCTTCGGGACCGGTTCCGGAGCTGAAGACCATGGAGGTGGCGTTGAAGCCGCCCTGGCCGGGGGAACCGGGAGCCGGTTTCTGCCAGGCGAAGACATCGAAGAAGCTGTCGTTGAGCCTCTCGAACGGCACCTCGTAGTCGGCGCGCCCGGTGTTGTGCATGTCGCGTTGCTTCATCTGCCAGGTGTCACCACTCACCAGACCGGCTGCGGTTTGAGGATGTGCTGCCAGCAACAGAATCAAGCCCAGCAACTGAGCAGCCCTGAGCGATAGTTCCCTTATCTGCTTCATTGGATCTCCCTTTCGAATACGAGTTTCCCGGATGCTGGAGGCATCTTTGCGGGAGTCAGCTGACCGCTGGAGCTCGACATTTGATGGGATAACTATAGCCGGAGGGTGTTACGCGGGAATTATGGGCGCACTCATGGATCGGAAATTACTATGGTGCAGCCGCTTATGGTGGATAGGCCCGGGCGGATTACTTCAGGAGCAGCAGCTTGCAGTTGCGGCTTTCATCCGCGAGATCGAGGCGCACCAGATACACGCCGCTGCTCAACCCGTCGGCATTCCAGGTGATCCGGTGGGTGCCGGCGGTCAGCTGCCGGTCGATCAGGTGGTCGACAAGTCTGCCCTGCGGGTCGAATATGGAGAGTCTGACTCTGCCGACCGCGGGGGTGTCAAAGCTGATGGTCGTTGTCGGGTTGAACGGATTGGGCCAGGGTGGGGCCAGCCTCAGGGCCGACGGGGTGACGGCAGCCGGCGCGGCGGTCAGGTTGCAGCTGTTCTGTTCGCCCGGCGTCCCGTGATCCGCAGATGCGGCCCAACTCGTCGGCAACGAGTTGTCGGACTCAGGGTCTATCAGCTCCAGCGTGGCGCCCAGACCATCGGGCTCGGTCGGCCAGGGAGCGCTGTCGTCATACTCGACGACATCATACGGCGCCCCCTCGTCGTCATACACTCTCAGCAACTCACCCGCGCCGCTGAAGCCGAAATCCATCCCGTCGAGAACGGGTTCGACATCGGGGTAAAGCGCGGTGAAGGCCGCCATGTCGCGGCAAAGGACAAGGTAGCTCCCGGCGCCAAGCAGTGTCTCTGCGGGGAAGTTGAATACGTGGGTATCTTCGGAATCGCGGAAGCTCCAACCGGTGAGGTCGAGGTCCAGAGTGCCGGGATTGTGAAACTCGATCCAGTCGCCGGGATCAAACGTGGCGGCCGAATTATAGTTGATCTCGTTGATCACCACGGTTGCCTCGTCGACCGGCGCTTCCGTGAAATGGGCGGTCAGGTTGATGATGCCCGTCGGGGGGAGCAATATGCTGGTGGTGTCGGGCAAGCCGAGATCGGACCAGTGATCAAAGCTCCATCCCGGCCGGGGAGCGGCGGTAATCGGCACCGGGTTCCCCTCGAAGTAGATGATCCTGTGTAGTGAATCGATCTCGGTTGCGGTCAGTTGCAGGGTGCCTGCACCGGGAGGGGCGATCGCCAGCGTCACCGCAACTGTCGCGGGCAGGTCGAAGTACTCCATGATGTGTTGCCTGGCGTAGCCTGGTCTCTGGGCGATCCAGTCGCGGATGTTGTCGGTGCTCCCGTACCAGTCGGTGTAGTCCTGTTCCCAACGTTCGAAATGAGGTTGAATCTCCCCCTCGATATTCCCCGTGATCACAGCGAACGACTCCGTCAACGGCGTCGGCGCCAGCGGGCCGCTCATCAACTCGGCATAGCTGTTGATGAAATCCCGTCTGAACAGGGGGTTGTCCATCAGACTGCGGAGCAGGAGGGTGGACCAGGGTGGATTCGTCGTCCCTCCATCCGGATCCAGGGCGTGGGCCAGAGTGTTGTGATCGACTTCGTCCCAGATGCCCAGACTGATATCCATGTCCTTGAACATCCAGCGCCACCGGCCGCCAGGCTCGCGTGGGCGCCAGTAGCGGATGTTGCCGTGCGGCCAGTCGGTATTGGCGAAGTAGATCTCGAAGCAGTTGTAGAGCGTGAAATTGTCCGTCTGGATCATCGTCTGAATCGCCCCGTAGTTTTCGGGTTCGGACAGACTGTGATTGGCGATCCAATCCAGCAGCGCGAGATAGGATTCGTTGTCGCCCTCCACCACCTGATTCTCACCCTCGAGGATGTCCACCTCGTCGGGGTTTATCCCGTGATGGGTTTCAAGATAGTCCTTGTCCAATCGCTCGCGGATATTGTGGATCCCCCAGTACTCGCCGTTCAGGTAGACGATGGCCTGCCGCCCGGCCTGGATGTCGGTTTCGGGGCGTGAGCAGATACCGTGCATGAACAGATCGCGTAGGTGCGCCACGCACCAGTCATTGCCGGCGTTGCGCAGGATGAGGGTTTTGAATTCATCGATATCGAGTCCCGGGAAGATCTGATGCTCGATCCTGGACGCGCCGTATCCCCCGCGCGCGATCAGGCGAAGTGATTTCTGGGCCAGGGCCCGGGTCATACCGCCGTGGATCTTGATGCCGACATTGTGAGCGAATGGTGTGGTGCCGTCCGTATCGAAGAATTCGACATGGGCCTGCCTCTCCCAATCCTGCCAGAAATTGGCGCCGTAGTGGGGGGGCGTGGTGCTGGCGTTGGGGCCAAGGATGTAGATTCCGATCTCATCGTCCCAAAGGTTGGCGGGATCCGTGACCAGGGAAACCACAGGCAACTCCGTATCCACGCTGAAGAGGAAGCTGGCGGTGACGATCCGACTGGGCAGCTTGCCCTCCTCGAAGCAGCGGGCGCGGATGATGCGCGTGTCCGCTATCGGGAGGGTTGCGTGGTAGATGGGGGACAACTGGTCGGGGTCGCTGCCGTCGCTGGTGAAACGGATCTCCGCCGTCGGGATCGGCGAGAATATTTCCAGAGTGACGGGAGCCGCAATCAAACCTCCGTTTCGGGAGAAAACGGGGGCGACGGCGAATTCGGAGCAGCCATCGTCGGCGTTGGGCGCACAGGGTGTGGGTTCAGTGAAGAGGCGCCACTCCGCAGCTCCATCGGGGGCGCGCCCGCTTGAGATGTCCGCCCAACTGGCGCCGGTATTGATCTCATCGACAAACTGCTCGTTACTGTCGTGCAGGGAGATGGTCTCAGCAGCCCCCAGCCCGAAATCGGTATGCAGATGGGGCAGCATGAAACGGATATAGGCGGCAGGTCCATCTCCACCTCCGACCGGTGCGCTGTCCAGCCCCAGTGAGAGCCAGGGGATGAAGCTCATGTCGCTGGAGGAGGACGTTGAGTTGTGAACCTCGATGGCGAGCGTATTCTCGCCGACGATCAACATGTCGGGTGTCGGCACCACGTAGACATCCGGCAGGCCACCATCGTAGATCTGCGCTTCGCGGTTGGTCAGAGCCGGTTCGTCGCAGTCGGGGCGTATCCCCCGTATCCCTATGTTGCTGCGGGCGATCTCCACACCGTTGACATAGGCCACGAACGCGTCGTCATAATCGATGTGCAGCACCAGGCTCGAAACCGCTGAGGGGTCATCCACCTGAAAAGGGGATCGGGCCAAAATGGCGATTGTGTAGCTGATTGTCGTTTCATCGTCGCCATCGCCGAAGCCGATGCCGGTTGGCCCCTCATCCCACTCCGAATCATCGAAGCCGGGGTATATCCAGTCGACCGATTGACTGCAGGCATCGGGTGTATAGTGCCAGACATCTCCCCGGGTGATGACCGTCTCCCACACCTGGGGCAGATAGTCGCGATCCTTGCCCGAGGCGAAGATCAGGATACGGCCGCCGGGGGAGAGTTGATGGGGGGGGAGTGTCCAGAGAAGAGGGGTGTCGAGATCGTCGGAGATGAACCATCCATCCAGATCAACCGTGCCGGGACCTGTATTGAGCAGCTCTATCCAGTCCGGGGTGTCGCCGTCCTCGTCGTGAATCCCCTCGACATTGGAGGTGAGAAACTCGTTGATCAGCACCTGCGAGGCGGCGATGTCGGCGCAAAAACCAAGCAGCATCATGATAATGACTGCTTTAGCATGAAATATGGATGGTTTGAAGTCCATATCTAGCCCCCTTCGGCAATTATAAGACAATATGGGGCATAGTTCAATTCAATCCGATTTTTGGCGGATACGTTTGCAGCCGGTGCAGTTGAGCTCGCGGAGGAGTGGGGCGATATCGGAGATGGACGGCGCTGGGCAGATATGATTTCGGAAAGGTGCGACCCGGAAACTTCAACCTCCGGATGGATTTATCACGGCTTTCCCGAAGAGGTCACCGGGGATTCAACTCAGAGTATCCTTCACGATAGTCGCCAGATCTGAAGTGTTGAAGGGTTTATTCAAAAATCCCGAGAACCCTTGATCCAGTATCCGCTTTGTCTGCTCATTCATGCTGTACCCGCTTGAAAGAAGCACCTTCATGTTCCGGTTGAGTTCCCTCAGAATATGAAACGTCTCTTCGCCGCCCATTCCGGGCATGATCATGTCCAGGATAACCAGTTCAATCTCCGGATGCTGCTCATAGATCTCTATCGCCTCTTTGCCGTTACTTGCACCCAAGACCTCGTAGCCAAGTTTTTCCAACATCTTCATGGTTACGGTCAGGATGATCTCCTCATCATCAACGACGAGAATCAGTCCCTTGCCTTTTGCCATACCGCCTGAAGGGGTGCTTTTGGTCAGCGGCTCTCTATCGGTCGTCGGGAGATAGATCCGAAAGGTTGTTCCCAGGTCCAATTCGCTGTAGACGGAGATCAATCCCTCATGATTGGAGATGATCCCGTATACCGATGCCAGCCCCAAGCCGGTGCCGCGGCCCTCGATTCGGGTGGAGAAGAAGGGATCGAAGACCTTCTTGCAGGTCGCCTTGTCCATTCCACATCCGTTGTCGGACACCTCAACCAGGATGTAGCTGCCCGCCTTCAGGTTCAGCAGCTTGGCATCGTCGTGCTCGAGAATCAGATTGCTGGAGGAGATGCCGAGCTTGCCGTGGTCAGCCATTGCGTGGTCGGCGTTGACGAACAGGTTTATCAACACCTGCTCCATCTGGCTGCGATCGACCTCTACGGTCCTCAAGTCCGCAGCCAGGTTCGTCTCGACAGTGAGATTCTTGTGGGTACGGCTGAACATATTGCAGGTGTTGGAGATGATGTCGTTCATGCATGCCGGGGATGTTTCGTACTTGCCCCCCTTGGCCAATCCCAACAAGCGGCTGGTCAGGTCGCGGGCGCTGTTTGTGGCAAACACGATCTCTTTGATGTGCCCGTGCAGGGGGCTCTGTCCAGGCAACTCCATCTCCAGCAATGAGAGATTGCCGATGACGGCCATGAGCAGATTGTTGAAGTCGTGAGCTATCCCGCCTGCGAGCATTCCTAATGAATCCAACCGTTGACTATGGCTGATACGCTGTTCAAGCCGGCGTCTGATCTCCTCCGCTTCCCTTCGTTCGGATATGTCGCGTCCGACAAGCACTACATAATCCCGATCCTCCAGCTTGCTCTTGCGGAGGATGAGCTCCACGGGCATCTCTCTGTCGGTCCCCGAATTGAAACACGTTTCCAGTTGCAGCTTTGACGATGAGGTATCCTTGTCATCGGCTATGAAACTCCGGAAATCATCTTGCAGATCTTCGGCGGGGAACAGGTCCTGCAAGCGGAGAGACTGCATCTCTCTGATGCCTATGGCCTTCAATGCCGTTCGGTTGTTGTCTACTATCTTGCCGCTGGGTAGCTCCGCCATAAGAATGATGTCGCTGGTTTCATCCAGCAACAGGCGGAATCTTTCAAGTTTGCTCAACTGATCCTGAAGTTGCGGGAAGTAACTCTTGCGCAATGACCGCTCGCCCAAACCGATTATCAAGTCGTGCTGAGCCCGATGGTCGAGATCCCCGTCAAAGGGCTTCTTCATAGATTACCTCTATGTCGCGCTGAACCGGTTTCCTGGGATTGGTGACCATGCAGGGGTCCGCTATGGCGTTGGCCGCAAGTTGGGGGACATCCGCCGTTTTGACGCCCCTCTCGCCCAGACTGCAGGAGATTCCCGCCGCAACCTTCATCTCGGCAATTCCACCGAGTACCGCCTGCCGCTCTTCGATTGCGGTGAGTCCCTTCAGCTCCAATCCCATGGCTCTGCCGATCGAGCCGAAACGCTCCGGCTCCTTGGTGAAGTTGTAGGCCATAACATGCTCAAGCAGTATGCTGTTGCATTCGCCGTGGGGCAGGTCCAGCAGCCCGCCCAGACTGTGGGCCATGGCGTGGACGGCTCCAAGACTGGTATTGGAAAAGGCCAGCCCGGCGGACATGCTGCCCCGCATCACCAGATCTCTCAACTCGATATCATCCGGGGCGGCGATGGCCTTGAGCAGATTGTCGCTGAGGAGTCGCACCGCCTCAAGGGCATGAAGGTCGGTCAGTGGCGAATTGGCGGATGAGACGTAAGCTTCCACCGCATGAACGAGAGCATCCATTCCGGTGCAGGCCGTCAGATAGGAATCCATGGTCGTGGTCGTGATCGGATCGATGATGGCCACATCCGGCACTACTGTTTTACTGATGATTGCGATTTTGCACAGCCGATTCACATCATTGATGATCGCAAACTAAGACAGGTCCGCTGACGTGCCCGCCGTAGTCGGAACGCATATCAGAGGGGGACCCGGAATGGCGACGTTGTCGATACCCTCGAATTCAAGGACATCGCAACCATTGCTGTGTACGATGCCGATCCCCTTGGCGCAATCCATCGGACTTCCGCCCCCGACGGCGACAATCACATCGCATTTCCGGTCGCTAAAGATCGCGGCTCCCGTCATGGCCTCTTTGGCGCGGGGGTTGGGGGAGACGTCCGTGAACAACTCGTACGCCAGATGTTCGGCCGTCAATGAGTCCGTAACGTGCTTTACCCAGCCGGCGGCCTGAACCCCCGGGTCCGAAACCACAAGCACCTTGCGCGCGCCGAAATTGCGGGCATAGCGCCCCACCAGGTCCAGAGCCTGCGGTCCGTAAACGAATTCCGGTGCAACGAATTTCCTTAATTCCATCGTTAGTCTCCAGGTTCGGAAGAGGCCGATCCGTTGCAGGATCAACGCAGCAATAAAGCCATCCAATCAGGCATGGGACTGGGGGTATCAAACCTATGATCGTCCCGAATGGAAACCGACTTGATGAGTTAGGGGTGCGGACAGCCGCTTCGTCCACATAATAAGCGCTCTCGTAAGGAGCGTTATGTTGATCTCCCCTTCGAGAGAAACATTGGGGTACTATTGGCGATGACATGGTTCGATCGATGTTTCCGATGTGGAGTCCGCATTGGCGATACAGGCTCTACATCGGGAACCGATGAAATCAATACAGACTCTTGACAACCGAGAAGCTGAGGGGGACGGTCGGAGTCGGCGATATCAAGTTGCTCACCGAGTCGATGAGCATGGCACTCTCGTCGGATCCGGCATCGAACTCGAAGCAGAATGTAGAAGTCTCACCCCATGCCCAGATACTGACATATCCGGTTTCCCAGACGCCATTCGAGTCAACCACAACCCCTGAGGGCTCATACGCTTCAATCTCGACCCCATCCTGGGTAACTCTGAACGATCCTGGGTTTGCTCCATTCACGATCCCCATCCAGGACCAGGTCAGCCAAAAAGTGCAGGGCCAACCGAAATCGACCTCCTGGCAAAAGGTGTTGCTGCTGAGCTCCTCTCCACAGAGGCCGCCAAGCTGAGCTACGAAAGTTCCATCATTGGCCGGGACTCCCC
Organism: bacterium; assembly: GCA_024231955.1. Taxonomy (GTDB): domain Bacteria; phylum Krumholzibacteriota; class Krumholzibacteriia; order JACNKJ01; family JACNKJ01; genus JAAEPZ01. The sequence continues at coordinate 34,295 of JAAEPZ010001024.1, read as the reverse complement.
AGATGGAGGTCGGGTCGATGATCCAGTTCGGGCAACCGGTATCGGTCCCGCATGTCCAGCCGGAGCCCTCGCCGCAAAGCCCGTTCTCGAAACTGGTGTCATTTAGGAACAGCGACCGATCCCCACGTTCTGTGGCCATGGCCAAGGTTGCGCACACGATCAGTAATAAGAATAGAGTCGTCTTGATAAAGCTCACTTTGCTCATCACATCCCCTCCCGGTATCTGTAGGTGTCGGTCCCGATCTTCAAGCAAAGATGTGCTCATGTCGGATACTATTATAGAATACATTGTTCGGACAACCGGACGCAACCTCTAAGACAAGCCTGCGGGTGGAGTCCACTGCTCGTCTTGGTTATCAGCGGAGAAGGATTACGCGTTGGGTGGAGGATATCCGGCCCAGCGACTTGAGTGCAATAAGGTATAGGCCGCTCGGCAGCGGTCGGCACAGATCATCGCATGTGTCCCAGACGAGCACTTTCGCGGAGCCCGGTCGGATCTTGCGGCGCAGTCGCCCGCGGGGGTCATAGACCAGGATCTCATCGACCGATATCGCATCCGGCAGCGATAATTGCATCGATCCGGTGCATGGGTTCGGCATTGTCCGGAACTCGAGTATCAGCTCCCTCGCATCCACGCGCAAACTATTGAGGACGGGTGCGAGAACTTCGTCAGAACTCGTGAGCATTATGCGATATTGCATCCAGATGTTCCCCCGATGCTCTGTCGCCAGCGGACCGCCGGAGTTACGATACCGGCCGGCGGAATCACCATCCGGTCCGCGCCAGATTGCCTGCTGAAGACCTGCGCTCGTGGCCGCGCTTCTTACCTGAACGGACACTTCGGTGTCTGGAGGCTCGATGGCATCCCAGCTCAGGGATCCGCCGCCAATCGCTCCGGGAAACTCGTGAGGTTCCGAGATCAGGTAGCCCACCGAGGCCGCAGGGGTGACGTAGACCTCCCCCTCTCCCACCGTACCGGCATAGAGTCTTCCGTGAAGAGTGCCGAAGCTCTCGACCCCCTTCCCGCCGAATTCCGCGACCTCTATTGTGTGCCAGTCAACGAGATCGTTTGTCCACGCAGCCCCTTCACGACCGCCGACGTAGACTCGGTCGTGGTGGATAATAAGAGCGCGCGAGGCGAAGTTGTAGGAGGGGTGAAGGACCGGCAGGTCACGCCAGTTGTCGCCGTCGTAGATGCCCAACGTCGTTTTCATCAAGCAGAGCAGGTTGTCCCGGTATTCCGCGAAGGCGGACAGGCAGTACTCACCCTCGGGCAGCATATGGGTTATCATCTCATCGCCGTGAAACTCGAATAACACCGGTCCCTCGGGGATCCAGAAGTCACTCTGTACGAACAACGATTCCTCGAATACGGTGAGTCCGTACAGACGGCGGAAAAAATTCTCGGGGGGGATGGGCAAGATGGAGAACTCCTCCACCCAGCTGTCGCCCATATCGATGGAGGAGAAGAGTTTGCCCCGGTAATCCGGCGGACCGGCGCCCGTGGTGACCCAGAGTTTGTCGTCGTGAAGCATGATGTCATGGACGTGGAGGGCTCCCGGTATGGAGGCCTTCCGGATCCAGCCGTTACCCTCGTTGAGGTAGATGTTCCCCCACTCCCAATCAAGATCGAGGTTGTCCAGACCGGGACAGAACAGTTTGTCGTCCAGGACCCTGAGGACGACGTTGCCCTCCTCATGCACGGAGTAGTCGATTCCGGTCGTGTGGCTCCCGTAATCATAACTGATGATATCCCCACCGGCATCGGACATGGGGGTGGAGCAGGCGGCCATGTAGAGCTTACCGCGCCAAGTGACCGTACTCCAGATGCCGGCATAGATGTCGGTGGCATCGAAAGCCGGAACGAGACGGTCGGGGTTATTGAGAAGGATCAACTCGCCGGGGGAGCATTCCGTATCTATGGAATCGGCCAGGGCATAGTTGCCGCCCGACCAGTCGGTCTGCACCCACGTCCAGGTATCCTGTGCGGACACACATGATACGCTCGCGAGCAGAAGTAATATGGGAAATGAGATTCCGGTCCAGCCGAGTATGTCGATTCTGAGCAGGGGATCACCTCTTCGATGAGAGCCATAATCATGGGAGTATGGCAAGTGCCGCGAGTGGGGACAATCTAGCACAGATGATGTCTTGCAGGCCAGCGGCTGCCTCATTATTTAAATGCATTGATCCGGCCGGATGAAATATCCCGGACCCTGCCGAAAGAGGGTTACAGCTTCCCGAGTTCTACCGTCTCTGTGCGTAATCCTATCTCGAATCCGGGACAATTGAAAATGGAAAATGGTTGTTGGCGGCCGAGACCGTCATTGGCCTGAACCGCAGGGGATGGCGGGCGCTGTCGCGTCGACATTGAACCATCCCGAGGCCACTCGAGGATGCCCGGATTACATCACCTGATCAGGGTCAGCTTCCGGGCCTCGGTGTAGCTGTCGGTGCGCAGGGAGCACAGATATACGCCGGACGGCAGCAGGTGTCCACCTGAGTTGCGGCCATCCCAGGAGACGCTATGGGGGCCTGCCCCCCGAATTCCATCCACCAGACGTTGAACGCGCCGGCCGTCGGGGGTGAGTACATCGATCTCAACGTGTTCGGATCGCGAGAGTGAATACTCGATTGTGGTCGCGGGGTTGAAGGGGTTGGGATAACCGGGCAGCAGGCGATAACCCGTCGGTTGCGAACCGGGGGCGTAAATGTCGGTCGACCAGCCGAACTCCAGAAGTCGGCAGTCGTACCGGTTCTCCCCGGTGATGACCATCTCCTGCCCGATGACGCGGATGGTGCCGGTGGCCTCACGTGGGATCAGACACAATCCATACATTTCGACAGCGTCGAAAAAACCGGTGGGCAGGGGCTGGCGGTGGATCGTCTTCATCTCCCAGGCGTCGTCACGTCGAACGGCGTAGCGGATATTGCCCACGTTCAGGCATTGATTGAGTACGGGCCAGTGGGTCGATGCAATGTCGGTGAAGAGGAGGTGGGGCGTGTTGTCGCTGTCGAAGATCAGGTGGGTCAAACCGCCCGTATAGTCGCGACCGTCACCGCCGTGATAACCGTCGTCCAGGTTGGCGACGATCTCGTACCGCCAGGTTCCGGCGGTGCGGTTCAAGAGATAGAGATGACAGTAGGTGGCGGAGTAGGTCATCACCCGGTTGATATACATGCAGGCAATGTGGGGGACGCCATTGTTGTCCAGGGCCAGGGAGGGAAACCAGCCGGCGTCATCCTTGAGGCCGTGTTCATTGCTCAGGGCGATCTCGCTGACCCAGGTTCCCGTTCTGTTCGTGGCGTAGTGCAGGCGGGACGGATCGTAATTCCCGCTCAGTTGCTCGCTGAAGACAACGTGGGCGAAGCCGTCTTCGTCGATGGCGATGTCCTGCCGGCTGGAGGTCTTGATGTACATGTCGTAGGTGTAAGCCATGTCGTAGTGGCGAATCAGCTCTCGTCGCCAGCTGCCCGTATCGTTCGCGAGGTGATAGAGGTTGGCGTCCTGCCAGGCATCCATGAAATCGCTCGAATCGATGTCGGAGCGCGTCTTGAGGATCAACAGATGGAGGGAGTGGTCCGGCCCTTTGGCGGCCGAGAGTTCGTAGATGAATTTCCCCCCCTCGTTGTGGAAGTTGGTGATCGTCTCGGATTGCCAGGTGTTGTCGCCATTCCGATAATGGTGGATGATCTCCTGATCGATGTCGTTCGAGACGGCGACGAAGATGTGGGGATGATCCTCCGCGTCGAAGAGCAGGACCGATTTTTCAAGATGCCGACCGGAGGCGATGGAGTCGATCGTGGCCGTTCCGCCGGAGAGGATCGTCTTGTAGAGCAGGGTGCCGGTTGTGTGGCTGCCCTCGTCGTGCTCGAAGTAGGTGACCCCGACCCGTCCCGCGCCATCCGCCTGCGCCCAGCTTCGACTGTGACTGTCGTTGAGGCCATAGTGGATGATGATCTCCTCTCGACTCTTCCCGGTGGCCGCATGCGACCGAGTCGCAATCAGAATCAGCCCAACAAGCATGATAAGGATATGTTTCGACCAGAACGGATGTCTCATTCCTCTGCCTCCAGGTTGAGTGTCCGGAGAATCATATGTGTAATAGTTAACAGTCGTGTTGCGGTGAAACAAGTCGTTTCACGGAATTAACTGATGTCGCCGATCTCGCCGGCAATGAGCGTCATGGCGGCATCCAGACCGCTGACTGTGGGTCGCCGTGACGGGATTGCGCCCAAGCGCAGCGAGATCCTGTTCTTTGCAATCCCATTATTACTGATGACGGCATTGAGGTCCGGACGTATAGTGGCCACCATAGCCTGCAACGTTATATTCACTTTCAGTAAATGTAGGCGGCGCTCTCCCTTACCTATCTCCCTGGAGTCTGAAATGAAAAGAATTCCGGATATCAAGACACTCATGTTGCTGATGATCCTGATCCCCACCCTGCTGGTAGTAGGCTGTGACGAGGACAGTAACCCGTACAGTCCCGCCAAAATCTTCGAATACAGTGGGACTTTCAGGTGGGATAGCGAGATTGGTGAGGATCCCCAGGATGTCTTCGATATGAACTTCAAAGCGGACACTATCGTTAGTCTGCGGGCAACGGAGGTAACCGGGGCTTCGGTGCTGCAAGTCGCTTTATACGGTCCTGGCGAACCTCTGGGCGGCACCAATCTGCTGACCGAAGACGCCACCGAATTGCGCTGCGGCTGGGTCGATAACTGCAACAACAATACGGAGGGCCAGACAGTTATCGGCTTCACGATTCCCGAAACGGGTACCTATCGTTTTGCGGTTACCCGCGACTGGGGGGACAGCTGCGGATCCAGCGGGACCTACTATCTGCACATCAGCTCCGACACAAGTTTTTCCGGTGTAACGCAAACCGTGAACGATGAGCCTTCGCTGGCAGCGGAATGGAGTTGCCCCTAGGTTTGAATACAGGCTATATGACGACAGAAGAGTTCGCTCGTTGAGCGGGCTCTTTTTTCTGGCCGCAAGCGTCATGGCGAGCCTAGGCTCAGCATATTTACCATTGATCACTGTCAATCTGGTCACAAGATTGCGGGGGACCTCCGGGTGTGCAGTATCTCAGGGCGTCGCGTGATCGATGGGCATGTCCTCGTATGCCAGAAAACTCTACTTATGAGCCGTTCGTTTGACGGGGGAGTTTATGTTTGCGCATCCTCAGCCATTGAATCATCCGGTTGTCTTCGCCCGGACGTTTGTGCCACTCAATTGGCGGATCGCACAGGCCGGAAGCCATAGGCTCTACTAGTATTGTCTTGGGAGTCGCTGGCGCGAACGGCAGATCGGCAGTTGCGTGCGTAGGCTTCCCAATCCCCGCCGCGGAGCCTTCGAGATGTATCGGGGACCGGAGGTTCTGGTGGCCCCGCAGGGTTGATCGCATCGCCGCTGTAATCTCCCCTCCAGTCATTACACCACTCTTTGAGGTTCCCATGCATGTCATGGAGATCCCAGTTATTACCTGATAGCAGTCCGACAAGGTGCGTCCAGTCATCCGCATTACCGCAGTACCAACCGATATTATCCAGAACAGGATCATTGCAATTCATGTTTGTGAGAGGCCCATTCGCTAAAGACGTCGTACTGCCCGCGCGACAGGCGTACTCCCACTCAGCCTCGGTAGGCAGGCGATATCCCAGAGCATTGTAAGGATCTCCTCCGTTGCATAACCAGTTACCGTGGTGTTCATACGCCCGTGGCAGGCCCGCCCGAAGGCTCAGCCAGTCACAGTAACTGGCTGAGCCGAACCAACTCACCTCGATAACCGGGTGATTCTCCCTCCCGGCATCCACGGTAAAGACACCATCAGCAAAGGAGATCTCGCAATCGCTGTCATCGAGATCCAGCAGCTCCTGTGTCGAGCCGTCCAATGCATCAGATAGACTGGAGCCGGTTGCCGACACCAGGGGCGGATCGTGGTTGTAGGCCCATTGAGCGAGGTCCGCATATTGCTGGTTGGTCACTTCGGTGCGCTGCATGTAGAAAGGTGTCGTCAGAATCACCTCATGCTGCACTTCATCAGAGTACGCCGCCGGGTCGTTTTCAGGGCTGCCCATGGCGAAGATTCCTGGAGAGATAGCTACGTAATCCGCTTGGAGGGGGGCTACCGGAAGATAGGTGCCGGCGAATGCGATTGTTTCTCCGGCGACAAGTGCTTGAGCGGGACTCCACGGTTTAAAATAGTCGTTCACTGCATTCCAGGTCAGTGTGTACTCGCCAATCGGCATCGCCGCCAACGTAACGGCACCGGATCCGCTTTCGGTCTGCGGCCCAGAGAGCGACCAGCCTGCGCCGTCCAGGAAGCCAGGCATCTGGTTGATAACTATCGTGCCGATCTCCTCAACGTAATTTCCGTCGATGGTCTCGATATGGCCGGTAGCCAAGTGAAACAGGGTGTCCGCGGGCGTGATCCAGTTGGTGACGTCACCCCATGTCAGGGAGTAGTTCCCGGAACTCAAAGATTCAAGTGTGGCATCACCGGTTCCAGACACCCTCATTCTGTTCGGGCCGGTGAGTGTCCAGGGAGCGTCTATGGAATCCGGTGATGGATCGATTATGACCGTCCCACCGATCTCAATATAGATTCCGCTGAAGGTGATTGTGCCGGCGGAAGCCAGAGTTTGCGTCTCATCAGTGGGCGTAGTCCGTCCGTACAGATCGCCCCAGTAGACCCTGTATTCCCCCGGAGCCCGATTGGTCAGTGTCGAATCCCCATGACCGAAGGTGGAAAAGCGGGGCGGCTCAAGGTTCATGACACGCCAGGGGCACTCAATCGAATCGGGTGAGGTGGATACTATAATCGTCCCGGTCTCGGATCCGGGAGTCGTAAGATCCTCGTTGCAGCCTTGGAGGTAAGCCGTGAAGAAAAATGATATCAATACGGCGACAATGAAAACTCTTCGAAGCATCACAGAGATCCCTATTTCAGAAAACAAGATCACCAGTTATGGATCATTGACAACGCTATCATAAATGGCGCTGACCTTCAACTACGGGCAAGCTCCCCTGAAAAGTGGGTCTGCATTAACTAGAGCTTTCTGGCGTTTAAGTCGAATCCGTCTGAAATCGTGTCGATTGCGGCTCGAGTTTCTGTGGTCTTAGGATTTTGTGGCCCGAAATGGGGCCGGGATTCAATGAGCGGGAACCGCCTTAGCTCACTGTCCGAAATCCGGGTCCCACATCCGTCGGACTCAAGGAAGCAGGTCTCCTGAACAACCGGGCGGTTCAACCGCTCTATTTAGCGGACATGTGGCAGGTGAATACCGTCATCGCACAAATCGTGGCGTCACCCGGGCGCCGTATGACTTGAGAACCTGAATCGTCACCTCCTGGCTTGTGGCCAGAGTGAAGCTGAAGACATGCTTGCCCCCGCCCCCGCTGTAGCCGTTGAGGGAGCCGCAATACTCATCCACGGTGTTGGCGCCGCTGTCGTGGGAACCGGTGGGTCCGGTCGCCCTCGAATACGCCTCGGCTCTACTGCAGAAGCACGCATTTGCCCGTTTCCACGGCACCCCCGACTTGCAATCGATAGAGGTACACGCCCGTCGAAAGGGCCTCGGGGCGCCAATCGACCTCGTGAGCGCCTGCGGGCAGAATCCCGTCGACCAGAACCGCAACACGACGGCCCGCGCTGTCGTGAACGCTCAACCGCGCAGCGGCGGCCCTCTCCAGATTGAAACTGAAGCTGGTTTTCGGATTGAACGGATTGGGGAATGAAGCCAGGTCGAAAGCCGAGGCGGCGATAGGCCCGTCGTCCACCGCCGTCTGATTCGGCGGCTGAGCCGCGCGATACTTCGTCACCGTTCCGCCGGACTTGAAGAACCAGCCCTCGTGGACGATCAGGTCATTGAACGGCCATGAGGACTGAGGCAGGTCGTGCGTGTAGTCCTCCCAGTCGCCAAGATCGTCGCTGAGCCAGATGCTGGCGTACCCGGGATGACCGCCCGATGCTCCGATGGCCAACCGGCCGTCATCCGCCACCGCCATGCCGTTGATGTTACTGGTGGTCGGCAAGGTGGACACCTGCTCCCAACTGTCGCCGAAGTCGTCCGAAGACCAGAACGTGCCGATACCACCCATGTGGTAGACGCAGATATACAGGCGACCGCGCCAGAAGATCTCCGAGCAGAGATAGGAGGAGCCGGGTGTTTCATCAAGCGGTGTCCAGGTGTCGCCGAGGTCGTCGGAGCGATACAAGCGCCCCGTGTTGATCTCCTGCTCGCTGGCGAACAAGCGACCCTCACGCGCGAAAACCAGATCGATCCGATTCAACCCCGTCGATGTCGTCGGCTGCCAGGTCAGTCCCATGTCGACGGACTTCTGGACATCGCCCCGGACATCCGCGATAAACAGCGTTTCTCCGATGGCTGTGATGGAGCGGAACTCGCTGTCCTGGTAGCCGAGCGGCTCCCAGTCCGACCAGGTCTCCCCGTCAAAACGGGACCTGTGATTGAAGACCTCGAAAAAACTGCGGCTCATGAACAGCCAATCCCCAACCTGCAGCAGAGAGACGACCGGGGCATACTCCCCTTCGAGAACATTCGCGACGGGACTCCAGGTTTCGCCGTGGTCAAGGCTGGAGTAAACCCGTCCCAGAAAGCTGCCGGAGAACAGGTGTGCCGTTCCGGAGTGGAAGAGTTCGTGACCATCAAACACTTCAGGGTCTCCCGGTTCCGGCACGGGCTCCCAGAGCGCCCATGCGGCAGAGGCCAGGAACATGATTGTGGTGAAGCCGACTAAAATCCTTTTCATTTCAACCTCCCGAGTATGTTTTCACTTTTAACTACTGTCATTCGACCCATCGTTCCTATTTCACCAGTACCGTTTTGCCGGTCTGCACCTGTCCCGCCACATCCAGGCGATACAGATAGACGCCGGACGACAGGTTGGTCGGCCGCCATTCGACGGCGTGCGCGCCTGCGGGCAGGTTGCGATTCACCAGCTCGGCAACGCGGCGTCCCCCCTGATCGTACACGCACAACCGCGCATGCGCGGAGCGATCCAGCGAGAAGGTGAAGGTGGTTTTCGGGTTGAACGGATTGGGATAGCTGCGACCCAGTTGAGCGACGGGCGTAAACTCGTCGACTCCCGTCGGATCGATAAACTCGCCGATAGTGATGTTGCGTGAGATCTGACCACCGGACACTTCGCAATGGTAGCGTCCGAACTCCGCATAACCGATCCCCGCGAAGAAGCTCAACGCGGCGTTTGTCTCACCCGACAACATCTGGCCGTCGCGATACCATTGGTAGCCGCCGCCGGATAAACCCGACTCCAGCCGCATCTCACCGACGCCGATGCCGTCGCCCGTACCGACCGCCTGATCATCGGCTCCATCCAGAACCACCAGAGTGTTGGTCATGAAGCTGCTGTTGCCCAGATCGCCGGTGATCCGGATAGTGAAGGGGTGGTTCTGATCGCGGATCAGACCCTCGTTGAGCAGATCCCCGTTAACGCGTGCGGTCGACGGGAAGTACTGCCGGTTTTCCAGAATGTCCGCCACCAGGACTCCTCCCGTGAAGGTGGTGACGTCCTCTACTTTCACCACGCCGCGGAGAACGGCGTCGCTGACGCTCAAATCGCGGACGAACGAATTGCCCTCCATGATCAGATCATTGCCGTCGGCCGTAAGAAAGCCGTCGACCAGATACCCGTAGTTGAGGAATTTCACGGTGGCGCCCTCGGTCAGAATCAACTCACCGCTGCCGAGGTTGAGGATATCGTTGAACGTCAGGTCGGTATCGGCTATGAGCGTGCCGCCCTGGAACTCGGGCAGGTAGATCTGGCAATCGAACTGCCGATCCGGCCCCTGACTCAGATGCTGTTCGCCGACGCCGTCCAGAAATAGCGTGGATTGCGTCATCAAGCCGTGGTTGGCGACGTCACCCGAGATAAAGAGCTGAAAACCGTAGTTGTCGTTGCGCACGGTTCCGTGGTTGACGAAACCGCCCTCCACCGTCGCCGCGCTGTTGCCCTGGGACGAGAAATTGCTCATCTCACCCATATTGGTCAGACCGCCTGTGGCGCTGACCAGATGACCGCATCTGAGCCGGCCGGCCAGGACGGCCTGATCCAGGTTGAGATACTGCAGAACGGTGTCGGTACCCATGTCGATGGTGTTGCCGTTGCAGAAGATCTCACCCCCATCAAGGTAACCCCACATGAAGGTGAGGTCGCTGCCCGGGGCCAACGTCAGGGAACCGCCGTTCAACCGGATGTCGTTGCTGTTCAGCAGGGGTGTGGTGGCGTAGAGCGAGCCGGTCGCCTCTTCGTCCAGAACCAGCTTGCTCGCGAAGGGGACGATCGTGTCCATGGCGATGTCGTGGACACCCTCGCCGGTGATTATCGTCGTATGGTTTGTCCAGATCCCGCGATTATCGATGTCGCCACCGATGCGGATTATGAACGGATAGGAACTGTCGGCGAACTCGCCATCGAGCAGTACATCGCCCAGCACGGTGAGTTCATTGTCGGGAGTCGACTGCTCCCCCTCAAGAATCGCGGTGTTGAGCACATAAAGACTGAGGCAGATGGCGTCGCCGTCAACCGACACCCTGTACGGCGTTATGACGACGTCGTCGTACTCTCCGGGCACCACGCCCAGGTCCCAGGTCGCCGCGTCATTCCACAGACCACCGCCCGGAAGGGAGGTGATCGTATCGGCCGCAACTCCCGCGGCCAGCAAACAAAGAAAACTCAAAGCGAGAAACAGGATTCGCATGGGGAGCCTCCGTGATTGAATAGCAGACCTAATTGCCGTAATCCGGAACCATAATACTTATATTGTATTTGCAAGTCTATAGTATTTTCCATAATTCGGAAAATTTCCGACATACTCAAATTATACGAATAGCGACCCAAGGCAGGTCAGATGGAGATGGAGGCTTCAACATCAGCAGTATCAGGGAGTTACAAGATACGGTGGACCGGAGATGGTCCGCCGTGAATCTTGCGGGTGGTTTGTGATCCAGTCGCCCATGCCTGGATGACAACTGCTGCACAAACCCGGCAACATGGCGTCGCGGCACCTGGCGCAGTCCTCGGTCTGTTTGCTGCCGCCAGCGGGTGGTCGCAGGTCCAGATTGATTCCTGCCGGTAACGTCCGCAGGATGATGAGGACACGCACCCGACGCAGGGCGAATGGACACTGTATATACACCTCCCGATCCCCCGAAACGATTCAAAGTCCTCCATCTCCTCCGTCCTGATAGTGGCTGGACCTGGTTTGCGCTTGAGGGTTTCGGATCTGAACTGACGGCCGGGTTTGTCGAGGGGCGAGATGCGCGGCGGGCCAAGGATCAATTCGAGTATATATCCGATCCGTAATCAGTGTATAATTACTACGATATTGATCGGGCTGGTGGGGGGAGCCGTCATGATTAAGCAGCATTTATCTAAGGACAGGAGATGACTATGGATACCCGGAACGATTCTCTTCCCAAATGCTTGCCCTGCTTCCTGACTTTGATCGCATGTTTCTGCATGGTCTCGCCGGCCTTGAGCCTGGATTGCGTGGACTATCGGGACTACGTCAGGATTTTGGCCGATCAGCGGGTCGATGGCCTGGGCACCGATGTGGTGTTGAGGGATGACATCGCCTATGTCTGTACGAATCGTAGCCTGAAGATCATGGATGTCAGCGATCCCGAAGTTCCCGTCGAGTTGTCCGAGGTGGGCCACACGGGCAGCCGGATGATCTCTCTGTACGGAGATCTGGCCTATTTGTCCTACTCGGACGACTATCAAACAAGTCACTCCGGCTTTCAGATCGTGGACATTGAGGATCCCGCAGCCCCTGTGTTGCTTGGCTCCATAGAAACCTTTCCCGTAATTCTGGCCGCTTCGGCCCGGATCGGCGACCACCTGCTCATCAGCAGCACGACCGGTCTGCGCGTCTATGACGTCACCGATTCGTCGGCGCCCTACCTGGTGACCGAATTTCCGTCGATCGACCCCTTCGTCGACATCGAGACTTCGGGCGACATCGCCTATCTTGCCGGTGAGGACCTTCAGGTCATCGACATCAGTGCGCCCACTGCACCTGTTTGGGTTGCGACTCTACCCACTACCTACGACAACACCGGTATGGATATCGCGGGTGATCTGCTTCTGCTCGTGTCCAGAGCCTACTCGGGGGACAGCGAGTTGCTGATCTACAACCTGAGCACCCCCTCCGCGCCCATGGTTCTGGGAAGCCTGCTCATGGCCGGGGGCCCTCCGGTTTGGATCAATCAGGATGTCCGCGTGAAAGACGACACCGCCTTCGTGGCGAGCTACGCCGGTCTGCGGCTGATCGATATCGCCGATCCCGCCGGCCCCGCTCTGCTCGGACGGATGAGTCTCGGGTCCATGCAGTGGCCGACCGGCGTCGACATTCAGGGTGACAAGCTCTGTCTCAGCGCCTATGACGATACCTACAACGCGAGCACATCCCAGTTCACGGTGGTCAATGTCACCGAGCCCGGCTTCGTCCCCGTAGTCGGCGACGACGTGGATTACACGGCGGAGGCCATGGTTCTCGACGGCGACGTCGCCTATCTGGCCGCGCAGGCGGACGGCATCGTAGCGATGGATATCCTGGATCCGGAGAATCCGGTCGTTCTCTCGGAATTGGGGACCATCGGTCAGGCCAGGGACTTGGCCCTCGCCCAGCACTACGCCTATGTGGTCGCGGGGGCGGATGGCCTGCACATCGTGGATGTGGCAGATCCGAACAACCTCATTACGGTGGGCTCACTGACCTTTACGGGTGAGGCCTGGACGATTGCCCTGGATTATCCGGTCGCCTACATCGGCATGGAAAGCGGGGAGCTGGCGGCCGTCGACATAAACGATCCCGCTTCTCCGGCGCTGCTGGACGAGATCAATCTCGCTTGGGACCACAACGACATCGCCATCTATGGCGATCATCTCTATTTCGCGACCGATTATCAGTACATCGAGATCGTGGACATCTCCGACCCTTCGGCGCTCGCCTCGGCCGGCGCCATCGGCCTCAGTGATCTGGATAGCATCGACGAGCTGCTCGTCGTGGGTGAGGTTCTGTTCGCCGGCTTTCACTGGAGTTATGATGATATTTTCGGCAGCAGCGTTAAGGCCTATGATCTCAGCGCGCCCACATCTCCCGTCTTTCTCGATGCCTACAGTCTGGATGGTCCCCACGTGCGGGATCTGGAGGTGGATGGATCCACGCTGTACATCCTGGCGGCGGGCGTGCAGGTTGTCGACGTCACCGATGTCTCCGATATGCGTTTCAGCGGCATGCTCACCGAATCGCCGCGAGCCATGGCCATGGCCGAGGACCGTCTGGTGATGGTGGGTAGCAACGGCAGCACGTCCGAATCCCTGTTGTCGGCGCCCCTTCACTGCACGGGCGTCACCGGGATCGAGGAGCCCGGGCTGGAGTCGCCGGCTTATGCCCGCCTGTCCGCGTATCCCAACCCCTTCAACCCCAAGACCTCCATCCGCTTCGAGCAGGCGACGACCGGACCGGCCCACCTGGCGGTCTTCGGCCTCGACGGGCGGCTGGTCCGCACTCTGGTGAGCAACGAGCTTCCCGCCGGCGGGTACGAGCGGCAGTGGGACGGCCTCGACGACCGGGGTCATCCTCAGAGCAGCGGGGTTTACCTGGTGCATTTCCGGGGGACAGGCGTAACGGCTCGTGAAAAGCTGGTGCTCCTGCGCTGACCGGAACGCATGTTCACAAAAACGGGGACAAAGACGGGGACAAAGACGGGGACATGCACCTTCCAGGTGCATGTCCCCTTTTCCTATTGTATCCCCTTTTCCTCTGGTTCAACAACAGGCGCTGCTTGGACCGATCGGGTATGTGCCGCCCTCTGAGTACGAAGAGATGTACTATCAGGAGCATGAGACTCCGGCCATGGTAGCTGGGCTCACGTAACAATGTCTCCGGAAAACCCGGGGCGGTTCAATCAATAGATGCCAGAAAATCAGGACTCATAAAGAGAAGGCTGACATGAGCCTGCTCGATCCTCTCGTCAATCTGGGTCCGCCACCCATCCCCCGCAGGGATCCTGGTCAACGCTCCCCGTGCTCCAGCTTGACCGGCTTGACGACACGATCCGGAACCGGATTGCTCTTGCGGCATCGCAGGCATTTCAGCGGCACTGTTCATGTCCCCATCATTTGACGCATCGCTCCCCGTTTGATAATCTCCTCTCCCTGAGGAGAGATTTCGTTCCATCGTCATCAATCTGTCTATCTTGGGAGAGTGATCATGTTGCGGTTCGTTTGGGCTGTGTCACTGGTTCTTATCTGCAGTCTCTTTCTCGGTTGCGATGACGATCCCTTGGCGACCGCGCAAACCGGCATGATCGAGATCGATCAGGCTCCCGATTTCCTGAGCGAAGCCGGTTGGTCCCTCGAAGGACCCCAGGAGGCGACGGGCACAGGCGATCTGGCGCTCACGGCCGCGCCTGTCGGCGAATACACGCTTGTGTGGAACGATGTGGAGGACTACCTCACCCCGGCGTCGGGTGTGCGGACACTGGCCGCCGACGACACGCTCCGTTTCGGCGGGATCTACTACCTGGAGGTCGAGAGCGGCACGATCGGGATCCAGGTGACTCCTGCGGATCTGGTCGGCGCGGACTGGTCGTTGACGGGTCCTGTGGACTATTCGGGAGGGGGGGAGGCGACACTCACGTCGGTCCCCGCCGGAGAGTTCACGCTGACCTGGAGCGACATCGACGGGTATGTGACACCGGCGCCGGAGACGCGGACTCTGATTGCTGAGGGGGTGCTGACGTTCGAAGGCATCTATCAAATCGCAGAGGGTGTCATCCTGACGATGAGCGATAACCCCGATCCCATCAGTCCGAACGGGATCATCAATTACATGATCCACTGGGAGCTCGATGGCGCCCTCGGGGCCGACGGCGCTACGGTGAAGCTCACGGTTCCGGACTACACGCAGGTGGAGTTCTGCGGTGACGCCACCCAGGTCGGCGATGAGGTGACCTGGGAGCTCGGGGATCTCAATCCCGGGGACCAGGGTGACCTGTCGTTGCAACTGCGTGTGGATACGCCGGTGCCGAATGGCGTCGTCATCACGAACAGCGCCGTCTTCTCCGATGCCGCCCAGGAGATCATCCGCATCGCGGAGAGCGAAACCATAGTTGTCAGCGACCACCTCGTGCTGGTGTCGGTGCGGGCCCCCGAAGATGTGCAGATCGGGACGGCTTTCGAGTACATAATCGATTGGGCCGTGTTGGGTGACGAACCCGCCCCCAACGTGATCATATCCGACGATATCCCTGCCGGGCTCGCCTTTATCTCAGCCACCGGTGGGGGTGTGCAGACTCCCGGTACGAATATCGTCACCTGGAGCCTGGGGGATCTGGAGCCCGATGCCGGGGGAATGATATTTCTGACTGTATTCGCCGGCGATGATTCCGGCTCCCCCTACACCAATACGGTTCACATCAGCGACGATGATGGTAAAACGGATTCCGACTTCGCAACCACCTTGGTGTATTGACTCGATCGGAGACCACGACAACGGGGACATGTTCCCTCTTTCAGGAAAGGGGACACGCACCTGGAAGGTGCATGTCCCCGTCTTTGATAGTGTTCCCGGACCAAACCGGAATCTATTGCCCCAAAAAACTTAAAGACACATTTTTCTCTGATTGCTGAAGGTCGGATCAGATCCTCATCCTTCAACTCATGTCCCTGATTACTCAACCTCCTTCGCCTAAGTGTCCGCTAATTATGAGTGCGAAAGAGTCCGGGCGTTGCTGGCGGGAAACACGGTAAGGATATCCGAACGCTGGCGGCGCGCGAGTGGGGGGGGTGGCGCAATTGAACAGAGTCTCGGCACCGGATACGGCCCTCCTCCTCCGGAAACCGGGTACCTTGCTCGAGGCGGACGGGTCATCCAGCGACAGGTCCGTTGCGGCGGATCAGTGCGAGGATATCTGCAGCGGCGGACATTGTTTCGCCGCGACCACGAGAATGCGCTACACTGAATGGAGTCGGAGACACGGCAGCCTTGCGTCCAACACGAAACGTATCTCCGGTCGAAGGATCGATTGTGTCCGGCTCACTCTGAAGATGAGCAATCAGGAGGTTGGCATGAGCGTCTGGAAGAAAATGGAATGGGAGCACCTGAAGCCCGAGAATCCCGGAGTTGTTCTCTTCAGGGTCACCGGCGCGATGAACGGCAACAAGACGTGCTATGAATTCCTGGACGAGGTCCGGCAGGCGACCAAGGGGGATTACCGGTACATGGTGATCAACGTCGAGGGTGTCGAGAGAATGACCAGCAGCGGGATCGGCATAATCTGCGCCTGCGTCACCTCCGTGGCGAACAGCGATGGCCAGATGTACCTGGTGGGCGTCACGGAGCGGAACCGGGCTCTCATGGAGATTGTCGGATTGTGGGACCAGATAACCCACTTTCCCACCGAGGAGGACGTTGTCTTTGCAGCGCCAGACGAATCATTTCGTGTGGCGCGCCGGAAGTCATAAGGAATCGTCCGGCGCTGGCGAGGGGACGACGGCGGAGTTCATTCTCCGGGGGATGCGCAGGCACGCCGCGGATGACTGCCTGGTCTCCGGTCAATTATCGTCTTGTCCGGGGGGCAAGCCGGACCCCGCGAGTTCGGTCTCGATACGCTTCCGCGCCAGTTCGAGGACCTGCCGCTCTCGATGTCGTCGGCGCAGTCCCTGTCATCCTCCTGGTGCCAATTACGCGGAGCGGCGAGCAGCCTCGCCGCCATCTCCAGTGTAACCATGTCGGCGGGCGTCGCCGGAGGGCTGTACCACCAGTAGATCGCCATACCTATCCGGTCATCCGTAACGGAAACGTACTCCCAGAGAAAGTAACCAAGTGTGGATTTCATGTAGATCTCGGCGGGGCCTCTGTGGCGGACGACCTCGTAGGTGATCGTGGTCGTCCGGCCGCCGGGATAGCTCAGTGTCCCGGTGATCGGCCGGCTCCGGACCGCGGCGATGATCGCGTCGATATCAGGTCCGTCGGGTAGGCTTGAGTGGGGGATGTCCATCGTGATGGCGAAACCGTCGAGATAATCGCTCGCGCCCACCAGACCGGAATCCGAAAGAGTCAGGGTGAAGGGGAGATAGTCATCCGGCAACTCGTTCTGTGGAGCGGTCTGAGCCAGGGTCGTGGCCGCGGCCATCAGAAGCACAAGTACGATCACGCATGATCTCATTTGCCATCTCCTTCGCGAAGCTCAGACCTCCTTCAGTGTACTTTATTCCAGCAGCTGAAGAGTCCGGCAGGGTCTGACATTCCTGCAGTCCGTGGATACGACAGCATCCAGCTTCTACGAACTCGATAATCTGGGCAACATCAAATGTGAATACCGGGCAAGCGACATTGGACTGAATGCTATGCTTGAGGTATTAAAGACACTGAAGACCCGTTTGGCACGGCGTCACAGGCAGAGGGATACCGGGTGTTTCAATCTGCGTCCGCACTGAATCTCTGAAAGTGAAAGGGAGCTGATATGAGCAAGATAGTGATCCTGGGTTGCGGGATTGAGGGGAAGCACATGGCAATCGACCTGTGCAAGACTCCAGGCGTTGAGGTCACCTCCGTCGATATCAATCCCGAGGTTCTGGACGATCTGGCGCGGGAACACCCGATCCGAACCCGCCAGGCGGATCTGTCCACACCGGAAGAGGTCACTGCGGCAGTTGAGGATGCGGATGTGGTAATCGGTGCGGTCCCAGGTTTCATGGGGTATTCGATGCTCGAAGACGTCATTCGCGCAGGCAGGAATATCGTGGATGTCTCTTACTTCGAGGAGGACCCTTTCGGCCTCGACGACCTCGCCAGGGAAATGGGCGTGACGGCGGTCGTTGACTGCGGCGTGGCGCCCGGCATGTCCAACATCATTCTCGGGGATCATGCGAGGTCGATGAAGGTGGCCGGCTACGAGTGCTACGTCGGCGGCATACCGAAGTCGAGGGACGTCCTCTTCGAGTACAAGTCGGCATTCCCTGCCGTGGAGGTCCTGGAGGAATACGCAGGTTCCAGTAGAAGCCGCGAGAACGGGAAGGTTGTCTCCCGGCCGATGCTCGACGGCAACGCCACGATGGAGTTCGATGGCGTCGGGCCTCTTGCGTGTCTTCACACCGACGGCCTCCGAACGCTTTTCCGGACCATGGACATCCCCGACATGATGGAGAAGACGCTGCGCTATCCCGGCCATGCCGATCGGATGCGCATGCTCAGGGATGCCGGCTTTCTTGGTATGGACCCCATCGATGTGAACGGGGTTTCGATACGTCCGGTTGATGTGGCTTCGGCGCTGATCGCCCCGCACTGGAAATTCGAATCCGGGGAAGCCGATCTTACGATTATGAGGCTCTCCATCTCAGGCGATGAAAACGGTAAGACGGTGACATATACCTACGACCTGCACGACGAGTACGATCCCGCAACCGGAACTCTCTCGATGGCGAGAACAACCGGATATACCTGTACGGCGGTTGCCCTGTTGGTACTCGACGGCGGTTTTTCCCGGCAGGGGATCTGTCCGCCGGAGTTTGTGGGAATGGCCGCGGGGTGTCGGGAACGTGTCGAGAAGTATCTAGCGAGTCGAGGTGTCCACTATCGGATGCGGCGCTCCTGATCACTTCGCCAGGGCGCTGGAAGCAGTAGGTGCTTTGGCCTGATCGGCCTGAAGCATGTGAATGTTGAGGCGCGAGATGGGCACGACAAAGGCAGCGGGTCGCTCGACTCGCTGCCTTTCGATGTAGCGGCTCAGGGACTCGAAGACTAACTGGTGGATTTCAGGACCTGATCGCAATTCACTGTGGCACACGGAGTTCCGTTGATAGTGAACGAGTTAGCCGGGCATGGTAGGTCCAATTGAATATCGTCGAGTACCACCGATTCCAACTGAATACGACCCGCTCGGGACCGAAATGGGACCGGGGGTAGATTGTGGGGATACTGTTCGGGCGCGACAGATCCCGCTTTCCAGGAATAATCGAATACAGTAAACTTGCAGAAGTATAATATCTCATAACACAAATGCAGCGAATTACATCATCAGTCGTGTGCGAGAGATATGTTCCACTGGCTAACTCTCGACGAGGTGCATTCCAATATGATTTCAGGCGATGAATTGTCTGTAGACCACGATGAGTTGGATGAGGATCTGTTTGGAGAGTTTCTTCTGGAACACGGCTTCGAGATGGTAGCAACGCGAGAGCTATCCGATTTGCCGAAAGATAAAGACGTAGTTCTCCTACACACAAGCAACAAGAATCTGTTCAAGAGATTAAAGCGCTGGGCGCGTCGGAATGAAGCGATGATTCTGTATGATCCCGAGGGAGATTGTCGCGGACTAGATCTTCTTGCGGTTGTCATCGATAGTGAATTGGTGGGTTCTGTCACGATCCCGCCGACACCGACCGAGAGGTTCATCAATTCGGGGCTGAGTTACGAGTTGATTGAGAGGACACTAACGGAATTGCAGTCTCAATAAAGCCAGGGGAAGTGCCGTGAAGAGGAATAGCATGACAATCTCAAAGTCCAAGTATCTTGCAGGCCTGCAATGCCCGAAACTGCTTTGGCATCATTACAATGCCACCGAATCCTTTCCCCCCGATTGACCCCGCCAAGCAAGCCATCTTCGACATCGGCCATGCGGTCGGCGACTTGGCCAAGCAGCTTTATCCCGATGGGGTCGAGGTGCCCTGGAGTCGCGACCTTGCAAAGACAACAGCCGGGACTCGCGAATTACTACCACAGCGCAAGCCAATCTTCGAGGCCAGCTTCGCCATCGATGGCTGTTACTGTCGCGCCGACATCATGGTGCCGAGGAATGATGATACCTGGGATCTCTATGAGGTTAAAAGCGCGACGAAGGTCAAGGATGTCAACATTGCCGATGTTGCTTTCCAGACGCACGCGATCGAACGATCAGGCGTGAAGCTGGACCGGCTCTACCTGGTGCATGTCGATAACTCATATGTACGGCGCGGTGACATCGAACCCGAAAAGCTGTTTCACGCTGAGGATGTGACATCCCGGGCCAGGGCGCTACAGCCTGAAGTGGAATCAAAGGTTGCTGAGATGCAGAGAATCATCAGCGGCGCCTGTCCCGATATTGCTATTGGAACACATTGTTCCGATCCCTATGAGTGTGATCTTCAGGATCAATGCTCCGCATTCCTACCTGAATTCAACGTCACTCAGCTTTATCGGGCTCACAAGAGCAAGATCTTTGATCTGATCGAGCGGGGGATAACGGCTATGGTAGATGTCCCACCATCCGAACTGAGTCCCGACCAACTTATCCAGCAGTGTGCGATTGCATCCGGGAAGGCACATGTGGACAGAAAGCCGATACGCGCTTGGTTGGACAGTTTGGAGTATCCGCTTCATTGCTTGGATTTTGAAACCATGAATCCTGCTGTTCCGATTATCGACGGAACTCGCCCTTATCAGCAGATCCCTTTCCAGTTCTCGCTACACACTCGGGATCGAGAGGGAGCCGCCCCCCGTCACATCGAGTTCCTTGCGGAGTCGGCTCTGGATCCCCGTCCGGCGTTTCTCGAAGCTCTGCAAACCATCGGCTCGAAGGGAACAGTGCTGGCTTACAACATGGGTTTCGAGCGACGGATTCTCCGGGAGCTGGCGGAGGACTTCCCCGCATACGGCGCATTCGTAACCGACCTGGATGGACGTTTTCAGGATCTGATCATCCCCTTCAACCAGTTCTGGTACTACGATGCTAAGCAGCGCGGCAGTTGCTCGCTGAAACGCACCTTGCCTGTATTGACCGACACTACCTACGATGGCATGGAGATCTCGGAGGGCGGACAGGCGATGCGTGAGTATCAGAGAGTTGTCTACGGTGGTGTTGCAACGACGGAGAAGGAGAGGGTCCTGCGCGATCTGCGTGACTATTGCAAGCAGGATACTGCGGCGCTCCTTGATATCCTGGACGCGCTGGAGGCGAAGCTCAAGTAGGATGAGAAATCATGGCCAGCATTTCCTGTCTAGTTGTACTTTTCCAGCACTTCCCCACTCCAATTGTCAGCATACTGCAGGAGAAGCGTCAGCTTGCATTCCCGATGCGCTACACTCTGGTTCTCTGGAACGTGTTGGCCATCGTGATATCGAATCGCCTGTGCTTCCTCATCGCTCAAAGCTACATGCTGTGCGAGGAGAAAGATGCTGCGAGTCGGCACGTCCAGGTGGACAAGGTCCTTGTTAACGATGTAATTGATTCCCCGGTTACGTACATGCCACTGGCTGGGATTGGGAAGATAGTAGGGATCGCCCGGCATGCCGATCTTCCCGAGATCGTGGTAGAGAGCAACGATGACACAACTTTCTTCGGTCAGCTCGGGGGCCAATGTGGCACGAAGACTTAAGAGAGTCTCTGCGACATTGACGGAATGGGCTAGTAACCCACCTGGCACTGGCAGATGAAAACGGGTCGAAGCGGGGGCCTTAAGCCAGTCCGTGTTCTCCTTGAGAAATTGGCTGAAGTTTCCTATCTCTGCTCCACGAACATCAACAAGTCCAAGGAGCTCCTTGTAGCGAGTCCTCACTTGCTCAAGATCAAAGCTCATCACATACTCTCCCTGAGTTCTTCAATAGTGCTCATCAACGACAAGATATACAGGCACATCCGATAGAGAGGTCAACGGCCTCAACATTCCTCCAAGGCCTGGTGCCCGATATCGACATTCAGAGAGCATGTTCTTGATACTCCCTTGCCATACAGCTCCCTGGACAACGCTTTGCGGTTTGATGTAACACGCGGACATCATCAGATCCAAGAGTACCCGCTCGCCTTTCCGCGCCAGGTCCGGTTTCATGAACTGACCTCCAAGTCGATAGCCCGGCAAGCCGTGGACTTTGTCTTCGATACAGCGCTTGAAATGGTTGCATGCGTGCACTGCGAACTGGTGGCCGAGGGCATGTTTCGCATTGGCCGTCTGGAAAGCCCGCAACGCATAGCCGTTGGCCATCCCCTCCTCGATGCAGTCGTCACTCAAGAAAGTGGGTTTATAGAAGTGGTGTGAGTAATTGACGTAAACTAGGTGAGGGCCGTCCGGTGCGCCGGCCTGAAGACGAGACGCCATGCCTTCGACGAGATGGTGGTACACCTCGTGGTTCAGGAGTTTGAGCAATGGCGCTGCAAGGAGTCTGGCAAGACTCAGGCGGGGAAGATGCGGCTCAAGGCTCCTGGCCAGCCCCATCCCTAATCGCTCGACGCTCTTGACGCGAATGTAAATCCCCCAATCTTCCTGTCCGTGGAAATGAAGCGGCCGATACCAGGCGTCTTTTTCCGGGCATGGAAACCAATCCGGATCCGGAGTCGTTCCAGCCACGATATCATCAAGAGCTCCCTCAAGATGTGCCCGCTCACTCAGATGGCCGATGATGGGCTCCATCACCTCGGAGATGACACTTTCAGGCAGGATCGTTTCGTTTTTTCTCCTCCGGCCTCGGAGGGGGGATGGATCCCAGGGCAGCCGCGTACATCGCCGCGGCATGGGGTCTTGACACTCGAGCTTATCCCAGAGAGTGTTCGCTAAAATAGGATAGTCGCTGACTTTCCGCGGGGGGAATGACCGCCCCTCTTCGATCTCTCTAATCAAATTAAAAAGCTCTGCAGCTTGCTTGACGGCGTGACGATTATTCATTCGATGACACTGCTCTCCTTTGTCAACTCTGGCGCGGCGAGTTGATTCAAATTCATCTATCTCTTGTCCCGGAGTTCTTCAATATACCTGCTGATCGATGCCTTGACCTCGTCCAGTTCCGGACCTTCCGGGAGAGCTGCCATCAGAAAAGGAATGCCGTTGATGCAGATGTGACGGTTGAAGGCAGGGTGCAACTCGATTCCGAAATCTTCGCGAAGCGCGATCGTTTTCTCTTCCTTCAGGTTCAGAAGTTTGAAGAAGGTCTGGCCTTTGAAAACTCCGGAGTCACTTCCCTTGAGTCTTGAATAGGCAAGTCCATCGACATGGTCTTCCGACCGATTCGACAGCCAGATTGTCTCCCACTGGTTACGCATTGTATCCTGATCCTCTTTACCCTCTGGCCAGGCGTGTGTGCTGATTGAACGATGGTCGCCAGTGCAGTTCGAAGAATACTTCTGCTTTATCCTGCCGTCGGAAAAGGTGAGATCCCAGGTATTTGGACTTTTCGGAACGGTCCTCAGGATATCGGAGAAGTTCTTGTTGATGTCGTCCCACCCAACCCAACCCGTTCGATCGATTGCAACCTGCGAATAGATGGTATTGGAGCCCTCTTCCTGATAGTAGTGGGGTACTTTGCGATCCAGGGACA
This sequence comes from bacterium, assembly GCA_024231955.1. Lineage (GTDB taxonomy): Bacteria > Krumholzibacteriota > Krumholzibacteriia > JACNKJ01 > JACNKJ01 > JAAEPZ01. The sequence goes on along the minus strand of JAAEPZ010001024.1, from coordinate 10,950 downwards.
GATCATCGTAGCCGAGAGGCTTCCCTTCAGCCATCAGTGGATACTTTTTCTCAAAGGGATCGCTACTGTCGCTGGTGAGGGCCAAGAAAAAACACCGCTCCATGAACTCGGCGGCCGATAGGCTTTCCATCTGGACCAATGGCAGCAGATATTTCAAGTTTTCCGGCTTGTCGAGACTTCTGGCGAGATGACTACCCGTTTGGACGTCTTTCATGTTATTTGCATAGGCTTGTGCGATACCATTTGACTCCACCAGGGACGCCTCCTCTTTCCAATCGGAAAGAGCTTTCGCGAGACGATACCTCAAGGAAAGCTGTCCGATAATTGTACTGTTGAATCCGCGCTGTTTCATATTCAATGGATCTTTGGCCAGCTTGGCGGAATGCCCGTATTCGTTCACTTTGGCCTCGACAAAAAACAGCGCCAGGATTTTCTCTCCAATACGAGGGACGATGATGAGGTCCGGATCGCCAAACTGGGCAAAGCTGGGCTCTACAATAAAAGTGACATCTGTCATTTTCTCTGCGATTCTGGAGACCTGTTCCTTGATCTCATCGTTCTGCCACGTGAAGCACTTCTCTAGCAGTTGCATCGTCAGCCCTACTGGATCCCCATCGGATCGAATGAGATAAACAAGCTCATTCACTATGCCGCGCTCCCTATAGCCAACAACTTTCAATTTTGCCGCATTCGCCGTCATCACTTCTCCTCATTGATTGACTCAAACTCACTTCACACCTTTTTATTCCGTCGGTCCCACGCTTGCCGGTCTTCTGATCCGTGGGCAGGACGATAACGCTCCGTCCTTGAGAACCACTTTGAGAGTCCTCCTGAATTCGTTCCTCGTAATTTGCTTGCCGCAGATCCTCTCGTACCCATGGATCCTTTTATGCCCGTCTTCTCCCACCCATGGTCAAGCATGACGATACGAACCATGATCCCCACCGACTGGCGGAAGCGAATAGTGTCTCTCGGCTCATGGCCCATAAAGAAAGCGCTGACTGCGTGCAGCTCTTCGAGTTCCACGATCACTCCCGCCAAGGCGGGCCGGTTGTGATGTAATTCACTTTCCATCATCCGTCGGATTCGAGATGGATCGCGGAAGAAATCGATAGTTACGTCAAAAGGGATATCCTTATTCTGGGATACATCGCTGAATGTTCGCCCTCTTGTATCGTTTAGGAATACTTCTCGATTTAAGATCGTTATCACCTCCCTTATGTGCAGGTGCAATAATAAGCACTGCAGGTATTGAGTGTCAAGAGAATAGTTACTCTGATATCAAACCAACCCACCATGCAATGGCGACAGCTCGATGCGTCTCCAGGCTACATGGTACATCTACATGTACAACCCCTGCTGAAAATAGTAGGTGGTTCGGCCTGATCGGTCCCAAAACTAAAAACTTTTGGGCACGAAATGGGCACGAAAAAGGCAGCAGGTTTGCCAACCCACTGCCTTGTCGTCTTTTACGATGTAGCGGTTCAGGGACTCGAAGACTACTTGGCGGATTTTAAGGCCTGAGCGTAAAACACTGTGGCACACGGAATTCTGTTGTTTCGCAACGAGTTAGCCAGGAATGGAAGTTCCTGCTGAGTAGCATCGAGTACCACTGATTCCGACAGAACACGACCAGCCAGGGATCGAAATGGGACCGAGAGAATGTTGTACACAAATAGAACAAGACGGTTGGCGCCCTTCAAAAAGGGTGCACCGGTCTTGATCACTTGAGCATTATCATCTTCAGGGTTTCAGTACGGCCACCAGCTACGATGCGGTAGTAGTAGAGCCCTGAGGGAACCCGCTGGTCAGCGTTGTTACAGCCATCCCAGCTGATGTTGTGTCTGCCCGCCAGGAGATCCTGCTCCCGCAGCAGCGAGGCGACTCGTCGACCCATACAATCAAAAACATCCAATGAGACGGCGCCGGGCTTGGCGATGCTGAAGGTGATCGTCGTCTTCGGATTGAAGGGGTTGGGATAGTTCTGCTGCAGTGCGAAGTATGCGGGGCTGGGTTCCTCGGAGACCGGAGTCAAATCGTATTCCCATTCCAGGCTCAATTCATCGACGCTTGGATTGTACCCGTAGGTGCGGTAGCTGTGAGTGGAGCGCCAAAGCAGATGTCGACCCGGTGACTCGACATCGTTCCAGGCATTGTCGGGCTCGATATTCTGCCAGTTCAAACCGTTGTCGGCGCTGATCTCCCAGGTGACGGCCTCGATCTGCACGGAACTCAACCGGATGCTGGCGATGTCCATCTCGTCCACGTTTACCGGCAGGGACTGAGCAACTCTGTCGGCTTGTCTGACAATACGCTCGAATACCTGGATCACTTGCAGGCCACAGTCGAAGTCGGCGACGTAGGCCAGATCGCCCGCAATGGCGGCGCCCCGCGCCCCACCGGGAGTATCCAGGCCGGTCAGCAGCTGGGGCTGGGAGGGATCGCTGATATCCACGACCTGCAGTCCGGCCATGTAGTCGCTCACGAAGGCGAAATCCCCGGCGAAGGCGACGCTGCGGGCGTCACCGGGCGTGGGGCAGTTCCCGAGGAGCGTCGGCGCGGCGGGATCACTGATGTCGACGGCCTGCAAGCCAGGACCACCGGCCGCGACGAAGGCGACATTGCCGGCGATGCCGATCGCCCTGGCATTGCCCTGCGTGTCGACGCTGCCGACCGCGACAGGATTCGTCGGGTCGCTGACATCGATCACCGTGATTCCCGTCAGGTTGTGCGCTACGTAGGCATGGTTCCCGGCAACGGCCACGCCGTGGGCGGGGCTGGCCACGAGCGTCGATCCGATGGGAGCCGGATTCTCCGGATCGCCGATGTCGATGATCTGCAGGCCGCCCGCCGCCACGTAGACCAGATCGCCGTCCACGGCCACGTCCGAAACCCAGTCGTAGGTAGAGATACCTCCGGCTAGGCGCGGGTGCGAGGGCGCCTCGATATCGACGACCTGCAGGCCGCCCCACGAGCAGGCGAGATAGACGTGGTTGCCGTCGATGGCCAGTGCCTGGGTAACGCCGGGAAGCAAGATCTCCGCGAGATCTTGTGGATTCGCCGGATCTTCGATGTCGACGATCTGCAGGCCGCCGGCATAGCTGTTGGCGACGTAGGCAATGTCCCCCGCGATCGCAACATCATAGGCGATGCCGGGCAGGTCGAGGTTGGCCACGGCGATTGGCGGCAGGACCGCCTCGGCGATGCGAACCACCTGCAGGCCGGACACGCCGCAGGCCACGAAGGCGTGTTCGCCGTCGATGGTCAGCCCGAAGGGGTTCCTCTCCAGCTGCAGGCGGCTGGAGAGGAAGGGGTCCGACAGGTCGCTGATGTTAATCACTTCCAGAAAATTACCATGCATGCTGCAGATGTTAGCGAGGTATGCCCAATCACCGCGAACAACAACATCATAGATTCGCGAATCTGCATCTGCCGGAGGGTATTCCCCGATGACCAGCGGCCAGCCGGGTTCGCTGATATCGACGATCTGGAGCCCGCCCTCCTTGCATGCCACGAAGGCATGATCACCTGCGACAACAAGGCTATGGGGAGTGCCGGGAAGAACGCAACGCCCTCCGAAACGGGGATGCGCAGGATCACTGATGTTGACGACCCGGAGGCCGTAGGTTTGATCCGCAACAAAGGCACGATTCCCATCGATGACTACATCCTTGGCTATATTGAGGGTGCCGTAGCTTCCAACCTGGATCGGGTTCGATGGATCGCCGATATCGATCACCAACATGCCGTCATACCCCCCGGCCACGAAGGCATAATCGCCGACGACGGTTGAGGCAAATATGGGGACATCGCACCTCCCCAAAGGGAATGGCGCGGTCGGATCGCTGATGTCGATGATCTGGAGGCCGAACCCCGAGATTCCTACGAAGGCATGGTTGCCCGACAGGGCGATACTCGTCGCGTTGCCGGGAGTGTCGCAGACTCCCACCAGTACGGGCGCCTCCGGGTCACTGATGTCGAAGACATACAGGCCGAGTTCGTGGTTGGCCATGAAAGCGAAATCCGCGACCACGACGACATTGCGGGCATTGCCAGGTGTGTCGTAATCGGCGACCAGGACCGGCTCGAAGGGGTGCAACCTCAGTTCGCCTGCCTGCGTGTCCCACAGAGCGCTCGTGTTCAGGGTGTCGCAGAAATCATCGGTGGTGAAATCTTCCAGATAGCTGTCGGCCCGGCTGGGCGCTGCGGCAAGGAGCAAGAACATCATCAGTACGAGGCCGGTCGAATGGGGGCAGTATCTCATTAGTCCCTCCGTTCGTCACTAGTCTATTATAACCCTGAAATCCTATTCCTTCCAGGAAGCTAACCCGACTGGTGTTGTATCGGTCGGGGGCACACCGTTGCGGCGCCCTGTATAGATCTCCGTTCAGCAAATCCAGTTGCGAAGCGTCTCGGGAGAACACCCGATCATGGTAGCAACGAAATTAACCGCTTGCCATTGGGAGACGTACTCGTTCTGGTGATGAAAACCATCCGAATGGATCACTCCCGGACCTCAAGCGAATACCTGATTGATTTAGACATGACTCCTTTTTCTTGAAATATGGATCCTCCGCCAAATCCGGGGCGATTCAGTACTTCGTTCAGCTCACCGGACAGAGATGTATCGATCTCGATATCGAGCACTTCGCGCACGCCGTCGTCCAACACGTTGAACGTTCTGAACCGACGGCCGACGTACAGCGTGTCGTGCATGAAGTCGATCGACCAGACGGCGTTCGGCACTGCTGGAACAACCAGCGGATGTTGAACGCGCTTCGGTAGCCGCTTCTTCGTCTTGCGCCGTCGGTTCAGTCCCCGCGCGGTGTAGACGCGACACACGCGCTTGTGATTCCACGGGTAGCCCATGTTCTTCAGCCGATGAAAGCACATCCAGAACCCCCAGCGGTTGTGTTTTTCAACTAGGGCCTGCAGGGCTTCGATCACCTCACCGTCGCGAACCATCCGATCCTGCGGTGGATTGTACCAGGCCGATCTCGACAGACCGGCAACTCCACAGGCACGTTGAACAGACAGATCCTTTTCGACCACCAGATACCTTGCGGCAAAGATCCTGGACTTTCACCCCGGCATCAGCTTCGTTGAGAATCGAGACGATCTGTGTCTCGGTGAATCGTGACTTCTTCATCAGAACCTCCTGGCTACCATTATGCCAGAAAACTCTACTCATATCATGTGTTCGATACAGGGGAGCTTACGCCATGGCACCAATACCCGATAGCGATAACATGTTGATGTTTGCTATTATGGGTAAAGTGAGTGAGGACTGGGGGATTACTTTGGACTAGATTGCTTTTCATGAAGGATGGCGGATATGACAACACTATTATTACTGACGATATTGGTTTCGACTCCTGGTCAGGAAGCTCTTGAATCGCACGGACAGACCGCCTCGCTACAGCCGGCCATTGATCAAGCCATTTCTCGTCGAGACAGTATAATCAGTCATGCGGAGAACTATCTGGAATTTGAATACAGATGGAATGGAAGAGATACAAACAAAAATCCTGATATGGACTGTATGGGACTCTGTTTTTTAGCATACGCTCAGACATTTCATGAAAGTTGGGCAGGATACAGCGTATACCCGTCTGAACTAATAGAGACGGAGCAATTAGGCTCAAGAGCACCACTATCCTCAACGGAAATTAACGACAAAATCATTAATGAATTACATAGAGGAGACATAATCTATTTCTTATACTCGGCAGACATATTTCCTGAGCCTATACCCGGTTCACCAGACCAGCCTATTGATGTACTTGGCGAATCATATGAAGTCATACATATGGGGCTCTATCATGGCGACGGAAACATACTACATGCATCACCATGGAAAGGCCATGTTACTATTGAACCTCTAGCAAACTTTGAAGGAATCCCTATTATGGCGACAAGGAAGGATTAATCATTTCTATATTGCTCTCGTAAGTTCCCCTGCCAAGCGGACAGTTCTAAACTAGAGTATTCGGCTTCGATCTTCTCCCTGAACATCTTCGGCGTTATCCGACCCAGCGAGTCATGGGGCCGCTCCTCGTTGTATTCGATCAGCCATTTCCAGGCGATCTCACGGACCTGATCCAAGTCTTAGAACAGGTAAGCACCGGACACTTCGTCAGCTAGGCATCCGGACACCTTGTCGCCGGTATTCGCAGCAGTTGCCGCAAGCAAACAGCAAAACATGGTCAACCGCTCAGCGAAGAGCTTGGGAAGATGCCGGGTCGCATCCCCGGTCGCGTTGGGGACAGATCGCGGAGAAGACCGGTGCGATAGGGAAACAATGGTAGGCATACCGGCAGGTATTGGTATATTGACACATTACTCGACCGGACGAATCGCACAGGGTGAACTTCTCTTATGAAGTGCCGAGATTCTTGCCAGGACAACGAGAGAACCCACCCGCGGAAGTGTTACTTGTCATCAATAAACTTCCTGGAGCAATGATGAAGATACTCATGCCGATAATAGTCATTCTGCTGCTGTCATCTACTGTTGTGAATATAGCCCGGGCCGGATCTGGTCCGCTGACGGTGGGTATGGAGTACCAGAGCTTGTACCTGGCGCGGGGATTTGATTTCTACGGGGAGGACAGAGGTGTCCTCCTGCCCTGGGTCGGATATTCAAAAAACGGTTTCGGGATGTCGGTCTGGGGTGAAATGTCACCCGACATTCTTGTCGGTGAAGCTATCAGTCCGGAAAAGGAGTGGGCCGGCGTTGATTTCAATACTGGCTATCGGATGAACTTCATGGAGGACCGGCTCGGCGTCGAATTGGGCACCTGGCTTCTCTGGTATCCGAACGACAGGAACGAGCAGGAAGACCGCATCAGGGCCTATTACGAGGTGCAGGGCACACCGGAGGCGAACCGGTTGGTAAATACCTACGATCAGGATTTCGTTAAGGGCTATGTGAAGTTCACGTTTCCAGGGCTGCTCCTCTCGCCCGGGCTGCTCTATACTCAGCAATACTTCCTCAGCGATCACGGCAAAACACGAAGCAAGGACGCGAGTTTCTACATCATACTCAGTGGCGGACACAGTACCGAAATATCAGAGAGAACGGATCTGGGGCTTGGCGCTTCGATCACCTATTTCCGGTACGATCCCGCCGAGGTACAAGGGATATCCGAGATCAGCCTCTTCGCCAGGTTGTCCACGTCATTCGAGAATGGTCTGGGGCTGGTCGGGGGGTTCAACTACACCATCGTGCCGCTGGATGAGGTTGCCGGAACGAATCCCGGCAACCACCACAAATTCCACAGCACCTTCGGAATCATGTACTCGTTTCCGATGTCCGGCACAAAGGCTGGATCACCTTAGCAGCACCATCCTGACCATCTTCTGCGCAGTTCCCGGGTTCAGCCTGGCGAAGTAGATGCCGGAAGCCAGATCACGATTCCGGTCATCCCGCCTGCTCCAGTCGTTGTGATGCAAACCGGCTACTGCTGCTTCAGCTTGCGGCATTTTCCCCAAGGTTCATGCTCCAGGATGAAGGTTCGAGCGTGTTGCCTGCCCTGATCTTCGAGTACTCTGCCGATTGGGCTGCGGACTATCAGGCAAGTGGATCGGCCTGGGGGATGTACCGGAGTGTTAGCATCGATTTAGCCTGGACCCTGGTGGGTGCGAGTGAACCACGCGAGGCAATATCCAGAAGCTTCAGCTTCTACCCCCCTTCAAAACCAAAATGGTCGGGCAGAAACACACTTTCTGGAGTACCTGGTGACGCCGTTGTCAAGAGGGCTATTGATTGGGTAGATGCCTCGTTGAGCAGACGTGAGAGCGATAGCTTGCTGTCCGATCCTGACTCCCAAAGCGACGGGTACTGAGAATTGCCAGAGCCGGGACACGATGACCGCATCGCAGCCAGTCCAGACAAAAAAATGAATCTCACTGACCGTCTGGAATCGAGGCGAACTCGGCAGGGGGGCTTTGGCCCTTGGAATATTGAGGACCGAAATGGACACGAAAAAGGCAGCGGGTCGCTCGACTCGCTGCCTTTCGATGTCGCGGCTCAGGGACTCGAAGGTTAGCTGGCGGATTTCGTGACGCTTATCTGCAAAAGATTAGCCGAGCATTACAGTCGATGATGGTGCTCCCGGCTACAACGTTACCGCCACCCGGTCCCCGACGAGCTGAGCGCACTATGGTAGAGCCCTCAGGCCCAGGCTGTGCCTTTCACTCGCCGCGATTGCCGTGAAGTCGGTGTTGGGCGCCGGGACGTTGCACTGGCCGAAGTAGTTATGGCCCCAGGCGACGATCGTCCCGTCGGTCTTCAGGCCCAGGCTGTAGTTACCACCCGTCGCGATTGCCGTGAAGTCGGCGTTGGGCGCCGGGACGTTGCACTGGCCTTGGCTGTTATTGCCCCAGGCGATGATCGTCCCGTCGGTTTTCAGGCCCAGGCTGTGGTGGGAACCCGCCGCGATGACCGTGAATTCGGCGTTTGGTGCCGGGACATTGCACTGGCCGGAGTCATTGTATCCCCAGGCGACGATCGTCCCGTCGGTCTTCAGGCCCAGGCTGTGGTATCCACCCGCCGCGATTACCGTGAAGTCGGCGTTGGGCGCTGGGAGGTCGCACTGGTCGTAGTAGTTATATCCCCAGGCGACGATCGTCCCGTCGGTCTTCAGGCCCAGGTTGTGCCAGTTACCCGCCGCGATGGCCATGAAGTCGGCGTTCGGCACCGGGAGGTTGCACTGGCCATAGTCGTCGTTTCCCCAGGCGACGATCGTCCCGTCGGTCTTCAGGCCCAGACTGTAAGAACCACCCGCCTCGATGGCCGTGAAGTCGGCGTTGGGCGCCGGGACGTTGCCCTGGCCTTGGCTGTTACTGCCCCAGGCGACGATGTACGCTCCGGACGCCTCGCCTCCTCCGCCTCCTCCGCCGGAGTCGCTGGGTGATGAACACGCCGTGGGGAGCAGAAGCAGGCAGACCAGCGCCAACGTCACCTCGAAATATCGTCCCGTCATCAAAATCCTCCCTAATTATGGTCAAGATCATCGATAATCCTGAAGACAAGTCATCTTCTAGCATGAATCCAACATCGCAGTATAGCACTTGCAGATATAGATTCAAGTTAAGGGATGTTTACCCCACTCGACGCGATCGGCCTCCTGAACCGGGCACCCAAGTCGGGGCAACATCATCCCCGCGGTTGAGGCGAGAGTGCTACGACTCGTTGAAATAGGGGAATACCTCCGAGTCCTCTGCGCTCATCAAGTATTCTGCATTGCATGGCTGTATCCTCAGGGCAAGGTGAACAGACATCCGAGTTCTGTGCTCGGGGGAGAACAGATCCAGAGGGCACGAAAAAGGCAGCAGGTTTGCCAACCCATTGCCTTGTTGTCTATACCCGTATTTATGGAAGAAGAAGTTACGCGCCCCCATTAGAGGTGTTATAATGTGTCGTGTGTTATTTCGGGATATTACTGAATTCATACAAATTGGTGTGCATGTATCGACTTCAGTCTAGGTACTTCTCTCTTGCAACGAAGGGTTTGACATGAACTTCCGGACTCCGTTCGCGCCGGTGATGATGCTTCTTGCGATTATGACATTTGGGTATAGCAGCAACTCTTATGCGGTGGGCACGCTGCCCTTTGCGGGCGTAAGGGCCGATACGATTTTCGGCGGCACTATCGACAGCGATACACAATGGTCCGCAGGCGTATATATGGTTACCGGATCCATCAATGTTTCCGCCAGCGCGACGTTGACAATCTCCTCCGGAGCCATTCTGAAGTTCAACCAATCTACGAATCTGGATGTCCGGGGCGGTTTCGTCGCCGATGACGTCGTCTTTACCTCTTGGAGGGACGATGCCCATGGTGGCGATGCGAACGACGATGGCCCGAGTTCGGGCGAGCCGGGCGACTGGCAGGGGATCCACTTCTATGATGCCGCGGGCGGGGGGGCGTTTACCGATTGTCTCGTCAGGTATGCCGGCCAGCACAGCCACACCCCCACAGGGGGGAATTGGGGAATAACGGCCAGGAGCTGTCCCGGCCCCATCGATCTGACCAATGTCACGGTCGAGCATACGGGCTCCGGCGACTGGGCCGTTTACCTGGCGACTCCGGGGACGATTTCGGGGTGTGTCTTCCGCGACAATCTGGGCAGTGGTCTCTGGATTGTGTCAACCGACAATACGACGATCAGCGGCAACTCGGCCACCGGCAACGCAGGCTTCGGCTATGGTGCTCATGCCGACTTCCTCAGCGACTTCGCTCAGAGCTCCAACACCCAGAGCGGGAACGGGGGTGGCGATTTCGTCCTGGCTTCGCCAACCACGGTCACCGACACCACAACCTGGTCCGGCAGTTATGATTACTACTTTGAGGCGGATGTCGATGTCATCGCCGGAGCGACGTTGACAATCTCCCCCGGTGCCATTCTGAAGTTTATGCCTTCAACCCATCTGGATGTCCGAGGCGGTTTCGTCGCCGATGACGTCGTCTTCACCTCGTGGCGGGACGATGTCCAGGGAGGCGATACCAACTGCGATGGCCCGAGTTCGGGCGAGCCGGGCGACTGGCAGGGGATCCACTTCTATGATGCCGCAGGCGGGGGGTCGTTTATCGATTGCCTCGTCAGGTATGCCGGCCAGCACATCTCCACCCCAACAGGGGGGAGGTGGGGAATAACGGCCAGGAACTGCCCAGGCCCCATCGACCTGACCAATGTCACGGTCGAGCATACGGGCTCCGGCGACTGGGCTGTTTATATGGATACTCCCGGAACAATTTCCGGGTGTACGGTCCGCGACAATCTGGGCAATGGTCTCTGGATCGCGCCGTCTGACGATACGACGATCAGCGGCAACTCGGCCACCGGCAACGCCGGCTTCGGCTATGGCATTCACGCCAACTTGCTTGGCAACTTCGGTCAGAACTCCAACACCCAGAGCGAAAACGGATTTGGTGATTTCGTCCTG
>JAAEPZ010001023.1 GCA_024231955.1 bacterium | reverse complement strand
TCGTCGAGCGCCGCGAGGGCGATTTCCTTCTGTTACCGAGCCCTGCTCGGTCATTCAGCTCCGCGTCGACCTTGGCCGGGACCGACGCGGAGCACGTCCAACGCCGAAAACTCAGGGAGGCTGGCCGCGAGCCCGCGGCTCATCCTGAGCCCGCGGCTCCTCCCGAGCCTGCGGCTTCGGCGGATCCGGATCCGCGGCTTGCCATCTCCCCGGAATCTCGACCACCGGGATCTCACCCCTTTCCACGATCCCCGGCTTCAGCTCCGGCCACGTGGTTCGTGTCTATGACTACCGCGAGGACCCGGAGCAACACCTAGCCTTGATCAGCATGGAGTATGTGGCCGGTGGCACGCTCGAGGACTTGCTCGACGGGGCCCGACAGAGGAGCCAGCCGGTTCCCGTGAACCTGGTGCTCGCAATCCTCGCCCAGACCCTGGAAGCCCTTGGAAAAGCGCACCAACTAAGGGTGATTCACCGCGACGTCACCCCTGGCAACGTCCTGCTGGCTGGGGGAAGCGCCGCCGGGCTGCTGGCCGCACCGACCAGGGATCCAAAAGTGAAACTGGTGGACTTCGGCATCGCCGGCCTAGTGGACCGCGAGGAGCTTTCACACAAAACCCGAGCTTTGGGCACCTCGGCCTACATGGCGCCGGAGGTGCTAGACCGCTCCGGAAGGGTGACGACCGCCGTCGACGTCTACGGCGCCGGGGCGTTGGCCTATGAGCTGCTGACTGGTAGGCTCCCACTCAGTCGGTTTCCTCAGCCGTCTGCGTTGCGCGGCGATGTTTCCAAGGAACTCGAACAGTTGCTGCTCGCTCTCCTGGATCTCGACCCGGCAAAGCGCCCCCCGGCCAGCCTGGCGCGCCAGTGGGTGGGGTTCCTGGTGGCCGGGCGTACGGTGAGTCAACTACGAGTGCAGCGCGGGGAACGGACCGTTGCTTTCTCAAATAGTCGTCGAAACTGGGGCGCTGTCACCGGGCTGATTGCCATCGGCGCTCTGATCGCCACACTTGTCTTCCTGCAGCCGTGGCAATGGCTCCGCAGCAGCCAAAGTCCGGTACGGGTCGATCCGAATGTTGAAGCCTCGATCGAGGAGTCAGCAGACGCCCAGGTGATTGTGCCTCTGGTGCCCACGGCCGAGGAGTCGGCCAATCCCGCGGTCGAACCTCCAGCGGAGCAACGGGAGCAGGCACCAGCCGACAACGACAGGGCGGCCGGCGAACAGCGGCGCAAGCCCGAGCTTAGCCAGGGGACCAAGAATCCAAACGGCGAGAGAACCCTGGCCGAAGATGTCGGCAGCCCAGAGCTGGAGCGGTCTGCGCCTGCCCCTTTTGTCGTTGAGATCACATTGACCCGCGACCAACCTCGCGCACAACAACTTGCAAGCCAACTCGATGCTGGAGGCTACGAGGCATCTATTTCGCCCGTTGAAATCAGCGGCAACACCCGGTACCGGGTACGAGTCGGCCCCTTCCACAAACGCTCTCAGGCAGAGGTTACCCGCGACAGGTTGAACGCTCAGTACCGTTTGGACACTTGGGTGACACAGGTGCTGGCCAACAACGACACCACGGACGGCGAACAGCTGCGCAAGCCCGACCTTAGCCAGGTGACCAAGAATTCAAACGGCGAGAAAACTCTGCCCGTGGATGTCGGCAGCACGCAGTCTGAGGGTATGACGCCAGCCCCCCGGCCAGTGGCCGGCGTCGAGTCGCCAGCGTCGGAGGGCTTTGTCGTTGCGGTTTTCTCGACCCGCGACCAGGCCCGCGCCCAAAAACTTGCAGGCCAACTCGAGTCTGGAGGTTACAAGGCATTTATGTCGCCTGTTGAAATCAGCGGAAAAGCCATGTACCGGGTAAGGGTCGGCCCCTTCCGCAATCGCTCCCAGGCCGAGGCTACCCGCGACAGGTTGAACGCCCAGTACCGCTTGGACACCTGGGTTACCGCAGCCGGCAACTGATGTAGCTTCGTCACGTTCTGGCGTCAGCACGCTGAGCTGGTGATCGCATTCTCTGGTGCCCCATCGCCCATCTATGGTGCCAAGCGGGTTAGAATATCGATGAATTTGCATATGGCCACCAACTGACTTTCAGCCCTTGCCCTTTTAAGGTGCCAGACGCTTATCAAATCAAGTGGAATCAGTAAGTTAAGGGACCGAATAATCATTATTAAGACCATTGATTACATGCCGAAGGATTCATTTTTAAGTCGCGATTTATCAGTCAGATAGAAATTCCTAATTGTCGTTGCGACGCCTTACTCACTCGGAGGATTGCTCATTGCAACTCTCCTGTTTGCAGTAGGTTAGGCCACCATCCGAGGAATCATGGGATCCTCACGCCCCCTGAGAGGGCCTTTGGACAGGCCGAACGGTCCAAATAGCGGCGTGAACCGGGAAAGAGGGGTCGTGGAGGGGGGCTGGAGTAGAACGAGCCACCTGACGAGCCTTCGAGCAGACACAAATCACCCGCGGGCGCCTCGTCGAGCGCCGCGAGGACGATTTCCTTCTGCGACCGAGCCCCTGCTCGGTCATTCAGCCCCGCGTCGACCTTGGCCGGGACCGACGCGGAGCACGTCCAACGCCGAAAACTCAGGGAGGCTGGCCGCGAGCCCGCGGCTCCTCCCGAGCCTGCGGCTTCGGCGGATCCGGATCCAACCCCCTCTATGGTGCCCGACGTTTCTCAAGTCGGACCAAGCCGACCGGATCACGGTCGACACGGCCTTCGCCTACCCTCCGGACCCCGAACATGGTATAGTCGGCGTCTCATGAGCCCCACTGCATACCACCCTGACCGCCCCCTCGGGCTCCTGCCCGGCTCGCCCCGGTGCGAACAGCCGTCGGCCGGCCTCCCCGCCGGCATTCAATCCCCTATAGCAACCGCTGTGCCAACTCGGGCCTCCCGGCGGCCCGACCCGACGCCCGGATCCAACCCCTCGGCTCCAGCCCGGTCTACGAACGGCTTTGAACCGCACGAACCTGCCGTGTCGGAAGAGGCGGAATGCGATAGCGAGTCGATGAGCGGACCGACCATTGACGAACAGGATCTAATTGGTTGTAGGGAAGGGGAGTCCTGAAAGAAATGGAATATGCATAGCAGAACTAAACCCCGATCCAGGATTGCGTTCTGGATCCGAATTTTGGTGGTCATCCTTGCCGGGCTCGTTTCTTTCGCCTTGGGTTCTGGAGCTGGCTGGCGTGTAGGCGACGGTGACCCGGCGGATATGCAGCTCTACGCGATCTGGGCGATGATTCTCTATACGCTTATTGTTGTAGCGATGGTCCTCATGCGGGTGGGCTTCGACTTTCGCTCCGTTCGGATTTTGTCCGATGTTCTCTGTGCATCATTGTGGGGCCTTGGAGCAATCATGGACGCGGCAACATGGACATGTCCTGACACCATTCACCCCGCAGAGTGCGGGATTGGTGCCTTTGGTACCTGTGGGTTGGTGTTTCTCCTATTGGGATCGTTTCTGTTGGTCACCATCTACGGATTGATTCTTAAGTACCCCCCTATATGGTGCCAGGCGCTTATCAAATGGCGCTTATCAACTCAAGTAAAATCCTGACTCAGGATCCTGTCGAGTCCCAATACCGGACGCTTCCTGCCCCTTTAAGGTGCCAGACGCTTATCAAATCAAGTGGAATCAGTAAGTTAAGGGATCGGATAATCATTTTCAAGGCCATTGGTGGTATGCCGAAGAATTCATTTGTAAGTCGCGCGTTATCAGCTAGATGGAAATTCCTAATT
>JAAEPZ010001022.1 GCA_024231955.1 bacterium | reverse complement strand
TCCATGCCGGACGCGAGAGCGGTCCCTGTGTGGACACTGGTAGACCTTGTGGGTGGTCGACCCACACTCGAAACAGCGCGCCCCACATGGATTGGCGACTTCTGGCGGGACGACCGGTTCAGGGGTCTGCGGCGGCGGCAGGACAGTCGGCGGTGGCGACAAGACAGTCGGCGGTGGTGGCAGGCCGGGAGCAGTGGCTGCAGCTCCATTGGGGATCAGTGGCGATGGCCCTGGTGACAGGCCCTGCTCCAACATTCGCATGAGGGCAGCAGGAATTCGGTAAACCTGCTCCCGACGAACGGACGGGCGGCGAACGTGGCGAGCGGTCGGAGTGCTCGGCAGATTCGGACGCGGCAGAGCACGCCGCTGAGGAGTCGTGAGACCGATCTGCTGGACCTGAGCGGCCAGCTCGGACACCGGCGTGCCAGGAGGCTGAAAGTTACACTGTACAACATCGTACCACTAAATGGCACTTGAAGGCACTAACTGACCTAATTGGCACTAACTGACCTATTCCTGTACATCAATTCTTTGTACATATTTCTTCAGTTTAGTAATGTGTACACGGTCATGTTTACCAGCGGGCTCATCGAAAAGACACAAAATCACTGTAGGGGCTCCAGTTGGAGCATAGACAACCCTATGAGGGCCTTCCCAAGTTGGGGACAATTTTCGGCTAGTTCCAGGTTGGTACCGCTCAATCTTCTGCAGAACTAACTCACCTACTTGGAAAGTTAGAGACCGAGCTTTAGCATCATAGCGCGTCTTCATCTTAGTTTGAGCAGACTTATTTACAGTGCGCGCAATCGTTTGAATTTTGGCCAAACGAGTC
>JAAEPZ010001021.1 GCA_024231955.1 bacterium | reverse complement strand
TCGCTCTCTCGGACGACGGCATATCCCTCCTGGTACCGCTCGACTCTCCAGGGGCCCGCCCAGGTCGCTTCCTGAGTGCCTATGAGCACCGCTTCCCGCCGGTAGACCTGCTGAAGGAATTCGGGGGAAAACACGTTCGATTCAGGTTGGTCAGGCATAGACACTTCTCCTCCTCTGCTTGGCTGGTTGGCTCCCGTGAGCCGGTTGTATGGGTTTGGAAAGCATTTTGCTCTCCGGTAACCGACGGATAGATATACGCTCCGATCTGTCACGCGAGAATGCCCGGAAGCAAGATGAGGCGGCCGATAGGACGGCCCCCTGAGGGAAAGGCCGCGGGGCCTCCCTCGATAATGAAAACACCTGGCCCAAGGGCTCGACATTGAGTCGCGATCTGGCATGCTGGCTCTCGGTAAAGGGGTCCCTTCAGGACCGCCCACTTGTGGGGCCGGTACTTGGTATGCCGGACCCGGCCCGGTTGTCAACCAGGGGGCACCAGATTCCAGCGGATTTGATCTGTCCAGCCCTGGTGGGACCAGGATCCCAGCGGGCCAAATGCCCCGATCGAGATCCTTGGTGGTGAGATGAGAGCTCTCGTGCACAAACATCGGAACTCTTCCTTGGCAGGTAAAGCACCTCTCGCTCGGATATCAATGTCTGACGGACCGCGCATTAATTAGCATTCGAGTGTGAAGTTCTTTCCCGGTTTCGAGAGGTGGGTGGTCATCGCTGACGGCACGGACAGCCCCGGCTCGTCGTTCGAGCTCCTCTTTACTGCGCTTCCTCATGACTACCACAAGCCGACTGGGAATCGGACATCGCCGGGGAGCGGCCAGTCTTCCGTGCCTTGCCCCTCGGCGATTTTCAACTCTTCCGAGCTGCTCATTTCTCATTGCCGTTCTCCTCAAAATCGCTCCCGTCTCGTTGGCCGGCTCACCGAGCATCACTGCAGATCCCATCGGTTCAAATCTCACCCAGGACTCCCTGGCTGTTTGACCGTTACCCCGGTGACTCCAGCTTCTCTTTTTCTCTTCTAAGGGCACTTTGGACGGCGATCCGAAGATAATCTCCCGTCTCTACGATCAGGATACACCACTGCGGCCAGTAGCCTCAGAACTCCGTTACTGGGTGTATTGAAGACGCCCGACCGTGCTAATTGGTTTAGGACAGACGGGCACGGGTGCTTGCACAGCGAGCTGCTGGAGGCAAAGGAGCACCGGCAGCAAAGTCTCGGACCGTTCAAGCGGCGAGATCTCAGCCCGTCTGCGGGCGACATATGTTAGCCTGGGGTCGGAGACCCCAGGTAGGCCGGTTCACAAGATCTAAGCCCGCCGCGGGCGACATCGCTCGTCCAGGGCTGGGCGCCCGTCCCCTGCCGATGCCCGGCCACGGCAAGCTCCCGACGCCTGCGGAGCGGCCCCCGCAACGGAACGTATTCACCCCGAATCCCGGAGCTCCGGAGTTCCGAGCCAATGCGGTAGGGATCGGCCGATGTCGCCCGCGGCGGGCTTGGGACCTTATT
>JAAEPZ010001020.1 GCA_024231955.1 bacterium | reverse complement strand
TAAGAGACTTGTGCGACTTCTACCCGCTGCCGTTCTGGCGTCCCTACTGCCTCTAAGCCTTTGGATTCTCAGATGCTTAAGCCGCTCATAAGAGATTTCTTGCGGACTTGGTCAGCAACAGCTCCTTGAGGAGAACCAAAATTTCTACGTCTCCCAAGTCAACGCCAGCCTCATACCCACCCGCAATAAGAACTTCTCCCGACAGCAGGAGTGTCGCCGTATGTTTGTAACGTGGCGTACCTGGGTTTGCGGTAATCTCCCACGTTCCGGTGCTCGGATCGTAAACCTCTGCGCTCGCCTCGTTGGGGTCCACTGCGATAAGAACCTTTCCCGATTGTAAGAGCGTCGCCGTATGGGAAAACCGTGGCCTTTGCATGCTTGCGACCGACGTCCAGGTTCCGGTACTCGGATCGTAAACCTCTGAGCTCGACAAGCCATTCTCGTTTTTTCCGCCTGCGATAAGAACCTTTCCCGACTGCAAGAGCGTCGCCGTGTGGCGATATCGTGGGGTAATGAGCCTATTCGTGTTCTCCCAGGTTCCGGTGCTCGGATCGTAAATCTCTGCGCTTGATAAATAACCATCCATCCACCCACCCGCGACAAGCACCTTTCCTGACGGCAGAAGCGTCGACGTGTGGCGGTTTCGTGGTACATTGAGAGATCCCGTGGCCTCCCAAGTTCCATGCTCCGGATCGTAAATCTCTACATCCGACAGATAGCCACTATCATACCCTCCCACGACCAGAACCTTTCCCGACGGTAGAAGCGTCGCCGTGTGGTACCAACGTGGCTTAGTGAGGCTCCCGGTGATGCCCCAGGTTCCGGTACTCGGATCGTATATCTCCGCAGTCGGCGGGCCAAGGCCGCCAGCAACGAGGACTTTACCCGAGTTGAGAAGTGTCGCCGTGTGTCGAGATCGTTCTGCAGCGAGGCTTCCGGTGGTCTCCCAGATTCCGGTACTCGGATCGTATATCTCCGAACTCAATAAGGAGTCACCGCCAGCGACAAGAACCTTTCCCGAGGGGAGAACTGTGGCCGTGTGGTGGTCTCGTGGCGTATTGAGATTCCCAGTTGGCTCCCAGGCTCCAACGCTTGGGTCATAAATCTCTGCACATGACCGATCATCTCCGCCTGCGACGAGAACCTTACCTGCCGACAGAAGCGTTGCCGTGTGAAAATCATGGCCTTCAGCCAGACTTCCGGTGATTTCCCAGGTTCCCGTTACCGGGTCGTAGAGCTCTGCGCTGGACAAATCACTACTATCGGACCCGCCTACGATAAGTACTTTCCCCGACGGCAAGAGTGTCGCCGTGTGGCGCAGTCGTGGCGTATTGAGGTCTCCAGTAATTTCCCAGGTTCCGGTTGTCGGATCGTAGACTTCTGCGGCTGCAGGATAACCGGGACTCCCTCCTGCCACAAGGACTTTTCCCGAGGACAAGAGCGTCGCAGTGTGGTTTCTTCGTAATGTGTCGAGATTTCCGACGGCCTCCCAGGTTCCGGTTGTCGGATCGTAGACTTCTGCGGTCGGCAGAAGATCACCGAGCACCCCTCCTGCCACAAGTACCTTTCCCGATGGGAGAACTGTGGCCGTGTGGTTGTATCGTTGCGCAATGAGACTTCCAGTGGTCGTCCATGTCTCGGTGCTTGGATCATAAATTTCTGTGCCAGGGGGGGAATAGTCATTGTAACCCCCAACGACAAGGACTTTTCCCGAAGGAAGAAGCGTCGCCGTGTGCCTGGATCTTGGTGACGCGAGACTCGCGGTCGGCTCCCACGTGCCGTTGTTTGGGTCGTAGATCTCTGCGCTCGACAAAAAACCCGACATATAACCGTCTTCCTCTCCGCCTACGACAAGAACCTTACCCGTGGGCAGAAGCGTGGCCGTGTGATAAGATCGTGGCCCATCGAAACTTCCGGTTGCCTCCCATGTTCCTGTGCTCGGGTCGTAAATCTCTGCACTCGACAAGTAGGTACTGCCGCTGACCCAACCACCTGCGACAAGAACTTTTCCGTTTGGAAGAAGCGTGGCCGTGTGACGACATCGTGGAATATCCAAACTGCCGGTTGGTTTCCATTCCGTCACCGCCGACACCCTGACTCCGAACGCCACAAGCTCAACCACGACCACCAAGAAAACGCATTTCCGTGACATCGTTCCACCTCCTGACTGGTTTCGATGTTCATTCTCCGAGACCAGCAAAAGCCCCGGCGTCATCGTCGACCGCGGGCACGCTCCGCGGACCGGCTCGTCGAGACATGGCTTGGGCAAGACCCGTGCCAGCTCCGGATCGGACCGCTGATCCGACGCTCCCCCTGATATCAGCGGCGTTGCGCTCGCCGACGGGCGATCCCCAATCCGACCGACCGTCGCGACGGTTGCCATACCGTCGCGACGGTCTGCAAACGGTGCCCTGAAGGTCCCAGGCCGTCATTGGGGCTGCCCGCGAGCGAAGGGCTGCACTCGAGCGTACGGAACATAAGGCAACGCTGGCGGAAAACCTCCTCTAGGATAATTCGGGACCTGCCCCAACCTCAAATCCACGCATGCCAGGCGATAGAGGCAGACGACACAGCTCTCCGAGCCGTCGGGGGGTCTTTTCCCAACGCTCGCGCCAGCCGTAGTAGTAGGGATCGGCCTCAGCGTTGGAGATCTCGGGCGCGTCTTCTTTCGGGTCGACGTCGGGTAGCGGAGCGTGCTCGACGAAGCTCGGTGCATCCGCTGGGGAGCGGAGCTTGTAGGTGGGTTGGCTCATCGTTCAGGATATCGTTCCACCCTTCTCTCGTTCTCCGGCGCCGACTTCAGCGGCGGCGGCCGAATCATTCACACGCGGGGCAAACGGCGGCGATCGGAGAGTACCCCGTCGGGGAGCGTGGGTCCCGCCGTTTGCCAGTGGATTGTCGTGCTGAACGTCGGTTGAAAGTCGGGCAATGCTCGGCCCCTGCCTCAGCCATGGGCCAAGTCGACGCTTCTTCCGGAACGGCCTCCGCGGCCAACAAGGCTTCCACCCCCCGTTCAAGGCTCGTCCGCGAGAGTGCGTACATCACTCCGCGCGCTCCCTCGTAG
>JAAEPZ010001019.1 GCA_024231955.1 bacterium | reverse complement strand
GGCCACCAGCCCCTTGCTGAGAATCAGTTCGATAGAGCGCATCGGTGTCACGAAAAGTTGTTCCAGCGTGCCACTCTCCCGCTCGCGGACGATGGCGACGGCTGGGAGGAAAACCGCCAGCATCGCCACCGCTGCCGTCATCTCGGCCGGCAGTTGAAAGTTCTCTTTGCGCAGGTCCTCGTTGAACCAGACGCGAGAGCGCGGGTCCACTGCCGCCAGTTTCACCCCGGCGGATCCTCCGCCCACCATCCGCTGCGCGTACACGTAGGATGCTCCTTCCAGGTAGGCTTCGGCCAGCATCGCGGTCAGGGTCTCGCTGCCATCCTGTAGTACCTGAACCGTCGTCCCCCGCCCGCCTAGCAGGTCGGCCCCGAAATCGGGCGGGATGATCAGGCCCACTTTGACGCTTCCTTGCTTTAACAGTTGTTCCATCTCGGCCTGACTGTTCACGTAATCGTCCGGGTCAAAGAGGTGGGAAGCGCGCAACAGGCTGACCAGGCGACGGCTGGAAGGGCTGCGGTCCTGGTCATAGACGGCTGTTGGAATATGCGCGATGTCTACTGCGACCGCCTCTGC
>JAAEPZ010001018.1 GCA_024231955.1 bacterium | reverse complement strand
CCGTGTCCCCGTACACCGCCCGCGTGGAAAAGGAGGACAAAAATGCGACTGTGCTTGGTGAATATCTTCATTCCCATGTCCCGCATGTCTACCCAGTCTGTATCCTTGCTGTAGCTTGAGATGCCTACGCGATCCGAGGCGCCGACCTCACTGAACACCTTGCCGATCCCCCTTGTTGCCGTTAGGTCACCTTCGATATACACATTTCCATGAAAATACGCGTCAGCATTTCCTCTGATCGTCTGGGCCACCTCCAGCTCGCCCGCGACGCTGACTTTCTCGGCGTCTACGGTATCACTGCTCAGCTTTGGTGTGATGATGCTCCGTGCTGCCGTGAGATCCCCCGCCACATTCACGTTTTGAGCAAAATGGGCGTCCGCGTTTCCCCTGATCGTCCGTGCCACCTCCAGATCGCCCGTGACGTTCACCGTCCCGGCGTCTACGCGGTCACTGTCCACCTTTTTAGTGCTGATGCTCTGTCCTGCGGTCAGATCACCCACAACGCTCACATTCCGATGAAAGTGCGCGTCAGCATTTCCACTGATGGTCTGGGCCACCTCCAGATTGCCCTCCACGTTGACATTCCCGGCGGCTGCGCCCTCTCTGACCACGATGTCCCCGCGGACTTCGAGGCGGCCGCTCGGCTCCCTCGTCCCGATGCCGACGTTGCCCGCCTCATCGACGTAGATCGTGCCATCCGGCGCATTGAGTGCCGATCGCACAGCCGTGAGTGCTCGGAGATCGTTCAGAGGCGAGAAGAGGAAGCGACAGTCTTCGCGCGGCGAGAACTCCTCGTCCTTGAGCTCCACCAAGGCCAGGCGGCTGTAGTGGCGCCCGATGCCGTGCGGCGGCAGCTCACCCTGCGGCCACTCGACGTCGTGGTTGAAGCTGCGGGCAGGAATCAGCCAATAGTCGCCTGGGCGGGGGGTGCCGGCGAGCTGAACTTCGATACCGTCTTCCAGCTCGATCCAGCCGTCGGGCT
>JAAEPZ010001017.1 GCA_024231955.1 bacterium | reverse complement strand
CGAAGTCCACAATTGCCACCCGTTCGGCATAGCGTTTATCAAGCGCAAACTGAGCGGCTACCGCCACATGATTAACCATACAGAAGCCCATGGCGCGCTCACGACCGGCATGGTGCCCGGGAGGCCTGCCGAGGACAAACGAACACAAAGGGCCATCACCGAAGGCGCCTGCCACCGCCGAGAGCAGCGACCATGTCATGCCGCAGGAAGCTCCGAATGAAGACGCGGTCTGGAAGGTATCCTCATCGTGCATCTCTCCCGGGGGAACGGATTCCGAGAGGCGAGTAACGTAAGACTCCGAGTGAACCCGGCCGAGCGGAGATAGATCGTATTCCTCAATCACCAGGGGTTTTGCTAACGCCATGTATTTCGGATCACTGAGCGCCGAGATCGCCGCTGCCAGACGCTCGTGGCACTCGGGATGACCCGGCGGGGCCGGGTGCGAGCGAGGGTTGGCGGCGATAGCTAATCCAATCGGGTTCATGGGTTTGAATTAACGTGTCGGAGGTGCGACGG
>JAAEPZ010001016.1 GCA_024231955.1 bacterium | reverse complement strand
GCCAACGGCTATCCGAGCCAAATCGCCGGTCATAGCGTCTCTTTCCCGCCTCTGTTTGACTACCCAGCGTCCATACCGTAGGCTGTGATCGGCAGTGTTGTCGCGCACGAAGGCTCCGCTGGTAGTTTTTGCGGAGCACAGCCCCTTGCTCGCCAACACCGGGAGCGCACCTGCCACTGCAGGCTCAACGCCACGAGCTGCCAGACGGTGCGACGGTGAGTCGCAGGCCGGTGCTCGGTGGACTCCACCACGAATACCAGCTCGATCTCGCCGCCTGACTCGCCTGGCGCCCATCCGCCAGAAGATCGGCTGTTCCAGTGCAGCCCGGCCGAGATTTCTCCCGACGGTCCAACCGACCGAAATCGACGCGAAGTAGATGCCCCTGGGATCACGGAAACCGTCTTGTCCGCAGATCTGTTTGAATCCCGAGTGCCCATGCCGTAGGCTGTGAGTGGGCGCGTTGGCGCGAACGAGGGTCTGGATGACGTTTTTGCGGAGCACAACAGCAAAATCAGCCCGACTCACTGTCCATCAAGGTTCTGACTTGCCACGGTGCCGCATCCTCCCGGAACCGCGCAACCAGATGTGGGGGAAGGCTTTCTCCTAGTTTGCGCAACGCCGATACCAATGAAACTATCTGGTCAGGATCGCCAAAAGAGCACACCTCCAGGCGATCCAGTATTGCTTGGGTGGCCTCGGCCACTCTTTCCTTCGCCAACCAAGCAGCTGCTAGGCCAGCATATTCTGAGCCTGAGCGGATAGCTTCCAGTAAAACCATGACGCCCGCATTAGAACCAAGCTGAAGCAACACAAGGGCTGCCAAGATCCTCGGCTCTTCATCGCCTCCTTTCGCAAGAATCTTTTCCAGCGGCTCTCGACATGATGAGCCAAGCCAATTGAGTCTTTCCGCTATCAAGAATCGATTAGGGCCACGCTCAAGTGCAGCTACCGCGTCTTCAGAAATCTGCTGAAAAAGGGTCCTTGCGGCCTCTAACGCTTCGTTCTGATCCTCAGGGCGGTTCGAACATAGATTTCGTCTTATTAGGTCTACATGTGCGTTTCGCATCAGCGAATCCTCGTCACGACAAAGTCGAAGACACCTTCCAGAGTCGTATCTCCAGGGATAGAAAAGATACTTCTTGATTGTCGCTCTCCTGTTATGCGTATTCCCTGAGAGAAAGCCGCTTCTTCCGAAAACTGAATTACAAACTGTTGCTTGTTGCTGAATACGCCAATCGCGTTGAGCTTACCAGAGGTCGTAGCAGGGCCAAGCTCCGTCACGAAGATGGCACCTGGCTCGCCTGCCATGAAGGGATTCCTGCCAGATCCAAAGCGCAGTTGTCGGACTACCACTTGCTGGCCAACCTCAAGGCTCTCACCGCCGATCCCTGTTATCCCCTTAACGCCCTTCGCATCTGTGAAATGGCTGAAGATCCTACCTCCACCGAGCTGTGCCTCAGAAGCAACTGGCAAAGCCGCCGGTCCCTTCGGGGCCTCTGGATTCCTTACACGTAGAGAATCCGACGGCTCAAGAGGCGCTGGTGGTCGCCGGCCCAGCAGTCGATTCCACAGCCTTTTCCCAAAATTAACAACCGGAGATCTCGCGTAAGAAGAAGCGGGAATGACAATTGCTCCACCCTCGCAGAACGCAAAACACAACCTGCCGGTAGCGCGGCTTCTCAGCTTCAATCTCTCCTCGGGATACCTAACGAACTCGGCCTGCGCATAGTCTTTTGAGGCTTCAACGGTATTCTTGGTGATGCCATAGGGGATATTTGCTATCCCCCGTCCGGTCATCTCCACTAGGGCAGCCGGTGCCGTCAACGTTGCATACAGAAAATTGACTACTCTGACAGCGGGGGGGTTACGTGGATCGCCGTAGCGGGCTACATAGTCATAGTAGGTCTGTTCGGCAGGTCCCGGTGGTACCCTAAGTGCCGCTGGGTTCGTCTGGAGGCCCAAGGAGTCAGTGTAGACAAATGGTGCATAGCGCGCAAACTGATACATCGCCGGCCCATCGACGTACCCCAGCGGATCCGCCGTAATAAACCGCCCCAGCTCCGGATCGAAGTACCGGTTGCGGAAGTAGTAGAGCCCGGTTTCCGGATCAAAGGGCCGGCCATGGAAAGTGAAACGATTCACCAGGCTGCCGAGAGCCACACTGCGCGGATCCGGCCGGTAGTAGATCTCCGTGCTATCCGTTCCATCCTCGACGTTGACCTGTGCCTCAAACGCTTCCTCCAACCCTTTGCCCGCAAGATCAAAAGGCGCTCCCGCATCAACCCGCAACGTATGCTCACCCGCCGCCAACGACGCAGCTGAACGTACGGTGTAGGTATCGTCCTCGAGCGTCCAACTGATCGCACCGCCATCGACCAGGAAAGCCGGCCCGACCAGGGCCATG
>JAAEPZ010001015.1 GCA_024231955.1 bacterium | reverse complement strand
CCGGCCTGTGACCCGCCGGCAAAGCAGGTCCCATCCGGGATGATGTGCGGCCCGTAGGCGAGGATTACCCGGTTGGTGAGGAGCTTGGGCCGATCGGCATACCCAACCTCGTTGGGGCCGATGTGTGCCCCGTGGGCGAGCGGAAGCCCGTTGGGGATGATGTGAGCCCCGTAGGCGAGCCGAAGCCCGTTGGGGATGATGTGAGCCCCGTGGGCAAGCCGAAGCCGGTTGGGGCCGATGTGTTCCCCGTGGGCGGGGTGGAGCACTTTGTGGATGTGGGCGTTGTGAGCCTCGTGAACGGGGCAGACCCCGTTGCAGGGAACCAGGAGCAAGGCAAGTAGGTACGCGGTGCCGAACATGATGACCTCCTGTGCTCCCTCGCTGCTGTTCAGCTGTATTGCTGCGCGCGGAGGGAACGGCACTACAAATCTACCGACCGCATGGTCGGATTTTTAAGGACCGCTCACAAGGCATCGGGTACTTCAAAGTTAACTGTGGGCGGAATTTCACCATCTTACACAATCAGCGGCCCTGATGAAATTGCCCAAGCCTTGTCCTTTCCACCCCTAGGGCATTCGCGAGCGGTGCTCGCTAAGTTTAATATTAGCCACCTGGGAATATCGCAGGACTCATGGATATATCCTCAAAGATTGGCACATCCGTCAGCTACAATGCAAAGCGGTGGCCAAGCTTTATCATACCCTGCCGTTGAACCATCGCTATGCCCATCTCAACATGCCAAGGGCTCGGGATTCGTGAACTTCGGAGCCTTTGCCGCTTCAATCAAGCAGGGCACCGGAACGTCCACTGCGGCCCGCAACGAAGTGATCACATCTAAGGTACGCTTCGTCTCCCTGGCGGCAAAGCTAGCTAGCCTTTCAAGTAAAGAGCGAACCTTGCCCTGCACATCAATGGTCCGTAAGCATTTACTGGCAACCCTGTTGATTGCCCTATAGTTCTCTTTTTCATAATACAACCTTGATAGGTCTGCGCTTATCGCGACGACTTCTGGGTCTTGGCGAAGTCTTAGCAGGGCTCCTTGGGCATTTTCCAGCATCTGGATTGCTCGCCGATACTCCCCTATTCTCGCAAGGACTAAGCCGTCAATCCATCGAAGTCTGACGCGCACCGAAGAGAAGCCGTCGACCCCTTTTAGTTTCTCTCTGAAGTTGGCCAAGTGTTGAGATACTCGGGAAAAGTGGCGCTCGTCACCGAGGGCAAGGAAGCCGGCGATGTTATTCAGGGCTGCGAGATGGAAAATCTGTGGAGTTTCGCTTGACAGCAATTGAAGCGCCCTGTCCTCGTCGGCGAGGGCCTCGTCAACGCCTACTAAATAGAAGTGCGAAATCCCGCGCGATACGAGAGTTCGGCCTACCCCATCAGTATCCTCAATATTCTTGTATTCGGCTATGGCTAAATTGAAAAATTTATGGGCCTCTTCGTTGTCTGCCTGATACAGGTGCAGCAACCCTTTTCTTCGATAAAGGTCGCAAAGGCAACACGAGCATCCTTCAGCTAGCGCTAGGGCATTATTCAGAACTATTCTGGCTTCTTCAAACTCAGATACCATTCGATGGCCAGAGACAAGCAACCCCATGGCCCGGCAGACTAGGTGCCGATCATTGGTCTTCTCCGCGATCTCAACCGCCATCGATGCACGCTTGACCGCAAGGTTAGGGGCATCGAAGGCGTTCTCATCGCACCAGTCGAAGAAAGCACGGCAGAAGCGGGGCCGCCAGAACTCCTTATCCTTCGTAACCCTATCGAGATTTCTCTCCGCCTTGGTAAGTAGGAATCGAACTCTTCGCCGCCTCCAGTCCTTGGATTCTTCCATCTTCGTGCCCCCTTCAACGTCTGGATGCTGAGGGTACACGGCATAGAGGTAGCTGTCAACCCGGGAATGCGCATGCAAGTAGCGTGCCAAGTGGCGCATTACGGACAAATGTAGTGACCTGGGAGAATTAGTGGGGTGGGTGAACGCCCGTGGCGCCCCCACCCCAGAGCATGTTCAGGCCAAGCCCGGACCGATGAACGGACCGATTTCCAGGACCGCTGCCGGCTCGGTGCCGGGAACCCTCGGCATGTAACCGGTGATAGCCAGAATGGTGGTCAGAGAGACAAGAACAACGAGGATGACTCGGAGAATCATAGCGGGACCTCCAGAGAGCCGCATGCAAACCAGCTTCATTGCCAGACCAGCGGCTTCCAGCCGCCAATTCTACCGCTTGGTAGGAAGTTCGATTCCGATTTTCCTGCCGCTTGGTAGGAAATGGCTCCTGATTTTCCTTAACCACGGCTGGTAACTGCAAAGGGATTTCAGCTTGGAAGGAAGCAAATTGTGGAGCTAAGATAATACTGGCGATTGCTATTCATAGTTCGTAGATTCACCACTCGCCTCGGCACCGCTGAGGTCGCTTGGTCGCAGAACGCGGCTTGAAAGGGTGTGAGCTACCGGGCCTATTTCTTCCGGATTCGGTTTGACACCTACCGGCTTGAGAAGGACAACACAATTTTACGGATTAACACCAAAAGTGAACAACCTCGTCTTCAAGCCACTCTCAGAGCTCAACCCGCCGGACATGGTCCCGAACCAGCTCCACGGCCTGCGGGCTCTTCGGGCCGTCGGCCGCGAGATCAAGCTCATCTACGGCCTCAGAGCTCTCGAACCCCTTACTGCGCACGGGCCAGCCGCAATCGCCACCGCCCTGACCCTCGTCACCGAGATCCTCTCGGTCCTCGGGGCCTTCCTGTCCAGGAATCCGGACACCACGTTGGCGGACCTACGCGCCGCCGCCGTCTCCACCCTGCTCGACCTTCGCCCCGGTCATGAGCCGGTACCCGACGCCGACGTCGAGCCCTTCCGGAGCCCCCGGGTCGTGTTGCTGGAAGCGGCCGAGATGGCGCAGCTGCGCCGGGCAAGGAGTGCCGGCACGAGCGAGGAGATCGTCCACGGCGCCGCCCGCATGGTCCACGAGCTCTGGGAGTTCGCCGACGAGCTCGGGCGCTCGCCCGCGGGGCGGGCCTGTGAGCTGATCAACGTCCGCTGCTGGGGCAGCCCGGCGACCACGAAGGTCCTGCGCGT
>JAAEPZ010001014.1 GCA_024231955.1 bacterium | reverse complement strand
TGAACTGTCCACCTCCCGATAGCATTAGCGTGGAGGTCGCCTCCCACTCGTCCGGGAAAGCATCGGAGTAAAATCGGTGCGCCCCGAATTCCTTGTCAACGTATTGCGCTGAAAAATCAAACGAACTCTCGCCGGTGCGGGCGGCGGCCGTGTACGAAAGGTTCTTGATATCAAACTCGGTGTTGTTCCGATGTCCTTCGGAAGTCCTCCGGGCCAGGCTCAGCCTGTGTGAAACTGGTCCGGCTGGAAAAACTGCTGAGACCGTCTGCTCTGACAGACGGTGCTGACCCTGAACCAGGCTCAGCCGAAGATCCCGACCGACCGCCTGCGAAGTAATGACGTTAATCACCCCGCCAAACGCGTCCGGCCCGTAGAGACGCGAACCTCCGCCGCGAAGGACCTCAATCCTTTGAATATCTGACGGAGTAACGGGCAAATCAAAATCGTGATGGCTGGTTTGGGGATCGGCGAGTTTGACTCCGTTGAGCAAAACCAACGTCTGCGACGATGTCGCCCCTCTGATCCCGATATCAGCTTGCACGCCGTGGACGCTCCGCCGCCGGACATCCACCCCCGGCACGTGAGTCAGGAGATCGGCGATGGACAGTGAGGGCGTTCGCTTCAGTTCGTTAGCGTGGATAACGGTTACCGAACGGGTCACATCTGAAAAAGTCGAAGGCGCCCGCGAAGCCGTGACAACGATGGAGTCGGGAAGCTGTTGAACAGTGGTGTCAACCGTATCATTGCCAAAGACAAGAGCAGTCGAGCCTAGCAATGCCATGACAATTGATATGAGCGTCTTCCTCATGGAGGCCTCCGGTTGGTGGTATTGTTGTGTCTATGTCCGGATTGTCGGCGGCGTTCTCGCCGCCGTACGTCGCAGGCTACGGATTCTGTGAGATCGTGTCAACCGGTTTGTAGGGCAGGATCCCTGCTATCCTGCCGGAATCGCGAACGGCAGCCCACAGCTTGATGTGGGTCCTGCGGTGCCGGGAGAAAATCCTCCGTACCCCACCTGGAGCCGAAGGCGTCAGGTTGGATCTGAGCTGACTCCCCACCCGCCGTTTCACTCTGGGTGGGTTACGAAGATGCAACTTGCCCTTGTTGGCGGGCCTCACGAAGGAAGTGCTGTAAAGTATCCATCTCTCGGTTCGTGGGCGGCAGAAGCCAGGCTGTGCCTGCGCCCCCGTCTGCCCCATCAAGCGCGGCATCATTCGCAGCAACTGCACATCCCACCATAGGAATGATGGGCCACACGAGTGAAATGTTGTATAATCATTACAGCAAACACATAAAACTCAAGATTGCATATCACCATGAAAACACGGCTCGGTCTTATTCCTCTCCTGACATTGGCAATCACTCTACAAGCCTGTGGCGGACCGAAGCAAGCCGTACACCAGAGCCTGTATTTCGTCGACAACGCGGAAAGCGACACGGCGGATTTCGTCCACATCCGGCCCGAAGGCCAGCCGTTTTCTATCGAAGTACTCGGCACGTGCAAGGAGGTGACAGACTCAACATACTCCTATCAATTGCAGGTCGGCACTTACGAGCATCCCGGTTTCAACGAAGAAGATTATGTGATAAGCCCTGAAAAAGTTGTACTTACGATCAATGGAATCGAATCGCAGTCACGTCATGACTTTGACTCGGTTGAAGTCCACAACAAGTGGGTGGCTCTAAGCCTGCACTGGTTTGTTTTCGACCGGGCCGCGCTCGCCGACTTCGCTGCCGACGGCTCTCCCCTCAACCTTGATCTTCGCTTGAACGGTTACGCGGAGTACGATCGTGAGTCGGTACTTCTGGAGGATGTGGCTGCCCTTGATCGCTGGTTCCGTCTCCCTCAGCAGGAGTTGTAGGGCAGGACCCCTGCGCTACCTGATCGCCTCTCTTTGAGTAATCCGCTCCCCCTTGAGTCATCCCCCCCTTTTAGTCATCCCCGCGCACGCGGGGACCCAGATCTTGTAAAGAGTGGACGAGTGTGGCACAACTAGGGTTGAGATTTGTATTGTCGAGTGACCAACTGCGTTCTAGATTATTACTGAGTAGGAC
>JAAEPZ010001013.1 GCA_024231955.1 bacterium | reverse complement strand
GACTTGATGCAGTTCCTGCAAGAATCGCTCTTCGCCCATTGGCAAGGCCTCCCTCCTCCCTCTCTCTTGCCTGCCACACACTGATCGCTTTCCCTCGCCACAGCCGTCATTGCAGCCTCGCTATGGCTGCGCTACAATCGTCGTGAACGACTCGAAAACGGGAGTAAGATTAAGAGCTTCCTCAGCAGAATTCATGGGTAGATTTTGGCTCGGGTAAGGCACCGAGCGTGTGGTATAGGGCGGTTTCGTAGGCTTCTTGGGTACGGAAGCCGTACGATTTTCTGGTGATCAGTTTGAGTTTGTTGTTGAAGCCCTCGACGATGCCGCTGGAGAGTTGGCCTTCGGCCACGAACCAGTTGAGGATCAACTCCCGTTTGTCGCGAAGCATGCCGGCGATTTTCTTCATCGGGTCGATCTTGCTTCGCATGGCCCGGGTGCACCACTGATCCAGGAACTTGCCGGCCCAGGTCGGACTGGTGTACTCCCAGAACTGTTGAAAGTCCTCTTTCATCAAGTGGCTTCGTATCGATTTCAAGTTGTACTGAAGAATCTCCTGGAGTTTGGTCGCCTGCCGCTCGGTCTGGTTCTCAGGACGCTTGAGCAATAGCCAGCGAGCGCCTTTGAGAACCGGCTCGTAGCCGTCTGCTTTCAGTTGCTTGACCTCGGCAGCACGCACCTTGTCCAGGGCTTTGCTCATTTTCTGCATGATGTGAAAACGATCCAGCACATGAACGGCCTGGGGGGCCTTTTTGGCGATCACTTTGAGATACGCCCGCCACATGTCGCTGCAAATGAACTGGAGTCCGGTGGTACGCTCTTTCCCCAGGAAACGGAAGAACCGAAGCAATGTCTTGGCTCTGCGGTCTGGTCCGATCCATAGCAATCGCTTTCGGCCTTCGTCCAGTTGATAAACCACAGTTTGGTACTGATGGCCCTTGTGCCACTGAACTTCATCGACGCCAATCGCCTCGATGCCTTCCAGGTCGCGATGCTCCAATCCCCACGAAACGGCCTGTTTCACGACCATATAGACACTATCCCAACTCACGCGGAACGCCTCGGACACTTCTTTCCACGACATCCGCCGCGCCCAGCGAGCGAGAAACCATTTGTACTCCGTCGTCAGCGGACTCTTGCCTTCCGCCCAGGGAACCCGCTCGACTTTGACGCCGCACGTCGGGCAATTCACACGCCGCATGCAATAGACAAAAATGACGGAGATCATCCACATGGGCACGAACTCGAAACGGCGGGGAGTCCGCGATTGGTCGTAGCCCGGAGCCTTTTCTCCGCAGCCCGAACAGATCGGATGCCCGTTCGCACGCGGTCTCATCTCAACCTCCAGGCAGGGGGCTTCGGAATCCTCGGCCCATTTCACTTTTCCGACGACAAACGACTTGTAATTCGTCACGCGATTGAGGATAGTCTTCAGTTGCATCCTGTGTTGATTCCGGTGAGGACATTGTTGTGCAACACTATCCATAACCAAAAATCACGCAGGATGCACCTTTCTTACCTTTCACAGTACTTTCGCCAGTAGTCAGGCTTCGTCGTCCTTTCATCCGTCGGGGCTCACCCCGCCCTGGCCCCGACGGATGAAAGGTCGTGAGAAGCCGGCAACATGCCGAACGACTTCCCTTCACCCGCCTTCAAACAGGCTTTGTTGTTCCGATTCCCGAGGGCTCACTTCCTCTAGCAAACACGCTACTTCTTACCCACAGATTCACCGGGAGAACCGATATTGGGAGGTGGAAGAGCCGGCACTGCCGCAAATTCGGGGGCGGTAGTGAGGGGACGTCGTGAAGTGGGAAACTGCCTGTCCTCGCTCGCG
>JAAEPZ010001012.1 GCA_024231955.1 bacterium | reverse complement strand
GTTCAGCGGCGATCCTCCACACGAACCGATGGTGATCGTCCCTGCGCCAGGGCCTGCCGTTTAGCAGTGCCTCCAGTGGGCGGTTGACTAGGAGAGACTGGAATCGGAACATCAGTCTTCGACTTAGACCCCGGACTACGTGTCGGTTGCGGGTATACAAAGGTGGGAATGCCTGGTGGCGCAAATCCCATCGTTGGTGGTCCAAACAAACCACCTCGTTTTAGACTACGCGCTCGATGACTTCGATGGCGCGGATTTCGTCTGGCGGTCGAACCACTCTCCTGCTGACTGCTTGACTCACTATCGGAGCGGTGTCGCGGAGGACCAAAGGCCTTCGCCTTCCAACCTCTGAAAGGTGGTTGCGGCCATTTCGCTTTGCGGCTGTCACTTCCAGCTGATCCAGCCATTGATTCAGCATCCGACACCAGCGGAGCCGGTGCTCTCGGTCCTTGAGTGGCCCAACCATGTACGGCAGGCGGGCTCTGCTTCAAGACCGGAGGCGACATCCGTGGGCCGGGTGAAACCTTGTCAAAGGACATTGCTTGAGCCAAGTGTCCTGCTGACCCGCTCGATCTGGGCGGTCAACTCGTCGTTCGTGCTCGGAGATGAGACGGCAACTGTCTTGGTGGCGGCATGTCCCCCGACAGCTGCGGCGACGCGTCGCGTTGGGGCATTCGCCCTCGACCTCCGAAAATAGTCTGCGCACCCCTTCGGACTGGGCCGTGCATGACACTGCTAGCAGCGCTCTGATAAGTAGGCACGTCTTCATCATGTTGTC
>JAAEPZ010001011.1 GCA_024231955.1 bacterium | reverse complement strand
TCGAGCGGGTGGCTCAGGAAAATGGTCGAACAGCCAAGTACGTTGTGGCTGCGGCCCGACTGAACCGATGTGCCATTTATCAATGCTATGCCGTGCACATGCAAGAGCTAGCCGACCGAGTGCGAGATGACCTAATTCAGCCCGCCAATATCGAAGACACGATTCGCCGAGTCTTTGGTTTCGAAGATGGCCTGCTTTGGGATTCTCCCGCTAACATCCGACGCCTCAATGAGATTCAGGATGATTATGCGGTTCGAGATCAGAACCGATGGGATCGACGACCGCCTCATCCTCAGTACGGTGGAACGATCCCGCCAGAAATGAGGGTAGAGGGCAGGCTGATTCACTACTGGGAAGGATTGCCTCTAACGCGCACTACCTGCGATTATGATTCTGATGAACTGGACGCGCTCTATGCCCGAGATTTTGGCATGGGGTTGCCGCCACCTTTTCTGCAGAGGACCTTAACCCAGTGGGGCTACCATCCTTACTTGGGTCCTCTGCCGGATGGCCAGAGAAGAAGGGCACCGAGCAAAGATATGTGGGAG
>JAAEPZ010001010.1 GCA_024231955.1 bacterium | reverse complement strand
TTCGGGAGAGCATTCAGCGATCCGTGCGGGAGATGGAAACGGGCGATACGTTTTCGATGGCCGAAGTTTTTGGTGACGAAGAGTGAAACCGTATACGATTCGGCTCACTCGGACGGCGGTGAAAGACATCAAGAAGCTCTCCCAGCGTTTTGCAAGTCCCATAATTTCAAATACTTAGAAAAAGTGGAAATCAATTATGAGGAGGCGCTTCCGGGTGGTATCAATTGATTAATTATACAAGTCTCGCACTTTCAGCAGGTTAGAAAATTGTAAATGGCTGCATCCTTGAGAGGTGCCACCCTCTTCGTAACTCCTTTGTTTTCAGTGGTTTATGGGTCGTCGGCCAGGATCTCGGCTCGTCCAGGACGCCTGGACCGGGCCTCAGGAGCTCGCTACGCGTCAGGACGTCGTGGAACAGCGCAGAATCGGTCGTGTAGCTCATGGGACCGCAGAGGGCCAAAAAACGGAGAAATGGCGCGCACGTAGACAAAGCTCTGCCCGCCAGAGCGGGTCACCGCTCAAACTGTGGATGTGGTCACCGTGCCGAATGCCGTCGGGGTGTCCCGATCACGGCGG
>JAAEPZ010001009.1 GCA_024231955.1 bacterium | reverse complement strand
GGCGACGCCAGGGCCCCTGACCCCTGGTCAAAAGAAGTGAAGAACGAGCAAAACCGAGAGCGCAGCCAACAGAATCAACAGCGAGTCGATAGCACCCCGAGGGGTCAGAGGATGGACATGACGAGCCACTACCATGCACAATCGATGCAGATGCGATCTCGGTCAGTGGACATGCGGCAGCAACCGGGGGCGCAGCGCTATGACAGTGTTGGAGCGGTTTCGACGGGATCTACGGCTACGGCGATGGGCTGGGGCAACCGAGGATACGGAAGGGGAATGACTCCGGCAAGAACGGGCGGATTCGGAAGTGGATCCGGATTCGGAAGCGGATTCGGAAGCGGATTCAGAGCGAGTAGCGCGGCGGGAACCAGTCAAGGAGTCGGTCAGCAGTTGCATGATGAGCAGTTCTTGGCCAGCTGAGGATGGAAGCCAATACCGAGAGCGACGTCGACCCCAAATCGCTCTGGCTCTTCGGCGACTCCCAGTCTGCGAGCCCAGGGAATGGATCTCAGTGGTCAGGGCGGATGCAGAAGAAGGTTGCTGGTCGGTCGTGGGTACTCGTGTCACT
>JAAEPZ010001008.1 GCA_024231955.1 bacterium | reverse complement strand
GGAGACGGTGGGAGACCAGGGGCCGGGCACCCACAA
This sequence comes from bacterium, assembly GCA_024231955.1. GTDB lineage: Bacteria > Krumholzibacteriota > Krumholzibacteriia > JACNKJ01 > JACNKJ01 > JAAEPZ01. Next base: position 579 of record JAAEPZ010001008.1, on the reverse strand, counting down.
CGAAGGCTGGAGCCGTTCCACCAGCGTGACCGTAGCCCGGAGGGCGGCATGAGATAGCCTGGGGTGAGGCTGCCGAACCCCAGGAACAAGGCCACCCACCGAAATCCCTGGTAGCCCCGGAGGGGCGGCATAAGGCAGCTCGATCCGACTGATTTCGCTTCACTCCATACCTTGAACCGACAATTCAAGGTTGAAGAATAGCAATTCATTCCCTAAAACAGCGGCGCATGGGATGCGAACAAAAATCCCGAGGCCAGCCTGCTACAGATGAATGTTGAGGTTCAAGTGGCTTTTCTCTTGCAACGCCCGCAGCTCTTGCCTGAGTCCTGACCAATAGTGATGACCAGGGTTAAACGCCAATGTCTCAATCTCCTTCTTCAGATCTGGGAAGTGGAGGCTCAGAATATCCTGCACATTGCGACAGCTTCGTTGATGGGGCCCTTCGATGCTGAGGCGATAGATCCAGATCCTGTCGGTATGCGGGGCCAACGCGTCGATCAAGGGCATCACATCGGTTATTTGGGGGATGACCGGACATAACAGAGCGGATGTCCTGATTCCTGCCTCCCTCAGTCTACG
>JAAEPZ010001007.1 GCA_024231955.1 bacterium | reverse complement strand
GGACATCAGAAGGGCTACGGCGCGGATTCAGCCTCGAAGGTGGGCGTGATCTTCAGCCCGACACAGTTGTCAGGATTGGAGCGGGACGCCACGCTCCCTACTGCCTGGACATTTGAGACCGAGATCGTGCAGTCGGAGGCTGTGGAACCCGGGGCGGTGTCCATTACGAAAAAGTATTCGGTATTCGCAGTTAGGGTAATACTTCCGACGTTGCTGTTGACCGAATTGCTGACCTGCACATCGACCGCGTTGCCCGTGCCTGAGAATTTGGCCGTGATCGAGCCTTTCCAGGACTGGCCTTGGCTACCGTCAAAGATGATCACCTGATCGCCCTTACCAGCGAAGTTCGTGTTCAGTCCCGTGCTCGGACCGTATTTGCTTTCAATAAAATCCACCTCGACCCAATTGTTCCACGGTATGCGGTAGATCCAGAAGGCAAGCCACGCCGTCCCTTCGGCTCCGTGACAGGCGTCAGATACGTCGAAGTCGAAACTGATCTGGGTAACGCCGCCTTCGCCGAGCGTCATTTGGCAGCTGGCGTACGTGTTGACCGTTCGGCAGTCATTGCCTGCCGTCATGGTAATGCTGTCGGTGGTGTAGGTGAAGTACGAGTGCCAATTGAGGTTGCACTTGGCCCCCGTCTGTGTACAACCTACTGAGCCGTAGTTGTCACAAGGAGATCCCGTGAACAGCTGGCCGAAGACCGAGTCCGGTGAGCGCTGGTTTTGGTTCGGATTGGCCGATGCAGAACCGACACCAAGACTGGCGACGATGATCAAGCACGAGATCAACACGAACCATCTACATCCGAGCTTTCGAAGATCTTGCATCTTTCGTTCCTTTCGATAACCCTGTTATCAGTGTGCATGTATGAGACAGATATTTGAGGCCTGCAAATCAACCCCAAAGTAACCGACTCCTTCGTTCCCGTATTCAACCCTTCTCCTGTAAGCAACTATGGTTGATATCCCCTTTGCTGGCCCCGATTCCCGTTAAACCTCAAAACAAGGGCTTTGGATCGGACGCTCCTGTTCCGCTTCCTGGTTACTATGCCGCCAAGCGGCGGCATAGCTCCGCGGCCGTGACGCTCCAGCCATGGCCCCTTCGTGCGCTCGAGTGTCGGAAAGCAAGCGTCTTGCCCGGCAGCAACCCGCCCACCGGTCCCGGAGCTATGCCGCCAGCCCGCAGACCTTCCGACGGCGCGTCCTTCGGCACAGGAGGCGGGGCTCAACCATTCTCGGTCGGTGGCTTCCCGATGCCGGGTCATGAACTTGGCGACGCAGCCAGCGCACTCGGCTTCGCCTGTGCACGGAGCTCGAAGCGTCCACTCGACGTGAGTGCTTCCAGAGGGGCTCACCGGGACAAGTTCCCCTGATAGAGCCCCCTTCTGTCAAGCCGCCCCGGCTTCGAATCGGGCGCAACCGGTCGCCCGCCGACCGTCGCTCTCGTGCTCGTCATGACGTCGACGTGATCGCGCTGGAAGCAGACCAACTCGCCAAACGCAAGCCCTTTTCCGAAGGC
>JAAEPZ010001006.1 GCA_024231955.1 bacterium | reverse complement strand
TCACGCCGCCAACGGCTTCGCCTGGCAGCGGGATTGTAACGCCTTCAGCTATCACAACGAACGGTTCCGAAGACTGGCGGAGAAAGTGGGCCTGGAGGTGCATCGGATCTACCGATACGGCTGGGCAGAGACCGTCCCGAGTTGCTGGCTGCAGGGTCTTTTCCGAGGTCTGGAGCTCGGCGAGGAAGTTCTCGCACCCTTCCGGGACAGCTTGATGCTCTACCGGAGGAGAAAGATCTGGCACTGCGGCCTGACGGGCTTGCCCGAGCGCGAACAGCTCGAGGCCCTGGGGGTCACCTCCCCGCCGCCGCCACGGCTGCCGCTACCACGACTGCAAGGCATGACGGTCCACAAGCTGTGGCAAGGCAGCGGTCACGTTCCCATGGTGCGGCTTAGCGGGAAATGGCTCAGGGCTTTCGGGTTTCGGGAAAGCGTGCGGATGAAAGTCGAAGCGCGCTACGGCCAGCTGACGCTTCAGGCTCGAGATCTTGGTAACGAAGACCGACCGCAAAAAGACCTCGGATTCGCAACACCCCGAACCGGGGAGATAAGGAGAAGACGATGAAACCAGAGCGAATTCAAGCACCCCTTGCCTAGGTGGCGCGATGATGATCCCCACCCAGAACCCAACGCCACGCCCGGCCGTCGACGCGATCCAGGAGGCCATCCGGGGAGTCGTGGGCGAGCTGCGTCGGATCCAGGCCCGCATCGCTGAGCTCTGCACGATCTGCGGGGTGAGTTCGAGAGCCGCCAGCAGCGGCTCGCCAAGCCGAGGAGGATCGGCGGCTGCGAAGCTCGGATCCCGGGTGGCACTATCTCGGCGAGCACCGTGTCCAAGAAGGAAACGCCACCTATCCAACTCACGACCCGAGCCGGCGGCGATCGGCAGGTGGCTGAGTCAGCCCGCCCGCCCGCCCCGGTACTCATCAGACGAAGGACACCAGACCCGAGCGAATCCGATAATTCGCTTGCAATGGCGGTAACAGAGCGGTAGAATAGGCCACGAAAGAACGAAAAGAGGCCAGTGGAGTGCCCGCTGGCGATCGCCAACCGGCAAGAGTGAACCATGCACAAGTGTAGTTGTCGTCAATGCACAAATGTAGTTGACGCTGAGCAGCCGGGGCGTTGTGAGGGCCGTGGACGGTTCGGAACCGGCCTGGGCCGGCCTGTGACCCGCCGGCAAAGCAGGTCCCATCCGGGATGATGTGCGGCCCGTAGGCGAGGATTACCCGGTTGGTGAGGAGCTTGGGCCGATCG
>JAAEPZ010001005.1 GCA_024231955.1 bacterium | reverse complement strand
GCGACAAACTCGGTGGCTGTCTCCTGCGCCCCTTGGCGGCGATTGTGCAGGTCCAAACGGCCGCGCGCAGGCTTCACCGGTTTGTGAAAGAAAGCCTCCACTGCATCGGCGAATGCATCGAACATAAACACGTTGTCCTCCAGCCGGGCCGCCGCCGGCTCATTGCCGAACTGGCGCATGCCCTCTGCACCCAGTAGTTGGAAAAGAATCGTTTTCTTGATTCCCTCCTCGAACGGCAGCCGATCGAACTCCAGCAGGCGGACGTAGCCTTTGAAGCTGGTTAACCAAGTCCGAAACGGGATCGGCGCTGTCCCTGGGTGTTGCAGATAGGCATTCGGCTGTGGAGGGCGAAAGCCGAGGCCACCATGGCCCGCTTGAGACGTTGAAGCAGTGGCCGTTGATGCAGTGGCCGTTGACGTGGTCGATGGTTCGGTCGCCGGCATAGCAGAAAGCGTAGGAATGTAGACGAAATGCGGGGCCGAAACCGCGTGATGATAGACGAAAAGTCGCGCGTCGCCAATGTAATGTTGTTGTCACGTAAACCCAAAGCCGTTTACTGACAGAGCAACGTCCCAACGACCGGTCCAAAGCACGACAAAGCAAGCAGTGAAATGAAAACGAGAACGATCCAAATGAGTGGAAACAGTAGGACAGAAAACATACAGAAATTTGCATGTGTCGCCCTACTAGGCGCGAAGTTCAATAATGCATACACAGGCAGTGAATCATGGGTAATTCCTATGTACACTATTAGTACTCGAACACCACAATCTCCCCCCTCTTAAATGAGCTTCCTCTTGATCGGTTTCGGGTACGACCAACGTTTGGGAGGGAGGCCGGCATTCGAACGACTCGTCCTTCGCGGTCTTCGTTCCTCGTCCGGACCTGGATCGCTAGTGCCTTCAGCACACGTTTCCGCAGTCTCCTTGTTGTCCTCATCGGGGTTGTGCCATCGTTTCATCGCGCGGGCACTCCATCTCTGTCCATCGCTGAGACGGAACGTATACCGGCCGAGCACTTTGGTGATGATGTACGGCCCTCGATATGGTGAGGATCCCTTCAGTACTGGGCCCGCCTTCACCAAGACACATTCACCAACTCGGAACAAGGGTCGCACACGAGCCAGATCAGGGTCCTTGGCCCTTCCAGTCTTCAAGCTCTCACCGCTTGGAGCAGTAATTGGAGGTGTATCACCAT
>JAAEPZ010001004.1 GCA_024231955.1 bacterium | reverse complement strand
CCGCGGACGCCTGTGCGCACCGGGGCCGGCCGGTCAGGAGCCCGAGGGTGCGATCAGGGTGGTATGCGGTGGGGCTCATGGGAGGTCGATTATACCCTGTTCGGGGTCCGGAGGGTAGCCGAAGGCCGTGTCGACCGTGATCCGGTCGACGGCAGAGGTCCGGGGAGTGGGGATTCAGGTGGCACATAGGAGTTGAGGCGGTCCCCGGGAGATGACTGGGGATCTCGGAGGTGGCGGGAGGCGTCGCCGCCGAGGCCGGCTGACGAGCTCCGAGAAGCAGGGTCGGGGGATGGTATAGCGCAAGAGCAGGCGGCCTTCGCCGCAGACGGTGCAGAGGCTGAGGTCTTTGCCGGTGAGCCTGAGGCAGCGATCGACGGCGCTCTCCCCCGGCGGGGGCGGCTCGGGCGCCGGGATGCCGAGCTGGGCGCGGCATCGTTCGAGATTTTCCTTGCGGTAGCGATTGGCGAGAAGTCCCCAGTAGCGGATGCGTACGAATCGATAGGGCAGGATGTGAAGCAGGAATCGTCGGATGAACTCGGTGGCATGGATACGTTCCGTGCGCCAGCGTCCGCCGCGGTTGTAGTCCTTGTAGCGAAAGAGGACGAATTCGCCCTCGGTACGCAGTAGCCGTTCGTTGGCGATGGCGACACGGTGAGTGTAGCGGCCGAGATATTTGAGGACCTGTTTAGGTCCGCCGAAGGGCGGCTTGGCGAAGACGACCCATTTCTTTTGCCATAGGCAATCGAGGAAGTCGTTAAAGTAAACGGGGTGCCGCATCGGTTCGAGGGTGCCGTGGAGTTCGAGCTCGGACTGGCGATAAGCCTTTTCGAGTGCACGGATGAAGATTCTTTTGAACTCAGCGGAGAGGACAGGAATGGGGAGGAAGAACGAGTCGTTTGCGGCGACCCATTGTTCGCCGTCGAGTGAGGGTCCGGCCCCTTGGACGATAGAATGGACATGAGGATGTAGTGTCATCCTGGAGCTCCAGGTATGGAGCAGGGATGAGGCTCCGATCTTGGCGCCGAGATATTCCTGATTGGCGGCGGTTTTGAGGAGCGCTTGCTGGGAGGCGTGGAATAGGAGATTGTAGACGAGCCGTGGCTCGGCTTGAGCGAGTGGGTTGAGGGTGTGAGGGAGGGTGGATACAACGTGGAAATAGGGCACAGGAAGAAGCTCCTGTGCCCTGGCGTCGAGCCATTGTGCCTTGTCAAGAGTTTGACATTTTGGGCAATGACGATTGCCACAGGAGTTGTATATGTGGAAGTTGGCTTCGCAGCCGTCGCAGCGGAAGAACCGCCCTCCGAGGATGGGTGTTCGGCAGAGGTCGATGGCGCGCATGACGGCGCGCTGGTGGTCGGAGACCGGCCAGTTCCTTCGGTAGAGTTCGCCGAAATCGCGGAAGATGTCGGCGACCTCGAGCTGCGGAGCGATCATGGTGTGGCGTCAGATGTCGAGGCGGTCGAGCGGACTGCTGACCTTGAGGCTCTCGGGGACGATCCTGAGATAGATCATGGTAGATTGAATGGAGGCATGCCCGAGCAGTTCCTGGATGTATCGAAGGTTAACTCCATTTTTCAGGAGCTCGGCAGCGAAAGAGTGGCGAAAGGTATGAGGTGTGACAGTTTTCCTGATACCAGCCGTGCTGGCGATTTTCTTGCATGCTTGCTGCATGGTGGAACTGTTGATGGGCTTCTGCGGATCAAGTTTACTGGGAAAGAGCAGCTCCTTGGGTCGGTAGAGTTTCCAGTAGTCCCGCAGCTGAGTGAGGAGTCGTTCCGAGAGGATGGTTTTGCGATCTTTGCAGCCTTTGCCGGCTTGCACGAGAATGAGCATGTTTGTGCTGTCGATATCGGTTGTTTTCAGGTTTCTGGCTTCGGAGAGCCTCAGGCCAGCGGAATAGAGGATCATGAAGAAGGTGCGCAACCTGGTGTCCGCGCAGGACTTGAAGAAGGACGAAACTTCGTCCTGGCCAAGAATCTCGGGAAGGCGCTTTGATTTCTTAGAGTATCGTCCGACCTTCTTGGGCAGTGGTTTTTTGAGGATCTCGTCGAAAAGTATGCGGAGGGCGGCGCGCCTCTGGTTGAGGGTTTGACCTGCGAGGCCACGCTTCTCCAGGGAAACGAGATAGCCGAAGGCGTCTTGGTGATCGATTTCTTCGAGAGGTTTTGGGTTGTGCTGTAGAAAGTCCTTGACGCCACGGGTGTAGGCGTCAATGGTTCTTTCGCTGCGCTTCAAAATCGCAAGATAGTCGGCGACGCTTTGAAGAGTGCTTTCGTCTTCCTGGGACCAGTGCCAACAGTGCATGATGTATCTCCTTTCCTGGTGGGCGTCATTGCCCGGAAGGAGGATATCGCAAAGTGCTCTAGTTGGGAATGGATGGGGTCAGCAATCTCAGGCGTGAGTGAGGGGGGGACGGGGATCATGGCGCATGCTAACGTGCGGGTGGGCGGGTGGAACGTTAGCATGCGCCATG
>JAAEPZ010001003.1 GCA_024231955.1 bacterium | reverse complement strand
TCGTCGCCGAGAGGTCGAAGTGTATCCGAAATAAGAGAAAATTATCAACCTAAACCAACCGTTCATCGTTTTCGTGCCTGATGGGCGCCATCGAATCTCCCTGACGTCTCATTGTCGCCCTCGCACGATGCCTCGGGGCGCCTCGACTCCGGAAATCGGAAAAATGCTTGGCACCATAGATGGGGGGGCAGAGGCCAGAGGCTGCCAGGCGGCCCCATGGCCCATTGTCAACTTATATAACTACCTGTGATAACTTGAATTGCGAAACGTCTGGCACCTTAAAGGCAGGGCGTCGGTTCGCTGCCCTGCACGACCGTGGAAATCACGATCTCGCCCGCGCCGGCACGACCGCATAGCCCCACGAGGAGCAAGCCCACGAGGATCGATATCGCGCAGGGTCGGAGTTTGCGGGCTCGCTGGAACCAAGGATTCATATCTATTCCCTCATAGCATTCCCAAGGTCTGGCGCACGGTAGAGGCTGTATCGTCGGATGTCAAGGCCCCATCCAACAATCAACGCGCCACCCACAAGAACCGAGGCGGGGAGCTGGTCCTGTCAAGAGCAGCCGGTATGGAGGGGAGACGGCAACAGGCCGGGTTCCGGGGTCACTGATCGAAGGCTGGGACCATACGGGCGGCGTGATTTGAGCCCGTCTGCGGGCGGCGTGATTTGAGTCCGGAGGGCGGCATGAGGTAACCTGGGCCTGGGCGGCCCCGGTGGTCTGCGAACCCCAGGAAGGAGGCCCCCCGAAATCCCGAACCTCGGAGGGGGCGGCATACGGCAGGGCGAGGTCGATGCTGGTCCTTTCCGGAACCTGAAATGCCTCGGCAGGTCGAATAGGGTGAGCTCAATCAGCGGCCGATCCGGCGAGCGAAAGCCGCAGCTCGCCGGATGCCGGCAGGTGACCTCCGACACACCCACCTCTCGGACCGGAATCTCGCGCCAACGAAGAACGCTCTGAGGAAATCAGACAAACGGAGTACTCTCCGGGCTCCATCCAGGGAATGACGACCGGCGCCCCTTCCACCGGCCGCTGCCCATGGAACCGTGCCCACGAGAGAAAAAAGGGAAGCCCTTCCATCGCACCTCGGTGGGAAAGGACGATGTCCGGAGAAATCCGAAGATTTCGATCTGGCGACGCCGGCAGATCCACGATGAGAGTGCCGCTGGCTTCACTGACTGGAATCATCAAAGCTCTATCCGGATCAACCGGCAGGCGCATAAATTGATAACCGAACCCCGGAGCGGATACATGTAGAAAAACCTCAAGGGTCGCGGAAGGTAGATGTATCTCGAAATTGCCTTCGGCATCGGTGGTCTCCGGGAATACGGGGAGGCCGTGCTCGTGACAAGGCTGGGCCATGATGCGCACCCCCGGGATTCCCCGGTTCCCGGCAACGACCCGGCCATGGATTGCCATCTCAGGCCGCAGAACCAACCGCACCTTTCGCGGTTCTCCGCCGCCCTCGAGATCCACGGCGACGGTCTCTGAATATAACATCGATCCGGACGACGGCCCCTCAGCTACTGCCGTGGCGAGGCCGGGAGGGAGCCCGTAAACTTCAAATCTTCCTTCTTCATCGATTCGCTTCCTGATCGTTGGCTCGATCTCGTCAAGGCTTTGGACCGTCACAATTGCCCTTTCGGCCGGGGTACCTTCTTGGTCGACGACGATCCCCTCGATCCGGGTGTCCGGTATCCGAATTTCCACCCCCGCGTGGGTCTTCCCCGGCCGTTTCTTGACCTCGATTTGCCGGAAGCGCCTGTTTACCGGCCAATCCACGCCGTTGATCTCGACCTCCCACATGCCCGGGTGCGGGAGAAAACCCGCAAAGCGACCTTCGTCATCGGAATCGAAGACTACCGAGATTGCACCATTTTGGCCGCCAAACCATATCTCCGCGGTAAGCGGTTCCATCCCCCAAAGCACGCTTCCCCGCACCTCCACTACCGGCAGGTCGATGAAGAGGGGAGGCATATTGGAATCAACCTCGATCTCTCGGAGATACCATCGCTCCGTGGGGCTGGGCCCGAGGCGCAGTGTATAGCTTCCGGGAGGGACGTCCTTTCTGCTCCACAGACCACCGGCCGATACCGCGGTGCGGTCGAATAAAGCCATCGGTCTTGAACCACGGTCGAGTTGGGTCATCTCGATCAGCCAGTGTTCGCCCATCGGTGGCACCGGTGGTTCTACATACACCTCCACAACTTGCGGTTCTCGTAGGATCAGCGGTGGATTCGAGATCACGGTTTCCTGGTCTTCAAGGACTCGAACCGTTGCCCGGGCAGGAGAAAACGGTTCTTTGCTTGCTTCAATTACATATTCACCGGGTGGCGTACCATCGATGTGGAAGAAACCTCGATCGTTTGTTTCCGCTGTAAGACGCAGGCGCTCTAAACGAGTGCGTGCCGCGGAATCCCGGTGCTGATCCATGAACCTTGGTCGCAAGATGACCCGGATGCCTTCGGCCGTCGCTCCGGTCTCGGTCTCGACCCAGCCGACGACGGCCGTACCGCGGCGGAGCGGTAAGGTCCCAAGGTCGTACGATTTACCAGGAGTGACTGCAACCCCCCAGCGGTACAGGCTGATGTAGCCGTCGGCGGCGAGGCGAAGATCCAGGTGGCCTGCCGGAACCTCGCAGGTCCAAAGAGGCTCGCTCGTAGGGCAAGCAACGGCGCCCTCAGGTGCCGCAGCCGATGGAGCGGTGTCCGGTGCGGGATCGAAGTATGCCACAAGCTGCTGGGGTAGCTCCTCGTTGCCGGTAGCCGTCAGACGTGCCTGGAGAGTTCCAACAGACCACATGGTGAAATTGACCTGATTCTTTCCCTCTTCGATCTGCATGAGCTGGGACTTGACCCAAAAGCCCTCAATCTTCAGGTCGAAGCTCCATGGGCCCGCCTCTATATCCACCAGCTTTTGCCCGGGCGCCAACAGCTCGATGGTCCGTTCTGTAGGCGTTTTGGCGGTCGAAGCTCTACTGCTAAGCTTCGCGATCAGCGTCGCAGGGATTGATTCGGGCAAAGGCTGGGTGCCTGTAGCTTCGGATACCGAAAATCGCACAGGCGCGGCCACTGCCTGGATTCCCAGCAGAAACGAAATAAAAAATGGGAATACGTGTTTCATTTTCAAGCTGATCCTTCGAATACGCTAATCGTCGGATCGGCTGGGTTTTGGCTGCTCTATTTCTTCGGGCAGTTCGCGGACAACCAACTCTTGCGATATCTCTTCAAGTTGAAGACTGCTGGATGCTTCGTTGGAACTCGATGCTGTGCCTGGCAATCCACTGTAATCTCCCGGTTGCGGTGGTGTAACGCGGTTCTGATTGTCTTGACAAATACCATATTCGCGACATGCAGGTGTGCCGCCCCCGCCATTGTAATCACAGCTATCGCTCATCTCACAGCCGCTCCCGTCTGCGTACGCATCGCACGAACAATGAGCGTTGCGATATACTGTGGCACATTCATACCTGCCTGTCGAGGGAAAGTAACCGCAGTCTTTGCAACCCGCTGAGCGTGTGCAATCAGCGGCGACCGCGGCGACCGGATACGCCAGGAATACCAGGATTGCAATGGCACAAAAAGTCGTAGTCCTCATTTCTTGTTCCTCCTATCGTCATAACCGGTTGAAAAACAGCCAAACGCCTCAGCTGCTTCATAATCACCGGCCCACATGATGCCCTACAGTCAGCGGCTCCTCTGCGCTCCAACGAAGTCGGCACAGAGCAACTGGACACGACCCGCTCTGGCGTAGTCGCGGCCTCCCGTTGCAGCTGCAGCCTAGTGGCTCCAAGAACCTCTTGGAAGCTGCGGCGGGTACCGAGAGAACCGGTTGGGAGCATTCTGGCACGACTCCGTTAGCCTGTCAACCCCGGATTGTGGCCGATGGACGGCTCAATCTCCATGGTCGTCCTCCCGTCGTCAGTCCTCGCCGCCGCCGCCGCGCTCGCGCTCGATCTCCTCGAGCCGCCTGCGCAGCACCCGGACCTCGTCGAGGGTGGGACGCATCATCTCCGCGAGCAGCTTCCGCATCTCCGGGACGTGCGGTAGGCGGCTCTGCGTCTTGCGGCAGAACTCGTCGAGGGCGGAGCCGACCTCCCGCTCCAGCTCCGAGGAACGGGCCTGCACCTCGAGCTCCTCCTGCAAGTCCGCGAAGTCCGCGTCGATCGCCGACAGGTACTTGACCAGGCTCGACACCGTGGGCTCCTCGTGCCCGTGCTCGTAGCGGGAGATCTGAGGCGGATGCATGCTCTCCGCCCTCTTCGCGACCGCCGCCTGAGTCAGACCGGCCCGGGTCCGCAGGGCGCTGAGGGCCGCGCCGAGGTACCGCAAATACTCCGGTTTCAGCATGGACGGATCATACACGACGCTGTATGGCACTGCCAAGAGAGCCGATGGGATGGCGACGCACCTACGCCTGAGGCAACTAAGTTATTGACTCCTGTATTGATTGGAGCAAGAATACCTCTTGCCGTAATTGGTTGCGGCAAAGATCAACCCAGAAGAGAGGAGGAGGACATGCCCGCCGAGACCAGACCGCACACCCCGCAACCCCTGACGCCCGGGGCCTTCACAGCGCCGGAGCCCGGCGCACGACCCCAAGCACGCCCGGGGAGCTCCTGGGTGACAAGAAGCAACGCCTACGCCCAACCGTTCCTGGCGATCGGCGTGTCGCTGGCGCGCCTGATCTTCGCCTTCAATACCGCCAACATCGAGGGCTGGGCGGTCTACATGGAGGCGGAGATGAAGCCCTACCTGCCGCTCGCGGGCCAGCTGATCTCGCTTCAAAGAAGGCTCCTGCGATC
>JAAEPZ010001002.1 GCA_024231955.1 bacterium | reverse complement strand
GCCAAAGAAGAAGAGTGCTGAGCAAAGACGTGCGGGAGCGCCAGCCTTTTCCGGGGGCGCACACGCGGCAGCAGTCGAGTTTCCGGCGACAGCATGATGAAGACGTGCCTACTTACCAGAGTGCTGCTAGCAGTGTCACGCACGGCCCAGTCCGAAGGGGTGCGCAGACTATTTTCGGAGGTCGAGGGCGAATGCCCCAACACGACGCTTCACCGCAGCTGTCGGGGGACATGCCGCCGCCGAGCCAGTTGCCATCTCGTCTCCGAGCACGAGGATCGAGCCAACCGCCCGGACCGAGCAGGTCAGCAGGACACTTGGCTCAAGCAATGTCCTTCGACAAGGTCTCACCCAGCCCACGGATGTCGCCTCCGGTCTTGAAGCAGAGCCCGCCTGCCACATCTGGTTGGACTGCTCAAAGACCGAGAGTGCCGGCTCCGTCGGTGTCGGAAGCCAAATCAATGGCTGGATCAGCTGGAAGTGACGGCCGCCAAGCGAAATGGCCGCAACCACCTTTCAGTGGTTGGCAGGCGAAAGCCTTTGGTCCTCCGCGATGCCGCTCCGATAGTGAGTCGAGCAGTCAGCAGGAGAGTGGTTTGACCGCCAGACGAAATCCGCACTGCCGAAGTCATCGGGCACATAGTCAAAAACGAGGCGGTTTGTTTGGACCACCAATGATGGGATTTGCACCACCAGGCATTCCCACTTTCGTATATCTGCAACTGACGCGTAGTCCGGGGTCT
>JAAEPZ010001001.1 GCA_024231955.1 bacterium | reverse complement strand
GGCGGTCGACGGCAAGCTGTAGGGGCGGACCTCCGTGTCCGCCCTCTTCGGACCTCCGTGTCCGCCCTCTTCGGACCTCCGTGTCCGCCCTCTTCGGACCTCCGTGTCCGCCCTCTTCGTCGGGGTGGCAAGGGCAAGCATACGAGACGATCGGCGCGTACTGCGGAGACCTTTTGAAATCCCTGGCTAGCTCAAGCGTACGCAGGCTTGCCCTTGAGCAGAAGCGTGATCATCCGGGAAAGCAAGGACAAGCCATTGCCGCCGGATAACTCCTCGGGAGGGGGTCACCACCGTGGCTCCGGCCACTCTCCTCTCGGCTTGTCCTTGCCACCCTGGTGCAATGATGGAGGTAATAAGGCGAAACTGTCCTCTACAAGGTACAGTTCCTTGGAAGGGCAAGCAAGCGCGTCCATGGATCATTTGTGATAGGAATCGACGCATGAAATTCTTCAAAATCAACGCCCAGCCCGGCAAGGTGACGTCCATTCTCCTGTCGGCGACGCTTTTTGTGCTGTGCATCGGGGCGTATCTCGTCACCGCGCACGTGCGCCACGAGGAAAACCCCCAGGACAAGCTGGTGCCGACGCTCTCGAAGATGGCCGAGGGATTCTACCGCACGGCCTTCGAGGCCGATCGCAAGGGCGAGTACCGGCTGTGGGTCGACACCCTCGCCAGCGGCAAGCGGTTTCTGATCAGTCTGGCGCTGATCGTCTTCGCCGTGCTCCTCGGTCTGCATATGGGTGTCTTG
>JAAEPZ010001000.1 GCA_024231955.1 bacterium | reverse complement strand
GCGAGCTACAAACCGAGACCGATCCGAGGGAAAACACCACCAGCTATACCAACGATCAATGGGGCAATCCCGCCTCCATCCTGGGCCCGGAAGGCTCCCTCACCACCTTCACCCATGACAGCCGCGGCCGGCGCCTCTCGGCAACCGATGCAAACGGCAACACCACCGGATACACGCACAACCCATTGGATTATCTAGAAAAAATCATTCACCCCGAGTTCCACGCCTATCTCCTGCCCGTGGGCTCCGGCCGGGAGGAGACCTTCCAATACGATGAGGAGGGAAATCTTCTCCAGGAGACCGACCGCCTGGGCCTGACGCTGTCCTACGCTTATACGTCGCGGAACCAGGTGGAAAAGATCACCCGGAACGTGGGCGGTGAAAAAACCTTCACCTACGACGAAAATGGAAATGTATTGACGGAATCGGACTGGAAAGGTGCCAAATCAGAGCACGCGTACGATGCCCGGAACCAGCGCGTCTCCACCAAAAACCGCCTGGGCCACACCCGATACATGACCTGCGATTTTTCAGGAAACGTCGTCCAGACCCAGGATTACGAGGGCCGGATCACCACGAATTCCTACGACAAATTGAACCGCCTCACCAACACCTGGCAGCCGGCTCTCGACGGTCAGGACAGGGGTCGGCTCCAGTACGCCTATTACAATGAGGCCGACCCCGAAACCAATCTGAAAAGCAAGATCGATCAAGAAGGAAACCCTACAACGTACCAATATAATGGCAGATATCTAAAAACCAGGCGAACCAACGCCCTTGGCGACGAACGCTCCTGGGAGTACGACGCCGGCGCCAATCCGATTCGAGAAATCGACGAGGAGGGCCGGGTCGCAACGCGCGAATATGACAAGCAGAATCGCCTGATCGCTGAAAACAAATACCT
>JAAEPZ010000999.1 GCA_024231955.1 bacterium | reverse complement strand
TGCGAAGATCCTCCGGCACCTCCTCGTGGACCCGTCCGGTCAGGAGGTTGTCGAGTTGGTGCAGGAGAGACAGTGGCGGCGTCAGGTCGAGACGGTAGAGGGCCGTGACCATGCCGAGGTAATGGTCCCAGGACGGCGCGGGTCGGGCTTGGTGATCGAAGCGATTCTCATCGTTTTGGGAAGGCGGGCTTGGACGTCGTCCGACGGTAGCTGCCTGGCTGGACGCATACTCGCGCAGCGGCTGGAGGAAGGCGGGAAGGGTTGTGTCACGAAAGATGCTGGTCGTGTCGTAAATGCGGATAAGCGGTCCATTACCTACGGCTAGCCGGCGTCCATCCGGTGAGAAGACCAGTGACATCCAGTCAGAGCCTCCGGGCATTGAGCATCGCGATAAAAGCTTGCCGTCGCTGCCCCGGAAGACCTCGGCGACCCCTCCTTTGAATCTTCCGATGGCGATCAAGTCCCCTCGTTTGGCCCAGTCGAGGTCCCAGACCCCCCGGCCATCAAAGGTGAACTCGCAGACTGTGTCGAGTTCATCACGGTCGATGATGAAACTCCTCTGCCAAGATCCGCTATAGCCCATGGCGCAAGCCAGTCGATCTCCTTCTGGCGCCCAACGAAGACCGTAGACCCACCCATTGCCACGGATCAAGTGGTGGAGTACACGACCCGAGAGCAGATTTACGAGATCAATTCTCGGGTTTTTTCCTCCTAAGATTTGCCTCCCGACCGCCAGCACATGACCATCTGGAGAAAAGGCAAGTGAACGTGAACACGATTCGCTATCATAGAAGTTTGAAACCTGCTTGCCCGAAAGAACTCGCTCGATTGGCAGCTCAACCGAGTACTCCGCTGCGAACACGAGTTCCTGGCCTTTCTGTTCAAAGTCGGCTCGTCTGCCACCATTCGTTGGTTTGTTCCAGAGCCACGCTCCATCATTGGCATCGAGGATGCCTCGTCTGTTCGTTTCGGAAACAGCGATCCACCGGCCGTCCGGCGACCATTTCACATCGCAAGGCCCCGCTAGATCGAATCGGGACCACAAGGGATTGCCACTGTCGCTCACGACCGTTGCACCGTCTCCACGACCTACTACCAGACGTGTGCCATCCGGCGACCAGTCGATCCTTCTGACACCGCTCCCAGCAAGCTCGATCTCCTCTAGCAGCGGCAGCATCAGGTCACTCATCCGATCAGTTCCTCGAGAGCCCACACTGGCGCACGGACTCGTCCAAGCGACAAATCTCAAAGCTCAAGCTGGCGAGCCGCACGTTCGTAGAGCTGCGCCGCATCTGCGATCTCTCCCGCCTGCTCCATGAACCTGGCGGCCTCCGCGAAGTCTCCGCGGACCTTGGCATCCATGGCCCGCTTCAGAAGCTCTGGACGCTCCTTCTCCGAAGCCAACCGGGGTGCCTCGGCTTCGGGCAGCTCACGTAACTGCCGTAGTTCCAGACGGCGATACCGGGCGGTGAGGCCTTCAACCAGGGCCCGGCCCTCGGCCGAGAGCCCTCCCTTGATAGTGGGCGCCTCGCCGGTCCACAGATGCCAGCTCGGTACCAGATGCTCGAGATCGAAGCGCCAGGCACCGCCCTCGGTCAGGACGACAGCCTGCTCTTCGTCCAACTCGAAGACGGCTTCGCGCGCACTGGCGGGTAACGACGGATAGAGGGCGAAGC
>JAAEPZ010000998.1 GCA_024231955.1 bacterium | reverse complement strand
CACAGGGGCAGCCCAGGAAATTCTATGCACCACTGCCACAGCAGAGCACGCTGGTGCTGTTCGCTGATGAGGATGTGGACGCCATGATCCGCCGGCATTTCAAGCTGGGAATGCCTAGGCTGGAGCTGGGGCAGTTCATGATCGCTCACGGAGCTGATGTGGACATGTCCAAAGTGGGCAGGCAGATGTGCAGTCCCGGGAGCGGGGAGCACAGCGAACAGAGCCACAGATGGGCCGAAGAGGCATGGTGACGGCGCTGGATCAGATTCACACCTATCGCAGTGTCTTCGGAAGTGAAATGGGGGACCCAGTACCGACACAGCAACTTCCAATGACGATGGACGAAGTCGTGCCACCGACTGCGGCGGTCGCATTCAAAATGGGGTTCTTCAAATGACCGCTGCCGCTGGTGCCTCAGTTTCACATCGATCGGCCGGCACCTGGGGCCATGGCCAAACTGACGCCGTGACAATCAAGGGGCATGTTGCCGGCCATTTCGACTGCATCCTCGGTGCAAGTGGGGGAAAGCGCCGCTGAGGTCAGTCAGAGGGTGAGAACCGAAAGTCTGAGCCCAAAGGCTGGGGGCGAGCCATGGGATCAGCATGAGAGCAGAGACAAGGTGAAGAAACTGACCCCGGCCTCGATGGCTGTGGGCACAGGAATCTCGCCGGCAAGCTTCGAGGGTGACGACTGGCCGCGAAAGATCGCCACTCCCCCAGTCAAAAAGATGGGCAGAGGCGGATTCGATGCACATCTGCGGCCGGGAGCCGATGGGGCGGGGCCGAGCCACGGGGGGTTCCGGCTGCCGCAGAAGCATCCGGCGCAGACATCCCAATCGCCGATGAAGGTGTCACCCAAAATTCAGCGACAGCGAGCCATCCAGTACCAGATCAGTCAGGAGGACCTGCAACCACAACCGACGCAGCTCTTCCTGCCATCGGCACCGATGGGCGCGCCGAGGGCACCCGAGGCCAGTCAGCGAAGCCTAAACCAGGCCCACGCTGAATGAGAACGGCTGGACAGGGAGGTTCGTGACAGTGACACTCTGTACACGATCCCAGGGAATGCACCGGGCGAAGAGCGGGCAGTGCTGCAACAGCCGGTGCAGCCGACCAGACAGACTGACGAACCGTTGGTGCCGCGCATCCGACCGGATGAAT
>JAAEPZ010000997.1 GCA_024231955.1 bacterium | reverse complement strand
GATGGGATGAGAAGGGGTGGAAGCCATATGATTGGTCAAAACAGGCAAAAACACACGATGATCGCTCGCCTCCTTCATGTGATTCTGCACGCCACACCTCATTCAGTGCTGCAGACCGTTCGGTGCGGGCGGGGTCCGCTAGAGGAGTCGAGGCGTATCCGTCCGGTAGAGACCGTGTCAGAAGCGAGGTGCGCTGGCCGGTCTGCTCAACGGGTGGTGATCCGACACCTGGTGATGTACAGGCACCTTCCAAGGCCCCCGCGCTGCACCGACAACTCGCACCCATCTCTATTATGGTGCCCAGAGCTGAGGAAGTGAAGACGGTGCTGTGGATCGTGGCCGTACGTCCAGGCAAAGATGACGATGAACATTTCGGCCCGGACAATGACTTTTTTGTCTCGGCGACTGATGATCCATTATCAGATGTCGGCCAGTGGATCAATGAATGGGACGCTGAGCAGCAGTATCACTTGAATTGGAGCGAGCAGCTATTCTCGTTCATGCGGCGGATTGCCGAGCTGAAACGGACTGATTCGGACATTCGAGG
>JAAEPZ010000996.1 GCA_024231955.1 bacterium | reverse complement strand
GTGCGGAAGGGCTCAGGATCAAGTCTCATACCCTTAAGCAGGTCCACGTAGCCGCCAGCCAGCTCATCCAGCCACGGGCAGGGCGTGTGGTCGCGCAAGTTTGACGTGAGCCTGTACAGGAGCTTCTCTCCCGGTAACCGATCCTCTCGCAGGGCGATCTCGCCGAGCAGTAGTTGCAGCAAGGGTGGCGCCAAATGCATGACATATGACATTCCAAATGGCAGAGCCCGCCTTTCGAGGTTCTCGGATCGTACGAGGTCCAAAATCAGTGGCAGGGGACTACTCAGCTTGGCGAATGTCCGCCGAATGGCCTTTTGGGCCGCCCATCTTTGGCCGGGATTCATTAGCACCTGCATCATCGGATGCAGCGAGTCGGTGACGCCATTTGCCTCAATCAAACGCTCGAGTCTTCGCGAAAGGCACGGGTATGGCATCGGGGTCAGCTCGTCCCAGAACGGTGGGACCCCCCAGTATGAGCTCCGTCTGGACAACGCCATAGCAGCGCACCCGAACAGCCATACGTGAGGCCGTAAAACCGCCACGCCGACCGCCACGCCGACCGCCACGCCTCCCGCCACGCCGACCGCCACGCCGACCGCCACGCCTCCCGCCACGCCGAACGCCACGAGAACGATTTCGGAGAAGCTGAAAGGTTTTCCTGTAATCGATATTGTCAAAAGATACGCCACAACCCCCATGGCGAAAGTCATCACGAAGTAATGGAAGATCAGCGAACGAACCGTCCGATTTCGGAAAAGCGTCCGCCAACTCGTTCGTCCTTCCGTGGTCGACCCGACTCCGGCCACCTGCTCAACATACCGACGCAACAGACTAGGCCGAAAATAGACCCAATACAACAGCCGAAGCCCGTCGTCCGGACGATGGAGCCGGAGCGGTTCGAGTCGTACCTCGGGATCCGCGGGCATAGTGATCATTACTGCGGACCTCCATCCTCGTTCACACCAGGATCGCGAATTCGATCGGATTCCCGTGTAGCTGAACGTCCGCTTTCAAAAGATCGCGCACAGCCGGCTCCAAAAGATCTTTCCATTCGCTCTCTTTCGCAAGCTGCTTCCACGCCTTGTCGTCGGAGGCAGCGGTTTCCAGCCGTTCGAGCACGGCGATATCTTTCTTCACTCGCCGGGCCACCAGCGGGTAGCGCAACGACAGGGCGACCCACTTGGCAAGACGCTGAAAATGCTCCCTCGGAAGCCCCCGCTCGGTGAGCTTGCGCTCCCGGAAGTCCAAGAGCGCCGCCAGCCGGAAG
>JAAEPZ010000995.1 GCA_024231955.1 bacterium | reverse complement strand
TGGAGAATCCACATCCGGAATCCGAGGAGTGGGCCGAGCTCGGCTTCGATGACTGGGCAGCCCAGCTGCCGGAGGAGGACGTCTCGGAGCTGGTCGACCCTGACGCCGGCATCGAGATCCGCTGGCACGCTGGCGAAGGTTTGCACGAGGTCCGCGGGTAAAGCTCGATCGAGGTACCGTCGTCTCCATCAGCCTGGACCCCGAGGCCCACTCTATCCAGCCCTCGCGCCCGGCAACAGCGGACTACGTAAGCGGTCTTTCGCTCTCGTCGACCAGCTTCGCTCGGTGGACAAACGACGGGTGCGCCGATCTTTGGGCCGGATTTCCGACTCGGAGCTGGCCGCCATTGACAAGGGACTCCGCCTCTATCTCGGCCTCACCGAGCCTCCGAAGATTCCGAAGACTGCGGCTTGACACGAACGTAGTCTGTCTGGGACACTCTTCCCGATGAGCCCTGCTGGAAGCACTCAAGTCGACTGGCCGCTTCGAGCTCCTCGCACAGGCGAAGCCGAGTGCGTTGGCCGCGTCGCGAAGCTCATGACCCGCCATCGGGTAGCCATCGACCGAGATCGGGTGAGCCCCGTCTCCTGTGCCGAAGGAAGCGACGCCGCCAGCCAGCAGCATCATTCTGGCGCCGCCAGACTCCGAGAACGAGCACAACTCCGCCGTTTCCGGGTGGGCTCGCATTCTGCGGGAGTGGCGCCGATACGGAGTTATTCCGCGAGACCGCTCAATAACTCCCCGGCAACTGGGCTGCGGAATCGGCGAGAAGTCACGTGTTTCCGCGATTTCTTGGGGCCCACTGGATCGTCACGGGCGCGGAGCTATGCCGCCGCTTGGCGGTATAGCTCCCAGGAATCGGCACAGGAGCATCCGGCCAAAAGCCATTGCTTTCGGAGCCTTGACGGGAATCGGGGCAAGAATCTCCCCGAACTACGCCGCGAAGGG
The DNA here is from genome assembly GCA_024231955.1 of bacterium. GTDB lineage: Bacteria > Krumholzibacteriota > Krumholzibacteriia > JACNKJ01 > JACNKJ01 > JAAEPZ01. The sequence continues at coordinate 1,449 of JAAEPZ010000995.1, read as the reverse complement.
AATCTAATTCAAAGTTATGAGCCCTTGAGGGCATGCTTACAGGGAAACGACTCGAATGGCGATCAAGGTACCTGAGACAAAGGTCACGAGGTCCTCAGTCTACAGAGAGGCTGGCGAAGCTCGGTATGCTGAAGCTATATTCCTCAAGGCCGAGCATCCCTCCGGAGCCATCTATCTGGCGGGATATCTGGTCGAATGTTATCTCAAGTGGGCTTTATGCGAGAGAAGCGGGGTGCAGTATCTGCAGGACCTGCCGGATTCCAATCTTGCGGAAAGTCTTACCAGCGGCGCCGGGCACAATCTGGAGACGTTATGTGACGTAACAGGATATTCGAACCATTTCCAAGCGAACAATACTGTAATGCGCGCGTTCCAGATGGCCGCCGGTTGGTCGCCAAATATCCGATATGTCAAAGCCTGTGGTGGTAATCGGGAAGCCGTTCAATTCCTTGCGGCCGTAAGGCTGCTCCGCCAAGATATTGCAACTTGGGCAAATTCATAGAAAGGAGATGTCGCATGATGACCGTGGTGCAAATCAGAAACGCCCTCGAAAAGATAGTAAGCGATCTCGGGCTTAGAGACCCCAAGGTACAAGCAGAGCAGTCCGGTAAGTGGGTCCATGTCCTTATTTCTAGTCAGGATTTTTCCGGACGGTCGGCTGGAGATCGGGATAATATGATTTGGCGCGAGTTCGAGAAGAGGTTCGATGATGAGACGATTTTATCGATAACCCAATGTTACCTGCTTACACCGAAGGAGTACAGGGAGTCGGCAATGGAGGGCTCATAACATCGCTCCGGACGGCAAGCGCTCGTCGCTCAGGTCGAACGGGCCTTTCCAGCGCGATCGAGGTCGTTGGGCGTGATCGTCGGCGATGCAGCGCCTCCCGAGCTCGAGCACGCCGCACACCCACGGATCGCGCCGAATAACGAGCAGGGTGTCCCGGACGGAAACACCTCCCATTCATACCGCAAATCGACATCCCATCCGATAAATCTACATGGTTCTACCGGTTCCACTGTCCGACAGATCTCGGACACAGAACTCTTTCGGCCCTGATCCCGTTTGGGAAAAGGGAAGCAATCCAGCGAATGCAACGCAACAACTCCTTCTACGCTGAATGGCCGGATTTCGAGTGGGCGCAACCGGTCGCCCGCGCACGGATAAGCAGGGACCATGGCGATAACAACGAAGTGACGACGGCGTTGGGCCCTATTCCTGCGAATTGGGAACGACCTCGCTCGTGCTGGGAGCGCCGGCTTCCAGCCGGCCCGGGGGACGAAGTCCCCCTTAGCAGCCCGTGGTGAAAGTCCTTTCGAGCCGAGGGCGAGGGATTTTTCGTCAGCCGGCCTGGAAGGATCAAGGAGCGAAACCGGAGGAATATCAGGATATTCCGAGGATTTCGCGACGCAGAGCTGGAGGAAAAGACCCGCCGTCGACCGGAAGGAC
>JAAEPZ010000994.1 GCA_024231955.1 bacterium | reverse complement strand
TGCGCCTTCGACGCTCGGTGGCCGTCGGGTGAGTGGGACGCTGCTGTAGGGCAGCGTCATCACACCAGAAATCGTTACTGAGATTGAAATCAATGGCGCGCTTAGCAACTTGACGCATATGGATTGGCGGAGTCATATCAGATTGTGGGTTGACCAGAAACGGAATAGGCATGCCATTAGCTGTTGGCTCCACCGGAGCGAATGTAGCTTCATCCTCCTTCAACTCGTGCTTGCCTCGCTCAATTTCTCAGCGAGAGTCGCGCTGCGTTTGCGCAGTCATGTGATACCCCAGCACCATAGGTATGGGCAGAGTCATTACTGAGAGAGCGCGTGGCGGTCTGCCGAGGTTAGGCTCCCCAACCCAACGACGGTCCCCTGCACAAGCTGATGATCCCGGTCCCGGCTCCATGGCCTGCTGTTTAGCAGTACCTCCAATGGGCAGTTGACCAGGGGACACTGGAATCGAATCGTCAGGCTTCGCCTTAGCCCCTGGGCTATGCGTCAGCGCTGACTGCTGTGGATACTGGAAGGTATTGATACCCGGTGGTGCAAACGTCATCGCTCTTGGTCTGGACAGACCATGTTGTCTTTGACTGCACGGTCTATGGCTACGACGACGGGAATCCCGCTTAGAAATAGAGGCACTCTCCTGCTGACTGCTCGACTCACTACCTGAGTGGCGTCGCAGAGGTTCAACAACTGGGGGGCTGCTGGGTCCAAAGGCTGGTTGTGGCCAGTTCCCTTTGCAGCCCCCACTGGTGCCCAATCCAGTCGCTGATCTGTCCTCCACATCTCGTTGAGCCAGCACGTCCGGTCGTCGAGCAGCCCAGCCTTGTCCTGTAGGCGGACTCTTCTTCAACACCGGAGGCGGCATTCGTAGCCCTGGGGAAACTCCAGCAGATGGCAGCCCAGTACCCGATGGTCCGGCTGACCCTCTCGATTGGGGTGGTCGACTCGGGGTCCGTTGGTGGAAACGAAATGGCAACTGACTCAGCGGCGGCATGTCCCTTGCCTGCGACGGTGAGAAGTCGCGCTGAGGTGTTCGGCCCCGACCTCCAAAAATGGGGGATGTACCCCTTCGGACTGGTCCATGCGTAACACTGCTGGCTGCGCTTTGATAAGTGGGCACGTCCTCATCAAACTGACGGC
>JAAEPZ010000993.1 GCA_024231955.1 bacterium | reverse complement strand
CTATGCGACCAGCACCGGACGCATAGCATCCTGCTCCCTCGGTTTGGGATGCTATGCGAACGCCGTTGGCCGCATAGTTTCCGTTCCGCAAGGCCGCGGGCAGTCCAAGAGTCGCTATTTCCTAAGGCTTACGAGCATGAGAGGGCATCGCGCGCAGCGTACTATGCGGCCGACACTGGCCGCAGTTGCCGCTCGTCGTGTTCGCACACTCATATGTTCGGCGGCCTACTAGTACTAACCTAGCTAGATGGTGGAAACGCCCTAAATCTCAAATCGCACGAAAGGAAGCGAGGTTTATCATGGAGAAAAAAGATCAACTGAAGTTCGCATTGATTAGTGCTGCTGCAGTTATAGTTGCTGCCGCTATTGGGATTATTCCATCCCTGACGGTAGATTCATCTTCATCGAGTACAGACGAAAAGCCCAGCAGTTCTTCCACGGCATCATCTGCCGCCATGACCTTTCCTGTTGGTCTTGAAATCCATTTCTACCCCTCTGGCTGGATGGGTGATGGTGGCGGCGAACAGGGTTCGGAATTCCTATCCGTTGAACCCGAAGTAGTAGAAATCAACGGAGAAAAGGTAGCTGGAATTAAAATACTATATCGCCCTGGATCCAAAGGCTGGGCAGGGATATATTGGCAATCTCCCGAGAACAATTGGGGAGCTTATCCTGGCCTGGACCTAACTGGTGCGAAGAGAATTACGTTTTATGCCCGAGGTCAGAATGGAGGGGAGATTGCTGAGTTTAAATCGGGGGGTATTCGAGAAGATCAACTTACGGGAAGAACTCACCATGATTCATTTGAGCAGTCTCTGGGGAGGCTAGTATTGCAAAAACTTTGGAGGAAATACAGTATAGATCTTTCGAATAAAGACCTCTCCAATGTGATAGGGGGGTTCGCGTGGACCAGCCCGGCCCAGGGAGATCCTCTAACAATCCATCTTGCTAAAATCATCATTGAGTGATTGACAGTTGGTAAACCGTAGGCACAGATTGCAGGGGCGGGCCGCCGAACAAATCGCTCCAGAGGGACCCGCGCAGCCATTATCACGGCTTTCGCCCCTCGAAGGCTGGTGGCTTCGAGGACCATCCAGCACTTGGGCGGCGCGGGCCGCTGAGCTCAACCATTCGTGCATACGACATTGGAGAGCAACATGAGGGATTTCACCAAGGCAGTATTGTTACTCGTCGTTGGGGCAGCGATTGGTTACTGGGTGGAGGGGTACAGATCACGAGCACAAAACCGAATCCGGTTCCTTGACCAAGAGATTCGGACCAGCAAGTCTGTCCTGAGCCTCCCTGCCCTACCTGGTCAGAAGCTTGAAGTCCTCCTCAATGGCTCCAAAATCGGCCATATGACCAAGGTCACGGTGACGCTCCACAACTGGGAAGACAAAGACTTCATAGACGTGCCGGTCTACATCACACTCAGGCCAAAGGGAGGCGAAGAACTCAAAGTTATCACAAAAGACGCTTACATCGGGGACAAGAAGGCCCGGGATGGGGTTTCCGAGCTCAGACAAGTGAAGTCCCCCCTCAAGGCGGAGAGCCGAAAGTTTGGTTTCAAGATCCACACCGCGAACCGCAGTAGTTTCAGGGAGGGATATGCGGAGATGCTGTTCTATCTGGAGGGTGTCGTTGAACCCGAGGTCGATGTCTCGATCAATAAATCGGGACTTTGTCTCAGGCCCCTGGACTACGAACACTACAACAAGCGGAACGCAGACTCAGAGAAGCTCCTGATTGTTGCAGTTCCTGTGGCTGCATTCGTCCTTCCCATATGCGGATTGTATTGGATAGTTCAATTTGCGAGGAGACACGAAGCAAGGCGCAGGACGGCAAACCTGGATGCAATGATCGAGGCAATCAGAACTAAGTCTGTTGCCGCCCCCGATGAGCAGACTGCAAGAGATCTGCTTTATGAACTGGCCAGGATAGAGTATGAACGCCTTTCTGCCGTAGATAAGTGGCTCACGATCGAGCCGGACAGAGCTGCTTTCATGGGACCTGGGCCAACCCAAGCAGGAGAGGATTGAGCAGTGCCGCCCTTCAAAGTGCCACCCGTTTGGTCAGAGGGAGGGAGGGGCAAGCATCGGGCCCACCCTTTTGGCCAGAGAGGGGGTCAAAAATTAACCGCGGGTCTGCCTTCAAAGTGCTGCCTTCAAAGTGCCACCCGTTTGGTCAGAAGGAGGGAGGGAAAGCATGGGTCCCATCCTTTTGGTCAGAGTGGGGGGTCGAAATTCAGCCGCCAAGGGCGGTAATGAAGCGTTATGCCGATCATTATGATCTGAACGTCGACGTGAAATGACCTAGAAGCACTTGAAATTTCGCGCAAATGGTCACTCAGGCCGCACCTCGACTTCGGCTGCCGACTTTGACAACAGATCAGGACGTCAAATTGAGTGTCTGGAGGTTGGGAGCCACCGGGAAAGCGACAGAGCCGTCGCCCGGGCGGCATGCCGTCATGAGG
>JAAEPZ010000992.1 GCA_024231955.1 bacterium | reverse complement strand
TTCCTCAGCTTGCGACAGCTCGGTGATCACCCGATCCCTGATCTCGATGAGGCGTTCGATCGGCACTTCGTCATGTTGCCTGAGAAGTTCCATCAGGGAGGCGGTCAAGCCCTGGATGAAGAGGTCTCGCAATGGATTCCCTTCGAAGATCGTTCGCTGCCGCTGGATTATTTCGATCAGGTGATCCACATCCGTGTTTTGAAGTAGATATTCGTTTATATCCTTGATGCATACAGGCATCCCAGTCTTCCAGTCTTCGGCAGCTTCGGTTTCTGCGGCGATCTCCATCTGCCTCAAGCCGGCCTTCTGATATCCCGCCTGGAAGAAGGAAAGAGAAATATTGAACCGAGCATAGCAGTTACGCGGGTCTAGTTCGAGCGTTCGGTGGTATTGCCGAACCGCTTCGCCATGAAGGCCCAGGAGCTGATAGACTTCTCCGCGGGAGTTGAATTCAGATGCCGATTCGACGGCGAGAGCCTCCGCTTCTCTTATAAAACGCAGAGCGTCTTCACGATCTTCGCGCCTAGCTGCTATCTTGGCTCTTCGTATCCACGCATCCGGATTCTCCCGAGCCAGTTCGGCCATCCTCTGGTAGCTATCTTCTGCGCCAGCGAAGTCTCCGCTCTGCTCTTGGACAATGCCAAGAGCTCTCCAGCCTTTGCCGTCTTTCGGACGCAGCTCGGTGACTCTCTCGTAGCTAGCACGGGCTCCCTCGGAATCGCCGGTGTTCTCCTGGGCTACGCCGAGATTCCACCAACCTACGCCGTTGTCCGGACGCAGCTTGGTGACTCTCTCGAAGCACTCCAGGGCGGCGCGTTGATCGCTTTGGTCCCACAGAAAAACTCCTCGTTCCCTCCATGCATCGGGATCGTCTGGAGTCACCTGCGTGGCTCTCTCGTAGCTGGCGCGGGCTCCCTCGGGATCGCCGGTGTTCTCCTGGGCCAAACCGAGATACTGCCAGCCTTTGCCGTCTTCCGGACTCAGCTCGGTGACTCTCTCGAAGCACTCCAGGGCGGCGCGATGATCGCCTTGCCTCCACAGAAACCGGCCTCGATACATCCATGCGTCCGGATCGGCGGGAGCCACCTGCGTGGCTCTCTCGTAGCTGGCGCGGGCTCCCTCGGGATCGCCGGTGTTCTCCTGGGCCAAACCGAAATTCTGCCATGCTGTTCCGGATTTCGGCGCCACCGCAGTTGCGTTGCTGAAGAATCGCATCGCTTCGGAGTGATTCCCTCGGTTACCTCTAATGCAGCCGAGCCCGATAAGGGCTTCTTCGTTCTGCGGGTCGAGACCGAGGGCACGCTGACAGTACCTCTCAGCAGTATCCGGATCATCGGCCACTGTGCGAGCGAGCTCGATCCATGCCTCGGTGCTGTTGGGCTCCAATCGGGTCAACTGCTCAAGTCGTTCCCGGGCACCTCGTGAGTCTCCCAATCGTCGACGGCTCCGCGCGCTCTTCAAGAGGAATTCAGGACCACCAAGATGCTCGTCGAATACCGCCTCCGCCAACTTTGCAGCACCGCGGTAGTCTTTTTCGGAAAACAGCTCGTCTACCATCACTGCAAGCTGAGCCGGCCCGGCACCCCGGATCGCGGCGACTTCGACATCGAGTTCTCGGTAGCTCGCCGAATAGTGCACAGCCAGCGCCTCGGCGATGTACCCGAGATCGCGCTCGTTCTTCTTTGCTAGAGTCTTCACACTACCGCTTTCGTAGATAGAGCGCAACACGCTGGTCGTTCTGTATTGTCTCCTGAGCTCCTCGATAGTGTAGAATTTCCCGAGAAAATCCACGAAGAGACGTATGGGGTAACCCATGTTCTCCTTCACTTCGAAGCAAATGCGGAATAATGGTTCACGAAGCTCGTAGAACGCTTCCCGGCCCACAGCTGTCGACTGCACAAATCTTCGTTTTGCAAGACGCTTGAACTGAGTTGAAGCGGTTTGATGCGTGATAAAGCAAGTTTGAGCGACCTCTTTCACGGTCGCGGGCGACCGGTGCTCGCACAGAAACTCGACGATCTTCTGCTGAAGCGCAGGAAGCGGATGCATCTGCTCCTGGTAATAGCTTGTCAGGTTGTCGATCATCTCCAGGAACGGCGTCGACAGATCTTCGATCGAATCGCGATCCACGAACTGAAAAAAGATCACGAGAAGCCGTGGGTTTCCGCCTGTCAGCTCGTGAATGGCGCGAATCCGGCCACGGCCCGCTTCGGTCGCGAAGAATTCCTGAAGCCGTTGCCGGTCGTCAAGTCGCGCAAGGCTTCGAAGCAGCGTGTTGGCTTCTTCCAGGGTCAGCATGGGAAGATGGTGAACTTTGAAGAAACCGTAAAAGGGTGCTTTATGCGCTTGAACGTCTTCGAAGAGCGCTTGCGACGAAGCGACAATATTCCAGAACGGATGCTGCTGGACCAGATCACGAAGTCTCTGCTGGCCCTTCCTTCCCATTCCTTTCGTTTCTGAGAACATTTCGCCGAGGTTTTCGGCAATCAGGAGCAGCCGGCGATCCCCCAAAAAGTGGATCAACGCCCTTTCTGCTTCAGCCTGGGCCTGGTTCAACGGCATTCGTTTCAGCGCGTTCAGCTTTTCGCTCAGATCGAATCCGTTGTCATCGCTCGCCGGGCGCTCGCCATGACGATGAAACGCTCGTAGGATCCTGACCAGTACGTCGAGAAACGAAGCAACCCCTCGTTCCTCTTCCTTCATGTAGGCGATGGCAAACCGCGAGCGAACCGCTTCGTTGGCGTCGATTCGATTGTGGAGGACCGCCAGAAGATGCGTTTTCCCAGTGCCTCGCGGCCCGATCAGGAGCCAGTGGTGGCCGGCCCCGGTTTCCGCACTGTCGAGAACAGATTTCTCCATCCGGCCCACCAGGTCGTGCCGGCCCACCAAGGTGGCCTCAAGAAGTTCCGGAGAGCAGTTCCCGGGGCTGAAGCGAGAAATCGTGTCGAGCTTGGCAGGCATTTCATCAGCCCCTGTTCTTCAGCCACCACCGCTGGACGATGCGGTACTTGAAGGCGTAGCTCCTGGCGCTGCCGCGGACCGTGCGGACGAGATAGTGGTCCTTGACGAGCAGGTTGAGGGTCTTTTGAAAAAGAACCTCGCTGGTGAGCTCGATCTGGGCCACCGCGTCATCCCAGATCTGCCCTTCGGCCATCGGCTGGCCGGCGTGGCTCAGGATCTTCAAGATGAGCAACGCCAGATCGTCGGATCTCTCGTCGTAGAGATAGTAGGCTTCGATCCGTTCCGCATAGTGATCGAAGTGGGCCTTGTCCTCGGGATCCAGGATCAGGGAATCGATGGCTTGCGCCACGTGCGGAACCTCAACAGGCTCACCGATCTCCGTCAGACGATCGACGGTGTAGTTGATGTAGAAGGGCAGCCCGTCCGTGCCTTCGGCGATCTCTTTGGCAAGCGCCTCGGCGGGAGCCGCGAGCTTGATGTCGCCATCGTCGACGAGAGCCTGCATCCCCTGAAGCGCCAACTCTTGCGCATGCTCCGGCGCCAGCCCCTCGAGCGAGAACGTCTCCATGTCGTTGGTCGGGTCGTTGCGGTAGCCCTTGTGGAGGAGCTCCGAGATCACCAGGTGGAGACCGATGGAGCCGGTGAAGACCATCCGCAGCTTGCCGGAATCGTCGGCGACGCGTTGGTCCCTCAGGCAATCCAGGAGCTCCATCGCCACTTTGGCTTCGTGGTCGTCCTTGATGTTGGAGACCATGAGCGGCAGCTCGTCCCACAGGAAGACGACGCGCTCGTCGAAGTTGTCCCGGACATCCTCCAGGGTGCTCACCAGGAGCTTCTTCCAGCCGTCCTTGAGCTCGGGCAGGTTCCAGGTACCGACGGGCTGGCCTCCGATCTCGTCGAAGAACCGCTGGAGCCGGGCCAGGTTCCGCTTGCGGCGGCTCAGGATAGGCGAGACCGCGTCGACGATCCGGGAAATGAACTCCGCTGGCGAACGCACCCCCTCGATCACCATGTAGACGGGGTACCAGCCGTCCCGCGGCTCATTCGCCATCTTCCGCAGGACCGAGGTCTTGCCGATTCGGCGCTCCGAGACGAGAACCGCGCTCTGGTTCTCCAGGCTCTGCCAAAGCCCCTTGATGAAGGCGTCTCTGCCCACCACTCGCTCCGGTGGCACGTTCCCGCCCAGGATCGGTCTCATGGTTCTGATCCTCCTTATACGTCCACGAGGACGTACGTCTCTATTGACGTACGTCTACACGGACGTACTTTCGCACCTGCCGGTAGTGAAGTCAAGGGCTGGCCGGCGGAGGCGGCGGCAAGGCCACGCGCCCCGGGCTATCGTCGCGATCACTTCTCCCCAGGATTCCCGAGGCCTGCATTTCCTCCCCGCAGCCGCTGCCGCAGCAACGCCTGCTGCTCCGGCGTGAGCCGCGCTTGACGCTCGGCGCGCCGCTGCCGGCGGCTTGTCCGGGGCCGCGACGCCTCCGGCGCACCGGCCGCGGCGCCGAGCGGCAGCTCGGAGAGCCGCTGCTCCGGATCGGCGACGACGCCTTCGAGCAGGCC
>JAAEPZ010000991.1 GCA_024231955.1 bacterium | reverse complement strand
GGACCCGCTGCCAACGGGTCCTGGACAGCCGAAATTCCGAGATGTGGAGACCTCTACCCTGAATTCTGGTGATTTCGGCCTTTTGAGCCTACATTCCCCGGTATCGGTGGTTTCCGCCGCCGCTGTTTTGGACAGCAGTGATCTCAAAATCTCCAAGTGGCAGTGGCGATGGCGGTGGATCTAGTTCTAGACGCATTTCCTCTCTTCCGCACTACCAAGAGACGTCCCGGCCTTGCTCGCCAGATAGCGGGCAGGGGCATTGGCACGAATCTTGCGGAAGTATCGGTTCGCATTCAAGCCCTCCTCCTCAAGACCTTCGCTGTTCTCGAACCTATAGCAGAGAGGGCAGTCGGAGTCAAGGCACGAGCGCGCCTGGGCCTGGTGGGACACCGAGTAGGTCTCGATCGGGAGAAGCTCTGCACCTCCACCGGGTCGTCGAGGCCAGCTGCAAGCACGTGTTCGGCTCAAGCGTTCTGGAATGCGCTGGTCCCCGGGCCAGCGCCATCACCGACGGAGCGCAGCGCAGCCCAGCCATCTGAGCACCGTGCTGCGACCCAGTGCGCTTGTGAAACAGGTCGGTCCGGACACCCAAGACGGCCTCTTATCGGAGGGTGTCGTGAGGCTCATCGTCGCCCCTTCTGTCCAGCGTAGTCGCTCTGTGCCCTCTGGGGATCTTCGGCTAGCAGGTGGCCCTGGGAGTATCCAGCCAGGCTCGTCAGGCGGACGCAGGCCAAGGAAGTAGCCAGCCGAGGGGGCTACTCTGGAGATGACAT
>JAAEPZ010000990.1 GCA_024231955.1 bacterium | reverse complement strand
GCGCGCCCAGTCGGCCGGCGGGGCTGCCGAGCTGACGGCTCGCCTCCCCGGTGGGTCGGCGGTCATCGCCGGCAGCGGGTATCTGTCCGACTGGGCGAGTCGGAGAGCAGGGGCGAGGAGATGGTCATGATCGGCGTCGAGATATGACGCATGTCGGCTGCTCTGCCAGGGATTGACCTAGAGTTCGAGTAGGGTGTAGAGTCTGTGCCCATGAAACCAGACAGTCCTTGTGGGGTAATGAACGGTTCCGACTCGAATCTAGGAGCGTTTGGGTATCGATGGGTGTGTATTCCCTGGCAAGCCGACCACCTATTCCGATGTCCGGCGACCAGCGTTCCGACAGCTGCCGACCACCCCCTCGCTCAGGGAGGCAGAAGAACCACATGTCCCCCAGGGGGGAGAGACGTAAGCTCCCAGAGCGGTTCAGCGGCCCGTGGCTCGCATGCGCGGCGCCAGAGTCGAAGGTGCCGAGGGGGGCAAAGAAGACGGTGGTCGGATTCCGTCGGAATGGGTGGTTGGATCCGGCAATGGGTGGTCAGATTCGTCGGAAGACGCATCCGAGTGGCTCAAGCTTTTACGCCGCCAGTCGCGCAACCTGGGATTGCCGGCAGTGGACTGCGCTTGGTACCGGAAGGACCGTTATGCGGCCAAGCTGGCTGTATTTGTCGATTGTTGGAAAAACCAGGCCCGACGGCTGAACCACGTCTTACCAAAGCCGCAGGAGCCAACACAACTGTGACCGCAGGGACGTACGCAGCCAAGACCGGACGCATAGCACGCTGTCATTCGTCGGATTTACAATCAAGAGTTGGCGCAGCGCCGTGGGGTCTATGCGGCCGCAGCTCGATCCTCCCTTCGGCGCCGCTATCGATTGATCGCATATCTAGAATGACCCACAAAGACACCCAGAAAGATTCATTGGCAACTAAACAGCGAGCTCCGTATTATGAAAATCAAAATCTTTGTCTCCTATTGCCATCAAGACATCAAACCTGACGACGCGAGACTGAAGATTCTAGTTGATCATCTAGGGATGTCCGGAAGAGGAACCTTTGATATCCTTGTGGACTATCGGCACCCCGAGGCTGCGGTCGGCGCGAGCCTGTCGAAATTCATGCAACTAATCGACAACGCGGATGCAGTGCTCATTTTGCTCACCCCAGGCTACAAGCAGCGCGTAACAGAAAAAGGAGGGAGTGGCGTATACTATGAATTCCGCAGAATCTACGACCGCCTACTGAAATCAGAGGAACAGAATACCTACGGACGAACATTTTTGCTAATTCCAATTATTTTTTCGGGAACCTTTGAACAGGCATGCCCCCATGAAATCAATAGGTTGATATGCAGAGACGTAACCTGGCTCTTCGTTGTCCCCGGGAGGCATCCGGCCCGAGTCCGAAAAGATGTCGGCCTCAAATTGAGGGACCTGATTAAGGATATCACCGACAGAATCTCAGCGATTACCACGACGCGAGCTCAGCTTTATCTTGAAAATCAAGAGAAACTTTTTCGGCATTTCTTATTTCAAGACACCAAGTCCCGCTGGGATAAGCCGGAGAATTATAAATACCTCGACTCTGTCTTTATAAAAACCGCAACATTCATTAAGGCCAGAGATAAAGAGGTAAATTTTTTAATCGGGAGAAAGGGCTCAGGGAAATCCACCATTACACACGTCCTTCCCATTCTCTCAACCCCGCGGCCGTCAATTGTGCTCAGGATTGAGTTTGAAGATTTGCCCTTTTCCATGTGCTTCAATGTTTTGCGGTCAAGGCCCAGGGATGCCTCAGATCTGCGTAACGCTTTCTCTCCTCTATACAGCTACCAACTTCTTTGGGATGTCTTTTTGCATTTATTCTACGCCTGGAGCATTCGAGATCTCATTCCGAGGCGGACCAAGCTACGCAGACTATTGGATCGAGCCTTCCAGGGAGTTGATCTTAGCGCAACAGGCGAGGCTGAGCTTAGTATTGTTACGACCCAGGTTTTGTTTGTGTTTGCGTTTCAGGAATTGGCAAATTACCTTTCGAAAGCAATGGGAATACAAGGAATTAATGGTGGGCTTTCCGGGGCCGTGGCTCAATTTTCGCCCACTGCGTTCCGCAAGCATGTCTTTGGCGATCGACCATGGAAGCATCTTCAAACATTCCTCAGGGCGCACAAGAATGCCGGGGAGAGTATCCTGGTCACCGCCGACGGCTTCGACGTTATGGTAGGATATTTCCCGGAGGCAGCCAATGATAAGGTCGAGGCGAAGTTGTTTGAAACGGAACTTCTCTTGGCACTTTTTCAGATTGTGCTCAACAAGGGACCAATGAGGGTAGTGGGCGGAATATTGTACGAGGTATCAGATTGCTGCATCGCCATTCCGCACGACCGGTTTACCGAGGTTCGAGGGAAGGATCACGATCGCTATCAGTATAGGCATCGTTTTTCAAAAATTGTATGGTCCGGCATCGAGCTGTCTGCATTAGTAAGAAAGCGACTAGCTCTTCTGAGAAAAGTGCACGACCCTAAGGGTAGACCGCTGGAGGATCGTCTCGCGACCGTCATGGCTAAGGGATTCCCGGAGCTTCCTGACGAAGTTACCTTTCGTTTCGGCAATGCGAACTACAGGATGCCTCTCTTTCTCTACGTTCTGCGCCATACATTCTGGAGGCCGCGCGATATACTATTCTACTATGCTGCCCTGCTTGCCGCATCGGACGATTTCCAGAAGAGGGGCAAGGAGATGCCCGCTGGTTTTGTTCGACAGGTAATCGCAGGGGCTACTCGCGTGGTTGTAGTGGATGAGTTTTTGGATGAGCTAAAATTGTTTGATAATCTGCGGGTCGTCCTTGGTAGATTTAGGCAGGCGCCTCAGGTGTTGAGTTGGGGTGAGCTCGATCTTCGAATTGGAGACATTGTCTTTGACATTGCGACACCGGAAGACGAGGGAGCTTCTCTTGAGTGGAAGGTTGAGATCCTTTTTGATTTAGGTGTTCTTGGCGTTTTCCTCGACAAAGAGACGGCGACTCATTTTTCCGCTTTTCGACACGCGTTCTCATTCAACGAGGAACACTTTTTGACTCGGAACTTAGATAGAGATGATTACCGCGAATATAATTTCATTCTTCACCCCGTGCTCTGCGAGTACCTGCATCTTGATACGAGTAAGAATAGTGAGCTGATCCTCCCGCTTGATTGGGACTACTTGCATAGGAATGAGGTTCTTCGTGGGATTGTTCCGCCCTGAACCCGGGCGTTCTTGGCGGCGGCTGTCAGACCTCGCGTAATGACCGGTGCGGTACCGCCAAATCGGTATGTCCTCTACCCCATCCTGTCCGGCCGCCTGAGGAGGTCCCGGAGCTGCTGCCACAGGTGGACTACCTCTTCCCTGGTTCCGATCTGCTCGGCGAAGCGGTGGAACTCCACGAATTGCCCGATCGCTTCGGGGAACCGCGCCTCGGGGGCCGGTTCTGCGGGATAGGACCGGCGTCGAGCAGGGCCAGGACGGCGACCTCTTCACCCGCCTCGCAAAGCTACCGTGGCTCGAGCGCGATGCGGTAGAGTCCCGGATCATCCGGAGGCGACATGACCGAGAAGAAACAGGATCCCTCAAGCGTTGAGACCAAGCAGAAGACCGCGCACGACGAGACCTTCAAGACCGCGTTCCGGGAGTTCTTCGCAGACCTGATCGAGCTCGTCGACTCCGAGCTGGCCGCAACGCTGGACCTGGCTCATGCCAAGATCCAGGAGGAGGATCCGTTCGCCGACTTCCCCGGAGGGCAGGTGGGACGCGCGGATCTGGTTGCCGAGACCCCGACCCGCGAGGGCGAGCACGAGATGGTGATGGTCCACGTCGAGGTCTCGGGGAAGTTCCTCGACGTGATGGACCGCCGTATGCGCCGCTACGGCTTCCATATCGAGCTCAAACACGACAAGCCGGTGGTCCCCATCGCCGTCTTCCTCACCGGCGGGCCGGAAGGGGTGGAGCTGCGTGAGGTGGTCCAGCCCGTGGGCAAGTACAAGTTCATCGTCTTCCGGTATCTGGCGTTCGGGCTCTCCCGCTGCCTGGCCGAGGAATGGGTGCACCGGCCGCAGCG
>JAAEPZ010000989.1 GCA_024231955.1 bacterium | reverse complement strand
TCTTCGCCGGGGTGGGGGATTTTGACGGCGAATTGCGCTGTGGGTAGGTGAAGGAAGGTTTGAAGATGCTGAGTCGACATGCCTTTCGGACGCCGGAGCTGTTGCGAGCTCCGAGGAAAAGCATGAACGCTGTCGCCGTTCTCGCTGAGCTTGAGGGCTTGAACGGGCCGGCGGGATAGAACCTGGCAGCCCCTTCAAGCTGCCACTGAACGAAGCTGTCAGACCTGACGCATAGGAGGACCCCATGACCCAACGACCAACTCAGCCCTCGCATCTCAAAATAAGCGGCTTCATGATCGCTCTTCTGTTGTCCGGCATCACGGCCCTTCAGGTCGACGCCGATACGATCACGATCGACCAGGGTGGATCAAGAACGGAAATTAAAATCGATTTCAGCAAAGAATGCAAGGAGGACACCGTACTCTCTACCCGCAGGATCACAGACATCAATCCAGTCACCGTCTCTTCAGACTTTGAAGCTCGGGTTCTCATTAGCTGGGGTGACGGCCGCGAATGCGCATGGGTAGTAGCAGAGGACGCCTCTATTGAGCTAGATCGTAAATCATTGCAATGCGACAATGTAGAATCTAGGCAATGCGACAATGCATGCAAACCTGAAGGGATCGGATACATGTCCGTGGAGAAGGATGAGACTCCCTTCCGGGTTGCCGTGCTGGAGCACCGGAAACTCGCCATCAACGCCGGCGACGACCTGGGAATCGCGCTCAACATCATTCAGCGAAGCGGGAGCACGGACGGCGCTCGCTACTTCTCCGGAGCCAGCTTCTACGCATCGCTCACCAATCTCCGTTCCAAGAAGTTCAGGCTGATCGGCGTACTGTCGGCGCTGGACTTCAGAGAGGACGTCGACTTCGAGGCCGGCCTGGGTATTGGACTCCTCTACAAGCCGAGCAAGAGACAGCCAAATTTCTCGGTGGCGGCCAGCTACGGCTACAACTTCATGGTCGCTGACGGCGAAGAACCCTGGTTCACGATGATCGGCTTCGGGTGGAATTTCGGCAAGAACGATTCGCCCAAGTGAGGTGCCGGGAAATGAGATACCCATTACGAAACATAAGGAGATCAAGAGATGGCTAGTTCCAGAGTGGTCGAAAACCTGACGCAAGCGCACAAGAAGCTGGCGACGTCGCCACTTCCGGTTGACATAGGAGAGGCTCGATTTCTTTTTATCTCTGACCTGCACCGCGGACTCGGAGACGGCGCGGACGATTTTGACGCCTGTGAAGATGCATTCTGTCAGTGCCTCGAGCAATATTTTGACGAGAATTTCACGCTCGTGGTCGTGGGAGATGCAGAGGAACTTTGGGAGGTAAGAGAAAAGGACTGGCCGGAGATCTTTGAAATTCACGCGGCGTCCGTCGAGCGCGAAAGAGCGTTTTTGGATGCGGGGCGCTATTGTCGACTCTACGGAAATCACGACCTGGCATGGGCGAACGGTGCCTCCGTAAAGAAGTACCTGAACCCCCACTTACCGAATGTGCAAGTCTCAGAAGCATTGATACTCGAGCTTCTGGACGGCCCGGAGTCCCTGGGGCGGATGTTCATCATTCACGGCCATCAGGGGGACTTCTTCAGTGATTTGCTGGCCGAGGTAAGCGAGGTGCTTGTTCGTGAGCTTTGGGCTAGAATTCAAAAGGTAACGGAGCTGCGCTCCACAAGGTTCAGCGAAGAGCGTAGAATTCAGGGCGATCATACGGAGGCGGTTTATTATGATTGGTCTGCGCGGCAGCCCTCAATGGCGACGCTGATGGGGCATACTCACGACATGGTGCTAGAAAAAATAGATAGCTCCGAGCACTATGCGCGAATACAGCGCCTGATTACCAAATTTGATACCAGGTACAGGCGCCTGAGGGACAAGGAGTCGAAATATAATTACAGGGTTCTGCGCGATCGCTGGAAATCCAGACTGAAGCGCTCCGCTTTTCAGGATCACGACGGTGTCTTCCGAATGCGTCCGGCGTACTTCAATACGGGGTGTTGCTGCTTTGATAACGGTTGGATCAGTGGCATTGAGATACGGGAAGGGGAACTCTCACTGATTACCTGGCAGGAAGAGAAGGGCCGGAAGACGGTGGCGAGCGCTCATCTGAGCGAGGTATTCCGGCAGCTTGCCGTCAATCGCTGATAGCAAGACTACAAAGCGAGTGAACCTGACTAGTGCTGCGGTGCGCAATTCCTTGCCTGAATCGTGAGGGTGGCAAGGCTGGGCGCCCCCGGGCAGCCCCGGGGCGGATGGATCGAGCTTCGGTCGTGCTGTGGAGGTGCCTGAAAACGCGGCATGGAACTGGCTTGCCCTTGTCTTGCGCCAGCACCGGAAAGTTCCCCCACCGAGCCCGGGCAAAGCAAGGGCAAACTTCTTGCCGGCCCACGCCTGAGGCACTTGAAGGTACGGTTGTCGTACGCCCCACTGTCAGTCTCGTTTGCCCTTGCCACCCCTCGATTTGCGCCCCCTTGGAATAACCATCGAGGGAAATTCTTTCTTTGAAAGCTATAGCTACAGTTCTCAACGATGGCGTTGGGCGATTTTTTACAAATTGGAACGACCTCGATCGTGCTGGGAGCGCCCACCGTCAACCAGCCAGGGCAATGACGATCCCCTGAAAAGCGGCCGCCGCCTTGTCGAAGTCCTCCTCGCCCGGCTCGGGACGCTCCAGAAGGGTCTCGAGGGTTGCGATCTCCGTCGCAATCTCGTCGATGGATCCAATGCCAGGATTATCGCGAAAGACACGGGCGAGAGCACGTGCGTCGCGGGAGAGCGCGGCCAGCCGGCCCGCCTCCGACCACGCGCCGAGGACCAGACGACGGGTCTCCAGAGGCTCCTCCTCGAAGCTTTCCGACAACCACCCCTCGATCTTCGCCGCCCGAGCGACAAGAGCACCGGGCTCGACGCTCGCGAGCTGCCCCTTGAGATCCCGATAGGCCGAGGCCACCAGAAATAGATCCGCGGCCTCGGCCAGCTGCTCGAGCATGGCGGCGAGTCTCGTCGCCTCCTCTCGGTCCCGGGCCGTCAGG
>JAAEPZ010000988.1 GCA_024231955.1 bacterium | reverse complement strand
TGTTCGCTGGATCGGCCGTGGGAGGATGGCATCGCAGAGCTCCTGTTACAGCACCGCCACATGCCCTCCTCACCGCAAGGCCCTTCGCCGGCCACTCTGTTCTTCAGGCGCCCCATGAGGCTGGCATTCGAAGTCAGCACCACGCACATGAATGAAATGGCACACCCCGGCACACACACTCAGGACACAAATACAGACGCACACAAACCCCGATCACAGGAAAAACGCGGGCCTCAGACGGAGGTCAGGGACGGACTGGCTGATCGGGGGTTGGGCTCTGAGGGAGAACCCCGGCCTACTGCAAAAAGCGGCGGTTCTCCTCAGGCTAGTGTCGGCATCACAATGGCCGAGGCCAAGGTGGCTCCTGTTGAGTCTGACCACGGCCAGAGCCAACCCTTGGGCAAATTGCACCCACTGTTCCGCCTTGGGGAACAGGTCCTGGTCAAAGCCGGACCTGTGCCGAAAGGGACCTCGCCCTATCGAGGCCCTTATACAGTCGAGAAGATCTTGGGATGATACACGTTCGTTCTGAGTGATGGTCAGCGCTGGAGCGCACATCGAATGAAGCGCTGGCATTACGATCTGCTCCTCCAGATGACGGGAGTCGAACGTGAAGAGCCCGTCCAAATGCCACCGGTTGCAGTGGAGGTACGAGCGGGAGAACAACCACAGCCACGGCGA
>JAAEPZ010000987.1 GCA_024231955.1 bacterium | reverse complement strand
GGGAGAGCGCTGGGTGGCTCCATGAGGGCGATCATCAAGTGGCTCCATGAGGCGATCAGGGAATGGATCCCTATGGGCGATGACTAACAGGGCTGGATCGCCGGGCCACAGGGGCTGGAAGGGCCGTGGAAGGGATTCAGATAGAAGGGAGGGGCAAGGGTCTCCAACCGGGGAGGACGTGGCGGCCCTGGGGCAGCCCGCCAGCGGCCCCCAAGCACCGCGGTCCCGAGGGTTCGCCGCCGCCAGCGCGAGTGTTTACGGCCGTAACCACTCAGCCCGCGGGTCACGGTGTACCTGCGCGCCGCAACATTGCGGAGCGCCCCCCGTTTCGCCAACTGGCCCCTGGTCGGGGCCCCACCCCGGCCCCACCCCGGCCCCGATCGCGGTCGCGCTCGGGGACGCGGTCGCCCGCCCTCCGGCGATCTTGCGCCCGCTGGCGCACCGGGATCGTGAGCCGGAGCACCGCCGACAGGTGCGCGTTCTGCGACGTGGCTCTGAATGGGCGGGAGCTCACATCCTTACCAGGGCTGGATCGCCGGGCCACAGGACCTGGAAGGGCCGTGGAAGGGATTCAGATCGAAGGTGTGCGGGGTCTCCAATCGGGGAGGACGTGGCGGCGGCCCCTGAAAGCGCCCAGACCCCGATTGTGCAAACTGGTCCTTGGTCGGGTTTGACCAGCGCCGGGATGGGGGAGTCGTTTCGAAATCTGGCTGCCAGGACTTGACAGCCGCGGGTTGCTGGCGTATAGAATCCTTTTATGGTCAGTACTGACTCGGCGCCGATGCCGGCTAGGCGAATCGAACGGACGCGCCACCCGCGGCCGGTTCATCGCCTGCCGGACAACCCATGCCGGGATCACCAACATAGCCCAGCAGGCATAGTGTTGGCTCTGCCGACCTTGCGGGTACCGCAGGGGAGCGGGTTGGGTCGTGCGCATGCTGCGTCCCCTTCAGCGGAGCCAGAGCGGCACGGGCGCAACCGGTGGTCGCAACGTTGTGGCGGCACCAGTAGGGCGACGGAGTCACAATCCAGGACATAGACAGTAAAATGAAGGAGACATAGTATGGACACGTCGAAAGTGATGGAACCTTACGATGGTGAGAATCGACGCATGGAGAGAATGCTGTACAGGCTCGTCTTAATACTGCTGAGTATTTTCTTGATCGTGGCGACCTCCGCTGTTATTGTTTGGATCACACAAGATCCCACTGGGCAACGCAAGGATACATCGGAATCCACTACTGAAGGCCCTTCTGAACAAGATGCGCTTGTGCCGGAAGAAATCGATCCACCAATTCCTGAGCCGAAACCGAGATCTGATATTGAAACAAAGTACAGTGACGAAGACATAAGACGCACAGGCCTACAGATGGAAATGGTGGGAAGGTATGTTCTCAACCCGTTGAGGTTCCGCCTCTCAGAATGGATCGACCGGAACATGTTTGATCCACAGCTACTCATTGCAAAGGACCACTTTTTTTCCCTGCGAGCAGACGTTAAGGACTATCAATGGACAACCGCAAGCGCCAAGGACCGGGAGGAGCTGGGCGGCTTCTTGACGATGGCTGATTCGGCGAGAAGGTCGATTTACTCAATGTATCTAAAATACTTCCCCGGAAAGTACTCCGATGGGGACGTTATCTATTTTGGAAAGGTTGCGTTTCGTGTCGGCAAAGATATCCCATCAGGCATGCATGCCGTGCAAATTATAGACCGAGAGCGCCTATCTTCGGCGAAGTATATGGCTCTAATAGCTGTCGATCACGCCAGTCTCGCTCTTTGGCATGAACGGTTTCCGAAAAGCAAGAAATTATGCACTTCAACGGGACTCCCAGTTCAACTCCACGCAAGCGCCTCTTCTTTCCGAAGGGTTGAATTTAGCGATGACAAAACGAGAGGCGAAAGGGAATTGCTACGCTGCACCATCAAGAAAGAGGATGCTATTATAGTAATAATAGGCGGCCACACAGACTTATATCGATTGATAAGCCGCTGTGCTGAAAGTCGCGGGATAGAGTCAGGTTATTATCTTTGGCCGGAGCGTGGGGATTACAATACTGGCAAGGATCCACAGGCATGGGAGCTTAAGTTCTTGGTGTGCGAGAATTTTCGTCACTTAAGCAAGAGCGGTCTTGAATTTGAAGATTTTTTATTATTGAACACTTTTCGCTTTACTGATTTCGCAGATCCGTTTTAAGCAATGTCCCCCCAGGAGCGCTTCAGCGCTTGCCAGGATTGAGCCACCTTTGCTCGGCAAAACTGAGCCACCCTCGCCGGCGTTTTGGCGCGCGCCAAGCGCACGCTGCTTCACGCCCGGATGACTGGTTAGAGAGGAACCAGGGGTGAGCCTGCGCTGCTGCGGCGCTTCGCTGACAGCCCCTGCGCCCCAGCGAGCGGCTGGGAGCCGAGGAGGACAGAAAATGTCAGGTGGCTCAGTTCTCGCGAACAGAAGTGGCTCAATTCTGGCGAGTGTCGAGGCAGGAGCGTCATAGATCGGGCCGCGTCGTGCCGCATCACCAAATCTCGGATCACTCCCTGGTGAGGAATTTCACTCCGCCTTTCCTGTGACTCGCAGATTCACCCCAGGCTATCACATTCCGCGCTTCGTGCTGTAAAGGGTAAAGAGGAAAGGGCTAATCAGATGTTCTCACGAGACGAAAACCGAGGCCACTGTCGCGATGGCCGGGAGCGCCCCGGTCGCGAAACGCCGCGCGGCAGTACCGCTCGTCGTCGTTCCACCTTCCACCGCGGAGGACCCTGTACTGGCCCCGTTCAGCACCTTCGGGATCCTCTACCGGCCCCTCCGGGTAGTCGCCGTACCAATCCCACACCCACTCCCAGACGTTCCCATGCATATCGTACAGGCTCCAGCGGTTCGCACCGCCATCGTTCAGCTCATTCGTCGTCAGATTCTCACCCGCCCAATAAGCCGTCTCCGTCCCCGCTCGCGCGGCGTACTCCCACTCCGCCTCCGTCGGCAAACGGTAACCCTGACAGTCCAACCCATCGAAAATCACCTCCTCACACTCAAATTCGTCTCCCGGCGCCTTGCCATTGCAACCTGACAGCTCGTAGCAGACCCCAAAACCAGCATGCTCCGAGAGTTTGTTGGCGAACGCCAACGCCTCAAACCAGTTCACCATCCCCACCGAGCAGTCGTCGCCACAAGTTTTCAACTCTACCGGTTTGGCTCCCATCAGCAAACGCCACTGACCCTGGGTCACCTCATTTTCCCCAACCCAGAAGCCGCGCGTCAGCTTGACGAAGTGCTGCATCTCATCGTCATGGCGTTCGGGCTCGCTCGCAGGACTCCCCATATTGAAGTCCCCCGCGGGAACGTATCGAAAACGCATCCTGATCGGTCTATCCTCCTCCCAGGGATCTCCCGCTTTCGGGAGCTGTTCCTCCTGGGTTTCCTCCGGCGTAGGTTCGATTTCCTCCATCGTAGGCCCGGTATCCATCCCCTCACAAGAACGCCATATCGCCAACAGGACCACGAGAAACGCGATTTCGATGACAACACGGCCGACCCCAAGCCAATTGATTTTCCGGCGACGAGGGGGAGGGGGCTCCATATTGACCCGCGGTCCGACAGCGGGCTCTTCCACAGAGGCCGCACACTCTTGCGCCACCCAGGCTGCGGGCCGCCGCGCAGGATCTAGGTCCAGCAGCGCTAGCAGCAAGTCGTCCAGCTTCGCCGGGACGTCGCTGCGCACCGCCGAAGGCTCCGGGAACCGGCCCAGAGGCAACCTGTCGGTGAGCAGCTCATAGCAGACTGCCGCCGCACCGTAGACGTCGACTGCAGACGTCACCTCCCCGCCGCCCGCCAGGGCTTCTGGTGCCACGTATGCAGCGGTGCCCAGGAGCCGGGTCCTGACCGTCAGTTCCTTGCGATCCGCCAGTAAGGCGATGCCGAAGTCCACAAGCTTCACCCCTGGGTCGCGACTAGGATCCGCCAGCAGTTCCTCGGCGCTGCCTCCGGCCAGCAAGACGTTGCCCGGCGTCACGTCGCGGTGGATCACCTCAAGGTTGTGGGCGGCGGCCAGGGCGTTGAGGATTTGGGCGAGGATCGTCCGCACCAGGACCACTGGTACCCGCTGCGCCCTCTCGCGCGCAAGATCCCGCAGCGCCAGGACCGTCCCTTCGGCGACGTATTCCATGCTAATCAGGGCCAAGTGGAGCTCGGGGGCCTCGCGGTAGTCGTACACGCGGACGATATGCGGCGAATCGAGCTTGCGCATCACCGACACCTCGCGGCGAAAGCGTTCCAGCAGCGCCTGGCGCGCCACCATCGCCGGATCCAGTACCTTGACGGCCTGAATCTCGCCCAGATGCACTTCCTCGGCCTCGAAGACGGCCCCGAACCCACCCCGTCCAAGCTCTCGGACGATCCGCCATTGACCGAGCAGAACCGAGTCACCGACCAGGTTCAGCTCGGCGAGGCTCGGGACCGTGGTCCGGAGTCCGCTGGGTCGTAGGGAGTCTTCAGGCTGCGGTGTGGATGGCATCTCCAGGGCTTCCCGCTCGGCGGCGGTGAGCTCCCGCAGCAGCTCGACCTTGAGCCGGTAGTAGGTGGACTCGTCGATCTCACCGCAGGCGGAGCGGCGTTTCAGGACCCGCAGGTCGTGACGGATCTCATCAAGGTGGGCGTTAGGCACAGCCGGATTGTACCACGACCTTGGCGCCCCGGTCGCTCGGAGCGGGTCGCCCCGGTTTCGCCCTTCGCCCCTTGGTCGAGTTCACCAGCACGAGACGGGGACCGGCCGGACCGGGCCGCCAAGTGCCGCAACGTCGCGGAGCGGTCGCGGGGAACGGGTCGCCCCCCGTCTCGCCCTTCGCCCTTGGTAGGGTTCACCAGACGAGGTGGGGACCCCGGACCGGCATCAGGGGCCGCAACGTTGCGGATCGCACCCTTCGCGCTGAGCTCCACCGCATGAACGGGTGCGGGGAACGGGTCGCCCCCGGTTTCGCCCTTTGCCCCTTGGTCGGGTTCACCAGCACGAAACGGGGACCGTCGGACGCCGCCGCAACATTGCGGGGAGGCTCCGATTTCCAACCATTGGGCTTGGAACGTACGCTCAGGCATGCCCTGGAAGAGGCGCAGGAGGTACCGTTACCCGAGACCTGAGTGTTTACGGCCGTAAACACTCGCCCTTGCTAATCTCCGCACCCGTTCAGCCTGGCGGATGCCGGTCCGGCCGGTCCCTGTCTCGTCCGAGCTTAAGCTCAGGCTGCGAAGGGCGAAACCACGGCGACCCGCTCCAAGCGACCACGGCGACCCGTTCCGAGCGACCACGGGCGGGCGAACGCGTCGCCGTGCGCGACCGCGGTCGGGCCCCGACCAAGAGCCAGGTGGCGAAAAGGGGGGCGCTCTGGCGATGAGCGGCGGGCCAGTCCTCAGCCTATTGCCGTCCCAGATGGCGGGATGTCGAGCGCGTCCTCGCGTTTTCCGGCGCCAGAGGACGATGTCCGACTCCTCGGCGAAACCTGAGGCGAAAGTCTGGCGGTAATCAGAGGAGGGTCAAATCTGGCGAGCAGAGCAGGGGGTCATTTCTGCCGAGTACTACAGGGTCATTTCTGCCAAGCGCTGAAGAACCGGGGAGACTCGCTCCCCGCGACCGGGCCATGCGGCGCGCGCCCGTCGGTTGATCTGCTGCTATACTTACAAATTGTGTTCCCCGTTGACGGCCAGTCCACCGCTTCCAGATGCCATTGCTCGGCCTCAGCACTGGGCTTGACCCTCAAAACCCACCGTGGCCCGGTCGCCCGCCTACCAGTGGACCTATTCAATCTCCATAGCGACAACAGAGTGCCTTGGCGGCAGGAAGATCAGATCGGTATTCTCCGCGAGACGACAGTACGAATCTGCAGGCAGCAAACCGGTGGCCACACCGCCGGAGCCGGTCCTTCGGATATCGAAGTTCGCAACCTGCTTTGGCCCGCTGCTTCGTTCAACCTTGGCCCTTGGTCTAACAACCTCAGGCCTCGTACCGCTGGTCATCGCAGCGCAGGCATGCTTAGCCGTCGGATCCGAGGCATAGGTGGCCACCAGTCGCCCGCGCGTGCGTATTCCGACGAATCCGACCACCCATTCCTACGGAATCCGACCACCTTCTTCTTCACCCCTCTCGGCATCTCCGACCCCGGCGGTGCGCAGGGAGCCACGGCCGCTGAGCCGCTCTGGGGGCGGCTTTCGTCTCTCCCCCCTGGGGGGCGTGTGGTTCTTCTGCCTCCCGGAGCGAGGGGGTGGTCGACGGCTGTCGGAACGGTGGTCGGCGGACATCGGAATAGGTGGTCGGCTTGCCCCGGAATACGCACCCGCGCCCTCGGGGAGTGCCTATGCGGCGCCTCGTCGCCCTTCGGTCTGCGCAGGAGGGGCGCTGGCAGCGTTTCGACTGATCGAGTTCTGCCAATGCCCTGCACAGACCGGTTGTTCGGAGAGGGAGAAGCCGCAGCTGCGCTTTTCCAGAACACAGGAAGGCGAGAGGGTGACCGGTTGTGCCCGAGGCACAGAAACAAAGGAGCTCCACCATGCTAGATGACGAGAAATCTCTCCTTGCGCGCGCCGACTCATATTTTGAAAAAGGAAATCCAGAAAAGGCACTTGCTTGTTACCGATTGATTCTCAGGGTCAACCGTAACGAGGCAGTCCTCCAAGTGCTCTACCCGAAAATTGCAAGAACCTATGCCGCTCTCAAGAAGTACGAAGAGGCGATCGACGCATGCCTAATGGCGGAAAAATACGCCCAGCCTGACAAGCTTGCAGATATTTTGGTCGAAATTGGTCGGCTACACCAGTCAGACGGAAATCACAGGGAGGCGGTAGACTATTACCGTAAAGCCCTCCAAGAGTTGCACCCACCGGATTATGTTGGTGATGTGCACTATTGGCTTGGCGAGTCCCTTTACAAGGTGTCCGACCTTGATGCGAATGATGAGTCACTGGAAATATTGGAACAAGCAAAATCCGAAGAGCGCGGCCTTGTATTAACATGGGAGATCTATAATACCAGGGGCCACGCGTTGACGCAAAAGAAGCGATACGAGGAAGCACTCGGGGAGTTTGAGCTCGCCCTTGGTGAACACTTCGACTTAATCGACATACCTGGTAATATTTATAACAACAAGGCTGGTTGCCTTGAGGAGTTGGGCAGAGAGGAAGATGCGATAAGTTGCTACGAAGATGCAATAAGGGCCCCACGCGGTCAGCGTGATACCATCGGATTCGCACGCATTAAGATCGGCACCTTGCTCAAGGACTCGAAACCAAATCTTGCGAGAATACACCTAGAAGAGGCCAAGGTGCTATTTGAAGCTGCGAGAGACACAAGAGAGATACCTGAATGGTTCGCACGTGAACATCTAGACAATATTTGTGGATTAATCGCTGACATAGAAGATGACATAGGATCAGCGCCTCGCTACGATGTCTTCTTGAGCCATTCGAGCAGAGATGAGGAAGAGGCCCGGAAACTATATGATCGACTAAAAAGCAAGGGATTCAGTGTATACTCTGCAAAGAAAGCGCTTTCAGGCGGCGACTCCTTCACTGAGGAAATCAGGGGCGCGTTGCAGGCGAGTAGTGAATTGTGGATTATCATCACCCGAAGAAGTCTAAAAAGCAACTGGGTAACAGCTGAGTGGGCAGCAGGTTGGGCTCTCGAGAAGAGGCTTGTACCGATTTTGCTCGGATGCGAGCCAGAGGAATTGCCGGATCAACTTCGTGCTCTTCACTGTAGAGGTTTGCACCAGATAGATGATCTCATTCAAGAGCTGAAGGAAAGAGTTGGTGTTAGTCATCGCCTATAGGGATCCATTCCGTGATCGCCTCATGGAGCCACTTGAGGATCGCCTTCATGGAGCCACCCACGCCCGGCCCCTGAAAGCGCCCGGAAAGAGTTGGTGTTAGTCATCGCCTATAGGGATCCATTCCGTGATCGCCTCATGGAGCCACTTGAGGATCGCCTTCATGGAGCAGAGGTGCCCAGCCTTGAGAGGTGCCACCCTCTTCGTAAATCCTTTGTTTTCAGGCGAGCGCCCACTGTACGTTCCTGGGGCCGTTCTCTTCATCGCTGGACAGAAGCACGCCGAGCAGCAGGCTGAGATGGCATGGCGCGCCATCCGCAACCTGCCGCCGCAGATTCAGCACCGTCATCTCCGGCACGAGATTCTCTGCGGATCACCGGCGATGTTCGAGCTTCTCAGCACGAAGAGCCGCGTGGAAGGGCGGCGGGATCGGCAGCGCGGAGTCGAGCTTGCGGAACTGGCCCTTTCGAGCGTCGAGGGGAGCGCCCGTGTGCTCGGAAAGACCTTCCAGGACCTTCACGACCTTGCCTTGGCCCGACTCGGCAATGCCCTTCGCCTTGCTGGCGATTATGCAGGGGCGGATAGAGCCTTCCAGCGAGCCGAAGCTTCGAGGGAGTCGCCACAGGCCAAGCGAGATCCTCGGGTGGAGGCCGACTTCTGTTTTCTCAAAGGGAGCCTGAGGCTCTTTCAGCGACGTTACGATGAATCTCTCTCCCTACTGGCAAAGGAGTGGTGATGCGCCGCCCGGCGACCACCGCGGCCATCGAGGACCATCAGAAATCCTCGGGGCCGAAGCCGGGTGCCAAGAAGATCGCCCTGCTGGGCGCCACCTACACGGTGGACCGCAACGTGCGCACCCCCGAGCAAGTCGTCGACGCGCTTTTTCGCAAACCGCACGCGAACGACAATCGGTCTCGCGATCGGCTCCGGCCCCGGCACAAACGCGTCCGTGCCAGTTTGGAGCGTAGCCCTGAGGGCACCATGGATCCGGCCGTCGCCGAGATCTTCGGCTGGATGGCGCTGGAAGTCGAGCAGCGCAACCCCGATGGTAAGAAACCGTTCCTGATCCACATGGATGGGCAGGAATCGCTCTGGGACGCGGCCACAACCCAGCTCCCGGACAACGCCATCCCGATCCTGGATCTTCTCCACGTCACCCCGCGGCTGTGGCAGGCGGCCTACTTCTTCCACCCCAAAGCCGG
>JAAEPZ010000986.1 GCA_024231955.1 bacterium | reverse complement strand
GCGAGCTCTCCCTGCCCAACTGCACCCTCTTTGCGGCCCTCCTCGTCCTCCGCATCTGCCTTGCTGAAACATCACTTGCGGTGGCGGCTCTGGTCGTGTAGACTGCTGAATGAGCTCACCCACCGGCTTCGTGCATGTCTGGTCTGCAATGCGCTGCGGCTGCACTGGCGTCATCGGTGTCAGTTCCTGTAAATGGGGAAGGAAAATCGGTGCTTCGGCCGTCCCGGCCTGAACCTGTCGACTTCGCTCCTTCTCCTTCTGGCGATCTCTGGCGTCTCTCTGCTCTCATTCCAGCGCCTCGTCCTTGAGCAGCTGGCGACTGGTGAGCCCACTCGTCAATCCTCCTGGTCGCAACTCCTTCATCACGTCGCGCCTAGGCTGAATGAGCGGAATCGAGATCGCAGGTCTCACATCCCAATGGGTCGGCTTAGAGCGCTTGCTCACACCGCTGCCCCAGTCTGAGCCCATGGCCCGACCTGCCTTTCGTTCATCATCACTTGTGCTTGGCGATCTTCTCTTTTGAGTCAATTTCTTCGATGATCATCTCGATCTCCGCG
>JAAEPZ010000985.1 GCA_024231955.1 bacterium | reverse complement strand
TTGACCTGGTTCTCCTGAAAAACTGGTTACTGTTTCCATTTCACGACTGCTCCTTTCCTAGCCTCCCGGGGGTTCCTGCTCCGAGCTCCCGGGGGGCCTCTCCAAAAACAATATGTCAAACGAAAAAAATCAAGGTGCGCGCATCGATTACAAGGCCAAGTCCAAGAAACTACTGCGTCAATACTACGAGATTGCCGAGGCACTTGTGGAAAAGGCCCACGTTTTAGCGACCAGCGGCGATGACGTCAGAGGCAATGAGGAGCGCGAGGGCCTGTCCACGCTGATGCATTCGGCCGAAAAGGCGATCGGTGAGATTGTGCGATTGACTCCGATGTGCGGGACGCTCGACGACAAAGACAGCATCTTTCGCGGTGTGGATTTCAATCTGCCCGAGTATGACAAATCCCTCGATAACAATTGAGCAATGGACGGATTGGCTAAATTCTCACAAGCCCCGTGCCAAGCTCCAGGTCCCCGATAAAAAGCTTCAGAACATAATCTCGTATCTGTTTCGACCTGACCCGAACGAGGTCAAGATGGCCGACCTGTGTTGCGGTCGCGGCCGGGGCAAGTCGTTTTTTCTCGTTTTCGTTGCCACAATGGCCCTATCGCTCGGGCCCGATGAAATCGGCTTGTTCTTGCAGCCTGACTGGAAGCGCGTGCGCCGCGTGTTCCTCAAAAAATGGCGCCAGATTGTCCCGAAATCACTCTACACGCTGAATAAGACCGAACAGTGCATCACGTGGTTGCCCACTGGGTCGATGCTGTTCTACGGTCCGCGGAACATCACCGGGGCCCTGGACGCCGCCGACGATTCTCAGCTTGGTCAGGATACAACATTTATTATCGACGATGAGGCCGCCCTTCGGTGCTCGTACACGATGTACACGAACAACCTGGCGACCATCAGGGAGCCTTCGAACGTCCGGTTCTATCTGACTGCCTCTACCCCTCGGGTCGGCGCCTACAAGCGCCTTGTGACGACGGAGGGGCACAAGCTCTTTCGGGGCAAGTCCGACGACAACCCGTATTTACCAGACGGATACGTCGAAAATTTGCGGGCCAATATGTCGGCCGAACAGGCGCGGCGTGAGCTCGACGGCGAATTCATTTCCCTCGAGGGGAAAATCTGGAAGACGGCGAAGTGTGATACCGCCTGGCCCAACGGCAATCGCCATGACGAGTTTACAGGGTACGATAAAACTAGGCCCTGGTGGCTATTATGCGATCTGGGGGGCGCGACCGGGGCCTATGTGGCGATACAGCAGACGGACGCCAATTTCCGAGGGCGTATGCTATTCCACGATCCGGTTTGGGTTGCGGTGGCTGATTTCTGCCCGAGTTCAGACGCGAGTGCGTCCCGCGCTTTTCGCCTGATGAGAGATCACTTCGGTATCCCGGCCGGTATCGTTGGGGGTGCTGACATCAACACGGCGGCATCTACCGACGGCAAGACGATCGCGTATTTTGCCCAAGAGATATTTGGCAACGTCCCTATCTATCCCTGCAGTGAGCGGCAAGTAGACAAACAGATCCAATACGACCTGATGAGTTTTCTGGTTTGCGCGGCGAATAACGAACGACGGTTTACAGTAGCCCGCGATTTTGTCGCACTAGACCAGGATTCGAGGCGCGGTGTCCGCGAAATGTTTGAGGAAGACGCTTGGCCCGATGAGAGCCGGCGCAGGCCATCAGATTTTTTACCCAAGAACAGGGAGATTACAGTGCAGCATGTCAGAGACGCCCTGTTAATGGGGGCCGCTAAAATTATGAATCCTCCCGATTGGTTGCAAAGCCAGAATCCGGCCGCCTAATATGTCAATCATCCGAATAGC
>JAAEPZ010000984.1 GCA_024231955.1 bacterium | reverse complement strand
AGAGCTACAAGACGTATTTGCCCACCATGTGCTTCTCTCATGTACCGACAAGTCAGGCCAGACCGCGGGCTCGGTTGAAGACCAGGTGAAGAGATGGCTATCTTCCTCGAAACCTGACGTGCTCTTTCTTATCGGTGAATTTGGAGATGGCAAGACCTACCAATCCTATCTGCTCGGACGTCGGCTCCACGAACAGTTTCTCGAAGATCCGGACTCAGGGGTGATCACAGATAGTGGCTACCCCAAAAAAGCCACACGCGCTTTTACCCAATTTGGCTTAGAGGATGAGGTCGATTTACGGTATGAGTGGGCGGGTATTCCGTCCGGAGCACCCTGCTCGTTCTCCGGCGAGCAAGGGGGGTGAGGGGTCGGGATGGGAAGAGGACGCCCACAAGTCGGCGGAGGCATGGTCAGGCTGCGTCGTCATCGCGCCGGGGCGGTGCCGAGACGGTGCTGAACCGGCGCAGGGTGACCTTGCCCGGCGGGAAGTCCCGGGGCTTGCGGACGT
>JAAEPZ010000983.1 GCA_024231955.1 bacterium | reverse complement strand
GGTGCGCCAGGGCATGAAGCGTTCGCGGTCGGCGGTGAGGGTCCCGACACGGGCCTCGAGGCCGTCGGAGATGACCAGGGCCTCGTTGAAAGTGAAAAGGCCGGGGATCTCGTGCTTGTAGGTCTGGAACTGGTCGAACGCGTCCCAGACGGTGGCGTCTTCGGCGGCGGGATTTTTGAGCTCGATTACGGCCAGCGGCAGGCCGTTGAGGAAGACGACGACGTCGGGACGACGGGTGTGGCCGCTTTCGGCCACGGTGAACTGGTTGACCACCAGCCAGTCGTTGGCGTCGGGGTCGGCGAAATCGACGAGTTGGACCGGGTCGTAGGCCACGTCGCCTTGAGTCGACAGGTACTCGACGCTGATGCCGTCGACGAGGTAGCCATGAAAGACGCGATTGGCCTCGACGAGCGACGGCGAGGCGATCTGCGAGAGCTCGCGGAATGCCTCTTCGAGGGCCGTCGGGGGGAGGCCTGGGTTCAGGCGCGCGAGCGCTTCGCGCAGGCGGTGGTCGAGGACGACCTGGTCGTAGCGTTCGCGTTCAGCGGTCGGCTGCTCACCGGGGGAGATCGAGGGGCCGGCGAGGATCTGGTAGTCGAGGTCCGCGAACCAGGCAAGGGCGGCTTGTTCGACAACTGACTCGGTGAGATCACTGTTCGTCATTGTTATCTTCCGTCAAGTCATCTTCGATTGCGGAGGGCGTGTCGCACAACCGGACACCTTCTTCGCGGTAGGCGATGTCGTCGACCGCAAATAGGATCTCACTTGCATAGTAGGACACTCCGGCCACGTCGATCATTCCATATTCGCGATCGATAGCCCTGTCATAGCTCTTTTCACGCTCAGGCGGCATAGGCGGCGAAGAGGTCCGAATAGCCTCTTCCAGGGCTTCTTCTAATACATTACCGGCATCAAAAAGTACGCCAAAGATCCAAAGAGCTGCCTCACGGATGATCGCCAGGACCTGTTTCTCGGGTGTACCCTTACTTCCGCCGTGATACTGCTCGTTCCGCTGCTGGTGCGCCCAAATGATGTGACTCTTCTCAACTCTCCAGCAGGCACCCCTTCTATCCAGCTCTCTGTCGAGCCTGGTATAGTAGTTGTGAAGCCATTTTTCAACGTCGCTTTTTTCGTACTGCCGATTGCCGCGTTGGATAGGGTGCAACGAAAGATATGTAGTAATGGCGACCTCTATGGCATTGTCGAAACTGATGAGCGAGATGCGTCGATCGAAATCCTCGTCATTTCTCAGGTGACCCTCGGCGTGCACCAGGAGCTCAAACGGGCCATTGGCCCACGGTGGTAGGTTACTCATCAATAAGCTCCTTGAGAATTCTCTCCGGGTGATCTATTCGCAGCTCTCCGGACAGGAGCCTTGAGAGAAGAAGGTCTCTAGTTTTCGATAACATCGAAGATTCTCTTTCGTTCAACACAATTCGATCGAAAGCTGGCCTCACCGTCTCACTGAATCGTTGTACGATAGTTCGTGGCGGAACCAAGATAGGTATGGGTCGAAAATTTCTCTTGCTGATCTCGGCGAAGGTTGTTCCACTGGCCCGCGCCTTGATGCGATCCATATTGAAGTAAGCCCAAAAGAGGACAAAGAAATTGCTCAACCTTTCTCCGGGCGGCATAGCAATGTATCCCTGATTGACTGCGATCGGCATTTGCGCCAAGGCCAGGTAACCTACCGGCGCACGTGAGCTGAGCAAGAGTGTACCTTGAGGAAGCAATCCCGAGCTTATCTTTGAAAGGCCGGCTTCTGTAATCATCCGCTCGGTGCGGATCAGGACAGGGCTCGTCGCGTTCGACAGGTCCCTCGGAGTAGTCCAATGAACCGTTCCGCCTTCCCAGAATTCCGAAACCGCAGTGCTCGGAGTAGAACCTCCAACGACTCTTACTGCATCACCGATTGGCTCGACAGTCCATCCCTTCGGAATCGGACCCAATTCGGAATTTTCAAACCCATCCAGAAAAAGAGCCGCTGTCTCGCCATCCATTCCGACGGGCTCGCGGCCTTCGGCCTTGGCGCGCACCGGGTCGAAATCGACGAACCAGGACTTGAAGAGGGCGCGCGCCATCTCTTCGAGGGTCTGGTTCATCCGTCGGTTCAGCTCGATTTTGTCGTCGAGGGTGCCGAGAATGTGGGCGATGGCGCGTTGCTGGGGAAGCTTGGGATAGCGCACTGGCACTCTTCTGATCACTGCCGCATTCAGATTCGGCATAACAGCACCGACAGCGTTGGCGCGTAGCCAATTAAACACCTCTGGAGTGCTCAAATAAAACGAAAAGAAATCTGAGTCAAGCACGTCGCTATCGAGGCGCAGTAGGATCGCGCCGGTACCGCATATGGCACCTTCATATTTCGGCGTCACCAATGCGGTAAGGCCGGTTGCCTGAATGCCACGCCGCGCAAAGAGAATATCTCCCGCTTGAAGGCTGTGGCGTGCTAGGCGTGCCGCGACGTCTGGCGGAACACAGGGCAAGCTGTCATGGAGAATCCGGCGTCTTCCGATACCCTCAGTCGGTATAACCGGAGTTCCGGTTGCAGAGTACTCGTGCGCGTGCAGCTGGGATCCGAAGGGTCCAGTTTGAATATGGGCATGGTCGCGATCACAGAGATCGCCGATAGTCGTCGAAGTCCATTCCTCAATGACCATATCCCAGCTCCTCGGAGTAACAGGCACTAGCTTCTCCAGCTGCGCTGAGTCCGCGAAGAACCTGGCCCTTTTGCTCGAAGAATCGACTTTCGATCTGGTGATAAAGCGAAGCGATGCCTTTCGCCTCCCCGAGCAGATTGCCATACTCGCTTGGCAAGCCATCGCTTGGCCCATCCGGCAATTGTGCACCAGGTTGTTGCACAATTGCCCACTCGGAGCCACGATTGAGCCACCAGCAAGATGGGAGCCCTCCGGGGCGGCATGTGGTAGCCTGGGGTGAGTCTGCGAACCCCAGGTCAACCGGTCCCCCTCGTCTCGAAGCCCTCCAGGGCGACATATTTTCCCCACGGCACCCATCGTATTTGCTCGAAAATCTAATGTCGCCCTGGAGGGCTTGGGAATGGGAGGTGGCCTCGTTCCTGGGGTTCGCAGACTCACCCCAGGCTACCACATGCCGCCCCGGAGGGCTCCCATTTTGCTTATGGAACGGCTTGAGCCTCCGTTGGACGTGCCCGGCGATAGTCCTGGGGTTCGCAGACTCACCCCAGGCTACCACATGCCGCCCCGGAGGGCTCCCATTTTGCTTGTGGAACAGCTTGAGGCTCGGGCGACCCGGCGCCCTCTCGCTCTCACTCATAGCCCAACCCCGCCAGATTCCGCCGAATCGCCCGCTCCAACCTCGCCGACTCCGCGAACTGCCCGTTCAAGGTCGCCACCAACCGCCCCATCTTCTCCTCGAACGGCTCATCATCGTCCTCGACCTCTTCCGCCCCCACGTACCGCCCTGGCGTGAGCACGTGATGATGCTCGCGGATCTCCTCCAGGCTGGCGCTCTTGCAGAACCCGGGAACGTCTCGGTACTCGCCCCCTCCGTCGCCCCGCCAGTCATGGTAGGCGCCGGCAATCCTGCCGACGTCGGCGCCGGTGAGCTCCCGGTGGACGCGGTCGATCATCCGGCCAAGCTTGCGCGCGTCGATGAAGAGCGTCTCGCCCCGACGATCGCGCAGCGGCCTCCCCTCGATGCCCTTGCCGCCGCTCCTGTCGCGCGCCACGAACCACAGGCAGACCGGGATCTGGGTCGAGTAGAACAGCTGCCCCGGAAGCGCCACCATGCAGTCGACGAGATCGGCCTCGACGACGTTTTTGCGGATCTCGCCCTCCCCCGACTGCTGCGACGACATGCTGCCGTTGGCCAACACGAAACCCGCCAGCCCGGTGGGCGACAGGTGGTGGATGAAATGCTCGACCCAGGCGAAGTTGGCGTTGCCCGGGGGCGGCACCCCGTACTTCCAGCGCACGTCCTCGCGCAGCCGCTCGCCGCCCCAGTCGGAGCTGTTGAACGGCGGATTGGCCAGCAGGTAGTCGGCCCGCAGATCGCGGTGCAGGTTGCGGTGGAAGCTGTCGGCCCACTCGTCCCCGAGATTGGCGTCGATGCCG
>JAAEPZ010000982.1 GCA_024231955.1 bacterium | reverse complement strand
GCCCCAGAGCCGCTTAAATTCTCGCGGTACTTGCGCGGCTGCACCGTTTCAGAGTGCGCGGTAACGCTTCGCGCCCACGGCGAAGAAGGTGGGAACGGCTGGAGGGCATAGAGCGGACCGGTCGGTCACGACGGAATGAGAGAAGCGGCGAAAGTGAAAATTGCACGAAAAGAAAAAACGGCGCGAAAATGGGTGGAAGACCGCCGCCAAAAGGAAATAACGAAAGGTGCGGCAACGTTTGAGCTATACATGGAAAAACAGACCAATAGACCGGACCGAATCGGCGACGCGGCGCGTATAATAGCGAGGGAGGGAGGAAATTTAACCAAGCTCGAAAAAATAACCGACTGGCAAGACCTACTGACAAAACACAAAGCGCCTCAACGCGCCTTTTTTGGGCTTCGTGACGCATATGTATATTTTTATGATTTATCCGAGGAAAACAGGGAATCTATCGATTACGAGAAGGACGTTCTCATTGCTTGAATTATCCTTCATTAAAAAGGGAAAGTGGGCAAACCCCACTTTCCCTTTTTTTTTGTCGCGTGCACCTGGTTGAACGGATCGTCCTCCAGGATCCACCACGGCCGGAAGCGGAGCACGGACCATCCTGCAGGGGCGTGGGGCCGGGCCGGTCGCGCCGGCGCGGAATAAGTTACACACCTCGGATCCTTGGTTGGGGATCCCCACTTCTCCTTTAATAGTACTGGATCTCGATGAGGATCCTCCAGGACGTGGACAGGCTTTCCCGGGCCCGGGCGAGGACCGGATCGTCCTCGATGAGGATGGAGCGGCCAGGCTCGCCCCGGGGCGTGAAGCTGCTTCACCTGCCACGCCCTTCACCCTGCCGGAAGACGATCCGGATCGTCGGGCCTGGCGATCACCCAGGGTGCGGACTGGAGCGGCCAAGCTGAACCACCTGGTTGAACGGATCGTCCTCCAGGATCCACCACGGCCGGAAGCGGAGCACGGACCATCCTGCAGGGGCGTGGGGCCGGGCCGGTCGCGCCGGCGCGGAATAAGTTACACACCTC
>JAAEPZ010000981.1 GCA_024231955.1 bacterium | reverse complement strand
TGAGGGTCTGGCCGAGGGTTGGGTAGGTCTTCATGGTGCCTCCTTTCGGGGGTTGTGGTGATCCCGGGCTCGGGGAGCTCGGGGCCGTTGGGAAGCACCGGCGCCGGTGTTCGATGTTCGAAGCAGGGCGGACGTGGTGGCGTCGGCCTCGCTGTGGGTGGGGTTAACCGGGGGAATCGGGAAGGTGGCGTGGGATCTTTTCTGGCGGGTGGGGGACAGGGTTGGGGTTTGGGCGGTTAGGGATGAAGTGACGGTTCGACGTGCCGGGGGAGACCTCGGTGAATGACGAGTTATTCGGAAGGAGGCGACAATGTGGAACTTTCGGGTTTGGGCTGTGTTTTTGGCGTTTTTGCTGCTTGTCGGGTCGGCAGGGGCTCAGGAAGCAGACGTCCTGAAGATGTACAACGCGGCGCATCGGCTCTACCAGCAAGGCGCCTATCGTGAGGCGATTCGGATCTACGAGCAAGCTGTAGAGCTCGCGCGGCAGAAATGGGGAGAGGAGGACCGCAACACTTTGGCATTGATGGGCAATCTTGCACAGACCCTCTACGCTCAGGGGGATCTGGCGTCGGCCCGTGAGCTCTTTGAGCAGGTTCTTGAGGTGAGCCGGCGGGTTCTCGGCGAGGAGCATCTTGACACGCTGGCGTCGATGAACAACCTGGCACAGACCCTCAAAGCTCAGGGGGATCTGGCGTCGGCCCGTGAGCTCGAAGAGCAGGTTCTTGAGGTTCTCCGGCGGGTTCTCGGCGAGGAGCATCCCGAGACGCTTAGGTCGATGAACAACCTGGCTTCAACCCTCAATGCTCAGGGGGATCTGG
>JAAEPZ010000980.1 GCA_024231955.1 bacterium | reverse complement strand
TCGGTAACCGGCGGATCGACATACGATCCGATCCGGAACGCGAAAATGCTCGAAAACAAGATGAGACGGCCGATAGGACGGCCCCATGAGGAAATGGCCGCGGGGATTCCCTAGATAATGAAAAAACCTGGTCCAAGGGCTCGACATTGGGTCGCGATCTGGCAGGCTTGCTCTCGGTAAAAGGGTCCCTTCAGGACCGCCCACCTGTGGGGCCGGTACTTGGTATGCCGGACCCGGCCCGGTTGTCAACCAGGGGGCACCAGATTCCAGCGAATTTGATCTATCCAGCCCTGGCGGGACCAGGATCCCAGAGGGCCAAATGCCCCGATCGAGCGCAAACATCGGACTCTTCATTCTGATCGGTCAAGCCTTTCTTTATTCAGTTTTCAGTAGCTGACGGGCCGTGCGCCAATCAGCAGTCGAGCGTGAGGTTTTTTCGCCTTCCGAGAGATCGATGTCCTCTTGATCGAGCCCAGATGACGGTACGGCAGAGACCCCGGCGGCTCGCGGTTCGAGTTCCCTCTCATGACTCCTACCCCCGGCGTTGCCTGTCGCGCTGGCGCCCCGTTGCAGTTGGCCCCTGGTCGGCGAAGGGTTCCAGAGCCTTGACGGCGTAGATCAGCTTGAGACCGCTGCAGGAGTCCGGGAGCGATCGCAGACCGTTGAGCTCCGAGGTGAAGGCGTGCGGGTTGAGTTCCGGCAGCGGTGCAAAGGGGCAGTTGGTCACTTGCTCTCGAGTCATCGTCATCCGGCAATGGCCTCCTCTTTTCGTGGCTGCCCGGTCGGTCGGGGGTGCCGTCGTCCTTCCTCCGGTCGGGTTAGTGCTAGTTGTGTCCTCGCTTTCTGGCGGGCGGGTAGTCATGGCGAAGCCATACCCCAGCGGCCTTTCCTCGATCGGGACTCTGAAAGTGGAGAAACCGTTCCCCTGCTCTCGACCCGGATAGAGGCTAGGCACGTGCTCGGGGGCAGTCAACCGATTTCTTGCCTATCCGTCCTTTCTGGCGCGAAAATTCTTGTATTGCAGGACTTGCCGTTGTTTTCTGCCCGAGCCCGGTTTTCGGCTGGCCGCCCGAGATAGTTCCGGTCTGGTACCAGAAAAAGCGGATTGTGGGATCTGCTACTGTTAGCGGGAGCGGCCGAAGCTTCGCAATACCGCGGGGTCGGGAACGCCGTTCCAAGGGAGGCGTGATGCGAATTGGCCCGATTATGCTCCCTGGCGGGTAAATGCTGGCATATTATTTGCATGAGCGAGAGGCGTCGGACTCTCGCTTCTTTTTTTGGTGTTGGAAGGTCCAGCCACAGGGATCTGATACGATTAGGCATGCTCGGGAGGAGCCCTGGTGAACGGCCGCACGGTAAGAGCAGGCTAACAGGAGAGCCGCCATTCGGCGGTAACGAGGGGTTGAATCTTGGGCGCGGGTGGAGCATTCACCGGAAACCAGGCAACAGCGACCGGGGCGGTTCTGGCACGGCTAACGCGAGGTCTTTGGATTCTCCAGCACGCGCAGGCGAGCCAATCCAGAACTCGGGAGCAGATCGAGACGAGGAGGTACCATGGCGGACATTGAAAGCGTAAGGAACAAGATGACGCGCACAGAAAGGGACCCCTGGGTGTGCATCCTGAATCGCCGGCCCGAGAGCTATCAGATACCAGAGATCGGCTATGTTCTGATTGAGGCAGTCGATCGCGCCTTATTTGAGCGCAAACTAGACAATGCCATAAGAAACGGCGTTGTATTCGAAAAATGGGCTGAATGGAATACGCACTTCAGGAGCAAGGCACAAGCTGTACTCGGCTCCGTATATACAGCTTGCGGAATGCCCGCCTTAGCGGAAGAAAGGTTCAGGGCAGCAAAGAGAGAAGCTGCCAACTGCTCGGATTGTTTGGCTCAGTATCATAAACGAATGGGAACCTTTCTGGTGTATCAGTCCAAGGCAAGAGAAGCGGTGCATGCTTACAATCGAGCAGTAAGGTTGTTCGCGAGCGAAGGGAATGAGCCAGAGGAGGCGAAGAGTTTGCTGGGTCGCGGAGGAGCAAGATACGTCTTGCAGGACTTTGAAAAAGGATTGAAAGACGAGGAAAGGGCGATTGCCCTGCTCGGCAGCAATGGGGGGTTTCATCTCGTGATGGCTACCATAAACATGGTGGCCCTACTTGCAGGAATGCGCGAAAGCGAATTGGCATGCAGGAAGATTGAAGAAGTTCAGGATATGCTCAAAGGGCAAGAGGGAACCGAACGGGCTCGCCTCTTGTTGCGATGGATCCGGGCTCTGTTGCTTGAGACCAAGGGTGAGCACAAAAATGCTGGTCAAGTTTTGGATAGGGTGGAAGGCAGACTAAGAAAGCTGGATATGAAAGCAGAACTCCGGGTTCTGTTCGCAGACCGGGCCAGGATCGCGCGCCGACCGGCGACCATTAGAAATATTGCCAGAAAAGCGCTTGAGATCGAGGTTTCCCAGAGGATCCGAGTCATGCTTGAGCGAATCATCAGAAAGCCCACGCCGGAGGCTATCGTTGATTGGCGTCGAGCGTTGGATTCATACGTGCCAGGCTTTTAGGCCGGTCGGGTCGGGAGGGAGCGGCAGGCGCCCACGAAGCCGGGCGCCCCGCTCCTCGCGACTGGGATGGCGGAAGGGGAGGGGATCGATCGCGGTGGCAGGTGCAAGCCCGGCCGTGACACGCAGGGGTGGCGACGGAGGGCCGCCCCTACGATCCGCCGGCATCGGGTGGAGGATTCGGCCCGGCCGGGCGGTTGAGCCTGCAGCTTAGCGCCGGGGCGTTCACCGACTACTCCGATCTCGCTGCCGCGGGAGGTCGATCCGGGCACTGTGGACCCGGCACGGGGCAGCAATACGCACCACGTTGTGGGTAAGCGGTTACCCAATCCTGCTAGGAGACTGCCCTGTCCACCTCCGGCGGTGGCAATCCCTGCTCGACGGCAGCCGGTGCCGTGATAGGGTCCCGCAGCTCTCCCCGTGGTCGCATTCTGACCCAGGCCCTCGGTTCGATTCCGAGTTGGCACGGTTTCTGCTAGAGTCTGGTGTAGTTGAGTCTCCGGGGCATAGACTCAACGTGGATCTGGATCCTGCTGAGGCAACAAATGATGGAAACCCTAAAGCACGACCTAGTTTTTGCATTTCGTTCCCTTCGGAAGCGACCGGGCTTCGCGGCCGCGATCATTGGTGCATTGGCTCTGGGCGTCGCCGCCGGCATAGCGGTATTTAGCGTTATCGACGCCGCAGTCCTGCGACCCCTCCCGTTTCCGGAGCCCGACCGACTTGTGGTCCTTTCGATGGTGGATCCCGGGCCGCATGGCGGTCACGGCCGGGTGTCGGTGCCGGATTTCCTGGATTGGAAGAAGGAAAGCGGCTCCTTTTCCCACCTGGCCCTAGTCAGTGGCAGTGGTGGGACGTTGGTCCTCACCGGGGTCGACTATCCGCAGCGCCTTCCGGCAGCGAGCGTGTCCCTGGAGTTCTTCGCAGTCTTCGGTCTGTCTCCCATCCGCGGTGCTATTCCTGCAAATCGATGGACCGCTGTTCAACCCGGCGTTGTCCTCAGCCACCGCAGCTGGCGCAGTCGGTTCGGGGGCGATGAGGAAATCCTCGGGCGGACGCTGAACCTCGACGATAAGGCCCACACCGTCATCGCCATCATGCCGCCGGAGCTAGATTTCCCGAAAGGCGTGGAGATCTGGGTGCCATTCGAGCCAATGCCCCACGGTGTGCGCGCCGCCCGTATTATGAATGCGCTCGGGCGGCTTCAGGAAGAGGTGCCGCTTGAACAAGCGCAGACCGAAATGGATGTCATCGCGCGACGACTCGCTGCTGCCTATCCGGATACCAATGAGGGTACGGGAGTTGATCTGGTACCGCTCCACGAACAACTGGTTGGCGACGTCGACACGCGTCTTGTAATTCTTCTGACCGCGGTCGGTTTCGTGCTGCTCATCGTCTGTGCCAACGTGGCAAGTCTGCTGCTGGCCCGCGCCACGGCCCGATCGCAGGAGATGCAGATACGCGTTGCTCTGGGCGCCACGCGCCGCCGACTGGTCTTACTGCTGCTGACCGAGAGCCTGCTCCTCGCTGCAGTCGGCGGTGCTCTCGGTCTGCCGCTGGGGCTCGCGGGAAGCCGCCTGTTCGTGGCCCTCTATCCCGACCCAATCCACGGGACAGATCGGATCGTACCCGACGGGACAGTGTTTGGTTTCCACCTCCTTCTGGTCCTGATAACGGGGCTTCTTTTCGGCCTGTTACCGGCCTTTCAGGGGACGAAGAAGGCCCTTGCCGGGTCGCTTCGTGAGGGAGCGACGCATTTGACGGCAAGCGCTGCCACCCGCCGCACTCAGGCGCTCGTGCTGGTGGCCCAGATCGCCGTGACCCTGGTGCTCCTCTTCGGTGCGGGACTGATGCTCAATAGCCTCTTCCGGCTCCTCCTCGTCGATCCTGGCTTACGTCCGGAGGGCCTGTTGACGGCGCGGGTTGTGTTTCCGAACAGCCGCTACCATGAATCTGCACAGCGGGCTGGGTTCTTCACCGCATTGTTGGAACGGCTCAACGCCAACCCGAGTGTGAGCTCGGCGGCAGCCGTGACCAATTTGCCGCTGAGTGGTACCAACATGCTCTTCGGATTCTCTTTCTTAAGCCGCCCGCCCGACGGCCCCAATGTGCCGCTGAACGCCAACTACCGCGCCGCGAGTCCACGCTACTTCCAGACCATGGGCGTGCAGCTTCTTGAGGGGCGTGCCTTCACCGCCGGCGGCGAGCCGGGTGGGCGGCCGGTCGCGATCGTCAACCAAGCGTTCGTGCGCCGTTTCTGCCCCGATGGCCAGGCAATCGGCGAAGTCATTCGGCTGTTCTACGGCGGCGGCGAACCGCGAGAGATCATCGGAGTGGTGGCCGACATAAAGTATTTTGGACTTGAGGAGGACACCCAACCGGAGGTCTACGTCCCATCGAGCCAACAGCCCTGGCCATTTATGACGGTGGTCGTTCGCACGGCTGGGGACCCGATGGCCATGGTTCCTGTCCTTCGGACCGAGGTAGCGGCTCTCGACGAGGATCAGCCTCTTGACCAGGTGCAATCGATGACCGCAATCCTTAACCGGTCGATCGCACAGCCCCGGTTTTACGGCTTGCTTTTGGGTACCTTCGCACTGCTCGCCCTCATTACCGCAGCGGTCGGCGTCTACGGGCTCACGGCCTATTGGGTAAGCCTGAGGGTTCCAGAGGTCGCTGTACGGGTGGCGCTGGGCGCCACGCCCTCCCATGTTCTCACCATGTTCGTCCAGCAGCAGCTCTGGATGACATTGCTAGGCTCCGGAATCGGAGCGCTCGCGGCCTTCGCGCTGACCCGCTTGTTGACGGGTTGGCTCTATGGCATCACCACAACCGACCCAGGCACCTTTCTGGTAATGGCTGGCCTTCTCATCCTGACGTCACTGCTCGCGAGTTATCTCCCGGCCCGAGGCGCGGCGGCGCAGCATCCCGCGGCCGTTCTCCGCAGTGAGTAGCTGCCGGGAGGTAGCGCACGCTTCGTACTGTGGTCGTTCTGGGTAACGTCTTACCCGTTAGTGGGTAAATGGTTACACGTTTCCCGGCGTAACCAACGTTCCTCTATCACTTCACGCGGTGAGCGCTGGCCTAGCAGGCTCCCATGAAGGGAAGGCTCCGGGAACGCCGTAACGGCGAACCATCTTGTCTTCGGTTATCCCGAGAAAGTCGGCACGGGAATTGCAAGAAAAATTCTACTCTCAGCATTCGAGCTGAATCGGCAATAATGGGTCTTTCGGATCCGCAATTGAAAGGAGATTGGTTATGACACAGGCCAATATTGCGCCACTCGAGCCTCTCATATTGACGCCTTCGCCTGAGCTCCCAGGAACTACGTCCTGGTGGCCAGATGTTAACTGCAGCTGCGAGAACGGTCACGGCCAGGGATCAGGCGGTGGTTGCGAGTGCGGTCACCTGAGCGGAGGAGGCGGATAAGCTCAGGTTCGGAGGCCTGAGGCTTTGCGAGAGTGCCGGGCTCCGGTGTAGCCCAGTTATCGGGTGCAGCGGAGCCCCGGCGCCTGACTTTTCAGATGTTTAGAACACGTCGGCGAACGTACGCCGGCCATGATTCAGTTATTCGATGAAGAGGTGTAACAACGATGAGGTCCAAAACGTACGTACTACCCGACGAAATGTACCAATTCGAGAGAAGCGGTAGATATCTCTTTTTCGATCCAATCAACTTCGTCTGGTTCCAGACCGATCTCCTCGGCAAAACAGTGATGGACGGTCTCGCCGAACAGGGCGATCTCCAACGGATAGCGCCGGTGGTAGCACAGCTGGCAGAGACAACGGTGGCGGCGGCGCAGGTCTTCGTTGACAAGTACATACGCCAACTCCTCCAAATCGGCTTCCTGCACGAAGACGAATATGTGCCGAGTCCCTGGGGTGACGGCTTGGCACCCCACCCTACAATCATGTATCTCCATCTGACAAGCCGCTGCAACCTGCGGTGTCCCTACTGCTATAACCAAGAGCATCGCACTCAACACTGGCACAGTCCGGCAGCCACCCGTGACCAATTCGCCCGACTTATTGATGAGGCTGCGGATCTTGGCTTCCGGGAAATCAAATTTACCGGCGGTGAGGTGTTGCTCCGTCGCGATACGCTGGATCTTGCCCGGCACGCCAAAAGTCGCGCCATGAGAGTTAATCTTCTCACGAATGGCACTTTGATCGACGAGCGGAATGTTCATGAAATCACCGAGGTGGTGGACTCCGTTTCGCTCAGCCTTGATAGTGCCCGCCCGGATGAGCACGACGCGGTACGCGGCAAGCATACCCACGCCAAGGTAGTGCATGCCGCCCGGCTTCTTAAGAGTGCTGGCGTAAGGTTCCTTCACCTGAATGCAGTCGTCACACCGGTGAACCAGAGGTCCGTGCGGGAATACCTTACCTACGCGTGGGACGACCTCGGAGCCGAGCGCGTAACTATGGCGCCGGAAAGCATAGCGGTGGACGATCCAGACCAGCGCCGGGCCGCGGCGACCTTCATGCTCTCAGCCGAGGAAGTCGGCCAGGTTTTCGACCAAACAAGGGCCTTCGAGAAACAGCGGTTCGGGAATACGCAGGTCCACCCGTTGAGCCTGCACCGAACGCACTGCGGCGCAGGCAACGGCGTTGTAAGCGTGGATTCGAACGGGGATCTTTACCCGTGTCAGACGATGCACACTCCTGACCTGCTCTGCGGCAACGTCTTCGAGTCCAGCTTGGCTGAGGTTCTCACCAGTTCCGTGGTGCTCCGGCGGGTCAAGCAGTTTACCGCTGACCGTTTGGAGAACTGCTCCACATGTGCCATGCGGTATGTTTGCGCCGGCGGCTGCCGCATGGAGGCGTACTCGCGCGAAAAGCGTCTTGCCGCCTGGAATCGCAGTCTTTGCCCGTTGCTCTTCAGCCGAGCTCTAGACAGCCTGTGGGATGCAGCGAACGTGCCCGCAGGCAGCCCGGGCCTCAGAGCAACCGCCCCCGATCCGGAGCTCTGTTGAGCTGGAGCAAAACCATGTCAAAACCGTTAGCCAGCAAGAGGAAGGTCTCAGTCCGAACGACAAAAAGCGGCGGCGGCTGGCGCATGGCGACCGCGTTCCTCAAGCGATTCCTGCACCATCGCAGGAAGGCAGCGTTTGCGGCCATCTGCGGCGCGGCTTCGGGAGCCCTCCAACTTCTGGTTCCTCTCAGTAGCGCACTGATCATCAACCGCGCTCTGCCCGACAAGGACTTCACGCTGCTCGCATGGATAGCCGCCGGTCTTGCAGTCTCCACCCTCCTGTCACTTGCTGCGGCCTATGGTGAGTTCTACTTCGGAGCAGTTTTCCGGGAGCGGTTATCGCTGGAACTCCAACGTGACCTCTTCGAGCATGTTCAACAGCTGCCTTTTCCCTTCTTCAAGTCCCACAATAGCGGCTACGTCATGGCCCGAATCACGAGTGACTCCGACGCCGCCGTAAGTTTTCCCGCCGGTCTGACCGGCCTGGGTCGCAGCATGGTGTGGCTAGGCGCCGCTTTCTTTCTCGTTCCAGCGCTCCATCCCATCATCGGC
Organism: bacterium; assembly: GCA_024231955.1. Classification (GTDB taxonomy): domain Bacteria; phylum Krumholzibacteriota; class Krumholzibacteriia; order JACNKJ01; family JACNKJ01; genus JAAEPZ01. The sequence goes on along the minus strand of JAAEPZ010000980.1, from coordinate 2,107 downwards.
CTCGTGGTCGTCCTTGTGATCCCTCTCTACGTGGCAATCCTCGCCGGCTTCAAGCGGCGGATCAAGGACCAGTTCAGTGTGGTGCAGGAGCGGACCGCTCTGGCTTCGCGAGAGCTCCACGAGGCTCTCGTCGGTGTGTACGAGACCAAGTCCTATGGTGCGGAAGCTGATCGGGCCAAAAGGTTTGTTCGGAGGCTGGCCGAAAAGGCACGCAGCCTGGTCCGCGGCCGATGCCTGATGGCGCTGGCTGGACATTCCACGCAGGTTGTCGTGCTGATCGTATCGCTGTTCATCCTTATTTACGGCGGTTCTGAGGTAATGCGCGGCCGGCTCTCTCTTGGCGAACTAGTCGCCCTCAACGCCTTGGTGGGCTACCTGCTGGTGCCGGTCAACAGCCTGGTCAACCAGGGTTTTGAAATGCAAAAGTCTATCGCGGCCGTGCAGCGCCTCAACGAGATCCTGGAGCAGCCTGGGGAGTTTGGAAAGCATAGGGGCCGAATCCCAGCACGAAACGCCAGCGGGCATCTGCGCTTTTCAGGGGTTCAGTTCCACTACCACCCCGATGAGCCCGTGCTACGAAAGGTCGACTTCGAAGTGCAGCCCGAGGAGACTGTGCTTTTCCTCGGTCCCAGCGGTGTTGGCAAAACCAGTCTGATGACGCTCCTGCCGGGCTTCTACACGCCCTCCGGTGGCCAGATCTATCTTGACGGCCAGCCAATAGACCAGCTCGATCTGCGTTGGTTGCGCAGCCAGATTGCCTTTGTTTCCCAGGACACTTTCTTGTTTTCGGACTCGGTATTCAACAATATCCGCATTGGCGACCCTGCTGCTACGCCGGAGCAAGTACGGAGGGCTGCGGAGTTGGCCAATGCTTACCAGTTTATAGATGCGCTGCCGAATGGCTTCGACACGCAAGTTGGCGAGCGAGGCTGCCTCCTGTCTGGAGGTCAGCGCCAACGCATTTCGATTGCCCGCGCAATCCTCAAGGGTGCTCCGGTACTGGTACTCGACGAGGCGACCTCTGCGGTCGACAAAGAGACAGAATCGGCAGTATACGAAGCTCTCGATCGGCTGATCGTGGGTCGGACAACCCTGGTCGTCGCACACCATGCCGATGCTTTCCTCCATCGGGTTGATAGGGTATTCAGGGTTAGTGACGGAAGGGTCGCCGAAGTACGTCGGAACGCGGATCGTCACCGTCGACTCGCAGCGGCATCATGAGGTCCTTCTACGTTGGCCATTATTGCCGTCGGGCGACTACGTGGAAGTTGCTCAGGGGATCCAGATGGCACGCAGTAGGGCGTTCGAAGCGACGCAAAAAATTACGGCTGCATGGACGAGAAGGGTGGCGCCGGGCTGAGCACCTATACCGGCGGGCACCGCACAGCCTCCGGAGAATCGGAAGGACCGGCACAGGTAGTAGGTGCGAGCCCGGGCGTGGCACGCAGGGGGCGATCACGGAGGATTCGCCCCTACACCTGCCCGTAATCAGACTTCGTCTACACCTGGCCCCGGTCGGGCACCGTGGAGGTCCACTGGTGCGAAAGCCATTACCAGGCGTCGGTGGTACGGACGAATTCTTCGCCGAGTTCCGTGAGCTCGGTCCCCCCGACTCGGTGCGACTGGTTTTCTGGATCGAAGCATAAAAGAGGGGATGCCACCCCGTCACCCCACAACCGCAGGACACCCACCTTTGACGGTGCAACGATACACCGGTGGACCGCCAGTGCCCCCAGCACGTCGGTGCGGTGAACCGGCTCGACGAAGCGCCGAGGGCCGGCAGCTGGTCACCTCTTCCGGCAGGTGAAGCTGCCACCCATCTCGCCAGGGCGGATCAGACTGGCAGAATGGCACCTGGGCTACCACCGCGACAGGAGGGCACAGTGCAGTGCAGCCTCTGGAGAATCGGAAGGACCGACCGAGGTAGTAGGGGCGAGCCCGGTCGTGGCACGCAGGGGCGGCCACGGAGGGCCGCCCCTACCAGCCCGCCGGAGAGAGGGGTGGGGCTTCGGCCGGGCCTCCGGGGCCGGGACGGACCGCGCCGGCTGCTCCGATCTTGCCACCTCCGGGCGCCTTGATCCGCCGCGATCCGGAGAATCCGGAGCTC
>JAAEPZ010000979.1 GCA_024231955.1 bacterium | reverse complement strand
TTCTGCAGAGAGTGGTGCGGTCCGGCCGTGATTGTCTCGGACATGTACTGTGCAGATGAATGGCGGCGGCGGCTGCATCCCAGAAGGCATGACATGGTTCAAAGCCCTGGACCCTTCGCCCCCCCGCGATTCTCTGCGATTCCTTCTTCACCTTGCACATAACCTCCCAGTGTTTAGGTTTCTGCCAATTGCGGCAAGTAGTCCCCCTGGCTGGGCAGTTGTCTGCGCCGGGCGAGTGTCCAGTCCGACCGCAGTTGGCGCAGGGAGTCCCACCCTTGCCCACCCGTCCTCTACCCCTCCCCGACTGAGAACGTGGTTGCTTGTAGGTGGATGCCACTGGAGGAAACGACGAAGCAGAGGAGACACCACTATGAAAGGTATGTACATCCGCCTGACTTCGTTCATCCGACTCCAGGATACGAAAGTAGTTGTCCAGGTCCGGCTCCATCTTCAGCATCTCCAGTTGCGCTGTCTCCGACCTGCAGCCGAGTAGCAATGCTAGAGCGAGCTCCTTCCGCGAACTAGGGGCGTCGTATCCACAATCTGGAATGATGTCCCTCAGGGCGGCAAGAAACTCGGATGCTGACTCGGTCCCTCCCTGTTGGCGGTGGCGTAG
>JAAEPZ010000978.1 GCA_024231955.1 bacterium | reverse complement strand
CGGCACGATCCGCAACGACGACTTCTGTCCCCGCTCGCACGGTTACTGGAAAAACCACACCGAGCTGTGGCCCGTCGACTGGCTGGTGCTGGGCGGTGCGGAGTACGACGCAGCGGAACTGCTTGCCTTGCTGCGCTACAACGGCAGGGACGCGGCGAGCAAGTTAGCCTTGCAGCTGGTGGCCACCAAGCTCAACCTGGTGCGCGGTTCCGAGCCCTCGTTCGATGGACTCAGATCGGACAACGGCCCCAGAACCGCTCCCAGTCAGCGTTTGCGTCCAACTGCGGCCGGTGAAAAACCCCGGATCGTGCCCGTCGTCAAAGCGGCCGATGCCTTCCTCGAGCTATACCCGCCGGGTAGCGACCCGCGCGGCGAGGCCCGTCAGGAGGCCAACGCCGTCAAGGACGCCCTCGACGACTACAACAACTCCTGCCCCTCAGGGGATTGATCAAACCCCAAGCCACACCCCCGACACGGCTTGCAGCCCCTGGACTGCTGTTTAGGGATATGACCTGTT
>JAAEPZ010000977.1 GCA_024231955.1 bacterium | reverse complement strand
GGCGGCGGAGACGCCCGAAGGGCGGCGGCATTTTCATCTCGATCATCTGGGGACTCCGCGGTTGATGACGGATGGGAGTGGAAACCAGGCGGCGTACCATGTCTACTACCCCTTTGGCGAAGAGGCGACCGATCCGTTCCAGGATCAGGAGCGGATGAAGTTCACGGGTCATGAAAGGGATCTTGGCAATCCTGCCGGCACAGGCGATGACCTCGACTACATGCATGCTCGGTATTGCAGTCCCCATACGGGTAGATTTAATAGCACCGATCCGATACTAGCCATGAGCAGGGCCATCAGGGTACCACAAATGTGGAATCGGTATGCCTATGCGGCCGGGAATCCTCTTAATTTTATTGATCCGACGGGTCAATTCATCGAACTTCCAGATGCCTGCTCTGATTCCGATTGTGACGAGTTGGAGCTTGTGCGGGAAGCGCTCGAGGCGGTTGGCGCCTCTGATCTTGCAAATGCTCTGGAAGTAGGCGAGAACGGCCAGCTAGTGGGAGTGGATGAAAAGTTTGAACATTCGAAGAATCACACCGTTCGTAGACTTGCGATGGCGATCAATGACACGAGGCTGGGCTTCTCTCTTGAGCTAACCAGTGATGAGAGCTTGCGGCAGCATGCCGGCGCGATAACACGCTCAACGGGAGCAGGGATTGAGATGCAAATCGATCTCAATATTGCCTTGAGCTATGCCTTCGAGATGAAGAACGCGCAAACTGGGAGCAGTTTCTTCGCAAGTCTAACGTCCGATGAGGTTTTCATGCACGAAGTCGGTCACTTCTTCGCTTCATCCGGAATCTTGAGCTCCGCAGTACTGCCAGTATCTCCGGTTAGCAATGAAAGAGCTCTCGAGTATGAGAACCTCCATAGACGGCTCAAGGGAGGTCCCAGGAGCATCTTCGAGCGGATAAGCCATGATGCAGCTCTTCTGATTAATAATCAGTAATGGCTGCCTGTGCGCTGGTGTGACGAAAGGGAGAACGAGCGATGAAATCGTTGATGCATCACAGGGGTTACCGAAAGATTCTCTTGTGGGCAACCGCCTGGGGTTCGGTGCCGTGGCTACTGGCCTGTGTCTACATTCCGGTTGCGGCCGCTACAGAATTGGGCAATTTGTCTCAACCCTGGGAATTGTTTTGGTGGCTACTGAGAATATTCGGGCCGTTGTTTTTCTTTACCGAGCGACTATTCTCATGGGACCTGGCGCTCGTAGCAAGTCACATGCATTGGCCCTCTCACTATAGCAATTGGACAATCTTCACCACGTTGAATATCACCTTTTGGATAATCATTTTCAGTGCACCAAAACTGCTCATTGACTGGCTCCGGTTCCGAAAAGCACTACGACTGGAACGCTGAGCCAAGCCGTGATCTCCACTGTTTTGGGCGGGATCGTCAAGCGGACGGCGAAGGTGGGCACCACGTGGAACGGCGTGACCGTGGGGGAGACCTTCTCGCAGACGGTCGAGGAGTATGACCGGCAGGGCCGGCTCATTGAGATCTCCGAGCCGTCCGGCGCAGGAGGAGCTG
>JAAEPZ010000976.1 GCA_024231955.1 bacterium | reverse complement strand
CGGCGCGGTGGAGTACGATGACATCCCGCATTTCCCGGTCTCGACAGTTGAGTCACATCACGGACGACTTTTGTTCGGGCACCTCCGGGGCCAGCCGGTCGTATGCATGCAGGGGCGGTTCCACTTTTACGAAGGCTACAGCTTTAAGCAGATCACGTTCCCGGTGCGTGTAATGAAGAAACTCGGTATAGAAACCCTGGTCGCCTCCAACGCCGCCGGCGGCATGAATCCCAATTTCAAGGCGGGGGATATCATGCTCGTCAAGGATCATATAAATTTCTTCCCCGGCAATCCGCTTATCGGTCCCAACGACAATGACCTCGGCCTGAGATTCCCCGACTGCTACGAAGTCTACAACAAAGGCTACCAGGCTCTGGCCAAGCAGGTGGCGCTGGGACAGAATCTGAGATTGCAGGAAGGCGTGTATATCGGCGTGACAGGGCCGACTCTGGAGACTGCCGCGGAGTATCGCATGTTTCGGACATTCGGCGCCGATGCGGTCGGTATGTCGACAGTTCCGGAAGTCATGGCGGCACACCACCAGGGCAACAAGGTGCTCGGTTTTTCCATCATCACGGATATGGGTCTTCCGGACAACATGCACCCGTGCTCGCTGGAGGAAGTGATCAAGATCGCCGGCGAGGCGGAACCAAAACTCCGCGACCTGATTGCCGGATGCGTGGAGAAGATGTAGGCGCTTTCGCGCAGTTGCTGCTTCGCAGGCTTTGAACGTATATAGCTTTACACGGATGCCGCTGTTGAGTAGTCGGTAGTTACTGACTCAGTGAATTCAAACAACCCGGGAGTAGAATCATG
>JAAEPZ010000975.1 GCA_024231955.1 bacterium | reverse complement strand
GGGTGTGCGCCGTGAAAAGGCGGCGCTTTTCCAGTGGGTGCAAGTCCCACCCGGCAACCGCTCCAGCCGGAAGCAACCGGAGCAGTCATGGAGGGAACGAAGTGGCTGAAGCCTCTGGTTAGCGTGTCACGAATTGGTGACAGCGCGAGTGTGCAGGCCGTAACGCGAGTAAACGCCGAGCAAGCCTCGAAAAGGACGATGCGCAGGCCGACCCGACAACCCTTTCGGGGAAGGCTGATACGGCTGGGTGAATGAGCGAAGCAGTACGCCCAGCCGCTGCGCCGGGGTAGTGGCGACAGCATGTACACAAGGAAAGCGTACGCAACACGGGAGACCCCAAGGCGTGGTCAGGGATGATCAACCGAACGCCCGCGAGGGACAGGCCGGGCGCCTTGGGGATACGGAGAGGTTCGTAGTACCGCTGAAGCCGGGTAATGCCGGTGGAGGGAAGGGACCTCAGTTCAAGACAGACGCAACAAGTGGTGAGGGATTTGGAGATTGGGCAACCTATCAACTCCGAAAACTGTTCAGAAACTGCAGAAGGCGTTGCACGCGAAAGCGAAGGCAGAAGCCGAGTATCGCTTTTACGCCCTGTACGACAAGATCAGCCGCGAGGACATCATGGCGCATGCCTATGCCCAGTGCCGCTCCAACAAGGGCGCGCCAGGGGTGGACGGCCAGAACTTCGCGGACGTCGAGGCGTATGGGGTGCGGCGGTGGCTTGGCGAACTGGCGCTTGCTCTCAGGCAAGAAACTTATCGACCGGACCCCATCAGAAGAGTGTTCATACCCAAGGCCAACGGCAAACTCAGGCCGCTGGGCATCTCGACCCTGCGGGATCGGGTCTGCATGACAGCAGCAATGCTGGTGCTGGAACCGGTCTTCGAAGCCGACCTTCCACCCGAACAGTACGCGTACCGTCCCGGGCGAAACGCCCAGCAGGCGGTGATCGAGGTGGAAGGGCTGCTGTTCCGAGGCCATCCGGAAGTCGTTGACGCCGACCTCGCGGACTACTTCGGGAGCATCCCCCATGCCGAACTCCTAAAGTCGGTAGCGCGCCGGATTGTTGATCGGCGCGTGCTGCATCTGATCAAGATGTGGCTGGAGTGCCCCGTGGAAGAAACCGATGATCGAGGACGGAAGACACGCACGACCGAGGCCCGGGACAAGCGGCGTGGCATCCCGCAAGGTTCACCCATCTCACCGCTACTGGCGAATCTTTACATGCGCCGGTTTGTGCTGGGCTGGAAGAAGCTCGGGCTGGAGCACAGTCTCGGCACGCGCATCGTGAACTACGCCGATGACCTCGTGATCCTGTGCCGGAAAAGCACCGCCGATGAGGCGTTGCAACGACTGCGCGAGATCATGGGCAGGTTGAAGCTCACGGTGAACGAGGAGAAGACACGAATCTGCAAGGTGCCGGAAGGCGAGTTCGACTTCCTGGGATACACGTTTGGGCGGATGTACTCAGCGAGAACCGGAAAGGCCCGTCTGGGCCAACGGCCATCAAAGAAAAGCATCAGGCACATGGTCGAGAAGGTCCATGTCCTGACCGACCGAGCGGGTACCTGGCAAGAGACCACGGAGTTGGTGGATCGGTTGAACCGCGCGCTACGCGGATGGGCCAACTACTTCAGCGTTGGCACTGTTAACATAGCGTATCGGGCGATCGACAATTACACTGCTGTGCGGTTGCGCCGGTGGTTGCGCATCAAGCACAAGGTCAGGCGACGCAAGGGCGGGACCTATCCACTCTCGCACCTCTACGGGCACTTCGGGCTCGTACGCCTATGCCGGCTTGGGCACGACGTGTCGTGGGTGAAGGCGTGAAGTCTTGTCCGAGAGCCGGATGCGGGAGATCTGCATGTCCGGTTCGATGAGCGGGATGTGGAAACGGAGCCATGGCCGAACCAGTAAGGCACCGCCAAACGAAAGAGGCGGCAACAGATATGTTCGACCTACAGTCACCGCGCCACATTCCGACTCTACCTT
>JAAEPZ010000974.1 GCA_024231955.1 bacterium | reverse complement strand
GCGGTGGTGGCGCGGCTGGCCCGTTACCACTGGCCCGGCAACGTCCGCGAGCTCAGGAACGTCGCCCGCCGGCTGGCGATCGACGGCCGTGGCAGCAACCCGGACCACCTCCTGCAGAGCATCGAGGATCTCCTGGCCGAACCGTCGCCGGTGCCCGAGGCGCCGGTTTCGGCGGGCGCCGTAGTCACGGTCGGCCGACGGCCCTCGGACATCCGGGAGGAGGAGCTGACCGCGGCGCTGCGCGCCCACCGCTGGCGCGTCCGGGACACGGCCGACGCGCTCGGAATCTCGCGGGCGGCGCTCTACAAGCGGATGGAGCAGAGCTCCGCCCTCCGCAAGGCGTCGGAGCTCGGTCGCGAGGAGGTCGCCGCCTGCCACGAGCGCTGTGCCGGCGACATCGACGCCATGGTCGACGCGCTGCAAGTGTCGAAGCCGGCGTTGCGGCGGCGGATGCGCCAGCTTGGCTTCGAGTGACCTCGCCGCCTGCGTCCGCTACCGGCGTCACGTCACGTGAGCTCACGTGACGTCACCTGACGTCACCGCAGGTCGGTATGATTGCGGGGCTTGAATCGCCGGAGGGCCGACCGGCGGCTGATGCGCGTATCGCCGCAACGTATAGCCATCGTGGCTTGAGGGCCAGGTGGCGTCGTTGCCCACAGAGATCGGTAACTCGGTGATCCTGCGCTGGTTGCCGGTAGGACAGCGGCATGGCATGGATCTTGCTGGAGGTAGATGGCGGTGGCGGTGTTTCGGAATCTGATGAGCGTCAACGCCGGAACTCCGAGATCGGCAACCATTGCCCAAAGGAGACGTAACCATGGGAAAGCAAGCCTTGGCATCGCAATGTCAGATCGGCCTCGACTACCTTCGTCTGCTTCCGATCGTGGTGCTGGTAACAGCAATCACTCTTGCTACGCCACTGAAAGCAGACATTAGATGCGGCAACGTAAGTACGGTCAGCTATCCGGGCACGCCCGTGCTTAGCACAGTGATCAGCCTCCCGAGGGACTACAATGGTATCTCTCTCGATCCACCGGAAGCAGCGACCGATTCAAAGAACGGTATCATCGCCAACTACCGATGGGAGCATGTTGGAACGTTCGCGATCCGTAGTGGCACGGGCTCGCTGACAACTCATCACTGGAGCGGAGTGACCAAGAACTCTTCCATCACAGCAGGCTTTGGCGTCTCGGCTTCGGCCAGTGTGTCTGCAGGCGGAGGTGTTCCCGGAGTTTATGAAGTCAAGACCACACTGACCACGACATTCGGCTATGATAGTTCGATCACCAACAGCATGAGCGAGTACGACCAGAGGGGAATAGAACAAGAGTTTGACCTCCAGCAGAACTTGGCGGTCCAGGTCTGGCGGCTGACCATCGACCATACCGCGACTGCCACAGGAGTTGCATACACTACAGGAACCACGACTACAATCAGCTGCTCCTATCCACTCGATTTCACGAAACAGCTCTTTGTCAGGATCCTGGGCAAAAACTACCTCATGCCTCTCCCTCCAACGGTGGATCAGGGCAATGTCGTCCATCATCCCGCACCGCAGAAGGTGAGTCTGAGGCCTTCTACGCTGTACCTGCTCGCCAACAAGCCAAGGATGCAAGCCGAGGCATTCCGCTATCACAGGCTCGATGCGCCTAGAGGAGGAGGAGCCCCTGACGGCACACAGATGTTCTGGTCCGATGGCCATAGTACGTATGTGACAAATGAGCCATATGAGGTTGGGTGGTGGGCGAACCGCTTCATGGCGGGTCCAGGGGATCCGTATAATCCGGGCTTCGTGGGCTGCGGTCTGATTTACCAGGGCCCTTCTCACCCGGTGACCGGTCTCCCCTTCTATCCCGCTTGCCCGAATGGCTTGAACAGCGATTGCGGAGACGCTGCCCTGTCAGCTTGGTGCATTGAGGCAAGAACCAACTGCCGTTTTCGTCACATTCCCGTTGCATCGCTATCCTGTCCCATACGCGAAGGAAACACAGGCTGCCGCGTCCAGTACGGATCTATTCACGGCCTCCAGAGTATGGCCAAGAAAATCTGCAAAGAATGGTCCGTCGTCGCGGCTGGTGGCATACCGACACGGCTTTGCCCCCCAGAAGATATCTGCCGCAGGAAACATCAGAGCAGTAATTCCCTAAGGGCAACGGTTGGCTGGAATAAAATAAGGAGCAGCGACGCCGCCGCCGCTAGTACATTGATACTGGAACACGAACATGGCATCACCTCGACCAAGGAACATCAGGAGTACTTCTCCACGAGTCTCGGAATCGAAACTGAGGCCACCGGCAGCCTCGATGTCGTTTCGGTGTCATCAAAGCTGAGCATCACTCTATCTGCGCACCTGTCAAACACATGGGGCTTCGCGATCAATGAATTCGACAGAAAGGAGTTCAAAGTCAGCTTCCCTGGGGCCGCACACTATGACGCCTATTCTCTGACAGTCGACTACTTTATAGATCAGCAACACAACTCGACCCAGTTGGAGACGCTCTCGAACTTCGTGGTCGTGCTCGATTCCGGCCCCAAAACCTAGCATGGCACCAGATATGGGGCACCAGATATGGTGGGAGCCCGCACCAGATATGGTGGCCTGAACCACAGCCGCCCCCCAGCCCCGCCCGCCCGGGGGAGATACGTAGCGGCGGGAAGCGGCACGAAATCGAGCTGATTCGATCACGGCTTCGCGGCTTCGCGCGTGGTGATTTCGCGAAACGGTTCGTCGCGGGCTCGTTTACAGAAGGAGAATGAGATGGCCGTAACTATCCAGTTCCAGAACAACGTCAACGGTGGCCTCGACGCCGAGAAGGAACGCGGCTCGCAGACCGTTTACCCGATCGCAAACGGGAGCCGCGGTCCGCAGATCACGCTTCCGGACGGAAGCAACACCATCATCGTGATCTCGGACAACGCGGCGAAAGAAGGTGGAATCGTCGCTGGCCTCCAGGACGACTAGTACTGCGGCGCGCAAGTCCTTGCCTGAATCCCCCACCGGTCCCTCTCCCCTGGGGGGACGGATGGGGTTATGCAACGACCACAGGGATCAGTTACTCCATACCGCAGGCACCGGCGAAATCGAGACGGTGGAGCTCGCTGTCCTCGCCGAGTCGGAAACGACTCCGGTGCGGCCAAAGACCGTAGAACAGAGCCCCCTCCCGAGCTCGGTCGCGAGGAGGTCGCCGCCTGCCACGAGCGCTGCGCCGGCGACATCGACGCCATGGTCGACGCGCTGCAAGTGTCGAAGCCGGCGTTGCGGCGACGGATGCGTCAACTTGGTTTCGAGTAACCTCTCCCCCGGCGTCCGCTACCGGCCGGACCTTACGTGACGTCAGGTGACGTCACCTGACGTCACCGCGGGTCGACGCGAGCCAGATGAGACCGAATCGTAGGCCGGCGTACTGGCGTACCCCGAGGTGCAGCCATCGGACCCTCGGAGTCCATGTCAAGGTGTCCGACATTTCTCAAGTCAGGGGCGTGGCGTCATGGCATGGACTTTGCGTTTGCCAAAAGCGCTGAGTATGCCGCCCCACGGCTCCAGGTGTTTTCAGGTGCGGTGTTTTCAGGTGCCACCCTAACCGCAACACTGTTGACTTAGGTTTCAACTCCGTTGGTCTCGAGGGTGGCAAGGGCAAGCAGAGAGCGCCGGTTAAAACCGGCGGGGATTTTGAATGTTCGGACGAGATGTGGCTTCAATCCGTTCCTCTTCCAGATCCGCCGGACACTGGCAGCGCTGATCCCGACCTCGTCTGCCATGGTTCGCGTGCTCCATTGAGTCGCATCTTTAGGCGTAGTTTGAGTGGTT
>JAAEPZ010000973.1 GCA_024231955.1 bacterium | reverse complement strand
GACAACCTGGCCGACTTTGGCCTGGCCGAACCAGCGATACAGGCGATGCTGATGCTCACCGACGGCACGAGCATCAACCTGAACATCGGAACCGAAAACCCGCGCCACACCGCCCGCTACGTGCAAAAGGACGACGACCCGCTGGTCTACCTGGTGGACGTCGGCGCGCTGGACGGCCTGCTGCGCCTGTTGGACGAGCCGCCCTATCCACTGCCGCCGACCCCAATGCCGAATTTGTTGGAGACAGTACCCGCGACGCCGTCGTCGTAGGGCAATGCTCACCGGATAACAAGAGGCCCTGCCGGACGCGGCAGGGTCTCTTTCGTTGCCTCACTCTGCTCTCAGCCACCGTCCGTTCGACCAGGCTCACGGCAGGCCCGGGGGCGGGTTGTGCGCACAAGGCTGCATGAGCGCAAACAGTGGGATGAAAATCGCAAAGGGGGACGATTTTTGGTATGGGTTTTCGCCGTGTGAGCCGCACCGGCCTGAAGAAGCCTGCCCTGAGCTTGTCGAATGGGCCGGTGCTGGGATGCTTTTTCTAGCATTGCTTGTTTTTCAGCCTTGGCCCGCTCGCCTGCTCTCAGCCACCGTCCGTTCGACCAGGCTCACGGCAGGCCTGGGGGCGGGTTGTGCGCGCAAGACCACATGAGTGCAAACAATGGGATGAAAATCGTAAGGGGGCATTTCAAATGGGTGTGTTTCAAATGAGTTGAAAACTGTAGCATAGCCCCTCGTGGGCGGTGGTTTGGCGCTAGAAACGGCCACAAGGGCCTATGCTACAACTGAAATGAAACACACCCAATTCATCAAAATGGATCACAGGGAACGTCGCAGTGCAAAAAAAGACCGCCCTGACTTGTAATGGTCAGAGCGATCCATAGTCGCCGGGCGCACAATCAGTGTGGACTGTACCCAGGTTTATTTGCCGGGGACACGGTGGTTAGATGGCATAGATCAGGTAAAGATGGCCTCGAAGCGCATTCCTTGCTTGTCCGGGCCAATCGGCACCAGGAACAGGGTGAGCGTTCCCATCTCGGCGTTTTCGAGGCGGTAGATTTTCTGCGGCAGGTAGGTTTCGTCTGCGGCACGGAAAATGAGTGCAAAGTGCCGCCGCTGTTCGGACGTCTCGCCATCCGGCGGGTCGGCTCCAAGCAACTTGACCTCGATCAATTCAACCTCCAGGGAGGCTGATGATTCGGGGTAAATGTGAAACTTTTGGTTGAGGTGGGGGGTGAAATCCGCACTGGTCAGTTGGTTTAACAATTTTACACTTCTCAGATATTACTGCGAATCCGGCAGCCACTCTATCAAAAAGTAGACGCCGCTATCGCCGATCTTTTGAAAGCCAAGCCGTTTGTAGAGGATCATGGCCGGGTTATAGTGTTCGACGTGGATGCGCACCGCCAGCCCGGCGGTCCTGGCTTGGCCCAGGATGCCCTCGAGATAGACCGATCCGATGCCCTGTCTGCGATACGCGGTCAGCAGGGCGATGAACGCGGTCCGGAGGTGGATTTTGGGACGGCATTGAGAACTCCTCGTCGAGTAGGAGTGGCAAGGGCGAACGTCTATTCGCCCTTGCCAGATCGATTTTCGAGTGGAATTTCCGCCTAAGGCCGCGAGGGGAAAATCCCTTCCATGGCGATGATAAAGTTGATGTAGGTAAAGGGCTGCATATTGTTGTGCGCCTGGCCGCCGCCGGTAGAAGCCAGGGCCGACTCGGACATCGACACCGGG
>JAAEPZ010000972.1 GCA_024231955.1 bacterium | reverse complement strand
CCACAAGGGTATTGACCTACAAGGGCGGGTCCGTCTTCGAACCGGCCACCCGTAGCAACCACACAAGTTTCTATCTGTCTCGAGCAATGAGGAAAGAGAGAGAGGTAGAAATATGAACCTGAATAGATTTACTCAGCGGTCAATGGATGCTATTGCCTACGCCCAGCAGATGGCGCAGGCCGAGCAGCATCCGCAAATGACCCCCGAACACCTGCTCATGGCACTCATCAAACAGGAAGAAGGCCTCGTTCCGCAGGTGATCAAAAAGATGGGCGCCGATCTCGACCGGATAACCACCGAAGTCGAAGACGCCCTCAATCTGCTGCCCAAGCAGTCCGGCGGACAGTTGTATCCTTCGCAGGAGCTGTCGCAAGTATTCTTCAGGGCCGAGGCCCAGCTCAAGCAGTTCAAGGATGAGTACGTCTCAGTCGAACATCTGCTGCTGGCCATGCTCGAAGTCAAAAGCAAAGCACAGGAGATCCTCAAATCCAATGGCGTCAAAAGGGATGTTCTTATTAAAACTCTGGCGTCCATCCGAGGAAGCAGTCGAGTCACGGATCAGGACCCGGAATCCAAATACGCCGCGTTGGAGAAATACTCCCGCGATCTTACTCAGATAGCGCGCGAAGGTAAACTTGATCCGGTAATCGGGCGCGATGACGAAATCCGCCGGATAATCAAAGTCCTTTCGCGCCGCACCAAAAACAACCCGGTGCTTATGGGCGAGCCGGGGACAGGCAAGACGGCCGTGGTCGAGGGTCTCGCGCAGAAGATCGCGCACGGCGAAGTCCCCGAGACGCTCAAGGACCGGCAGCTCGTCGCCCTGGACATCGGTTCGCTCATAGCCGGCTCCAAGTTCCGCGGTGAGTTCGAGGAACGCCTCAAGGCTATCCTGAAAGAGGTCGAGGAGTCGCAGGGGAAGATCATCCTGTTCATCGACGAGATGCACACTATCGTCGGCGCGGGCGCGGCCGAAGGGGCCATGGATGCTTCCAACATGCTCAAGCCCGCCCTGGCACGCGGAGAGGTGCGCTTTATCGGCGCCACCACGCTCGATGAATACCGCAAGCACATCGAGAAGGATGCGGCCCTGGAACGCCGGTTTGCACCCATATTGATCCAGCCGCCTTCGGTGGAAGACACCGTGTCGATCCTTCGGGGCCTTCGCGAGCGCTACGAAGTTTACCACGGGATCAAGATTTCGGATGCTGCTATCGTGGCTGCGGCCAAACTCTCGGATCGGTATATCGCGGATCGGTT
>JAAEPZ010000971.1 GCA_024231955.1 bacterium | reverse complement strand
TCGTCGGCCGGGCAGCGGGCGTGGTCGCCGCCCGCGAACCAGATGGTCTGTCCGCCGTCGTCGGCCGTTTCGATTCGGTCGACGACGCGCATCCAGTCCGGGTCCGTGCCGGGGAGGTTGATCATCACGCCGTCGAACCGATATTGATCTGCCAGTTGGATCAGGGCTTGGGCAAACCCTTCGCTGGCGAACCAGAGTTCGGCCGGCTGAACGTCGGTATGGAGCAAGTAATGGCCGATGGCCAGTTGGCACATAACCGGGACGCGATCAACCGGTTTGTGGGCCATGGCGGCGCGGATGCGGGATTTGGAATTCATGATTGGCTGGCGGCAGGCTGTGGAAAGGACGTGGCATGGCTCTCCAGAGCGGAGGCTCCGTATTCTCCACGACCAAGGGCTGCAACGCAAATGGATCCTGAGTGAATCGGCGAGGCGACGGGGAGATTCCCTTGCAATCCAGGGGCGGAGGCATCAAGATTGCGTTTCGGTAACCATGTTTCGGGAAGGGAGATACCGATGCAGAACAGGCAAACGAACCGACGCTGCTTTCTGAAGACGACCGCGAACGCCGCGCTGGCAGTTCCCTATGCGATTCCGGCCGGCGTGCTGGCAGCACCGGGCAGGCCTGGGGCCAACGATCGGATCTGTGTCGGTTTGATTGGTGCCGGCCATCGCTCCCTGGACTTGACGAAGGAGAGCCCGGCCGATCTGAAGCTGGTGGCCGTGGCGGATTGCGATCTGCGGATGAGTGCCAAGTATCTTAAAGGATTCCGCGAGGTTGAGGAGTCGATTGTCAGCGAGAAGTGCTCGGAGTATCAAGACTACCGGAAGATGCTGTCGGAGGAGAAGCTCGATGGCGTTTTTGTGGCGACTCCAACCCACGCCCGAGTTCTGATCTGCGTCCATGCGATGCAGGCCGGGCTTGACGTGTACGCGGAGAAGCCGCTCACGCTGACGATCGCGGAAGGGCAGTGCCTTGTCCGGGCGGAGGAGAAGTTCGGAACCGTCTTTCAGGTGGGAACGCAGCAGCGATCGGTTGCCATCAACAATTTTGGGAGCGATTTGATCAAGAACGGGGTGATCGGCAAGGTGCGGACGGTGAGATGTCCGAACTTTCCGGGGCCGCGTCCGCGTCCGGAGTTGTCGACGGAGGCGACGCCTGGCGAGATGGACTGGGATTTGTGGTGCAATCAGGCCGAGTTGACGCCCTTCAGCCCGGAGTTGCATCCGGGGCTTGGTCGATGGGCTCGCTATCGGGAGTACTGCGGTTGGCTTGTGACGGGCTGGGTTCATGCCTTCGATCAGATTCAACGGGCATTGGGGACGGATGACACGGGACCGGTTGAGATCTGGCCGGAGGAAGAGGGACC
>JAAEPZ010000970.1 GCA_024231955.1 bacterium | reverse complement strand
CTCACGCAGGGCGCAATCGGTTGGCGTGCAGGGACCGTTGTCGTCCTCGAACTTGGTAACGCGAAAAGTATCGGCCATGGCGCTACCCGCAAAAAGGAGACCCGCCAGCAGGCCGATTCCTGCTCGGCGGGCCGTTTTCAGGCTTAGGTCACCCACTGTTCTCATCGGAGGCACCTCTTCACGGGACAGCAGTCGACCACCTCGACATGTCGCCGGAATCGAAGCCGTCGGCAAAGATGGTGACACCCGGTATCCAGCACGGACCATCGCGTGGATCACCGTATTGATGTTGCACCTGGTTGTAATTCGTCAATTCGTGGCCATCGCTCAATCCGTCGCAGTCGGTGTCCCAGAATTTCGGGTTCGTACCGATCAGCTCCTCGAACCCGTCGATCAGTGTATCACCGTCGGTATCAACGTTGGGGTAGGCATAACCGATGACTGTAATTCCAGCGGTGTAGCCATCGGCCTGCATTCCAGGCAGCTCGTCCTCGGGTAAAATGGCGTAATCAATGCGCGCAGAATTATACGCCCGATAGACCTTAACTGTCCCTGGTGGCTGAGCGCAACTCGGTTGGCCCTCGCACGACCTGAATATGTAACCCTCGATGCCGTCAAGGTAGTAGCCCGCCGCGTTGAAGTTCAGCACTTCGTCAACGGAAGTTGTGTAGGAGAAATCTCTCTGTGGTACTTCCTCTACATGTATATCACAATCTTCGAATATGTCGGGATCATACCGTAGTCGGTACAAAGGCACCAACTCCGGAGCACCGGCATAAGGCTCCCTGGCGGTAGTGAAAACGTATATAGATGCCATGGGCATCGTATCGCAGGGCTCCCCGCATGGTTCGAACGTCGGGAACGCCAGGTACTCGGCCACCTCATGGGGCCCGGCTGTTTCAAATGGGTCAACCGAATCGAGCAGAACCCCGGTCGCTACGGTCGGAACCGTTGTATAGAACCATGTGTCCGCGGGAATGTTGGCAGGATTGGAAGGATCAGAGCTCCTTCCAAAGAAACTAAAGAATGGGGTCAGTCGGTTCTTCAGAGTTTCACCGTTAACGATCCCCAGTGCTTTCTTGACAGCCGCTTCGGCATCCGGAAACCCATAGCCGAGCTCATCAGTGTGGTTATCGGCCTGCGAAGCCGTGGAGATGAGGATATCGAATACATCTTCACGGCTGAGGAGCGGATTCACCGAACGTACCAACGCTGCGATCCCCACAAGGAATGGCGTGGCCATCGAGGTTCCGGTGCAAGGGCCGTATCCCGAGCTCGGCAGGAAGTTATCGCCGCAGCTTAGCGTCGGGTTGTGGTCGAAACCTTGGTACATCGTGGATATGATCGTTTTCGCAGGGGCTACGAGATCCAATTCCGGACCGAAGTTCGAGCCGCACTGAGATTTCGGATTCGAAGGATCGTTGGGGAATGGG
>JAAEPZ010000969.1 GCA_024231955.1 bacterium | reverse complement strand
CTGGAACTCTGCGGGAGCCGCGCCGATGCGGAGTTATGCCGCGCGGCCGCAGCATAACTCCCCGGCAACTCGGCTGCGGAATCGGCGAGAATCCACGTGTTTCCGCGCTTTCTCGGGGCCCACTGGAGCGTCACGGCCGCGGAGTTATGCCGCCGCTTGGCGGCATAATTCTGCGGAACGAGAGAGCCCTGATCCCGACAAGTCCTTTGTTTCCAACACTTACCGAAGATTCGATAGCAGCCGGCACCGGAGCTATGCTGCGAGTTGGCAGCATAGCTCTAACGGCCGGTTACCTGATGAGGCGCCTGGAGTCAGTACTCAGGCGGCTCTGCCGATTCCGCCGGCTCCTTGCTGTTGGAGCTATGCCGCCGCTTGGCGGCATAGCAACCAGGAAGCGGCACAGGAGCATCCGGCCAAGAGCCTTTGTTTTAGGGGCCTTGACGGGAATAGGGGCAAGAATTTCCCCGAAATACGCCGCGAGGGGAATATAATCAATGTTATGCGCCTGAAGTAGCTGATTCTTGTTGATCAGGAATTTGAGGAGACTCCAAGTTGTCTATCTCTCGACCAATACGGTGGCTTCACTTGACCGACCTCCATCTCGGCTGTCCCGGTAGGGATGTATGGTGGCAGGTGCAAGAAGAATTCATGGATAGCATTCACCAGGCGGTCAGCAGAATTGGCCACCCTGATTTAATACTACTGACCGGGAGCTTGACATTCACGGGCTCCGCGGCAGAATATGAGTTAGTCGACCAATTTCTCGACTGGTTAATGGAAATTCTGCGAGAAACTGGATCGGAGACTGACCCACTGATCATACCCGTGCCAGGCAATCACGACATGCAGCGACCTGGAGGTACGGCTGCGTTTCCTTATTTGGTACTAGATCAGATCGACCACGGCTCTGATAATATGCATGTCGCAGACCTACAGAGAGAGTTGTGGGATCACAAAGACGCATCCTTCATTACTCCATTATTTTCAAATTATCTGAATTGGCTCAGAAGGAGGATTGCACCACAGTTTGAGGAAGCATCATCATCGATTCATCTTTCTTATTTCCCAGGCGACCTAAGCGCGAGCATTGATCTCGACGACGCCTTCCCTCTCTTGGTGGTCGGACTTAATTCAGCATGGGTTCAGTACAGGGCGGGTGATTTTGAGCAAAAACTTCACATCTCCGCCAGACAATTTCAGGCAGCGCTCCTTTCCCAGGAAGAGGCTTCGCCGTTGGAAGTCTTCAGGCGGCACCCTTGTTCCTTACTACTAATGCATCATTCGCCGTCGTGGCTGTCGCCGCCAGCAAGAAGAATATTCCTGGGGTCGATTTATCCACCGGGCCGCTTCACTATCTGTTTGTACGGCCACCTACATAGTTCTCGGTCTGAGGGCGTATCTGCTTCTGGTGGAGGTGCTCGGCACTATTTTCAAACTCCGTCTCTCTTCGGCTTAATGCATTATGGCGCCGCTCGCGAAAAAAGGAAGATCGGATACTCCTGGGGAGCTATCAATGCGCTTGGTGAAGTTCGGGTGTGGCCATTGTCTAGAGTGCTGCGAGGCGATGGAGCCGCGACATTCGTGCATGATTTTTCATTCCACGAGGATGCTGCCGGAGTCCTAATAAGGGCTGCTGATAAACAACTTCCAAAATCAACCGAACTTGCTGAGAAGCGAAGGCCAAGAAAGCTAAGGTTATTTTATTCATATGCACACGAGGATGAGAACTTCCGCGACCAACTGGAGAAACACCTGACCTTCCTTGTTCGCTTGAAGTTGATTGAACCTTGGCACGACAGAAAGATATCTCCTGGCACAGAATGGAACCGTGAGATTAGTGACTATCTGAAGTCTGCTGACATCATTCTTCTCTTAGTGAGTATCGATTTCATCAATTCCGAGTATTGTTGGGGCGTCGAAGTTGATTTAGCCCTGAAACGACACAAGGCAGGCGACGCTGTAGTCATACCAATAATTCTTCGCGATTGTATATGGCAAGATACGCCTTTCGGAATTCTGCAGGCGTTGCCGAGGGATGGGCGTCCTGTTGCGGGCGCTTCTTGGTACAGCGAGGATCAAGCCTTTACGGATGTTGCACGTGGTGTCAGGCAGATTGTAATGGACTGGTTCGAGAGGGAGTGATGTTCTATTTGGGCAGAGTCGATAGCGAGGCGGCACATAACCAACGAATGCAGGGGACGCTGACGCCGTATCGACCGTTCGAGGTGTCTGTGTGGATGGAGGCTTCGGTGACCATCAAGAGCCATTTGCGGGGCGCCCCTGATTCGCATGCCGTTCTGCGGCAAGATATCCCACCGACAGGATCGAGGTAAAGCAGATGGAGTTGAATGCAGGCACTGGAGAACTTCCGATCCCCCACATTGAAGAAAGGAGAACCCCCATGGCAGCGTTACCGCTGACTCTAAAAGAAGGACCCGGCGAAGAAGAGGACGAGTTTGACTGGCCTGAGGGTCCAAAACCGCCCGGTAAGCCGACCAGCTAAACTAGCAACACAGCGGCACATCCAATGAGCGAAACGGCGCTACTTTATCTAAATGCAGCCAGGGATATTGGCGTTCTCCTAGCTGCGATATTGGGCATTTGGAAATGGGGATTTCAAGAATGGCTCAGAAGAAGGAAGGAAGTACCCTCGATTGAGGGGAATCTGAAAGCCTATGTTAACCAGCACAGTGAAAACACTGTCATCGTGAGCATCGAGGCGGAGTGGTATACCAAGAGTCCGAATCGTATGTGTGCCAACACAGCGGACACCCGCATTGAAGTCTTTCTTGTTCCCATAAACTACCAGATTGGCGTCTTGATGGTGAAACCGGGATACGTCGAGCCTATATCAAGAGTGTTTCCGTACGAGGGCCTAAAAACCCTCGTATTGGGCCCAACCAATAAGTATAAGCACAGTTCACATTTTGTGCTGGAATCAAATAAAAGATATCTCTTTCGATGGAGGCTGCATACACTGGCAGAGCAATTTCGACATACTAGAGAGCTGATCGTGGATACATCCATGAGCGATTGCAATGCACGGTCAGAGGATTCACCATGACACGAAACGACAATGTCTTCGATCTTGCGGCCGCCGTACGCCGAACGCCAGATTTCGTCTCTTCAAGGCCAGGATTCGAAGGTCGTGCGCCCCGAGGCGCACATCCATCTATTAGAGGCTGCGGTCATGCGAAGCGCCGCAGAACAAATTCACTTGAGCGGACGGAAGACCGCCGCTCAGCTCAAGGTCGTTATGCGCACGAAATCCAGCAAGACTAGGTTCCGTGCCTGGCCTTGAGAGGTGCCACCCTCTTCGTAAATCCCCTGTTTTCAGCGGGTTATGGCACGCCAGGCCGGGTCAAGGCGTCTGCCAGGCGTCCTGGACCGGGCCTCAGGAGCTCGCCACGCGCTAGGCCGTCGTGGATCCGCAGGAAATCGCTGTTTTGGAAGGCGCTGTGGGTCGCTGATGGCCGAAAAGAGGCAAAATAGCGCACGTGTAGACGCAGCTCTCCCCGCCAGAGCGGGTAACCGCTCGGCGTTGGCTGTGGTTCCAATT
>JAAEPZ010000968.1 GCA_024231955.1 bacterium | reverse complement strand
ATCCTCGATCAAGCGGTGTGCCAGCGAGGTTTTACCCACCGTCCTCTCGCCGATCAACACGACCTTCGCGTTTACGTAGCGTCGCGTCGCCTCGGCCGGCGCGGCGGCGCGGACGCCACTGAGGCGATAGATGCGTATCGAATCCCAGTCCCTCAGCACAGCGTTGCCCACGACAAGCCTTGATCCATCGGGACTGAAATCTACCGAAATCGGATGGAAACTCCCCAACCCGATCTCTTTCAAGCAGGCTCCCGACTTCCAATCCCAGAGCCTGAATGTGCCGTCGGTCAAACCCGTAGACGCAATAATGGTGCCGTCAGGGGAGAAGGCGACGGAGAGCACACTATCTTGATGGCCCTCCAACGTCCCGACGCAGGTCCTCGCTTCCAGGTCCCAGACTTTGACGGTCCTGTCCCTAGAGCCCGAAACCGCGAACTTTCCATCGCGCGTGAACTGAACTGAATACACCCAATCCCTATGGCCATCCAGGGTCGCGAGGCATTCGCTCGTGTCCAGGTTCCAGAGCCGAATCCGTCCGTACCTGTGCCCCGACAGCGCCTGAGTCCCTGCGGGATTGACGGCGCTGCTGAAGATGTGGTCGGCTTCGTCCCTCCCGCGCTCGATGGTTTTGATGCACGACTGCGAAGCGAGATCCCACAGCCTGAGAGTCCGGTCCCATCCGCCGGAAAGCGCGCGGGCGTTGTCCGACAAGGCCGCCACTGACCAGATTTGGCTCGTATGACCATCTAGCTTCCCCAGTTCCCGGCCTAACAAGGGGTCCCAGATACGAATTGATCGGTCGTCAGAACAAGAAAGGACCCTCTTCCCATCGGGGGTGATCGCGACCGCATTCACGGTGTCTGAATGCCCTTCTAGCGTCGCGCGACACTTACCGGTCTCCAGATCCAAAATCCGGATCGTATGGTCGTACGAGCCGGACGCTGCCCACTTTCCATCCGGACTGACGGCCACGCTCTTGACCCAGCCCGTGTGACCCGTGAGCCGGCGTTCCAGCACGGCCAGCGGCTCGGTCGGCTCCGGCGATTTCATTGGATGCGGTTTCTTCTTTGATGGCGTCTTCTTTGGCTCGGGCTTTGCCTTGGGCGGTGCTTCTGCCGCTTCGGGCCGGCAGACGCTCAGCAGTTCCGCAAAGGCGGCGCCCTGGTCAGACTCTTTCCGGAGATCCACATACTTGTAGCGGCGCAGCGTGTCTGGCAGTTTGCAGTCGACCATCAGCAGCGGAATAAAGCGGCGGCCTTCATTGGCCGGATCGCGATGGATGGCGGTGCTTCGCTCCAGAGCCACCCAACCTGAGGAGAGAGCATTGGGGGAGATGCACAGCAGCAACACGCGTGACTGCTCCAGTCCCTCATCTACCTTCAGGGAAATGATGTCGCCCGGCCCGACGGTCCATTCATCGAACCAGACCCGCAGCCCCTCTTGCTTCAGCCGTTCCGCCAGCCGCCGCACGCGTGACTTGTCTTTGGAGTTGTAGCTTAGAAATACGTCGAAGGAGAAATCAGTGCTTGAGGAAAGTTCACTTGTCATCAGCGTTATGCCCCTCCACAAAGTCTACCACAGCGCTTTTAGCGACCCTACAATATGGGCAACCTGATATACAATGTCAACCGTGATCGTCAGGGGCTGGTGATGTCCCACTTTTTCATGCGGTAAACAAGTACGTGCCGAGGGATCTTGAGGCGTCGGGCTGCCTTGGTTTGATTGCCGCCGCATTCCAGGAGAGCCTCGCGGATGGCCCTGACTTCGAGCTGTTGAAGACCTTCCGTACCTCGCGCTGATCCCGCCGGGAAATCAGGTCGGGGAGCGTCGAGCCGAAATTCGCTCGGAAGGTCGGTGACTCTCAGTTTGTTCCCTATTCCGATAATCGTCAACCGCTCGATCAGGTTTTCTAACTCCCGCACGTTGCCGGGCCAGTGATAGTTAGTGAGCGCGTCCATGAACTCCGCCGAAACAGAAACGTCTTCTTCTGGCGCAAACTTATGTACAAAGGCCTTGACCAACGCCGGGATGTCCGAGCTTCTTTCGGCCAGTGAAGGTACCTGAATGGGTATGACGTTCAGGCGATAAAAAAGGTCCTCACGAAAACGCTCTTCGGCCACGCGTTTTTGTAGGTCAAGGTTGGTGGCGGCCAGCACGCGAACGTCGACAGTCTTCGACCGTTCCGATCCTACAGGTTCGAAAGTTCTTTCCTGCAGAACGCGGAGTAGTTTGGGTTGGAGTTCGATCGCCAGCTCGCCGATTTCATCGAGCAGGAGCGTACCGCCCTCAGCCAGCTCAAACTTACCCTTTTTGTCTCTGACGGCGCCGGTAAAAGCGCCTTTCACATGGCCGAACAGCTCTGATTCGATCAAGTCTTTGGGGATGGCGGCGCAGTTGATCGCCACAAAAGGACCCTCGGCCCGCCCGCTGCGTTCGTGAATCGTCCGAGCGATCAACTCCTTGCCGGTGCCGGACTTGCCGGTCAGAAGCACGGTCGCTTCGGAGCCGGCAATCTTATCCACAAGTTCCATCATCTCTTTGAACGGGGGAGAGACGCCGATGAGGCCGTGTGGTTTCTGGGCCTGGCGAAGACGCTTCTTAAGGCGGCGGTTTTCCTGCTCCAGCCGGTCAAAGGCCAGGGCTTTTTCGATCGCGAAGAACAGGTCGTCGTCCTCGAAAGGTTTTGTGATGTAGTCGAACGCGCCCGCCTTAACCGCCTGTACCGCCTGCGACACCGTGGCGTGCGCCGTTATGAGAATGACCTTGAGGTCGGGCTGACTTTTTCGGGATCGTCCCAGAAGTTCGATGCCGTCGACGCGCGGCATTTTGATGTCCGAAAGAAGGAGGTCGTAGCGGTGAGCGCTGAGTTTTTCGAGAGCCTCGAAGCCGTCGACAACCGTGGTGACATCATAACCTCTCTTTTCGAGTTTGAACTGGACCACTCTCCGAAGGGAGTCATCGTCGTCGGCCAGTAGAATCCGTTTAGCCATAAATCACCTCCTGTAGAGGGGCAGGGTCACGTTGACGGTCGTTCCGCGATCGGTTTCGCTGTTGACCGCGATGTCACCCTCGTGACTGTCGACTATCGTCTTGACCAGGGCCAGCCCCAGACCGGTACCGGAAGCCCTGGTGGTGAAAAAGGGTTCGAACATACGCGGGATGTCCTTTGGTTCGACTCCCGAACCCTCGTCCGAAACGCTGAGACACACGCCGTCCGATCCCTTTCGACTCAGGGATATGTTGACGGACCCTCCGTGAGGGGAGGACTGGATAGCGTTGAGGGCCAGGTTGAGCGTCATCTGGTGCAGTTTCTCGGGATCGCCGTTGACTGATATCTGGTCGATTATTCCGTT
>JAAEPZ010000967.1 GCA_024231955.1 bacterium | reverse complement strand
GAATTTGGTCATGGGTCACACTGACCCGACGATCGGAGGCGTCTACCGCCAACGCATCGCCGACGATCGCCTTCGAGCCGTGGCGGATCATGTCCACGCGTGGCTGTACCCTTCCGAGAAGAAACCGAACTGATACACTGACATTGCCGGTTGCTGCCGACGGGTGGCGATCTGGCTGGCGGGTGTTCCGTGCGATCCTTTCCGGAGCATCCGCTGGCCGGGCCGGCTGAAAGGGTCATTCCTATGAGCCAACCAAGTGACGCCGAACTTCGGCAAGCCCATGAATGCGTTACAAAGTGCCTCTCTCTCGTGAAAACTCTCTTCTCTCGGCCACGACATGAGGGCTTTGGAGAGCAACACGACCAGGACACAGCCAGAATCGCCCTTGAGTTGATTGCAACTACCAAGCAGAGCAAGGCGATTCCTGAGACTGCCTGGACTCGCTTATCTGTGGCAAGTGGTCGCAACTACGTAAGCGGACAAGACGAGCCTTACGGCAGTGGTCATGAGGCGGCTTTTTCGCTAGCAAACGGTGTGCAAGCGATGATCCTGCTTTCCATTGGTGCGCCGGCTGATTGGCCGGAGAACGACGAGGGACAACGCAGACCGCGTTTCGGCCCGGAAGAAATCACTGAGTTCTTCGCGAGCTACAAGGCCACTGACGGGCATGCCGTTCATCGGGAGATTCGCTCCCTTGAGTACGAAATCAAGCGGGAGTACGCATCCCTCGATATCGTGGACGGGACAACAATCGTGTTTCTTGGGGATGCCACCTACAAGATCGGCCGACACAAGCCAGTCAGAGTGGACACGAACGAAGACTACGTACTTCAGGCATTCATACAAACACCAGTCCTGAACAAGCCAGCGCTAGTGAAGACTTCAGGCGTAGAGAATCCAGGCCGAGAACTCCGGCGACTCTGCGAGAAGTATGACGGCATCTTTACCGATGCTATCACTCTCCCCGGCGGCAAAGGCAAAGGAGGCTATCGGGTGAACGTAACACGTGAGAAGTAACGCGTTCTCAAATGGATACCATCTGATCTCCAAGTTTTCGTGCGGCGTCCCATACTTAGGGCATGGACGCTACGAAAACATCTGCAACCGACCTAGTTCAGAGCCTATCGGTTCCTGAAATCCGCCAACGGCTCGACGAGATCGACGCCGAATCTAAGGCGTTGCGGGTGCTGTTGCGAGCGGCCCGCGCAAGACAATGTCAACCGGCTAACCATTCAGACAGGGAGGCCGTATCGTGAGAATTGAGCCTCACTACTCCCCGCCTCAGATTGCCGCAGATCTCCACGTCGACCCCGAGACGGTGCGCGGATGGATCCAATCCGGCGAACTCACCGCACGGAAACTCGGACGCGGCCACAAGCGGCCACGGTATCGAGTCGCTCTATCGGCTCTGGAGAGGTTCCTCGAATCGCGGGAGACTGCCGGGCCGAAGCCGAAGCGGCGAAAACGCCAGAAGACTGAGACGACAGATTTTGTGGCGTTGATGAACTTGGGGGTCGGGAAATGAGCACAACGACGGCAAAGAAGAATGGCAACGGGCACACGAGCGAGATTCTCGATCGGCTACCACCTTGCGATCCGGAAGCGGAACGCGGCGTCTTGTCCAGCATCATCACGGACCCGCCACGGTTCGAAGAGGCCCTTGACCTCCGCCCTGCCGATTTCTACGAGGACCGCAATCAACGCATCTTCGCCCAATTGATGACGCTGCGACAGCGGGGCGCCATCGACGCCACGTTGCTCATTGCAGGCTTGCAGGAATCGGGCGATCTGGAATTGATCGGTGGCGTTGCCTATCTGCATGAGGTGATTGAAGCGGAGGCCGTGCCGAACCATTGCAGCCATTACGCTGAGATCGTCAAAGACAGGGCGCTCAAGCGGGCAATGATTCGGACGGCAACAGAGACATTGAGGTTGGGGTATGCCGACCAGGGGACCGCACAGGAGCTTCTAAGCCAGCAACGAGTCGCGATTGAACGGCTCGAAGACGGCGTCACTGTTGTGGATCGGTTCCCCGTCGTCACGGCTGCGGAGTTGTCCGTCCAGCAGATCGAGACGCCATATCTCGTTGATGGCATCCTGGCGGCAAACCAGCCTTGCATTCTGGCGGGGCCCAAGAAGGCTGGCAAAACGTCCCTGGCAATCGACCTGGGCGTGGCGTTGTCCGTCGGCGGGTTCTTCCTCGGCAAGTTCAAGGTGCCGACGGCGACACGCACGGCGATCATGAGCGGCGAGTCTGGTATGGCCACGATACAGGACACAATCCGCAGGGTAGCCGATGCGGCGGACCGGTTTCCTGCCGACCTGGACAACCTGTTGATTACTGAGGCACTGCCGATCATCGGCGAGCCTGATGACATGTTCGCCTTGGAGAAGTTCCTCACGGGGAACGAGATCCTCGCTCTGATGATTGATTGCAGCTACCTGGCAATGCCCGGCGACGACACAGGGAATCTGCATGTTGTTGGTGGCCGGCTGCGATCAATGAACGAAGTGTGCAATCGCACGGGCTGCACGTTGATCTTACTGCACCACACTACCAAGAACCTCAAAGGCGTTGATCCGTTCGACCCGCCCGAGTTGGAACATATCGCGTGGGCCGGCTACCAGGAATGGGCTCGCCAATGGCTCTTGATCGGCCGACGTGAGCGATACGAGCCAGGCAGCGGCCTACATCGCCTCTGGTTGACCGCAGGCGGCTCTGCTGGGCATTCAGGACGATGGGGTGTGGATATTGACGAGGGGCAATTCAACGGGCCTGGGAGCCGTATCTGGGATGTGGAAGTCGTGCCGGTTCACGAGGTGCGGGCCGAATCACGAGACAGAGAGCAGGACGCCAAACAGGCAAAGCGGGATGCAGACGTGGAAGCACGCACCGAAGCGGACGCCAAGAGGATCGTCCGCGTGCTGGCCAAGCAACCCCATGGTGAGACCAAAAGCTACGTCAAGGATGCGTCTGGAGTTCAGGGAAATCGACTTGCTTTGGCCATCGCCTACCTACTTGAGAGTGGGCAGATTGTTCAGTGTCAGGTGGTCAAGCCGAACAGGAGCACGCCCTATGAAGCCTACAAGTTAGCGGAAGGATAACCCCCCATGAGTATCTACCGGTACAGCCAGATAACCCCTACCGATATTGGTATATCGACAGGTGCGAAGAACCCTGTCGGTAAAGGGGCCCTACGTAGTAGGCCCCTAACCGATAGGTCTTCGATGGTCGTAACGATTGCTGAAAAATCAACAACTCCTACCGATAGCCCCTAACGGGTGGTGTGAAAATGGATAAGGCGAGCCTAACCGAACCAAGTGAAGTCATGACCGACCAACAACCAACTACTCCAGTCCTGCCGAAGAATAACATTCTCACGGATGGCATGACCACGGCAGACGCAATTGCAGATGCGCTTTGGGATGACGGTGCGAACGTGGTCCGGGGGCTGTACGCGATTGCAGACGCAATTGATCGGCTAACTGAAACGATCGAAGCGACCAAAGGGGAAAGCCATGATTCCTAGAGCCAAGACCAAACGAGAACGAATCCGCCAAGTCCTAGACAGTCTCCCACCTGATGCTGGCGTGTTCCCTGCTGGCGACCTGGACGTCGACGAGAAAGCCATTGAGATCCACGAGCACGGCAGGATCCTCGTGGGCACCTCGTGGATACTCCCGACCGACTACGTCGACGACGACGTGGCGGCGGGTCGAGCGTCCGGCTTCGCTCCCCGCCGGTCGAAATGTTCACCCCATTTCACGAGGAAATCATGACCACCCTACTCCCTGACCTATTTGATGATCTGCCTGCCGATGAGCGGGAGACGCTCGAAGCAATCGGCGAGATCGCGAGGAAATCCGTGCAGCGGCAAAAACGTCTGCTGGACGCGCTCGAGATCCCGCCGACCCCAAGCAACCTGCGCCATTTCGCTCTGGGCGGATGGCCAATCCTCTGACTAACGAGGTACACACATGAGCACTCTACAGCTTGACATTCATGGCGTCATTGGAATGGACGTCGATTCTTCCATGGTGGCGGCAATCCTCCGCAACGCTGGCGACGTGAGCGAGATTGGCGTCTCGATCAACTCCCCCGGCGGATCGGTTCATGCCGGCATCGCGATTTACAACCTTCTTCGGCGGCACGCGGCCAAGGTGATCGTCTACGTCGACGGCCTCGCAGCCTCGATCGCGAGCGTCATCATGCTGGCCGGCG
>JAAEPZ010000966.1 GCA_024231955.1 bacterium | reverse complement strand
CGTCGGGCGAGTCGAAGCAGTACACCATCACGGTGGCGGTTGATTTGTCGACCGCAGGCACGATCACCAACACGGCTACGGTCGGCTCCAACACGGGGCTGGTCAACCGCAGCGACAACACGGCGACGGAGCCGACGACCGTCAACCCGCCGCCGAGCAAAGCGAGCGCCGGCGAGGTGGAAGACTACCCGGTCACCCTCACGGAGGCGCGCAGCGCCAATGCCGATATCTTTGCCGACGATCTCGAGAGTGGAGACACCTGCGCGTGGAGCTTCGAGTTACCGGTACTACTATTCTGCGGCCCTCCATCGGCGGAAGGAGTCGTGGTGCGCGTGCTTCGCGACGCGAGGATCGACTGCGGACCGATTCAGCTGGTTCCCGTCGTCGAGCACAGCGGTTCCATACGATTGGAGCTTCCCGCAAGCGACACGTTCCATCTCCACCTCTCAGAGGAGGGCACAGTAGTACTCAATCGTGAAGTGTCTGCTGGTGTCGGTGAAGTGATCGAGATCGACGGCCTCGAACTGGCGTCCTACGAGCTCGAGATCACAGCCGAGGACCGCGCCCCGATTCGCTTCTCGATCGATCTCAACGCGGGGAATCCGTGCGCCGCGTTCGAGATTGATCCTTAGGAGTCTGAGAAGGTAACCTGAAACACTGAAGCCGTCGGCGTCGCAGGATTGGAGGTCTGATTGAACCGATCATAAGGGCGCGCTCAAAAATAACTTCCCATTCTCGGGTTCAGATTTGCGCTAGATTTGGCCGATCGTCGGGAGCAAAACCGCAGGACTAGCAGGGCTAATTCGAGGATTTTGCGAGTGAGGATCGGCCGAAGATGGCGTGAAGATGGGCCCGAGAATGGGGAGTTATTTTTGAGCGTGCCCTAAGGAGGGGCCCGAAATGTCTGGCACCACGAAAAGTCGGCGCCTTGTGAGGACTGCACTCATTGCCTTGACGATCCACTTACTGATCGGAGCTTCCGCCGAAAGCTGCGAGGCCAACTTTATCTACACTCCACAGAATCCGGTGGCCGGTCAGCCGGTGCAGTTCACCGACACTTCGACCGGCAATCCCACCGCTTGGCAGTGGGATTTCGGGAACCATCCGGGCAACCCCGGTTCCCATGAGCAAAACCCAACCTGGACCTTTGATGCACCTGGAGCCTATGCGGTCACGCTTTCCATATCCGCCCCCTCATTCTGTGTCTCCGCGATAACCAAGACCGTCGTCGTCGGTGTTTGTGAACCCGGCGAACTGGGCTTCACCTCGCCAAGTTACGAGGTGCCCGAAGATATCGGAATGGCCGAGATCCCAGTGCGCCGGACCGGCGGCTCATGCGGTGCGGTGAGTGTGCAATGCCACACCGCGGACAACACGGCGACGGCCGAGGATGACTACGAGGCGACGATGGATACCCTCACCTGGTTGGACGGGGATACCGTTAGCAAGATCTGTACGGTTCCCATCCTCGACGACGACTTCGTCGAAGACGACGAGACAGTGAACCTCTCGCTGACAAACGAAACCGGGGGGGTGACTCTGGCCGCCCCGAGTGCCGCCATCCTGACCATCCTCGACGATATTTTCGCGAACGGCTTCGAGAGCGGAGACACTTGCGCGTGGAGCAACGAGGTGCCGGGACCGAGAGACTGCGGTTCCCTTTCGTCGGCAGGAGTCGTGCTGCGCGTGCTTCGCGACTCGGCGATCGACTGCGGCCCGGTGCAGCTGGCTCCCGTCGGCGAGTCAAACGGCTCCATCCGACTGAAGCTACCCGCGAGCAACCTGTTCCATCTCGGTCTCTCAAAGGGAGATACTGTTATCCTGGAGCGAGTGGATTCTGTTCGTGTTGGTGAGGTGGTCGAGATCGGCGGCCTCGAACTGGCACCCTACGAGCTCGAGATCACGACCGAGAATCGACCCTCGATTCGCTTCTCGATCGATCTCAACGCAGGGAATCCGTGCGCCGCGTTCGAGATCGATCCTTAGGAGTCCGAGAATGCAAGCTGCAACACTGAAGCCGACGTCGCAGGATTGGAGGTCTGCTTGAACCGATCATAAGGAGGGACCCGAAATGTCTGACTCCACGAAAAGTTGCCACGTTGCGCGGACAGTATTCATTGCGTTGATGATTCACGTACTTGTCGGCATTTCCTCCGAAGCTGCCGTGGTTGCCAACTTCACCTTCTCACCGGCGAGCCCGCAGGCGGGCCAGCCGGTTCAGTTCACGGACACTTCGACCGGCAATCCCACCCATTGGCAGTGGGACTTCGAGAACCCTCCGAACGGCACCGATTCCACTCTGCAGAACCCAACCTGGACCTTTGACGCCCCGGGGACCTATGCCGTCAGGTTCATCGCTCTCACCCCTCCGATCGATATCGACGAGGTCGTCGAGGACATCGTTGTCGGTAATGGCGAACCCTGCGAGCTGAGGTTCTGCACCTCGGACTACATGGTGGGCGAGGGCGCCGGCATCTCCTGGATCGCGGTGTGCCGGACGGGCGACCCCGATGGTGCGGCCAGTGTGCGATGCAACACCGCCGACGGCACCGCCACGGCCGGACAAGACTACATGGCGACTACAGTTACCCTCGTCTGGGCGCACGGGGATAATGCGATGAAGGTCTGCACGATCCCCATCGTCGACGACAGCACGGGAGAGGGCAACGAGACGATCATCATCTCACTGTCGAACTGCACCGGCTGCGTGTGTGAGTTCCCGAACACCACCACCCTGACCATCCTCGAAGACGGAGTCCCCCTTTTGCCGGCAGGAGTCGTGCTGCGGGTGCTTCGCAACGCGAGGATCGACTGCGACTCGGTGCAGCTGGCTCCCGCCGTCGAGAGCAGCGGCTCCCTACGATTGAAGTTTCCCGCAAGCGACACGTTCCATCTCCACCTCTCAGAGGAGGGCGAAGTGGTGCTCGATCGTGAGGTGTCTGCTCGTGCCGGTGAGGTGATCGAGATCGTCGGTCTCGGACTGGCACCCTACGAGCTCGAGATCACAGCCGAGAAGCGAATCCCGATTCGCTTCTCGATGGAGCTCACGGCAGCGAGTCCGTGCGCCGCGCTTGAGATCGATCCTTAGGGCTCGCGAACTCCCGAGGGGCTTGGGAAAGCTCACCAGGGCGATGCCGGTGGCTTGAAGTCCCACCATCCGTTGCGTCCGGCACACCTGGTTCGTTGCTCTTTGCCCGGGCAAAACAAGGGCAAACCGTGATACGCTTGCCGAACGAGACACCTGGCAGGCCGATCGTGGTACGTACCACTGCTGGCGCCGTTTGCCCTTGCCACCCAACTCCACAAGCCCTTTGTTTGCATCAGTTATGTAATTTCCGAGACGTTACAGTTATCAGGAGAAAAGATTTACCTCAATGGCCATAACAAGGGGTATAAATCAAGGGGTGGCAAGGGCAAGCAGACGATGTTCCAGCCGCGTGCCGATGAGCATCCGAGATATCCCCGCTGGTAGAGCGCAGGCAGGCTTGCCCTTGTGCAGCACGATGGCTGTGGGCAAAGGCAAGCTCCCAGGCCGGGGTGCCCCCTCCCTGTTGCGTTTCGGTACCAGAGACACGCTTCGGTTCGCTCAAAATGGCAAATAGGCATGGCGCAAATACGGCGTAAGTCGATGCTCTCCCGACCGCCGGCCCTCGGACGTGGTCGTGGGATGCCATGAGAAGCTTCTGAGGCTCGAAGCCACCGAGCTGACGCTCATCCGGTCCTGGGGGGATCCGGATCAGCTCCCCGAAGCCCTCAGCGAGCCCGAATCGGCGTGGAGCGCGCCGCATGTGGTATTCTCATTGCCGTGCAGGAGGTGACCGCCGGCGGGCTGGTGCCGGAGACCACTTCCCGTTCAGGAGGCTGTCGTGATACCGCGCATCCGGAGCGCTCAGATTTGGAACTACAAGAGCCTGGCCGACGTCAGCGTCGAGCTCGACCCGCTGACGATCCTGGTCGGCCCCAACGGCGTCGGGAAGAGCAATTTCTTGGATGCTCTTTCGTTCGTTCAGCAATCCCTGGCCGAGTCGATCGGGCTGGCGTTCAAGAGCCGTGGGGGGATCTCTGCGGTCAGACGCCGGGGCGTCGGGCCACCGAGGCCCATCGGTATTCGCCTGGTCCTGGACCTCGTCGACGATATCAGCGCAGAGTATGTGTTTGAAATCGATCCGGTTACGGAACCAGGGTTTCGTGTCGTGCAAGAATGGTGCTCAGTAAAGTACGCC
Organism: bacterium; assembly: GCA_024231955.1. Taxonomy (GTDB): domain Bacteria; phylum Krumholzibacteriota; class Krumholzibacteriia; order JACNKJ01; family JACNKJ01; genus JAAEPZ01. Next base: position 407 of record JAAEPZ010000966.1, on the reverse strand, counting down.
AAGAGCCCCGAGGTCTACGAGTTTGCAATCCGAGACGGTGTTTTCACTACGCCGATTCCCGGTATTCGGCCTCGTGTTTCCCCGAATCGTCTGGCGCTCTACGCGGCTTCGGCTACTGAAGAGTTTCTCCCGGTGTTCGACTTCCTGACGACCATGCACTTCTACGCGATCGCTCCGGAACGTATCCGCAAGCTTCAGGAGCCGGATCCCGGTGAATTTCTCAAGCCCGACGGCAGCAATGCCGCCGCCATTCTAAGGCGCCTGCAAACGCTGCAATCGGCGCATGGCGATATCTATCATCGCTTGTGTGAGCTGCTCTCGGTGATCGCACAAGGGGTAAGCCGAGTCGAGTACAAATCAGTCGGGCGGATGGAGACTCTGACTTTCAAGCAAGACCTCGATGATCG
>JAAEPZ010000965.1 GCA_024231955.1 bacterium | reverse complement strand
CGGGCGGCCTCCATCAGTCGCCCCAACTCCTCGGGCGTCAGGGCCTTGCGTTCGAAATGGGAGATCCTCGGGGGATCGACCAGATCAGCGATATTACGAAACAGGAGCCCCCGCTTGACGGCAAAGGTTAGCGCCTCCGACAGGATGCGATGGATATGCTTTACACTCTGTGCCGACAGCCCGCCCTTGCCATCGATGCGCCCGTCCTTCAGAAGCTTGCTGTACAAGGCATCGAGGTGCTCGGCACGCAACTCGGTGAGCATGATCGATCCCAGGGCCGGGTTGATGTGACAGCGAACATTGCGCTCGTACCCCTCATAGGTGCGGGGGGCACAGCACCGGCGGACATACCCCTCCAGCCATTGGGACATCCATTCCCGCAGGGGGATCCGCTGGGGCTTGACATAGCTTCCCCGGTCCAGGCTGATGATGATCTCGGCTTTACGAACCTCGGCTTGGCGGCGGGTTCCCCGGACCGTCTCGTAGTGCCGGATCCGCTGGCCCGTGGCAGGGTCATTGCCCACGTCGACGGTGATTTCGAAGACACCCTTGGATCGTTGTCGGATATAGCCTTTCATAGCACTGATTATCTTTATATATTTCCAAGGTTTATTATCTGCACAGCCTATACAGGACAGAGATCGCACCGGGAGTTCAGGATCATGGGACGCAACCGCAGGGGATCCAGCGCCTCATCCAGCGTGTCGGCCGCCTCCTGGATG
>JAAEPZ010000964.1 GCA_024231955.1 bacterium | reverse complement strand
GTAGCTGTCGGGCAGTGATTTACGATATTGTGCTGATGGCACGTCCCTTGCAATTGCAGAACCCGGCTTCTAGCGCCCTCGAAAAGGGATTGAAGGGAGAGCCAACATGGATTTTCGGATTAACACCAATCTGTCCTCAAGTCTCGCCGTGCTTGGAGCAAGGCGAAATATGACCAGCCTGTACAAGTCTCTGGAAAAACTGGCCTCAGGAAGGAGCATCAATATGGCCTCCGATGATCCGGCCGGGTTGGTCATCACCAAACAGCTCCAGAGCCAGATCGGCGGTCTGAGTCAGGAGATTGAGAACGTCAACGCCAACATCAATAAGTACCAATCCGCCTCCGGCACGGTAATGCAGATGCGGGACCAACTGATCGAGATGCGGTCGCTGGCGCTGGGCGCCGCCAATTCCGGCTTCAACAACGAGGCCGCCCAGCAGGCTTACGACTCTGCCGCCCAGAGCCTGGCTTCCACTTATAACCTGACGGCAGCCAACGCCGAATACAACGGTGCGAATATGCTCGATGGCTCCGCAGGCTCGTTAGCTTCGGTGACGGAACTGACGAGCGTCGATCTCTCTAATCCTGAGGCGGCCGTGAGTTCGCTCGCGGAAATCGATGGGGCCTTGGCCGAGCTTGATGAAGTCTCTATTGAGCTGGGGTCGACGCAGAAATACGACCTTGAAGGCCGGTTGTCTTCGCTTGAGATACAGAGGGAGAATCTCACGGCAGCCGAGTCTTCGATAGGAGATACCGATTACGCCTCCGAGATCACCAACATGATCAGAAGTCTCATCGGGACCAAGGCCTCGATGGCCGTGCTGAGCCATTCTTATCTGAACGCTCAGACGGTGATAGATATGCTGGATTAGTGACTTCTCCTCCCCTCCCGCCATTGGAAGGCTTTGACACGCGAAGGCCGCCGGGTCTGCTCCCCCCGGCGGCTTATTTTATGCCAACAGGAGCCGGGTAGGTTCACTGGACCGGTGCGCGCCTGGGGAGAAACCTCAAGATGAGCTCCTTGTTGGCGCGAACGGCGTTCTTCTCCTTTGT
>JAAEPZ010000963.1 GCA_024231955.1 bacterium | reverse complement strand
TATCGCCGGCCCTCCGCGACGCTGGCGGCGTTGCGGCTCCTCGACATAGTCCACTATGCCTGCGTCGCCGCGCCTTGCCAGCCCCGCGGATTGCTCGCCGATACAGGCAAGGACTTACGCGCCGCAGCACTAGCCCGGCTAATTCGAGGATTTTGCGACGGAGGATCGGCCGAAGATGGCGTGAAGATCGGATGCGAAATGGGAAGTTATTTTTGCGCGAGCCCTAAGTGGCTGAGCTGGCCACTTTTGTCGGCAACAGAAGCTCGGCCTCGGACGGCCAAGGTACGCGGCGAAGGCCCGGTGGTGGAGGTCCAGGATTGGATGCCGCGCATACTATGTGGAAAGATCATGCCACAGAGCACTACCCCGGCAGAATCCGGGTACTATGTGGAAAAAATGTGCCCCGTTGATCCTCCGGAAAGCAAGGGCGGCGGAATGGTGGTGAGGTGCTGTTCTTCGGTAGGCTGCGGCCCTATCTTGACTGCCGCCAGAAGGTGCTATGTGGATCCCTTGGCGCCATTTGCCGTCATCTGGTGGACGGATTTCCCCATACTTAAAATGTTCGTGCGGCTGAACACACCTAGAAGCGGAATTTGCGATGTCCACATCCTCAACATCTCAACTGGTTGAACTCTACGACAACCTTAGGACGTCAGCCTTGAACCGTAAGTACTACGGTAGACGCTTGTCGCTCTATCGCGTAATCAACTTTTCGTTAGAATTGATTCTAGCCATAGGCACATCATCCGCGTTAGGAGCGTGGGCGATATTTAAGGAGGGGCCAGGGGAGAAAGCGTGGCTTGTCATCTCCGGCATGGCCGCACTGGTGGCACTCCTGAAGCCCGTTCTCAACCCGACAAAAAATCTGGAAAGGTATGCAATGCTGTTCGCAGGCCATGGTGATATCTACTACGATCTTGAGATTGTCGCGAGCGAGGTGCGCCGACATGAACGCTTCACAGATGATCTATTAGCAACATATTTGAACACCCTTGCCCGTATCAAAAAAATCGCAGCGAGCGATGACCCAAACCCGAGCAGGAGGTTGCTAAGAACTCTGTACGATGAGGTCAACCAAGAGTTGCCTGCGGGTAATTTTTGGTTGCCGGAGAACGCGATGCCGTAAGACCGTATGGCTTACTTAACCAGAGAGGTTGACCGATGAAAGACAAGATCGATCGTGCTATCGCGTACGACGAAGATGATTTTGAACCGCCCGCGCAGGCCGATCTTTCTGATGAACATGACTATGACGATCCGGTGGCCGCAGACGACTATCCAGGTCCAGGAGGGTACAAGGCAATTGCACCACCGGAGCCATGGCCGTCACCGCTTGCCGGACGAAAGAAAGCAGAATAGTGTACGCATCGATTCACCGATCTCAATTGCACTGTTGGCTGAACCCCTTCGGGGTACAGATCGGAAATCACCGAAGACAAGAGGAAGAGCCGCAGAACACGGCGCATGCAGGGGACGCCGCAGCCGTATCTATCGTCCGTGGTGGGCGTAAGCTTGGCAGCTTCGGCGAGAGTCAACAGCTGGCTGAAGGGGCGCCCCTGATGCGCATGCCGTTCTGCGGCCTGAAACAGCAAGGTAGATTGAACTGCCGTATCCGAAGAGCGATGAGCCTCAAACGCCAGACCTTGCCTGAACGAGTGCGCCTGTCTCCGCAGAATCCGCCAGCCTCGAGGCTCCGCCGAAGAGGCAGACTGCTTCGCAGACCGCCTGCACCACTGAGCCGCTTTGAATGAGAGCGGGCGGTCGGACAACGTATCGAGGCGCTTCAATGCCGCGCCGGAGCCGTGACGGAGGGCTCGAATTCCCACAATTCAGAGCCCCCTCCCCCCAGGCCGACTTCGTTTGGAAGAGATCGGCTGCTCGCGAGCCTCCGGCCGGCCGCAGGCGGTAGCAGGGCTGACAGGGCGGCAGGGCTGGCAGCGGGATTGCTCTTCTCCTCGGTAAGCTCTATACTCGAATCCATGGACACTCCCACCAAGATGGAAGCGAGCGCGCCGAGCGTCGCCGTCCCCCGAG
>JAAEPZ010000962.1 GCA_024231955.1 bacterium | reverse complement strand
AGAACCGCTGCGCTGGTGACCATGGATGCCCGGAAACTGGCCCTGATGTCCTGTAATCCGGCTATTGGCGGTATTGGTAAGTCACAGTTGGTCAAAGAGGTAGATGCTCTGGGCGGACTGATGGGGGAGGCGATTGATGCTACCGGGATCCAGTTCCGGAGGCTTAATCTCTCGCGTGGACCGGCGGTATGGTCGACCCGGGCCCAGGCTGACCGAATTGCCTACAACGACTACGTAGTTGATTTTGTCGCCGCGCAACCAAAGGTCACCGTGATCGAAGCGCTCGCCGGGGCTATTACTCACGAACAGGGTCGGGCCACGGGCATTTTGACCGAATCCGGAGACAGTATCGGCGCCAGAGCCGTCGTGATTGCCACGGGCACTTTTCTCAGCGGACTTATCCATATAGGCGAAAAGAAGATAAGAGCCGGGAGGATGGGCGACAAGGCCGCTTACAAGCTCTCTGAGGGCCTGACGGAGCTCGGTTTCGAGGTCGGCCGGCTCAAGACCGGCACCCCGCCGCGGCTCGATGGGAATACGATAGACTTCTCCCGCTGCGAAGTTCAGCCGGGAGAGACGCCGATACCGATGTTTTCCTATCGGTCGCCGGCGAGGTCGTTTGAGCAGACGCCCTGCCACCTCACTCGTACAAGCCCTGGGACCAAAGAGATAATCTCAGCCAATTTTGAGAAATCCCCAATATTCTCCGGCCAAATCAGTTCCACCGGGCCGAGGTACTGCCCATCGATCGAAGATAAGTTCTTCAGGTTCGCCGACAAGCCGGAACATCAAATTTTCCTCGAACCGGAGGGGAACGGCACCAACGAGATATATCCAAACGGCTTTTCGACAGCCTTACCCGAAGAGATCCAAAAGGAGGCTATTCGGAGTGTGATCGGTCTGGAAGAAGCCAGAATCACCCAACCGGGCTATGCTGTCGAGTACGACTATTGTCCGGCGCATCAGATCGATATCTCGTTGCAGACCAAGCGTTTGAAGGGGCTCTTCTTTGCCGGGCAGATCAATGGT
>JAAEPZ010000961.1 GCA_024231955.1 bacterium | reverse complement strand
TGACCGCGACTATCATGCCATTGTCCAAGCCGCCGCAGATGCCCGCGCTAGGGTTGAGGCCACCCGAGTAGCTGAGGCTGCTGAGGCTGCTGAAATCGCTGCCCTTCAGGAAGGTGAACTGTCGCCTGATGACAACGATTATGTTGACGCTGACCAGTCTGATCCCATGTGGCTCGATGAGAGCGTCTGGACTCTGTCGTTCTGCCTTCCCATTGTTAGCACTCGAGTCATACCGCCTACATCACCACTGCCGGAATTCATCCCTGGATGCAGATTTGCCACTTATCCGTCTCGTCCCGTTCCGCAAGTGCCATCTTCGATGATGCCTCCATTGTCTAACCTTCCGCCTGTCCGCGCCTTGTCCCATGCTCCTTTGCAACGCCCACGTTCGCGCCCGCATTCGCCTTTGCCTGAGCGCCCTGACACCTGCTCCCCGCTTCTAATGGTGCTTCGTGTCAAGGTTCTTCAGTCTTACTTCCCTGATTACCTTGCCGAATTGACTCTCGAAGAGTTCGGTAAGCCACCATATCCCCAATACCTTCAGTCGCTGTTGCAACCGGATTTCCTGTGTTTGCTCACAGGTGAGGAAGCCGTTCTGACCGCTCCTGTTGAAAATCCGTGTGCTCGCGTACCTGAAGAGTCGTCCGTTGTTATTGAATGGGACGATCAGCAGATGCCGATCGAACTTGTTTCGCCATCATCCGATTCGGCCCTATTATCTTCCGCCGTACCGCTTGCCGAGGCCGCTTCGTCTCTTGTGCCTGCGCCACGCGCCGCACTTCGTCCAGCTCCGACGACTGAAAATGAGCATCGTCCAGCTCCGACAAATAGACTAACCGAGCAAAACTTCGTTCATCGTGTTCCGTCCGAGCCGTCGTCTGTTGTCCATTATCGTCTTGCTCCATTCCGCTTACCGGAACGCCTAACAGACGTCGTGCCGACT
>JAAEPZ010000960.1 GCA_024231955.1 bacterium | reverse complement strand
TGGAGATGATCAAACGAGAACCAGATCGATGGGCAGTCATCGACGCGGCCCGCTCAGTAGAGGAGGTACAAGCCGAGATCAGAGCCGTGATACAACCAAAGCTCAAAAATCCATCCCGCCGCCCTCCGCTCCCAGGTCCGGCATAGATTTTTCGATCGCTTCGGGACTTTCGCCAGATTCCAGCCGCCCAACCACCTCGTCGAACTCTGGCCCCAGGTCCTCTCCGGTCTCGGCGCTCATCTTGCGCATCCAACGGCCCATACTCTTGGGATCGTTCTCATCGAGATCGGGCAGGTCGCCGAAATCGCTCATATCATCCATACGGCTCTCCTCGGAGCGGATGACGCGAACGCGGGACATCAGGCGAGTGAGATCAGACCCACCGCAGCGGGGGCAGGTCGGCGCTTGTTTCCCTTCCTCGGCTGCAGAAAAGGTGCGCCAAAAGATCGAGACGCGGCGCTTGCAATCGTGACAACGGTATTCATAGATCGGCACATTAGCCTCCGGCAATGGT
>JAAEPZ010000959.1 GCA_024231955.1 bacterium | reverse complement strand
GCCTCTCGACTGTCGTGGCATCGGTTTAGTCAGAGGTTCGGGCGCCGGTCGATCGATATAGAATCGATTCACTGGCGGTAGCGGTCGCTTGAAGAACCCATCTTTGAAGGCGGTCGCCGCCGTCGGTGGCACGACTTCGTCCATCATCGTTGGAAGCTGCTGAAGTGGTACCGGGTCCCCCATTTCACTTCCCACAACGCTGCGGTAGGTGCTGATCTGTTGCAGCGCCGTGGTCAGGCCTCTGCGTCCAGTCTGCGGCTCCACTCTCTGTGCGCCCCATTCCCGGGCCTGCTGCATTTGCTTGCCTTCCTTGGACATGTCCACTTGGGCCCCGTGCGCGATCAGGTACTGACCCAGCTCCAGCCGAGGCATTCCCAGTTTGAAATGCCAGCAGAACATTGCGTCCACATCTTCGTCTGCAAACAGCACCAATGTGGCTAGCTGTGGCAGCGCTGCATAGAACTTCTGGGGCTGTCCTGGCGACCCAACGCCTCCCGCTTCGACGTAATGACCGGTCACCAACCCTCCATATAGTCTAGAGGGGGCGCCCAACTGCGCTCGACGGAACAGCGCCTCGTCCTGCATCGAAGCCAGTCTCTTCAGATTGTGTGGCGAATCCCAGAGGCCCACATTCTGCTCGAACCCTCCGGTAGTCTTGATCAGCTGGATCAGATCCCCCCTTCTGTACAGAGCCGCTCCCGTCCCATAAGTGCGCTCGTACTCCTGGGCGTATCTCTGCAGGAGACCATG
>JAAEPZ010000958.1 GCA_024231955.1 bacterium | reverse complement strand
GGTGCTGGCTGAGATCGGCTACGCTGATGCCCTGCTGTGCCGGGAGCTGCCGGACGGCTCGCTGGAGATCCTCGACGGGCACCTGCGGGCCGAGACCACGCCGGACAGCGTGGTCCCGGTGCTGATCACTGATCTTGATGATGCCGAGGCCCGGGCCCTGCTGCTGACCCATGACCCGCTGGGGGCGATGGCCGAGGCCAACCACGAGGCCTTGATCAAGCTGATGTCGCAGATCGAAACCCAGAGCGATGGCGTGCAGGATATGCTCGACGCCCTGGCCGCGGAGCACGGGGTCGAGCCGGAGACCGCTGACGCAGAGGAGGCCGAGCCACCCGAGGCGGAGCTTGACCGGGCGGCGGAGTTGCAGGCCCAGTGGAAGACCGAGCCGGGCCAGCTCTGGGAGATCCCCGGCAAGGCGGGCGTGCATCGGCTGCTGTGCGGGGACTCGACGAAGGCGGATGATGTACAGCGGGTGCTGGGTGGCGAGGAGGCCGGGCTGTGTTTCACGTCGCCGCCGTACGGGCAGCAGAGGGATTATGGCCAGTTGATAGACGACTGGGACGGGTTGATGGAAGGGGTATTTGGCAACCTGCCGATGAAGGACGACGGGCAGGTATTGGTCAACCTCGGGTTGATATATCGCGACGGGCAATGCGTGACCTATTGGGCGGATTGGGTCCTATGGATGCAGTCGCAGGGATGGCGCCGGTTTGGGTGGTATGTATGGGATCAAGGGTCGGGGCTTCCGGCTGACTGGCTGGGCAGATTCGCCCCGTCGCATGAGTGGGTTTTTCATTTCAATCAGAAGGCAGTACGCCCACACAAGACGATCGAGAAACAGCCGACGGACCACGGTCCGCAGTTCGGTCCCAACACTAGGGGCAGTGGCCTCCGTTCGCGTGACGGACGCAACGCGCCACCATTCAGCTTATGCCTAGACCCCAACAAGATCCCGGATAGCGTCGTCCGGGTCAATCGCGAGTATGACAACAGGTCAGGGCATCCGGCAGTCTTTCCGGTGGGGTTGCCGGCGCATTTCCTTAGGTGTTGGGACGGCCTCACTTACGACCCGTTCCTCGGCTCGGGCACCACGATGGTCGCCGCGGAGCAGCTCGGCCGGGTGTGCTGCGGGATCGAGATCGACCCTAAGTATGTGGCCGTCGCCCTGCAACGGATGAAGGACATGGGACTCGCACCCAAAACCATACAGGGGACGCCATGATCATACGTGACAGGATCACGGAGCTTCGGCGGGTGAAGGCGTCGGAGCTTCGGCCGCATCCGGCCAATTGGCGGACCCACCCCAAGGCGCAGCAAGATGCGTTGCGGGGGGTGCTGGCTGAGATCGGCTACGCTGATGCCCTGCTGTGCCGGGAGCTGCCGGACGGC
>JAAEPZ010000957.1 GCA_024231955.1 bacterium | reverse complement strand
GGAGCGGCAAGGCGGCGCCCTGTGCGTCGCAAAGCCGAGAAGCGCCGGCCCTAAGGTGTGCCCGGTGGCCCTCGGCAAAGTTGGTCCTCTGTGCCGCCCGTCCCTCGGCTCCCTTCCTTGTCGGGGGGTCGGGCGGCCTTTGTGGATCAATCACAGGTGGGGGAAATGGGCGCTATTCCCCGAGAGCGGCAAGGCGGCGCCCTGTGCGTCGCGCAGCCGAGAAGCGCCGGCCAAAGGAGGACCAATCGCAGGGTTTGCCACAACGGCCAAATAAGGACCAATCACAGGAGACCACGCCGACGGATGTAGGCTCGCAGGACCAATCACAGGAGAAAGTAAGTGCTTATGTCGCTAGCACAGCCAAATGAGGACCAATCACAGGAGTCCTTCCTGGCGCATCCGCCGATCGTCGAAAAGTGAGAAGCAGCACATGCCCCCCAAGAGATATCAAGACGGGTGCCGTTCCCCGGGAGCGGCAAGGCGGCGCCCTGTGCGTCGCAAAGCCGAGAAGCGCCGGCCCCAAGGTGTGCCCGGTGGCCCTCGGCAAAGTTGGTCCTCTGTGCCGCCCGTCCCTCGGCTCCCTACCTGTCGGGGGGCCGGGCGGCCTTTGTGGATCAATCACAGGTTCGTAGTTAGGCGCGCACAGGGTGACAAGGTAGTGTCGCAGCCGCACCCGGAAGGGTGCGCGAGGGAAACAAATGAGGACCAATCACAGGATTCGTCGGGCTCGTCCCGAGACAGCCAAATGAGGACCAATCACAGGGTGATAGGACAAATGAGGACCAATCGCAGGGCAAAGGACAAATGAGGACCAATCACAGGACGCGTCCGTCTCGTCCCGAGACAGCCAAATGAGGACCAATCACAGGATCAACCAAAGGAGGAGGACACATGCCTGACATTGCAGAACGTGGGAAGTTTGTAGACGAGACCCGGCCCGTGCGGGTTAAGCTGGTTAGCGTGGATGGCGATCGGCGGGCGCCTGATTCCTGGTTTGCGATGGCCGACCGGTGCCGGCAGATTACCAACGATGCAAGGCATTTTTGGCTCAAGTGGCACCTCGAGCGCGAACACGATAGGGCCCTGCGGGCGTGGCGAGAGGCGTATATGTTGGCGATCAAGGAAGGGGTAAAGAAGGGCGACCGGCCGAAGTGCGACGTGCATCCGTGGCCGGCCGACTTTGCGCGCGAACTGTGGGCGTGGCTGGCCGATCGCCATAGCGATGTGCACTCCCGCGTTCGGACGCTGCTATTACAGACGTTGCGGGGCGACTGGGTCAAGCACGCGGCCAGTAACTCGGCCTGGAAACGCTGGCAACGAATCCTATTCGGCGATGGGGAGTTTCCTTCGGGCACCCGCTCGCTGCCGATACCGGTGGATTTCGCTAACTGTCAATTCAGCGAACAGCCGCAAGCGGACCAGCACCACTCGGGATGGGTCAAGCTGTGGAAGGGGGACAAGGGGGCCGTTAAACATGAGTTGGTACTGCGGACTTCCGGCTACCGGCTGGGCGGAATCCGCTCACTGGTGGAACGGATCGCCCGCGACGTGCGCCGGCGGACCTTCATCCGCAGCGTGCAGACGATAGAGAACCGGGCCAAGCGGCTCGGTCGCTCGCTGAGCGAAGAGGATACCGCCTTGGTGCAGCGACTTAACGACGATATCGGCCAGATCACAGACGTCTATAAATACTGCGGCTCGAGGCTGCTATGGCTGACTAAGGGCGGGTGGTATCTCCAACTGATATTTCAGCGGCGGCGGACACTGAGCGACACACTTGACGCCGACCGCGTGGCCTATCTATCCGCTGGTGCGCGGCGGCCGATCGATTTCTGGACGCCATCGGGCTCCGGCGGCTATCACGCCGAGGGGCTCCGGTGGCGGGGGACGTGGATAGATTCGGAGCTGCGGAAGTTGGCCGCCCAGTTCACCGCCCGGCAGGAGCACTACAAACACCACGGCTCGGCGAGGCGCGGACACGGCCGAAACAAGGCTACCAAGGACTGGCGCAACCGGTTGGCCTTGCGTCGTCGGGACGTAAAGACGACAGTCAACCATCGGATCACCGGTGACGTGACCACCTGCTGCATCGACCGCGACTGCGGCCGGCTAGTGATGATCCAACCGGCGGAGGACTATAAGAAGACGCGGATGCTGGAAACGGCCGGCTCACTATATGAACAGGACCCCGCGACGCGCTGGGACTGGGGCCAGATGGCCGCCCAACTGCGGCAGAAATGTGAGCGTGCCGGCATAGCCTTCGACATCATCCAGTATGCCGGCGGCGACGTGCCGGTAGACAAGCTGCCGGAGACCGTCGGGGCGCAAACGCTAGCGAAGTATCTACAGCCGGAGACGGACGAAAGAGTTGAGAGTTGAGAGTTGAGAGCCAGAAGAGCTGCGAGAGGCAGCTACACGAGGACCAATCACAGGAACCGGAGGCAGCTACACGAGGACCAATCACAGGTGGATCGTCAAGATGGAGGGATCTGGCGGGTGCGCGATGCAGCCAAATGAGGACCAATCACAGGGCGGGAGCCGTTCGAGCCCGGGCCAGCCAAATGAGGACCAATTCGAGCCCGAGACAGCCAACTGAGGACCAATCGCAGGTATCGGGAATGGCTCACCGCAGCAATGAGCGGTGCGCGAGGGAGACAAACGAGGACCAATCGCAGGACGGCAGCAAGTGGTTGGGTACAGCCGCGAAGGTGCGCGAGACAGCCAAATGAGGACCAATCGCAGGGAAACTCGGCGATCGCCCGGGCCAGCCAAATGAGGACCAATCACAGGGAAACTCGGCGATTGCCCGGGCCAGCCAAATGAGGACCAATCACAGGGGGGCGAGAGGTCGAGGACCAATCGCAGGGGTTCGGCGACCTGACGGCGGAGGACCAATCACAGGCTTGCCGATCTCAGAGACAGCCAAATGAGGACCAATCACAGGGACCGAAAGGACCAATCACAGGCGGGCTGCGACCGGCACAGCCACACGAGGACCAATCGCAGGCAGCAACGCCATCGGGGCTCGCAGGTAGATACGGGAGTTGTAATGTGAGCAGCAGGCGCCGATGTCGGTTGTGCGGTCTGTTGCTCAAGCGCGCGGGCAAGGGGGGCCAATCACGGACTGCTTTTTGTTCGGGTGAGTGTACCCGGATGCGACATTTGTATTTCGCCACACTGGAGACCCTAAATGAGTGCCAAATCCCCCCAGAAGACCTCGCAACAGAAGACCTCCGTCGTCTGGAAGAAATCCTTGATCGACGTGCGACAGATGCTCACTGAGCGCGATCGCGACGCCTATCGCGTTGCGCGCCTGCTGCGTGACGTTTACGGTGACCGGGACTTCATAGCCCACGTCGACGGCGACCACGAGCGGGCCGTGGAGATGCTCGACAAGCTGGCCTATCGCCTGATCGGAGACGTGGCCTCGGGAAGTCCGTTTGCCGACTTGATGCTAATGCTTCAGAGGTACCCGCACGCCGAGCACTGGCAGACGGACGCGGGGCTATTTGAAATGTATGACGTGATGATGGAAGAAGCCTCGCAGCAAGAGCCGCCGCCGAAGGCTCGCAAGCCGGCGAACCGGGTCAAGCGGGCGGACTTTGAGAAGGTCACGCGCGAACGCGACACGGCCACGCAGCAACGCGACCAGGCCATTGCCGAACAGACGCGACTAGCCGCCGAACGACGGCAAATAAGAGTTGAGGTCACGCAGCAACGCGACCAGGCCATTGCCGAACAGACGCGACTTGCGGGCGACCTGTCTCAGGCCGAAGACAACGCGCGGCGCTTCGAGCTGTTGGCCAACCAGCTCCGCAACGAACGAGACGAGCGGCCCCCGTCCGACGCTGAGGAACTTGCCCAGGCCAAGCGGGCCCTGATCGCCGCCCAGGGCGTCGCCCAGGGCGTGATTGACGGCCTCAAGACGCGGCTCACCGACGCACTCAGTGAGAACGCGGCACTACAGTACGAGAACACCGAGCTGCGCAAAATGCTCGATGAGGCAACGGCGCCGGAAGAGAGCTTGGTGTGAGGGGGAGGGCGGAGAGTTGAGAGTTTAGAGTTGAGAGCCAGAAGTGAGGACCAATCACAGGCACAGGGTCGAGTATTTTCAACCGGCAGCCGCACCCGGAAGGGTGCGCGAGACAGCCACACGAGGACCAATCACAGGATTGTCGATATCGTGATAAGTGGAAGGGCCAGCAGCCCGAGACAGCCACACGAGGACCAATCACAGGAACCCTAGGGAGGGCGGAGAGTTGAGAGTTTAGAGTTGAGAGTTTAGAGCCAGAAGTGAGGACCAATCACAGGGATTCTGCAGCGCGAATTGGAAGATGGCCTCATCGTAACAGCCACACGAGGACCAATCACAGCTGGATGAGCTACACCGGCGACCTCGCGCTGCCCGGTCTGCCCACACGGCGGGAGACAGCCGAGACAGCCACACGAGGACCAATCACAGGAATCCCGAGAGGCCCGAGAGTTGAGAGTTGAGAGTTGAGAGTTGAGAGCCAGAAGTGAGGACCAATCACAGGGGTTCTGCATCGCGAAACAGCCACACGAGGACCAATCGCAGGAGTGGGCAGGGCTACGCACACGGCCCGAGACAGCCAAATGAGGACCAATCGCAGGAACTCCTCCGCGTCGTGCTGCCCGAGACAGCCACACGAGGACCAATCACAGGAGGTTCCGCAGGGCAACACCCACACGAGGACCAATCACAGGTCAGCAGCCCGAGACAGCCACACGAGGACCAATCACAGGATGGAAGACCACGAACTCAGACACCTAATCGCGGATCGCTCGTTGCGTGCGCCTTCGACGCTGGCCTTTCTCTGGTTGTGGCTGGAGACGGGCGGCCGGCCGGGCAAGATTATCGTGTCTAAGGCCGCGTGGGCCGAGGGCGTGGGCGTGAGTGTGCGAACCGTCGATGGCTACCTGAAGACGCTGCAAGCTCACGACCTTGTGAGGGTGCGGGAAACGTACCACAACCGGGGCGCGCTTCTGTTAGACGTTTACAATCCGGCGCCCGGGCCGACCGCCCCGATGGTCGACCCCCAGGCGCGTCTATTCGGCCCGGCCGGATCGGGTACTCCACCCGGCCGCGATGAGGACCAATCACAGGGAGCAAGTATTCTGCGCTGTGACGCTTCGGACCAATCACAGGAACGATATCCGGCTCATTCCGATTCGGACCAATCACAGGAGGGCTCGAAAGAGCGGCCCGTCGCGGGGGTAGCTGCGCGCGAAACCCCGGGGGTAGCTGCGCGCGAAACCCCGATTGCACGGCCGGCCCAACCGACGCAAGTCCCGGCATACAAAGAGGTTGCGGCCCGTGTGCTGCCGCCGCGGTCGGGGGTAGCTGCGCGCCAACCCCCGGATTTCCCCCATGGGACCATAGAAACAAGAAGTTCTATAACACCCCATAACCATAGAACAACTCAGTCCATGGACCATGGGGAGCGCGGGGGTAGCTGCGAGCCTACTTCCGTCGGCGTGGCTACCGTCGAACTGTTGCGCGAACTGACCGGCCGCGACCCGCAGAAGCGCCGCGCGAAAAAGGCCGAACTAGTGGCCTATATCGAGCAGGGCGTTGCCGATCCGAAGATGGAACCGTCGATACCCCGGCGGGCGGCCGACGCCGTGATCGAGTACGGCCTGCCGGTGGCCGCGCTCGAGGATCTCGTTCAGGCCGTGGCCCGCAAGCGACAGCACAAGACGGTAGACAAACCGGGTGCCTATTTCTTGGCAAGGATACGCAAGATATGCCGGCAGCACGGGGTGAGGTTCACGGAGCCGGGAAGGACGTATGCGGCGAGAGTTGAGAGTTGAGAGTTGAGAGCCAGAAGACATGCGAGGACCAATCGCAGGGCCCCGGACGGCCTGTGTTTCGGCAGGGCTTGTTATTACGAAGACCCACACGGGGGGCCGTCGGGAGTCGGTGTTGTACAGACCCACCATCAATGTTATGTAGGGCCGATCTCCCGACGGCACCGCTTCGCCGGACTTGGCCGGGTTACGTTGACTTGTCGGCCGCGCGGCATCCGACGCGCCGCGGCATCGTGGCCCCGGCCGGGTCTGGTTTATCAGGAGGTGAGAGTCAGAAGAGTTGAGAGTCAGAAGAGTTGAGAGTTTAGAGTTTAGAGCCAGAAGACATGTGAGGACCAATCACAGGACCTAGTTTGGCGGCCTCCGCGCTTGTGTTGGAGACATGCGAGGACCAATCGCAGGGCGAGGTGCGTCAGGATGAGTTGAGAGTTTAGAGCTAGAAGACATGCGAGGACCAATCGCAGGGACTGTATCTGGCAAACGAAAGGGGTAGGTGGAAAATATGAATCTGCTATACGGCGACGCGAACACATGGCTATTTACCCGCAGCGGAGGCGGATTCCGGCCGTTTGCGCCGGCCGCCGCCCAGGTGGAACTTGATGATATCGCCTGGCACCTGGCGGGGCGGAAGCGATTTGGCGGGGCCACCCGGCCGCTTTATACGGTGGCTCAACACTGTGTCGAGGTGTCCTATCGTGTGCCGGCCGAGGATGCCCTGTGGGGCCTGTTGCACGATTCGGCCGAGGCATGGTTGAGCGACGTCCCGGCGCCGATCAAGCGCTTTGTATACTTCTTTGCCCAAGTCGCCGGCTCGGACGGCCCGCAGATTTGTAGCTTCGAGGCGATCGAGGCAACGATGCTGGCCGCGGTGGCCGAGCGGTTCGGCCTGGAGTTGCCGATCCCGGACAGCGTGGCGGAGGCCGATTTGAGAATGCGGGCCACCGAGATCCGCGACCTCGTGCCGGTCGACCTACTCGCTGACCCGCCGCCCGACGACTTTCCACCGTATCCGGAAATCCTCGAACCGCAGCCCGAGGGCGCCACCGCCCGGATGTTCATTGCCCGATTCAAGGCCATCACGGCCGGAAAGTTTCCACGGTTGCGGGAGGAAGGACAAGAGGAGGTCGAGAGCTGAGAGCCAGAAGAAACGCGAGGACCAATCGCAGGACTCCCGAAGTGAGGAAGGGTGCGCGAGACAGCGACGCGAGGACCAATCGCAGGATGAGGGGAACATCGTGTGCGCGAGACAGCCACACGAGGACCAATCGCAGGATTTACAGCAGGTGGAGTCAATCAGCCGCACCCGGAAGGGTGCGCGAGACAGCCACACGAGGACCAATCGCAGGACTCCCAGGTTGAGAGCCAGTGCGCGAGACAGCGACGCGAGGACCAATCGCAGGATGTCGACCACGAGTTTAGAGCCACACGAGGACCAATCGCAGGAAGAAACGTCCAGTCGAGAAGTTTAGAGCCAGAAACGAGGACCAATCACAGGTAAAAGAGGAGAAATCCGAAATGGGACTACAAGATCTATCACTGGAGAACCTTCCGGCCTTTGCCGACGGCGCTGCCCAGGCCGCGTGGGCGGCAGCGCTAGAGGCTATCGTCTCGGACTGCATCGACCGCCCCGGAAACGACAAGGCCCGCGAGGTCGTGATGACCACGTACGTAACGCCTCGGCCACCGGACGCCGGCGGCGGGCTGTTCGCAGACGTCGAGTTCAAGATCACCACCCGGACGCCGCCGTTCAAGACCTTCCCCGTCATGGCCCGGGCGACCCATTCTAATCAGTTAATGTTCTCGGAAATGTCCCCCGACCACCCCGACCAGATGACAATTGACGACGCGGCCACCCGCTGACCCAGGTCGGCGGAAGAGTTGAGAGCCAGAAGACACGCGAGGACCAATCGCAGGGGCCGCGGAAGGGTTGAGAGCGGAGAGTTGAGAGCCAGAAGACACACGAGGACCAATCGCAGGACCCCCTATCCTCCCCTCACGTCGAGGACCAATCACAGTAAACCCCTACACCCCTACACCCCTAAACCCCAAGGACACCCCTATGGCAGACCTAACGCCCGAAACCATCGCTGCAATCGCAGAGCTTGTACGTGAAGCATATACCGGCCATGACATCCCGATGCCGCAGGACGTGCGCAACCTGTGGCGGGCCCACGCCCGCGAGCGACCCATAAATATACCGATCCCGCCGCCGCCTCGAGCGCACGAGGTCTGCCGCGTGGATGATATCGTCGATTACGTGGTAAACAATGCCGGCTGCCGCGACATGCTGCGGCCTTCGATCTGGATCTCAGAGGAGGCCGTGGTCCTGGCGTTGCACGACACGGACCGATGGGACCGCGTTACCTGTCGGCTCACGCCGAGTGACCAATTGGATCGCCTGCTGCCGCACACTGCCTACTCGGAGTCTGGCGATGTGTGGTTTGACCAAGCGGATTTCCTGGACTTCCTGCGGATCTCCCTCGGACAGACTGAACATCTTGCGTTACAGCAGTTCTCCCGCCTGAACTGGAGCAACACGCACAGCAGCGAGGCGAAGCGAGTACACGCAGAGCAACACCTTGGACACGCACTAACCGAGAAAGTCGCCAGCGAAGACGGCGGCGGGCTGCCTGACGCGATCACCCTAGAAATCCCGGTCCTGGCGCCCGGGTGGTGCGAATCACTCTCGCTCGAGCGGGCCCTATATACCATCCACTGCGCGATCACCCTAGATATGGGCCAACAACGGATCCGGCTGCGGCCGTTTCCGGGCGAGATCGATTCAGCGTGCGCCCGGTCCGTGTCTGCCATAACGGCCTACGTGAGGGCGCTGTTGGACAGCCAGGTTACAAAGGCGTACAAGGCCAGTAAGGAGCCCGCCGCAGACGGCGATGACGGCCGCCTCCAGGCGCTTCAACAGGTAGCGGTCTATCAGGGATCGCCCGGGCCGGTCAAGCCGCCGGCAGCGCAAGAGGTTTAGAGTTTAGAGTTGAGAGTTTAGAGCCAGAAGACATGCGAGGACCAATCGCAGGTATAAGGAGCAGCCAATCAGCCGCACCCGGAAGGGTGCGCGAAACTGCCAGAAGAGTTGAGAGTTTAGAGCCAGAAGACATGCGAGGACCAATCGCAGGGGACACGACGGAGGCCTGGACGGCCGAAATGCCGGCCAAAGACATGCGAGGACCAATCGCAGGAGCCAGAAACGAGGACCAATCGCAGGAATCATCGGGTGAGTCGAGTATTAGAGGAGCGAATGGAGCGGCTCCATAGCGCGCGGGAGCGGATGAATCGGTTGCTACAGGAGGCTGGGCAGCCGCCGGTACCCGCGCGCTGTCGTGGCGCCTTGCTGCGCTTTGCCCTGGAGTTCCGAATCCGGGAGCGGCGGCCCGGCTGGTGGAACTTCTCCAGCGCGCAGGAGGCGGTCGAGCTGGGATTCGAGCCGGACGAAGTCTTCGTCCCAACGGCGGGCACGCCGACCAAGGCGAAGCGAGGCACCGACGAGAAGGTGCGGGTCATGGAAGAGCGCTACGCGGCGGGGGAAAACTTGTTTCACCCAGACGACAACGATGATGATTGACCGGGCATGGATATACCTGGCTCATCAATATACTTGACTCATCAGGACGAATCGGTGACGCTGGGTTTATGGGGATTGAATAAATGCCAAGTTTGTGGGAGATCCCAATAGACTACGCATCGGCGCGGCCTGGGATCGGTGGTCGCCATATCTGTTGCCATGTATCTGGGGGGGCCGCTTCTGCTATCGCGGCCATGCGATGCGTCGAATGGTACGGACGCCACCGCATTACACTGGTAAACGCGGACACTAACTGTGAATCTGAGGGAAATTACGCACTCGTGGCCGCCCTGGAGTCGGCGAGCGGGTGTGAAGTCGTGCGATTGAATCAGGGGAAAGACATTTGGGACGTGTTTGATGAGCATGACGTGATGCGAATGAACGGCGCTTGCAAGGGCAGCGTGGAGCTGAAGCAGAAGCCACTCGATGCGTTCACTCGCCGCATGTTCTCGCCGGATGCGGTGCTGGTCGCTATCGGCCTGTCGGCGACGGAGCCAGAGCGACAACGACGGCTGATGAATCGGTTGAGCCCCTATCAGGCATTCTATCCGCTGAACGCCGCGCCGCGACTCTCCGAATGTGACATCGTCGCTGAACTGGAGCGGTACGGCTTGCCAGAATCAATGGCCTACAATCTGGGGTATACTCACGACAACTGCAATGGCGGTTGCGTGCTGGCAGGACAGGCCCAGTGGGCGGGCCTCCTCAATGATAACCCTGAACATTTCGTGTATTGCGAACGTCGCGAGCGAGCGTTCTACAATCGTACAGGATTTAGTGTCCTCAAAGATCGCAGGGGCGGCGTGACGCAGTCGTACCCGTTGTTTCAACTGCGAAAAGACAAGGCAGCGGGAAGGACGTTTCCAAATACCTGGCGATCGACATGCGGCTGCATGCTGGTCGGCGAAACTCAAGGAGGCAGCACGGATGAAGAAGAAACCCTAAACCCTAAACCCTAAACCCTCCCCCCTCCCCCATGGGCCACTACGACAACCTGATAACCGGCGTCAAGGCGAAGTATCCCGCCCCCGAATCCCGCCCGGCCCCACGGCCTCGAGCCATGGCCCGCGTGAAGGCCAACCCCACGCCGGGCCGGATGAACGGCCTTGAGGCCAGATACGCCGCGCACCTCGAGGCCCTGCGGGTGGCCGGCCAGATCATCGATTGGCGGTTCGAGCCGATTACGCTGCGACTGGCGGCCCGGACGAGGTATACGCCGGATTTCTTCGTCATATTTCCCACCGGCCTGATCCGGATCGTGGAGGTCAAAGGGCACTGGCGAGATGATGCCCGGGTGAAGTTCAAGGTGGCGGCGGAGCTGTATTGGTGGTTCGAGTTCGTGGCGGTCACCGCAAAAAAGAAGGCCGACGGCGGCGGGTGGAACACGGAACGGATCAATTCGATGTCTCTTGACGCGATCGGCGGCCGGCCGTAGGATTTCCCGCGGATGCCGCGCGCCGGCTAGATTCCGGCACGCACTGCTATGGCCACCGGCAACGTCTATATGGGTCGCTCGGGTGATTTCGTGGGATTCTCCTCCTACGATTGCCTGGGCTGGGGGATCAATCTAGCCACCCTGGGGATTCCGCGGATCGGATTATCCCACTGTGGGGTGGTTGTGGACCAGCCGCCCGCGTTGCGGGGACCAGAGCCGCCCTGTGGATGGCCTAAGCTCCTCTGCGAATCTACGACCACGCCCCGATGGTCTTGTCAGCTCGCCAAGCGACCAATCTCCGGCGTCCAATTCCAGGAACTCGGGGGCCGTGTGCAGGAATACAACGGGGCGGTCTGGCTTTATCGGCAGGTGAAACCGTTGCGGCCGACCGAGGTCGACAAGCTGTGGGCGTTCGCGGTCGGGCACGCCGGCGTGGACTATGACGCGATCGGCGCTTTCCGTGCCCGGGGGGCCGGCTTCGGCTGGCTCGACCGGCTGCTATTGCGCCGGAAAGAGGATCTCACGTCCATATTCTGTTCTGAGTTCGTGGCGGCGGCCCTGCGGCACGTCGGCCTTTTCCATACGGCCAACGCCTCGCGATGGTCGCCAAACAAGCTAGGGCGGGCCTTGCTGGCCGGCGGCAAGTACGGCAAGCCAATCAGACTCAAGTGAGCCATGGAATCATGACGGAGACCACCCGCCACCGGATCGAGGGCCTGTCGTTCTGGGTCACGATCTCCGCGCTCGTGTTGGCCATGGTGGCCATAGGCGCTGGCTGCGCGGGCCTCCGTGGCCAATCACGCTCAAAGGCCGTGCCTCGGACGGCCGCCCCCAAGCCGGCCCCTGGAAAGCCCACGACCATCAAGCCGACGACCCTACACCCCCACCTATTCTCGGCGGCGGTCGAGCTGTCGGATCCGGCGATCGTGCGGGTTGCGGCGATCGGGTCCGATGGTATGACCCGGTTCTCCCGAGGGGCATGGGTGGCCACTAAGGGACGGATGGCCTTGATCATCACGACGGCCGATGTGCTCCGCGGCGCCCAGTCAATTGAGATCGAGTTTGAGTGTGGGCACCGCTCACTATGCACGGTGTCGGGGGTGGAGTCGGCAAGGAACTTCGGCCTTCTCTGCGGCTGGCGGCCCCCGGCGGGGCGGCCGTTGCCATTGGACAGGCTGACAGCAGACGCGATGGCGTGTGTCGAGGGATACCAGATCAGCCAACACGCAAGCGCGCAGGTTGAGGCGCCCGGGGATGCTCCAAGGACGGACCCCCGCAGCGTAGCTCCGGCCGCGTCGCCGGCAAGGACGCCGGCGACATCGGCCCCTGCGTCGCCATGTTGCCCGACCCCCAACCCTCAACTCTCAACCCTCAACCCTCAACTCTCAACCAGCACCGCGGCACCCTCCCCGGCGGCCGGCATCCCGTGGGGCCTGATTCTGGCCGCCGCGGGGACGGCCACCGGGGTCGGCCTGCCGGTATGGGCCGTGATGGCTATGAGGGGCGCCCGCCGGGTGAAGCGGCTGCGGGCGGCCGCGAAGCACTGTGAGCAACCGAATCAGCCCGCGGGCAACGTGACCACGCAGCGGGTGGTTGACGCGCCGGCGCCTAAGGGGTCGCCGGCGGTCGAGTTTCCCGCCTCCCCTGCCCGCGATACCCGAGAGGCCCGAGAGTTTCTACAACTTTCACGACTCGAGGGACGTGATCCGCTACATGACGCGCTTGTCGGACGCTTTGCGCTCGACGAACTCGACGCGATCATCGACCGCGACGGCCCGGACGGAAAATGGGCCACCAAGCTGAGGAAGACTATCGTTGATCGTTTCAACGAGATGGTCCCCTTCAAGCTTGAACCGCAACACACATAAGGAGTATGACATGCCAGTAGGAGACCCCGGGCAAGAGCAGTTTCGCAATATGATCATGGAAATGCGGAACCACCACATCGGCGCCGGCATCACGCCGATGATGACAATGCGCAGCGAAGTGGCACACAGCGAGGACCTACGGGACCGAGGCGGCTTCGACACTACGGCCCAAGAGCACTTCATCCAGTTGCTTATCCGGGCCGACAAGATGCGGCGGCGGCTAACGCACAACCCAGACTCGGCGAACCTGGGCGACAAGATCGCGCGGGCCATCGACTCAACCGCGGACATTAACGACGGCGCGAACCCATTCGGGGGCGATGACATCCAGATGGGGACCAATGGACAGTACCAATTGCCCTGGGACTTCAGCGGCGCCGATCCGGATATCCCGCTTAGCAGTGCCCTGGACCTCTCGAACAACGGGCGGATCCTGTTGCTGTCGATCGACATTGCCCTAGTGGCCTGGACGCGATTGAATTCGCGGCTGCGATGCTCGTTCATCACCCGCTTCGACAGCATGCGGATCTATGGCTGCTATCAGCAGATCCTCGGCTATCTGGTCACGTTCGGCGGCGACGAAAACCGTACAGACGTGGCACAGATCGAGGCCAGCGATGAGCCTCGCGGGCCGGCCAACGCCCCGAACCGCAAAACGGAGACGGCCGGCGGGAACGCAGGATAAGCAGTACGCAGATAGGCGGGAGCCGTATCATGGATTGGATGACAGTTATTATAGGGCTCGGCGGCGTGCTAGTGGGATTGCTTTCTGGGGTCGCCGCCGCGGCCTGGAAGGTGGGCGCGGTCGAGGCCACGCTCAAAGGGATAGAAATTGGGGTGACGCACCTGCGGCGGCGGGTGGCGGAACTAGGCGAGAAGCTCGAGGCACACACCGCACACGCCGCGACTCGCAATGGCCGGGTGGCTGTGATTGAGCAGCGGTTAGACGACCTCGGGCGCAGGTGTGACAATGATTAGTTTCTTTACACGAAAGGTACGATGATGGCCGACACGATTGCTATGCCCAGCCTGGCGGAGTTACGGCGCCTGTGGGTGGATAAACGCGGGCGGGCCCGCGGCTCTGTGGTTATGCTTGAGGGCGAGAAGTTCGCCTGTGTGCTACTCCACCTCGGGCCGACTGTCACACAGGCCAATTACCCGGCGATGCGTACGGCACTCGAGGCCGTTACGGGCGTCGATGAGGTCGATCTACTGGTTGACGGCCAGGTTCCCACCGGCCTGCCCGCGGACACGCAAGTCCGAATGGCGATCGAAGCCGGTATGACTGTGGAAAACGTCCCCTAACTGAGGTAACACCATGGCGCGCTATTGGCTCGGCACAACTGACACGGACCCTTCGAAGGTGGCCAACTGGTCGACTTCCACCGGCGGCGCCGGCGGTGCGTCGGTACCCGACTCGGCGCAGGATGTGACCTTTGACGCCAACGGGGACAACGCCTGCACGTTCGTCGGGAATATGGAGTTTGCCAGCCTGGACGTCGAGGCGGGCTACACGGCCAAGCTCGACATGGCCACGCACAACCTGACGATCACCGACGGCGGGGACGTGACGCTTGCCGGCGGCGGGGAGTTCGACGCGGGCACCGGCACGATCGTGATGTCCAATGGGACGTTCGACAACGACAGCCAAACCACGTATACGGACGCCTCGTCAAAGCTAGTGATGGGCGGCACCGGGACGCTCGCCTCGGGTGGCACTAAGGATCTATGGTCTCTGACGATCACCGAGGGGGCCGTGATCACCTTCCAGGGCCATACAGACGTCAATGGGGTGTTGACGGTCGACGGCACGGCCTCGGTCAACGTATCACGCAACCTGAATCTTAAGGGGGCCGGCACAATGTACATCGGCTCGGCGGGCCTGGTCACGGGCCTGGGGTCGCTGATATTCAACTCGCTCGGAGCGGGGGCGGGCCTGATCACGTTTACCTCGGGCGGCCGGATTACCATTGGTACGTTCGAGGTCTTGCGGCCCAATCCCGCGGTAGTCGTGGCCCCCGGCACGTTCGAGGCGACCACCGTCAAGTTCACCAACACGTCTCCCACGCTCGATCGGGCGATGACCTTCTCGGCCGGCGCCTATGTGTTTACCAACGACATTATGGTCACCAACACCCAGGCCGGACGCAAGATGACCCTGGACAACTCGGCCAACGCTGACATAACGATCCAGGGTGACGTGACGTGGACCGCCTCGGCCGGCACCGCGGAGTATGTTGCCGGGTCGGGCACGATGACCCTATCGGGCACCGGAGATCAGGATATCGACTTCGGCGGCGAGGCCACCGACGACCTGGAGATCATCAAGCCCGTGTCCGGTGATATAACCATGGTTGACGTGGACCTTACGCTATTATCATCGAGCATGGCGGGCGGCCTAACGATCACGGCCGGCGATGTGGACACGGCGGCGTCTGCTACGATCGGCATAGGCTCGGACCTGATCGCCGAGAACGGCACGTTTGACCTCGGCGATGGTACGACGTGGACCGTGGGGGGGCATCTCGACAATGAGAGCGTGACCACGTTTGTCGACGGCACGTCTACGATGATCCTCACCGGTACCGCGACGTGGACCACGGTATACGCCAACTGCCTGTACAATCTAGAGATCAGCGATGGGGCCGTGATCACCACCTCGGGCGCCGCACAGGTTGCCAACTCGCTGGCACTCGACGGCACGCTGACCGTCGGCAGCACCGCCTATCTATTGGGGGCCACCACAGGAACGGGCACACTGGGCGGCGGCAGTGGTAATGTCATTCTGACCGGGGCCTCGGCCGGGCTGAACATGGTCGGGGGGACGGTCGCGGTGGCCACGTTGACGGTCAGCAACCCGTCGGCCGGCGTGGCCTACCTCGGGCTGAACACGTACGCCTCGGCCCTGGTCAAGATCACAAACGTCGGCAGCGGTGCGGCCGTGTTCACGTTCTCGTCCGGCGCCTACGTGTTTGCCGGCAACGTCGAATATGAAAACACCACCGGCGGCACACTGACTATCGCCAACGACACGAACGATCCGGACCTGGCCTATCAGGGCGATGTAGTCTGGGACGATCAGGTGGGGGGCGCCAGCATAACCTATACCCGGGGGCTCGGTGATACGACGTTCTCGGGCGCGGCGGCGCAGAGTGTCGACATGGAAGACCAGGCCATTGAACATACGGTCATCGACAAGTCGGCCGGCACGCTCACCCTAGGCGAGGATTATACGTGTCTGGCGTTTACCGGCACGGCCGGCACGCTCGATCCCAACGGCAAAACGGTTACGATCACCAACAACGCTTGGTGGGGATCTCGGTTTGACTTCTCGACTGACGCTGACGCGCTGAACGGGTGCGCGTGGGTCATCGGTGGCAACTTCCAGGGCAACGCCCAGAGCATGCGGGCTACCGCGGCCTGGGATCTACAGGTCACCGGTACGGCCGTGGTCAGCGGTGCCGGCGACGTGGCATACAGCGACGCCAGCGGGTTTACCGAAATCACGGCCTACGGCTGGACGGACAACAACAACAATACGAATTGGGACTTTCTGCCCGCGCAATCGGGCATCATCCACCTACCGCTACAATTCCGCCGTCAACGCCAGGCGATGACGGCTTACCCGAACTGAGGTGAAGAGATGGCGCAGTATATCGAGACCGTTGGCATCCGCGTGCTAGATGCTACCCTGACCCCGGTCGCCTACGAACAGGTGGCAGACGTGTCGTCCGCCGTGGGGCTAACCCCGGCCACGTTTGACACGGCGTCGTATGCGATTATCCAGGCGCAGGACCAGAACGTGAGATGGCGAGATGACGGGACAGACCCCACGACCGCGGTGGGTATGGTGCTGGCCGCCGGTAGCTGGATGATCTACACCGGCGACCTGTCGGCAATCCGCCTGATCGAGGAAGCGGCCACGGCGGTAGTCAATGTGGCCTACTACCGGCCCGCCGGGTAATACGTCAATTGACCCACTTTCAAGGAAGAACACACGATGACACGGATGTCACGACTTGCGGCCTACCTGCTATTGTCCGCCCTATACGCCCTTACCCTGCCGGTGGCGCTGGGTGCCGGGCTGAGCGACTATCGCGGCATGTCAATAATCGCCTCGCCTACCGGCGTCGGCGGCGTAGCACTGACCAACAACTTCAAAGAGCTAGCCGAGCGGACCCCGCCGGTTCTCAGCGTGGGCGCGGCCCCGACGGCCAACAGCGACTCGGACAATACAGACACCAACGGGGCATGCTATCTGGGCACTCGGTGGGTCGATACCAGCGACGCGCCGGATGCAATCTATCATTGCATTGATCCCACTCCCACGGCCGCCGTGTGGGTGCGCCAAGTAACGGCCACCACGGGCGGGGCGATCGACCTCGGCTCGGAGGCCGTGACCACCACCGGGGCGATCGCGGCCGGGGCGATCACGGGCACCTCGTTTGTGATCGGCGGCGACACGCTGACCACCACGGAATGGGGCTATCTGGATGGCCAGGATCAGGCAATCGCCACTACGTCTAGCGTCGTCTTCGGCGGCCTGAACGTGACAGGACCGCTATCGCTCGACGGTACGGTAGTATTGGCCACTGACAACGCGGACACGGGCAGCACGAATACGACGCTAGTAGGCAAGGACGCGGGCTCGAGCAACTCAGGCAGCTACACAACGGCCGTGGGCAACGGGGCGGCCGATGCGAATACGGGGGCCCGCGTGACCGCTGTGGGCTACGGGGCGGGCGGGGCGAACACCGGCCACCACCTGACGGCGGTGGGCTACCTGGCCGGAGCTTTTAATACGGGGGCGGAGAATACTTTCATCGGGCACAACTGCGGCGATACCAACACGAGCGGAGCCTATAACCTATTTCTGGGTGAGAACTGCGCCACGGCCCACCTGACGGGGTCATATAACGTGATCGCCGGCCGATCCGCCGCCGCGGCGCTGCAGAGTGGGTCAAATAACGTGGTTATGGGTGCCGGCGCCGCCGGGACGGGAACGACCTTTGCCGGCTGTGTGGTGATCGGGCGTTCGGCCGGCAATGCCAACAATACGGACAATCGACTCTATATTGACAATAGCAGCACCGCGAGCCCGTTGATCTATGGGGAGTTTGACAACAATATCATTACGATCAACGGCGACCTAAGCACCACCGGGCGGCTATATGGGGGAGGCGCCACCGTCACGGCTGCCGGGCCCACGAATGACGTCGACGTGTCCGGCTGTAATGTGGTGTATATCGACACCGTCGGCAATGACATTACGATCGGCGGGTTTACCGGCGGCGTGGCCGGGCAGGTGATCCAAGTGGTTAGGACCAGGACCGCGAATAAGGCGACTTTGGAACACAACGAGGGCACCGGCAACCAGGATATTTTCCTGGTGACAGAGGGTGACGACGAGCTGGAGACATATGGCGGATGGACGCTGGTCTGTAACGGCACACACTGGTATGAGGTCGGGCAATAGCCGGGAGGTGAAGGCGTGAAGCTCAATAAGCCGGAGTGGATGGAACGAGCGGAGCAGCTGCGCAGGAACCTGCGAGAGCTGGACAGGACGGACGCGGCGCTTACAGAGGCGACACAGGCGCTAGCGAGGATGAGGGAGGCGGTTGCAAAGGGGCTGCTAGTGCTTGGGGAGGCGAGAAGGGCGCACGTGGAGGCCGAGAGGCGCACGCTAGCCGATGCGACAGAGGCGCTTGAGGCGGTGCAAGCCCTCGCCGATGGTAACGACAACTGTCCCGACGAGGTGTGCTCATGGTCGATCCACTAGATTGGGGATCAATGGATGATGGAAACGTAGGCGACGACCTGGGCGGACTGACGCCCGACCAGTGGGATAACCTGGCGGCGGAGGGGGCGCCCGGGCGGAGTCTGGGGGTATGGGATATTCACGCCGGCGTATTCGATAGCGCCATGCACTAACGACAGAATGGATATATCATGGGATGCCCAGCCGCGGTCGTAGTCGGAAATAATCTGGTGTTTAGCGTGGTCACCCATAACCCGGTTACCCGGGCGGTCAGTGACGCCGATTCGCTGCCGGCCTATCGTGTATATGAGGACGAGACCGGGACACCACTGGTGACGGGCACAATGGCGAAGCTCGATGACGCGGCTACCCTCGGCTTCTACAGCGAGTTGATAGCATGCACTGCCGCCAACGGGTTCGAGGCCGGCAAGTCGTATACCGTCTATGTATCCGCCACGGTGGGCGGCACGGCCGGGGCGACGTCGTTGAACTTCAAAGGCACGGCGTCGGATGGGGTCAACATCCTACCATTGGCCTCGACCGTCAATGCGAGCGGGCGCCTCGATCCCAACGGCCTGGCCGCTTATCAGTATTGTCGGCTTCGGGCGACTATCAGCGTCACCGACGCCGACGGCGAGCCGGTTGACCTGTCTGCGTTGACCTTGGCCCTCGTGGCGTGGCTTAAGGACGCCCCAGAAACGGCCATAATCACCATGCGCACCGACGGCGACGCGGAGTTGACGGTCGGCGGGGCGTTGAATAATCAGGTCACAATGGACGGTGCGCCCGCCCACACGGCCACCGCAACCCAGTACGACTGGCGGCTTTATGACGTTGACAATGACGTGTCGCTGGCCACGGGCACGCTAGACGTCGAGGCTGGGGCGAGTGTGCCCGCCTAGACCGCGGGCGGGCCGTGTTTCCCAGGAATGTGGGGATAAATGGTTGTTCTCAGTCGTTTATTTGTTCTCTGGGTCCTTCCCCCTAGGGGGGGGGGATCGATTTCCCACCTAGGTCGATCGCTTGCCCGACACAGTCCGTCCGGCGTGGCGAGGGTTCTAAATAGTCGCCCGGGCTGGCGGCGTACCCCTAGGAAGGCGGGTTTATTGTGGTAATACGTGACAGGATCACGGAGCTTCGGCGGGTGAAGGCGTCGGAGCTTCGGCCGCATCCGGCCAATTGGCGGACGCACCCCAAGGCGCAGCAAGATGCGTTGCGGGGGGTGCTGGCTGAGATCGGCTACGCGGACGCCCTGCTGTGCCGGGAGCTGCCGGACGGCTCGCTGGAGATCCTCGACGGCCACCTCCGGGCCGAGACCACGCCGGACGCCGAGGTCCCGGTGCTGATCACTGATCTTGACGACGCCGAGGCCCGCGCGCTGCTGCTGATCCATGACCCGCTGGGGGCGATGGCCGAGGCCAACCACGAGGCCTTGATCAAGCTGCTGTCGGAGATCGAAACCCAGAGCGATGGCGTGCAGGATATGCTCGACGCCCTGGCCGCGGAGCACGGGCTAAGCCAAGGCGACAATGACGGCGGGCTAGATCAAGGCGACAACGACGTAGACGAGGAATGGGCCGCCGCCGGGATGCCAGAGTATGAACACCAAGACCTGACCCCCTTTCGGTCGATCTTAGTCCATTTTCAGGACCAGGCAGGCGTAGATGGATTTGCCAAGCTGATCGGGCAGTCCGTCCCGGATGCGGCCAAGTGGCTCTGGCACCCGGCAGTCGAGCGCATCCGGCACAGGGACAATATCTATGATGAACCCTAGATACCCGGTTTACATCATATCCAAAGGTCGCTGGGAGTCTCGGCTGACTGCCCGGGCGCTGGATAGAAGCGGCGTACCATACCACATCGTCGTGGAGCCCCCGGAAGCGCAGCAGTATGCAGCAGTTATCGATCCGGCCAAGGTGTTAGTTCTGCCGTTTGCCGATCTTGGGCAGGGCTCAATTCCTGCGAGGAACTGGGTCTGGGAGCATGCAATCATGGGAGGTCATGCGCGGCATTGGATCATGGACGACAACATCCGGCGCTTCTATCGATTCAATAACAACGCGAAGACCCCGGTAGGATCCGGCGCTATCTTCCGGGCAATGGAGGATTTCGTCGACCGATACACAAACGTGCCGATGGCCGGGCCCCATTATGAGTCTATCGTGCGGCGGCGCGTGAAATGTAAGCCATTCATCCTTAATACCCGCGTCTACTCGTGTATTCTGCTGGATAGCCGCAGCTATCCGCGCATGCGGTGGCGAGGCCGATACAACGAGGACACCGACCTCTCGCTACGCTTTCTGAAAGCCGGCGCCTGTACGGTTCTGTTCAACGCCTTCCTGGCGAATAAGGTTGCGACGATGCAAATGAAGGGCGGCAACACGGACGACCTGTACAAGCAGACTGCGGAGTTCGACGGCAGGCTGGCGATGGCCCGATCACTGCAACGCCAACATCCGGACGTGGTCGAGGTTATCCAGAGGTGGGGGCGGTGGCAGCATTTCATTGATTATCGCCCATTTAAGCGCAATAAGCTGCGGCGGGCTCCGGACAGTAAGCCACGCCAAGGCCCGAATGAGTACGGGATGGTTCTAGTCAACAAGCAAACCGGCCAGGCGATCGGATGATGATACGTGACAGGATCAAGGAACTGCGGCGGGTGAAGGCGTCGGAGCTTCGGCCGCATCCGGCCAATTGGCGGACCCACCCCAAGGCGCAGCAAGATGCGTTGCGGGGGGTGCTGGCTGAGATCGGCTACGCTGATGCCCTGCTGTGCCGGGAGCTGCCGGACGGC
>JAAEPZ010000956.1 GCA_024231955.1 bacterium | reverse complement strand
GCATCTGACTCCCGAAGCTAATCCGCAGGAAGTAGCTTCGGCCATCATGCAGCGCACCGAGGTCTGGAGTTTCGAAATCACCAAACCTTCCCTGCACGATATTTTCGTGCGCATCGCCGGACCCGAAGCTACGGAGGTGAACCATGCGTAGAGTTTTCTGGCTGGCGCGGCGAGAATATCTGGCGGCCGTTAAAACCAAAGGTTTTGTTATCGGCCTGGCCCTGGCGCCGGTGGTCATGTGCGGCAGTATTCTGGCGATGGTCCTTCTCGAGAACCGGGTGGACACCACCGATAAGCACATAGCTATTGTCGATCACTCCGGCGTTGTAGCCGAGGCCCTTATCGAGGCGGCCGAGGAACGCAACGCCGAGGTCGTTTATGACGAACACACTGACAAGAAAGTCAAGCCGGCGTATGTATTCGAGCCGGTCGAGGCTGATCTGGAGAACCCCGAAGCACAGCGTCTGGAACTGTCTGACCGGGTGCGCAACGGTGAACTGGCCGGGTTTGTCGAAATAGGACCGGACGTGTTACACCCCGGCGAGGATGAAGAAAGATCGCGGATTACCTACTACTCGCGCACCTCGGCGTTTGATGAAATCCCCGGATGGATGGGCTGGCCGCTCAACCAGCAGCTTCGCCGCGGCCGCCTGGCCGAAGTAGGCATTGATACCGAAGTGGCTAATGAAGCTCTGACCTGGTTGAACATCCAGAGCATGGAACTGGTGACGGTGGATGAGGAGAGCGGGGCTATTGAAGAAGCCCGGAAGAGCAACAAGGGGAGGGCGCTCGGTCTGCCGGCCGGGATGATGATACTGCTGTTTATTCTGATCCTGATGGGAGCCACGCCGCTGCTCCAATCTATTATGGAAGAGAAGACGCAACGAATTGCCGAGGTCCTGCTGGGCTCAGTCACTCCTTCGCAATTCATGGCCGGGAAAATACTCGGCGGCGCGGCGGTCTCGCTGACAGCCTCCTCTGTCTACATCCTGGGCGGTATTGCCGCCGTGACTTTCATGGGGCTATCGGAGCATATACCGTTCCACATTCTTCCCTGGTTCTTTGCCTTCATGCTGCTGGCGATCGTGATGTACGGTTCGGTGTATGCCGCCCTCGGGGCGGTGTGTACGGATCCCAAAGACGCGCAAAATCTGTTATTCCCGGCGATGATGCCGACCATGATCCCCATGTTTGTCATCGTACCGGTCGCCAAAGAACCGCTGGCCGGTTGGGCCACGGGCATGTCGCTCTTTCCCCCGTTCACGCCGCCGCTGATGTTACTCAGACTGGCGACACCGGTGGACATTCCGATATGGCAGCCGTGGGTGGGTCTGTTGGGGGTGATTTTGTTTGCGGCGCTGTTTGTATGGATCGGCGGGCGGATCTTCCGGGTGGGCATTTTGATGCAGGGCAAATCCCCGACTTTGGCCAACATCGTTAAGTGGGCTATTAAGGGGTAGGGGGGGATTGGCTACGGACTGCCGTCTGTGAAACCGCCGTCTGCAAAGACCCGTGGGCGGCAGTCTTGTAGGGCAGGTTTGTCTTCAAACCTGCCATCTCCG
>JAAEPZ010000955.1 GCA_024231955.1 bacterium | reverse complement strand
CCTCACCCCAGAGTGTCTTCCAGAATGGACCAGCCCCAATCCAACAGCCAAGTCGGCACCGATCCGTGATCAACTGGGTGCCCCTGCGACGTATGCGGTGGTGCGCGCAGTCCTCCCCTTGAGACAGGCCTGTATGTCCACTGTCCCTTCCAAAGTGTGGATGGGCGTGGCACTGCCGCACTTCGGTAGCCTTCGCAGGGCGTTCATCGGTGTGGTGGATAGATGCCGGTCCAAGAACTGCCGGCTGATCACCGTGCAAGGGATTTTCAGATCGACCTCTGCACACAGCGGCACGAGCTTGCCGGCTCGGTTCATGATGTAGACAGTCCCGAAGAGAGATTTGCCGGAGGGGGTAGTGCTGATTGACTGAATGACCTCCGCGTCCTTCTCTATCCCTGGCGACTGGTTCCTCCTTCCGTGCTGCACCTTCATTCGAACGGGTGTCTGGCGAGAGTGACCCCTTACTGCCCCAGATGAGTGTCCAACCTGAGCGCAGTTGCTGAGCAGCGGCTTGACTCTGCTCCTACCCCTCCTCAATGAAGAGACGACAGGTGCATGTGAAGGGTTGATGATTACTGGAGGATTGGACAAGGTAGGGGAAACCCCGCTAAAAGCTGTTGGTTGGTCCGCCTG
>JAAEPZ010000954.1 GCA_024231955.1 bacterium | reverse complement strand
GGCTGGATCCGCGACCCCGGAGGGGTCTGAGAGTAAAGCCCGGGGCTGGCAACGCGGAGCCTAAGCGACGCGGCGCGAGCCCCGGGTCAGGCGCCCCCCCAAATCCCCCGCCCTGAAAGGGCGGAATCCGGAAGTCCGAGATCAGCAGAAAAGGATGAATCATGGCAAGCACTCTGACCAACCTCCTTTACCATCTCGTTTTCAGCACCAAGGGTCGGCTCCCTCTCATTGGCGACGAGATTCAACAACCATTGTACGATTACATGGGTGGGATCATCCGGAATCAGGGAGGGAAGGCGATTGAGATCGGCGGCATGCCTGATCATGTACATTGCCTGGCGAGGCTTCCGGCCCGAAAGGCTGTTTCCGACATCTTGCGAGCCCTCAAGTCGGATTCGTCCGGTTGGGTCAATCGTGAGCGTCCCAGCGATCGATTTGCATGGCAAACCGGCTACGGCGCTTTCACAGTGAGCCAGTCACTGGTTGGGAAAGTCAGGCGGTACATACAGACGCCAGCGGAACATCATCGAGCAAGATCATTCGAGGAAGAGCTTCTCGCTTTGCTGGAAAAGCACGGTATCGAGTACAATGAAGAGTATCCGTGGGATTGAGGAGCACAGGCAAACGGATTCCGCCCCTTCAGGGCGGGGGAATTCGGGGGCGTCTGACCCGGGGCTCGCACCGCGTCGCCGGGGCTCCGCGGCGCCAGCCCCGGGCTTTACTCTTGAGCCCCTCCGGGGCTCCGATAGCCGAACCGCCGCTCCCATCGGCGAACGATCTCGTTCATGTGAGGCGCCGCAGAACAATTCACTTGAGCGGCCGGAGGACCGCCGCTCAGCTCAATGCCGATATGCGGCCGAAGGCTGTGCAGCCGAGGAGCGACAGTGAGGATGACAGCATCGAGGCGTATATATGAACTAGGAGGTCTCGCTAGCTAATGCTAGCATCCTCAGCAGGGGTTGTACGCTACGAATCTGGAACTGACTGCCTAGCAAGAGTTAGAATAATCATATGACTGATATAATGAAAATTCTTAGCTTGGGAATAGGAGTGTTCGCCGCTCTCAAATTCCCTTTTTCTGTACTAGGTTGGTACACGAGAGATCAGGAGGATCGTTACTGTCGAAAGAATATCGATAAGGTTTGGGATCGTCTTCAAGGAGTGGTATTCGAGATTCTCCTGGATGTAACGCAAGGCCCTCGTCACCCCCTGGGAGCGTCCGTCGCGCAGCGCCGTTTGGCGCAGCAGGTGCCCCTGGTCGCCCCGCAAGGCCAGGTAAAGGATCTCGCGGAGGGCCGCCGGGGCCAG
>JAAEPZ010000953.1 GCA_024231955.1 bacterium | reverse complement strand
GGATTCGTATGAGAAAGAGTCGAGAGCCTGCAATTCCGCTGCCACCTGACTCAGTGTGATCTCTGAACTGACAGAGCGTCCACCAGAGCCGACCGTGGAAGAAACATCGTGGCTGCTTGATTGATCCATCGGGACTTCTTTCTCCTGTCGTCCGGTATCCGCTTCCTGAGAAGGTGCATACTGCCGCACATAGTCCTGTACAGCGGTAGGTCTCTCGCTCATTGGAATGAAATCGGTCGGCGGCTCTTTCAGCGCTGGCGGCGTTATGACACCCGGCAGTCGCTTCATCATCTCTTTCGCTTTCGTTCTCGGGTCTAGCTGTCTGTAGCTGGGATTCCAGGGTCTGATCTGCGGGAGTGCGGATGCCGATGGATGGATCTCCGGTCCACTTGGCGTGGAGATCCCTCCTCAGCTCTGACTCTGCGCTCGTCTGGAAGCTTCCAGCGACTCTGCAAATTCCTTCGGTCTCTGTATCGGAGGTGCCAGCAATGATGCCCACTCGGTTGCGGTGCGCGTGAGTTGGCTCGGGAATGTCGGCGGACCGAATGTCAACGGACGTCCGCGGAACGACCTTCCGGCCCAGCCTCCACATTTCTGAAACTGTCTTCCTCGT
>JAAEPZ010000952.1 GCA_024231955.1 bacterium | reverse complement strand
ACGGCGGAGCTCAGCACAACTCCAACGGTATAGCTGCGGCTGTTACGCAGGCTGCGCGCTTGGATGTTCGGACGGTAGCCGGTCTCCTGCACTGCGGCCAAAACGCGCTCTTTATTCTCGTCAGAGACATAGCCGTTGTTGTGGATCACCCGCGCCGCCGTGGCAGGCGACACCCCCGCCAACCGCGCCACATCCGCCATCGTGGCCTTCTGCTTCATCCTGCCTGTCTTTCCGATCTGCGCCTTCTTCGCCATATGGTGACGTCATTATTTGCAATTGACAAGGTTGTGACGAATGTGGTGACGTCACCACACGGAGATCGCCGCAAGAATCTTCGACACGGATGACCAAGGGAGGACAAACATCCATGACCGCGAATACGCTTCGTCGCCGCCTGGCCGCGTCGACCGCCCTTCTGGCCCTCAGCGCAGGGAGCGCCTTTGCCGAAGTCGAGCTCGATTTTTGGGATCAGGTCTGGGGCGGGCCTGAATATATCGCCACCGCCGGCGCGCTGGTGGAGGCGTTCAACGCCGCCCATCCTGACATTCACGTCACCTATCGCTCGGTGCCCTGGGCCAGCTGGTACGAGACCTATGTGACAGCGATTGCCAGCGGTTCAGCCCCTGATATTTCGACCGGCGCGGGGTTTCAGGCGGTGCAGTTCTATGACTTCGGCGAGATCCTCCCGGTTGGCGATGTGGCCAGCGCGATTGGGGCTGAGACCTTTGCCGCAGGCACGCTGGAGGCAGTGACCTATGACGAGCAGATCGTCGCTCTGCCCTGGACGCTGGACACCCGCGCGATCTTCTATCGCACCGACCTGTTGGAGGCCGCCGGGATCACCCCGCCGACCACATGGGAGGAATTCCGCGCCGCGACCAAGGCGCTGACCGGCAACGGCGTTTACGGTCTGGTCTCTTCGGGCGATACCACCGGCTCGCATTGGGTGTCGTCGATCACCATCAACAACGGCGGCGGCTTGTTTGACGCCGAACGCAAGGCGGCCCTCGCCTCCGATGCCTCCACCGAAGCTCTGCATTTCCTTGCTGATCTGGTCGCCGATGGTTCGGTGAACCCGGCAAGCGCGGGTTATTCCAACGACGACGCCATCGGATCCTTTGTGCGGGGTGAGGCGGCGTTTATCCTGAACTCGCCCAACCTTGCCGATCTTGCAGGCGAGGCCGGGCCAAATATCGCGGTGCTGCCGCCGCTGACCAGCCCCCACGGCACCAAAGGCACCGTCTATTGGGTCAATAACATCATGGTCTATCGCCAGACCGAGCACCCGGAAGAGACCATGACCTTCCTCAAATGGTGGTCCGACAACCAGCTGCCGCTCTGGACCGAAGGCAATGGTGCCGGCCTGCCCGCCCGCATGGCCTATCAGCAGGACGCCTATTTCACCGAGCGCGAGCAAGTCTCTGATGTGATTGCGGAATACCTGCCCGTGGCAAAACCGATGAGCGCGGTGGCCGGTGGCACCTTCCCGGCGATGAACGTGGTGGATGGCGACGGGTTCTTGCGCACGCTGATCCAGACCATCTGGCAGGGCGGCGATGTGGATGCGGCGATTGCCGATGCACAGGCCCATCTTGAAGACGTGCTGGCAGACTGATCTCCCCATGGCTGCGACACCTCTCTCCACCTCTGCCTGGCGCACGCGCGCCAGGCAGCTTCTCTCCCCGGATTTTGTCACCCCGGCGGTGATGCTGATCCCCTCGCTGGCGCTGATCTGCCTTGTGATCGCCTTTCCGGTGGCCAAGGGCCTGTGGTTCAGCCTCACCGATGGCTCGCTGTTGCGGCCCGGCCATTTTGTCGGTCTGGAGAATTACATCGACCTCTTGGGCGACAAGAGTTTTTGGAACGCGGTGCGCTTCAGCACGATCTTCGCGATCTGCAATATCATCGGCTGCTATGGGCTCGGCCTTGGCCTTGCGCTGTTGATGCAGCAGGACATACCCTGTCGCGGCCTGTTCCGGGTGTTGTTGCTGATGCCTTGGATCGTGCCCTCGCTGGTGGCGATCGTCAGCTGGCGCTGGATGGTGGCCGATGAAAAAGCGCTGTTCAATCAAATCATTGCCCTGTTTGGCGGCTCGCCGGTCTATTTCCTGTCCGACAGCACCTGGGCCGTGGTGGTGGTCATCGCGATCAAGATCTGGCGCTCCTTTCCCTTTATGATGCTGTCGCTTTTGGCGGCGTTGCAAACCATCGACCGCAGCCTCTACGAGGCGGCCGAGATCGACGGTGCCACCCCTTGGCAAGCCTTTTGCCACGTCACTATGCCCGCGATCCGCAATATCTCGATTGTGCTCTGCCTATTGATGACAATCTGGACGGTGAACGATTTCGACACGCCCTGGCTCTTGGCGCAAGGCGGCCCGGCGGGTGCAACCGAGAACCTTGTGGTGCTGGCTTACCGCGAGACCTTTGCCCGCAATGACCTTGGCATGGGGGCGGCGGTGTCCTTTGTGACGCTCTTGGTGCTGATGGCGCTGTTCACCTTCGTGCTGCGCTTGCAAAAGGAGGATTGACCCATGGCCCTGCGACAGAAAAACGGCAAGCGCCTCGCCCTATTGATGACCGTCATCGTGCTGGTGCTGAACACGCCGATCATCCTGATGGTGATCAACTCCCTGCAACCGACCGAAGCCATTATCGAACGTGCCTCGCTCTTGCCGAGCACGATCACCTTTGGCAACTATGTCCGCGTTCTGGCCGAGACGCCTTTCCTCACCTGGTCTGCCCCCATCGAGTGGTCCAGTTTGAATGTTAGTGCATGGTCGGCCTCTGGTCTATTGGGACGATGCTCTTGGGTGCTGGTGGACGGTATCCCAGAGCGCTGTGCGGTCTGACAGTGTTGTAGTGACGACGCCATCTCTCTATCAGGATCTGCGCCTCGCGCAGCGAGTAGAACAGCTCACGGTTCAGCAGTTCGTCCCGAAAGCGGGCGTTGAAACTCTCGCAGTAGCCGTTCTCCCATGGTGAACCAGGCGCGATGAAGGTCGTCCTGGCGCCCACCGCGCCGATCCAGGCACGCACCTTCTTGGCGATAAATTCGGCGCCATTGTCGGACCTTATGTATTCCGGCGGGCCGCGCATGATGAACAGGTCGGTCAAAGCATCGACCACGTCGACAGAATTGAGCTTTCGTTTCACGCGGATCGCGAGGGCCTCCTTCGTGAACTCATCGATGATATTCAGGGTGCGGAAGATCCGCCCGTCATGCGTCCGGTCCTGAACAAAATCATAGGACCAGACATGGTTCGGGCGCTCTGGTCGCAGCCGGACGCACGACCCATCATTCAGCCAGAGCCGACCCTTCTTGGGTTGTTTTTGCGGGACTTTCAGCCCCTCCCGCCGCCAGATCCGCTCTACGCGCTTGTGATTTACATGCCAGCCGCTGTTGTTCAGAATTCCGGTGATCATGCGATATCCATAGCGTCCGAACTCTTCTGTCAGTGCGATGATGTCCTCGGTCAAACGTTCTTCGTCTGGCAGGCCACAGGGGGCCTTGCGCTGCGTGGAACGATGCTGCCCGAGTGTGCGGCAGGCCCGGCGTTCAGATACGCAAAGGGTCTGCCGCACATGATCGATGCACAGTCGGCGACGGGACGGGCTTAGAAGTTTCCCCGGGCGGCCTCGGTCAGGATCATCTTGTCCAGCGTCAGATCCGACACGGCACGCCTGAGCCGGGTATTCTCAGCCTCCAGCTCTTTAAGCCGTTTGAGTTGATCCCGGCTCATGCCGCCATACTGCTTGCGCCAGCGGTAATAGGTCTGCTGCGACACGCCGATCTGGCGCACCGCCTCTGCGATCCCCATGCCTTGTCCTTGCAGCACTTCAACCTGCCGAAGCTTCAGCACCACGTCTTCGGGTTTGTCTCGCTTTCCAGCCATCTCTGACCCTCCTGAAACGGGATAATACTATCCCAGTTGGTGGACCACTTCAGTGGGGGCACTCCACGACCAGAGCGCCCGAACCATGTCTGGTCCTATGATTTTGTTCAGGACCGGACGCATGACGGGCGGATCTTCCGCACCCTGAATATCATCGATGAGTTCACGAAGGAGGCCCTCGCGATCCGCGT
>JAAEPZ010000951.1 GCA_024231955.1 bacterium | reverse complement strand
TACAGTAACCTACGCTCTAAGTATCGCTGCGCCGTTACCTGACTCCTTGGGTCCTTTACCTAGAAAGAACAGCAACAGCTTAACATATCAACTACTGGCAGTGTACCAATATAGAGCGGCAATGCAATACTTTACATACATACAGCAAACAGTATTAACTCCGTCCAGACTCGTTCGTATCCTGGTCCTACATGTCCCCCTCCCTTTGACAACATCGTCCCGATGACATATTAGTCCTTCTTCGAGGCGGGCGTCGCAGGAGGGAAGACGGCATCTCTGGTGCCTTGGACCGAATCTCGCAGTGCCCTGCTGAAGCGTTCGAATCTGGAGAGTCCCTCCTTGTGCTCGTGGTGACTTCGTTTCGACGCGCTCCTTCCAACGGCTGACCCCGCTTCCGGCATTGGCACCGACCCATCTCTGAGATCTTCGGGCTCGGCCTCCGGACCAGCGGTCAATTCTGGACTAGGCGAAGGCATCTCGACGGAATCGGTGAGCCCAGTCGGTGTATCGTCCCAGAACCGCTGCATGG
>JAAEPZ010000950.1 GCA_024231955.1 bacterium | reverse complement strand
ATTCCAGATTTCCTCGGTGATCACGGGTTACCCTCAAGATCGAGAGTG
Organism: bacterium; assembly: GCA_024231955.1. Lineage (GTDB taxonomy): Bacteria > Krumholzibacteriota > Krumholzibacteriia > JACNKJ01 > JACNKJ01 > JAAEPZ01. The sequence goes on along the minus strand of JAAEPZ010000950.1, from coordinate 588 downwards.
CCTCAATCAGTATACGGAGATCCTGTCATGGCTTCAACAGCCGCTCCGTCAGCCGGCGTCGGAGTGCCCCCCTCCTGAGTGTTTACGGCCGTAAACACTCGCGCCTGCTCATTAGCTCATCGATTCCACCGTTTCTGGAACTCCGACGGGCTCAATTGAACGTCTCGGAGAATGCCCCGAAGAGTGCCGATCTTGAGTGTCTGGTTGCCGTGAACCGGCACGGACGTTTTAACTCCCTGTCGTTCCAGGTAGTGATGACTCCCGCTGATGCGAACGAGCTCAAAGCCCTGTTTGTGCAAGAAGCGCACCATCTCTTTGCCGGTGGGCCGAGGCAAGTCACCCATGCGCGGCGATCCCGGCGAGATCCCAGTCGAGCTGTCGGATGGTGATGGGAGCTACAAGTCGGGCCAGAGCGTCTTCGAGGCCGAACACCTCGATGTAGCCCCGAAGCGCATCCTTGAGGTCGGCGATCGCTGCTTGTTCCGTCTCCCCTTCGCCGTATGCGGGAATGTCGGGAACGCGTGCGGTGTAGCCACCGAACTCGGGGTCCGGGATCAGCTCGATGGATAGCTGCATGGTCTTGCTCCT
>JAAEPZ010000949.1 GCA_024231955.1 bacterium | reverse complement strand
GGGCTCGGGGGATCGCTTGCCGCGGCCACGGCCGGCGTGAGGCAGAGCAACAGGATGAAGGCGGCGTGGATTCGCATCATGTTCTCCTTTCCCGGATCCGAGAGAGGTTCAGTCTATCAACGAAGAGCCCCCAGGAGACCCCGGGGGCTGGTGGAACGATCTCCGCTCAGGGGTACTCAGGGAGAAAGAGGTCGATCCAGCAGTAGACGTAGCCGGTGTGAGGCAGGCAGGCCAGCTGACCCTTCCAGTCGGGGTCGCAGTAGTAGCTCGCGCACTGCGAGTCGTAGCGGCAGAATTCCCAATTCGGGATGGACATGTACGAACACCACTTCGGGTAGCCCGAATGCGGCAGGCAGTACATCGTGTCGCCGCCGTTGCAGCCACAACGCAGGGTCGCACACTGGTAGTCGTTCTCGCACCGGGTCCAGTTCGGATCCTTGGTCCGGGTCGCGGGATCGGATTCGACGATTGCCGGGTGACCGCCGGTGAGATGCTTGTTCTTGTAGTCGTTGTGTTGGTACATGATCGAGTCGGGATCGCTGTTGTGGGGCAGCGAGAAGGCGTGTCCCAGCTCGTGGATCACCGTCCCGTTCCATATCTCCTCGGTGCACCACCACTCCCCCGAGCACTCCCACTGGGCGACCAGCGACTCGGCGCCGACGATGGCGAGGCCGCGCCCCTCGGCATCCCCGGTTCCCCCGGCAAACCCCAAAAAGCCCCTGCCGATTACCAACAGCTTGTTGCGCGTCTCGTCGCCGTCCCAGGGGTCGATCCCGGTGCCGGCTGTGATGTCTGAAATGCACGGCCAGATGTCGTTGATGCATTGTTGGGAGGTGTAGTTGCCGTAGTACAAGAGGAGGTTGTCGAACGCCACGTTGTCGTTCGGCAACTCCCGCGAGTACCATCGCTGCACGTTGCGCAGCCCGCACTGGACGTTATAGAAGTCGTAAGCGTAGTAGCTCTTGTCCGTCGGCACGTAGAAGACCGGCTTGACGATCGAGGTGACCGCCAGGGCAGCGGGTACGCAGATCACCTGGAGCAGCACGATGGCTGCCAGGATGAGGTAGGTAGACGCTCTCTTCATGGGGATTCCTCCGGTATCTTGGTTGGTTACTCGACGAGCCGCACCGCACCCGGCGGCATCCGGATCGGGTCTCGGCCGGACCTCGTCACTCGTGCATCTGAATACCAAAGCGAGAAAACGGCGTAGAACCCCTCAATTCGCCGCGGTCGAGCCGCCTACGAGTCGCCTGAGACAAAGTTGTCCTCTCGAAGAGCCCCCAGGAGACCCTGGGGGCTCGTAGAGCACGGGGTCGGGCACAGCGCCGCTCAGGGTCTCCTCGCCTGGATCTGGTAAGTGACGCCGCCGTTCACCTCGGGCGGATACCAGATCGGGGCCTCCTCCTGGGTCACCCGGAAGAGGTAGGTCACGACTCGCAGCTCGACCGTCGGCGGTTTGGTTTTGAAGCGCAGGCCGATGCTGAATTCTTCTCCCACGTCGAGGGTCACGGTGATGGCGGACCTCACCGGATCAAGGATCTCGAGGGTGGTGCCGCCGACCTCCTTGATGCCTGTACCCACAGAGCCTTCCTTCACCCAGCGCTCGTGCAGCGCCT
>JAAEPZ010000948.1 GCA_024231955.1 bacterium | reverse complement strand
TACGGAGAGCGAAGACGGGGACCAGGAGGTAGTATCCTACGACGCAGCGCTTCTATTCCATCGCGCAAATGCCCGGCCTTTGCTTGTCTTTGTGGACTCCTCGTCGATTGCTGGGGACGTCCTGGGACGGAGATCGGCCATGTTCTGCAGTATCTGAAGAGCGTTTTCCCTCTGGTTGCATTGGAAAATCCTTGCTTCACCGGCTGACCCCTTGGTTCCCCGGGGGTTGACTGACGGTTCCATGGTGTCTCCAAGATTCATCAGCAGTGATTTCTACAACTTTCAAGAAAAATAATTGAGTGCGGCTCTTTTGGAACGACGACGGTCGGAGACCAGGGCTGGGCACCCACAGCGAAGAATCCCCCTCCCTCCCCGCCAGCGGAAGGTGCCAGCAGCTTCTAAGCCCGTAGAGTGAGGGGCTGTTTCAAAGCTCGCTACTCGTTGCCGAGAGGGAAGTCAGATTCCTCCGAACGGTCTGGGGGTGCGGATGGTCCGCGCCCAGGCTCTCCTCAAAGATCAAAAGCGCACGACGCATCAGAGGCTCGGCTTCGTCCGGACGGTTCGTCGCCTGAAGCAACAGAGCCAGGTTGTTGAGTTGGACGGCGACTCTGGGGTGCTCGGCGCCGAAGGAGCTCTCGTCGATCAAAAGCGCACGACGCATCAGAGGCTCGGCTTCGTCAAGACGGTTCGTATCCTGAAGCAACTGAGCCAGGTTGTTGAGGTGAATGGCGACCTTGGGATGCTCGGCGCCGAAGGAGCTCTCGTCGATCAAAAGCGCACGACGCATCAGAG
>JAAEPZ010000947.1 GCA_024231955.1 bacterium | reverse complement strand
CCGTCGTGCAGGCGTCAGGGCCAGGTGGGGTTGGGTGGGGTTGGGAGAAAGGTCGCCCGCCAAACCCAGTGAATCCCAAGGCGATGAATTGTGGGGCAGGCATCCTGCCTGCCGGGTGGGGGTGGGACAAAGCTCGCTCGCCAAACCCGGTGAATCCCAGAGCGATGAATTGACCTTCCCCGGATATCCCCTGAGGTCTCGGGAGGAGGGAAAATTGAAAGAAAAGTCAGTAAATCGCCTTCAGTGGAAGGAGGCGACGCATTCACTTGGAATTGAGCTTGAGCGGGACTTTGGTTTGTCGAAAATTACGAGCCGAGCGTTGGTGCACCGAATTGGAGAATTCGTGGACACCTACGTCTCGGGTCAGGCCGGGACAATAGGGCAGGGGCAGGTGTGCTACCCGGCGGTTGTGGTCGGCGAGCCAGCCGGTAAACCGATACGCCACTGTCGCACGGAGCTTGTGTCGCTGACGGTGATTCATCCATCGGACGCGGAAGTGCTCCATACCGAGGGCAGCCCGGCTCTGCGCAGGGTTCGTCTGGCACGGGTATGCTCGGAAGCATATCGGCAGAAAGCAGTCCTGGGCCACGAGGACCTCTCGCTTCTCCTGGCTGTGGATCTTTCAACGGTCGGTCGGCTGGTGCAGCAGTGCGCTGCGGAAGGAAATAGGCCTCCGACACGGGGCTTGATACAAGACATCGGGCCCACGATTTCCCACAAGGAACGAGTGATCAAGCTGTACTTCAAGGGCCAACTGCCGCTCCGGATTGCCTCGAGCACAGGTCACAGTCTGGGAAGTGTGGAGCGGTACCTGGCGGATTTCGGCCGGGTGGTTGCCCTGAGCAAACGGGGCATGGGAAAGGAGGTCATCAGCCGGATAACCGGACTCAGCGATCGGCTGGTTGGGGCCTATCTGAAGCAGGCTGAAAAGTATGACCGGCCCGAACACCGCAGTGTCCTTGAGCGTCTAATGCTGCGCTTTGGGCCGTTGGAGATTGAGGAGGAATCCGATGGGTAGGCAGGTCAGTTGGCATGAGGCAATCTACGGTCCACAGAGGGCGCTTACCCTGAGCTCCAGGCTGTTTGTACTGCTCAGTGACGAGCTAGGGCTCGGCCGGCAGCCCAAGGTGGCGCGGTTGCTGGTGAACGAGATCCTGGCCGTGATAGAGGAGACGTTTGTTGACCAAGAGCATATGAAACCGGGGCAGCTGCTGGTGCTTCTCCCGGAGATTGGCCAAGGGCCATCCTGGCATCGCAGCAAGCTCGAAGACAAGAAGCTCAAGCCAGTACGGCTGAGCTTGATCGAGCCCGACGATATCGACAGGCTTGCCGCTGGCGAGAAGCCCCTCCTGGTGAGACGTAGCCGGCTGGTTCGCATGGTTCTGGAGGCAAAAGAGCAGGGCGCCGCGCTGTCGAGCAGCCAGCTGGCTGTGATCTCCGGCTATAGCTCAAGCACGGTTGGGCGGCACATCAAGGCCCATGAGCGCTCAACTGGAGAGGTGCTGCCAACCCGCGGTATCATTGAGGACCAAGGGCGTGGGCCCACCCACAAGAAGCAGATCGTAGCGCGCCATCTCAAGGGGGAGTCGACAGCTGAGATAGCCAAAGCCACCGACCACGCGCCACGCTGCGTCGAGCGTTACATCCTGCGCTTCGAGCAGGTGCGAGAGCTCGTCTCCTACCTTGACAAGAACCCGGATGCGGTGAGCATCGCGCGCATCCTCGGCTGCTCCAAACAGCTGGTTGTCGAGTACCTCGATCTGCTGCCCAAGGGAAAAGTGAAGGTGGACACCTGAGGTCTTCCTTTTTTGGCTGTCGCCTTCTTTCCTACGCTCGGTTTTCGCTGCAAGTCCTCTGGCAACGATCGGGCCGGGGCTTCCGGGGTTTGACATAAGATGGCGGCGCCTCAATCATGCGAGAACATGACACGGAGGCGCCGCCATGATCAATCCTGCACCCAATCACAATAAGGGCAAGACCCCGTCTGGCTACTTGGCCAGCCGTCTCGAGACCGAGGTTGGACTCTCGCTGGCCCAATGCAAGGTCACCATTGAGATCTTCCTTGACTACTTTACGGATTACTTCAGCGGTATCCGCCCGCCGGGAGTGATCATCACCACCGCTGTCAGTATTGATGAACCGCCCGGCAAACCTATCAAACACTGCAAGAAGGTGCCCGTACATCTCACCTACTTCCATGAAGACGACGACCATGTATTGACCGCGGATGGTCCCGTCGAGGCCAGGGCCATCCGCCTATGGCGCCTCGCCCGCGAGGCATACGAGCAGAAGGCAGTCTTCTCCCACGAAGATCTCAGCAGGCTCCTCTGCATCGACGTCAGCACGGTCGGGGATTTGGTCAAACGCCTAACCGATCGCGGGTTCTTTGTCCCCACCCGCGGCGCTGTCAAGGACATCGGCCGCGTGCCAAGCCACAGGGAGGAGATCGCCAGATTTCTCGGCCTGGGCTGGTCTACCAGCAAGATTCGGGCGGCTACCAACCACGCGGAGTCGTCTATCGGCCGCTACCAACATCAATTCGGGCTCGTTCTTTTTCTCCTTTATGAATACCCAGAGGCTGTGCACGACGAGCGCTGCATGCTCTCCGACCTCACTCGTTCGTCTTACGACACCTACGTCAAAGTCCATGACGAACTGGCTGATCGCGATGATTGCCAACTTCATCTCGAGCGCCTGCGCAGGCGTTTCGAGCTCGATCCCAAGGATCGGGACAACCTCGTCCCACCAGCCAAACGCCGCCCATCTTCCGGACGACTCGAGCAGCAGACCCTGGATACGGCCATCCGGCAGACCATTGAGACGGATCTTGGCACCACCTGCAGAGTCGCTGAGGCGGTCACCGAGGACCTCATGGTCCTTATCGACACCAGCTTCCAGCTCCCCGAGGCGCTGCGCCCGGGCGAAGCGGTGATCTTCGTCGACGCCTACAACCCCCATGCCCTGTCCGGTGAAAAAGTGGCTGACCGACCGGTTATTCCGGTCTCGGTCCCTCTCCATACCGACGAGGTCCTCAGAATATGGCGATCCGATGACCCTGTGGGTAGGTGCCGTGCTCGCATCGCCACTCTCATCGCCAACGCAGCCCGTGAGCAAGGCGGGATAATGGGTATCAACGGCCTTGCCGAAATGCTCCACACCAACAACTCGACTATGGGCAAGGATTTGCGCGAACTCGCGGTTGACCTCCACGTCAATGCCCCCACCAAGGGGCTGCTTGAGGATGCTGGCTCGACCCTCACTCACAAGGAGGAGATCATCAACCTTGGCCAGCACGGCTTCACAGGAGATGAAATATCCTGGCTGACACGGCACGCTCCTGTCAGCCGGGATCGCTATATTGAAACCTTTCGCCGGGCTGAGATCCTCATGCGGCTCGAAGGTTTCATACCCGAGCCCGAGCATATTGCCAGGGTCCTCGACCTTCGTCTCCATGTTGCTACCCAGTACGCAGATCTGCTCAAACAACATCACGGCGAGAGCTATGATCACTGTGAAGAAGCCAAAGCGGCGTAGTGGAGACAGCCATGATCGCACCTCACCTCGACTTCAAGGTCCTCAAACAATCCGTAGCCATCGCCCAGGTACTCGCGGCCAAGGGCCTCACTGAGCATTTCAAAAAACGGGGGGACAGGCTCATCGGTCCTTGTCCGATCCACAACGGCGACAATCGCTCGGCCTTTGTGGTCAGCCTCTCGGAAAACCTCTGGCACTGCTTTTCCCGCTGCCACGCTGGTGGCGACGTGGTTGAACTCGTTCGTCGCCTCGATGGCCTGAACTACCGCCAGACTGCGGAGCGACTCGCCTCTCTCGCCTCACTGGTACCTCCGACCGCCAGCCACTTTCAGCAGAGTGGGTCTCTCGCCGAACCCCTCGGACAGCCGAGAAAACGTTTTCACCCCTACTCTCGGCGACTCCTTCTCGATCCCAGCACACCCTTCCTGCTGAACAAGGGCATCACAGCCTCTACCGCCAGCTCCTTCGAGGCTGGCGCCTATCACGGCCGCGGCTTCCTCGATGGCTGCATAGGTGTCCGACTCCACGATCTCTCCGGCAAACCGCTCGGCTATGCAGGACGACGCCTTAACGGCCAGCACGCCTCGGCAAACGGCAAGTGGAAATTTCCTCCGCGCCTCCCCAAAAACCAGATCCTCTACGGCTACCACCGGCTCGGCAATCCTCGCCGACTCTGCGTGGTAGAAGGACCCTGGAGTGTCATGCGGCTTCACCAGATCGGTGTCCCAGCGGTCGCTCTGCTCGGCGCCCACCTCTCTGGCATTCAGCGACACGTTCTCGCCAACGCCTCGGCCGTAACCATCATGCTTGATGGCGATCCCACTGGGCGAGCCGCCTCATTACGCGTCCAACAGGCGCTCCAAGCCGATATCAAGGTACACACCGCTGCGCTCCCCGACAATCTCGACCCGGATGATCTCTCAGACCAGCAGCTCAAGTCCTACCTTCGCCACCTGCGGTGACTGGCTCCGATCTCTACCGAACGTCGTCGCTTCAACCAAGCCCAGCCGTGGAGTCATGGTATTCCTGGGCAATCAAAGCGCTCTCGGGCTCTCGGGCTCTCGGGCTCTCGGGCTCTCGGGCTCTCGGGCTCTCGGGCTCTCGGCGAGGTAAACCGCGGCCCTACGACTTAGCGGACAGGCGATGACGAGCGCAGTCTCAGTCTACCTCGCGACCGGCCGCATCGCGGCGATTGCTGCAACGTCCCGGCCACCGCGATTCAATTCGACCTCCTGATGGCGGATTTTACAGCCAAAACACCGTCGACGAGATCGAAGAGCCAGATCTGCTGGTTGACGGCGGCGCTTGGGCTAGCTGCTAGCGATTGACCTTGTAGGCAAAAAGGTGGACCGCGGGCATCTCGCCACCGGTCAGCCTAGTGGTGCGTTGCAGGGAATCCTGCAGGCGTTTCCGGCAATTTGACCCACCCTGATTCCAAGCCGCTCCACCGCCCCAGCTGTCATCCTGAGCGGAACGCGAGGGGCGCCTCGCGTGGAGTCGAAGGATCTGGATGGGGGTGAATATGCGCCGGTGACTTGCTCGGGAGCGTGCACCGAAGTCGGGTTGTGAAGGCTGCTGAGCTCTGTCAAACGCGCGCCCAT
>JAAEPZ010000946.1 GCA_024231955.1 bacterium | reverse complement strand
CCGCTCAAAGACCGAGAGCGCCGGCTCCGCCAGTGTCAGATGCTGAATCAATGGCTGGATCAGCTGGAAGTGACAGCCACAGAGCGAAGTGGCCGCAACTGCCCTTCAAAGGTTGGCAGGCTTTTGGTCCTCCGCGATGCCGCTCCGATAGTGAGTCGAGCAGTCAGCAGGAGAGTGGTTCGACCGCCAGACGAAATCCGCGCCGTCGAAGTCGTCGAGCGCGTAGTCTAAAACGAGGTGGTTTGTTTGGACCACCAGCAACGGGATTTGCACCGCCAGGCATTCCCACTTTTGTATACCCACAACCGACATGTAGTCCAGGGTCTAAGTCAAAGACTGACATCCCGATCCCGGTCTCTCCTAGTCAACCGCTCACTGGAGGCACTGCCAAGCGGCAGGCCCTGGCGCAGGGATGATCCCCATCAGTTCGAGCAGACGATCGCCGCCGAGCTGGAGCGCTTAATATTGGCCGACCGCCACCCACCAGAGCTGTGATGACCCCGCCCATGCCT
>JAAEPZ010000945.1 GCA_024231955.1 bacterium | reverse complement strand
GCTGGAAGCCGGCGCTCCCAGCACGATCGAGGTCGTTCCAATTCGCAGAAATATGGCCCAACGCCATCGGTACTTCGTTGTTACCGCCATTGTTCCTGCTTATCCGTGCGCGGGCCTCGTGGCCCCTCTGCTCTTCTGCTTACCAGCATCGCCGGCGCCACGATTGGCCGGTAGTGCCGCCGCCACGGTGGCGGCAGCGGCGGGTGAGGTGAGCGTAGCAGGTGCACAGGGTTGCCGGTCCTTCCCACAGCGCTCGCCCGGGGTGAGAGCCGCGCGGATAGAGCATGCAGTCCATGCGCTGCTGATTTAGATTATTGACGTGCTGCTTTAGTGGTATGAAGTGTCGGTTTATGGCATGTGATGGAGGAAAACAGCGAGCAGAAGCTCAGCTCGTGCAGGGGGCTGGACTTGACATCTACGCCGAACGAGCTGCGCACAGGCGCGCACCCATTTGTATTCCTATTGGTGGCCGCAAACCGGCCCGGCGTTGCTCTCCTTGCACCAACTCAATATAAAAGCGTCGCACTTCAAACTTGAACCTAGGCCGTGTGGCTATTCAGTGTTGTTAACCGGACGACTTGTGCTGACGTCAGTGAGGTGCAGCCATCGCTCGCCGCTTCGGTGGTAGAGGGAAATCCACGCCCAGAGCGTGTCGAACTCTTTCGAGGGGCCCGACGGGTCTGATTGTGTTCCGGCAACGCGAACCTGAACTATGGCCCACGCAAGGGACCCGTCGTCTGAGAAACCGATGATCGGATCTGCCACGGCGCGGTATTCAGAGAACTCGTTGGAGTGGAGATACTCCGCGAGCATCTCTTCCATCTGGCTAGCGTTCATTCTCTCTACGAGGCCGTTTGCCATAAACAGATAGTCTGGGGATGTGGGCTCGGCGATGAACCTGGCTTCCTTATCGAGGTGTGCCTGAATGAAGTCGCGGTGCAGTTCGAGAATCTCTAGGCGGAGCGACTCAGTGTCAGGTGCCCGTTGGCATGAAGCGACCGTGAAAGCCAGAAGCGTAATAGTTGCGAGCTTCACAAACCTCATGCTTGAACCTCCTGTTGCACTAGTTGTCATACGACAGGGGCAAACGGTGGTTTCGAGATGGCCAAGAAAGCACTAACGGCACGGATCAGGGGCGCGCATCAACAACCCCTTGATGTCCCGCGAAACTCCTATATCCGCAGGCACCTGGAGCGGTTCATACGATGTCAGCGTCCCCTGCATTCGCTTGTTATGTAGCTTCATGCCAAACTCGTTGTTCTATTTTCCAGATCCTGATCTGCCCTGGTTCAAAGCGAAATTTACAGTAACGTTAAAATAAACTGGAATCGGCTTTCCGTCCGATAACGCCGGTTCGAATCTCCAAGCGCTGATTGCTTTTGTAACTGATCTGCTTAAACCCTTGGGGAGACCCTTCAGCTCTTTGATAACTTCCACTTCTCCAGTCTCTGTTATTACGACTTGGACAATAACAGTACCCTGCAAGCCCGCTGCCAAAGCCTCTTCAGTGTATTGAGGTTGGTGAGCTACTATTTTACTTGGCGGCTTAATGGTCTCGTGCCCCTCAAGTGGGGTTTTGTGATCGATATCGAGCCACCCTCTGGTTAGCTCATCGATTGTCTGATGCGATGGCGAGAGCATTTCCATATTTAACCACCTTTCAGCTGTTTCCTCTCTGCTGAACTTTTGCAGCAATACAACTGATTCCTCTATGCGACCTTGCTTGTAATATAGTTCAGCGAGATTGAATCTCGCCACATTCGCCTTCCCGTTTGTCAGATCAAGTACTTTCAAGAAAACTTCTTCGGCTTCCGTAAAATTAATTGGTAACTCCCGGGACTTGCCGACGAGGCTTATGCCAAGGAGGTTGTAGGCATAGGCCAGTATATGTGCCTCCTCCTTCGATTGAGAGGCGAGCGAGATAGCTTCTCTAAGCTCTCGTACCGACTTCTTATATTTCTGTTGTTCAAGATACTTGGCGCCCCTCTTCAAGTGCTCCTTGTATCCTCCAGCAGAGAGATCTTCTGCGGAAGAGTCTACGGAACTGAGGACCATGAAGATGGTCAGGGAGAGTAGTGTAGTTCCAAGGATCACTTTTCCACTTACCACGGGTAAACTCCTTCCATGCCGAAACAGCACAATTCATGATGACCAGCACGATCTGGAACTGAGTACGTCTGTGCGGCGCCACATAACGGCAAAGCTGAGCGGCGGCGCCTGATAGTGCTCTCATCGTCATCGAAGGCATCATACCGTAAAGGCCCCGACTCGTCAAGATGGCCCCCGCCGTCCGCTCCAGCCGATGGTTAGCCGCCGGCCCATAGTCCTACGGATACAACGGACTCTTGCCATTGTTCCCCTCCAACCACTTGATGTAGCCATCGAGTTCTGGGCCTCCCATGTTGATGACATATTCGACTCCAAAGATCGCAAGGACGAAGTAGAGCTCTTGACTATCAGTGAAGAGCAGGGTGAACTCATGGAGCATTTCGTACGCTTCTGAAACGCTATCGGGCGGAAATACAAAGTCCTCTGGATAGAGTTGACGATTGTGAAATGGCCAAGGAAAGGACGATTCGCCTCGGCGAACGAAGAGTCGAAGTTCGTCCAGTTCCGGTTTGTCAACGATTTCGTCAAGACCACCCTCCAAATACCGAACGCGAGCTGCAAGAACTTCCAGACCTACCTTGCCCAGGAACCTAGCAATCAGCTGGGAGTCAGGAGGTTCGGGAAGGGGGGTGATCACTGTCAGACGGTCGCGCTGCAATGCCGCTTGCACCCATGCATTTGACTGATCTTCTCGAACAGGGCCGAGGCTTTTCGAGCCATCGCGATGCCGTAAAAGGCCGAGTTCTATGGCGTCGGGGAACAAAATCCCCTTTATCACTGGAATTCGGCCCTTCTTATTCTCTATCCCACCTCGAAACCTAGCTTGTATGAAGAACTCATCATTGAGTAGAGGTCCTTCGATCTTCCGGGCGAAATAATTGTTACAAGAATCACAGACAATCCCAGCTGGGAGCACATGAATTTTGTTGCCAAGAGACTCTGGAACAATGTGCTCAATGGACTTCGATGAAGCTGAGGGCTCTTTGCAGAAAATGCATCGCACTTCTTTATCGTCTCCCTAGGCGACTAACATACTAGGTGAGCCGCCGGGTAGTTAGATATTATGCGGCGCCTTAGCGCCGCACAATCATCGGATCCGAAAGCCGCCGATGTCCTGCAACCCGCTGGAAACAACGAGCTTGGCGTCGGCCTGCGCTTCCGGCTGGCTGGTGATATGCGGCCACCAGGCGCCGCATATCGCCCTGGGCATGGTCTCAGGTCGTCCGAGTTGATATCCGGCGCACTCGTGCCGCATATCACCAGCGGCCCAGGCCGCCCTTCTGGCCGGAACTGCCCGGCAACCAAGAGGTTCGCTCGCCGGCGCGGCGTCGACTCGACGAGCAGACACGGCGATGGCGTGGCGTATATCGCCCCCGGCCGGGCCAGCCTCTC
>JAAEPZ010000944.1 GCA_024231955.1 bacterium | reverse complement strand
GCAGGAATGCCGATACCCGTGTCCGCAACCTCGAATCGCAAATGGTAGGGATCATCACCGGGCACCTGGCTGATGATCAAGTTCACCTCCCCCTCATTGGTGAACTTGATGGCATTCCCGAGCAGATTGATCAAGACCTGGCGCAAACGCCCTGAGTCGCCATTGATGCCGGTGGGAACCTCGGGATCAATGACGCAGGCCATGTTCAAGCCTTTGGCTTGAGCTTTGACCGCCAGGACACTGCAGATATCCTCACAGAGTTCACGCAGGGCGAAGCTGCTGTTTTCGGGCTCAAGTTTCCCCGCCTCTATCTGGGAGAGATTGAGTATATCACCGATGATCGACATCAGCGCTTCCGCACTCTGAAGTATCGTCTGGATGAACTCCCGCTCCTCGCCCTCGATGGATGAATCCAGGAGCAGACCGGCCATGCCGATAATACCGTTCATCGGCGTACGGATTTCGTGGCTCATGTTCGCGAGGAATTGACTCTTGGCCTTATTGGCGCTCTCGGCCACCACGGCCAGCTTGTTGGCCTGCTCAATGGAGCGGGACAGCTCACGATTCAGCGCCTCGGCTTGCTCCTTGGCGTTGCGGAGCGCCTCCTCGTTCCTCTGGCGCTCGGAGATGTCGATCATAACTCCAACCAGACCGGACAACTCCCCCTCGCCGTTCGTGAATGTGGCCTTGTGATAGATATAGTGCTGCCGGCTCATATCGCGTTTGTCTATCGACGCCTCATAAACCTGCACTCCCGGGTGATGCAGAAGTGTGTGATCGGCATCATCGCAGCTCAGCGGATAGAGAATCTCGGGCATTTCGTGCACGGTTTTGCCGACGATCTCATCCCGTTCCATCTTCATGAGTTGGGCGAAAGCCTGGTTGCACCCCAGATACCGACCTGTGATATCCTTGTAGTAGATCGGACTCGGAATCGTATCGATCAGTGTCTGCAGCAATTGCAGACGCTCCTCGGCAACCTCGGACACCCTCCGGAGTTCATCGACATCGATCAGGATCCCCGAGAGGTGCTCAGGCAACCCGGCCTCATCCGTTTGATTGACGGCACCACGTATCAACACCCATTTCCACACATCATTCTGAACGGCAACCCGGCATTCCAATTCGAGTATCTGAACTTTGCCACCAATGTATCTTCCCCACTCACGATGGAATCGATGCAGATCGGCAGGGTGGATTATCTGCCGGAATTCATCCAGCGTGCTGGAGGTGGTCTTGGACTCTTGCCCAAGGATGCGGTTCATGTTCTGGCCGGTGTAGACGGTGCCATTCCGGGTATTGATGTCCCAGATCCCGATTTCGCCGCCACGCAATGCCAACTCCATCCGTTGACGCTGGCTGTGCAGTTCACCGTCCAGGTGACGGTTGGCCGTGATATCACGGATATGAGCGGTCGCACCGATGAAACCGCCGTCAGGATCGTTGCGCCTCACCAGACAAGCCCTGTACCAGCCGTTGGTCTTGGAATCGACGAGATTGTATTCGAGCTCGCATACCCTGTTACCAGCCCGCAAATGGCTCCATGCCTTTTCGAAGTCTTCGACGATCTGGGGAGGGATGCAATCGACAGCGCGCCGTCCCAGAAACTCCTCAGGCGGCATGAGCAATCGGTCGGAATGGCCGGGGCAATGAAACTCGCGGAAAATGCAATCCTCATCAAGGAAGAAGAGATAGTCGGTCATCCCATCGACAATGCTCCTGAACCGCTCTTCGCTCTCCGTTCTCATCTGCTCCGATTTGACCTCCTCGCGGAGATCTCGGGCAATGCCCAACATCGCCTCCTGATTGTACCAGTACGCGCGTGCGGCACTGACCTCGACAGGGATGATCAAGCCCTCTTTGGTCGTCACCTCCATACGGAATTTAACTCGCTGCTTGTCTCGCAGGTCCTTCAAACCCTGACAATTAGCTTCACTCATCTCATCGGGGCTGAGCGTGGTGACCGCATTGCCGCAGATATCCTCGTCCGAATAGCCCAGGATCTTCGATACGGCAGGGTTGCAGTCCAGCACCACGCCATGAGCATCGGTGATGAACACCATGTCCTCAATGGAATTGAAAAGCGCCTGGAAACTGGCCCGGCTTGCGCCCAGCGCCTCCTCCACGCTCCGTCTGGCCACGGATTCGCAAATCAGGACGGACAGAGCCTCAATCGTCCTGCTCGTATCCAGCGGCAATTCGGATCTGGATCTGGTGGCAAAGATAAGGGACGCAACGACCTCGTCCTCCAGGAGGGCCGGGAAGATCATCACGCGATGCAACCCCTGCAGACCGTCAAACTCAGGTGGGAAGTATCGAGAATCGTTCAGGTCGAAATAGCCGGGGCCATTGATATAGGCCAGTTGGCCGGGGTAGTCATCACTGGGGAATTGCCTGATCATCTGCTGCGTAGTCTCTTCCAGACTATGGCTAGCCACAAGGTCAAACACGTTTTCGGCCTTGTTCAATACATAGACCATGCCGGCGTCCACCTCGTCCAGACGGCAAACCACGGCCAGTATCTCTTTCAGGGAGTCTCGATAGCTTCCGTCGGACACTATGGCCAACGCAGTATCGCGCTGAATGCTGGCGAACAGTTCCGACCGCTCCAACTCGGCGATCCGCCGTTTTAGTACAAGTATCTCGGCCTCTGTCGGCTCAGATGTCCCTATCGGATTCACGCTCATGTTTAGTACTCCGAAAGCCGGATACCCGGATTTCTGATTGCCGACTAATGTGTGTCGGATACGACTTATGTCGGTAATGGTCCACCGGATGAGATCTGCAGACAGGATGTTATCACATGCAGCCGAACATTCGGAGAGGATTCTACTCAGCGATGTAATAATGCCGCAATAAACCGACCGGGGAGGGCATTGCGACTCGATTAATCATGCGTCATCCCCCTCGCCCATGGTGTGAAAATGGATAAAACCCCGCAGCCCTTTACGTTGCGTACTCCACTCACCGCAGATATCCTCACCTGAATTCATTCGTGCTCCATCCAGTCGCTCACTTGACAGCCGACAAGAGGGATTTGCTATCCTGTGCAATGACCGATTGCCCAACTCCCCCGTTTGTGGCCACCCCAATCGCCATATCCCTCTATATGCTATTCGATTGGAGTGCAGTCGGCGAAATGCTATAATGGTGACGAATATCAGATTGTTGACAAGTAGCAGATTGTTGCGAGGTAGCCAACATTATGCACAGACTTCACAGTATTGCAATATTAGGTCGGCGGATCAGTAGAGTGCTACTCATGTGCATCTTGACGATTTTTATGGTTTTTCCTGACTTTGCCCGATGCGAGACTATTTCCGTCCCCGGCGACTACGGGGCGATTCAGGTGGCGATCTATATCGCGGAGTCGGGCGACACGATTCAAGTGGCTGCGGGCGAGTACACCGGACCCTTGAACAAGAACCTGGACCTCGGGGGCAAGCAGCTTGTGCTCCTGGGGGCCGGTCCAGACGACTCAATCATCGACTGCGAGCTCAATGGACGTGGTTTCCTGCTGAACACCGGCCAAACCTCCGCCACCGTTGTCGACGGCTTTGGGATCATCAACGCTCGGCTCCCAGACGGCGAATACGGCGGCGGCCTTCTTTGCGAGGGGACATCGCCTGTTCTGCGCAACCTGCGGGTCGAGTCCTGCCGGGCCGAGAAGGGGGGCGGCATCGCCGTTCTGGGCGGATCGCCTGTTATGGGTAATTTCTCCGTATTGGACTGCGCCGCCGGCGCCACCTACGCCGAAACCTGCTTCGGCGGCGGACTCTACTGCGCTCAGGGTGCGAGCCCAACGATCAATCAGTCCACATTCACCAACTGCATCGCTGAGGGGAGTCTCATCTCCTTCGGCGGCGGCATCAGAGTTGAGGACAGCTCTGTCATCTCGATGGAGGATGTCTCGATTATTGGCGGACGTGCAGGTCGCGGCGGTGGGATGGATATCGAGGGGGGCGCAGTCAGTTGGTTCGGAGGCTCGTTGCAGAGCTGTGACGCTTGGTCGATCTTCGGCGCGGGCGGAGGTCTTTACTGCCGTGAGGCCACGGCTATGATCTGCCTCTCCGATGTCGAGATCCTCGGCAACCATAGCCTATTCGGTTCGGGCGGCGGCATGCACTTCACTGAAATGGTTGTAGGGATCGACATAACCGGCCTGAATGTGGTTGGGAACTATAGCGAGCAAGGTGATGGCGGCGGCTTGTACTTCCATGACATCACACAGTCGATCAACCTGTCTTATGTAAATGTGGAGGGTAACTACTGTCTGCAGGGTAATGGCGGCGGGCTCCTCCTCCTGGGGCTGTCGTCTCAGGCGAACCTTGAGCATTTGAACATATGGTCGAATGAATGCAACGTGGGTGACGGAGCGGGTTTGTACGCAGAGGGCAACTCGATTCCTATAGCACTGGCAAGTAGCTTCATTGCCTACAACTTGATCGGCGGGGCCATTCATGCAACGGGACAGAACCAATTGGATGTCTCCTGCTGCAATGTCTGGGACAATGCTATCTCCGATTACGCAGGTGACATCGCTGATCAGACAGGGCTGAACGGCAACATTTCAAGCGATCCGCTCTACTGCGACCTGGCATCGAGCAGAGAGTTTGTGAGCCCCTACTCCCCCTTGCTCCCTGTGAACAACTCATGTGATATCGAGATCGGGTGCAATACCTGCACGGTGGGCTGCGACTACATCCTGGAGGTGCCGACCTGGTTCGACGGGATCCAGGACGCGATAGATGTGGCCGCGCCAGGGGATACGATCTGGGTGCTGCCGGGCACCTACACGGGCGAGCGGAACAAGAACCTGAGCTTCCACGGGAAGGATCTGGTGCTGTTGGGCGTGGGGGGCGCGGAGCAGACGATCATCGACTGCGAGCATGACGGCAGAGGGATGAACTTCACGGACGGCGAAACCTCGGCGGCTTTAGTGCAGGGTTTCACCATCACCCACGGTTACCTGGAGGAGGAGCGCGGTGGCGGAATTCAGTGTTTTTCTGATCCGACTTTCAGGGATTTGATCGTGGTCGACAATACGGCCATGTACAGTGGAGGAATTTCTATAGCCTATGGGGGCTCTCCAACCCTGGAGACCATAAAAATTATAGGCAATTTGGCGACATCTCCCGGTGGTGGAGGGATTACAGTCTCAAGCGGCAGTGGGGCGATTTTGCTGAATTGCGAGATAGTTAAGAATACCGGTAGTAGAGGAGGGGGGATTAAACTCGGTGACTCCTTTGCTGAGCTGAGGAACGTTTTAATAGAGGGAAATCATGCCCGCCAGAGGGGTGGTGGCATATATGTTTCAGGTTCTCCGAGAATAATGGACTGCACGATCAGAAACAACACCGCAAGCATCTCCGGCGGAGGCGTGCGATTGGGTGGGGCAACGGCTGTCCTCGAAAACTGCATCATCACCGGCAACCACTCCAACTACGAGGGCGGCGGCGTCACCGTCGAGATGGATCACGGCAGTCAACTCCGCAACGTCCTGATCGCAGGCAACAGCGCAACGGTCGGCGGCGGCGTCTACTCCGAGAACATGAGTGCATCCGTCGGTCCCGCCTTCACCAACTCGACTATCGTGGACAACACCGCGCCCTACGGTGCGGGCGTTCTAACCGAGTGGTGGGCGGTCATCACCATGGAGGACTGCATCATCGCCTCCAACCATGTAGGTGGCGGAGTCTTCACCAACAACTATGGCGTCCTCAACTTAGTGTGCTGCGATGTTTGGGGGCATCCGGCCGGCGACTACACCGGTGATATCCCCGATCAGACCGGCCTCAACGGCAACATCTCCCTGGATCCCTGGTTCTGCGACGCGAAGGCCGGCGACTACACCATCGCCGACATCTCCCCCTGCCTGCCCGAACACAATGACTGCGGCGTGTTGATGGGTGCTTACGAACAGGACTGTGTCATCACCGCGATTGACGGCGGGCAACCCCCCATCGCCTTCAACCTGGGGCAGAACCATCCCAATCCGTTCAACCCGCATACGGTGATCGACTTTTCCCTGCCGGTAGAGTCGAACGTGACCCTGAAGATCTACGACACGACCGGTCGTCTGGTCACAAACCTTGTCGCCGGTGAACTCTGTCCGGCTGGCCGTCACTCCGTCACCTGGCTTGGCAAAGACGACAATGGCCAACGAGTGGCCTCGGGAGTGTACTTCTATCGCCTGGAGGCAGGCTCTTTCACTGACGCGCGACGGATGATCCTGCTGCGGTAATCAGAGTTGGTTATTGATATTCTGGTTTGCCTGGTTTGGACTACCTCTCCGATATCGACTAATAGTCAAAGCAAACGTTCGTCCTTTGCCGCAAGCCTCCCTCGAGTCTCCACCGCTGCAATCGCGGCCGATGAACGGGGACATCTGGACCGATAATAACGGAAAGGTCTTAGCCTATGGCGGGACACGATGAAACCCCTGGTGCTTTCGCGCCAGGGGTTCTCCGTTAACGGAAAGGCCGCCGGAATCCGGCGACCTCTGATAGGCTCCTCAGGCATAACCGTCATCGCAACCTTCGCAGGGTTTGTACAATTTTGAACTGTCCAGTTATCAGGGAGGAGGTCACTCTCAGGGGTGCAGTCAATTCTCATCTCAAATACATTCTATCAGAAGGATTCGTGTAGACGTGGAGGAATATCCATAGTGTCGCAATTATACTTCATACTGTTTTTACTTCATGAATATTTTGGTTCTATACCTGATGCCGTCAAGAAACTGACCGTAGTTGAAGGGGATCTCGGAGTCTCGAATTCGAACGTTCATTCTCCGAGCGGTAGAAGAATGAGTGCACCAGAATCACGAGTATTGCGTGGCTCGCGCTGGCGAATATCGCTCCCATATTAAAGATGGAAAAGGATGGCAATGACTCACAATAATGCTGACGATATCGATGATGAAAAGGCCTTTTCGCTTCACATTACCCCATATGCAGTTCATACTAATAAATATCCATACTGATTCCTTTCATTAACTCTGAGGGGTGTTGACGATGTGTAACATAAGAGTGCAATCTTATAGGTTAATCTTGCTGATGCTACTACTTGTCTCTGCGAGCGCTGCCCTATGCCAAGTTGATACGACTGTTTACGATCTAAATAATGGCTTGATCCAGGTAGACACTCTTGTCCTGATCCAAGACGTAATCGTGACAGCTGTAGCCGCATATGGATTCTATGTTCAAGAGCAAGCTAGTGGAGCTTACAGCGGTATCTTCATCTACACCGGTAGCGCCAATCCGCCCACGGTCGAGATCGGCAACGTTTGTGACATCATTGGTCCGTACGTGGAGTACAACGGCTTTGCCGAGATCAACATGCCCAATGATGCCGGTTCTTCGATCACGGTGACCGATCCAAACGGCACGCCTCCGGAACCCATCCAAGTTCAAGCTTGGCAGACCCGTACTTCGAATCCCGTTGAAGCCGAGAAGTGGGAATCCGTATTGGTCAGAGTCGTCAACCTTGAAGTTCTTGATATTGACTTGGGATATGGCGCTTACTGTGCCGTCGAGTTTGGGTATGCACTCAATGACACTCTCCGGTTAGATGATCAGTTTGATCACTCGCAACCCCCTGCCGGCACCTTGATGGCTCAAATGATAGGCGTGATACGGTACTCGTATGGTGAATTCAATACGAATCCGCGGGAGGACAGCGACTTGATCTACTTAGATGTCCCGACTAGCAAAATAACTTGGTCTGACATAAAGGCCCTGTTCTAGAACTGTGAACCGCCCCGGGTTCTCCAGAAACCTGATTACTTTAGTCCGGCCACCATGGCCGGTACCTCCTGCTCGTGGTCGTGCAACTCTCGTACTCTGCAGGTGGGTCCGTTTTCGTTTAGCTCAAAGGTAACTCAGGAAGTGTCTACTTAACTAGGGCAAGCTCACGCGGACGATCTTCTCAAGATCTCGTTTCTCGCTCATGGTAGACTCCTTGGGTCGAGTAATTATAGTCCCAAGTGTCCATTAGTTCAGAGCCTGATATTGTCCGGACGTTGGTGGCAGAAAACAGAGGTCTTAGCCTATGGCGGGACACGATGAAACCCCTGGTGCTTTCGCGCCGGGGGTTCTCCGTTAACGGAAAGGCCGCCGGAATCCGGCGACCTTTTTCAGGCTCCTCAGGTAGGACTTGAACCTACAACCCTGCGGTTAACAGCCGCATGCTCTGCCAATTGAGCTACTGAGGAACATCAAATCACATGCTGATAGAGGCAAGCAGGACCTTTAGTCCCCCTTTGTCTCCTCAGTTTCGGTGTCCTCAGTCTCGGTCTCCTCGACCACCGACTCCTCTACCGGAGCCTCTTCAACGACAGGAGCGGCCTCGACTTTGGGCTCCGCAACCTTCTTGACCCTCTTCTTGCCTTTGGGCTTGTACTCAGCCTCAACCAGCTCAAGAATCGCCATCGAGGCATCGTCGCCTTTACGGATACCGGCCTTGATCACACGGGTGTATCCACCCGGACGCTCGGCATACCGCGGACCGATCTCATCGAAAAGTTTCTGGAGCACCTTCGGCTCGAAAATAAAGCGAGCCGCCTGCCGCCGCGAATGCAAATCTCCACGCTTGGCAAAGGTGATCATCCGCTCGGCGTGTCGCCTGGCAGTCTTGGCCTTGGTGACGGTCGTCGTGATCCTTTCGGATTTGAACAGACTGGTCACCATATTCCGCAACATGGCTCTCCGGTGATCGGCCGGACGATTCAGGCGGTTTCCTCGTACTTGGTGTCGCATTTCAATTTCCTCTTAATCAGACGTTCACAGGTGAGTGGTAAGCTCGCGTCAATCTAGGCTTTTCTCACTGCCTGTTTTTTCCTTATCAGCGTCATCCATGATGATGCCGCTTACATCCATGCCCCACTGCAGCCCCATACCTTCGAGAATCTCCGTGATCTCCTTGAGGCTTTTACGACCGAAGTTCCTGTACTGGAGCATTTCGCTTTCGGTTTTGACGACGAGTTGACCGAGCGACTGGATTTCCGCTGCCTTGAGACAGTTCGCACTCCTTACGCTCAGCTCCAACTCCTCGACGTTGCGGGCCAGAAGCTCCTTCATCCGCTCGAGCTCCTCATCGACCTCCTCATCCACAACCGCCATCGGCTCCTCATCGAAGTTGATGAACAGGTAGAGATGGTCCTTGATGATCTTGGCGGCAAAGCCCAGAGACTCTTCGGGCGTAATCGCGCCATTGCTCTCGATCTCAAGCACAAGGCGATCGTAATCGGTACGCTGTCCGACACGTGTGTCCTCAACCTTGTAATTCACTTTCCGCACGGGGCAGAAGATGGAATCCACGGGGATGACACCGATCGACTTGTCGTGCAGTTCATGATTCTCGGCCAGAACAAAACCCCTGCCATCACCGACCAGAATCTCGGCTTTGAGGTGGGCGCCCTCGTTCAGGTGGCAGAGCACCATGTCCGGATTCACGATATCGACCATGGGATCCTGAATGATATCGCCGGCGGTAACGGGACCGGGCCGGGAGATGTCCAGGTACAGTTTATGGTTGATATCGGTGTTGAGCCTGCAGACCAGATGCTTGAAATTCAATACGATATCACTCACATCCTCCATTACACCGGGGATGTTGGTGAATTCGTGCAGAGCATCCTCGAACTTCACGGCAATAACGGCCGCGCCTTGAAGACTGCTCAGCAGTGTCCTGCGCAGAGCGTTGCCCAAGGTGAGGCCAAAGCCCCTTTCCAGGGGCTCTACTATGAAGCGCGTAAAGTAAGGCGTCTCCAGCTCTTTCTGGATCTCCACCTGCTTCGGCATGAGAACATTCTTCCACTTCATGCAGAAATCCCTCCTTATCGGGATTTTGAAGGGCCTGTTTCCTAAAGCGTCGAGCTACTTGGAGTAGAGTTCGACGATGAGCTGTTCCTGAACCGTGACGGGAATATCATCCCGCTCGGGTATGCTGATCATCTCGCCACTATAGGCCTTCTCGTCCACATTGATATACGTGACGCGACCACGGGCCGCCCTCTTCTTCAGAGATTCGAGCACGAACACGTTCTTCCGGCTCTTCTCACGCAGGACGATCTTGTCGCCAGGCTTGACCTGGAAACTCGCGATATCGACGATATGATCATTCACGAGGAAATGCCGATGATTGACGAGCTGCCGAGCCTGGGGCCGTGTCGCGGCAAAGCCGCAACGGAAAACGACATTATCCAGACGACATTCCAACATCTGCATCAGGTTCGTACCTGTGACACCCTTACGACGGGCAGCTTCCTTGAAGTAATTCCTGAATTGCTTCTCAAGAACACCGTAGATGTACTTGACCTTCTGCTTCTCAGTCAACTGCAGACCATATTCCGACACCTTGCGGCGACGGGTGCGTCCGTGCTGACCGGGAGGATAGGGGCGCTTCTCGAGCGGGTCCTTATCCGTTTCGAAGATATTCATACCGAATCGACGGCTGATCTTGTGCTTAGGGCCGCGGTAGCGGGCCATAGCTTCCTCCTACTTGAACATCCTTCACCATTGAGGTGAACAATTAGTGAAAGTACTGGACGGGACTGATCCGCCTACTGACGACGGCGCTTCTTGGGACGACATCCGTTATGAGGGACACTGGTCTTGTCTTTAATCCCAGAGACCTCAATACCGGTGGCGTGGACTGAACGGATCGAAGCTTCGCGCCCCGGTCCCGGGCCCTTCAAATGGATCTCGCAGCGACGCAGACCCATGTTCATTGCTTCTTTGACGCAACGATCAGCGGCCATCTGGGCTGCGAAGGGGGTGCTCTTACGGCTCCCCTTGAACCCAACCGTACCCGAACTGGCCCAGTTGAAAACATCGCCATTCAGGTTGGTCGCTGTGATGATTGTATTGTTAAAACTGGATTTAATGTGGATCACGCCCACAGGATCCACTTTCTTAGCTTTCTTGCGGCCGGGACGCCGACCTTTCGGACCTGCCATCTTTCCTCCTCAGAATCTCCATACGGGCCATAGGCCCTCGACTCTGAAATCCTGATTGATGTTGTCGGGATTTTGTCGCCCCTCGGCGACGGCACCCCGTCTTATTCTACTTCTTTTTGCCGCCCGGACGAGCCTTCGGCCCTTTCCTGGTACGTGCATTTGTCTTCGTGCGCTGACCTCTGACAGGCAAGCCCTTCCGATGACGCAAGCCACGATAACAACCGATATCCATGAGCCGTTTGATGTTCATGGAGACTTCGGTGCGGAGAGTACCTTCAGTCCTGTACTCGTCCTTGTTAAGCTCATCGCGGAGCTTAGTGGTTTGCTCTTCAGTCAGGTTCTTGACCCGCAGATCGTGATCAATACCGATTGTATCAAGAACCTTCTCGCTGGTACTGCGTCCAACTCCGAAGATGTATGTCAAGCTGACTACAATCCGCTTGTTCGCTGGCAGATCAACGCCTTGAATTCGAGCCAAAACTCTCCTCCTTAACTACCGGATCAACCCTGGCGCTGCTTGTGCCTGGGATTCTTCTTGCAGATAACCCGAACGATACCACGTCGCCGGATGATCTTGCAGTTCTCACAAATTTTCTTTACGGAGGCACGGACTTTCATGCTCCACCTCTTCTTTTCTGCGAATCCGGAGACCCGCTCTACTTGTATCGATAAACTATGCGGCCGCGGGTTAAATCATACGGCGAAAGTTCAACCGTAACCTTGTCCCCCGGGAGGATACGAATCAGGTGCATCCTCATTTTGCCCGCCACATGGGCCAGGACCGTATGATTGTTCTCAAGTTCAACGCGAAATACGGCGTTGGACAGGGCTTCAATCACGGTCCCCTCCACAGAAATGGCGCCTTGTTTTGCCACGTTTCCTCCGCTTTCTCCCAGTTGCCGACGATCTAGATCGTCAGGATTACAGGGCCCTCATCTGTTAATGCTACCGTATGCTCGAAGTGAGCCGATGCCTTGCCATCCGCCGTGACGACGGTCCAGTCATCAGCCAGGGTTCTGACCTCGTCAGTCCCCTCGTTGATCATTGGCTCGATGGCCAGCACCATTCCCGGTCGCAGCAAGGGTCCCATTCCAGGAGGCCCAAAATTCGGTACCTGGGGATCCTCATGCAGCGCCCGGCCAATGCCATGCCCTACCAGATCTCTCACCACCGAAAAACCATGCGCCTCGGCATATACCTGCACCGCATGCGAGATATCACCGAGACGGTTGCCGACTTTGAACTGCTCAATCCCTTTTGCCAGGGAGGTCTTCGTCACATCCAGCAGGTGCAGGACGTTTTCGCTGACCGTCCCCACCGTGAATGTTTCGCAGGCATCGGCGTAATATCCACTTTTAAAGACCCCTATGTCAATGCTGACGATGTCGCCATCCGCCAAAACACTGTCGCTCGGGATCCCGTGCACCACCGCTTCGTTCACGGAGATGCAACTGTTGCCGGGGAAGCCCTGGTAGCCCTTGAAGGCTGGCCTAGCGCCGGCGTTCTCGATCACGCTGCGAACGATCTCATCCAGATCGTTGGTCGACACCCCAATCTCCGCAGCTTGTCCCGCAGCGTTCAAAGCCGCTCTCAAAATCCGCCCTGCTGCTTTGATACTGGCGATGCCATCTGCATCCTTGAGGTGAATCACTGGATCCTATCCTCAAAACGATCCTTGAGAATCGACAGGACCGCGTCTGTGACGACATCCATCTGCTGGGAGCCGTCTATCTCAACGACCTTGTCCAGATCGTTGTAGAAATCAAGAACCGGTCGAGTTTGATTCTCGTAGACCTCCAGCCGCTCACGGATAGTGGTCTCCCGATCATCTCCTCGCTGATAGTAGACTCCGCCGCACTTGGGGCACTCGCCCTCTGCAGGAATCTCATCACCAGCGACCTGAAGGTCCGCGCCCGCGAATATCTTGCCGCAATCGCGACACGTCCTCCGGCTGGACAGACGTTCAACCACCTGATCGGCCTTGACCTGGATAAGAACACCCAGGCTGACTTCACTTCCCACCTCGGCCAGCATGGCCTGCAGACCCTCGGCCTGGGGCCTAGTGCGGGGGAATCCGTCAAGAATCCAACCCTTTTTGCAGTCGTCCTGGGCCAGACGATTCGAAACCATCTTCAGGACGATCTCATCACTGACCAGTTGACCGCTCTCCATGATCTTCTTGGCTTCAAGTCCCAACTCGGTACCGGCGGCAACTTCGCCGCGGAGGATATCACCCGTCGAGATATGGGGAAGACCGAACTTCTCCTTGATCTTGACGGCTTGCGTCCCTTTACCGGAGCCGGGAGCTCCCAGAACGATCAGGTTCATCACTTACCTCCGCCCCCGCAGCTTACCCTTCTTCATGAAGCCGTCGTAGTGACGCATGAAGAGGTGACTTTCAATCTGCTGCAAGGTATCGAGCACAACACCTACAACAATCAGCAAGCCGGTTCCACCGAAGTAGAAGGGGACACCGAATTGTCTCATCAGGATATCGGGCAGCACCGCAATGAAGGCGAGGAAAACCGCGCCGGGCAGTGTGATGCGACTGAGAGAGCGCTCAATGAAGTTCGCGGTGTTCTTGCCGGGTCTGATTCCGGGGATGAAGCCGCCGAACTTCTTCATATTCTCGGCCATCTGGATCGGGTTCAAAACGATCGCGGTATAGAAGAAGGCAAAGAAGATGATGATCAACGAATAGAGAATCACGTAGACCGGCGTACCGGGCGACAGAACTCTGGTAATCACATCCATAGTCGCATGCCCCGGGAAGAGGCTGGCAATGGTTGCGGGGAACATCACAATCGCCTGGGCGAAGATAATCGGGATAACACCCGCGGTATTCACCTTCAGGGGGATATGGGTGTTCTGGCCACCATAGACCCTCCGGCCGACGACCCTTTTCGGGTACTGAACCGGAATCCGACGCTGTCCCTGGGTCATGAAGATGATCCCGGCAATGATCAGAACCATCATCACCAGCAGCACAATGCCACCAATGTAGCTTAGCTGCTTGTTCTTCAGGGCCATGACGGTGTTGTACAGATCCAGCGGATAGCGGGCGATGATGCCGACCGTAATGATAAGGCTGATGCCGTTACCGATTCCCCGCTCTGTAATCTGCTCGCCGAGCCACATCACGAAGATGGTTCCCGCCGTCAAGGTCAACATCGTCAGGAGCTTGAACCCCAGGACGCTTTCCATCATCACGCCACCCTGCAGAGACTGCAGGAAGACAGCGACACCGAATGATTGCATGGCCGCCAGCAACACTGTTCCATACCGCGTGTACTGACTGATCTTCTTGCGGCCCTCCTCGCCCTCCTTCGCCAACTTCTCGAAGTAGGGGATAACGGCCTGCAGAAGCTGCAGAATAATCGATGCGCTGATATAGGGCATAATGCCCAGCGCGAAAATCGTAGCCTTGCTCAGGTTTCCACCCGCAAAGAGATCGAACAACGCCAGAGCGCCGCCCTGTCCCTGCGTGAAGAATGCCTCGATGGCAAGTCTGTTCACACCCGGCAAGGTGATGTGTCCACCCAAACGGTAGACCACCAGCATGAGGGCCGTGAATATGATTCGCTTCCGCAAATCGGGAATCTTGAATGTGCTCTGAAAACTAGCGAACATTGACGCCTGTTCTCCTCAGCTTGCGAAGTTCACCAACAACCGCATCCAGCGATTACTGACTAACCTCAACTTTACCGCCCGCATTCTCGACTAGCTCTCGGGCCTTGATGCTACATTTATCTACGCGAACTGTGTAGGCGCGGTCGACAGTACCGTCACCCAACAATTTCACGGCTACGTTACGCTTGCGAATCAACCCATGTTCATAAAGGGATTCAGGCGTAACTTCAACACCTTCCGGAATTCTGGCCAGATTGCCAACATTGACCACCTGGAATTCAACTCGGAAGATATTGGTGAATCCACGCTTCGGCACACGGCGCTGGATCGGCATTTGACCGCCCTCAAACCAGGCGCGATGCTTCGAACCGGAACGGGAATGCTGACCCTTGTGGCCACGACCCGCAGTTTTTCCCAAGCCGCTACCGGGACCACGTCCAAGACGTTTCCGTTTGTGGGTGGCCCCCGGGGCCGGCTTTAATTCGTTCAGTTTCATCGGGCTACTCCTCGATTTCCTCGACCTGCACCATGTGCTTGACCTTAAACACCATGCCACGGATGTTCGGATTGTCATCATGGATAACGGTGTGATGCATCCTCTTGAGACCCAGGGCTTCGATAGTCCGTTTGGCCTTCAGTTTATTACCGATCAGTGAACGCACCTGGGTCACTTTAAGCTTCTTGGCCATGACCTAGCCCTCCTCATTAATTCCGTACATCTTCCGGATGGAGATGCCGCGGCGCTTCGCAACTTCAGTGGACGAACGCATCCGCGTCAGGCCCTCCATCGTCGCACGCACGACGTTATGGGGGTTATTAGTGCCGATAGCCTTGGTGAGGATGTCGGAGATACCCGCAGCCTCAAGCACCGCCCGCACAGCTCCGCCGGCGATTACACCAGTACCGGGAGCGGCCGGCTTGAGCATAACCCTGCCCGCGCCGTATCGCCCGATCACCTTGTAAGGCACGGTCCTGTTCTCGAAACGATTGATCTTAACCATGGCCTTGCGCGCGGTTTCGGTACCTTTGCGAATCGCCTCGGCGATTTCGCGAGCTTTGCCCAGACCGGTGCCGACCTGCCCGTTTCCGTCACCGACTGCAACCAGAGCAGTAAAGCTGAAGTTCTTGCCACCCTTCACGGTCTTGGACACGCGATTGATAGCTACAACCTTCTCGATCAGATTTGATCGCTCTTCCTCTTGGTCACGACGTCGACGAGGCCGTTGCTGGTCTCGGTTGTTTCCTCGAAACACTTTTCGAACCCCCTGAAAGGATATCCGTAGCTAGAATTCCAGCCCGGCTTCACGAGCGGCATCGGCCAAGGCTTTAACACGCCCATGGTACAGGAAACCGCTTCTGTCGAAAATCACTGTTTTAATGCCCTTTTCCTGGGCGGCGGCTGCAATGGACTGGCCGACGAAGCGGGCTTGTGCCTGCTTGCGCGACTCACCCTCCGCCTGCTCAATTGCAGCCTTGAGACTGCTGGCCGAGGCCAGAGTCACCCGCTGATCATCATCGATCAACTGAGCATAGATGTTGGTCAGGCTGCGGTATATGGTCAGCCTGGGTCTGCTTGAAGAGCCACTGAGATTCTTGCGGATTCTGCGATGACGCTTTGCCCGCTGGGCCTTCTTGTTATAGGGCTTGATTGCCATTGATCACTCCCCTACGCCTTCGCGGAAGCCTTGCCGGCCTTCCGGATAATGTGCTCACCCTTGTAGCGGATCCCCTTGCCTTTATAAGGCTCCGGCTTGCGCCAGCTGCGGATGTTTGCCGCAGTTTGACCCACTACCTCTTTATTGATGCCCAGAACCTTGATCTCAATAGGCTTGGGCACTTCAAATGTGATCCCCTCGGGAGGGACGACAACGACGGGATGGGAAAAGGCCAGGTTCAAATGCAGATCCTTGCCCTTCAACTCCGCCTTGTAACCGACACCGACGATCTCGAGCTCTTTAAAAAACCCTTTAGAGACGCCCTCAATCATGTTCGCAAGCAGAGTCCGGTTCAGACCGTGCTGCGCCCGATGGGTTTTGCTGTCACTTGGACGCTCCACCACAACAGCTGTCTCCTCGACGGTGTACTTCATCTCGGTGTTCAACACCCGAGCCAATTCACCCTTCGGACCCTTGACGGTGCAGAGGCCGTTTTCGGCATATTCAACCTGCACACCCGTCGGGATGGGTATTGGTTTTTTTCCTATTCGCGACATGCGAATGCCTCCGATTCTGTGAATCGTCTACCAGATTTGACAGAGGACCTCTCCGCCGACACCCTCTTTCCTTGCCTCGATGCCGGTCAGGATTCCCCGACTGGTTGACAGAACTACTACTCCAAATCCACCGAGTACACGCGGGATCTCGCCCTGCTTGGCGTAGATTCTCCGACCGGGCTTGCTCACACGCTGCAGACCTTCGATTGCAGGCATGGTGTCCTTGTCGTACTTCAGATAGATTCTCAAAAGACCCTGTTTGCCGTCATCGACAAACTTCACGTCCTTGACGTATCCCGACTCCCGCAAGATCTTAGCAATCTCACCTTTTATTCGTGACGCCGGTACTTCAACACGGAAGTGTTTAGCGCGACTGGCATTCCGAATTCTCGTCAGGAAATCCGCAATGGGATCGGTCATCGACATGATCTAACCCCTCGTTTCAAAATTCACGGGATACTTGTTTTACCAGCTGGCCTTAACGACGCCGGGAATTTCCCCACGCAGAGCCATCGATCGGAAGCAAATTCGGCAAACACCGAACTTACGAATGTAGCCTCTCGGCCTTCCACAGACACGACACCTGGAATAGGCGCGAACCTTGAACTTCGGCTTCCTCTTTGATTTGACTAGCAGGCACCTTTTGGCCACGCTGACACCTCTTTCACGTTTCCTGGGTTGGACCCTAGTTACGCCTGAAAGGCATGTTGAGAAGGCGTAACAATTCCATGGCTTCCTCGTCCGTAGCGGCGGTAGTCACGAAACTGATGTCCATCCCCTGCACCCTGGCGATCTTATCATAGTCGATCTCAGGGAAAATGATCTGCTCTTTGACGCCCAGGTTGTAGTTCCCCCGGCCATCGAAACTTTTGGTAGGCACTCCCCTGAAGTCACGAACCCGGGGAAGGGCCACATTCACGAGGCGATCAAGGAATTCCCACATGCGATCTCCTCGCAATGTCACCTTCAAACCCACGTTCATTCCTTCACGCAGTTTGAAATTGGCTATGGATTTCCGCGCCTTCGTAACTTTCGGTGCCTGACCTGTGATTGTTCTCATCTCGACCGTTGCGGCCTTGATCAGACTCTCATTGCGTGATCCCTCTCCCACGCCCATGTTCACGACTATTTTGGTCAGTCGCGGTATTTGCATGGGATTCGCGTACTTGAACTTGTCATTCAAGGCCGCAATCACTGTCTCTTTGTAATATCCTCTGAGCCTCGCCATCGAATGCTTCCTTTCTCAGTCAGGGCTTCTTAAAGTATCCTGACCTAGAACGGGTCTATCTACCTGGACCCTTTATCAATCAGTTTCACATTGGAAACGTGGATCGGTGCCTCAATCTCCAGGATGCCACCCGGATCCTGCTGACTCCGCGGTTTTTGATGCCGCTTCCTCAGATTCACCTTCTCCACGATGACGCGCTGCTGCTTAGGGAACACTTTGAGAACTTTGCCCTTGAGCCCTTTATTGGCCCCAGAGATCACCTCTACAGTGTCGTTTTTTGCGATCTTCACGTTATACCTCGCTACAGCACTTCAGGAGCCAGAGAGACAATCTTCATGAATTTTCTCTCTCTGAGTTCCCTGGCCACGGGGCCGAAAATTCTCGTGCCCACAGGCTCATTCTGCGGATTAATGATGACAGCGGCGTTCTGATCGAAGCGGATGTACGAACCGTCCGCCCGACGAATTTCCTTCTTGGTCCTTACGACCACAGCCCGCGCCACTTCACCGCTTTTGACATTACCATTCGGTAGGGCCTGCTTTACAGCAACCGTTACGATATCGCCGATACTCGCGTACTTCCTCTTGCTGCCGCCCAGCACTTTTATGCACTGAGCTTTCTTGGCACCGGAATTGTCGGCGATCACCAGCATGGTTTGCATCTGAATCATTAGGTTGCCTCCCGCTATTCCGCGCGCTTGACTATTTCGTAGACACGCCAGCGCTTCGTCTTGCTCATTGGACGAGTGGCCATAACGCGAACGATATCGCCTACCTGGCAGTTGTATTCAGCATCGTGGGCAACAACTCTGCTACTACGCTTGTAATAACGTTTGTAACGGGGATGGGGAATCCGGCGCTCTACATTGACGACCACCGTTTTATCCATCTTGTCGCTCACAACCGTTCCCAGGAGCGTTTTCCTGAGGTTGCGGTCTGTCGCTTCCATCCTCTACTCCTATCCTTCAGAGCCCTGCTGCTCCTGCTGCCGTTCTGTCAGCAGGGTCTTGATTCGAGCCAATTCCTTGCGGCGAGCCCGAATAGTCAGGGGATTGTCGAGATGGTTCAGTGAATGGCGGATCTTCAGATTGAAGAGCTCCTCCGCTATTTCCTGTTCCTTTTTCTCGAGTTCCTGGAGGGGTAAATCCCTCAGTTCGTTACTCTTCATGACCCTCTCCTTATGACTCTCGGGTCAGGAATTTGACCTTCGCGGGAAGTTTCGCTGCCCCGAGACGCATAGCCTCCTTGGCGATCTCCGTGGAGACACCCTCGATCTCGAAGATAATCCTGCCCGGTTTCACCACGGCAACCCAGTACTCCGGGTTACCCTTACCCTTACCCATGCGGGTTTCCGCGGGCTTGATGGTAATGGGCTTGTTGGGGAATATCCTGATCCACAGTTTCCCACTACGCTTCATATGACGCGTGATGGCGACACGAGCGGCCTCAATCTGCCGGCTGTTGATCCAGCAACATTCCTGGGCCTGCATCGCAAACTGGCCGAAAGCCAGACTGCTGCCACGGTACGCGAATCCACGCATGCGCCCTTTTTGGACCTTCCGGCGTTTTACACGCTTGGGCATCAACATGACTAGATTGCCTCCTGGACCTGGTTGCTGAGCTCACGCCTGAAGTCCTTCGGAAATATATCGCTGATATAGATCCAGACCTTGATTCCAATGGCGCCGAAAGTCGTGTTCGCGGTAGCGGTGCCATAATCGATGTCGGCGCGCAGCGTATGCAACGGCACCTCACCATCATGGTAGTGCTCCACACGAGCGATTTCCGCTCCGCCCAATCGACCGCCACACTGGATCTTGATCCCTCTGGCGCCCATCCGCATGGCGGATGTGATCGATTTCTTCATGGCCCGGCGAAAGCTGACCCGGTTCTCAAGCTGGGTGGCGATGTGCTCTGCCACCAGCGTTGAAGTCAACTCAGGCTTCTTGACTTCCTTGATATTCAGATAGACCTGCTTGCCCGTCAGATGCTTCAACTGATCGCGCAGCATATCCACCTCCGCACCCCGACGACCGATAACCATACCGGGACGCGCGGTGAAGATGTT
The DNA here is from genome assembly GCA_024231955.1 of bacterium. Lineage (GTDB taxonomy): Bacteria > Krumholzibacteriota > Krumholzibacteriia > JACNKJ01 > JACNKJ01 > JAAEPZ01. Next base: position 3,210 of record JAAEPZ010000944.1, on the reverse strand, counting down.
GACCGTCACTTTCTTCGTCGAGCGCTCGATAGTCACCCGGGCGATACCCGAACGATACAGACGCTTTTTGATGAATCGACGAATAACGACGTCTTCATTAAGCCAATCGGCGTAATTTTTCGTGGCGAACCAACGGGATTCCCAAGTCCTGATGATGCCCAGGCGAAAACCGGTTGGATGAGTTTTCTGGCCCACTGTTTTCCTCCTTACCTACCGTTGTCCGAGTTCGACATGTAGGTGGCTGGTTCGTTTTCTGATCCTGAAGGCCCTTCCCTGCGCTCGGGGACGGATACGCTTCATCGTGGGTCCTTCGTTTGCGTAGATCGTCTTGACGTAAAGTTTGTCGACGTCCACCGGATTCTGTTCGTCCGCCAAATGCACCGCATTGGCGACTGCAGAATGAATTACGCGGTAGATAGGCAGCGCGACACCCTTGTTCATATACTTGAGGGTCTCCATCGCCGCATTCACATCCATACCGCGAACCATGTTTGCCACTTGCCGCATCTTGCTTGACGAGACGCGAACGAATTTGGCGCTAGCCTTCGCAGGCATAAGCAACCTCCACTTTCAGCCAGGCCTTAAGCTACTTGCCTCTCCCGGAGTGACTGCGGAACGTGCGGGTCGGAGCGAATTCGCCCAATTTATGACCCACCATGTTCTCAGTCACATACACGGGGATGAATTTGTTTCCGTTGTGCACTGCCAGAGTATGCCCCACGAATTCCGGGGAAATGGTACACCGGCGCGCCCAGGTCTTCAGGACCTTCTTCTCGCCCTTCTCATTCATCTCCTCGATGCGTTTCAGCACCTTGAAATCAATGTAGGGCCCCTTCTTAAGGGATCGGGACAATTCTCATTCCTCCTGATTGACGCCTAGGACTTACGACGACGAACGATGAAGCGATCCGAGGCGGCGTTCTTCTTGCGAGTGCGGAACCCTTTCGCGGGCTGACCCCAAGGTGAAACCGGATGACGGCCACCAGAAGTCTTACCCTCACCACCACCATGCGGGTGATCCACTGGGTTCATCGCGACACCACGCACCTTGGGACGACGGCCCCGCCAACGACTCGCGCCGGCTTTGCCGATAACCACGTTCTCATGGTCGAGATTCCCGACCTGTCCCAATGTGGCGTAACAGTTCATGTGCACCTGGCGAACTTCGCTGCTGGGCAGCCTAAGCATCGCGTAATCCCCGTCCTTCGCCATCAACTGAGCGTAGCTGCCGGCGCCGCGCGCCAACTGTCCGCCCTTGCCGATCTTCAACTCGACGTTGTGGATCGTAGAACCCAGAGGGATTTTGTGCAGCGGCATGCAATTGCCGACTTTTATCTCGACATCCGGCCCGGAGACCAGAGTATCGCCGACCTTGACGCCCAGCGGAGCCAGGATGTACCGCTTTTCACCATCGGCGTACCAGAGCAGCGCGATGCGAGCGGAACGGTTCGGGTCGTACTCGATGGTCTTGACCATCGCCGGGATGCCCAGCTTGTTCCTTTTGAAGTCGATGCGGCGATACTGACGTTTGTGCCCACCACCACGACGACGACTCGTTATGTGGCCATGGTTGTTCCGACCGCCGGACTTCTTCAGGGGCTCGAGCAGACTTTTCTCAGGCTTGTCAGTGGTAATGTCACTGAAGTCTGAGACAGTGCGATAGCGCTGGCTCGGTGTTAAGGGTCTGAACTTCTTGATTCCCATTGTTCTCTCCTAGCCTCTGAATCCTAGGCCTGGCTGACCAGGTCGATGGTATTGTCTGCCGCCAACGTGATGATGGCCTTTTTCCAGTCAGCGCGTTTGCCCTGATGGCGACCGAGGCGTTTGATTTTGCCCCTCACGTTCATGGTCCTGACCTCCAGCACCTCAACACTGAAAAGCTCTTCGATGGCCTTCTTGATCTCGGCTTTGCCAGCCCGCTGATCAACCGCGAACACATACTTGTTCTCGGCGCGAAGGATACTTGTCTTCTCCGTCAGGAGGGCGCGACGAACCACGTGGTAATTGTTCTTCATGATCCGAACACCTCCTTGACCTGCTCAAGTGCGGCCGAAGTCATGACCAGCTTGTCGGCCCACATAACCTGGTAGGCGTTCAATTCACGGCCAACTATGAAATCGAGATCGCGCAGGTTGCGGGCGGATTTGCAGATGTCGACATCATACTCATCCAGAACCAGCAGGACCTTCTCTTTCCCGATGCCCATGTTTGTAATCAGGGACTTGAATTCCTGCGTCTTGGGAGCTTCCGGCTTGTAGCCGTCGACCACCAGGATCGCGTTTTCCGAAGCCCTGTCGCTCAACGCTGAATAGAGTGCGCTGCGACGGGCCTTCTTCGGCATGCTGTAGGAGTGACTCCTGGTCTTCGGTCCGAAGGCCGTACCACCACCGTAGCGATGAGGCGACTTGCCTGAACCCGCACGGGCGCGGCCCGTACCCTTCTGCCTGAAGAGCTTCGCGGTTGAACCGGTAACTTCGGAACGATCCTTGGTATGCGCAGTGCCCGACCTCTGGTTGGCCTGATAGTTTTTACAGGCTTCCCAAATCAGATGGACATTCACTTCCCTGCCGAAGATGTTCTCGGGCAGTTCGACTTCAGAAGTCTTCTTCCCGGTTCCATCAAAGAGAATTGCGTTCGGCATGTTATCTCCAGTTTCCTTCTTCTACGAGAGGCCGAGCCTCACACCTTGATCTCGATGTCGACGCCGGCGGGCAGATCCAGTTTGGTCAGAGCATCCAAAGTGGCCGGGGTCGACTTGGTGATTTCAATCAGGCGCTTGTGAACACGCATTTCAAACTGCTCTCTCGACTTCTTGTTGACGTGCGGAGAGCGAAGCACGGTATACAACGACCTCTGCGTCGGCAGGGGGATCGGACCAGAGATCTCTGCCCCCGTGCGCTTGGCAGTCCGGACGATCTCGAATGCGGATCTGTCCAGTGTTGAATGCTCGTAGGCCTTAAGCCTGATTCTGATTTTTTGACCGGTGTACACTCTCTACCTCCACTGCTTGGCTACTCCAGCTTCAGCCCAAGATAAGCTGTCTGCTCGCCCTCGCAAGGTGTGTTATTTTATTCGAAGATCTTGGTCACGACGCCGGCGCCGACTGTGCGGCCACCTTCACGGATGGCGAACCGCAGGTTCTCCTCCATCGCGATCGGCGTGATCAATTCGATCGACATTTTGACGTTATCGCCAGGCATGACCATCTCG
>JAAEPZ010000943.1 GCA_024231955.1 bacterium | reverse complement strand
GCGGAGACACAACGTCGATGTCCTGCTTGCCAGCTCCGCGATCGTCACATCATCGGTCCTGGTCGGCATGGATCGGATTTATGAAGAGATTGCGCGGTTTCATGACCAGTTCCGGTACGAGAATTGGCTCATCGGGACGTATCGCAAGGACCCAGCCGAGGGTACTGCATGACCGGGATCGAGTTGGACGATCAGGACTCTTTGGACTTGGCGCGTTCGCGGACCGTAGAGCAAGAGGTACTGGACTTACAATGCCAGCGGACATTACGACGAGTCCACTGACCACCCCCACCAATGTTAAAGTCAGCTTAAGCCTTCGTAGAGCATCAAAATAAACAAGCGCACCCAAGCGATCCAAGATCGCTTGTTCCTGCTCAGTCAAGTCTGCAACTGAGAGCGGGTTGTCTTTGTCCATTTCAGCCATGAGTACTCCCCTGCACTCTTCTTGAGGAAATATTGAATGTAGTCACCGAGTCACCTGCCGCCCGAGTCACCTGCCGCACTAAACATTTAGGGCTCTATCTGACATCCGTGTGCAAGATCTCCTCAAAAGTCCCTGCCATGTCGACGGATGTCAGATAGAACCAAGTTGAACGAAACCGCCGTGGAGAGAGCTGGGTCTCGAACGGAGGCTCGCGTCTTCTCTGGCGTTGGTCCGAGACAGCACCGAAGCGGATGATGGCACGGCCCTTGCGTTGGGTGGATTGTACCCGGATCTGGCACACGGCGGATGGCGCTCCGGGGCGTGTAGTGGGTGGTGACGGGGGCCAAAATCGGTCCTCGCGACGCTTGTGCGCTCTGCCGGTCATGGTCGAAGTTGCCTTTCTCGACGATCTTACCATAGATCGGACGCCGAAGGGTAGAGGGATTCCATGCACCGCAGTAGCGGCGCGGTCGGCGACGGCACGAGCTGTGGTCCGGAGAGCGGAGAGATCGTGCCTACGGTGGCGCTCGGCTGACGGTCTTGGGCCGGCGCTTGAGCGTATCGAGATGGCCTAGCCTACCGGTCTTGCAGACTGGTCAGAAGGTCGGATCGATCCCGGTGAGGCGGCGTAGCCGCTGCTCCCAGGACTCTGACTGCTGGTCACCGGCGTCGTCGGCCGGCCGCTCGGCTTTGGGAGGCTGGACGCCGAGTAGCGAGCGCCCGGCAGCGCTCCAGGTTGGCGGTCCGCCAGCGATTGGCGAACAGCCCGGAGTAGCGGATCCGGTGGAAGCCGGGTGGCAGAACGTGAAGCAGGTAGCGGCGGCTGAACTCCGGCGCTACGAGGCTGGTGGTCTTCGACTGGCTGGCGTCGCTGTAGTCCTTGTTCTGGGAGTGGACTCGGTCGTCCTCGGCGTTCGGGTACTTGCGCTCCGGAGCGTAGGGCAAGTAGACACGGCCGTACCCTCTGGCGAGGTCCTCTTGGTGGAGCTTCCGCACCCGCCGCAGATTGGTCCGGAGATCGTCCACCACTACCGCGGGCAACATGGTGCGGCGATCCTTGTGTCCTTTGCCGTCGCGGATCGTGATCTCGCGCCGCTCGAAATCGAGATCGCGCACCCTCAGACGCAGGATCTCCATGATCCGCATCCTGGTGCCGTAGAGAAGCGAGAAGCTTGTAGATGCCTCGAAGCTCG
>JAAEPZ010000942.1 GCA_024231955.1 bacterium | reverse complement strand
CACAGTACTTTCTTCCCCTGTATTCATTTCTCAACTTTGGACATCCAGTCAAAAATTGTAGGAAGAGCACTTCACATTTGCACCTGACCCTGTACCACTACCCCTTACCCCTTTTTCCCTTTTTTTGTTCAGGGTCTCCTACCGGCTCCGATTCCGAAACTTGGACGAATCCCCCGATGTGCACGAACTCTTCCGTCAGGTGTTCCACCGCCTGATCGGACATGTCTTCGCCGACGGTCAGGACGGAGACCGGGTCGGCATGGAAATCAAGCATCCCGGACTTGACAAGTCCATCCTGGTCCCTTTCTCGACCCCCGCTCGGCTGACGGCAGACAAGCTGATGACCTGGATCGAGAAGATCCGACAGTCGAAGAAAGGCCTCGCCCTGGACGAAGAGATGACAGTGAAGTTCGTCCGCATCCGTCCGCCACAAGGCCGAGGATGGCGAAAAGAGTCCCGAGGCCACTGGGAGACGTGGTACAACCGGGAGATCACCGAGAAGAAGGGTTGCCTCATCGCCATCAAGAATGAGGATGGACTCTGCGCAGCCAGAGCTCTGGTTCTCGACTTGGCCCGGCAGCAGCAGAACGAAAGCCCCCAGCACAAGACGCGCTACCAGACACTCTTCAGGCCAGACAGAGCAGAGGAGGGGATCCGAAGGACGAAGGGATCGGCGCAGAAGAGGGCGGCGCAGCAGCTGATGGAGAGCGCGGGGCTGGGCGACTTCGAAGGAGCAGTCGGCATTCCCGAGCTGAAGCTTCTCGAGGAAGCCATGAACCGAGACCCCAGCCACCCACCAGTCCGTGTGAAGGTGTTCTCCAAGGAGCATTGCGGCGCTATCGTCTACGCCGGAGTTCCCGAGGACGCCCCGATCACACTCTGTCTCTACCACTGGGGGGAGCACTACGACGTGAT
>JAAEPZ010000941.1 GCA_024231955.1 bacterium | reverse complement strand
CCAGATGAGGAGAGCCAGTTCGGAAGCGCCGCTCCCAGTGAATATGGCGATGACGATCCAGGAACGTTTGCAGTACCGATAGGGTGAGCACCAAGAGCAGCGAAGAAGGCAGCACCCCTGGGCGCTCCTGGAGTTGCCACAGGCAGTGTGACTAGCCGAGACGACGATGACCGACGAAGGTCGAGATCTAAATCTAGAAGCGGGTTTGAAGACGAATGGGAACGAATGGACGTCGATGAACCGACTGGAAGTCACCAATCTAGGTCGCATCAGACGCGGAGGTCGAGACGATCATCAAGGAAATTGACCCAGAAGCGAAGGTCGCCGAGTTCAAGTAGCGACGACCAACAGAGAGGTCGGGCCACGGGCTCAGACAAGGGCAGCGGCATGAACAAACACAAGCCGACCCATTGGGATGTGAGACCTTTTGTGGCTATCCCGCTTATTCAGCCTAGGCGCGACGTGGTGAAGGAGTTGAGACCGGGAGGACCAGTGAGCGGGCTCACTGCTCGTCGACCGATTCAGAACGAAGTGATAGAACGAGAGCAGAGAGATGACAGGGATCGCCAGCAGGAGAATGAATGGAATTGGCAGATCCAGGCTGGAATGGCCGAACAGCCGATTTTCCTTCCTAATTTACAGGAACCGACACCGATGATGCCTATGCAGCTGCAGCGCATCGTG
>JAAEPZ010000940.1 GCA_024231955.1 bacterium | reverse complement strand
GCTTCGGCGAGTGTTGCTTGCTTGAAACCGAAGGAGATATCCGCCAGTTCCGCTACTATGACTATCAGAAGGTAAGCTTGCGGTTGGTGTGCAACGTCCTGAATCACGGCGCTCCGGAGTCCGGCAAGAGCCGGGAGATCCTTACCCTAGCCCTCTTTGTCGCCATCACGCGCCCGCGCAGTCGACAGCTGATCGTCGGCGCTCTTTATAACCACGCCCTCCGGATCTTCAGGAAGATCGAGGAGCAATCTAAAATCAACCCGCTCATCGAGTCCGAGATCGACTGGTCGGCCACGACCCAGAGTCCCTATGTCGACCTCGTTTTTCAAAACGGCTCGAAGATTCATTTTCGACCGGCCGGGAACTACGGAAGCGCTCTTCGCTCGGAACACGTCCGGGATGGGCTGTACTTCGATGAGGCTCCCCTATCCAATAAGGAGCAGGTGCTCGGCAATTTCACGAGTCGGGCGCAGAAGGACTGTCCGATTCGCATCTACGGCACCCCCGACGGCAACCGCGATTGCTGGTTTTATCGTTTGTGCGAATCGGTACCGGAGGAAGATCCCTATCAGCCCCGGCCGCGTGGGGCCGGAAAGGACGGCGGCTTCATCAGGCTGCGGTGG
>JAAEPZ010000939.1 GCA_024231955.1 bacterium | reverse complement strand
TCCGTCGATCGATCCGGTTCCTCCGAACCCGGCCCTGGCAGTGCATACCGTTGTAGAGTATGCTCTGATTATCTGTCCGGTTGAGGAAGAGATTATCGACTCGGTTATCTGTGAGCCTCAGGGCAGTTCCGGTCCGACGCACCCGCCGACCTACTGGTACGATGTCTTCCCGAATGGCATTGTGGGGCTCCATGACTTCCACGTGGTCACTCAGGACAGCATAGCTGGTAACTACAGCAACTGGGTTGATCCTGCCGGCTGGACGCACATAGTGCACAAGGTTGGCAGCGAGTGGTGGGTTTCCTGGTACGATGCTTCAACCACCAACCCGGTAATCGCAGCCTTCCGCTTCTCGTTCGACAATCCGAATACGAACACCTGGGGACACTGGACCACCACTTCCAGCGGCTCCACCAGTCCGTTTACCGGAATTGTCGATTCCTCGGGACGTCACTCGGCCAGTTCCGATGGCTATGGCTATCGTGTTCATGCGCCGGTGCTTCCGACCGCTGTCTATGACTCGGTCGTCTGCGAACCGCAGGGCGTCGTTGGCCCGCTTCATCCGCCGGACTATTGGTACGACGTTATTCCGAATACGGCCGGAGGTATCTGTGATTTCCACGTGGTAACTCAGGACAGCCTCTATGGCAACTATTACAGCTGGCTCGAACCGCCCGGCTGGACGCACACGCTGCACAAGGTCGGGCTCGAATGGTGGATATCCTGGTACAATCCGGGTTGCACCAACCCGATCACT
>JAAEPZ010000938.1 GCA_024231955.1 bacterium | reverse complement strand
GATGTCCACCGCGCGGGGATTGACCTCGTAGGCGCCCGCGTCGCAGGCCGCAATATCGTCGCCGTCACCGTCTATGGGCCGCGGCCGCCCTCGCTGGTCCGTGGTTGGGCAGTCGGCCGGGACCCCGGCATCGATTGCGGGGCTTCCGGGGAGTAGCGCGTGGGTCATGGTCGGGCCGCCGTTGTAGGTAAGAGGGCCTAGCATGATCTCAGATGGGTCGATCTGCCGGTCATCGGGATGCAGCAGACAACAATCGGAGTCGGCGGCTTCGATGTTTCCGCCACTCGATCTGGGAGCGGCCGAGTAGTAGAAACCGCACCGATCCATAACGATTGTGTTCGTCATGGCCGGGCCGTTGTTCAACTCGGAAAATATCCCGGAGACGCTCAACAACGAGGTATTTCCGGTAATGGTTGAGTTTATCAGTATCAGGTCGCCCGGCCCATCACTATAGATGCCACCACCCTGACCAGCGTGGTTTCCGCTAACCGTCGAGTTGATCAACGTCACGTATGCCACACCTGGGCCAGCGGTTCTGTCGATGCCACCTGCGGACCGGGCTGCTGAATTATCAATGACTATCGAATTAATCAGAACAAGGTTACCATGCCAGACCGAGATTCCACCACCGTCGTAGGCCAACGCCTTGTTTTTCCTAATGGTCGAGTTAGTTATAGTCACGTTGGCATCAACGATAAACACACCCGCCCCGGGGCCCCACAGGGACCCTCCGGTTATTGTGACGTTGGAAATCCTTGCGACGCCCCTGTAAAATGCCAAAACTCGATCTATTTCAGAGCCGTCGATCACGACCAGCAACTGTTCGTCTCCTACTATATCTACGTCGTCCAAGATGTTAAGATCACCTGTTAAGGAGTACAGTTCGCCCCCGCCGGGTATCGAAAGCACGTAGGTTCCTCCCGGAATAAGGATCGTATCGAATCCTGGGTTTTCATTGCTGGCGATGATCGCTTCACGCAGAGAACAATCGGCGACAACGCAGGAGCCATCGTCGTCAGTCTCTTTGGTAACAGTAAACGTGGCCGCGTTGAGAGCCGTAGCCAGAAGTACATAAACGCTCAACGCCACCAAGAACGTCATCAGCCGCTTTCCTCTTATCGACATTCGGCCCTCCGCGTACTTCTCGCCGTTTCCACGAGCGTGCTTGACCAGTAGGCCGTGTCGCCGGATTCAAATCCATCGCCGAAAAGTATTGCACAAGGGCCATCCCACGGGTCACCGTAGCCGTGGATTGCCGGATCCGGATCCGCCATGTCGTAGAACAGCAGCTCCTCACCATCGGTGACCCCGTCGCAGTCGCTGTCGGCCCGATGGGGATCGGTACCGACAAGATCTTCAAAGCCATCAATCACAAAGTCCTCATCGCTGTCGAGGTTGGGGAAAACGTAACCAAGCACGTTGCTCAAGCCTGGTTGATCCCCTAGGTACCCGGCCGCCTCCATCGCGGCCTTTTCGCTTTCCGGAAAGATCGCAAAATCGTTGCGCTCTGAGTTGTAGTAACGTAAGAGCTTGACCGTACCATGAGGCATGCATTCGGGCTCAGGTTGGCAGCGCTCGAAAATGTATCCTTCGATACCGTCGAGCCTGTAGCCAATACCCTGGGCATCAACTCTTTCTTTGAATAAAAGAATTCCTTCCGGCACGGTCGTGTAGGTAAAATCTCGATCTAAAATAGCAAACTCAGGGTTGAGGATATTACAACGATCCGGCGCTTCCGGGTCGTAATTGGGGTCATAGCTAAGCCGATAAAGCGGCACCAGTGGCGGTGCCCCCGGGTAAGGCGAGCTGTCCGTGGTGAAAACGTAGACCGAGGCCCGAGGTCTCGGGTCACACGGTGAGACCAGGCATGGCGCACCCGGAAACAATGTATATTCTCCGACAATATGAGGCCCCGTGGGCTCAAATGGAACATGATCGTGAGTAATGGCCGCACTCGCCATTTGCGGTACGGTGGTATAAAAATGGGTTTCAACGAAATGGCTGTACAGAGAGAACAGGGGAGTGAGTCGATTTGGAAGAGTCTCGCGGTTGACCTTGCCAAGAGCCCTTTCAACTGCCGCCTTGGTATTGGGAATACCGTAGCCAAGATTAATATGTTTGTCTGCGGCGTGCGAAGCGGTGGATATGAGGATATCCCGAACCTCGTATTTCGTGAGCAAGGGGTTGGCGGAGCGTACCAGCATTGCAATGCCTGCAACGTTTGGCGCCGCCATCGATGTACCGGTGCAAGGCCCATATCCGGAATACTCGTCGCTCGTGCCATCGTAGACGAGTAAACTGTCACCACAGCCAATAGTTAAATTCCAATCCATGCCCGAATACATGGTCGAAACTACTGTTTTCGCCGGCGCTACGAGATCCTGGTGCTCACCATAGTTGGACCCACATTGCTCCCCTGGGCTATATCCGGGAGGACAATCGGGGTGGTCATCCCAGAACTTGTAACCCGGACTCTCGGAATGGAACATGATGCCACCGATCGCCATCACCCGTGGCTCGTAAGCCGGGAAGTCGACGTGATCGAGTCTGAAGTTACCGGCTGACGCCGTCATGACCACGTCTCTTTCTTCGGCCGCCTTGATAGCTTGACATAAGGTACTGTACCCTTCTATTGCGTTATCGCAATCAATTTTGGCTTTATTCCAGGATAATCCAAAGCTCATACTAATTGCCTGGGGCCCTTTCTTAAGGATTTCAGTTAAACCGCTCCCAGCAAATCCTAACGCCGTTGAATAGGTCCCGTCCATGGGCATTATCCTCGCCATCATGAGGCTACAGTTCCAGCAGGTCCCTGCGGTTCCCATTTCATTGTCCGTGGTAGCCGAGATGATCCCCGCTACGTGGGTACCGTGGCCGGTTCTAGCCGGGTCACCCGCCATCTCGTCGACATCGCATGAATTATGCTTGAAATCCTGCGAAAAATGCTCGCGGAAATTCCCGCCGGAATACACGAGCTGCCCTCCATCCTGGTGGAACGGCCGCAGGTCGGGATGGTCGACCTGTAGGCCGTTATCGAGAAGGGCGACGTATCCCGTACCTTTGTTGAGTTCCCACGCTTCAGGAAGTCGGAGCAGGTGGCTCCCCCACTGATAATCGCCGGGGTGGGTACCTGGTGGCATCAGGGGATCGGAGGGG
>JAAEPZ010000937.1 GCA_024231955.1 bacterium | reverse complement strand
TAAGACTTCCTTATTAAAACAACGGAATGTTATAGAAGCACCAATACTCGATTACTGTACTATTTCAAGACCATGCCTATACCCCTGTTCTCAAAAGATTCGGGTCCCACTGAATCTAACAGACCTCAGTCGAGACTTGGCTCCGTCCAGGGCATGGTCCTCTTTGTCCATGATCATTCATTGATGTCTGTGATTGAGTCCCAGATTCCAGGCCACACGCATTCCTCTTCACCCGCGGTGACCGCCTCTTCCTCGGTAATTCCTGCCGTGTGGTCGATAGTGATGGATGGCCCTCCGCGCCGCGCTCACTCCACTCGCTCGACAACCGCGACCGCTTCGTCCGCTTCATCCGCTTCGACCATCGCGACTTCCCCGACTGCTCTGAGAACGTGCTCTGCGCGTGCCTCCCGAACGCCGCAATGGCATAGCTGTGGGCACCGCGAATTGGTTAGCGCTCGGCTGTGGTTGAGCCGGCTGAATGCGTTGCACTTCTCTCGGAGCCTCCGGACTGAACGTGATCAGCTGCGACTGTCCCGT
>JAAEPZ010000936.1 GCA_024231955.1 bacterium | reverse complement strand
GTACGCTTCCAGACCGAGGCACCTGAAGGAACGACTGGTGGCACGCGCCACCATCGGTGTCGTTTGCCCTTGCCACCCGTCCCTGTGTACCCAATTAGCACGGTCGGGCGTCGTCAATACACCCAGTAACGGAGTTCTGAGGCTAGACGAGACATGGGTTTTAGCCTTTGGCGGTGGGGGGTGTCAGTTCATAGATTTTTGCGACGACGGTAACTGCCTCAACGTGAATAGATCCTTCTTGGGTATTTCGCCGGAGGAGGCTGACGCGTGTAGAGCCTTGATCCGCACCAGCGGCGCCGATCGCGGTTTCGACTGCTTCTAGTCCACCGACCCTGAAGGGAAAAGAGGCCGCGGCCCCGGGGCCGCGGCCTCCTCGCTCCGCACGATGCGTCCCCGGATTCCCATCCTTCTGCTCGCCGTGCTCGCGGCCCCCGCCTGGGCGGCCGGCCTGGAGCTCGCTGCCCTCAAGGTGCCCGACGCTTCTCAACTCAAGTGGAATCAGCAGGTTAAGCGTTCCGATAACCGTCTTACTGAGGGGGCTATAAATCAGGCTACACTTTTTGGTTGTAACCGGCCGTGAATGTATCAAGACTTCTAAAGTTGACAAACGGATCATTAGTAGACCCTAGCGTTGCATAAGGACCCCCAAATGGATAGGGT
>JAAEPZ010000935.1 GCA_024231955.1 bacterium | reverse complement strand
TCCCCGAACCCTCCGAGGCGCGGGGCTTTGAGCTCGGCCCGAAAGACGAAGCGGCGCTCTTGGAGTCGATCCGGGAAGCTGACGCGGGGGAGCTGATCGACGGCGATGAGGTTCTCCGGGAGTTGGGCTGCAGCGTGTGAGTTCTTCTCTGCCCGTCAAGGTCACCCCTCGCGCACGGCGCGAGATTCGCCAGGCTTCGAGTTGGTGGGCTGAGCATCGCACCAACGCTCCTCATGAAGCGGAAGAGATCCAGCACCTCCTGGCGCTCGTAACCGCGCTCGTAGAGCTGGCGGATCAGCCGGATCTTCCAGCGCAGGCGGCCCATCTTCTTCCCCCGAGTGGCCTTGGTCTTCAGATGCGCCATCACCACCAAGGCAAATGGGTTCGGATCCGCCTCCAGTTCCGCCCACCGACTATTATAGTCCCATAGCTTCTCCACCCGGAACTTGAACGCGAGCCGATTTCCCCACAACTTGTGCTTGTACCGGTCGGGTCTCCAACCCGGTTCCTCATCGCCCAGGATGGCGAGGCTACCCTATGCCGCCCTGAAGGGCTCCCATCTTGCTGGTTGGCGAATCGTGGCTCCGATGAACCGGCTGGGTCTACGTCGACCCATCGACCAACATCGGGACTTCCTGTAGCCCTTCAAGATTCCATGTGGGTCGATTTTCACCAGGGGAGGACCGGGAGGGAGGATCGACTTTAACCACGGGCTGCTAAGGACCTTGACGAGAGGGGCGACTGCTGGTACACTGGGTGAGTGAGCGAATTAGGCTGGAGGTTTCTGACCCGGGCCCAGAAGCGAGCCATCCTGCGCGGAATCGAGGAGGGTACGGTCCATGGCGGGCCCTATCACTTGGAGGTTCACCCTACCGATCGCTGCAACCTCGGCTGTTTCTTCTGCTCGACCCGGGGCCTACGGACCGGGCACGAACTCGACTTTGCGACCATCCGGCGGCTGGTCGCCGAGATGCGCGACGTTGGGACCCATTCTGTATGCCTCTCCGGTGGTGGTGAGCCTCTCGTCCACCCACGGATTCTTGAAATCGTCGAACTCCTGGCTCGGTCTCAGATTCACGTCGGAACCCTGACGACCAACGGCATCGGCCTCCATCGCGAGATCACAGAACACCTCTTGGACGTCGGGTGCAATCAACTGAGAGTAAGCCTGAACTGCAGCAACGAGGCGGACTACGCTCGGATGATGCACACCGCACCTGCTACCTTTCATCGAGTGGTCGACAACGTCCAGAGGTTGCTGGCGGACCGCGCCCGCCGAGGTGTTACACGTCCCGATGTGATTGTCCAGTTCCTTCCCTATAAGGCCAACTTCCGCTCGATCCCCGAGATGTATGAGCTGGCCTTAGGGATAGGGGTTGACGGGATCGTCTTCAATGGTCTCGCCTACATGGGGGAAGACTCGATGATGACGGCCGCGGAAACGAACGAGATGTTGATGCTCTTCGAGCAAGTCCTCCGAATCGACGAGTACCGACGCATCCGAGGGATCTACAGCCTCGAGCAGGACATCTCTCAGGCGCTGGTCGAGATCGAGCGACGGATCGCAGGCAGACGGGCGCAGCGGCCGGCGTGGAAGAGGTTCGTCGATCTGGCGCGACGATCCGACTTCAGTATCGGCGAGAAGTGGCGACACCACTGGCGGATGCATCGACGACGTCGGATCCAGACCATGCTCCGGACCGGGGACGATCCCTGCATCATGCCCTGGTACACGATGACCGTGCGGGCTGATGGCAGAGTGCCCATCTGTTGCGTACTTCAGGGATCGGGTGCCGAGAGTGTGCAGGATCGCTCATTGACCGAGATCTGGAAGGGCCCGAGGATGAATCGGATGCGGGTAGAGATGCGCCGAGTCATCGCTCAAGGCCCTGCCTGGCGATTCGATCCCCGGCGTGACACCGAGGTTCGGCCCATGTGTTCTTGCACTCACCCCGGCGCCGACCGATGCCACATCCGGAGCTTCTACTACTGCTGGGATCTGCGTTTTTTCCACGCCTTGCGCAGGACGGCGGCTACCCTGTAATGAGAGGCGCTTCCGCCGCTCGGGGCCCCGCTATCGGATCAGCCTCGGAAGCTCGTCGACGTGGGGCAACGGATGGTCCAACACGTCGGAGAAAAGACTCAGCACGCGCAGGGAAAGGCCCCAGATCACCTGGTCCCGGAAGCGGATCCCGGGCCAGATCATCAG
>JAAEPZ010000934.1 GCA_024231955.1 bacterium | reverse complement strand
GCTGACACAGGGAAGGCCGCAGAACACCTCGCTTCAGCGGACGCCCCGGCCGTCATGACGCACCGAGCTGCCCCATAGTGTTTCGCCTTCGAGGGTGCGGGTTGCTGGTTGACGGAGCGCCGCTGATCTCAAGATCGTTCGACGTCTCCGCTGGCGGCGTCTGCCCGGGCCAGGAGCTGTCCGAGGTGCTCGAGCCGACCCTCCGCGACCTCCAAGACGAGCACGTAGAGGCATTGGCTGCAGCTACATGACGTCATACGCGCGCTAGGCTCAGGTCCAAGAATAAGAGCGATACGATGATACTCAGCCAACTCGACATAAACGAGTTCGTCGAGGAATACTCAGACTATCAGCTTGAGTATGGACGATCTGGGACTGTAAGCGTTGCGCCTGACGGGAAAGCGAATCAGAGATTCCATGAATGGTTATCGAATAATCCGCAAGTACTCATGGCGGCCGGATTTCAGGAATACGTAGGGGCTCATAAACTATACATTTACAAGAGAATGGTAAAAGAGAGGGAGCTGGAGAACTGGAAGAGAGCTGTATTTAGGCAATTCCATGGCCAGTGGGTTCTGCCTTCGTCTATTTCGGCCGATCGCGCTGAGCCATGGGAGGGCTTCTCTCTGGAACTCCTCAAGGAAGGGCGGCGGCTAAAGCGACTAGGTAGACTGTCCGATGATCGGCCGAGGTCTCAATGCGATTTCTAATAGAATGCAAGCATCCGGAGAAAGGAGGAAAGATTGGTGTCGCGCCGGTGCGAGAACTATATGGCGTCAAGGTAGACGAGGGTGCCACCAAGGCGATCCTCGCGACAACCTCTTACTTTAGCCATGATGCGAATCTGTTCTTTGAGCGGCATAGATGGGAACTCGAACCGCGGGATCGCGACGGCTTGCTGGAGTGGATTGATCTTTACCAACGTGAAGCGATGCGCATGCCGATATGCGGCCAGAGGAGATTCCGAGAAGGCCGGCGAGAGCCGTCTTGGCGAGCAGCGGGTTCCGTCCCTGCTCGACCTCCGCGAGACTCCGGCGCAGGAGGACGGCCGCTACGGCCACGGCCAGCAGGAGACCCGGGAG
>JAAEPZ010000933.1 GCA_024231955.1 bacterium | reverse complement strand
TGTTCCCGAGGGAATCCATGTTTTCCGGCTCAGGCTGAGCGGATCGAACCACGCCTCGATAGATGCTCTTTTAAGTGTGTCCGTATCTCAATCCGGCATTGGCGATGTCCTGTTCAAGGTCTCCGATATCTACACGGGGGCCATCGGATCCGACGGACAGGTCGTCCAGGGTTTGGCCGGCGCCAAAGTAACCGTCCAGAACGAAAAGGTTCTCGATATCCGGCATACCAAAATCACGGACAGCGAGGGAGTTGTGGACTTCTCCGACAAAAACCTCCCCGTTGGAATCTACAAATACAGGATTGCCGCCAAAAACCATCGGCAAACGACCGGCCGGTTCTGGATCAAGCCCTCCATCACCACTCCCGTGGAGATCTTCCTGGACTACAACCTGGTCACCGTGGAGTGGTCCGTGACCGAGACCACCATCCAGGACGAGTACGAGATCGTCCTGACCGCCACCTATGAAACCGACGTTCCCGCCGCGGTGGTGATTGCCGAGCCCACCTCCGTCAGCCTGCCGGACATGGCGGCCGGGGACGTCTTCAACGGCGAATTCACATTGACCAACCATGGCCTGGTCCGGGCCGACGACCTGCTGTTCACCCTTCCGTCCGATGATCAGTACTACAGGTATGAACTGCTCTCCGGCCTTCCCGACACGCTGGGCCCCAAGCAGTCCATCTCCGTCCCGTTTCGGGTGACCTGCCTGACGCCGCCGGACGGATCGACGGAGGGGACTGGCGGGGGATGCAATGATTATACGAAGTGCGGCCGGATCACATACGGTATGATCTGTGGCAATGGCGCCACCACCAAATCCTCGACCACCTGCTGCTTCACCAAAAGCAAGGATTGCGACAAACAAACCATGAACGACGGAGATGACGCCGACCGGGATTTAATCCCGTATTCTCCTCTCGGATACTCCAATCATTACTCCCAATCGGAACTCTCTCCGTCTGGAGACGACTTGGACGCGGG
>JAAEPZ010000932.1 GCA_024231955.1 bacterium | reverse complement strand
GCCGCGTCCGGCGGACCCTCGGCGAGAGGTTCGAGAGCTTTGAAGGCGTAGATCAGCTTGAGGCGGTTCGCCTCCGGCAGCGACCGCAGGCCGGCGCGCTGGCCGGGCGGCAGACCCGGTGGGTTGAGCTCGGCCAGGGGGGTGTGGAGCAGGTACAGGAGTTGGGCCCGCGAGCGTTGCCGCCCGGATTCCCGGCCCGCTGCTTGAAGACTTCGGTTCGTTGGTGTCGTCATCGTGCGATCCCCCATCGGCGGCCCTAGCCATGTTCTTTCGCTTGCCCGCTGGAGTAGCTCAAACCGGCTCGCGTCTCAGCAAGGTTCTGGCCGCTGGTTCTTTCGCCGCCCGGTAGCGTAATTGGCCGAATTTCGGGTTACAACTGTTGGAGTTCGATGTAGTGATTCTTCCGTTTGGCATCTGTTTTGGACTTCTTGGCACCTTCTACATGAAGACCGCTCCTATCCATGGCGGTAATTACGCGGCATCGCCTAGCTGCTAACTGCTTAGGCGTCGAATTTCGAGATTTTGGCAAAAAGATTCAAAAATGGACTCTAAGTAGGCTTAGACTTAGAATCAAACGGGAGGCCGGCGTAGAGTCGCAATGAAGCGCTTTGCAAACGGCTTCCAGGAGGTAGCGTGATGCTTCGAAAGCTAGTACTTGGCCTCATTATCCTGGCGATTAGCTTCGTTCTCTTCCAACCCATGGGACCAGAACCCGAACCCCCTCAGCATCTGGTCATTGCCTTTAAACCGATGATCTCCCCGCACGGCGTGGCATGAATCTTGCATGGCGGACAGGACTTGACGCCTGTCCGCCTCTTCGGTACGCTAGCTTCTTGCCGGGCGGGAACCCCTTTGGGCATGGTGCTGGGAGCTCCGGTTCTCTAGTATCGGCAGCAACCAAGGGGAACTGGCCAGCCTACGGGGCGTGGCTAGCTGGCTAGAACTGGCAACGTGGCATCGGGTGCATCGGTTGCCAGAGAGTTGCCGTAGAGCGCTGCCCAGCCCCTGGCGGCCGGTGCTAGGGCCAAGGAAGGGCGAGTGCACACTGGCAGCAAGATCGGTGTGGGAGTTCGCTTAGTGCAAGGGGTTTGCGGATGAAATCAATAGCGTGTTCCGAAACCGGAGAGATCTTTTGTGGGGAAGGTTCTTGAGCCCGGCACCGTGCGTGAGAGTAGTGGTTTCTGCAGCTTTGCGCCAGCTATTTTGGTAAACGGGGGTAAGAAAGGAGCTAAGCATGGAGCAGACAAAAGATCTTGAACTTGGGCTGACTCGGAGGCTACTCACAAAGGCAAAACAGAATCCCTATAGAGTTGTTGTTGAGCGCAAATTCTTGGATAAGCCGTTCTGCCGTGCCTTTTGCGATTGGTGCGCTGAAGAAAGCTTCAACTTTCCGAAGGAAGCGGTCAGCCGCGCATTATTAGCGGTTGAACTTGCTAACAAGATCGATGACAGCCATCTAAGCTGTCGTGCCTTGGGTCTGTTAGCTTCCGCCCATTTTATTTCTTCCCACTATACTGATGCAAACCAATTGCTCGCTGATGCCGAAGAAATTGCAGACGAATGCCCCTGTTGCCTTTCAGAGGTATTCAGGCGTCGAGGTGTATTTCTGCAGCACAAAGGAGAGATGGCAGAGGCTCTTTCGCTATTGGATATGGCCGCGGCCGGATATCAGAAAATTCAAGACATGGACGGAATTGGACGAGTAGAAGTCAATCGGGGGGTTTCCTTGAAACATCTTGGCAGGGATGATGAGGCGTTGAGTTCCCAGAGAAGGGCTCTGATCCTTTTATCCCCATCGAGCCCAAAAATCTTCCATTTAGCTGCTCTAGTCAATATAGGTTACATTACTGCAACCGGCGAATATTATCAGTTCGCACTGGCTGCGCAGCATTTGAACGAATTTAGGGAGCATCTCCGAGGAGTAACCGGTTTCACTCGGGTAAGGATTTCTCTCAGCTGGATCGACGGCTTGGTCCATGCAAGACTTAAGGAAAGAAAAAAGGCTCTTCAAATGTTGCGCAAAGCCAGGAAGGCACTGATCCGCCTGCGTGAAGATCAAGATGCGATCGCAATTACCGCGGATATAGCCAAGCTATACTCCGAAACATCGAGGTTCAGGCTTATTATTAACATCATCGCAGACACCTTAGATTCTTTGGGAGATGTTTCTGGTACACGGCAATTATTGCAGAAGATACTTTACTTTGCCCGCAGGGAGGCGCAGGTTACGCAGACCTACATCATGGAATTGCGGTCTGCGGTTAATGTTCATATGCCATTTTTACTAGGCGAGCCAAGCAGTGTAAATTTCTCGTCACCTTCCTAGGCTAGTTACGGATATTCTCAGCGCTCGCTAGGCTAGTAATGTCCCGGTGTCCCTTGTGCAGTTTCACAGAGGCATATACACACTCTGCCCTAGCATTTTGCAGCGGTGCTCGGAGCTGTCAAGGTTCATCTTCGCCTTTTCCCGCCCTGCATGCTCTTCGCTTGACGACCTTGACAGCTCCTGAGCGCAGCTCTACCCTCGGGGACCGGCTTGGCCGTTTGTCATCCACCAGCGGGATCGTAGCCCGGAGGGCGGCATGAGGTAGCCTGGGGTGAGGCTTCCGAACCCCAGGAACAAGGCCACCCACCGAAATCCCTTGTAGCCCCGGAGAGGCGGCATACGGCAGCTCGAAGATGTTCGGGAATGCGCACTGACATGTCAATGTCCCATATTTGTGAATTCCCTACTCGCTCCCTGACGGGCGCAACCGGTCGTCCGCGCCCTCGATCGTGCTGGGAGCGCCGGCTTCCAGCCGGCTCGTGGGCGCAGCCCACGCATGGTCGCGTCGCGGCTCCAGGGGGACTTCGGCCCCCGGGCCGGCTGGCAGCCGGCGCTCCCAGCACGATCGAGGGCGTTCCAATTCGCAGAAATATGGCCCAACGCTATCGTTACTTCGTCATTACCGCCATTATTCCTGCTTATTTGTGCGCG
>JAAEPZ010000931.1 GCA_024231955.1 bacterium | reverse complement strand
GCCCTCGACCCCGGAACCGTGATGCTCTCCTACAGCGTTGGTGAAGAGGAAACCCATATCTTCGTCCTCACCAGCGACAAGGGCCTTGTCACCGTCGAGACCCTTGCCATCGGCGACGAGAAGCTCCGCCAGAAGGTCAATTATTTTCGCCGTGCCATCGGCCGCGGCACCGATCCGCGCTCCCAGTTCTTTCAGCCCGTGCAGGACGCTGGCCGGGAGCTGTACGAGGTCCTGATCGGGCCGGTTGCTTCCTCCATCGACAACAGCGACCGAGTGCTGATCCTGCCCGACGGGCCGCTCCACATGCTCCCCTTCAGCGCCCTGATCCGCGAATCCGGCGAATACCTCGCCGAGTGGAAACCCGTCCACTTCGTGCTCTCCGCCACCCTCTACGGCCAGCTCCGACGGACGCGCCCGCGGCCGGGCGACACCCCGTCCATGGTCGCGGCCTTCGGCGACCCGGTCTACCCGGAGATCGTGCGCCGTGAGAATCCGGACCAGATCGCCGACGTCAGGGTGCGGGCGGCGGTCAAGCGCGGCCTCTTCGATTGGGAACCGTTGCCCCACACCCGCCGGGAGGTGGAAGGGATTGCCGCCCTCTACCCCGCGGAGAGCGTCCGCTCCTACCTGGGAGAGGACGCGACCGAGGAGCGCGCCAAGGGCCTGCCGAGGACCACGGCCGTCGTCCACTTCGCGGCCCACGGTCACCTCGACGACCGCTTCCCCCTCAACTCCGCGGTGGTTTTCACCATCCCCGAGGGCTTTCCCGAGGACCGCGAAAACGGTCTGCTCCAGGCATGGGAGATCTTCGAGCGCGTACGGATCGATGCCGACCTGGTGGTGCTTTCGGCGTGCGAGTCCGCGCTCGGCGAGGAGCGCGGTGGTGAGGGGCTGATCGGACTGACCCGCGCTTTCCAGTATGCCGGGGCGCGGACGGTGGTCGCCTCGTTGTGGAACGTCGCCGACGAGGTCACCGCCGAGCTGATGGTGCGCTTCTACAGTCACCTGCGTGCCGGCAAGTCCAAGGATGCGGCGCTGCAAGCGGCCCGGATTGAGCTGATCCGGGATCCGATCGAGGTGCGGAAGGCGTCCGGGAAGCTGGTGCAGCGAAATGCGTCGGCGCCGTACTACTGGGCGGCGTTTCAGGTCATCGGCGACTGGCGGTAACTGTTGACTTCTTCCGCCAACGGGAGCAACCAGTGGTCGCTGCTGCGGTTGAAGCCCCCAACCCGGAGCCGCCGCCGGAGTGCCGGCCATTACCTGCGCATGAGACTGAGAGCGAACATCTCAGCACCTATCGCACATTCTCGCATCCGTAGTTTTCTTCACCGCCGATGCAAGTGTCAATGCCCGGCCCTCCGTAGAGACAGTCGTAACCAGCTCCGCCGTAAAGTGTGTCATCGCCGGCCAACCCATAGATGCAGTTGTCGTTAGCGTTGCCATACATCACATCATTCGCGTCTGTGCCATAAATGCTGCCACCGCTACAGCTACATGAGGGGCATAAAGGTGAACCAACACAGGGTTCCCCAGTCTGATCGCAGGTGGACACCGTGTACGGATCCTCGCAGCATTGCTGGTTGCAGGAACTCGAGCACGTGCAATCCTCAAGACACCAGCCGATCTGATCACAGTCAGGCATGCTGGTCACAGGACGTGCGGTAACGATGATCAACACGGCCGCGGCGAAAGCCAGGCCGAGAAGGACTTTGGTTTTCGTTCTCATTGGATCTACCTCCGTCTGGTATGACGTCTTCAGTGATTTCCGTTTATGAGCTCCCTTTCCGGCATGGGGTCTGGTGGGAACCGTGGATTCAAAAGGCCCCGAGCCACACGCCGTGCGGCGTGCGGCTCGGGGAGCGAATGAGCGAGGTTCTTTCCGGGTCGCCTTGTCGGATGACAAGGACGCCCAGGGAGCCTGTACTCAGTCGTTGCAGCTCACGTAGGTTTCACCCTGTGTGCAATAGTCGTGGCCTGATTCACCGTCGAGGTGGTCGCTGCCCGATCCGCCGTACAAACAGTCGTTGCCGGTACCGCCCTTGAGGGTATCGTTCCCGGAATCGCCGTACAACTTGTCGTCACCCGCATAGCCGTAGGCGGTATCGTCTCCGCCGTAGGCATAGATGCAGTTGTGATTCGAGTTGCCGTGCAGGGTGTCACCGGAGCCTGAGCCATAGATGCGGGTCGCGCAGCGACAGACGCCATCGCATAACGGCGAGGTCAGACAAAATGCTCCAGCGGCGCCGCAAGTGGAAACGGTATACGGATCGTCGCAGCACTGCTGACTGCAAGAACTATCGCATGTGCAGTCTTCGAAACACCAGCCGATTCGATCGCAGTCAGGCAGGCCCATTACGGGACCCGCCATCGCCATGATCAAGAGGATCGCGCCGAGGTTTACGCTGAGAAAGGTCTTTGTTTTCGACCTCATGGATTTGTCCTCCGTTCAAGTTTTTGTTTCCATTGGTTTGCGTCGGCGATTGGTGACTCACGTAAGTAGCTAGATGTCATATCTCTCGCAACTGACGTAAATCTCACCCTGCGTACAGCCATCCTGACCCGGACCGCCGTTCAGATAGTCGAAGCCTGTGCCACCGTACAGGCAGTCTTCGCCGTTCTCGCCATAGAGCTCATCGTCCCCGCTGCCCCCGTACAGCATGTCGTTGCCGTTGCGACCCAGTAGCACGTCGTCGCCCGCGTAGCCATACATGCAGTTGCTGTTGTCGTTGCCGTACAGTGTTTCGCTGTTGCTCGTGCCGTAGACGGTGGCGCCCCAGCATCTACAGTCCGGGCATGGCCAGGTGCCAAAGCAGAGACCCCACGAGCCGCAAGTGGCATACGTCAATTCATCTTCGCAGCAGTACGTGTTGCAGGAACGCGCGCATGAGCAAAGTTCTTCGCAAAGACTGGATTGCTCAGCGCAATTCGGAAGCGCAGGTGCGCTGGCCACGGTCACGAAATTCAATGCCACGGTCAGGCCCAAGCCGAGAAGGACTTTCGCGTTCGCTGTCATGGTTTCTTCCTCCATTCCGTTTGAGGTTCTCAGTTAGTCGTCATCGACTTCACCCCCGGCCGGCCGACACCACTCCGGTGGTGAGCCACACCGGCTCGCCGGGCGGGTGCGGTCGGCCGCGAGGTGAGCGGAGATCGGTCCGTG
>JAAEPZ010000930.1 GCA_024231955.1 bacterium | reverse complement strand
AGGGCGGTTGCCCGGATGCGGCGTGGGATCCCGATGGGTCTTGGAGGCCGACCCACCTGGACGCGCGAGGATCTGTATGAGCGGTGAGTTCGTCGATTCCAACGTCCTGGTCTACGCCCACGATCCCACCGACCCGGCCAAACATGCCCGCGCCAGATCGCTGATTGAAAACCTCTGGGAAAGCCGAGCCGGACGGCTCAGTGTTCAGGTTCTCCAGGAGTTCTTTTGGATCACCACGCGAAAGTGCCGAGCCCGCTTTCGTCGCAAGCGGCCCGGGAGATCTTGGCAGACCTGTCGTTGTGGCCGGTCTACTCGCCGTGCTCGGCAGACGTGATCGCCGCAGCAGAGCTGGCGGAGGACCAGAAGGTCTCTTTCTGGGATGCCCTGATCGTCACGGCCGCCTGGCAATCGGGAGCCGAATGCGTGTGGACCGAAGACCTCAACGACGGACAGGTGATCGCCGGCGTCACCGTCCGTAACCCGTTCAAGGTCAGGAAGACGGCGCCTTCTCAGGAATGAAGTCAAGGCGGACGCCCTAGAGACGCGGCCGGAAAGCCCGTCATCGAGGGGTGGCAAGGGCAAACGACGCCAGCGGTGGAGCGTACCATTGGCCGTTTTTCAAGTGCCTCAGGCGTCGAACGTTAAGAGGTTTGCCCTTGTTTGCCCGGGCAAACAAGGGCAAACTTCTTGGCGCCGAAAGCCTGAGGCACTTGAAGGGACGGCTGGCGGTACGCTCCACCGCTGGCGTCGTTT
>JAAEPZ010000929.1 GCA_024231955.1 bacterium | reverse complement strand
CTGCGGCGGTCAGAACCCTGCGTGGCTCGGCCCCGCCCTGTCAGCTCCTGGCTGCGGATGCTCATTGAATCCACCTTTGCCCGCCTTCTTGACCGGGGGAGCGGCAGTTGCTCACGCCCAGTCATCACCTGCGAAGCTTCCCAGCGAGATTCCCCTGCCCACAGCCGTCAAGGCCGGGGTCAGCTTCTTTGTCAAGCCCCTGCTCTCATGTTGATCCCGCGACTCGCCCTCGATTCCAGGGCTGCGGCTCTTGGCTCTCGCTCTTCTGCTAACGTCAGCAGCAGTGTCCCCCGCTTGCACTGAGGATCTGGCAGACCCAGCCGGTGACACGTCTCTGGACTGTCCCAGCATCGGTTTCGCCGGTGGGGTGGCCCCCGCGTGATCGATATAGAATCGCTTCACTGGCAGGCGTGGTCGTTAGAAGAACCCGTCTCCGAAGGCGGCCGCCAATGTCGGTGGCACGACCTCGTCCATCATCATAGGAAGCTGCTGACGCGGCACCGGATCTCCCATTTCACTTCCGATAACACTGCGGAAAGTGTCAATCTGATCCAGCGTCGTTACCAGACCTCTGTG
>JAAEPZ010000928.1 GCA_024231955.1 bacterium | reverse complement strand
GGAGACGGGGTTTGGGGTACAGGGCCTAGGCAGAGGGATTGGTAAGGTGGGTAAAGGTGTTGCAAAAGTCGAAAGTCCGTGGGGTGGGTTTGGACCGCTGATTGACGGTGATGAACGCTGATGGGAGGGAGGGAGAGGCGGGACGGGGCTGGCTTGAGTTTCGGGTTGGCGTGTCTTGGGGGATGGGAGAGAGTCGAGGGTGGCTTGACGAAATCTCCGCCTTCCGACAATCTCACGGTCGCGTCAGCGCGTAGGTCAGGCTGTGCCTAGGCTGATCACTTTGTTGAAGAGTGCCGGGAGAATTGGGGTTGGTGATCTGGGCGGGTTCTGTTTCATTGTAGCCGTTTTGTTTTCGATTTGACAGTTTTTTGGGGGATGCAAGGATGTTTCAAACGGCAGATGGAACGATGTACAAATCTCGTCTCAAGGTGTTAGTGGAGTTCTTTCGACGCAGTCGAGGCCAATGGAAGGAGAAATGCTTGTCGGCGAAGGCGGCGTTAAAGAAAGCCAACAACCTGGCGCGATGGTTGGAAACAAGCCGAGACACGTGGAAGGCTAGAGCCAAGAAATTGGAGGCCCAAGTCCGGCAACTGCGGGAGGAACAAAAAACAATGGGCTGAGCCCGGGGGCGGCGTGGAGACCGGCCGGGCCGAGTTGCAGGTTCGTCCGGCCCGGCACTCCTACTCGGTGGGTGTGATTGATATGTTTCTGCGGATGGTGATTTCCAAGGCCACCAGTCTCCGCAGTGCGGCTGGCGTTTTCGAGTTACTGGCTACCCATCCGCTCTTCGGAGGCCAGATGCCGTGTGCGAATTCGGGACGTTCGTGGATGCTGCGGATCGGCCTATTCCAGCTTACGTGCGAGAAAGAGAAAGCGGACGATTGGGTTTGGATGATGGACCACACGATCCAACTAGGGCCGTACAAATGCCTGATCATCATCGGGATTCGCTTGTCTGCATGGGAAGCTGACCGCCGGCCGTTGCGGCACGAAGACATGACCTCGCTGAACCTGACGCCGATGGAACAATCGACCGGTGAAGTTGTGTACGCACAGCTGCAAGCCACACTCGAAAAGACGGGTGTCCCCCGGGCGATTGTCAGTGATGGAGGATCGGATTTGAAGCGGAGCATGGAGTTTTTCCACGAAGACCATCCTGAGGTTTCCCATGTTTATGACGCCAAACACAAGATGGCCCTGCTGCTGAAGAAGGAACTCGAAGGGGACGAGCGTTGGTCGCAGTTCGTGAAACAGGCGAATCAGACGAAGTTGAAAACTACGCAGACATCGTTGGCCTTCTTGAATCCCCCCGGTCTGAAAACCAAAGCCCGCTACATGAACCTCGATTCGCTGGTCTCCTGGGGCCGGCGCGCCTTGGCCTACTTAGACGCCCCTATCGACGATTCACTCCCACCGGTGGATCGTCAGAAGCTAAAGGAGAAGCTTGGCTGGTTGCGATCCTATCGCAAGGCCCTGCAAAGATGGTCGGAGTTGCTCGCCATTGTTCATGGGGCGGAGCGATATGTCCAAACAGAAGGCATTCACTCTTTGATCTGTGACGAACTGCAACAACAGTTGGAGCCGTTGGCAACCACGCGCGCGGGCCGACGGATGGTACGCGATGCGCTCGGATTCTTTGCCGAGCAGTCTGCCGGACTGCATGCCGGTCAGCGCTTGATCGGTTCCACCGAGGTCCTGGAGTCCATCATAGGCAAATACAAACGCTTGCAGAGCACACACAGCAAAGGCGGCATGACGGCCATGCTCCTCAGTATTGGCGCCATCCTCGGCACCACAACCACATCGATCATTCGCCAAGCCCTGGAAACAGTTCGTACCGCCGAAGTAGCCGCCTGGTGCAAAGAACACCTCGGAATAACCCTACAGTCACACCGAAGATTAACAGCAAGCGCAACAAAACCGGGATAGAAACACAAAGACACGTTGATTGCGTCAGGCACCGCCTGACCTACGGAAGATCGCGTTTCCCGAGGAAGACAGATTGGGTAACTATATGGATAGTCATCGAGAGCAACCGCCATCTGAAGACGTCCAAGATCTCACGAAGAACGGACACGACAACGGCGCGCGTCAAGCGATGGATGACCTGATCAGCCAGGTCAAGGAACTCCATTCCTCGCCGACCGTGGCGTTGAAGATCTTCAAGCTGTTGAAGGACCCGGACTTCGAGATGGAGGAATTGAAGAAGTGTCTGGAGGCGGATCCGGCGCTGGCGGCGGCAATTCTCCGGCTGGTGAATTCGTCGCGTTTCGGACTCTCGCGGACAAT
>JAAEPZ010000927.1 GCA_024231955.1 bacterium | reverse complement strand
GTTAAGGTAGTCTCGCGTTGTGCTCGTGCTCTGTTCCACCAGGATGATCTGGAGCGGTGCCTTTCCTACGTGCTCCGTTTCCCCGCCACTGCCTTAGTGAGCGGTAATCAGGCAGATGTCTTGTCGATTTGTCCGGGTGCGGCCGGAAACCCCCGGATTTGGCGCTTCGCACCAACTCTGGAGCCCAGATGGCGGCTCAATATAGCCCAGGACTGGGCGTCCCCGGCTCAGCCCTGGGATGGCGGGCAGAGCCGATCCGGAGCCCAGAGGGCGGCTCATCTTTAGCCCAGGACTGGGCGTCCCCGGCTCAGCCCTGGGATGGTGCTGCCCGGGTTTTCCGGTCACGTCTCTATGCGGCATCCAATCAGGATTGATCGCGGTCACCCGTCGGCCGTCAACCACGCCACGACCTCCAAGCCGGATTCAGCCGGCGCCGTCGAATAGCACGGTGCATTCATGCCCGTGCGGTCGTCGGAGGACGGCGAGCAGGGGGTGGTGCCCGGAAAATCTCCCGACTCATTCGCTAAATAGGCAGCTCATACCGGTAATCGGCACGAACTTGTGCAGGAGGCCCTGGCTGGCTTGGCTTGAGCGTACGCAGGCTTGCCCTTGCGCAGAAGCGTGATCGTATGGGAAACTACACCCTGCTCCCAGCAATAAGAGCCGGCGGGACGCCGGCGCTCCCAGCAATAAGAGCCGGCGGGACGCCGCTTGGCGGTGGCGATCACGCTCGCAGGTGGTTCGCCGAGCGAGCACGGTACCCCGGACGGAATGACCACCCATTCATACCGTAGAATGACATCTCATCCGCTAAAACTACATTGTTATCCTGTAGGCGTCCTTGCATTTTGTTCCCCTTACCAAGGGGAACAGAATGCACGCGACATTCCAAGCCCGCGACATTCCAAGCCCGGTAAGCGATCACGGCTTGCCCTTGTTTGCCCTCGGCTCGTCAATGATAGACGACCACCCGAAATTCGCGAACGTCGCCCTTGTGAACCGGAACCGAGATCGAGCCCCCGCGCACCTGCCGGCGGATGGTCATCGTCTCGGCGGTCGACGCTTCCAG
>JAAEPZ010000926.1 GCA_024231955.1 bacterium | reverse complement strand
TCGCCGCGTGTGCTCCATCACCGTCGCCCATCGATACATCGCCTTGGCTTGTCTCCGTCTCCGGCGCGCCCGTATCCATTCGGTTGCCCTCGGTTGGGTCGGCGGGAGGTGGTGGTAGTGTACCCTGCAGCTGCACTTCATTGGGCGGTGGCGGCTGTCCGGCGATCGAACTCGTGAGCCGATCCACAGCTTCCATCAGAGTGGGCTGTTGCTGTCTCTGTCTGTTCTGTTCCCGTTCCATGAAGTGTTTGATGTTCTGGACCCGGGCCTGGTCCCACAGATTGACTCCAGCATTGTGCAAGCGGAGCTCATCCTCCTGAATCCGAGGCACTTTCGGTTCATCATTCCCAGATGGTTGTGCCAGCTGCTGCAGCACAGCCCGCGACATACCTGCAATTCTGCTGTGTTGCGTGTACAACACCTCACCGGCCCTGACTTCCCGATCGAGGCGCTCCCGTTCGTCACTGCCCAAGGCCAGACTCTTCTTGGTGGTCTCGAACGATCTCGGTGCTCCCATCAGCGCCGACGGCAAATAGACGCACGCCGGTGCCGGCTGCAGATCCTGCTGACTGAGTTGGTACTGGACCTGAAGCTGTCGCGCCACCTTGGAGGGAGTTTTCTT
>JAAEPZ010000925.1 GCA_024231955.1 bacterium | reverse complement strand
TATGGCCTCCGTTCCTCTAGCGCCCGCGCGGTCGATGCCCTGATTGATCTGCGGATGCAGCTGGAGCTCTTCCGTGCTCGCTCAGCAAGCCCCGCTTCGGTCCCTGTCGGCTCGAGGAGTCGGGTACGCATGACCTACTCCCGTTGAGGGTTTTGACTCGGCAGTCGCGTACGAAGACGGGCTTCTTTTTTCAGAGACTGGACGGATGCCGTCCTCGCTTGGCAGTGGCGAGTGGAGTCGCTAGCAGCGACGAGCTGCGCTACCGGCTCAGTGCATGGAGTCGGTTTGGATCGGATGGAGCGAGACCCTGACCCCGCCGCCACTGGGGTGCAGGGGACGACGCAGAGTGGCGGTCCGCCCGACATCAGCAACGACCAGTGTACACGTAAGAAGAATGCGAAGCTGTGCAAGTTATGTAGACTAGGATCCGCCGTCTTTAGAGCTAGTGCGACGTGGCGACTGGAGCCAGTTTTTGCAGCCAGGCCCAGTAGCGGCCCTTTTCGCTTTCCCGACTGAGTCGCAAGTGTGCCTGAGATCAAGTAAGAGGTTAAGTCGCAGCCAGAGCACCGGCGCGCTTTTTATAGCAAAAAGCCAGTTTAGGTTGGCGCGGTCTAGTGCGTAGCGCGTCCATGCCGAGCATCGGACAACGCCGCTGTCCTACGATGGCGAGCGGAAGGAGCCAGAGCCCGGGAGGCGGCTGGGAGACGACGACGGGCAAGGGCAGCTGAGCAGGCTGCTGGAGTCGCGCAGACTCGTTTGATTTACAATTGCTGATTTTATTGCAGTGTATTTTCGTACGTTGTTTACTGACAAATGAGCAGTTTAGAGCTCGTGCATGGCTGGCTGGTGGGCTTTTGTCGCGAGGTGTCCGTCCAGAACT
>JAAEPZ010000924.1 GCA_024231955.1 bacterium | reverse complement strand
GTCGGTCATGTGCCTCGGTCATGTGCCCGACGTGGAGTGGGGAAATACTGAACGGGATGGATCCGCTCAGCACACGCCTCCTCGACGGCATAGAATGGAGAAGGAGACCAAAGGAGCAACGTGATGACAGCCATACAGGTCCAATTTCCAACAGACGTCTTCGCGGCTCTCCGCAAGTCACCGGCGGAAGTGGCCGAGGAGATCCAACTTGCCGCCGCTGTGGTGTGGTATGCGCGGGGATTGATTTCGCAGGGCAAGGCGGCGGAGATTGCCGGACTCAGCCGGGCTGCGCTCATCGATCTGCTGGCGGCCAGCGGGGTTTCGCCGTGTCAGGAAACGCTCGAAGAGATCAACACACTCACGGGGAGCAGGCCAATGGCTGACAAGGAAAGAACGACAAGTGCGGTGGAGATCCTTCACCGCCGGTATGTTAAGGATGACCCCGAGCGGAAGGCGTCGGTGGAGCTCGAGAGGCTCAACGCCCGGGTAGCTCAGCTCATC
>JAAEPZ010000923.1 GCA_024231955.1 bacterium | reverse complement strand
GTGCCCATAATCGCCGATGGCTGCGCATTCCGCCTGGAAAGCCGGGTCGGCGCAGCGGGTTTGCATCTGGGCCACGCTGACGCCCCGGTAGCCGCCGACGATGAGGCGCGGGTGATCGGGATAGACGACGACAGCCGAGACATCATTCGCCCTGCTGGCGTGGGTAACGGCGGGATTCAGCATCACACCGAGCAACGATGCGGACAGCATCAGACTCGCGCCAATCAAATATAAGCAGTTGGGTTTCTGGTTCATAGTTCACTCTCCGTAAAGCTAATTTCCTCAAGCGTTCCTGAGCAGTAGGGGAAGATAGATGTAGAGTTCGTTGAGCGTAGAAATAGCGGATCGTTCAAGCGGCGACGCGCCGTTGCGGGAAATCTGGGCGCGGTTGACAATGATCCAGGTCGTGCCGGTCACCGGGACTGCTGCCTGGAAGGTGATGGTCAACGGCTGTGTGCCGGTGACAATGCCCGACCAGCGGATGACGTCGTTGATCAAAAGTGTGCCATTCCCGGTCGGTTCAATGTTGGCGCTGTCGGGCACGTAGGTCAAGGGTGCGGGGATCGCGTCCGTGAGCGTCAGGGTAGCGCTGATCGCTTCGTAAAGCACAATGGTGTAAGTGATCGTCTCGCCGCCCTCCAACTCGACCTGGCTGACCCGCTTGAACGAGTCTTCAAAGGCGTGCG
>JAAEPZ010000922.1 GCA_024231955.1 bacterium | reverse complement strand
CGAACTGTTCTGGGTGTGGCTCGGAGGAAGTAATTCCTAACGTAAAGATTGTTGATCATGGCTACATGGATTCGAAGCACGATCTGGCGATCGAACTTCACGGAAAACCCGACGCCTTGATTTTCAAGAACACCCGCAAGGGCGTTCTCAGGGCCACCGTTTGCGGGCAATGTGGCAAAGTCGACTTATCGATCGATAAGCCGCGAGAATTGTGGGAGATTTACAAACGGAATCCGGACGCCTAACCAATCGATGCACTCGCGAAAGAAGCTGCA
Organism: bacterium; assembly: GCA_024231955.1. GTDB lineage: Bacteria > Krumholzibacteriota > Krumholzibacteriia > JACNKJ01 > JACNKJ01 > JAAEPZ01. The sequence goes on along the minus strand of JAAEPZ010000922.1, from coordinate 487 downwards.
GATTGGCCTGAGAAGACGGACAACGGCAGGCTGGCGGAGGCATTCCGGTGTTTCAACGAATGCGGGATACGCGCCGTCGAGAACTATGGTTTCGAGGCGTCCGATTGCGGAGAGCTGTATCGCGAGATACGCGGCCATCCGCAATGGCGTGGGTATTGCTTTTACCACAATCAGGATCTGGTCCGGGCTGTTCTCGGCGGCGGCTTGGCGGTTCGTTTTTCGGCCGCAGTGGACCGACCAACAGATGAAGATGACCTTCGTGTTGGCGAGACCATCGTTGATCTACTGCGCTCACACGGTCTGCACCCCGAGTGGGATGGCGATCCTCGCCGGGTTATATGGGTTCCGCCCATTCATACCGTAATCTGACAGCTCATTCGATAAAACAACATTGACCTCCTGATTCAGCCCTTTGGATTTTGTTACACCTTCGGCTTATCGCAAACAACGAGGACTTACGGCCTCGATCGTGCTGGGAGCGCCGGCT
>JAAEPZ010000921.1 GCA_024231955.1 bacterium | reverse complement strand
TCCAACAGGACGACGTTAGTATACACTTCCTGGTCGGTCAAGTCCTTCAGGAACAGGGTGTGATGCTTGTCAAGCAGATCACTTTCCCCATAATCAGCGCGCTCCATAACCATGTCTAGAAGTCCCTTTTTGAAATAGAGAACCGGGACCCCTTCCCTCGGCACCGGCTTCGCTTCGTATGCTGGTTCCTCCTCCTGTTCTCCGGCCAAGATGTACGCCTCTAAGGCCAGGTCCAGATCCATGCGGCCACAGTTGTTCTCTAGCCGAGTCATGAGGATCACCTCACGCCCGCCTATCGTGTCTTTCAGATCCGGCTTTCCCGTTTCTATTTCCCAAGCAGTTAACACCGTTTTGGAATTCGCCGGCGCTCCTTCAGCCAAGTACTGGAACAGAATTGGATACTGGTCCCGCACCATTCGTTGCTGCGCCGGATGGTCAGCATTCGTCTCTGCTGCCGCCTCCACGATCTGCCGCCACAGCGCGATGCACTGTGCCTGCCAGGTGACCGGATTGTTGTCGTGCTGGGTCAGAGACACAACGAGCCGCTGCTCCCTCTCTTCATCGAAATCGCCCTCATCCACTGGGTCATGAGGATGGCGAAACAGACCGACAAACCCTCCCATTTGGTCAGTCTCCTCCCCCGCTGTCTCTTCCACCAACTCTTCTTCCTCCATTTCTTCATCTTCGCCAGGCCTCGCAAAGATGTCAGC
>JAAEPZ010000920.1 GCA_024231955.1 bacterium | reverse complement strand
CGATCTCAAGAAACCGGGCTGGCGCATACGTGCCTTTGACGTTCGAGACGGCAAGCAAACCCGTCTTCGCGGCAGGATCGACCGGTACAAAGCTTCGGCTACGGTTGGGTCCAAACGGCTCGTGGTGACGCCTCCGGCCGGGGCTGTTCGGGTAAGTCCCTGACAATGTGCTTGTTAGAGGCGTTGACTTCCCGCCGATAATTCGGCATCTTTCTAGATTATGGTAATTTCGGGAGATCACGTTTGAACATATATGCGCGAACATTTTCGGCGCTCAAGCCCTTTTGGAAGCAGTTGGTCACCGCCTCATCATCGGCGGCGTTCCACGCAATCTTCTCAGGGCTGATGATCTGGATGATCGGCCCACTGCTGATGACGCTTTTTCAGGTCGATACAGCGTTCGAGACAAGCCCCCAGTCGACCGAAGTCTACCAGCAGGCGGTGCCGGTGCCGGGAGATTCGATTTCAGCCGGATCACAGTTGGCTGCCGACGCCGAGGGCTGGCTCTTTCAGATGAAGAGCGCCTTCAAGGGCTTGATAGATTCCATGGTAGCCGGCGAAACCCGCAGCGAAACACTG
>JAAEPZ010000919.1 GCA_024231955.1 bacterium | reverse complement strand
TTCCGCCCTGGGTATCGATCTCGAAACTACGTCGAGCTGCAGGGTCCGCCTGCCGACGGAGGCCGAGTGGGAAAAAGCAGCGCGAGGCCCTGGCGCCGCCAGGTGGCCCTGGGGAGAGAATTTCGCGGAAGGCTTGTGCAACAGCGAGGAGACCGGCCTGAAGGAAACGAGCCCGGTCGGTATGTTTCCAACCAATCGGAGCCTTTACGGGGTATTCGATATGGCGGGTAACGTCTGGGAGTGGACCTCGACGACCTGGGGCAAGACGGCAACTCTTGAGTACGAGTATCCCTATGTGTCCGATGACGGTCGAGAGAAAATGGATATAAATTCTTTTCGTATTATTCGCGGAGGAAGTTATTCTAATAATAAAGAGCTCGCTCGGTGCGCTGCGCGCTTCTGGTTCCTTCCCGACTACTTCTCCCACCGCTTCGGTTTTCGTGTGGTCTTGTCCCTGGCGGATTCTGAATTCTGATTCCTGAATTCTGAGTGCTGATTTCTGAATACTTGTCTTCGAAAATTTTTTTAAAAATGAGGGTTGATGATGCCTCGGATTGCGATTTGTTTATGAATTTACGTCTCGGAAATTACCCAATTACTACAAATGAAGACCTTGCTCTGTTGGCGCTAAATCTGACCCGGCGGAGCTTGACGTTCGGCGCGCCGGGATCGCTCCTCAACGATCGTGGGAGCCGGGATCCTCCGCGGCCGCCCGGCGCGCCAGATCGTCAAGCGCTTGGAGAATTTCCGCCT
>JAAEPZ010000918.1 GCA_024231955.1 bacterium | reverse complement strand
TCCATTTTCGGGACCAGGCGAAAGTCCAGAACATGAAGCTGTTCATGGAACGAGAAGAGAAGCGTCAGAGAGAAGCGAAGCCGCTCGTGACTGTCGTGGACCAACTCGTGGGGTCAATCGCCGGGCAGCAGCCGCCGCCGCCGCCGCAGCTGCAGCCGCAGAATGCTGCCGCCGTGCAGCAGGTTACACCGCCACCTAACGTCGATCTGCCCACCGTTGTCGACATGGAAATGCAACCAGCGGAGATGGAGAAAGTCACAGGCGACGATTCGATGGGCGACAGAGACGGAGCGCAGGGCCAGACCGACAAAGATGTGGAGCTCGAGAAGGCCTAGCCGCCGAAACTGTTTAGTTTTGTTTTCGTGTACTGGAGTTGGTATTCTTCAGCAGTTCTTCCTGGCGGGGTGTACGAGTACTGCTGGGGCGCGGGAGAATGCAACTCCTCATTTGTGCAGAGTCCAGCGTAGTGAGTTGCCCTCCGCGCCAGGGTTCAACCCTCTCTTGTGCGGCCATCCGGTGGTCGGCACTAGAAGGAGGGGGTAGTGCAAGGGCACTTTTCTTTTGGTATCCAGTTCTCTAATTAAAACCCTTGCACGGATCCTGTGGTGCCGTAACATTAAACCAGGTGCAGAG
>JAAEPZ010000917.1 GCA_024231955.1 bacterium | reverse complement strand
GCCCTCGCGGCGCTCGACGAAGCGCCCGTGGGTGATTGGTGTCTGCTCGAAGGACCAACAAGGCCGCTCATACCGCTCCAGACCCCCACCGCGACCCCTTTTCCGGTTCTCGCCGCTATTTCGATCGTCCGGTCGGCTAAAAGGCCCTCTCAAGGGGGGTCGAGGTACCCCATGGCTCCTCAGCCAGTCGTTAAGTTACTGGAAATAGGCTAGTTGTCATGCACCACGCCTCCGCGAAGAGATGCGAGTGGACGACAAATTTCAATGCGTATCTAGCTGAAACTGCGTGAGATAAAAATGTAAATAGTCAACCATGCCGCCAGTAACGTCAAAAATGATTTTTCTCCGCTTAACAGACTGATTTTACTTGAGTTGAGAAACGTCAGGCACCATATAGGGCGCGTTTGGCGCTGGGTCTGATCATGCCGCCTCTTTCGGACTCGTTTTCGCAGTCGATACAGCGGGCTCTTTAGGGCGGTCGTCCGCAAACCGGAACTCTCCAGAAGCCCGCAGATCCTCCTCCATCTTCTGGTAGAAGGATACGAGCCGGTCCACGTCGTGGCCGCACTCTTCCGAGATCTGGTGGCGGATTCTGCGTACTTCATTGATTCCTTCGTCAGTCATCGCCGTCTCCGTCCAGGTAGTTCAGTGGTGTCATCAGTAACGGGGTCCGGAACCCAACTTCATAGTTAGTCAGGTGGATGCGATCAGCCTTATTGGGGTTGGCTAGATGGGCGCAGTTCCATGTAAG
>JAAEPZ010000916.1 GCA_024231955.1 bacterium | reverse complement strand
GCTCGATCCGGTCCCTCTCCGCCGGCGACGGGGATCTCAGGACGGCGACTCGGACGACTGGTTCCTGTACACCGGCGAGGACCACTACGACCGAGCCCTGCTCGGGCTCCAGGAGGCCCCGGAGCTGTGGCTTGGATAGCGCGGCTGAAGATCCAAGCCCTTCAGGGCGGCATATGGTAGCCTGGGGTTCGCAGACCACCGGGGCCGCCCAGGCCCAGGCTACCGTATGCCGCCCTGGAGGGCTCTGATTTTGCTTGTCGTAAACTCATCGGCTTACGGCGATTTCTTTATGTGCGACATTTCTGAAAACTCCAAGACGTATCAATAGCCTGATCAAACAAAAGGAGGAAATATGACGAACAGCCCCCAAGTGCTCGAGGTATGGGGCGACTTCGCCTGCTACAGCCGACCCGAGCTCAAGGTGGAAAGATTCAGTTATCCATGCATCACGCCCTCGGCGGCACGCGGCATCTTCGACGCCATCTACGTCAAGCCCAGCGAGTTCCGCTGGCAGATCACG
>JAAEPZ010000915.1 GCA_024231955.1 bacterium | reverse complement strand
GCTCGATCCGGTCCCTCTCCGCCGGCGACGGGGATCTCAGGACGGCGACTCGGACGACTGGTTCCTGTACACCGGCGAGGACCACTACGACCGAGCCCTGCTCGGGCTCCAGGAGGCCCCGGAGCTGTGGCTTGGATAGCGGGATTCATCGCGAATTTCCCTGGGGAAGGCTTGACAGGATCCTTTGGGTCGTGTATGGTGGTTCAAGGTTAACCCGATCCACTAAGAGGAACCATGGTCATGCCGCCAACACCCACAACCCCGAGCCGGGACCTCTGGCTCCCTATCTGCCCCAGACCACCACCAGGGCTGAAATGGAAAAGCTGGGGGAGCCGCCTTCGAATGCCTTCGACTCTTGTCGGATGGTGGCTCCACCAGCTCTCCATACTCCTGATCATACCAGAATTCTCACCCAAGGTTACCCTTTTGTAGTCAGGGGTGTGGTGTCGAACAGGAGTGGATTGAAACCTCTTAGCGGAGCGGGTGGTTTAGGAGCAGCACCTCCCATCAGAGTGCTGCTCCCCCCGATTTGCCTAATCGATGGAGAAGAAAACCACCATTGACCAATTACTAAGATCCAAGCCCTGGAGGGCTCCGATCTTGCCGGCGGTACCGTCATCGTCTTACGGCAACTGCTCTATTAACGATATTTCTGGCTCGATAAATCTGATCAACCGAAAGGAGGAAATATGACGAACAGCCCCCAAGTGCTCGAAGTATGGGGCGACTTCGCCTGCTACAGCCGACCCGAGCTCAAGGTGGAAAGATTCAGTTATCCATGCATCACGCCCTCGGCGGCACGCGGCATCTTCGACGCCATCTACGTCAAGCCCAGCGAGTTCCGCTGGCAGATCACG
>JAAEPZ010000914.1 GCA_024231955.1 bacterium | reverse complement strand
CGCAGGCTCGGGAGGAGCCGCGGGCTCGCGGCCAGCCTCCCTGATGATTCGTAGTTGGACGTGCTCCGCGTCGGTCCCGGCCAAGGTCGACGCGGAGCTGATGACCGAGCAGGGCTCGGTAGCAGAACGAAATCGCCCTCGCGGCGCTCGATGAAGCCTGTGGGAGATTTGTGTCTGCGCAGGGAAGTGAATGCGCTGGGAGCGCCGGCTTCCAGCCGGCTCGTGGGATTTAGCCCACGCATAGACGCTTGGCGTCTTAGAAAAGGGGGACTCCGTCCCCTTGCCCCCTGGCCGGCAAGATGCCGGCGCTCCCAGCGGCGCTCAAAAGGTTTGATACATTTATAGCAAATTACAACCAAAAAGTGCAGTCTATGTCATGGTCAGTTGGTATCCTGTCGGCATGAAGCAGATCTGGGCTGCGAACCTTAGTTGACATTTCCCGTCGGCGGGAAAATACGATTGCGTTTGTCGAACCATTCGTCGACAATGCCTTTGGCTTTCGCTATCTCATCATCCGGATAGCCATAAGAGCGCGCCACCTCTTCAAAAGACCGACCTTCAGCAAATTGCTTCAACAGGTCCTCAATCTCAAGTTCCGCAAATCCCAGGGTAAAAAAGAACTCCTGTGGCCCTGTGGGGATGATCTCGTGAGCCATTAAATCCACAATCTCGAGCCGGTGCTCCTGGACAAGTTGGTCCAACAAATCATTGATCATCACTTTCTTGTCCGCTGGAAATCTGCGCCTATCCATCTGGTTGTTCAGATGGTGCTTCACCCGGCTGATGCCGCCAACCGCCAGCCAACTCTTCAGATCATCGACAGCGCTGCCGGCCAGCCGGAAGCGGTCCGTCTTTAACAGTTCCAGAGTGTATCCGAAAGTGCCACGAAAAAACTCTTCCCAGTCTTCTCTTTCTAAGTACTCAATGAGAGCCATTGGTTGGCATGCCTCCTTCTTCAGTCTGATGACGAAGTCTTCCGCTCGGTCATCGCGGACTTTCGATGGTCCGCAGAACTCCGCATCGGCGACGCTTCCGCAGAGTGCGAGACGGAGGGAGTTGACTGGCCGTGTCGTTCAAACCAGTTATGAACATCTCTTTCTATTTCCTTCTTGAGCACCTCCTGAGTTTTACGGATTTCTGCCCAGTCTGCTGATACAGCGCCCACTTTCTGGAGTTCGATTCCAAGTTCCATTGCCAGCGTGTAGTTGTTGATTTCCTCCAGATCTCTCAGGGCCAGATCAGCGTAAACTTCCTTGGGGATGATGGTCTCTGCCAATACGACTTCATCATCCAACCAGCTGAAATCGGCCGTGGCGGGGAACTCTCCGGGGTACGCTTTCCTCATCAGAGAAGGATAATCAATCCCTTGCTGCTCGGCAAGTCTGTTGGCGATCGCATGGATGTTGAGATCTGTTGAGCCGTCACATCCGTAGCCCTGTATATATGGACGCAAAGAAATAGACCAATAGCGTCTCGCCTCTCTTGTTGTGGTGTTCCTGTGTTCACAGGTAATGAGCTTTATCCATGGGTCAGGAATCTTGTGGCCCCGTTCGATCTTGTGTTCAATCGATTCCGCATCGTCTATGAAACGTCTCGCGTCTTCAAGGCTGAGCCGATACCAAGTTTCTGTTACAATCTCGCCATCGGCATAGCCGTCATATTCCTGCGTCTTGAGCTTATTTGAGAAAGCATCTTCATGAACTCCGTGGAACTCTGATCTTCTCATCGTGCAGCCTCCGCAGAGCATGCCTCCAGGTCGTTGAAGAAGCCCCGGCTCGGCGGCTGCGAGGACGGCGTCCCCTTCTCCGCATACCGGTCGAACTCGTCGAAGAGCAGGACCAGGCGCTCGGGGGCGTCGTCGCGGCTGAAGTACTCGTCGAAAAGGGGCCGCGAGCTATAGGGATCGGAGGGGACGCCGAGGGTCCGGGCCAGAGAGTCGAGGCACGCTTCAACGGTCAGCGGCGCCGGCGGTCCCTCGACGAGAACGGCCCTGGTGCCCGGATCGCCGTCGAGCTCGGCCTTGACCTGTCCCAGGAAGACGCTCTTGCCCATGCCGCGCCCTCCCATGGCGACGGCACTGCCGTTCCTGCGCAAGCGAGCCGCGAACGGGCCTGCGTCCGAGCGCGGGATACCGATCCGGGGGTTGTGGCTTTGCCAGTTGTAGGGATTCATGCCGTGTAGGGGGTCTCGTGTAGAGGGGGTTGCTCGCTTGGCGACCGACGACGTAGGGCACCGGCTTTTTGCTGGTGCCAGGCCCATGGTGCTGGTGCGGTCCTCCGGGACTCGGTCCCGTGGTCGAGGATAACACCTCCGGGCCTCACTTGGGTGGGCGAGGGCCCTACCAGCCTGCCGGCGCCGGTAAGCTCTCTGGCGGTATTGGAATCCCATAGCGGCGGACCTCGCCGTCCGATTCGGCCGCCGTCTCCCGTCGTTTGAGCTGGATGACCCCGCCGCCGGCCACCCCGGCGGCGTGGATCACCCCGTGGAGTCCGCCCCAGCGGTCGGTGGCGGCGGCAACCACCCGTCGCATCGCCTGCTCGTCGGCGACGTCGGCCTGCTCGACCAGGACCTCGGCACCGAGCTCCTCGAGTTCCAGCAGCCCCTGGAGTGGCCGGGGGT
>JAAEPZ010000913.1 GCA_024231955.1 bacterium | reverse complement strand
GGAAATGATAAAGTTGATGCACAGGTAAGGCATCATATTGTTATGAGACTGGTTGCCCCCGACTGCCGTGATCGTGCTCGAATCCATACTGACAGTCGGCCCGCTCTCCGTATAGGCCGAGCCAGACGGTTGGTCCAACACGTGGTCCGCCGGATTATCGCTGTCGGCCACGTCTGTCGACACCTGGAGGGGATGGCTGTGCGAGGACAACTGGGCGGTTGTGAGCGTCACTATTTCGACGCCGCTTCGTTCTCCCAAATTACGCTGCGACAGGCCTGGCCCGCGACCGGCGTGGACGGGAATCCGTCCTCGCATATCGGGCAGGGCAAAGGTGGTTACCCCGTCGCCGCCGTACGTGGTGCCCAGGAGCGAATATAACGCATCGTTCTGCGAGACTTGGAGTATTTGACCATCGCAAAACGCCCACCGCACCGGGGCAAAGTTGCCCGCGAATATTCTGATTTCACCAAGAAAACATTCACTCATGATATTCTCTCCTTAGTTCCGCGAGGGGAAGGCCCCTTCCAG
>JAAEPZ010000912.1 GCA_024231955.1 bacterium | reverse complement strand
CTCGCCTCGCCTCGACACATTGCCCCGCACTCTGAAATTTTAGACTCTTGTCAATTCGCAATCTTACAGGCCCGACTCCCACGCGGCTGAACTCCGGCGCCAAGCGCTGGTTAATCCGCTGGCTCGACGACGAGACCAAGCGGTCCAAGTCGTTCAAGTCCAGGGGCGAGGCCCAGAAATTCCGCAACCAATTAAAGGCCCGCGTTGAGGTCTCTGCGCTCCAGCTGCCAGAGGTCGCCGAGTTCGACGGCAGCGCCGCAAGCTTCAAGCTGGCCATTGCCGAGGGCGTCCGCTTGCTTCAACAGGCGTTGGCCGCTGGCAACCGCGAGGCCATGGGCCTAATCCGCACCTACGTCGCCGGTCTCAAGGATCTAGCCGCGGCGGTCGTTCCCCACGCGGGATACATCGAACTGGAGAGAGAGCACGCCGAGCTGGTGCAATACACCGAAGACCTATTAGCCCAGCGCGCCGGCGTCGACGATGCCACGAAACCGACAGCACTTAGAATACCAGGTAGCACGCTCAAAGAAAGCGCGCGATCCAAACCGGCGCCTAATTGATCTCTGCGTTCAACTCAGAATCAAAGACGGACCGCGAGCGGGCGAACTATCGCGCCCGTTCGGCGGAACCTGGGATACCGGCACGGGCCGGTATATTTCACTCTACGACCCCGACGTCGGTGATTACATCGGCGAACCATTCACAGGCAAACCCAAGATCATCGCTGTAGCGGCGCAATCCTGGGATTACGTTCTGGACTTCGAGCACTCAATGATCATGGCAGAAGGCGGCCGCCGCAGCGGCAAAACCACCGGCAGCTTAGCGATCAAGATCGTCCTTTGCTTGATCTGTTTCTGGTCCCTGCCCGGCGAGGTCCTCTCCCCCACGTATCGTCAGTCCATGAACGTTTGGCGGGCCGTATCAAAGCACGTCCCGCGCGCCTGGTGGGCCTCTCGGCTCAAGAGCGAGAAGCTCATGACGATGGTCAACGGGTCGTCCGTCCGTCTGCTATCAGCCGATAACCCCGACGCTGCGCGCTCTGAGGGCGTCGCATGGGGCGCTTACGACGAGCGCCAGGACATCGGCGAGGAGGCAGCTGCCAACGCTTTCCTGTCCACCTCCGAGGCTGGCGAGTCAGAGATCGTCTGTATTTTCGAGACGGCGACGGTCAAGCCGGAGCTCCGCGAGCACCACGACAAGCTGGAGGCCGCGCAGGACGGCGCGATCTACTCGATGGACTCGTACGGCAACCCGTTCATCAGCAAAAAGTTTTTGGACATCGCCGCTCAGTTCCTCGACCAGGAGATGATCGACCGCGAGCTGCACGCCAAGTGGCCGGAGCTCAAGGGCCGCATCTACCACACCTGGCACCAGGACGATCACCTGCGCAGCTGGCCGCTGCTGCACAAGACAGACGCCACCGCGCAGATCCTCCGGCGCCGATTTGGCCGCGACGCCCCGCACCTGATCGGGATCGATCCGCCACACAGCGCCGTTGCGTTCAAGATCTACTCTGACGACACCATGCACGCCGTTGGTGACGTGGTTGTCAACGACGAGGAAACCGGCGGCGACGTTCGGGACCTGGCGCGGATTTGCGGCCAGCGCTGGCCCGGGGCCATCGTCGTGATCGATCCGCACGATACCGAATACGCCTCAGACCTGCACAAGTATTGCAAGCGAGAGGGCCTGCACGTCCGCGCTGTCAAGCGCATGCGCCAGGAATACAAGCTCACCAGTGTTCGGGCCCGCGCCGAGATCAACAAGCTGTTCGTCGATCCAGTGGCTCGTTACTACGCTTCGACACTCGCCGGCCACCTGTACGACAAGAAAGGCAAGCCCGATCTGGTGCAGGTCCACAAGGGGTCCAAGATCCAAATGGTCCACATCGGCGACGGTGGAGCGTACGCGATTTACAAGATGTTCCCGAGCGAGCAGGACTACGAGCGGCTGGAGCGCCAGCAACGGAAGCAGGCGGCCTGATGGCAGGCGAGATACAGCGACCGCCGCGTACCATTCCGTGGCAGACGGTCACCGGCGCTGAACTGATGGCGCTTACCAACGGCTCCACATTTCAACTTGGTACGGTTAACGGCCCACCGACCGTCGGGTACACGCCCGCGTCTGTCGAGTGGGTGGTATTCGACGAGATAACCGTCGACAACCCGTTCATTGAGGGCGATGCCGCATAACCGCAAGTACAAGGGCGCCAGCGCACGCGAGTGGTACGAGGACAACTTCTCACTGGCGGAAAAGGTCGCTGTTTTCCAGCAGGGCAACGACCCCGGCGACATCACGCTTGTGGGCTACTACAACACGAAAACGCTCGCGGACGCCGCGGCCATCGCCAACCCGGATAACAACGGCAACCCGGCCAAGATTCAGATCAACTTTTGGCACTCTGACTTTATGACCTCCTCGATATCGGTGGGCAAATCGCAGCACCGACACATCGAGACCGATATACCGGACTGGGCAACATGAACCTACGATCGATCACGGACAAGGTACGTATTCGCCTCGACGCAATGGATGCCGAGTTCGGCGACTCCGGCATTGTTCGCCCGGGCGTCGCGTTGGAGGCGCCGAGGTTCGGGACGGTTATGTCCGTCGGCGCCGGTATTCGCCGCCGGTACGACGGCGGCCGCGATCCGGTCAATGTCGAGGAGGGCGATCGTGTCATGGTTCCGTGGGGGACCGGCCGCAAGTATGAGGTTATGGGACAGCAGCACGTCATCATGAGGGAGACGGACATCATAGCGGTGGTTGAGCAATGACGGTGACCGGAAGCACGGCGCAGGTATTCGACGCGACCCATAACCCCGGCCTCGTGTCGGTCCGTACGGTCGCTCAGCAGATGGTTCAGACCAGCTACGAGAAAAGCGGGCTGGACCTGATGGACTACGCGCAGCTTGTTGTGGCCTACGCGGAAAGCACCGAGGAGCAGAACCGGCGCGCAGCGATCAAGCGCCGCACCAATATCTTGCGCGACGCCTGGGGCCCGCTACTGCTTGCCAGCTTTGAGAACTGGGTTACCCCAGAGGTACTCAAGGCAACGATCGGCGCGAACAAGGACCACATAGACCTCAGTCGCAACCCGGCAAAGCATATCTGGAAAGAACTGTCCGTAAGCTACAAGGGCGCCCCGCTGCGAACCACTGCTCGCAAGTCGGACATTACGGCCTTCAACAAGCTGATCAAGTACACCAAGTACAATCTGTTTTGGGCGCAGGTTGAGTTACTGATGGTTTGCGCCAACGAGGCGCTGATCTGGCCGGAGGTGATCACGGTTCGCGACGAGAAGAAGATCAAGCTCCGCGTTGCAACCGGCGACTCCGTGACACTGATCGGCTGCGAGGACGACCCGACGGAGATAGAAGCTGTTCTTCTCATCGGCGACAAGACGCGGCTCGGCGAACGACCCCGCCGCGTTTATACGCTCTGGACCGACAAGTGGCACGCCCGCTTTGTCCGCGATGAATACGGCGCGTTGGAACCGACCGGCCAGATCTCCGAGGAGACCGGATATACCAATCCGTTCGGCCGACTGATTCACCAGCTCGTCAGGCTCCAACCATGGTCCGATGTGATGTGGGACATCACCAGCGGCGAGGACGTTGTAGACCTCACGCTGCGCAGCGGCGAGGAACGCCTGTTCTACAGATATTTGCAGAAAATGAGCGGCTTCAAGCAAGGCGTCGTCACGGGTCACGCCGACGATGAAATGCCGCAGCAGCTGATGGATCCCGCCGCGCTTATCAAAATACCGGGCGAGGTGAATTTTACTCTAGTCGACTGGCAGGTCGACCTACGCCAGCGCCAGGAATGCACCGACAACGATGAGCTCCGTGCAGCCGCGCAACATGGGATCAACCCGGAGAGATACAAGCGGTCCGGAAACTACGCCGGCGCCTCACAGGCGCGCGTCGCAGAGCGCGGGCTATCGGAGGCCAGGCTGCAGCACGTTCCGATTCTGGCAGTCGCGGAGATGGAGTTCGCCCGGGATCTGTGCCTGGTAGCTGGCCGCTCTGGCGTTGATGGCGTTCCATCTGACGACATCGAGGTGGAGGTTGAACACGCCCAGCTTGCATATCCGGAGGACCCGCGCGAGCAGTTGGCAGTCGAAAAAGAGGAGATCGCGATGTTCGTCTCCAGTCCGCAGGACGCGATTGCTCGCCGGCATCCGACCTGGACGAAAAAACAGATTGACGAATATCTGAAACGAACCGCGGAAAACATCGCCTTCGTACAGAAGATGAAGGTTGAGCACAACGTACCCAACGATCCCGCCAAGGAATCGCTGGCCGCCGAAGATAACGGGCGCCTCGGCCCGGCCGTTAGAGACGGAAAAATCGAGGCGACAAAGACTCCATCGGGCCCGCAACCCGAAAACGAATAGCGACAGGAGCACACCGTGCAAGTAGATGACGACAAGGGACAGCAGAACCCGCCGGACCGGTCCACCGAAAATACGGACGACAAGGGCGACGCTGAGGATAAGCGGTATACCAAGGCTGACATGGACCGAAAGCTCGCTGGACCCGGTAAGCGGATCAAGCAGCTCGAGGAGGAACTGGCCAAGGAGCGCGATCAGCGCACCAGGGAAAAGGACGCCGAGGACGCCGCAAGGGTGGAAGCGAAACGCAAGCAATTGGAGGACGACGGGAAGACCAAGGAGTTGCTCGAGATGAGCCAGAAGGAGGGCGCCGATAAAGACGCTCTGATAGCGGACCTGGCAAAGCAGGTCGGCGGGCTCGAGGGTGATCTGAGGGGCGTGATCGAGGGGATCGATGCAAGCAACAAGGAATCGATCAAGCGTATCCCCAAGGATATGCGCGGGCTGGTGCCGGAGGATTACGATCCGCGGGCGCTGTCTGCTTGGTTGACGAAGAACCTCCCCGCACTGGTTCCAAAGGAGCAAGTGGTCAACGTATCCGGCGGCCCTGTAGTCGGAGCGAAAAACGCTGATCCATCGGACTGGTCAAAGGTACAAGCGCGATTCGCTGGAAAAGGAAACAAGTCATGACCGCACGGAGAGCAGAGCAACCCGAACCAAAAACAGACTCCGAGTTTCCGGACTGGGTAGCGATCGAGGCCGGAGCGGACTTCGAAGCGTTCGATCCAACCGACTTCAAAGGCAAGGACCCAAACAAGGCGTATTGGCTGGCCGCCAAAAGTGGCCCGTCCGATCGCTCCGATGGCGTCGAAGCGCTCAAGCGTCGAGGCTGGCGAGTGTCCTCTCTGAAGCACAACAGCGCCGACTGTGTGCTGATGGAGATGGCGCGCGACCAGTACGAGGCGATGAAGCGCTACGAGGTCGGACTGACCAACAATAAGGTCAAAGCCGTGACAGCGCCGCCGAAGGAGCTCCGGCAGCTACGACCGAAGCACGGGGTCATAAAAACCGAGTAGGAAAAAAAGAATGGCACACGAAGACAACATTTATGGGTTCCACCCGGCGGATTCAACAACCCGCCCGATGTGGTTGCCCGTCGCCGCCAGCCAGACCCTCGCAAGGGGAGACGCGGTCTACCTGTCCACCGGGACAGTCATGATCGCCATCGCTGGCAACGCAACCCTCTGTGGCGCCATGGCCGCCCCGTCTGTATCGGCGGACGCCAACACGCTGGTCCCAGTATTCGCGGACCCCGCGACGATCTTCTACGGGATGATGGACGCGGACAGCTCCAGCGTCGTCGCGAACACCGAGGCCGATCTGATCGGCACGACCGGCGCCATGATGATCGACGCGGACGCGTCGACAGTGGACCACTTCAAGATGATCCGCGCGGACCCGGACGACACAACCACCAGCGCCTACGCAAAGTGGCTGTTCACCATCAACAAGCACGACCGTGCGCAGATCGACTAAGGGGAGTAAATCATGATTCCATTGACTGCATTCCCCAAAGAGTACGACGCCAACGTGGTGGAGCGGATCAAGGACGGTCTCGAGACCGCGACCCTCCGCTACCCCAGCTACTGCAACGTCACCACGGACCCGCGATACGTCGTGGAGTTCTCGAACGACAGTGGGTTCGGCCAGGCCTCGCAATGGCTGGACGGTGAGCCGCTGCCGCTGGACACCGCGCTGAACATCGGTTCCGAGTCGCGCACCCAGGTGTGTTACGGGATCGGTTTTGGCATCACCCGAAACCATGTCAAGTACGGCCAGATGCGGAAGATCAACCGCTGGATCGCCTCGCTGGGTTTGAGCGTCGCTCAGACCTACAACGTGGTTTGCGCCACGCTTCTCAACAATGCATTTTCGGATACGAGTTCACATTTCGGTTCGAAAACGCTGTGCAGCACCACCCACACCACGGCGGGCGCCTCGACGAGGTCCAACCGCCTGGCGACCGACGCCGCGTTGACGCCGGCGAACTGCGACGCCCTACGCCAGAAGGGCTGGGGCTGGATCAACTACCGCGGGCTTAACACCCCGTTGGACTACTCCAAGCTGATCGTGCCGAAGGAGCTCAAGCGCATCGCGGAGAAGATCTGCGACGGCGACAAGGAGCCAAGCACCACGGACAACGACGTCAACACCAACCGCGACCTGTCATATGTGATGATCCCGGAGCTTACCTCCACGACTGCTTGGTTTCTACAGGCGGCGGTTCACGGCGTCGAGATCATCAACGGCATGTTGCCATCGCAGATCCGGTACATCGACGAGCCTTCTCAGTCGGTGGTTCATGGTGTTGGCTTCGATTTCGTCACGGGCCTGGATTCGCCGGACGGCACGGCGGGAACCTCCGGGGCATAGGGGGCAACCATGGGAACAACAGCAGCTGCTTGGACCGTGGGCGGCGCCTTGGCTGTAACGGGCGCCAGCACCCTAACCGGCAACGTGACCGCTTCTGGCACGCTCGCCGTAACGGGGACAACCACCCTGACCGGGGCGTTGACCTCAACCACCTTCAACCTGGGGACCGCGACATCGGGATACCTCACTGATGGAAACTACAACTGGGCCATAAACGACGGCAACGGGATCAAGATGCAGCAGCTCACGCTGATGGATCAGGACGGGACCTGGTGTCGCGTCTATATCGTTTCCGACGCCCTCAAGTGCGAGGCCCTGTAACCTACCAATGCAACCACCGCGGGTAATACTAGCGGTGGATCGCCCGGGCTGGGCGTTCCACGGCATATCCAGGCAGATCGTCCGCTATCTCAACGGTCGAGGCTTTCAGATCAGAGCGATCGATTGCCGCGGCGAGATCGAGGTAGCGGAATGCGATATCCTGGTATGTTTCTGGTGGAACGCCCTCCCGGCACTTCAGGAACGAATCCAATACAAGCGCCTGGTGCTCTGCGTCTACGATCATGTTTCGTGGTCTTACGCGGACGTAGATCAATGGGCGTTTCAACGGACCCTCAGCACCGCCGATGTGATCGCGGTGGCCAACACGCAGCTGGCCCGCGAGCTGACCAGCGGCGCGTTTGACGTCGGCGATACGCCGATAATCGTCACAGAGGACGGCGTTGATACCGACCTGTTTACCTGGACGCCGCCCCCGACGGATCGGTTTGTTGTGGGCTGGGCCGGAAACTCAGCAGTAGGGCGCGGGCTGATCAAGGGAATCGAACTGGTCACCGAGGCATGCCACCGCATCGGGGCGCACCTCGAGGTCCAGGACGCCAGCAACTGCGGCGGCGCCGCGCTCTGGCTCATGCCCTACTGGTACAAGGCGATCAGTTGCTACTGCAACGCATCGATCGCCGACGGGACCCCGAATCCGCCGCTTGAGGCGCTGGCTTCTGGCCGCCCCGTTGTCTCCTCGCGCGTCGGCATAATGCCGCGAGCGATCCAGCACGGCTATAACGGCTACCTCTGCGATCGAACCATCCCGGCGCTGGCGACGGCGCTGGAGCGCGTACGGGACGGGGACATGATCGCACTATCCCGCGCCGCCCGCGATAGCTCGTTAGACTGGGCCTGGAGCCGGAAGCTTCCCAGCTGGCGAAGAGTTTTAGAAACCGCGGCGCGCAGACCGTCAAAACGTATAGCTGCACGTCCAGTCGGGCGAAAGCCCCGCGGCCTACTTGTGGCTGATGTCCGAGACTGGGCTTTTGATGTCAACGAGCAGGACGCGCGGCACTATCTCGCGGACCGGTTCGAGCTCGACTCGTACTACCTGATCGATCAGGTAGCGCCGCCGGTTATGAGCCAGTACGATTTCGTTTTCTTGCCGTACCATCGTTGGTGTCTTGATCACTACTGGCAAGGCCGCCCGACGCTTGGATCGCTCCGCTCGCGGTGGCTGGACCCCGGCAACCCGGGCAAGATATCCGACACTGACGAGCTGTTTATCCGGCGCTGCGCCGCGTTTCATACCGTCTGCCAGGCAAGCCAGGACGACCTGGCCCGGTTTCCAAACGTCCAGTATTTGACAAACCCCGTCAATATGGACCGGTTTCCGAAAGCGACCGGGGCCCGCGGATTGATCGCGGAGTGGAACGGCAATGCGGCGCACGGGCAAGAAGACAAGCTGGCCGATGTCAAGGGTATTCATCACATCATCAAGCCCGCTTGCGAGGCTGCCAGGGTTCGGCTTGAAACGGCCGAGTTCAACAAATCGCGCATCCAGCCCCAGGACATGGGGGAGTTTTACCGCCAGGCGACGGTGGCGCTCTGCGCCAGCAAGTACGAGGGCGCCTCAAACAGCGTAATGGAGGCGATGGCGTGCGGGCTGGTAGTGATTGCGACCGACGTGGGCAACCACCGCGAGATGATGGAATCGCAGATCGAACACCTCGGGGCCACGGGGATCGTGCTGGTGGAGCGGAGCGTTGAGGCGTTCACGGCGGCGCTGCAGGAATTACGAGACCACCCGCAGCGAATTCGGGAGATGGGGCAACTCAACCGCAAGGAGATCGGAGAGCGCTGGAGCTGGGAAGCCTGGCGCGATCGATACGCTGAGTTTTTCGAGAGGGCGTTGTGAAGTTTCCAGACGAGCCGAAGAAACGCTACCAGTTCACTGCCACCACCGAGATCGGCATGGATTCCGGCCGGCGACGCTACCGGGTTGTGTGCCTCGAATGCGGCGATGAACTACACGAAGCAACAACGGGGCCGATGGCACACACGCATCAGCATGATGAGATCGACTGCAACGCCACGCCAAGCCGCCGGGCAGTCTTGGACGCCGCCATGTCGGCCGGCGTCCTCGTATCGGCGCCGCTTGAGCGGGTGTGCTGCTGCGGCGGGTTGATTGCATGGGCCTACCAGGATCACTGGTATTGCTCCCACTGCCTCGATCGCGTCGACAAGACCGTGTACCCGCTCAAGCGCCCGAACGGTGCGGAGACTACCTGGCAGGAACGTATTAAGGCGCTGCATTACAGATGACCCCCGACTGCACCTACTGGGACACCGTCCCCGCCGCATTCCTCGAGGACGACCGGAGCAACCCGGCCCGCGCCGCTGCCGCCGGTATCGTCCGCCGCGAGGTTGCGGCTGGTGCGCAGACGGTGACAGAGATTGGCCCCGGGACCGGGATCGATTTCGAGTTGCTGAGGCCGATCCCC
Organism: bacterium; assembly: GCA_024231955.1. Classification (GTDB taxonomy): domain Bacteria; phylum Krumholzibacteriota; class Krumholzibacteriia; order JACNKJ01; family JACNKJ01; genus JAAEPZ01. The sequence goes on along the minus strand of JAAEPZ010000912.1, from coordinate 34,350 downwards.
GGGCTGGAGTACATGGGGATCGACGGGTCCCGCGGAATGGTCCAGCGCCTGGTAGACAAACATGGCCCGTATTTTATCCAGGGCGGGTTCGACGATATCCCGCCATCGGATATCGTCTATTGCCGATCGGTGCTGGAGCATCAACCGGACTTCAGACGCCCGCTTCAGGCCATGCTGGAGGCCGCTAGTCGCCTTGTGTTGGTGTCCTGGTATCGACCGCCCGCGAAAACGACAGAGGCCGACTACGACGTCCTGGCGCACGTTCATTACAACACGTTTGCCGCGGCCGACGTCGCCACCGCGATCGAACAGGCTGGCTGGACCGTCACCGATCACTGGACAACCGCCCCGGATAACTTGCTGCAGGAAATCAGGCCAGCGTGACCACCTACGAAATCAACCAGCTGATCGTCTGTGATAACCCCGACTGGGGAACTTGGCCGATCACGTCAAACCGCGACTTCACCGATGTCCTGGCGCGGGAGAAGATGGAGATCTACGTCGCCGAGGACGTGACGATCAAGGTCCGCTCCAAGTTCCTCCCCGCGTACAAGTGCTTCGCGGACGCCGGTTACGCCCCGTTCGCCGGCCCCGGGGCGCCAGCTCCGCGGAGCTCATACCCAACGATCGACAATACCAAGGTCCCACCGGCCCAGGTGCTGGACAACCTACGAGCAGACCTCGAGAAATACGGTGAGGGCTGCAGCGTGATTTACTGGGACCACGCCGTCAATTGCTGGCCCCAGGTCGCTGAGGCGATCCCCTCGCTGTTCAACCTCGCGATTCTCCCGTTCGCCGACGACTGCCCGGGCTCAAGCGACGTCAAGACCTTTCCCGTGGCCCAGTACTTCGACGCGCTGTTTCACCAAATGCGGATCTGGGACTTCGATACCGGCGCCACCGTTGAGGACAAGTACCGCGAGATCAACCCAGACATGAAGTTCTACTGGAAAGCGCAGAACGAGTCAGGGACCCTCCTGCGCGAACTGGACGAGCTTTACTTTGATCTGCAGGAGAAGATCCGGAAGACCCTGGAGAACGTCTATCCCCCGCCCGTCGATCTGGTATTCATCGGCGCCAGCTGGAGCTGGTGCGGCTCGAAGTTCTGGCGCGGCCGATTTTGCGAGGCGCTGAATCACGCAGACTGGTCCGGACTGCTAACTCAATTCTACGGCCAGGACATGCGGGACGGTTTCCTTGGGGGCGACCATCGCAACTGTTACGACATCGCCCAGAAATACAGCCAGTCACTCTGCGGCGTCAATCCGCAGGTATCCTCGATCTTCAACGGGCGCCTGATCGATCTCTGGGCGACCGGCGTTATACAGATCATCCACGATCCGCACGGCGAGCTGGCCGGGGCCGGGTTCGAAGACGGTACGCACTACGTCGGATTCGATGGGACGACGGCAGACCTCCGCGCCAAGGTGATCGAGCTGAAGGCCGACCCGCCGCGCTGTGCTGACATCATGGCCAACGCGTACAACGCCGTGGTGCGACACCAGAACGATCGGACGACGGATAGCGTCTACGCGCAGCTGTACGCGGATTTCATGCCGCAGATCTTGGGGGGCCGTTGAAGCTCCACGTTGGCTGCGGGGAGGTCTACATTCCGGGCTGGATTCACGTTGATGAACGAAAGTTCGACCATGTGGATCATACGTCGATCTGGCAGGTCTGCGACGCGGCCGACGTTGTTTATGCATCCCATGTGCTCGAGCACACCACCGACGCTGCGCTGGACTGCCCAACGTGCGGCTGCAATATCCCAGTATCACGCACCGCGTTCCTTGGGCAGATTCACCGGATACTCACCCCCGGCGGGACCCTCCGCGTCGCAGTCCCCGACGGCGAGGCCATGGCCCGCTTGATCCTCGACGGCCAGATCGATTTCGTCCAGGGCATGCTGCACGGGCGCCAGGACTACCCCGAGAACATCCATTACGTCACGTTCACGTTTGACACCTTGAAGCGCGAGCTTGAGGCCGCCGGGTTCAAGGACATTCGCCGCTACGACTGGCGCGAGACGGAGCACGCTGACATCGACGATCGATCCCGCAGCTACTACCCGCACATGGACTTTGACGGCCTACTGCTGAGCCTGAACGTCGAGGCGACGGCATGAGCCCCGCCAACGCCCAACAGGCGCAACACCTCCACCGGCTACCGCCAGGGGACCGCCTGAAACACGCCGGCGCTGGCCAGCGCCACTGGTACGAGTTTCTGGCGGGCCAGATCGCCGGGACCGTCTTAGATGTTGGATCGGGGACTGGGTATGGACTGGATATTCTACGCCGTGGCCCGGGGGTGACCAGCGTTATGGGGATTGACATCGCGCCGGTATCGCTGCGCGTCAGCCCGTGCACCGTAGATGACATCGCATCGGACGGCTACGATTGGGCCATTGCCCTGGACGTGATCGAGCACGCCGAGGATGATCGGGCGTTTCTGTCCTCGCTGCTGCGGATCGCGCGCAAGGGAGTTGCGATCACCACCCCCAACTATCTGATCTCGCGCTGCGCCAACCCGTACCACCTCAGAGAATACACACCAGACGAGCTGTCCGCGCTGCTAGACAGCATGGACTATCGCACATGGAGCAGCAACGCGGCGTTGGCCATCTCGCCACACGCGACGCTACAGGCAGCCTCAGCTGAGGCTAATTTTTGCGTGGTGATCAATGCAGGGTGACCGGATACCCACTCCGTTTGACGGCCGCAAGGTGGCCTACCACCTCCCCCACTGGTCCGCCATGGAGCGAGGCGAGATCCCGCCGCCTGTCCTGGTGACTCTCGATCCCGCTGCAGCATGCAACCTCGTTTGCCGTTGGTGTAACAGCGAGGAGCAGACCGAGAAGGGCGTCCGCTACTCGGCCGCCGCGATCGTCGCCCTCCCCGCCATGCTTCGCCGCTGGGGGGTCAAGGCCGTCTGCGTCGCTGGCGGCGGTGAGCCGTTGCTCCACCCGCGGATCTCAACGCTGCTGGAGGGCCTGCACGCCGAGGGGCTAGAGATAGGCGTCGTTACCAACGGCACCTTGATCGATCGCCACATGGACGCGCTGGGCTGCTGTCGCTGGGTCGGGGTCAGCGTTGATGCCGGCAGCTCCAGGACGTACGAGGACCTCAAGCGCCGGGACCAGTACGGGGCGGTGACCGAGAACATGCGCCAGCTGCGCGCCCGCTGGCCCGCGCTGGAGATCACATACAAGTACTTGGTCCACCCGGACAACATCGAGGATATCCCCGAGGCCGCCAGCGCCGCTCGCTCGATCGGTTGCAACTACTTTCATGCCCGCCCTGCTGGCCGAACATGGGTCGACGTCCAGGCCGGCCGGGTATCGTCACCGTTCACGGTCCCGCAGGTGACACGGGCCTCCGAGCTGCTGGCAACCCTCGAGAGCTGCGACGACAACGGGTTTATTCAGGCGACGACCAGCAAGTTTTCCGACGCCTGGGGGATCTCGAACCGATTCGACAAGTGCCGCGCCATGGGGATGACCTGCGTTATTCAACCCGACAACACCATCGGCCTCTGCTGCGACCGTCGAGGCGACTCCCGCACCACGCTGGGCACATGGGAACACCCGGACGATATCCCGAAGCTCTGGGGCAATGCAGCGCACTGGCGGGCGATGTCGCTGGTCAACCTGGACGACTGCCCGCGCTGCACGTACGCGCCACATAACGAGCTCTACGAAGCGTTCGTTGCGAACGATCACACCTGTAAATGGTTCATCTGAAGGAGACACGACGATGACACACCACAGCAAAAAGGCATCGCGCCTAGAAACGCTGCTGGGGGCCGCGGTCCTCGGTCGCAAGGCGCAATACGATCAGCCCGCGCTGTTTCTGAGCGGCGGGCTTGACAGCGCGATCCTGCAGGCGATCGGGGAGTTCGATCACCTGTACTGCGTGTCCTGGCCAGAAGAGGACAATTCCGCCGCCGCGCGCCGCGCCGCCGGCTTCCTGAGCCCCGAAATGCACACCGTCACCTTCACCCGCGAGGAGATGCTGGCCGAGCTGCCGGCGATCGCCAGCTACTGCGGCCCGGACGGAACTTGGAGCCAGGTCTGCCAGTGGTTCGCAGCGAAGCAGGCGGCGAAGGACGGTTGCGACGCCTGCTTCACCGGGGAGGGCGCCGACGAATATTTCGGCGGTTACGCGCGATACAAGATCCTGCACTGGCTGCAGAGGCTGCAGGGCGATCCGAAACTTGAGGAGTATCTGCCGTTAGTCGGCAAGCTGATCGGGCCCCGAGAAAAACTACTGTCCGCGCTGTACGGCGACGCGTTCGAAGACGTCGGCGATTGGCATCTAGTAACCGCCGCGGCCGAGTATGAGCGCCAGACCACCCTCCCCGCCCTACTGGAGCTTGAAACCGCCATGATCGAGGCGCACGGCATGACCGCTGTCTACCCGTTCATGGACGATTCGGTCCGATGGTTCGCAGAACAGCTTGAGCCGGAAGATCTGGTCACCGACGACGAGACAAAGCACGTCCTGCGCGATGTCGCACGCCTGATCGTTGTTCACGAGGACATCATCGACGAGAAAACGAAAAAGGGCCTGTTCATTCCGCAGAGCTGGCGGCCCGACGGTGAGCCGCTCTGGTCTCGCGACTGGTTCACGAAGCTGATGCGCGAGGCGTACGCCGGCGCGGGTTCGTCGCCAGAGATCGACGACATGCATAGTCGCAGACCGCCAATACGATACACCGAGGAAGCAAGAAGTGGCACGACCTGAACTACTGAAGGCCAGCTCAACCGAGGTCATCTGGTGGAACCCTCAGCAGGGCCGCCCATCATCCACGCCCTCTGTCACCTTACTGCAGCGCAACGGTAGCGACTCAACGCTAACCGCGGCCGCAACCACCAGCGTAACGCAGGATACGGTCAACACCACGTTGAGCGGCAACGCCAGCGAGGGCGATCGGGAGGTTACCCTGACGGCCGTCACCGGTCTGGAGATCCGGCGCTCGTACCTGATCACGAACACCCTCAGCCAAACGGAATGGGTTCGCGTCCGATCGATCAACGCATCGACCAAAGTGGTTGAGACCGACGAGCCGCTGGAGCACGCGCACGCCGCAACCTCGACGTTTCTCGGAACCGGCTTCTATCGCACGCTGTCGGCGACGGAGACCGCGACACTCGGCGAGATGTATCGCGCCCGGGCGACCTACACGATCGATAGCGTTAGCTATACCACCGACGTTCCCTTTGACGTGGTGCTGGTCCCGCTGACCAACCCGCTCAGCGTCGAGTTCGTGAAGAAGAGGCGCGCGGACATCATGAGTCAGCAGCACGCCGAGACTCGCGGCGACGACTACCAGGACTACCGCGAGGCCGCTTGGGAGGACGGAGTGCTCCAGGGTATTCGATCTCACAAGGACCTCTGGCGGCCGGGATTGCTCAAGAGCCCGTCAGACGTCGAGGGATGGGCGCTGGCCGAATTCGATCTGATCTGCAGCCAGAACGGGATCGATGTCCTCAAGGGCATTGACCCGCTCGACGCCCTGGAAAAACTCGAACAGCGCGCAGCCAACAAAGCGGCCGCGGCACTCAGCTCGCTGGACTGGATGGACGAGGACGACGACGACAACCGCGACGCGAGCGAGCAGCAGCCCAAGCGTATGGACTTTATGAGGTAGAGCAATGGTAACAATGTATTCCATTGGTGATTATCCAATCACCGCTTACTACGCAATAGGCGAGCCGTCCAACCCGTGGAACCCGCCGCCCGCAACAACCATCACCTACACGCCCGACGCCGAGGTGGCGGAGCTGCGCGGAATCCTCGAGCGCATTGAGGAAAAACTGGACGCTGAGCGCGACGACCTCCAGGAGGTAATGACTGTCGCGCTGGCGGCGCTGAGGCTCTGCACACGGATTCTGGCCGCGGAGACCGATGGCGACTAGCATACATCGCTGCCGGCAGAACGCCGTCTGGAAGATTGAGGGCATCACGCCCACGGTCCAGGCCACGCGCAAGTTCGTGGAGTTCGATCCGTTCAAGGCGGACGCCAAGAAAAGCAGCGGCTGGTTTCGCAAGTTTTTCATCGACTACGACGACACGACCGAGGACGCCAGCGCAACCAACATCGATCTGCGCGAGGCCTGGCATACATGGTCCCTGCAGGTTTTTTACCCCACGGAATCGACGCATCAAACGCTGACCGACGCGATCCTGCAGGACCGTCACCAACTACTGAAAGCGCTGCGCGCGTCGGGCTCATGGAAGGGCTACGACGCCGACAACACCACCGACGACATCGGCATGCACTATCGCAGAGCAGAAGCAACCGAGCTGGACAAGGAAGATCCAGACGTTTGGATACTGGTTATCCAGCTCAGGACAAAAATACGGGAGTCTGAATAATGACCATCGGCAGTTTTTCGGAGTATGAAGTCCGCTACCTCGACAAGTCGACGACCAGGACGGCGAGCTTCACCGCCGCAGACCAGTCGGCATGGGACAACGCAACCAAGATCCGCGTCCAGGAACTGAACACCAGCGGACTGACCGACGAGTCGGTAAAAGATCCGTCGACTCAGACCAACCCATACGGCCGCGAGGCGAACATCAGAACTGTCCGCGGTGGTTCGTTTTCGTTCCGGATGTGGCTTGAGGGCGGCGCATCAGACCAGACCGCGCCCGCCGTGGCGACTCTGCTCGGTGGCGTAATGGGCGGACTGTTCACGCCGACCAAGATGAGCGACGCCGCAGAAGGCAGCTGCACCACGACCGACATCAAACTGACCGGCCACGCCTCGTACAACGGGCAACACGCCCTGTTCGGCGCGCTTGCTGACAGTGGGGGCGACGGGCGAGTCGGAATCATTGAGGACGCCGACACGAGCGCGGACGCGTACGATCTCGAGCTGGCGCTACCCGGATCGCCGTCCACCAGCGATGTCGTCAAGTACGGCCACGTCGCTTACTTTGACCCGACCCTTCCGCAGAGATACTTCGACTTCATCGTCATCGGCGGATACGCGGGAACGGGTGCAACGGACGACCCCGACCAGTTCAACATGATCGGTTGCAGCGGGACGTTTACGCTCGGCGGGCTCGGCGAGGGCGAGGCGCCTTACGTTGAGTTCACGTTTCAGCCTGCAAACTGGCGAGGAGAGAACTACGCGGACCAGGCCAGCTTCCAGCACACCGTAGCGGCCAGCGGTGACGATCCCGTCGGCGACCAGCACCAGGGATCGCTGACCCTGCAGGATACCGGAACGACGACCCGCGCCACCGTCCAGGGCGGGAACGTCGAGATCAACCCGAACATGGCGCTGGTCCCGATTCGCGATCCCAACAGCAGCAACGCGATCGGGGGCTGGAAGAAGCAACGCAGCGCGGACGGCCCCACGATCAGTATCACCCGCTACTGGGGTGACATGCCGGGGCTCGTAACGGACTGGCAATCGGGAACGGACAAGGCCTGCCTCTACCAGCTCGGGAACACCTCCGGCGGCACGGTGTCGATCTATTTCCAGCGGGCTCGGCTCATGAGCTACCCCTCCCGCGCGGAGCTGGACGGCAACGTCGCCCAGCAGCTGGTGCTGGAGGGCGCCGCTGGCAACGCTACCAGCCTCGCCAGCGAGCAGGATTACATGGAAGATTCGCCGATGACTATCGCGTTTCTATAGTCGCCCAGGGTTGCCCGCAGCGTCAGTATGGTTGTCTCCTTCCTGGCGCCGCGAGCAACCCGCTTTCACTGAAGGAGACACGGACAATGCTAGGAAGACGAGTAATAGCGCCACGCCACGTAGTACTGGTTCAAGAGCTGGACGAGGGCGGCTGGTGGGCAGATCCCGCCGTCGATCTCGATCGCAGCGACCCTGCCAAGTATATCGAAAGCTACTACGACCTGAAGCATCTGACGGCCAAGGGGGGCGAACAGTGGTCTACCTTCAAGGTGCGATCATTGACCCGTCGGCAGAAGGACGCGATCGAGGGCTTGAGCGTGCGGCAGACCGCGACGTGGGTTGTTCGATCCGGGCTGCTAGGCCATTCCGAATTCAACCTCATGAACGCCGACGGCGAGGTGTTGCCGGTGGCGCAACCGGAGCGAAAACAGAACGGAGAGTTTGGCGAGATGGTCACCGAGAAGTGGCTAGATGACGTCAACCTGCCGTCGATCGTTCTGCTGGGGCTGTGTCGTACGATCCTCAACCTGTCGGAGGCTCAACTCCCTTTATCGGGGCGATCCGAGCCGCAGTCTGGGCCTCCAGACCCAGACGAGTAGGCAAGCATTTTGACGTCCAGGACTTCCCCCAGCAGTGCAGGTTTTGCAACGACTCCACCCGCAAGCGGTTCGGTTGCGGCGTATCCTGGGGGATCCCCTGGACACCCGACGCCGGCGGGCCGGGATATGCTGGCGAGGCATCAACCACATTCCCCCGGGGCCGTGACCGCGACGCTGGGCCCCGACAGCCATGGACCCGGACCTGTCCGCAGTATTACCGCCGGTCGCCGTTCGTTATCTCGATCCTTGAGGACCTCGACGACTACGAGGCCGGCAGGCTCGGCCTGTCCTGGCACCTCCCCGCCGCCTATCTGTATTACCTCCGCGTCGCGCTGTCTGAGCGCCGCGGCTGGTCCAACTACTGGGAAGCGGAACAGATCCCGGACGACTGATGGCCTCTAAATTCAAGACAAACACGCGCGCCTGGCGCCGCGATGCAAAGCGATTTGCAGCGGTCAAACCATCCACGGCGTACGTAGAACACACCTCCAGCGCAGGCCGAACGGCCGAGGAGAACGCGGAGATCCTAGATCGCCAGGCGGCCGAGGGCCGGGACGCCATAAGCATGACCCGGGGCGAGATACGACAAGGGCTGAGGCATTGGACAACCGCCGTAAACAACGTGATCGCCAGCGGCGCACGTCAACCGCTGAACCGGCACGCCCTCAAGGTGGCGCAGTTCATGGTCGCCGCGATCAAGGCGCATGTCCGCCGGGGATACGGCGGCGGCGGAAGGATTAAGCCGGTCAAACCATCCACGCAGCGCCGCAAGGATCGGGACGTCGGTCGCGGCAAACCGGCCCTTGTTTGGACCGGCGCGCTGCTGAATAGCCTACGAGGCAAGGTCAGTTGACGTATAAGACTAAAAAGATCTCCAGCCAGTGGGAACTGGATGACAAGCAGTTCGCCAAGGCAACCAAAGATCTTGAGGCGTCCGTAGGCAAGGCCACGGGCGCGATGTCCGTTGCCGTTGGCAACCTCGCAACGCAGGGGTTTAACAAGCTGGCCGAATCCATGGGCGCCGTTGTCCGCATCGGCCTCGACTATGAAGACTGGATCGGCAAGGCGAACAACGCGATCGGCGGGATGCGCAGCGCAACGCAGGGGCTGATCGATGACCTCTCACTAGCGAAGGCACGGACGCGTCTAACCACCGGCGAGTTTCAGCTGAACGAGAAACAGCTTCAGGCGGTGGCAAAGGCCACGATCCATCTGACGCGCATCAACAAGACGGACTTCGCCACCTCGCTGAGGCTGGTATCGGACACGATCAAGAAGGGCAACAGCCGCGCGCTGAAGGAACTAGGGATTAACGTTGACCTGCTGGGACGGGCTCACGTCAAGACGGCCAAAGCCGTGCAGCTGATTACCGAGCGGTTCGGAGACCAGCGGATCGAAGCGGAGAATACCAACGAGCGGATTGACCAGCTCAAGAATACCTTCACCTCGCTGGTGGGCCAGCTCGGTACGGCGATCCTGCAGTCCAATGCATTCACGGGCGCACTAAAGCGGATAACCGCCGCTGCGCGCGAAATCACCGAGGGACTCCCATTGCTGGGGGAACAGGGCCGGGGGGAGCAGATAGCCGTTTCCGATCGCCGCCGCGCAGTGCAGGCCATGTTGTCGAAGGGGGCGGCCAGCGGCTTCTTTTCCAAAGTTGCGGCCGGCTACAAGGGGGCCGGCGGGGTCAGCGGTCAGATTTCGCTCGCTGATATATACAGCTTGGCTCGCAAGTCCTACCACGAACTGCACAAGGAGAAAGAGCGGCTCGACGCCCAATTCAGCGCTAACACTGTCAGGCGCGCTGAGTCGGCGGCGGAGCGCAGGCTGCAGATAGAGCTCAAAAACGCCGACCGAATCGCAAAGGGCCGCGCATTGGCCGCCGGGTCGCAGCGAACGGCGTACTCTGGCATGGGCCGGGGCGGCGGCAGGGGTCGCACGGTTACAGAGGGCCACCGCGATTCCATTGGAGGCGCCGCGTACGACCTGGAGCGCCTTGGTGCTGGAGCGTTCGGTGAGACCGCCGGCGAGGAAGGAATGCAGGGGCAGGACCTGTCCGCGGCGTCCGCGAACTGGGACACGCTCACCGAAAGTATCAGCCGGCAGACCGGCGAGATGGCCAATCTCCGTCTCATCACAATGGAGGCCGACGCCGCAATGGTCAACATGGCCCGCGGCGGGCTGGCGGAATTCACCGGCGCAACGTACGACGCCATGGTTGCGTCCATCGTCGCAGGCGAGAACATCGGCGCGGCTGTCAAAAAGGCGCTGGCGGATTCTCTTCTGGGGATGGGGCGACAAGCCGCGGTCAAGGCGATCTGGCACGTCGCCGAGGGCATAGGCGTATTGGCCAGCACATGGGGGACCGGCGCTCCGATTGCCGCGAAGCACTTCCTGGCCGCTCTGAAGTTCGGCGCCGTGGCAGTCGCCGCTGGTGTCGGTGGTGTTGCGCTGGGTGGCGGATCGGCCGCTGGTGGCGGATCTGGCATGGCCGCTGGTCGCGGCGCCAGTCGGGGTCGAGGCTCTACCGGATCGTCCAGTTATCGCCAGTCCTACTCTGGGAGCTCGTCGCGAGACCTGCCCCCGATGGTGGTCAAGGCGACGTTCGGCAGTACTCCCGACGATCCGGCGGCACTGTACATGTGGCGCGAGGCGCTGAAACTGTCCATTGAAGAATACAGGAAAGCCCCTTGACGTATCAACACTGGCTCGGCCTGATCGATATCGCAGCGGACAGCAAGGATTTCACCGTCGACGACGGCGGCGGGGTTGATGCGATTGCGTTGACCCCGAACAGCTACTTCATGATGGGCTACACGGGAGAGGGCGGCGCGCTGGTCGATCATATGACGACGCTGATCGCCGACGAGATCGCGGGCTCGACCGTCACCTACTCGCTGGTCACGGGCAAGGTGACCCTGAACTTCAATGGCAACACAACGGCCGTCGTCTGGACCGACACCGCGCTGCGGGACCTGCTGGGGTTCACGGGCAACCTCTCCGGCGCTACGAGCTACGTCGCGACCAACGAGGCCCGCTACTGCTGGCGGCCGTCCATGCCCATGCTCTACCCGAAACACCTCACCAGCGCTGCTTCGTTTTACGCTGCGCGATCCTCTACAATCGTCCAGCGCGCGCCAGGTGGGAAAACGTACAGCCGCGCGGGGTCGACGGTCTACGACGCAAGCGTGGCCTACGATCTGTTACCCGTCGCCGAGGTTTTGACGCCAACGACGGGGACGGTCTACGCGGACTTCGAGCAGTGGTGGCTGGACGTGCCGGCGGTGGGAAACCGTTTCCGAATCGTGCTGGACCGAACGGCGTACGCGGACACCGACGACTATGTAACCTGTATGTTCGGCGACGATGACCTCGAGGAGCTAGGATCGTTTCTCGACTGGGCCGGCAGGTCTGAAACCGAGTCAATCTCTGAATATAACGGGCTCTGGGGAGTCCAGATCCCCTTGATGAAATACGTGTAATGAGGACGCCGGCCGAACTGTGAAAAGCATCCGGCGTTCCGCCAATGACCGTCGCAACTGACCTAGCAGCCCAGACAGCAATCCATCCGATCTGTATCCTGAAGATCGACGGGATTGACGCATACTTCGCGGAGAAGTCCAGCCGGGGTGCGCTCGCCGGTTGGACCGATCGGACCGATATCTACTACTGCCTGGCCCCGCCAGTGGAGATGTCGCACAGCTTCAGCATTAAAGAAATGAAGATGGCGGCCAGCGGGATCAAGTTCGAGCTGTACGACGAGAAAGAATCAGACGGCACATCGTATTTTGGAAAGCTGTTCGCGCCGGGCCGGTGGGACAGCCAGAGCAACACGCCCTGGCGAATCGCCGACGGTGCGGCCCCGCTGGCGCAGATAGACGCGGACGCAACAGTGATACCGCTCAAGGATAGTACGGGCGCCTCTACCGGCACCGTCTACTGCGGCCAGGAGACGATCACCTACACCGGGACCGACGGAGACAACCTGGACCCCGCGGTCAAGGGTCGCTTCCCCTGCGTTGGGGCTGGCAACTACGGCGCCACGATCCCCCGCCCGCAAGCGACGGACCCTCAGACCGCGCGCCCCGTCGGGACCGTCCCGTACGATCTAGCAGGGCGCCGCGTCGCGCTCTACCTGCTGACATGGGACAAGGAGGCCAACGCCTGGCACGCCGAGGGCGACGAGGAACTGATGTGGTGCGGGCGAATCACCGAGTCCATCACATGGGACCCGGGGCGCTGCGTTTGGCAGGTGATGACCAAGCACATCGTATCAGACCTTGATCGCGAGATCGCAACAAACCTCCCGTATAGTTACCTCGACGGGATCAACCTGCAGGGCGACAACGGGCGGCGGTTTGTATTCTACGAATACAAGACAAGCAATGGAGAGCTTGTGGCAAAGCAGGATATCACGGTGGACGCCGGCCACTATACGACGGAGACCCTGATCAAGGAGATCCAGGACGAACTCGCAGAAACGGCCTGGTCGCAGATCTCCGGTGGTGAAACGCAGTGGACCACGATCGAACTGAACCGCGACAGCGACACCAGCCCTTGCTACTTCCGCATAAGCCACGGACTACTTGGCGGCGGTGATCTCGATCGCACCGTCAAGCTGAACCTGTTCACCTACGACACGTTCTGCCACGCCCTCAAGTCGCTGGGATGGGAAGACGGCCGCGGCCGCTGGTCCTGGAATACCGAGGACGCAACCGGCGCCAGCGTTGGCGCGGGTTATTACGTTGACGTCCCGTTCAAAAACCCGCCGGCGAAAGCGTACCAACCCGTCGCCCTTTCAAGCAACGGAGCAAAACTGTACGTCAAAAGGGGCGCCGCGCTTTGGCCAGAACAAGGAGACTTTTCCGGCACGCGCGCGCATATCATGGTCAAGGACGTCGAGGGCGTTGGGAAGTGGCACGACCTGGTCAAGGGCAACTACCTCGATCGTTATAGCTCAATCAGCACCAACACACTGACGCTTTCGACCGACCAAGACTCCCCGGGCCGCGACTACACGGACACCGCTTTCGTGGCGCAGAACGCCAATGACCCGCAGGTCAAGGTGCAGAACGTTTGGGTTCCGTGCTGGAAAAGCACGGGCAACACCCCAGATCGTGGGCCCTACCAGCAGCTGCTGTACGCCCTACTGTCGACGGGGACCAGCACGTTCAATCATGCCAACTATGATGTTCTACCACGCCAGATCTCCGTCGGGATGCAGTCCGATCTGGTCAACGATGCCTCGTTTCTCAACGCAGATAAGCTGATCATGGGAGACCCGCTGTCAGAGCGCCCGCGCCTGGTGATCCATGAGCCAATATCGTTCATGGAGCTCCTGCAGCGCGAGGCGAAACTCTGGGGGCTGGCGCTTTCCTGGGTCGCTGGCCAGTTCAAGATCGTGGATATTCTGAATCCGAATTACAACACAGTCACGATCGACGACAACGCCATGGCCGGTCGAAAGTTCAAGCCCAAAACCGAAAAAACGTTCGACCATGTGGTCAATAGTTACAAGTGCAAGATCAGCTACGACTGGCGGACGGGCAAGTTTGGGCCCAGTGTCACCGTCCAGGACGACACGTCGATTGACAATCTCGGCCAAACTCGCGAGGTGACCATTGAACACCCCGGGATCGCCACCGGCGCCTGGGAGGCCGGCCTTGACGATGTTCTGCGAGGCGCGCTGTTTCAGTCCACGATACTGATCCGGCCGGGCTATATCCTGCCGTCGATCCCGCTGGTGGCTGCCATGGTCAACCGCGTTCCCGTCGGTGTCGCAGTGCGATTCACGTCTTCATACGTGCCCGATCCGCTGGGGTCCGGTAGCATGTCCACGGACGTCGAGGCGATCCCGATCAACAGTACCTGGAATTATGCGACACACGCCGGGACCGTGACTCTGCTGCTGCTGGTCCAGTTTGCTAGCTACGGCGATCCATGGGGCCCCGCCGCGCTGGTGGACAAGTCAAAGGCCAACGGCGGATACCAGGACGCCGGCTATATGCTCTATACAACCACGCACACGTTCGGTGAGTCAGGGACCGACAGCGACGACGCCGCAGCATGGGCCGCCGACGACTTCGTTTCGATCATTGAGCGCACGCCGGCAGACCCCGCCGCCGCCGCGGTTGTCTGGGGGCCTGCAGAGGTGACCAAGGCGTACGAAGCCGACGGCGCTGGAATCCTAACGATCGGCAGCTCGCTTGCTGCAGCATGGGACCCGACGCTGGAATACGTGATCCTCACCGCTGATCACCACGAGGTAATATCAGCGCAGCACACCGAGGCCACCTACCAGGCCGACACCGACGATGAGCAGAACAGCGACGGGACCTATCAGAGATACGGCTGATGGCAATCCTCACGACTCAGCAATACCGCCCCGTTACCACTTGGGAGACCGCCGCGTACGACCCGCTGTCCTGCCGGTTTGTCCAGGACAACGCCGCGAACATGAACAACTTCGCTTGCTACGTCGCGCGGCACAAAGCGTTTGACGCGCACTTTCGGCCAGTCGTTGACTCGCCCGACTCCGGGACCACCGCCGAGACTGTGATCCTTCCGTCGCTTGGCAAGTTCTTCATGGCGTCCCAGTTCGTCCGCCTGCGCTGGTGGATTACGTTCAAGCGCACGACCGGCGCCGCCAACATCACATACAAGCTCTATATCTCCGATCGCCTCTATCGTGGGCCCGCCGTCCTGGATACCAGCTACCTCGGCAACTACGAAAGCGATACGCTGGTCTGTGACAGCGACACGAAAGAAACGAAATCCGCCACCATCGAGGTCCCGTTCCGCGATCCGCTGGGCTACGTCTGGCCGCTGCTGACCGTGGCCAACGACAACGGCAACGACGCAGATCTCTACTACGTAGCGGCGCAGCCTGAATCATGAGCCTGATACCCGTAGCCGCGCATTGGCAAAACTTGGACTTCACCCCCGTGGCGAAGAACTGGACGCAGGACGACGACGGTACGCAGGTCCGCCAGGGAAACAGCGCCCAGGTGATGCGCCGACTGGCCCACGCGCTGAATCACATGCTTTGCCGGCAACCAAAGCGAATATTTGGCCAGGCCTGGCAATTCAACGAGGTAGCCAATACCGAGTCAGAAGACCCGCTCTGTCGCTGGCAGTACTACGACAAAACCCCCGGCGGCGTGGATTACACCGTCCACGTCGTCTTCATGCCGCGCGACTCCGGCGCTGGCAACTGCTACGCGCAACAATGGGGCAGCGCGGATTTCTACGCCGCCGAGAACCGAACCGCCTACTACAATAAAACGGTCAACGCCCGCAACCAGTGGGGCGATGTCCAATACGCCTCGTTCAGGGTCAACCGCGGCGCCACCGGGTTTGACAAGATCGAAGACGGCCTCTCGACGTTCAACGATTTCGTGATCCTCTCCGTCCTGGTGCAGGAGGACTGGATACAGACGATCGACACGGACGATCACCTGTACGTCAACCCAAATCTGGCCCGCAAGGGCGGGAAGGTTTTGGCAGACCTCGGCGAGTCTATCCGCTCCGAGCTGCACAAGCTCCGCACGGGCAACCTCCCGGTGGTGATGGACCATCACACGGCGGGCGTGTCGAGCTCATCCGACGGCGGGAAGTGCATAGTGATCGACAGCACGACCTACGTCAATATCTACGACCAGTCGGAAACGACCCGGACGGCCGGCAGCTCCGGCAGCTGGATCGACGTCTACGCTGCAGGCTACGGCCTCGACACGACGATCGATTGTATCTGCCGGGTCCTCGCCACGCCCTCGGACGCCGACGCCTACGTTCAGTTCATCGGGCCGAGCGACGATACAACGATCACGATCACGGGCGGCGGGGCGCTGGACTGGTACGGCGGGACTGATACGGACATCATCGCGCTAGACCCATCGGTCGACGGCGCCGACCTGACGACCAGCGCAAACAAGGTTGACGTCCACGCGAAAATAACAGCGGCTGCAACAGACCTGAAGATCTACGGCGTCTACGCCGAGGTCTATCATGCATAGGAGGACATCATGGCAGTGAGCCACGTCTACGACAAAGGAACGTTACTGAGCGCCGGTGACATGGCGTCGGATATTGTCCCGGAGATTTACGCGGTTTTGCCGCGCGCCTCGCGAGTCTCGCTCCAGGCGATCTCGACGGTGGCAACGACCCACGTCGGAACGATCTATTTCGAGGTCTCCCAAGATCAGGCCAGCTGGACATCGCATTCATCGCGAGCAGTCGCCAGCGGCTCGGCGCATAACTCGACGGACGACATCACGACCTACGCGGAGTATCTTCGCGTCCGCTACGAGTCGACCAGCGGCGACGGGATCTTGACGGTCGAAATGCACGCTAGCCCGGAGATGTAAGATGGGATCACTCGGAGCATACCGGCAGATGCCGGCAATGGGGGCTGAGTACGGCTGGAACATCAGCGAGGATACCGCCGTCGGGTTCAAGCTGATCAACGACACCCTTGCGGTGACCGGTGCTGGCAACGATCAGTACTCCCCTGCGTTTATCTGGGGGGGGACGGCCTACGACTCGAACGATTCCGTTTCTCGAGATATGCAATTCCGAGCGTACCTGCGGACGGTCTCCGGCAACACGCCGACGTCGCAGTTGTGGTTTGAGTATCGAACGGATACCGGATCGTGGGGCGAGTGCGTTCAGTTCAACTCGTACGGATCTGTGACGATCGAGAACGTCGCCACCGCGGCCTACCTGCGCAGCGGGACGTCGAATTCGTTCACCATGATCCAGAACAACAACCGCTCCACGGGCCTCGGTGTCTGCGATACGATTTACAGCGCCGCGGACGTGCCGTTGATGCTCTTGCGCGAGGGCCGGACGCCGGACGATGGGAAGCGGGCGATGGTCTCGTGCTGGAACGTCGCGACGTCCACGATCAACGAGGATTCCGTGATCCATGATTTCGGCTGGACCAACGACAGCGACGCTTTCACGTCGGTGTTCGCGGTGTATCCGCTCCATGTCGCCCTGCCGGCAATGACAGTGGCAACCGCGCCGAGCTCCGGCGTTAGCGACGGATGTATGGCCTATTGCAGCGACGGCGCAACGGGTAGCCCATGCATAGCTGTATACGAAAACTCTCAATGGAATGCATCCCTGGCGGTTGGCTCAACAGCCATCGCATCGTCATAGGAGAAGAACTTGCCAATCAAGAAAACGTACGAAGAAGACGACCTGACCAAGGACGACCTCCGCGAGATCCGGTTGATTCGCAAGCCGCATGTGTCGGTCGACGGGCGCCAGGTGAGCGTTGACGGCGTGGACTATTTCGTCAACGCGATCGTGTCCGTTGACGGCGAGGACATAGAGGCCGGCGTCCAGGTCAACGCGTCCGCGTTCGCAGGGTACGTCAACGCGCTGCCGCTGGCGCAGCTCAAGGCGGCGGTCCTGGCCAAGGTGGGGATCTCATGAGACAGCCGACGCGCGAGGAGCTATCCCCGCTGTTCGCCCTCAACCGCAAGGTGAGCCGACTGCAGCACGAGCTCCGCGGCGCCATGATGGCGCTGGAGGAGGCCTGCGACGTCCCGCCGGGCTGCGTCGTCAATCCGGCGACCGGGCTATGGATGGGGCCGGATAACAAACCGCTAGCGATCGAGAGCTGACGGTGGCGGGGGGTAACAGCGTAGATCGCGAGTGGCTGCAGGGTCGGTTTGATGAGCATTCCAGCCAGCTCGCCGAGCAGGGCAAGGTGGTGGCCGTCATCGCCGATCGCACCGAACGCATCGAGGGCGAGATGTCTCTCTGCCGCGCGGAGATCGCCAACAACGCGCGCGGGTTGCATGCGCAAGGGTGCCGCATCGACACGATCGAGAAACGGGAGCAGCAGCGGTCGGAGGAACTGCACGCGGTAAAAGAGGTCACTGGCGAGATCAAGATCCGGGAGATCGAGGAGATGGCCGCGAATCGGGCGATCGAAAAACAACGCAAGCGGGTCAGGTTGCTGCTCGGCACGGTGATCGGGCTACTGTCCGCAACCGTCCCGCTGCTGATCTGGCTGCTAGGAGGTAAGTCATGAGCTATGAAATCATCGGCGCGATCTGCGCCGCAGTCTATGCCGCGCTACAGGTGTTGCAGGCGCTGACCCCGCATTTCAGCCAGTACGCCGGGGTGAAAAAGCTGATCATGGGGGCGATCGAGATCCTGTCGATCGTCCATGCCGCGGGCCGGGCCTCGACGTTGACGGGTAAACTCAAGCTGCCGGTCCTGCCCAGCGGCCGCGCGCTCTGGGTACTGCTCCTGGTCGCCGCGATCGGTTCGAGCTCGGCCTGTACCACGGTCGGGGGCGAAACCAAGTGGTCACCGGAGAACACCTACAAGGCGGCCTGCTACGCTGTGCCAGGCGCTCAACAGCTGACTGCCGCGGTCTGCGCCTCGCTGCCGGAAGGCAAACACCGCGATCGGTGCGTCAAGGCGCAGGCGGAGATCGCCAAGTGGTCCGGGATCGCCATGGCCGCGGGCGGCGCGATCCTGGGGGCCTGCGCCGGGCTGATCGAGTGACCCCGCTAGTCACAGCGCTGATATCGATCCTCGCCGAGGCGGTCCGCCAGCTGCGCGCCGAGGGCCACCAGCCCGACGCGATCGATCAGATCTGGTCCCAGGCCAAATCTGCCGCGGACCTCGACGAATACTACCCCCCCGAGGCCTAAAAACCGCCTCAGCACCTACCCCTGACAGCAATGAACGTCATCGATCTCGCCTCCCGCCGTCCGGATCCTCACATGGTGGTAATGGACGCGGACGGCAACGCGCACGTTGTATCGGTTCGGCTGGTCGAGGAGTGGATTGCTAACCCGGCGTCTATCCACCCGGACGCCTACCCCGTGATCTCTGCGGCGCTCGAAGAGTGGCTAGAGGGCGCTGGTGGCTAACCTTCCCCTCATGGAGTGGCTGCCGGGGCTCCGGCGACTGGATGCCAAATTCGTGGGCCAGCCGCTTACTGGCGACGTAGATCTGATAATCGTCCACTCTGGCGCGCTGGGCGCCCATGTCGCGCGCTATCTCCACGATCCGGCGGACGATCGGTACGTGTCCGCGCACGTCTCCTGGGACAGCTGGGAAGGCCCGCCCTACCAGCAAGTCTCACTGGCGCATGAGGCGATGCACGCGGGCGGCTCGCGGTTCCGCGGCCAGGGCGGGCTCAATGGCCGCAGCTACGGGATCGAGCTACCAGGGCCCGCCAGCGCGCTTGAGCGGCCCGACATCCAACGGGTCCAGCTCCGCGCCGTCGTCCGGTTGATGTGTACCGCGGCGCCGACGATCACCACGATCACGGCGCATCAGTGGATCGACCGCCGCAAGCGCGACCCGGGGCCGGGTGTGCCGGCGGCGTGGTTCGACGGGTTGGAGCTCGAAGTTGTCTGGAGGCCCTGCCGTGACTAGCCTCGCGCTGGCCCTGTTGACAGCCCTGTTGGCAACTCCGGCCCGGCCCCAGATCCGAATCGGCAAGGCGACCGTCTACCACCCCGGGGACGGACACAGCGGTAGCCACAAGGCCGACGGCAGCGCGTTCCTGGCGACTGACTCCCATATAGCAGCCCGCGGTTTACTCGGCCGTACGGGCGTCCTGTGCAACCTGAGAACGCAGCGCTGCGTCCAGACCAGCGTTCGAGATCAGGGCCCGTTCGGCGCCTGGCGCAAATGTCGGGATGTCAGCGGCCAACCGGCGGACTGGACCAGCCGGGGCAAAACCTTCAAGCCCCGGAAGATCCGCTGGTGGGGCGTTTGCTACTGGTGGCAGTCGCAGCCCGGCGGGCCGCGGGACGGGTGGAGTTTTCGGGGGGCGTTCGATCTGACTCAGAAGGTGGCGCGGGCGATCGGGCACCGGGGGTTTGACGCGGTGGCGTTCGTTTACTGATTGTCAATCAGGCGGCTCATGGCCTATTCGCCTTCGGCTGGCTCAATGCTGCTATCCTCGATCGCCCGCACCGCGACCGCTTCCATCTCGTCCAGTAGATCGTGACAGTCCTCGCGCTGGCGCAGTTGCCGGAGCAGATCGCCGCTGACCCACATGTCCGCGTCGCCCCACCTGCTCGGCTGTCCGTCACTCTGGGCCGGTAGCAGTGTCACCTCGCCGTCCAGATCCCGCACGCTGACGTCTACGTCCCATCCGCCCGCGCCTGTCGTTCCTTGCCGTACATTCGTCGCCTTGATCATTTTATCCCTTTCCATCTGTTCTACGATCGCCCGCACCTGCGCTGCTCCACCTCGGCGCTATCGTCGAGGACGCCGCCGTAAAATACGTGGTTTCGTCCGGTGTGTCGTACCCAGCTCGCTGCGCGGATTATGATCTCCGTCGGCGTCGCCTCCACGAATTCACCGACATAAATGGTTTCGTCGCCTCCGGTGCGAGGCACCTGTATGATCAGTTTGTGGCCTGGTTTTAGGTCGTCCAGTGAATGGCTCATCTACGCCTCCTCGTTTATTGCTTCGCCCGCTCCCCCCACGGGGCCCACCAGCGCCGCTTTGGTTCCGGAAAGAGCGCCGGCTGCCTGTAGCGCGAGGGTCGATCGTATTCACCGCCGTCTGTTAACCCCCCATCAATCCAGCCGGCCGCTCGTAGGCTTGTACCTGGTTCGTCTTGTAACGTGTAGGTAACGAGATCTGTCGCTCCCATCGCTCGCGCCGCGCGAGAGCAGGCGCCCAGGAGCATTGAGCAAGCGTTTGGAACCCCCTCGGCAACGGCAACCCGGAGAACGCAGAGCTTGCCCTGTTCGGCCAGTTTGCGCGCCGGGTGACCGACCGCTGCAACTCCCGCCAGTTCTTCGCCGTCGTAAACCGCGACGGCCCACATTGCGCCCTGTAGTTTCTTTAGGTGGCGGTGGTGATCATAGACCCATCGCTTGGCCCGCTTTACCGTGCAGGGTCGGAGGTGCAGTGTCATCTGCGCCTCGTCTCTGACTCGATCCCGCCCTGGTAGCATTCCGTAAGCTCGCGCCAGGAGTAGCCCGCCCGCCGAACCTCCTCGGCCCATGCTTCGCGCCAGTCGCGGAGGAACAACCGCCGCTCCACGGCCGCTCGGTGGGGTTTGCCGCGCGCTGGGCGATCGTCGGTGAAGCGGGCGCCGAGGGGGGAACGGATACACATTACCCGTACAGCCTCCGCAGCAGCTCGCGGTCGCTCTCCGTCAACGCCTGGGCGCAGTCGCTGAGCTGGGGGTGCATGATCGAACTAGTGCTGTCGTCGTGGTCCAGCCCCAGGGCGTGGCCCAGCTCGTGAAGCACGATCTTGTTTCGCTGGTCAGCGGCGAATCGCTCGGCTGGTGGGAACATGGTGTTGGCCGAGATGATCTCTCCGTCGGGGTGTCTCAAGTGCGTGGACGGGTTCTGGACCGGCGCTTGCTCAAACATAATGCTCCCGCGTGGTGCGGGATCGACGCGCAGACCATCCCATGTTCGCTCGGGGCGCATGAATACCCCGAACTCCCCGACGACGGCGAACAGCGTCTGCATCCATTCGGCGGCTACCCCCTGATGGACGTAGATCGCGATCGGGATAGACCCCCGGTGCCAGGCGATCGGCTTGCCGTCCACCACCATGAGCCCGCGGTCCTGGTTGCGGACCACGGCATAGATCACAGCGCCGATGAGCGCGAGGAAGATAGCGCCGCCGCCGATGAGGTAGGCGATCACGTTGCCACCAGCCCGCAACCCTGGCAGACGAAAAAGTATGCTGTCGATGACCCCGGCCAGTGACTCGAACACATCCATTGCGCGTAGAAGCTTGGTTTTGGCACATTTTCGCGCACGAATTGGAACCAGTATCCGACGCTGTCGCCGCTTATGTGGTATTGCCCCCAGTCGTACCGCCCGCAGATCGGGCACTTCGTCCATTGACTCATGTTCTCCTCCATCTCATCGCAGACCGGGGCTCAGACACGATCGCGCCGGTTTCCCGTAGTCGGGCCATCATCGCGTTGCGCGTTTCAGTCGCCACGTTGGCCGCCTTGAGCGCAGCGTCCATCCCGCCCTTGTTTGTCCGCAGCGCTTGCTCCGAGTGACCGCCCGCGAGCTGGATCACTTCCTGGAGCGCCGCCCGGTGGTTGATCACCTTATCCGCGGACCATTCACTGAGTCGCAGGGCCCGCCCGTCCGCCTCGACTATCCCGCCGGCCCTGATGTGGCGCTCCAGCGCCTCGTCCAGCTCCGCGGCCCGTTCCCGGATCGCCCGGCGTGCCAGCGCCCAGGATCGCGCCTGGCCGGTTGTCAGCGTCTCGATCTCGTGGGGGATCGCCAGGACGGACTCCACGGGTTTGATCAGCGTCAACCGCTCGGGGCAAGCGTCGCGGTAGAAGCAGGAGTCGCAATGCGCGCCGGGGGTCCTGTTCTCTGGATCGTCGTGGACCTGTTCGGCGATGGCCTCCAGGACGGCCCTGGACGCCGCCAGCTGGCCCTCGTCTAGCTCGAGCACGTCTACCTCGCGATCGGATAGTCGGACGCGCAGGACGGTTACAGGGCCGCCCCAGACGAACGAAGCTAGCACGGCGTAGGCCATCATCTGCCAGTCTTGTTCAAGCGGGGGGAGGTAGTACTTTTGCCCGGGGCCGTACTTGTAATCCACGACGGCGATCCCGGGCTCGTCGCGGACCATGTAGATCAGATCGGCGTGCCCGTTGATGCCCAGACCGGCGCTGGCCAGCTCCACTTCGGTGTAGCGGCTGTCCCAGCTGAGCGGATCGAACCACTCCGAAAGCAACCACTGGCGGACCTTGCGGAGCTCGTCCTTCATCTCCGGCGCGTTGTCTACCAGCCACCGATCGGCGACCTTGGGGCCAAGAGAGATCCAGGACTCCAGGAAGGCGTGCGCGATCGTGCCGCCCAGCATCGCCTCGGTGGCCCCGCCTCGATCCCAGGCCTGGCGCGCCCTCGATACCCGTGCGCCCAGCGCTGGCATCCCCGGGCAGTGCTGCGCCATACCGAGAGAGGAGGCCCGGACCAGCGGCGGCGAAGGAGGCAGGGGAAGGACTCCCTCACCGCCGCAGTCCGGACAAGTTAAACAGGCCTCGCCCGTGAGGGTTGTGCAGGCGCAGTCGATTGCCTCGCTGTCGGTCACTATGTCACCACCAGCCCGCAACCGAGACAGATGTGGATCGCCGTGGCATACCGT
Organism: bacterium; assembly: GCA_024231955.1. GTDB lineage: Bacteria > Krumholzibacteriota > Krumholzibacteriia > JACNKJ01 > JACNKJ01 > JAAEPZ01. Next base: position 10,971 of record JAAEPZ010000912.1, on the reverse strand, counting down.
GGCCAGGAGGCGCTACCAATACCCGGGCGGTCGGGCAGCGATGGGTCGGCCACGACATACTCGTGATCCCATACCACCCAGTAATCACCATCATCGGTTATCTGCACCTCGGCCCACCAGGACCAGCCACACTCTGGACACTCTGTTTTCATCGCTACCCCTCCATCGCCTTGATTTTGGCCTTGAACTTCAGGAATACATCGCCGCTGATCGCGTCTTTCGTTTCGTCGATGCCCCACGATCCGGGAAACAGATCGATCAGCGCGGCGTCTTCTAACCAGTCCAAGATCGTTTCGGCGAGTATTACGCGGTATTCGTCTTCCATTGCCCTACCCCTCCTGCCCCGGCTCACGCACCTCCCCGGTCTCCGGGTCCACCATCGGAGGCTCCTGCCCGAACTCGGCCCCGGCAGTGGTTAGCCCCTCGTTCAGGCTGCTGAGGATCCCGCGCAACGTCCCCATGTCCTCGGCCGCCAGCGTATCGAACGCGCCGAACCGGGCCTCTATCTGCTCGATCGTCACGCCGTGGCGAGCGAACGCCCCTTGTACCTTCTGCCGCGCGCTGATCTTGTCACCGCTTCCCATGTCCGCCGCCGCCGCCTGCTTGGCCCGCGCGAGGCACTTCTTCTTGAGCCACGCTGGCAGCCCCTTGTCGATCGCGCCGCGGACGGCCTTGCTCTGGCCAATCGCAAAGTCGCCCTCTTCCATACGCGCCCCGGGCAGCCCGCCGCGCGCCTGGCCCTTCTTGCGCTGTTTGAATTCGCGGGCGCAGGTGAACCCCGTCTCCAGGTCAACGAACGTGGCGCGAAAATGCCAGTGCGTTTTCGTCTCGTCGGAGATCACGTCGGTGACACAGTTTCCGTACTCCCGCGCCAGCGCCATAGCGCCCTCGATCCCCATGCCCTCGACGACCCCACGGCTCCCGTCCCGGTTTTTCGTCGTCCAGCTGTAGTAGAACTGCTCGGCCAGCAGCTCGGCCTCCTCCAGCGCCCGCTCTAGCACGTCCTTTTTGTCTCGCGGATTCTGCACCGCGATAGCGGTTGTGTACTGCGTCTGCGTCTGAGTCAGCGCCCGCCCCTCGGACAGTCGCTCCGCTGCGGCGGATTCCATCGCCTGAGCTGCGTTGGCTTGTGCTTTTTGGATTGCTTGGTTCATTTCGTCTCCTTTGTTGTTTTATTCATAGCGCCACCTGAGCGCCCGGCGCGCGCAATAGCGTTACCTGCGCCCCTGGTATCTCCCCAGCGACGGTAAACCGCTTGCTGGCGGTGATAGATACGATCTGGGAGTCGTCGTTGAGCAGTACGCCCTCCAGCGCGTCGCCTATTGCTCTCAGCAGCTTGTCCAGGTCCCCAGTCCCGCGCTTGCCGGGCAGCGTCCCCTGGCGCCTGATCTTGCGCTGCTTGCCCGGCTTGCCCTGGATAACCTCACGAGGTATCAAGAACTCGACGGTCATCGTCACAGGGAGATCAATGCGCCAGCCGTCACGCGGCGCGATCGAGGCGCAATAGGAAACCGTCTTCTCCCAGGCCGTCAGGGCCGCTCCGGCGGCGTCGTAGATACGGCCCGCGCTACGGTTTATCCGGTGGTTGCCTTTGGCGATCGGGGCGCCGGGGGTGAAGAAGGTGATCATAGTGGCAGCCTCGTTTGCCGCTGGTTGATCCACTTGCGCCATTCCTCATTGAGCTTGTCCGCGAGAAACGGCGCCATCTCCGAAGGGTCGTAGGGTACGGCGTCGGATAGCGTGATCGTGTCTGACGCATGTACGTTGTTGGTTGTGACGTACCAATCGCGGTTGTCGATCGATGAGCAGCCAAACGAGCACAGTAGCCAGTTATTCATTGCGTCTTTCGCCGAGCCCGCAACCGCCTTGAACGGGCCAGCGCCGCCCGTGGCGTCGTCGTATGTCAGGCGTCGAATAACATGCGCGAGATGTTCCTCGCCGCCCTCTTCTGCGGCGTCCGCGGCCACCAGTAGTAGGGCCCTTACTCGGTCGTTCATCGCCTCCGCTCCGCCCGGAGATCTAGTACCGGGATCCCCGCGGTCCGCGCCTTGCTCACCATGTCCGCCGTCCCGCGCCCGCCGGGGAAAGCGATGCAGAGGTCGGCCCCGGCCTTGGCCATCTCCGAGTTACGGATCGGCCCCGCCGCCTTGCCGTGCTTTACCCATTGTGCCGTGTAGACGCGTTCGCCATGGTCGGTACATGTATACGCCCATCCTCCTGCCTGTTCGTCTACACCGCGCGCGCCGCCGTGTACTACTTCGCGGATCTCGCGAACATCGGCTATTGCGTTCAGGAGCCGCGCCACTGTTCCGTCGTGCGGATAGTCTCGGCCGCCGCAAACAATGACTCTCATCTCTTCCGCTCCGCTTCTGGCCGGCGATAGAACGATACGCGCGCAGAGCTCTCGGCCCGGCTCCACTTGCGCTCCAGCAGCCCCTTTTTGTGGAGCGACAGCAGCGCAGCGCCGAGGACGTGCGGGCGCTTGTCCACCACGCCGAATAGCTTTGCTGGGCGGAACCAGCCGCGCTCTGGCATGGCGAGCAGTATTTCGGCCTCTAGTCGGGTTATGCGGATCATATCAGCGTTCCCTGCTGCTGCTTTACGGATCCGAGGTTCTTCTTCATCTGATTGTAGTAGCTCTCTTTCAGCTCGATCCCGACAAACCGCCGCTTACCTTCCACGGCGCAAAACCCCTCGCTTCCGATCCCTGCAAACGGACTCAGAACAGTATCGCCGGGGTTGCTCCACATTTTGAGCGCGCGCCTGATCACCTCCAGCTGCAGCGGGCAGATGTGCCTCTCGTCCTTGTGCTCGCGCGCGCTACGATACTGCAGCGTGTCCGATGGGTTGATATTCATCCAGACCGGCGAGGCGTACTCCTGCCAGTCGGTTAGGCTGAAATCGTTCGGGGTGTGCTCCACCCGTTCGGGGTTTACTCCGGGCTTTCGCATCGTAATGAGATAGTCAGGGATCGCCTGGCGAGACATGCAACTATCCTTGCGCAGCTGCTTATAGAGCAGGCCAAGTGCCTTGGTGCGCTGCATCGCGGTAACGGGATCCTTCCAGATAACTACCTCTGAGTGAAAAATCCAGCCCGCATCGATAAACGACCGGATAAGCTCTCCTCTGAAATCCCGCAATCCGATATACCCATGATGCGACTTGCTCGTCGGGAGCAGCATGCAATGGAATGACAGCAGTCGACCGGGCTTGGTCACGCGGAGCAAGTCGCCCACCAGATAGCCGAAGTGATCGGCGAACGTCTGATAGTCGGTACAGTTACCCATGTCGCGAGGGCTGGAGCTGTAAGTGTAGAGCGATGCGAACGGCGGTGAAAAGACAGTGTAGTGGACGCTCTCGTCGGGTAGCCCCTTGACCACTGACACGCAATCGCCTTGATAGATCGCCCAGTCGTCTGTGATGTCTTGATCGATTACGTTCGTTTTCCCATACTCCTGCAATTCATGAGTCGTGCACCGGTCCATTTTGCTCATACTATCCATTGCGGTATCTCCATTACCCGATCCGGGTTGTATTCAATCCAGCGCCTCTGCGCTTGAGCTTTCGAAGCAAACCGCATCATCTCAGACCGCAGCTTCGCAAACTCCCGTTCCTTCCGTTGGTAGTTCTCTACGATCGCCGTCTCCGTCTCCGCTCTGACGATATGCACGTCCACCTGCTTATCCTGTCCGAATCGCCAGCAGCGCCGAATCGCCTGGTATGTCTGCTCGAACGAGTGAGACGCACCGACGAATACCACCGTGGAGCAGTGCTGCCAGTTCAACCCAAAACCCGCGATCGATGGCTTGGTCACGAGTACTCGGATATCACCTCGGCCAAAAGCGGTCAGGCGATCGTGCTTGACTGAATACGAGTCACTGCCTTTAATCTGCACCGCTCCAGGGATGGCCCGCGTTAGCGCGTCGCCCTCCGCGTTCATTTCACACCACACGATCACGGGATCGGTCGTATCGGTCACGATACCAGTCGCCAGAGATACGCGCTGTTTCAGCGTGCCGCGCCTGATAGCTCGCTGCTCAGACAGCGTTCTCGCGTCCATCGCAAAAAGGAAACCGGCATCCCGCGCGGCCACGTGGTCTATGGGTATCTGGTGCTCGTGGAAGACGAGCGGCGGCAGCACGTATCCTTCGTCGTCGTAGCCGATATCTGACGGCCTGCTCATAATTGCAGCCCATGAACAGATCCACTTCCAGAATATCTCGGACGCGTGGCCCTTTATCCTCCATTGCTGAGTAGTTGATCCGTCGTGAACAAAGTACTCTGACAGCATCTCAGACCGGCTCTTATGGCCCAGAAACTCGGAGTGGTTGCCAAGCTCCATGTGATCGTTCGGAGCCGGCGTAGCGGTGCAGGCTAGCCTGTGTTGCGTAGTGCCGAACCGCTCGATAATCTGCGTCCGCGTCTTGCCGTCGTACGCTTTGAGTATCGATGATTCGTCGAGCACTACTCCGGCGAACGACGCCTCGAAGTGGCCGAGCATCTCGTAGTTCGTGACGATGATTTGCGATCCGTCGTCCTCGCGCCGATAGGGAACATCCATCCCCATCACGTCTCGAGCCGCCATGCTGGTCTGCTCGGCTACCGCAAGGGGCGCCAGTATTAGCACTCTGCCGATACGTGAGACGTGCCTAGCCCACTCAAGCTGCATCATCGTCTTGCCAGTACCGGTGTCAGTAAACAGCGCGTAGCGTCCAGCGTCGAGGGCCTTGGCCACAAGCTCAGCCTGCCACGGAAACATTACCTTGCAGATCCCGTTATGGGGTATCGGCTCGGCCTGCGAGTGGCTCAGTTTGCCGGCGATGAATTCGAGGTAGTTCACTTCCCCCTCCTCTGTCGGTTCTGTTCCCCCACGCGCACCACCTCTTTTGGCGCGAAAAACTTCCCGTCCTCCCAGACTCTCGACTCCGCACGGGCGCCGTAGCGCTTGGCAAACGCGCTGTAGGAGATATTCGCGCAGCAGATGGTTACCCGCCGGCGATCAAACCTCTGAGTAATCACGGACAAGATCCTGCTGGCGCTGCGCGCGTCGTCATCCTCCAGCCCTAGCTCGTCGATCACCAGCGTGGGTGTTGACTCGATCGCCAGCAGCTGCGGGCGGTCCTCGCTCCAGCTCGGCGAGAGCGCGGCGAGGTGGCGCGCCGCGATAAACATGCCGTCCTCCTGGGCGTGGAGCCACCGGCAGGCGATCGTTGTTTTGCCCGTGCCGAGCTGGCCGCAGAGGACGACTATCCGGCGTCCCGCGGCCAGCGCAGCGCCCGTGATCTCCTGCGCCTCGGTGACCCGTAGCGGGTCCCCCCGGTGCGTTTTACCCGCGATCAGCTCCTCGGCGATCGCCTCGGGTATCCCCCGGCGGGTATACGCCGCGAGGCGTTTGGCGGCCTCCTCGGCGCGCTCGCGCTGCTGGCGGGCCTCGAGCTCGGCCTGGCCCTCGGGGGTTTGTAGCGCGCGCTCATGGGCGATCTGCGCGGCTTTCATGGCCGCTTGGAACGCGTCGAGGGGTTTGGAGATGTGTTCAACCATGGACCAGCGCCTAATCGCCGATAATGAGCTGGTCGCCGAGCAGTGGCCATGGGTCGTTCTTTAACTCGGCGATGCGGCTGGTGTCGGTGTTGTCGATGTATTTGCGAAGGGCGAATGCCGCCCTTCTTGCCCGGCAAAGTGGGGATGGTGCCGGAGTTACCGCCGCCGCTCTGATTAGCCAATCCCGAAAGGTTACCGCCGTAAGCGCCCCTTTCTCGTTTCCGTGCATTCCTGTTTTCAACACCTCCAGGAAATTCAACAACACCTCCTCGCCTTCGCCGGTTCGTCGGGCCCTGGCGACCACGCTGAGAACCTGCGCCGTAATGTGCAAGTTGGTTTTTGATCGCGGAACGGCCCTGCAAACCCACTTGGCGTGCTCGAGATAGCGACTTGCTAGCCAGCTCATCTTGGAGTTGAAGAGCTTTCCGTTCCGCGCCCTCGTCCCGGAGAGCTGAAGCATTGCCTTCAGTGTCGGAGCGATCCTCTTGTCACTAGCGCCCCACTCCAGGTAAACTGCGTCGGCGCCGGTCCGCTCCGTCTGCGTATCAACGCATGACAGCGTTTGCGGATCAGCGTTGCGGCAAACAGACGCTCGGATGGTTAGCCCGCTCATTATGATTGCGTGAAGCCGGTGTTGTCCGTCTAGCAGACTGCCGTCTGAGTTAATGGCGATTGCCTGATGCGTGACGCGCCACCTGCCGGCGATCATCTCCGCGCAGTATCCTCGTACTGATGCTCGTCGAACATGGCGATTGCGGTTGTTCGACTTCAAAAGGGTTGCGGCCTTTTCCGGTGTGATGTCTTCGATCGAAAAATCCATTGTGGTCTCCTTCAAAATCTGTGTGGTCTGTTGTTGTTTAAGATGTTCCGTATATCGCCCGCAAGAACTGCGAGCTCCGTTCCTAACTCAACGTTCACTATCTCCCCACGCGAATCCCACGCGTCGAGTAGCAGTTTGCGAAGGCCGTTCATCGCAAGCTTGATCGCCCTAGGTGATGTGTCGCCCGCCCACGCCTTTCTTGCGGCCTCGTTAAACGTAATTTTGCCTCCAATTAGTGCTCTATACACACTCTTCTTTTTCAGTATGGCCCTGGCCCGCTGAACGCCAATCCGATTAACCGGGGGCTCTATTGAGCAAACCTGCGTCACAGTCCCCTTCCTTTTTGCTCGTTCAAAATAGGCATGTTGCTTCTTTGTCAACGGGCTCACCTCACGCATCGCCTGTGGCAGCGTCTTTTTGCCGGCTAGTACCTCTTCGGCTAGTACCGGGGCATCTTTAACGAGCTGTCCCGCCTGTTCGTAGTAGGTTCGGTTGGTGCCCGCGGCGCGGGCCAGTTGGGCGTCGGACCGGCGGGTGTTGGCGTCGGAAACCTCGTCAATTCTTTGACTAGGTTTTTCCTTCTTTCTTTTCGGGAGGTTCTTGTTTTTTTGTGGTCTACCCCCCTTGCGGCCTTTTGCTTCCTGCCGCACCTCCTCTGCTTTCTGGCGAACCGATTCTAGAAGCAGTTCTCGCTTGCGAGCTGCGACCGCCTTTTGACCTGGATTCAGATGGCGGCGCGGCTCGTTTTCGTCCCATGCAAATTCGATGGCGTCGCGGTGCGAGTGTTCCCATTGTGCCCAGCTCGGTTCGACTCCCGCCCGCTGACAGGCCAGGTAGCGGTTGCGGCCGTCGAGGATCTTCCCCTCAAAGAGCACTATCGGATGGCGCAGCCCGTTGGTCTTAATCCTGGTGGCCAGCTTGGCTATGTCGCCGTCCGACATCATCGGGAACATTTCGGCTATGGGGTGAAACTCGATGCTGTCCAGCTTCTTCACTCCGGCGCTCCTTCCGTCTCACGTATCCACATCACCATCCTTGCCAGTTCTTCCGCGTGCAGCTCGGGGGCTACGCCCGCTGTCCCAGGTGCCCACTGCAGGAATACCGCGATCGCCACCTCGCCGGCGTCGGTATCGGGCAACAGCTGCTGCACGGCGGTTGTTAGGTCGCCGATCATGCTGCTTATCGCTCCGAGTCTTGTCACTCCGGCGCTCCTTCCGTCCACGCATCGCCCTCCAGCTCCTGCACGTCCACGCTGGCGCGCGTAGCCTGCTTGCGTTGCATCGCGGCCCGTATCTTGGTCCAGTTGTCGACCATCACCCCCACGTCCACCACAACAGCCTGCCAGCCCCCCCAACCGGGCTTGTCGCCCTCCTTGGGCCCATCGCCCTCTATCCAGCTGGCAGTCTCGTAGACGCCCTTCCAGCTAGCCCCACGCCCCCGCAGTGTCAGCAGTGCTTGCGCCCATCCAGGCTTGAGCTGGGACCATGTAACGGGGTTTGCCAGGTCCGGGTTGAACGGTAGGAAGCAGCGCTTGCAGTGTTCGGTAGCTGCTAATGCCTGGTCTAGTTCCGTAGCCTTGTCGGTACTGCTACTGCTGGGATCGCATGCGCGCGCAGAGCGAAAGTCCTGTCCTGTCCCGTCCGTCCCGTCTCGGGTAACATTTGGTAACGTTACGCTCCGTTGCTCTGCGTTACCCCGCGTTACGGTAACGTTACGTAACGCTGAACGGTCGCGGTAACGTTTTTGCTTGGCCGCGTTTCGGCTGTCGGGTTGCCATTGTGCCCAATCGTGTAGGGCGTAGTTGTCGCCGTCGTAGTCCACCAGCCCCACCTCTTGGGCACGCTGCATGCCGTGGCGGATACAGTCCAGCGGGTCCTTGACGCCGTACGGATCGCGCAGGAGGTTGACCCAGCTTGCCAGGTATTCGGCCTCCCAGTAGCCCGCTGGGATCGTACCGCTCAGGTCCTGGTCCTTGGATATCTCCCAGGCGGCCTCGACTACCACGCCGCACCAGAAGCCACCGCGAACAAACCGATGGTGCCGCTGGCGGGATGCGTTGACTCGGAGCCAGCTACCCATTCAGGATCTCCCATGCAAGTGCAGCCACTGCTGGAACCTGCCCGTTCCCAAGACACCTAAGTCGGTCCACCCGAGAGGCCACCCCATCAGCCACTCGACCCACGTCGGGTTCAGCTTGCCAGCACCGCCCATTTTTTGGACTCGCTCGCCCAACGTGTCCCCCCCGCGTTGTTTGTTTTTTCGCGGATTGATTGAGAAACTGTGAATGTGATCGGATCGCGTCGGCGTCGGCCATAGTCCCTTTCGCGCCATGGTTGTCAGCGTCGGTCGTATTGCTGCACCCGGGCTGGCGGAACGAATCGTTCCGCCCCCGCTTGCTGCCGGCGTCGGTAGCCACGCCTTGCAACTCGGCCACTTCTGCATTGATGGACTTAATTGGTTTGCTTTCGCGGTTGGGGTGGCTAGCGAGTATCCAAATCCTGTCTCGTCGATGCGGGGCCCCAACATGTCTCGCTCCCAGCACGCACCACCGCGCATTGAACCCCATCTCGGCCAGGTCCCCGAGAACGACTCCAAGCCCCCTAGAAGTAAGCATTGGTGAGTTTTCCACGAATGCGTATCGGGGTCGTACCTCGCGAATGATCCGCGCCATCTCTCCCCAGAGCCCACTGCGCTCGCCGTCGATACCTGCGCCTTTCCCTGCTGCTGATATGTCTTGGCAGGGAAAGCCCCCAGATACGACGTCAACAATTCCTCGCCATCGGCCACCGCTGAAAGTTTTGACATCATCCCAGATGGGAAAGGGTTCGAGGTGTCCGTCGTTCTGTCGGGCCACCAGTACGCTTGCAGCATAGGGGTTGTATTCGACGGCGCAGACGGTTCGCCAGCCGAGGAGTACCCCGCCGAGTATTCCTCCACCAGCGCCCGCGAATAAAGCCAGCTCATTCAACATCGCCGATCAACGCGTCTACACGAAGCCACGCCATTATCTACCAGCCCACTCGATTTCGACCCCAACGGCGGGCGGCGGCCTGAGAGGGGATAGCGATCGGCTCGTCTTCGTCCTCGCCAAGAACGGGTAGCGCCTGAGCCAGGTTGCGCAATATGTCCATCTGGATCAACTCAGGTAGCCCGTCCAGCGCCGCTATCCCCTGCGCCAGTCCCGCCGCCGCTCGGTTTATCCGGTGTTGCGGGATCTGTTTTTCGTGGGCGAGCAGGTTCCCAGAGATCAAATTCGCTATCCTCCCAAAACGGGGGTCTTCCATCTTCTCTCCTCCCGTGGATCTTGTTGTCCCAGTAGGCGTCTTCATCGCCGAACATTGGCCCCCCCCGCGCGCTCAAACACCTCAGCCAGCTCGGGCGATATCTCCTCGGTGGCGACCCAGATGTATTCGCGGATATTGCTAGCCGGGTTTGCTACACGCCCCACCGCGCGCAGGTCTGCCAGCCGCTTAGCCACCATGTGACGGTCAGCGCCCATCAACTCGGCCAGCTCGCGCGATGTCTTGCCGGGCCAGCGATGAACAGCCCCCATTACCAGGCCGCATTGCGTCCAGCGCCGGCCGCTACGAGTAAGCCTGTCTGCCGCGGCGTGACTACCACCACCATCGGTTGCTCTGGCGATCGGTGGCTCCGCTTGAGCGCGTCTACGTACCCGGGCCAGGACTGCGCCGCGGTCGTTGATGAATGCCAGTTGCTTTCCCATTACAGGTCCGCCCATGCCTCATCGGCGTGCTTTAGTCCGATCGTCAACAGTCGCGCAATAGCATCCGTTTTAGACACGGCTACACCATGCTTGGCAGCCAGTTTGTCATGAAATATCTCGCGAAAGCTCTCGACACCGTCTGCCAATTCCTTCTCGATACGGAAGCTCAGGGATACAGTTTCCATAGTTTCATCTCCTGCGAAAACTTTTAGCAGAGTGGTGTATGAAAGGTCAAGAAAAAAAAATACAAAAGAGGACAGATGATGGTGCTTGACACGGGGGCAAAGGTCGGGCCTCAATAGGTATTGGTTATAGTCGCGTTCAGCGATACTCCAGCCCCAATGACACGAGAGACAGGAACCCAGGTCGACGCCATCGTCGAGGCGTACCTACGCCAGCTCACGCGCGAGCTACCATCTGCAGTGAGTTTTGACTGGGCCTCGCATCGCCCCCACAGCGACGACAAGCTACTGCGGCTGGTCCACCTGGCCAAGACGGGAGAGCTGTTCGTTGACTTGAGCGAGCTTGAGTTCAACGCGTTGATGGCGAAAGCGGCGAGGGTTGATGTCCGGTCTGAGGTGTTCATTGGCACGCCCGATAAGATGAGCCGACGACCAGCAGCGTCGGAGATAGCGCAACGATTGGGCATCAGCTATCGCGCGTATCGCAAGGTGGTGACGCGGGCGCATCAGAAGGTTTTGGCGCGTTGGGCTGAGAGGGCTGCAGCGTAATGCATAGGCGATCGGGCCATCGTCGCAGCCGTCGTATACGTCGCAAGATGTGCAAACCACATAGGATCGGAGACGCGAGGCCGTCAGACCGTCGACGCATGAGCAACCCTCCCGGGTTCGCGAATCTTAAAACGGAAACGCTTTGCGAGGCTCCG